>NZ_CP110535.1:2486741-3730112 GCF_026104355.1 Halomonas sp. BDJS001
GATGTTTCCCACGCCGTGATGGAGTCGGTTTATCACCAGTACTATGAAGAGGCGCGTTTTCGCCCTTCACCTCTGACCCGGCAACGCCTGGCTGCGGGCTTGCTGGGGCGTAAAACCGGCGAAGGCTTTTACCGCTATGTGGAAGGCAAGCAGCAAATGCCGGATGAACCTGCCATTGAAACCGTGCCCGCCCGCCCGGTTTGGATCAGCCAGGATGACTCCGAAAGCGCCTCGGCTCTCGCTGAATTGGTAAACGCGGCGAGCTGGCCATTAGAAACTGGTGCACAGCCTAGTCAACAAGCGCTCTGTCTGCTGACGCCTTTTGGTGAAGACGCTACCAACTGCGCCCTACGCCAGGGGCTAGATGCCAAGCAGTGCGTGGCCGTGGATATGCTTGCTGGGCTCGATAAACGCCGCAGCCTGATGACCACACCGATAACTCAGCACGCCTTTATTCAAGCCGCGCAAAGCCTGCTCAATCATGACGGCACCCCGGTGAGCACGCTTCAGGACAGTAACGGCTTTGTGCTTCAACGGGTAATTGCCTGCATCGTTAACGTGGGTGCTGACATTGCTCAACAAGGGGTTGCCGAACCCGCGACTATCGACCGGGCGGTTGAGCTTGGCCTGGGCTACCCCTTCGGCCCGCTGCGCATGGGCGACCATTACGGCGCCACGCGCATTATGACGATACTAACCAATCTGCTTGAGGCCACCGGTGACCCGCGCTATCGACCCAGTCCGTGGCTGCGCCGCCGTGCCGCACTGCACATGTCGCTAACCACTGCTTAAAAAAACAACAGGAAAACCATCATGCAAGACGCCTACATTTACGACGGTTTACGCACCCCTTTTGGTCGCCACGGCGGCAGCTTAGCGGCTATCCGCCCCGATGAACTGCTGGGTTTAACCCTTAAAGCACTGGTCGCCCGCAACCCCTTCGCCCCAGAAAGTTATGAAGAGGTACTGGCAGGCTGCACCAACCAGGCAGGGGAGGACTCCCGTAACGTGGCCCGTCACGGAGCGCTGCTCGCTGGCCTGCCTATTGAAGTCGCCGGACAAACCGTCAACCGTCTTTGTGGCAGCGGCTTAGCGGCAATGATGGACGCTGCCCGAGCGGCGCGCCTGGGGGAAGGCGAGCTATTCCTAGCCGGTGGCGTTGAGTCGATGTCCCGCGCACCCTACGTATTAGGTAAAGCAGACTCCCCTTTTGCTCGCAATCAGCCAATGTTTGACACGGTGATTGGCTCGCGTTTTCCCAACCCTAGGCTTGCCAAAGAGTACGGCAGCCACAGCATGCCGGAAACCGCCGACAATATTGCCCACGATCTGAGTATTGGCCGCGACGCCAGCGATGCCTTTGCCGCCCGCTCCCAGTCGCGCTACGCCCAAGCGCTGGCCTCAGGTTTTTACGACGGCGAAATGTTTGGCGTTGAGGTGCCCCAAGGGCGTAAACAGCCGCCACTGTTGGTGGATAAAGACGAACACCCCCGCCCACAAAGCACCGAAGACAAACTGGCCCAACTGGGCCCGCTATTCGAGGGTGGCGTTGTCACCGCCGGAAATGCCTCAGGCCTCAATGACGGCGCTGCTGCCATGATTGTCGGCACCAAGGCCGCCGGTGAGCGTGTGGGCTTAGCACCACGCGCGCGCATTGTCGCCAGCGCCGTTGCCGGTGTGGCACCAAGGGTTATGGGGTTAGGGCCAGTACCCGCTTCACAAAAGGCGCTGGCACGAGCCGGGCTTACCCTTGAGCAGATGGATGTAATTGAAATTAACGAAGCGTTCGCCGTTCAGGTACTTGGTTGCATACAGCAGTTGGGGCTCTCCGTTGATGATCCACGCTTGAATGCCAACGGCGGCGCTATCGCCATTGGTCACCCTCTGGGAGCTTCAGGAGCACGTTTGGCGCTTACGGCTCTCCGTCAGCTTGAGGCGACCGGTGGGCGCTACGCGTTGGTCACCATGTGCATCGGCGTCGGTCAGGGCATTGCCACAATTATCGAGCGTCTGGACGGCTGATTTAGTGTCAAACAGCCGCTATTTCGTTGATAGGCATGAACGCTGCGTCTAAGTAGATATGCGATACTGGGCGCCATAAGCCACCTATTGTTGGGATATTGAATGCACCCCACCGACACTGATGCTGACGACCCGCAGTTGCCCGGAAAAGATCGCAACTTTGTGACTGCCCTCGCACGCGGTTTAGAGTTGCTGCGCGCCTTTGGCGCAGGTGAAGAGTATTTAGGCAATGCTGAGCTGTCCAACCGTACAAGTATCCCTCGCCCTACGGTGTCAAGGTTAACCTATACCCTGACACAGTTGGGCTATCTCCAGCACAATACCCACCTGGAAAAGTACCGCCTTGGTCCAGGTGTCTTAGCCTTGGGGTATCGCTTTCTCGCCAATATGGGCATTCGCGAAATTGCCCGCCCGCATCTGCAAAATTTGCCGATGCCACCGACTGTAACGTTAGCCTGGGCGGGGCCGACCGCAGCGATATGGTCTATTTGGAAACCTGCCATGGTCATGGCCCGCTAATCATTCGCCTGGACACAGGCTCCCGCCTGCCCATTGCTACTTCTGCGATTGGTCGTGCCTGGCTATGCGGTTTAACGGACGAACGGCGCCAGCAGGTGCTTCAAGAGTTGGCCAGCGAATATGGCAACGACTGGCCGCGTTATGAAGCAGGCATACAACAGAGCTTCAAAGACTATGCGCA
Organism: Halomonas sp. BDJS001; assembly: GCF_026104355.1. Taxonomy (NCBI): domain Bacteria; kingdom Pseudomonadati; phylum Pseudomonadota; class Gammaproteobacteria; order Oceanospirillales; family Halomonadaceae; genus Halomonas; species Halomonas sp. BDJS001. The sequence continues at coordinate 2,489,464 of NZ_CP110535.1, forward strand.
GTACGGTTTTTGCCTCTCTGAGCAGGATTGGCAGCGCGATATTAGCGCGGTCGCCATGCCGCTGATTTTGGAAGATGGCGCTGAGGTCATGGCAATCAATTGCGGTGGCTCCAGCCTACGCCTGGATCATGACCGTTTGGTCAACAACCTGGGCCCAAGGCTCAAAGAAGTCGCTAACCAGATAAAGCAGGAATTGGCCCCCAGGTATCGTTCTGGTAGATAGCTTTGCGCTAGGAAGACTTTAACTAACGCTCGTTTGAATGCATCATAGCTCTCTAATCAAGCGCATTAATAATGCATCGATACTATTAGCGCCAAGGAGAGGGGATGCCAAGCGAGTGGATTGCGCGTCATGATCAAACGTTAGCACTACAGGGCGAGTGGACGCTTGCCAATTATCGCGATATCAAATCAGCGCTTTCTCATTACACAGTCAAAACCCCAGCGCGAAACGAGGCTGGGGCTGAGTCTGTCTCCTTAAAAGCTATCACCCGCCTCGATACGGCCGGTGCCGTGCTGGTGATTGAACTGATTGGCGTTGAGAGAGCGCAAAAAGTATCCGACTGGGCGGGTGAGCTGCCAACAGAGCAGCAGGCACTGCTTGTGCGTATTGCCGAGGCCATGGAAACACCGCTTGACATCGAGCCTCCCTCTTATTCGCGCCTCAGCCAAGCGCTTGCCACGGTAGGTGGACACATGGTGGGGCTTTGGTCTCAGCAGCGCCAACTGCTGGCCTTTATTGGCCTGGTCATTGCCACCCTATTCCAACTGATATTCCGGCCACGTCGTTGGCGCGTAACCGCCACGGTAGCGCACGTTCAGCAGAGCGGCCTGAATGCGGTACCCATCGTTGCCCTACTGACATTTATGGTAGGTGCCGTGGTGGCGTTCCTGGGCGCGACCGTTTTGCAGGATTTCGGCGCCACGGTGTATACCATCGACCTGGTGGCGTTCTCTTTCTTGCGGGAATTTGGTGTTCTGCTTGCCGCTATCCTATTAGCGGGGCGAACCGCCAGCGCCTTTACGGCGCAAATTGGCGCCATGAAATCCAATGAAGAGATTGATGCCCTTCAAGCGCAGGGACTAGACCCTATTGAGCTTTTGGTGCTGCCCCGGGTTATGGCGATGTTAGTTAGCCTGCCCATGCTGGCATTTGTGGGTATGCTCAGTGGTTTGGCAGGTGGCGCCATGGTGGCTGCTCTCTCCCTGGATATTTCCCTCACCCAGTTTATTAACACGCTGCAAAAAGACGTGTCGGTGACGCACTTTTTGGTAGGACTTAGCAAAGCGCCGGTGTTTGCGTTTGTGATCGCCGTTATTGGCTGCCTGGAAGGCTTTAAGGTCAGCGGCAGCGCCCAATCCGTCGGGGCACATACCACCTCCAGTGTGGTGCAGTCGATTTTTATGGTGATTCTGATTGATGCCCTTGCCGCGCTGTTCTTTATGGAGATGGGCTGGTAATGGATGCAGAGTCGAATAAGCTAGAGTCAAATAAGCGACCAGTAATCAAGGTTCGGGGGTTAGTGAACCAGTTCGGCACCCATGTGGTTCACGAAAATTTAGATCTCACCCTTGAGCGCGGTGAAATTCTTGGCATTGTGGGAGGTTCCGGCACCGGAAAATCCGTGCTTTTACGCAGTATTGTCGGTTTAAAACGTCCCAATGGCGGCACGGTTGAAGTCCTTGGCACCCCCCTTAGCGAGCTAAACGAGGAGCAGCGTAGCCAAATAGAGCGCCGCTTTGGGGTGCTGTTTCAGCGCGGCGCACTATTTAGCTCGTTGAACCTGCAAGAGAATATCGCGCTGCCGTTGATCGAGCATGCCAAACTGCCGCGTGAAGACGCCGAGCATCTTGCCAGGATCAAGCTTTCGCTGGTCGGGCTTCCGCCACAGGCCGCGCTGCAATTTCCCGAATCCCTATCGGGCGGCATGATTAAGCGCGCCGCCCTGGCCCGTGCCTTAGCGCTAGATCCCGACATTCTGTTTCTCGATGAGCCTACCGCGGGGCTTGACCCTATTGGCGCGGCGGCCTTCGATCAATTGCTGGTGACCCTACGCGATGCGCTGGGGTTCAGCGTTTTTCTGGTCACCCATGATCTGGATACTCTCTACGCCGCCTGCGACCGGGTCGCCGTACTCTCGCAGAAACACGTGCTGGTGGTCGATACCATCGACAAGGTATCAGAGACTGACGATGAATGGATTCAGGAGTACTTTCACGGGCCCCGCGGCAGAGCTGCACAAGAAGCTCATACCGCCTCTTCAACTAACGCTAACGTCCAGGAGTGACTGCACATGGAAACACGGGCGCATCACGTTTTAATCGGCCTTTTCACGCTGGCCACTGCCGCTGGCGCGTTACTGTTTGCACTATGGATGAGTTATGCAGCAGGTGAACGGAGCTATCAACCCTACCGTATCCTCTTTGAACGCAGCGTAAGCGGCCTGTCCGAAGGAAGCAAGGTACAGTACAACGGTATTGAGGTAGGCGATGTCACCGAGCTGATTCTGAACCCGGATGATCCACGCCAAGTGATTGCCAATATCCGCGTATACGAAGATGCGCCGATTAAAACAGATACGCGCGCCCGACTCGCCTTTGCCAGTATTACTGGCAGCATGTCGGTTCAGCTTCACGGCGGTACCCCAGAGAGCCCACGCCTGGTTGATCAAACCAACGATGAAGTTCCATTTATTCAGGCCGATCCCTCCCCCATCGCCACGCTATTCGATGAGGGTGAAGAGATGATCGAGAACATCAATTCGATCCTGCAAAACGTTAACGAACTGTTTGACGATAATAACCGTGAGCAGGCAGGCAATATCTTGACCAACATTGCCCAGATTACTGAGATGATTGCCACTCAGCAGGAAGCGCTTGATAACAATATGGCCCTGTTTGGCGATGCTGCGCGTCAGGCAACCACTACCCTCACCAGCATTGATGAACTCAGCCATGAAGCCACTCTGCTGTTACGCGAGGATGGCCGCATAGTCATGCAGAGCGCTGCCGATGCGAGCCGCGATGTGGCCCGCGCCGCCCAGCGTATTGAGCAGCTCGTGGAGAGTAACGCAGGCGCCGTTGAAGGGAGCTTGCAGGGTGCCCAGGATATTGCCCCAGCGCTCTCTTCACTGCGCTCCACGCTGAGCACGCTGGATCGTATTACCCGCCAGCTGGAAGAGAGCCCGACGGACTTTTTTCTGGGCCGTGACCAGGTAGAGGAGTTTCGCCCATGAGTTTACGTATTCCCGCCATACTTCTAATCAGTGTTGCACTACTCAGTGCCGGCTGTTCGATTCTGCCCGAAAGCGAGCCAGCTACCCTTTACCGTTTGCCTGCGAGCGATTTGCCGTCTTCGACCACCTCATCCAATAGCACTAACCAACGCCTGGGCATTGCCGATCCCGAAGCGGGGCACCTACTCAGTAGCAACCGAATTGTGGTCTACCCCGAGGGAAATGTTGTCAATGTATATGAGGGCGCCCGCTGGCATGAAGATACCCCCGACCTTATCAAGGCGCGCTTGATTGAAGGGCTACAGCAGAGCCAGCTGTTTGCTGGTGTGGGTAGTGACCGTCTGCCCCACGATCTGCTGCTACTCAGTGAACTGCGCCATTTTCAGAGCGACTATGTGACCAATCCACCCACGGTGAAGGTGCAGCTCAATGTTCAACTGGTCAGCCCTCAAAACCGAACACCACTTGCGGCAATGAATTTCAGCACCAGCGCGCAAGCGCGCAGCGTCGATATTACCGATGTGGTGGATGCGTTTGGCAACGCTAGCGACGAGCTTACTGTGCAGTTGGCCGACTGGTTAGCGCAGCAGACCAGAGTGATAAACCGCCCTCAGCGTTAATCAATGGCGCTACTGGTTAGTTAATTTTTTCACAAAATCCCGCGGGTCACGGGGATAGTAGCGCTCGGGCTGGCTTTCCAGGTGGGCGAAATAGCGCGTATCCTTATAGGGCATTTTCATAAAGCCGGAGACCCCCAGGCCTTCAATTTGGTTTACCGATGCAAGAATACTGGCCAGCAACGTGCGAAATTCATGCTCCTTGTCAGGATCAAGTAAACGGTAGTAGCTATGAATTTTAAGATGCTGCGGCAGCGCTTCAAAAATGATCATACCGGTGTGGTGAATATCATTGAGCTGCTGCAGCACGCGCATTATCGATTCAGGCAGTACGAGTAGCTCTTCGGGGTCGGGCCCATCTTCGAAATAGCTGTGTTGGCGGGTGCGATCTTCAAGCTCCGGCACCGCGCTCAGCTCATAGTTTATTGCCATATTCGGCTCGCTAACAAAGGCGTCATCCGCTGAAGCACGCTCTAAGTGCAGTGTTTGGCGGGCATTAAACAGGCAGCTTTTAAAAACCCCTTGGCGATGAATCGCTCTAGCCAGGTGCACCATATTATTAACCGCCTCGATAAAGGCAGGCTTGAGCGCCGGGTCGTGCAAATTTAGCGACGAATCGATATACACCCCTTCCCGCTCCCAGCGAACCGCCAAGCCTCCTACCACAGGATATTTCCCCAGTCGGCTCACCGATGCCAAAAAAGCCTTTTCGGTCTCCCCCATCCCCTGCATAAACTGCTTGTAGTAGCGGTCAAGCTGTACATCGTTAACGTCATTGAGAGTTTCCTGTGCATTTGCTTCGCGTAGAAAAGCTTTACGCGAGCTATACACCACGGTATCGATTTCTTGATGCGCAGGACGCACCCATACTGGCACCAGCGGCACATTGAGCGCTGCAGGCAGATCGATCATCACAACCCTGGCCATGCGTGGCATGTTATTTAAAAAGTAGTCGCCCGCTTTGCGCCGCACCTGAGGGTCTGGATCGAGCATCCCATCCAGGGTGCGGGCAAACTCCATGGGCAAGCCCAGCGAGCTGGCGGGAATCGCCCGATGACCAAAGCGACAAGACTGCGCTGACGCCAGCGCATACAGGGTTCCCGCCGCTCCTTGCTCATCGAACCGCGGCGATGAGAGTGCGCCGTTTAACTGCTCTTCGCCGATAAAGTAGACATCGCCCAAGCGGGCATTGGTCTGCTGCAAGTTATCGGACATTAGCTCCATTACGTTGGCACCCACAAACTGCAGCTGGGCGTCTAGCTGAGCAAAGACCGATGAGCCCCAGTCGATTAGCGCAATGGATTCATGCTCGGCATCAAACACCAAGTTGGAGGGTTTGATATCGCCATGCACCACCGGTCGCGCCTGGTGACCAGATTCACGGCGCAGAGCCATCAGGATATCGGCGAGCTGCGCCGCCATGCGCACAATCAGGCGTGGAGAGAGGCGCCCCTGCTTGAGCGATACCTGCTCTAAATTCCAGCCGGGTGCACGCTCCATGACCAGAATCGACTGCCCCCGAGAGCGTTGGTAGGCAATGAGACCTGGAATACGTGGATGGGAGACCTGCTCCAGCATGAACGCCTCCTCTTCGAGGCGCTCCTGCAGATGGGTGGGCAAGGTGATGCGTGAAAACTTAAACACGTAGTGGGCGGTTGCGCCCTTGTGGCTGGTACGACCTGCAAACACAAAACCGTAGGCGCCCTTACCAATTAACTCGATGTCTTGGTAGCCCAACTGGGTGAGCTGCGCCTGACACAGCGCCACCCAGTCTTTAAGCTTGCGGGCATCGTGATGGCTCAGCAGATAGACCGACTGCTCTTCGGGTATATAGAACTGCTGAAGCGCTGCCTGATACATTGGTTTATACCAACAAATGCTTATAACAACACGGGCTCACGGGCTTATGCCAACACTGTTTTAAACCCCTACTTATTCACGCCAAGTGAAGCAGCATGGTTTCCGGGGCTTCCAGAAAGCCCTTCCAGGCATTACAGAAGCGCGCAATGGTACCGCCATCGATAAAGCGGTGATCCCCCGCCCAGGTGATGGTCATAATCGCCCGACGCTGCACCGCACCCTGCTCATCAAAGCGCGGTAACCATTGGGTTTTACCAATTGCCACTATCGCAGCTTCCGGGGCGTTAATAATCGGTGCTGCGTAGGTACCTCCCAGCGCACCGATATTGGAAATACTAATAGTACCGCCTTTTAAATCAGCCTGATCAACCCGCCCCTCCCGCGCTGAGGTGGTTAGCCGACCGACTTCCTGGGCAATTTCCAGCAGGGTTAAGCGCTCAACGTTTTTCACATTGGGCACCATCAGGCCCGCTTTGCTATCCACTGCCATACCAATATTGCACTGAGGGTAATAGTGCAGCTCATCCCCAGCCGCATTAAGCTGGGCATTAACGATAGGCTCTTCGGCCACCGCCAGCGCCATGGCTTTCATAAAGAACGGCATGAGGGTTAGCCGCTCTCCCTGGGCCTCGACCAACGGCTTTAATCGCTCTCTAAGCGCCAGTAGGGGAGTAACGTCGATCTCTTCGCCGTAGTGAAAATGGGGAATGGTGCTGGCTGCCTCGACCATACGCTTGGCCATCACCGCCCGTACGCCACGCAGTGGCTCCACTCTGGACGCCTGGGTTTCAGGCTGGTTGTTAGCAGTTCGGTTTTTTACAACGGCCTGGCTAGATGAGGCTGCAGCTTGGGATGCTTGGTCAAGATGCGCCAGCACGTCCTCTTTAAGCACCCGGCCATCCTTGCCGCTGCCCGCGATCTCCGTGAGCTGTAGAGAGTGTTCACGCACCAGGCGCCTAACGGCGGGGCTGGCGGGAACCTTGCTATATAGGGGGCCAGCCCCCGGAGTGCCTTTAGCAGTGGGCGGTTCTGCCGCTGTCTCATTCAGCTTTTCACTGGCGGCCGGTTGTATAGCTTCTGGCTCGGCCTCACTCTGATAGCTGTTACTTTGTTGACTGGCTTGGTCGCCGGCCTGGCTACCTCCCTCCACTTGATAGGCAAAGAGCGGCGCATGCACCTTGGCAATTTGCCCCTGGGCCACATAGAGTTTGGTCACGATACCGGCTTCGGGGGCGGTAATCTCCACCAGCGCCTTGTCGGTCATGACTTCGACAATGGGCTGGTCTTCTTCAATTTGATCGCCTTCCGCGACGCGCCACTCGACCACTTCGCACTCAACGATGCCTTCGCCAATATCCGGCAGTAAAAAATCGCTCATTGTTTTTCTCCTCAGCGCTAAAAGTTGACGCTTTCGCGAATCGCTTCAAAAATCTTCAGATGATCAGGCAGATACTCTTTTTCCAGCACCAGCGGAAAAGGCGTATCGAGCCCGGTCACCCGTGTAATGGGCGATTCCAGGTAGAGAAAACAACGCTCTTGAATAGTGGCGGCAATTTCACCGGCAAAGCCGCCGGTTAATGGCGCTTCATGGCTGACCACGAGCCGGCCGGTTTTTAGCACCGATTCAGCCACCGTATCCGCGTCCCAGGGCAGCAGTGAGCGCAAGTCGATCACTTCACAGGCGATGCCCTGCTCTTCGGCTAGCTCAACCGCTTTGCCAATCACTTCCATCTGAGCACCCCAGCCTACTACGGTAATATCGGTACCCTCTTTGGTGATGTCGGCTTCACCAATGGGTAGCTGGTAATCCTCTTCGGGTACCTCACCTACCGCAGCGCGATAGAGACGTTTGGGCTCCAGAAACAGCACCGGATCCGGATCGCGAATCGCGGCAAGCAACAGCCCTTTGGCTTGATAAGGGTTGCGTGGCACCACCACTTTGAGACCCGGGGTATGGGTAAAATAGGCTTCCGGCGATTGTGAGTGATAGAGACCGCCCGCGATGCCGCCGCCGTAAGGGGTACGAATAGTCAGCCCACCTACGTTAAACAGATCGCCGGAGCGGTAGCGGAACTTGGCAGTTTCATTAACGATTTGGTCAAAGGCGGGAAAAATATAGTCGGCGAATTGAATTTCCGCGACAGGCACCGAGCCCTGAGCCGCCAAGCCATTGGCAAAGCCGATAATGCCCTGCTCAACCAGCGGCGTATTAAAACAGCGCGCTTTACCGTACTTCTCCTGCAGGTGGCTGGTGGCCCGAAAGACGCCGCCAAAAATTCCCACGTCTTCACCAAAGCAGATGACTTTTTCATCTTCTGCCATGGCGATATCCAGGGCGTTATTAATCGCCTGGAGCATGTTCATGGTAGCCATATTACGCCTCTCCCTGAGTATCAGTCTCGGTGCCCACATCCAAGTCCAGCGACTTTGCTCCGCGGGGGTAGGCATCCGGGTAGCGACGTATATGGCGCTTTAATTGATCAAATTGACGCTGCAGTGCGGGGGTAACATCGGCATACACATCGCTGATCAGGCTTTCCAGTGGCGGCGATGAGCGCTTCTCTGCGCGCTTCATGGTTTCCAATACTTCACGACGCAGGGTCTCCTGCTGAGACGTCTCCTCCTCTTCGCTCCACCACTGCTTCTTCAACAGCCACTTTTGCAGCCGCAGCAGCGGGTCTTTGGCACGCCATACCTCCTCTTCATCTTTTGACCGGTAGCCAGAGGGGTCGTCAGAAGAGGAGTGCGCGGCAAGGCGGTAGCTCATGGCCTCAATCAATACCGGCTGATTTTGCTCAACGGCAATCTTGCGTGCCTGACGCGTCGCTTCATAGACCGCCAGGACATCGTTACCATCGACCCGAATGACGTGCATGTGGTAGCCAAAGGCACGCGGAGCGATACCGTCAGCAGCAAACTGCTCGACGGCAGGCGTGGAAATGGCATAGCCATTGTTTCGGCAGAAGAAAATCACCGGCACCTGATGCACTGAGGCCATATTCAGCGCGGCGTGGAAGTCTCCCTCGGAGGCGGCGCCTTCACCAAAAAACGTTAACGTGCAGTGCCCGTTACCCGCCAATTTTTGACCGTAAGCGTAGCCCGTGGCCTGAGGAATCTGAGTCGCTAAGGGAGACGAGATGGTCATGTAGTGCAGCTTACGCGACCCATAGTGAATCGGCATTTGACGGCCTTTGCCGTAGTCCAGCTCGTTGCCGAACAGCTGGTTCATGAATTCGTCGATGGAGAAGCCGCGATACATCAAAGCGCCCTGCTCGCGGTACTGCGCCATAATCATATCAGCGTCATTGAGCGCAGCAGTGGCGCCCACTACCGCGGCTTCCTCCCCGGTACACTGCATATAGAAGCTCAACCGCCCCTGGCGCTGGGCAGCCATCATGCGTTCATCAAGAATCCGCGTGGCCAGCATTGCCTGATAGATACGCCGGGCGTGATCACGCTCAAGCGCGGGTTCATCGGCGCCGCTATGCAGCTCACCTTCCGGGTTAAGCAGGCTGAAGGTAGGAATCGTAAATTCGTCGCCGGTCATGAACTCCGGCTGGTATACATACTGTGTCATCATTATTGTCCTTGTTTCACCCCTTTTGAGGGCAGTGTTGTTGGTATTGACCGTTTATGCCAGTGGATTTATCTGCCATAGGCCAACGCAACATCTGGCGACCACAACACTCAGGACAATAACGCAGCGCAAGGAGTTTAGGGATGCTACTTAAGACGCAGAGAGGTTAAAACCCAGCAGTTTGTTTGAAACAAAAAGATTAGGTATCAGAGATGCGCGCACGCAGTTGACGCTGCAGCACTTCGAACAGGCTATCTACCGTTAGCGCCAGCAAGGCGATGGCCAGCGCCCCTTGAACCACATAGGCCATATTGCCGTTCACGATGCCGGAGATGATTGGGTCACCCAGGTTGCTAGCCCCCACGGTGGCGCCGAGCGCAGCGGTGGCAATATTAATGGTGACCGAAGTGCGAATGCCCGCCAAGATGACCGGTGCCGCCAGCGGTAGCTCGACTTGCCACAGAATTTGCGCTGGTTTCATGCCCATTGCGTGGGCAGCCGTTTTAATATCGCCTTCGACGCCCTGTAAACCCGCGAGGGTATTGCGCACGATAGGCAGTAGCCCGTAGAGCATTAAAGCGACAATAATCGGCAACGTACCAAACCCCAGTACGGGCACCGCCAGCGCCAGTACGGCTACCGGGGGAAACGTTTGTCCCAGGGATGCCAACTGGGCCACCAGAGGTAGAAAGTCACTGCCCCATTGGCGGGTAACGGCGATGCCCGCGGCGACTCCCACGATAATGGTTACCACCGCTGCGATCCCTACCACAAACAGATGTCGACCAAGCAGAACATATAGCTCAGCTCGGTCATAAATCACTTGTCGGGCATCGGGCTCCAGCCAGCGAAACAGGGGCTCGGCAGCCGACATAGCAACAACGCTAATCATTAGCAGCGCCCCCCATAACAGTGACCATAACCATTGCGGGGCTTGTTTGTGAGGCTGGGCGGCGTTTAGCGAGTTACTCACGCGGGTTTCCATTATCCAGTTGGGCCTCCTTGATAATTCTCCGCAACGATAGCTCACCGACCGGCACATCATGCTGGTCGACAACGGTCAACCGGTCGCTATGATCACGCAGCATCATCGAGAGCGCCTGACGCAGCGAGAAAGTCCCGGGGATACGCGACTGCGCGGGTAAGGTAGGCCCCATGGAGGTCATATGATCTTTTACCCGGGTTAGCGCCGCCTGTTTAAGCCCCCTTTCCAACCCACCCAACAGCGACTCAACAAAAGGGTCGGCAGGGTTTTGTAATAGCGCCAAGGGAGAACCCTGTTGCACGATTCGACCTTCACGCATGACCACCAAGTGATCCGCCAGCTTAAGGGCTTCATCCATATCGTGGGTCACAAACAGTACGGTTTTGTGCAGCCGTGCCTGCAGCTTGGCCAGCTCATCCTGTAGCTTTTCACGGGTAATAGGGTCAAGCGCGCCAAAGGGTTCGTCCATCAAAAGAATATCCGGGTCTGCCGCCAGGGCACGCGCGACCCCCACCCGCTGCGCCTGCCCACCGGAAAGTTGATGGGGATATTTATGCCCAAACTCATCAACCGGCAAACCGAGTAAGTGCATTAACTCAGCCACCCGTGACTGGACATCGGCTGCTGACCACTTCAATAACCGCGGCACCAGGCCAACATTGCGCGCCACCGTCCAGTGGGGAAATAGCCCGGTGTGCTGAATCACGTAGCCAATCCTGCGACGTAGCTTCACCGGATCGTACACATCTATCGCCTGCCCATCGAGGATAATGTCCCCTTCGCTGTGCTCAATTAAGCGATTAATCATGCGCAGAGTGGTCGATTTACCACAGCCCGATGTTCCCACTAAGGCGCAGAATTTACCCTTGGTACCCGAAGAGAAATGTCGTCCACAGCGGTTTCATCCCCAAACCGCTTGGATACGTGGGACAACTCGATCATCTTGTTCCTCCGGGGCGTAGCGCTTCTGCCAGGGCACCTAAGCCCGCATCTACCGCAAGCGCCAGCATTAAAATCGGTAGTGCGCCGAGTAGCACCATGTCCATGGCAGCTTGGCCCAATCCTTGAAAAATGAAAGTACCCAGCCCCCCCGCACCAATCAAAGCCGCAACAGCAGTAAGCCCAATGGCCTGTACGGTGGTAATCCGCACCCCTTCCAAGAGCACCGGGAGCGCCAGCGGTAACCGCACTTGCCAAAACCGCTGTCCGGTGCGCATACCCATCCCCTTGGCGGCCTCTAACGTATCGGCGCTCACTTCTTCAAGCGCGATATAGGTATTGCGCACAATGGGCAGCAGACTGTAAGCAATCAGTGCGATTAAAGCTGGCGTTGTGCCAATACCACTCACACCAAGCTGACTCAACACGGGTACATTCGCGGCAAGCCAGGCTAATGGTGCTAGCAGTAGACCAAATAACGCCAAACTGGGAATGGTTTGAAGGAAATTGAGTACTGCAAAGGCACTCTTCTGCAGGCGGGCATAACGCCGCATCAGCATAGCGAGCGCTAACCCAAGAACGACACTGACACTGACAGCGATACCCACAAGCTTAATGTGCTGTACAACCGCACTGAGAAACTGTTGATCACGGGCTTTAAATTCTTGAACGAGGGCGAGTGTCTCTAACCCAAAAGCCGCGCATAGCCACCAGATCAGCGCGACACCACACAGCAGCAGGGTGGGCCACATGCGGGTAAGCGTTAGCCGTAAGCGTAGTTCCACCAAGCACAGCAGGAGAACAAAAAGCACGACCCAATAGGCCGCACCTATGCCTAAACGTGCTTGAGGCATCTCCGGGTCAATGAGCAAATAACTGCTTGCCATCAATCCCACCGGCATTAGCGCCATTATCACGACCACCGCTGCTAACAGCGCCCGGTAATGACGATGACTTGGCTGAGACGCGAGAATACCGATAAAGGAGAGCAGTAGCGTTACTAAAAGCGCACCGGGCCAACCGAACGCATCAAGCGCACCGTAATCCGTCCCTGCCACGATGCGATTGGGCGCCATGCTGACCACGTCAAGTAGCCAGAACGCGGCCAGCATCGTAAGGCTAAGCGTAATAAGCACAATGTTTGGGTGCCGCCCTTCCCAGCGAAGCCGCGGGGTGGGCAGTGCATCCATTAGAGACATTAATTAGTTATTCCGAGCATTAGCATTATTTATAGGAGTACCAGGTATTAATTATTAAGCGTATCGAGGTAGTCACTGGCCACTTGAGAGGGGGACAACCCGTTAACGGCGACATCGGCATTGAGTGTTTGCAGCGTGACCAGATCCAGGGTGGTGAAAACGTCATTGAGCAGCGCTTCGATTTCTGGATAGGCGTCAAGTACGCTTTTACGTACCACTGGGGCAGGTTGATACACGGGCTGCACGCCCTTGGTGTCTTCCAATACCACCAGCCCCAGCGCCGTTAAGCCACCATCCGTGCCATACGTCATGGCGCCATTAACGCCGCTGGTCTGTTGGGCAGCAGCACGCATGGTGGCGGCGGTATTGCCCCCAGAGAGCACCAGCAGTTGATCATCACTTAACTCAAAACCGTAAGCTTCCTGGAACGCCGGGAGTGCTTGCTCAGACTCGACAAACTCAGCGCTGGCGGCGAATTTGAACTCTCCCCCATCTGCCAAATAGGCGGCGAGATCTTCTAGACTCACCAGCTCATTCTCCTCGGCGAGATCTTCGCGGACGCTCATTGCCCAGGTGTTATTGGCACTGGCAGGCTGCAGCCAAATCAGGCCCTGCTGCGCATCACGTTCGCGTACGGTTTCATAAGCCTGATCTGCATTATTCCATACTGGGCTGTCGGTCATATCGAAAAAGAAAGCCCCATTACCGGTGTATTCTGGGTAAAGGTCAATTTCGCCTGCTTCTAAAGCGGTGCGTACGACGCTGGTGCCACCCAGCTGCAGTCGATTTTCAGTGGCAATATCGTTCCGTTCCAAGGTTTGAATAATCAACTCACCCAGCACCGACCCTTCTGTGTCGATTTTGGATGAGACCACGACGGGATCATTGGCACTGGCCTGAGAAAATGCCGCAATGGATAGGACGCAAGCAGTGACCAGGGACTTAGCGGTGAAGGCATTCGCTGAAAAGCGCATCTTGGAGTTCCTTTTGAAGTAGGCTTTTTCACACTGAGGCTCTTAACCAGTATAAGAGCCATCAGCTTTTACACCATAAGAGCCATCAGCTTTCAGAATATGCAAATCAGACCCTTCAACGTTTAGAGAGCCTCAAACACCCAGGACGTACCTTCACGGGAGTCTTTAAGAATAATCCCTAGGTTCGCAAGTTCATCACGGATTGCGTCCGCCTGGGCGAAATCTTTGTTTGCCTTCGCCTCAATACGCTGAGCGATTTTCGTTTCGATCTCGCTCTCACTTAGCGGCATACTCTGCTGCTGAGTACCTTTTAAGAACGTTTGGGGCGATTGCTGGAGAAGACCCAAAATAGACCCAAGCTGCTTTAACTCGCACGCCAGCTTAGCCGCTTCAATAGGCTGCTCCTGTTGTTTGGCGCGATTGACCTCCCGGGCCAGCTCAAACATCACCGCCAAAGCTTCAGGGGTATTGAAGTCATCGTCCATTACTTGGGTAAAGCGCTGACGATAAGTCGAGGCATCACCGCTTGTCTCACCCTTTTCTTCGCCCAGTTCAAGACCTTCCAGCGCTGTGTACAGGCGCGTTAGCGATTTACGCGCCTCGGTCAGTGAATCCACCGAGTAATTGATGGGGCTACGGTAGTGACTGGCCACCAGCAGAAAACGCACCACCTCTGGGTCGTGCTCGGCCAATACATCTCGGATGGTGAAGAAGTTGCCCAGGGATTTGGACATCTTCTCCTGGTTCACCCGCACGGCGCCAGCGTGCATCCAGGTATTGACGTAGGTTTTGCCTGTAGCCGCCTCGGATTGGGCAATCTCGTTTTCATGGTGCGGGAAGGTCAAATCTGGTCCACCACCATGAATATCGAAAGTGTCGCCCAGGCAGCAGGTCGACATTGCCGAGCACTCAATATGCCACCCCGGACGACCGTTGCCCCAGGGTGACGCCCAGTGCGCCTCCCCTGGTTTGGCGGCTTTCCAAAGCACAAAGTCGAGCGGATCCTCTTTATGAATATCCACATCTACCCGGCTGCCTGCACGCATATCGTCAAGCTGACGATTATTGAGCTTGCCGTAATCGGCAAATTTGCGCACCCGGTAGTAGACATCGCCATTATCAGCCGCGTAGGCAAAGCCTTTTTCAATCAGTGTTTCTATCATCGCCACAATATCGTCGATATGCCCCGTGGCACGGGGCTCATGACTGGGCGGTAAAACAAACAGGCGCTGTTCATCTTCGTGCATGGCGTCAATCATGCGCTCCGTCAGCGCAGAGATGCTTTCGCCGTTCTCATCGGCACGCTTGAGGATCTTGTCGTCGATATCGGTAATGTTGCGCACATAGTTAACTTCGTAGCCGCGCTCTCGCAAGTAGCGGGTGATGACGTCAAAGGCGACCATGACCCGAGCATGCCCAAGGTGGCAGTAGTCATACACCGTCATGCCGCAGACATACATGCTCACTTTGCCCGCTTCCAGCGGAGTGAAAGGCTCTTTGCGACGCGTCAGCGTATTGTAAATATGCATATGGCTATCCATGTTGTTTCTGGGCATTAGCCCTTCTGCTTGATTTTAGCCCAGCTGTCTTTTAAGCCTACGGTACGGTTAAACACCAAATGCTCTGGTGTGGAGTCATGGCGGTCAGCGCAGAAATAGCCGACACGTTCGAACTGGTAGCGTGACTCAGGCGCTGCCTCGGCAAGACTTGGCTCACCGATGGCCTGGCAAACGACCAAAGACTCCGGGTTCAGATGCTCAAGAAAGTCGACATCTTTATCCCGATCAGGCTGTTCAACGGTAAATAGGTTGTCGTAAAGACGCACTTCCATCGGCACACCGTGGGCAGCGCTAACCCAGTGAATAACACCCTTCACCTTACGTCCCTCGGGATTTTTACCCAGCGTATCGAAGTCGACCGAGCAGTGCAGTTCACTGATCTCACCGGCGGCGTCTTTGATCACTTCGTCACAGCGAATCACGTAGCTATTGCGCAGGCGTACTTCCTTGCCCGGCGCTAGGCGGAAGAACTTTTTAGGCGCATCTTCCATAAAGTCGTCTTGGTCGATATACAGCTCGCGGCTGAACGGCACCTGACGCACCGCCATATCTTCACGGGCGGGGTGACCAGGGACTTCGTAGATCTCCTGGTGATCTTCCGGCACGTTGGTGAGCACGACTTTCAGCGGCTTTAACACACACATGGCGCGCGGGGCATTGTCTTCAAGATCTGAGCGAATGGCGTGGGTCAACATAGCGATATCCACCAGGCCACCGTCGGCACGAGTCACGCCAATCATCTCGCAGAATTTACGAATTGACGCTGGCGTATAGCCACGGCGACGCATGCCGGAAATCGTCGGCATACGCGGATCGTCCCAGCCATCGACAATGTTTTCGTCAACCAGCAGTTTCAGTTTGCGCTTGGAGGTCAGGGTGTAATCGAGATTCAGCCGCGCGAACTCTATCTGGCGTGGTTTCGAGGGTACCGGCAAATTATTCAAGAACCACTCATACAAGGGGCGGTGATCTTCGAATTCCAGCGTGCAGATTGAGTGGGTAATTCCCTCAATGGCGTCCGACTGACCGTGGGTAAAGTCGTAGGAGGGGTAGATTTTCCACTTATCGCCGGTTTGGTGGTGGCTGGCATGACGAATGCGATAAATAATCGGGTCGCGTAGATTGATATTAGGCGAGGCCATATCAATTTTAGCGCGCACGACTTTTTCACTCTCGCCAAACTCACCTTTGCTCATACGCTCAAGCAGATCAAGGTTTTCATCGACGCTGCGTTCGCGGTAGGGGCTGGGTTTACCCGGTGCCGTTAGGGTGCCGCGATACTCCCGAATTTCGTCCGGTGAGAGATCATCGACATAAGCTTTGCCTTCACGCATCAAGTGCTGCGCCCAGGCGTAGAGCTGGTCGAAGTAGTCAGAGGCAAAACGCACCGGGCCTGCCCATTCAAAACCTAACCAACTGACATCCTCTTTGATCGCATCGATATAGGCCTGCTCTTCTTTAGCCGGGTTGGTGTCGTCAAAACGTAGATGACACTCACCACCCATTTGCTCCGCCAGCCCGAAATTGAGACAGATCGACTTTGCATGGCCGATATGCAGGAAGCCATTGGGCTCCGGGGGGAAGCGCGTCACGATTTTAGTGACCTGGCCGCCCTCGAGTTCGTCGCGTACTTGGTTGCGAATGAAGTTCGGCGCTGGGGTGGTCTCGTTGGTCATGATGGTGTTGATAACCTCGTGGTGGATGGCGTGCTGAGCCGTGAAGACATAGGATACCCCTATAGCCCTTCGCGGTGCAGGGCAAAACCGCTATTATAACGTGACGCCGATGCACAGCGCCAAGGCGAACGCCTTTATTGAACAGGAATTTATCTATGATCGTATTACAGACGAACCATGGTGACATCACCATCGCCCTTAACCACGAAAAAGCACCGATTAGCGCGGCGAATTTTGAGCAGTATGTGCGCGACGGCTTTTATGACGGCACCCTGTTCCACCGGGTAATTGACGGGTTTATGGTACAAGGGGGCGGTTTCGATAAAGATTTCGAGCAAAAGCCCACACGCGACCCCATCGACAACGAAGCCGATAACGGCTTGAAAAACACCATTGGCACCCTGGCCATGGCACGCACCCAGGATCCGCACTCGGCGACTGCCCAGTTCTTTATCAATGTGGGCGACAATAGCTTTTTGGATCACAGCGGTAAAAGCCTGCAAGGCTGGGGCTATGCGGTGTTTGGCGAAGTCGTCGAGGGTATGGATGTGGTCAACGAGATTAAAAACGTAGCGACAACCCGCCGCGGCATGCATGCCGACGTGCCCGCGGAAGATGTCATTATCGAGCGTGCGTACGTCAAAGACGCTGAATAACACTGGGAGCCTTATGCGCACACTGCTTGTTGCCGACCTCCATCTGAGTAGCGATACCCCCGAGATCAATCAGGGGTTTTACCGCTACTTAGAGCACACCGCTCCAGGCGCCGACGCGCTGTATATTCTTGGTGATCTTTTCGATGCCTGGATTGGCGATGATCTTCTTGACGCCAATACGCATCCGCTTAGCGTGGTTGCTCATGACCTGATTCGCCGTTTGCGAAAACTTAGCAGCGACGGCACTGCGGTGTACCTCATGCACGGCAACCGAGACTTTCTGCTGGGCGAGCGCTTTATAAACGCCTGCCAGGCATTTCTACTACCGGATATTGAGGAGGTGGAAATCCAAGGGGTGCCCGTTTTACTGCTCCATGGCGATAGTTTGTGTACCCAGGATGAAGCCTATATGGCTTTTCGCAAGCAGTCGCGGGATCCAGAGTGGCAGGCACAGATGCTGGCACTCCCTTTGGAACAGCGTGTAGCACTTGCCCAGAGCTTGCGTACGCAATCCGGCGAAGCCAATGCGAATAAAGCTGAAGCCATTATGGATGTGACGCCCCATGAAGTCATTGCGCTGATGGAGCGCCATGGATTGACCACCATGATTCACGGTCACACCCACCGCCCCAAAGTGCATGACTTAACAGTTGAAGACGTCCCGGCCAAACGCTATGTACTCGGCGATTGGGATGCCCAGCACGGCTGGGATATTATCATTGAGCGCGCCGACCATACGGCACCTCGACTACGTCAGTTCTCTTTGACGGAACCACCTGATTCCTAAACGCCGTTTACAGCTATAAAAAAGCCGATCTCACGATCGGCTTTTTACTCTTGCTGTTAAATCGGGCTGAAGCGACCCTATCGCTCTATGTCGGCATCGCTACGCAGGTCATCAATTAACCCCTGCAGCACCGACTGGGCACGCAACTGCTCAGCCATTTGCGCAACGAACGCCTCCAACTGATCATCGACCTCACCTACGCTTACGCTATCCAACGCCACTACCGCCACTCCTTGCGGCAGTTCAACCGTGCGATAGACGCTTTCACCCTCTTCTGGGCGCGCCATGCGGAAGGCTTCCCGAACAATCAGTTGAGGTACAGTGGTATCCGCCTGTCGGCTTATGCCGTTGGCTTCGAGCCAGTCAACATCATCTTGCTGCCCCTCTCGCAGAGTGGCGACCAGTGCCTCGCCCTCTTCACGCAGTGCTTGCTGCTGTTTCTCTGCAGCCACAGACATTTCAACATCCTCGCGCACTTCCTCAAGCGGTAACAGTGTCGCATCGCGCTGCTCGGCAATCCGCAGTACCAGGCGACGATCCTGATCCAGCTCAATCACTTCGCTGTTGTAGCCCTCTTCATATACGTCATTACTAAAGGCTGCAGACATTACGCCTGGCTCAGATAGCACACCTTCCGCCTCATCATCACGTGCCAGCCAATCACTCTTCTGCAGGGTCAGGTTGAGCGCATCGGCAACACTTTGCAGGTCTTCGGCGGCGAAGCTCTCATCGATCAGCTGCTGAACCCGCTGATTAAATTCGTCATCTACCTCCCGTAGCGCGACTTCCCGTGCCAACTCGTTACGCTGCTCTTCGAAGGTGGGCCCCTGAATATCTGTCACCTGGATGATGTGGAAAGCGTTATCCATCTCAACCGGCTGGGACACATCCCCCTCTTCGAGACCAAAGGCCGCGTCATCAAAAGTGTCGCCGAAGAAACCACGGCTGATCACACCCAGATCGCCGCCCTCTTCAGCACTGGCAGTATCGTCTGAGTAGCGTAAAGCGGTATCTGCAAACGACTCACCACTCTCCAATGCCTCACGCGCGGTCTCAGCCAACTGCTGCGCTTCCTCGCGGGTACGCTCATTGCCAAAGGTAATCATAATGTGGGATACGCGGCGATCAGCATCACGGTTTTGCTCACGCCATGCGTCACGCAGTACCTCTTCGTCTACGTCACGCTCCTCCGCCATTGTTTGGCGGTCAATTAGCACATACTCAAGGCGTACCTGTTCGGGCCGTTCATAGCGCTCTTGATGGGCATCGTAATACGCTTGGAGATCATCATCGCTAACGTCGATATCGACATCCAGATCATCACCATCCAGCACCACGTAGCGGAAACTGCGCTGCTGGCGCTGTAATTCGGCCAGGCGCTCTTGCTCGTTTGGCAGGCTGAAATCGCTGAAGGCTAAGCCTTGCTGTAAATGCTGACGCTGTATGTCGATACGTAGCTCTTCACGAAAAGAGACCGGAGTATAGCCAGCGCCGGCGAGACGGTTACGGAACACCTCCGCAGAGAAGCGCCCATCCTGATCATGAAATTCCGGCAGGCTGACAATTAATTGATCTAGTTGCTGTTCAGAAACGGCAAAGCCACCCTCTTCAGCGTATTGGGATAACAACTGCTGAGTGATGAGTTGGTCAAGCATATCGTTGCGCAAGGCGCGCTCTTGTTCTGGCGGCACTTGGCCTGAACGCAGCGCGCGCTGAACCTCAAGCTCAACCTGCTGGCGCATTATCGGCTGACCGTTGACGCTCGCTACTTCGTTCGGATCGCTGCCAAAAAGCCCAAACAGTGACTCAATCCCGAAAAGGGCCATGGCCGCAACCATAACACCGATAATAATTTTGGCACCCCAGCTCCTGGAGCCATCTCGAATACTTTGCAGCATGCTAGCCTCAGATAGTCACAGCCAAATACATTGGCCCGCTTAACTCAAATGAACAGAGGGCCTGAAAATAACATGGGCGCATCGCCAGTGCGATGCGCCCATAAGGTTACAGCAAACGCGGTCAAATTAGTTGACGGCGTCTTTCAGCGCTTTACCTGCTTTGAAGCTGGGTACTTTGGCAGCACTGATCTGGATTGGTTGACCCGTTTGTGGGTTACGGCCAGTTCGAGCTGCACGCTCTTTGATCGCGAAGGTACCAAAACCTACCAGTGATACGCTTTCGCCCTTCTTAAGGCTATCGGTGACAGACTCCACCATGGCATCCAATGCGCGGGTTGCCGCTGCTTTAGGAATATCTGCAGACGCGGCAATGGCTTCAATCAGCTCGGACTTATTCACTCTTCACCCCTTGACTGTTTCAAAAAAATGGCTCTGAACGGCATGGTCACCGATGGATACGACGATCAAAGCATAGCTGCGTTTTATAGCAATGCCTTGAAACATCTGTCAAGCAACCATGTCGCGAGATACCCGCCATACAAGCAGCGGGTTTATACTAAGTATAATTAAAGACCGGAAAGGACTTTAACTGCTTAATGAGTACTAGCTACGACGTTATTACTAAACGATGCTTCGGTACTTTGCAATGGCGCACCGTCCTCTACCTTATCAGCTAGTGCTACGGCTAAGACATCATCTATCCAGCGTACCGGACGAATATCCAATGCACCTTTGATATTGTCAGGTACTTCCTTGAGATCACGGCGGTTTTCTTCAGGAATTAGCACTGTCTTTATACCACCGCGGCGGGCTGCCAGCAATTTCTCCTTCAACCCACCGATCGGCAATACTTCACCACGTAGATTGACTTCACCGGTCATAGCTACGTCACAACGCACAGCTCGCTGGGTATAAGCGGAAACAATTGCCGTCACCATGGCGATACCCGCGCTGGGCCCATCTTTCGGCGTTGCGCCTTCGGGAACGTGAATATGCAGATCCTCTTTTTCGAACCGCTCGGGATCAATACCGTACGCTTCGGCTCTGGCACGCACCACCGTATGGGCTGCACTTACCGACTCTTTCATCACATCGCCCAGTGAACCGGTCTTGTTAATTCGCCCTTTACCCGGCGTCACCACGGACTCTATGTTGAGTAGCTCGCCACCCACCGATGTCCATGCAAGGCCTGTCACTCGGCCGATCTGGTCGTCTTGTTCCGCCAAGCCGTAACTGTAGCGACGTACGCCCGCGTAATGCTCGATTTGCTCTGCCGTTAAGCTCTGACCCGCTTGCTTCGCTTTCGGGTCACGCTCTGCCTCAAGCCGTTCACGCAGTACCTTACGCGACACCTTGGCAATCTGCCGCTCTAACTCACGCACACCTGCTTCTCGCGTGTAATAACGAATAAGCTCTAAAAGTGCGCTATCTTCCAGCGTTAACTCATCGCCTTTCAATCCGTTGGCAGCTAATTGTTTGGGCAATAAGTAGCGCTTAGCGATCGCCAGCTTCTCGTCTTCGGTGTAACCCGGTAGACGAATGATCTCCATGCGATCAAGCAGTGCACTGGGAATATTCATCGAGTTAGCGGTACAGATGAACAGCGTTTCGGAGAGATCGTAGTCGAGCTCCAGATAGTGATCGCTAAAGCTGTTGTTCTGCTCAGGATCGAGCACTTCGAGCAGCGCTGAAGCAGGGTCACCACGGTGATCCATACCTAGCTTGTCGACCTCATCCAATAGGAACAGGGGGTTTTTAACCCCGGCCCGGCTCATGCGCTGCATCAACTTACCCGGCAACGAGCCAATATAGGTGCGCCGATGGCCGCGAATTTCCGACTCATCGCGGACACCACCTAGCGCTAAACGCACATATTTGCGGTTAGTCGCGCGGGCAATGGACTGGCCAAGCGAGGTCTTACCTACCCCAGGCGGCCCAACGAGGCATAGCACAGGGCCTTTCATCTTGCGTACGCGCTTCTGTACGGCAAGATATTCCAGGATGCGCGCTTTAACCTCTTCCAGCCCGTAGTGATCCTCATCCAGCACCTGCTGCGCCTTGACGAGATCATGTTTTACCCGGGTACGTTTTTTCCATGGAACCGCGATTAACCAATCCAGATAAGAGCGCACCACGGTGGCTTCGGCGGAGTTCGAGGCCATCATTTTGAGCTTATTGAGCTCTTGGGTGGCTTTCTCAGACGCCTCCTTCGGCATACCGGACTCTTGGATCGCCAGCTCGTACTTCTCGGCCTCGTTGGGCACATTATCCAGCTCACCCATCTCTTTCTGGATGGCTTTCATCTGCTCGTTGAGGTAGTACTCGCGCTGGGTTTTCTCCATCTGCTCTTTGACTCGAGAGCGGATGCGCTTCTCTACTTGTAGCAGGTCGATTTCAGACTCGATCAGCGCCATCAGGTGCTCAATACGATCACGCACCCGATCCATCTCAAGCAGCTCTTGCTTGTCGCCAATTTTAAGCGACAGGTGGGCACAAATAGTGTCCACCAAGCGGCTTGGATCCTCTATCCCCGACAGTGAATTAAGCACTTCGTTGGGGACTTTCTTGGAAAGCTTAACGTACTGCTCGAACTGATTGAGCAACACGCGAACCAGCGCTTCCTGCTCACGGCTGGTCAGCGGCTCACTCTCACGGGGCGTTAAGTGCGCCTGGGTGTAGCCTGCAGCATTCTCTTCGACACTCAGTACATCCGCTCGAAAATTACCCTCAATGAGCACTTTGACCGTGCCATCGGGCAACTTAAGCAGTTGCATGATATCGGCCACGGTGCCCATCGCGTAAAGATCCGCGTTGTCAGGCTCATCTTGAGACGCTTCACGCTGAGCCACCAGTAGCACACGCTTATCAGCCTCCATCGCCGCTTCGAGCGCCTGGATAGACTTTTCACGACCTACAAAGAGAGGGATAACCATTTGCGGATAAACAACCACATCGCGCAATGGCAAAAGGGGTAGACATTGTGTCTGTTCGGCGTTCTGCTGCATCGCAGACGTTCCTCGACAAATCGGATGAGTACTTAAAAGAGTACTTGGAAAAGTACTGCACACTTTTCAACATGCTATCGTTTAAGGCGTTAGCACTGAAATAGGCTAGGCAGTAACACTTCACGAATTAGGCTTTCTAGCGCTCTATAACAGCAAGGGGTCGCCTAGGCGACCCCTTGGTATAGCGCAAGCGGGTTGAAGCTGGGCCGCGATACTCGACTAACCACTAACCATCAGTGCCGTCGACACGCGCTTCTTCCTGCTGAGAGTAGATCAACAGCGGCTCGCTCTCACCGGCGATCACCGAAGCATCGATGACGACTTTGCTGACGCCTTCAAGCGACGGAATTTCATACATGGTATCCAGCAACACTGACTCTAAAATAGAGCGCAGTCCACGAGCACCTGTCTTCCGCTCCATGGCTTTTTCAGCCACAGCACGTAACGCTTCATCTCTAAATTCAAGCGTTACATCTTCCATTTCAAACAATTTAGCGTACTGCTTGACCAGCGAGTTCTTGGGCTCTGTCAGGATCTGCACCAGGGCATCTTCAGTGAGCTCCATTAGCGTTGCGATGATCGGCAAACGCCCCACGAACTCTGGAATCAAACCAAATTTAACCAGATCATCAGGCTCGACATCAGCCAGCAACTCACCCACCCCGCGGGAGGACTCCTTGCTTTTCACCGCTGCATTGAAACCGATGCCACCCTTCTCAGCGCGGTCACGGATAACTTTATCCAGCCCCGCAAAAGCACCGCCGACGATAAACAGGATATTACCCGTGTTAACCTGGACAAATTCCTGCTGGGGGTGTTTGCGTCCACCTTGAGGCGGCACAGAAGCCGTCGTACCTTCAATTAGCTTCAGCAATGCCTGCTGAACGCCTTCACCCGACACATCGCGAGTGATCGAAGGGTTATCCGATTTGCGTGAAATCTTGTCGATTTCATCGATATAAACAATGCCGCGCTCAGCTTTCTCGACGTCGTAATCGCATTTCTGCAACAGCTTTTGGATGATGTTTTCGACATCTTCACCGACATAGCCGGCTTCCGTCAGCGTGGTTGCATCCGCAATGGTAAAAGGTACATTCAGTAGCCGAGCCATGGTTTCCGCAAGCAGCGTTTTACCGCTACCGGTGGGGCCAATCAGCAGAATGTTTGATTTACCTAGCTCTACATCGCCGTCACGCACGTCGGTTTTCAGACGCTTGTAGTGGTTATACACCGCTACAGAAAGCACCATTTTGGCGCGATCCTGTCCGATGACGTAATCATCAAGCGTATGACGTATTTCACGAGGCGTAGGTAAACGCTCCTCATCGCTCTCGGCATCGGCTTCGAGAACTTCCTCGCGAATGATGTCATTACACAAGTCGACACACTCATCGCAGATATAGACGGATGGGCCCGCAATCAGCTTACGCACTTCGTTTTGATTTTTACCGCAAAACGAGCAGTAGAGCAGTTTGCCACCTTCGTCCTTGCCTTTGCCGTCGGCCATTCGTATACCTCTATCACTGCGGCGGCTTTCGCCGCCGGAAAAGCTCGTTAGAAAAGCAGAATCCTATCACGCTATCAGGATGTAGGCCGCTTATCCAGCACTGCATCAATCAAACCATACTCTTTGGCTTTATTGGCGCTCATGAAATTATCCCGATCAGTATCTCGCGAGACAGTTTCAATATCCTGCCCTGTGTGATGGGCAAGGATTTGGTTCAGTTTTTCGCGAATACCGAGAATTTCACGGGTATGAATTTCAATGTCAGACGCTTGGCCTTGGTAACCACCCAGCGGCTGGTGAATCATTACACGGGAGTTGGGTAGGCAGTAACGCTTGCCAGCAGCACCCGCTGTTAATAGCAGTGCCCCCATACTGGCCGCCTGGCCAATACATACCGTAGAGACATCTGGCTTCACAAACTGCATAGTGTCGTAAATCGACATACCCGCGGTAACAGAGCCACCTGGCGAGTTGATATACAGGTGAATATCTTTATCAGGATTTTCTGATTCCAGAAATAGCAGCTGGGCGACAACCAGATTAGCCATGTAGTCTTCTACAGGGCCTACCAAAAAGATCACGCGCTCTTTTAACAGGCGTGAGTAAATGTCGTAGGCTCTTTCCCCTTTGGCGCTCTGCTCAACCACCATGGGTACTAGACCGCCGGCGTTTTGAATATCAAACTCACTCATTCAGGTGATTCCTTGCGTCCGGGAAGGGAAAGGCGCACCGACATACAGGTGCGCCACGCTCCAGGGTGTTAGGCGCTCGCTTGCTCGCCCTCTTCGGCACCCTCATCTTGCTCTGCCTGCTGTTGCGCAGCGGCAAGGGCTTGTTGGTAAGACATTTCAACGTCTTTAATGTTCGTTTGCTCAAGCAGCTTAGCCACCGCTTTCTCTTCGAGAATGGCAGATTTAACCTGGGTTTTCAGCTCTTCATTACCCATGTAGTAGCTAACCACTTCATCAGGATCCTGGTACTGCTCAGCCAGCTCAGTCACTTTGGCTTTGATAGCCTCATCGTCAGCATCAAGCTCGTTAGCCTTGATCACTTCAGCCAACAGCAAACCGACCTGAACGCGGCCTTTGGCCTGCTCTTCGAACAGTTCATTGGGGAGCTGACTGACATCAAAATCTTCGCCCAGGCCAAATTGCTGAGCCGCCTGACGCTTCATGCCATCTGTCTCTTGCTGAACCAGCGCACTGGGCACAGGAATCTCGTTAACCTTTTTCAGCGCATCAAGTACTTGCTGCTTAACCCGGTTATCGACAGCTTGCGACGCTTCACGGGTCATGTTCTTCTTGATTTCAGCGCGGAATTTCTCCTGATCGCCACCTTCGACGCCAAAACGCTCGATAAACTCAGCGTCAACTTCAGGCAGTTTCTGACTGCTGACCTTGTGCACGGTTACCTTGAAGGTGGCTTCTTTACCGGCCAAATGCTCGGCCTGGTAATCCTCAGGGAAAGTGACGTTTAGGGTCTTCTCTTCACCGGCTTTGGCGCCAATCAGCTGTGCCTCAAAACCAGGGATAAAGCTATTGGAACCAATGACCAATGTGTGGCCTTCGGCGCTACCGCCTTCAAACGGCTCATCACCGATGTAACCCTGGAAGTCGATAGTGACTTGATCACCGTCAGCGGCCGCAGCGTCCACTTCTTCCCAGGCAGCATTTTGCTTACGCAGCGTATCGATCATCTCATCGACATCCGCATCGCTAACCGCAACCACCGGGCGCTCAATCTCAGTACCTTCGATAGAGGTCAGCTCAACCTGCGGGTAGACTTCCATAACCGCAACGAACTCTAGATCTTTGCCCGACTCATTGACCGATGGTTCAATTTTCGGGAAGCCAGCCGGGTTCAAGCCCTCTTCGGTAATAGCGCGCACATAACGCTCACGCATTACTTCGCTGACCACCTCATTACGAACGTCTTGGCCGTAGCGCTGCTGAACTACTGCCATTGGCACCCGGCCCTGGCGAAAACCATTCAAGCGAACGTTCTTCGCGGTATCTTTCAAGCGAGCACTAACGGCCCCGTCAATTTCGGCAGCCGGCACTTGAATGGTAATGCGGCGTTCGATCTGGGAGGTCGTCTCGACAGAAACTTGCATGAATTGTCCTCTAACGGCTGGGCGTTGTGTTGATTGCATGTAATTGTGCTGATCGCATCTAAAAAGATCAAAAGGGTAATTTTAAGAACCCTAACGCATAGTGGCAAGCGCCATGCTCGCAACATGGGGGCATGTCATTTTAAAAACAAGGGAATATGCGAGCAATTAACCGCTTTATGGGGTGTATGGGTTAATTTTCAGCCCCACGCTGCGTCTTTTTTACCATTCTACTGCTTTGTACGCTTTGCAGCGACTTTTTCAGTCGCTGCAGAAAAAACGTTAGCCAGCTTGGCGCTCACCTGACCACCATAGGCTTAACGCATGCAGCAGCACCCCAAGAGTGGCGCCATGGGAGAGCAACACCTGCCAGCTAATCCACTGCGTAAATAGCGCATGCCAGCCCCCCATCACGATCATTCCCAGCAGCAGCATCATGACTAGCCGTTTGCACAACTGCGGCAGACGGCGACGCGCCTCAACGGCCAGTAGGCGCCACTGCACAACGGTCGCCAATGAGACCACTACCAAGGCGAAGAGAATCAGCGTCTGGCGGGTTTCATGTCCGCCCGCCATGTAGCGAGGCAGGGTTGCCAGCATAACGATGCATAAGCCCAGCGCGACGCTAATGCGCTCAGGCGAGATAGGCGCCCGCTGCATCGCTTAGGCCACCTCTAGCTGTTGGGTAACAATCCACTCTTCCACCCAGGGAATGGCAGCGTCGTCGGCCATAAACGTCTCCATGGCGTCAACTTCCAGGCGCTCACCTAACCGAATCGCACCATGATCCGCCAGCAACTCATCAAGCGCCCGGCCTGCGCCACAAAATGTATCGCCATAGGAGCTATCACCCAGTGCAATGAGACCGTAGCGGAGCGAGGTAAGGGTTGGGCTTTTATCGCGTAGATTACGTACAAAGGGGACAAAATTACCGGGAAAATCCCCACTGCCCGTAGTCGACACGCAAAACAGTGCCAGTGCGGCGGCATCGCTGGCTATGTCCTCAACAGATGGCTGGTCAATAATCTCCACCGCATAACCGGCCTGCTCAAAAAGGGGCTTCACCTGCTCTGCCACATCCAGGGCACCGCCATACATGGTACCCACTAAAATATTCAGCTTCGGCATCGTCCCTCCCCTGTCAAAGTGTCACAGTGCCAACCGTCAAGTCGACAAATACCCGATGAATTTGCTCAAATATTAACATGGCTGGTTAGAATGAGACACATCACTCGCACGGGTGACTTACACGCAGCACACAGGAGTGGCTATGCAGCAAACCTTCGAAACCTGGATCACCCCGTTAATGATTGGCGGCCTCATCATATTCATGTGCTTTATCATCTGGGATCTGGCCAAAAAATCGAACGCAGGCAAATTCGGCACCATCATGCTGTTTGTTGTATTGGGTGCAGGCATGCTGGGATATGTCATCAAAGTCGTCATTACCTGGCTGATTGAAAGCGGTGGCATTTAAGAGACATCTTGAAACCAGCCCCACAAGCCTCTCTGATCAAAAAAAGAAAAGGAGCGCCAGAAGGCACTCCTTTTAATAGCCATAAGCTTTTAGCAGACATAAGTCTCAGCAGGCATCACAAAACTGCACTCCATGCGCGTAGCCAAGCTGCCTGGGAATAGATGCCCCAATAGTCCCAAAAAAAAAGCTACTCACCACCTGTATAGTGCTCAACCTGCTGTTTGAGCTTCTGGCCCGGGCGAAACGTCACGACTCGCCGAGCAGAAATGGGGATTTCCTCACCGGTTTTAGGATTACGTCCTGGTCGCTCGCGCTTATCACGCAGATCAAAGTTTCCAAAACCCGACAGTTTCACCTGCTCGTTCTCACGTAGACAAGCTCGAATCTCTTCAAAAAAAGCTTCGACCATGGCCTTCGCTTCTCGCTTGGACAGGGCTAGCTCAGCATGCAAATGTTCAGCCAGCTCTGCTTTGGTCAACGCACCCATAAGGCTTCTCCTTATCCTTGCAGCAAACATAGCAACAAACGCTCTGTATCAAATACACAGTAGCAAACGCATTGCCAAGAGCGTGATAAGCATCGTGGCGTGGCCCAGGTACTAATTCTAGCTACTTATTTAGCCGCGCAGCTCCGCATCCAGCTTGACACGCACTTGTGTCACAATCGAATCAACCAACTGATTGATTTCTTCGTCGTTTAGCGTGCGCGATGGATGCTGCCAGGTCAAGCCCAATGCGATACTCTTGTGTCCTTCAGCTACGCCTTTACCCGCATAGA
The DNA here is from genome assembly GCF_026104355.1 of Halomonas sp. BDJS001. Lineage (NCBI taxonomy): Bacteria > Pseudomonadati > Pseudomonadota > Gammaproteobacteria > Oceanospirillales > Halomonadaceae > Halomonas > Halomonas sp. BDJS001. Next base: position 2,518,303 of record NZ_CP110535.1, read on the forward strand.
CATCGAACAGTTTGATATCTTGTAGATACTCCCCCGCTTGCTGCTTGGCACAATCCAGCAACGCCTGCACAGGAGTAGCCTCTTTGAGTATAAACGCCAAATCTCGGCGCACCTCAGGAAAACGCGATAGTGGTTCAAAGGCAGGTACTCGGCCTTGGCTAAGCGCATCCAGCCGCACTTCAAACAGCACTGCATCCATCTTTAAACCCAGCTTAGCACGCACTTGCGGGTGCAACGTGCCGATCCAGCCAGCAGGCTCACCGCGGTACATCAATTGGGCGCTTTGCCCAGGATGGAGCGCGGAGTGCTCAGCAGGCTCAAAGCGCCATGCGTCAGCGTTCCCTCCCAGGGCGAGGAGGCTCTCCAGATCACCTTTCAGGTCATAGAAATCTACCCGATCTTTCGCATCACTCCAGCCCTCGGCCTCACGGGTTCCACATACCAGAGCGCCGAGCATAGGCACTTGCGACAACGCATCCAACTCGCCGTTAAAGACCAACCCGGTTTCAAACAACCGCACACGCGTTTGCTGACGGTTGAGGTTATGCTCCATGGCACGCACCAAGCCGGGGAACAGGCTGGCACGCATCACCGACAGATCAGCCGAAATAGGGTTAGCTAGCGCAGGGCTTACCGCATCAGGCAGCATTGTCGCTTGCAGCTCAGGCGCCACGAAGCTATAGGTAATGGCCTCCTGAAAATCGCGCGCCACCATCTGGCGGCGCAGCCGCGCCTGAGTGAGCGTTGCTTCATCCGAAGAGCGCAGCGCCAAGCGGGCTGCAGGGCGACGCACCGGCAAATTATTGTAACCATGAATACGCGCCACTTCTTCGATCAGGTCTTCTTCGATGGCCAAGTCAAAACGCCAACTGGGCGCAATCACCGCCCATCCAGCATCCTGTACACTGACCTCCAGCCCTAGCCGCTGTAGGATATCGGTCACATCGTCACTGGCGAGAGCCTTGGAAAGCGCCTTTTCTAAACGCTCACTGCGCAACAGAATCGCGCGCTCTGCGGGCATATGTTCAGCACTTTGTGCCTCAACAACAGGCCCGGCTTGGCCGCCGCAAACCTCAATCAAAAGCTGTGTGGCCCGCTCAACGGCAACGGGCGTCAGCAGTGGATCGACGCCGCGTTCAAAACGGTGCGATGCATCCGTATGCAGTCCGTAGGAGCGGGCTTGGCCAGCAATGGCAAGCGGGGTAAAGAACGCTGATTCAAGGAAAATAGTCTGGGTATGTTCATTAACGCCAGAGTTTTCACCTCCCATCACCCCTGCCATAGCTAGCGGGCCGGAATGATCGGCAATGATCAGCGTTTCAGGACGCAGCGCCACTTCATTACCATCAAGCAGCGTTAGCTTCTCGCCTGGCTTGGCCATGCGAACCACTATGCCTTCTTGCAGGTTGTCACTATCAAAGGCGTGCATTGGCTGGCCCAATTCCAGCATCACGTAATTGGTAATATCCACCACAGGGTCAATTGAGCGCACGCCGCTGCGGCGAAGACGCTCGACCATCCACAGCGGTGTTTCAGCCTTAACATTAACGCCTTTGATTACGCGGCCAATATAGCGAGGGCACTGTTCGGGCGCCTCAATGCTCACCGTGAAACTATCCTCAATTTCGGCGGCCACCGGGGCTATTGCCGGCTCGTTCACCGGCAATCGATTAAGCACACCCACTTCACGAGACAGACCCTTAATACTCAGGCAGTCCCCTCGATTGGGCGTCAGATCGACCTCAATCGTCATGTCATTAAGATGCATGAACTCTCTGAAATCAACGCCCACCGGTGCTGAAGCCGACAGCACCAGAATGCCCGGCGATGTCTCTTCTTCAAGCCCCAGCTCCGACGCCGAACAGATCATTCCGCGAGACTCAACGCCGCGTAGCTTGGCTTTTTTGATCTTGAAGTCACCCGGCAGCACGCCATCTACCTGGGCAAACGGAATTTTTTGGCCAACATCAACATTGGGCGCCCCACAGACAACCTGCACCGGTTCGCCACTACCGTCATCAACGGTACAGACATTGAGTTTGTCCGCGTCAGGGTGCTTCTCTTTACTCAGCACCTCAGCCACCACTACACCGCTGAATGCGGCGGCTACCGCTTCAACAGCGTCGACTTCCAAGCCCGCCATGGTGATTTGGTCGGCCATTGCCTGCGTATCAAGCTGCGGCGACACCCACTCACGCAGCCACTGTTCTGAAAATTTCATCTTTGATCCTGTGTTCGGCGGCGGTCTTAAGCGAATTGACGTAAAAAACGCAGATCGTTTTCAAAGAACAGGCGTAGGTCATTCACGCCGTAGCGTAGCATTGCCAAACGCTCAGCCCCCATGCCGAAGGCAAAACCGGTATAGCGTTCGGCATCAATGCCCGAGTGGCGGAACACCTCGGGATGCACCATCCCACACCCCATCACTTCCAACCAACCACTATGAGAACAAACGCGACAGCCTGTCCCGCTACACATCACGCACTGAATATCCACTTCGGCGGAGGGCTCAGTGAATGGGAAGTAAGAGGGGCGGAAACGCACCGAAAGATCGTCGCGCTCAAAAAACGCCTGCAGAAAGTCTTCGATGGTACCTTTAAGGTCAGCAAAGCTAACCCCCTCATCGACCAACAGCCCTTCAACCTGATGGAACATCGGCGTATGGGTCAGATCAGAGTCACTGCGATAGACACGCCCTGGGCAGACGATACGGATGGGCGGCTCGCTACTCTTCATGGTGCGCACTTGCACCGGCGAAGTGTGAGTACGCAGCAAGCGTGTGGCATCAAAATAGAAAGTATCCGCCATGCCACGCGCGGGATGGTGCGCGGGAATATTGAGGGCTTCAAAATTGTGATAATCGTCTTCAATTTCAGGCCCTACCGCCACGTCATAACCAATACGTGTAAACAGCCCCTCTATACGCTCGAGGGTACGCGTTACGGGATGCAATCCACCACTGGCCTGGCCACGCCCTGGCAAAGTAACATCGATACTTTCAGCGGCCAAACGGGCATTCAGCGCGGCACTCTCAAGTTGCTCGCGCTTAGCATCAATTTCGTCGGCCAGCGTTTGCTTGGCCTGGTTAATACGCTCGCCCGCCGCCGGGCGCTCTTCGGCTGAGAGTTTCCCCAGGCCCTTCAGCAAGGCGGTGACCTCACCTTTCTTACCTAAGTAGCGTACTCGTAACTCGTCTAGTGCGGCGACACTCTGCGCAGCCTGAATGGCGTCGCGCGCCTCAGATACCAGAGTAGGAAGGTGATCCATCCGTTTCACTCCGAATTAAGCGGTGTCCATCGGTAAAGATGGCGTGGCAAGTTGAAGGTGACAAAAAAACAGGGGAAGAGCGGCTGCTCTTCCCCTGGATGGGTCACTCTGAAATGACCTCAGGCACGTAACACGGGCAAAAGCCCCATGCATACTACCTTATTGGGCAGCCTTGGCTTTTTCCACGATGGCGGCAAATGCAGCCTTCTCGTGTACTGCCAAATCGGCCAATACTTTACGGTCGATTTCGATACCGGCTTTCTTAAGGCCACCTACGAAGCGGCTGTAAGACATACCGTTGACGCGTGCACCGGCGTTAATACGCTGGATCCAAAGCGCGCGGAACTGCCGCTTACGGTTGCGACGGTCACGGTAAGCGTACTGACCGGCTTTAATAACGGCTTGCTTGGCAACGCGGAAAACGCGTGAACGGGCACCGTAGTAACCTTTGGCAAGCTTCAATACTTTTTTATGGCGACGACGCGCTACTACGCCACGTTTAACTCGAGTCATAACACACTCCTGACTTTAAGGCTGAGGCAAAAAATTTGTGCACTCAGAAAAACGAAATCCCGACTTACAGATTCGGCAGCATACGCTGGATAAGCGCTTTGTCAGACGCGTGGATCTGCTTCATTCCACGCAGTTGACGCTTACGCTTTGTCGACTTCTTGGTCAAGATGTGGCTACGGAAAGACTGCTTGTGCTTAAAGCCATTAGCCGTCTTCTTGAAGCGCTTGGCAGCGCCGCTGTTGCTTTTGATTTTCGGCATGAGGAAAACTCCGCTCGATATTTTTTAGAAAACCCAGGGCCGACCACCGGTATAACGGTAGCCCGTTGACATCGCCGTTGGATCACTTCTTCTTCGGGGCAATAATCATGATCATTTGGCGGCCTTCCATTTTCGGAAAAGCCTCTACCACTCCGATCTCTTCCAGGTCTGCCGCGATCCTTTCCATCAGCTTGCGGCCGATATCCTGGTGCGCCATTTCACGACCACGGAAGCGCAGTGTGACTTTGCCCTTGTCACCACCTTCCAGAAAGCGCGTCAGGTTTTTAAGCTTAACCTGATAATCGCCTTCATCGGTGCCAGGACGGAATTTAACTTCCTTAACCTGGATTTGCTTCTGCTTCTTCTTTTGAGCCGCTTTCTGCTTCTTGGTCTCAAAAACGAACTTGCCGTAATCCATAATCTTACAGACGATGGGGTCGGCATTCGAAATTTGTACGAGATCTAAGCTTTCAGATTCAGCACGCTCTAGGGCTTCGGTAGTGGGCACAACACCCAACTGCTCACCGTCGCTACCAATTAGACGCACTTCTTCTTCGACAATTCGCTCGTTCATTGGTGGGCGTTTGTCTGCTGGACGCCCGCGCTGGTTGCTTCTCTTGATCGTTCCGTCTCCTTAGGCAATTGACGATGTCGCCAGGGCTGCTCGCTCGGCAGTATGGCGTTCAATAAATTCATCGACCGTCATTGTACCGAGGTTTTCGCCGCTGCGTGTTCGCACGGCCACTGAGTCAGCTTCGACTTCCTTATCTCCCACCACAAGGAGATAGGGAACTTTCTGTAACGTATGCTCACGGATTTTAAAGCCGATCTTCTCGTTCCTCAAGTCCGCTTTAACACGCAAGCCACTTTTTTGCAGACGTTTCTCTAATTCGAGCGCATATTCACGCTGTGAATCGGTGATCGTCATGACAACCGCCTGCTGAGGTGCCAGCCATAATGGCATAGCGCCAGCATAATGTTCAATCAAGATGCCAATGAAGCGCTCCATGGAGCCAACAATAGCACGATGCAGCATCACCGGCGACTTGCGCTGCCCCTCTTCGGTGACATATTGGGCTCCAAGTCGCTCTGGCATCATAAAATCGACCTGCATAGTGCCAACCTGCCATTCGCGCCCCAGGCAATCTTTCATGTGGTACTCAATCTTGGGGCCATAGAACGCACCTTCGCCAGGAAGTTCCTGCCACTCTACGCCGCAGCTTTTTAATGCGCTGCGCAGTGCATCTTCTGCACGATCCCAAACCTCATCACTGCCAATGCGTTTTTCTGGGCGAAGAGCAATCTTAATAGCAATATCATCAAAGCCGAAATCGCCATAAACCTTCAACGCTTGACGATGAAAAGCAGTTACTTCAGGCTCAACTTGAGCTTCTGTACAAAACACATGGCCATCATCTTGGGTAAATGCCCGCACACGCATGATACCGTGCAAAGCACCCGACGGCTCATTACGGTGGCAACCACCAAACTCACCAAAACGAACGGGCAATTCACGATAGCTGCGCAAGCCGGAATTAAACACCTGAACGTGCCCAGGACAGTTCATCGGCTTAAGGGCATACTCACGCTTTTCAGACTCAGTAAAGAACATGCCGTCCGCGTAGTTATCCCAGTGCCCTGATTTCTTCCAAAGCGATACGTCCATAATCTGGGGGCAGCGTATTTCCTGATACCCCCCCTCTTTGTAGACGCCTCGCATATATTGTTCGACCTGCTGCCATAGCGCCCAGCCATTTGGGTGCCAGAATATCATTCCCGGCGCCTCTTCCTGCATGTGGAAGAGATCCAAACGACGCGCCAGCTTACGATGATCGCGCTTCTCTGCCTCTTCAAGACGCTTAACGTAAGCTTTAAGCTGCTTCTTATCGCCCCATGCAGTGCCATAGATACGCGTTAGCATGGTATTGGCGGCGTCACCACGCCAGTAGGCACCTGCCATTTTGGTAAGTTTGAAGGCTTTTAAGTGGCGAGTATTCGGCACGTGCGGCCCGCGGCACATGTCGACATACTCTTCATGGTGATAAAGCCGGATCGTCGCATCATCGGGAATATCGCGCACAATCTCCTGCTTATAAGGCTCATCACGGTGCAAAAAGGTTAGCATGGCCTTGTCGCGATCAACATATTCGCGCACCACATCGTACTCGCGCTCGATCAGTGACTGCATACGCGCTTCGATGGCTTCCAGGTCTTCTGGTGTGACCGACTGACCAAACTCAATATCGTAGTAGAAACCATCTTCGATAACCGGACCGATAGCCATTTTGGCCTCGGGGTACATCTGCTTAACCGCATGACCAATAAGGTGAGCGCAGGAGTGGCGAATAATCTCCAGCCCTTCAGCGTCACGGGCGGTAACGATAGCCACTTCCGCATCTTGCTCGATCAGGTCAGCGGCATCTACCAGCACACCATCGATCTTTCCAGCGATACAGGCCTTAGCCAAACCAGGGCCAATGGATTCTGCCAGCTGCATAATGGTTAGCGGTGCTTCAAACGTTCTTTGGCTGCCGTCAGGCAGAGTAACAATAGGCATTCAGATTCCTTGAGCGCAGTGGTGATCCATACCAAGGATCACATATCGCTATCAATGGTCTTGGGAGAGGTGTAAACATACCAAAATAAAACAGCAGCAAGATTAGCAGACTTGCAGACTGCTTAAAATAAAAACGGGAGGCATAAGCCTCCCGTTTCTTTACCTGTGGATAGCGGCTAGCACTTTCGAGTCAAGCCGCAAACCTCAGAAGATAAGTGAACTTAGTTCCACTCATCCAGCTCAACGCGACGGTTCTGGAAACGACCTTCTTCCGTCTCGTTAGAGGCGATCGGACGCTCTTCACCGTAACCTACTGCACGCATACGGTTAGCTTCTACACCACGGCTAGCAAGGTAAGACGCAACAGACTGGGCACGCTCTTGTGACAAGTTTTTGTTGTACTCGTCAGAACCGCGTGAATCAGTATGGCCTTCGATGCTTACGCGAACATCAGGATTGCTCACCAGACGGTCTGCAACGCCGTTTAGTACACTCTGAGCGTTAGAAGTCAACTGAGCAGAGTCAAACTCGAAGTTAACGTCTTCAAGAACAACGCTGTCCGGGCAACCCAATGCGTTAACTTCTACGCCAGCTGGGGTGTTCGGACACTGATCACGGTAGTCCGGCACGCCGTCGTTATCGGAGTCAAGCGGGCAACCATTGGCATTAACTTCAACGCCAGCAGGTGTGCCTGGGCACTGATCACGGTAGTCCGGCACGCCGTCACCGTCAGAATCTAGTGGGCAGCCTTCGGCGTCAACAGCAACACCAGCAGGCACTTCGCCGTAGCTCGGGCACTGAGGTGCAACCGGCTCAGGCGTGCGATCAGCGCATAGCAGTCCGCCGATAGCAGCGCCAGCTGCGGCACCAGTAGCAGCACCGCTCTCTTCATCAGAACTACTGCTGGTGGCGTAGCCAATGCTGCCACCGATCAAACCGCCTGCCAGACCACATACCGCAGGATGCTGGTACCAGCTACGATCACTACTGCTAGCGCTTGCTTGGCCGGAAGACTGTGAGGCCGAGCTGGCACAGCCAGAAAGGCCAACTACCAGTGCGGAACCGATTAGCAAGCCAGTCGTTGATTTTTTCATGCAAGACTCCTTCTTGATCCAATGCTGAAATGGCCTTAAGTGACCAAATCTATCCAATGCTTCTTATTTGCGAGAGCATCCATTTTTCGCCTGTCTTGTATCACCAGTTTTTGCACCAAGCTATCAATACAAGCTACAAGTACCTGCGTACTAAATGCTCAGCACCCAGTTAATACAAAACGGTGTGCCTATCATTAACGCCTAAGCGCTAAAAGGCAACAATGCCAAGATATCAACTTCTTGCCAATATCGACATCCTTCAGCATAGCAAAATTGCCGCGATGGGCACTAAAAATTAGTTTGCTATGCTTTTGCGCGGCCGAAACCGCTCAAAATCACTCATCAGTGCAGCGCGCTTTTACCCTGGGCACGCCATTTTAGTACAGCCCTAGCGGCTTCCAATACGGCTTCACGCATATCATTTTCCGCCATCAAACGCTCTTTGTCTTCTTGCATACGTTCTCGGGCAGTCAATTGCTGACGCGCGGAGTGGGTCTTCAGGTGCTGAGTACGGCTGTAATGCTCGGCAAACGCTTGAAATTCAGTGCGTTCCGTTAAACTAGGGTCAATAATCTCTAGTAGCACCTTGCAACGCCAGGCGCCCTCGGTAATATCAACCTGCTCCTGAACCAGCGCGCTCGCCACATAATCGAGGTTTTCTAAGCTATTTTGTTGAGCACGAGCGTCTTCATCGCGACGATAAGCTTCTCTGCGACTGACCTCTTTACGTAACGACCAGGCGTAGAGACATAGCCCTAAAACCACTGCAATCGCCACGACCAGTAGTACCAGCGCTACCGTTGAGTTCATGCAACTCCTCATTAAGCGGATAAATTACTTGACGAAAATTGTACACCCTTATACCACTATTAGGCCACTGGCATCCAGACTTCTCTTCCCCCCTGGCTGAAAGACGGACGCTCGAACAATTTGATGCGCTGGATTACCAGACCAGTACCGCAGCGTAGTGGTCGAGTAATAGCGCACCGAAAACACCCAACAGATAGCGAATCGAGAACCAAAATGCGCCAATAGGGGCAGCGGAATCCTGCCCTCGCCACACTCGCCAATTCCAGACCATAAAGCGTGCATTCAGACACACCACGATAAACAGGTAGAGTGCCCCACTCATACCTATCATCACCGGCAATAAGGTGGTTAACACGGTTAACCACCCATACAGCCAAATTTGTAGTCGCGTAAAAGGGATACCATGAGTGACAGGCAGCATGGGGATGCCTGCCCGAGCATAATCATCGCGCTTATGAATGGCCAGCGCCCAGAAGTGTGGCGGCGTCCAAGCAAAAATAATCAACATCAGCAGTAGCGGCTCAGGGGTGATTTGACCCGTGATTGCAACCCATCCCAAAAGCGGCGGCGCGGCGCCAGCCACTCCACCTATAACGATATTTTGGGGTGTAGCCCGCTTTAAAAAAGCGGTATAAATTAACGCATAACCAATAAGTGAGGCAAAGGTTAACGCAGCCGTTAAGGGGTTAACCTGCCATGCCAATAGCGCAACACCCGCCACAGACAGCAAACACGCCCAAGCTATGGCGATCGCCACAGGTAGTCGTTTGCTTGCTACTGGACGGCGAGACGTTCGCGTCATTACCGCATCCAAGTGGCGGTCGATGACATGATTAAAAGCAGCGGCACCGCAAGAGGCCAGACCTATACCGGCTAGTCCAAAGGCAACACTCGTCAACGCTGGTAGGCCTGGGGTTGCTAACGCCATCCCTACGGCGGCGCATACCAACATAACGAACACCACTTTAAGCTTGCACAGGCCCAGTAGTTCTTTCCAGCCCCACGCCATAGAAGGCAGTGCCGTGGGTAGCGTCATTGTTATATTTCGCATGGCATGCTTCCCTTTTAATGAGCAATAATATTGTTATAGGGTGAATGAGTGGTCATTGCGTAGACATCTGCCTCTTGATAGCGCCAACGCCACCAGGCCCAAACGAATCCGACAGCCAACGCAACGGCGCCCGCGGTGTGCAGCAGCGCCAGCCATAACGGCAGCCAAAGAAGCACATTGGCAACCCCTAACGCAGCCTGCAGTGCATACAAACCGATGACGGTCGCCAGCGGTCTTGCCGTACTCTGCCAATGCCGGTAACGCAACCAGAGCGCTATTAGCCCAACACCAAGCAGCAATGCCCCCAGGCGATGAACCACTTGAATCGCGGTACGGGCATCGGCATGCAACTGCCCATGTAAGTAATTGGGCCCTACGGTCTGGGTGAGATGAAAGCCCTCGCTAATATCCATCGCGGGCATCCATTGGCCATTGCAAGTGGGAAATCCTTGACAAGCGATACCGGCATAATTGCTGGACACCCAGCCGCCTAGCGCCAATTGCACAACCAGCAAACATGCCGCAATCCCCCACCATGCATTAGCCCGCCGAGGCTCACTTGTTGACTTTGGCGTTGCGGCTACGCGTAAGCGAAGATGCAGCCAAAAAACAGCAGCAATACGCTCAACCCGCCCATTAGGTGCAGGGTAACAACTTGAGGCCATAACTTGAGCGTAACGGTGAAGGCACCAAAGGCACCCTGGAACAAAATAACCACTAGCAGCAACAGGCTCATTCGCCACGGATAATCGCGACGATGACGCAGCGACCAACCTAAGGCGACGACGCTAAGCACCACCAGCCCCAGCAGAGTCGCGATATAGCGATGAACCATTTCCACCCACGCTTTAAAGGGCTCCAATGGCACATCTGGGTGGCGCAGCGTGGCAAAGTCACCATCAGGAACTAGTAGCTTACCGTAGCAACCTGGCCAGTCAGGGCAGCCCAAACCAGCATCGACTAAACGCGTCCAGGCGCCTACTAACATAACCACTGCGGTAAACAGAGTACCTACCAGCGTTAATCGCACTAACCAACGTAAGCGGCGTTCACATGAATCGTGCATGGCGTTTCCTTAACAACAGGGAGTTAGCCCGTTTTATTGAGGATTCACTTTAAGTAAATGCTGGATATCGTCGAGCACGTACTTAGTGGCTACATTGGCATCAAATGCCAATGCCGGGCGCCCCATAGGATCAAGCAGCCACACTGAGTTATCTTCGCGCCATGGAGGTAGTTGCTGCCATTCGCTGGTCATCTCTCCCGGAAGCGGTTCGGGATCACCTCCAATTCTAAGGCGGGTTAACCGCGGCGCTTCGCGGCCTAAGGCGCGATGTAAACGCCAAAGCTCATCCTTACGCTGTTCACACTGCTGAGCACAGTCAAAGGCCAGTATCCACGCCTCTGGGTCATTGACAGCGACGGTTGTTAAAGGCCACTCATCAAGAACGGGTAATTCCACATCCACCTTTCCATGGGCTGTATGCTGGTCTGGGATACCAATGCGGAACTCGACCATCCCCCAAGCAGCTACCATGGGCGCCGCAAATATTGCAAAAATAAGGATTAATTTTAGCCGCTGGCGGCGAATGTGCTTGGCATCCTGCATAGGTCTTCACCCCTGTTTATTTTTATTACCTAAACGCTTTGTTGTGCCTTATCGCGACGCAATTTCCGGCCGCCGATGAACATGACCATCAAGGCCGCCAGAGCTAACCCCCACCACTGAAAGGCGTAGCCCATATGCCGACTAGGCGGCATTACATTGGCCTCCCACCAAGGAATCAAAACCCCGTCACCCTCGCTGGCGTGCAACCAGCCGGAGTAGCTAAATGAACCTAATGAAGCGCGCCAGGGGTCGTGACTCAGCTGTTGCAGCCTCACACCTTCTCTATTCTCTCCATATAACGGCCCGCCCGCCTGCACCTCTTGCCATTCACCAGTCAACTCAACCACGCCACCGGGTGTGGCTACATGAGGTGCTTCACGACGCGGCCCGGTGGCTAAAAAACCTCGCTGTACAAGCCAAAGCTGCCCGTGGGTATCACGTAGCGGCGTTAGTACCGCAACGCCCACCTTTCCGTCTACCACACGGTTATCCAAATAGAGCGTTTGCTCGGCTAAATACTGCCCCCGTAACGTCACTTGGGCACCTTGAGCTGGCGACTCGGTGGGTTGTACCAAGGCAGGGGCTGCATCACGCAGAGCGATAGCTAACCGCTTGTCATCTGCCCTCTCCCACTGCCATAGTCCTAGATAGGCGCCTAACGCCACCAGCAAACTCCAGAACAGACACCAACTATAAAAACGCCATTGCCGAGAGGGTTTCATCATGTGGTTACAACTACTCATTGCCGCCGTATTCATTGCGATGGTTATCAGCTTGGCCATGGGAGCAGGCTTCCTACTGCGTGATCATGTCTCTTCACGCCGACTATTACGCTCTCTCAAATGGAGAATTGGCTTAGCCTGTCTGCTCATGGCGCTTATTATTTATGGCTACTGGTCGGGTCAGTTAGGTTGATCCGACTACAAGACATAAACAAAGATAAACAGCCCCACCCAGACCACATCAACAAAGTGCCAATACCAGCAAGAGGCTTCAAAACCAAAATGGTTTTCATCAGCGAAGTGCCCTTTAATAATACGCACCAGCATGGTGGCCAGAATCAGCGTGCCGATAATGACGTGAACCCCGTGAAACCCCGTCAAAATAAAGAACGTCGCACCAAAGATCCCGGCTTCTAGAGTAATTCCGTAATGCGCGTAGGCCTCATAGTACTCAACACCCTGAATCAATATGAAACAGACCCCCAGAAGCACCGTGCCCGCTAGCCAATTGCGACATGTCTTGCGATAGCCCTCCTTTAACGCCTCATGGGCAATCGTTAATGTAATACTGGAAGTTATCAAAATCAGCGTGTTAACAAGCGGTAACTGCCACGGACTAAACACTTGCCGGGCCCCAACGATAGACGAGTCAGGCGGATTCAGCAGCGGCCATGTGGCTACAAAATCAGGCCATAGCAATGCAGAAACGCCTTTTGCCCCTTCCCCTCCTAGCCATGGGATAGCAAACATACGTACGTAAAACAGCGCGCCAAAAAAGGCGGCGAAAAACATCACTTCCGAAAAAATAAACCAGCCCATGCCCCAGCGAAATGAGCGATCCATTTGCGCATCATAAAGCCCTCCCCGGGACTCGCTAATGACGTCGCGGAACCAGAGTGCCATCACCGCAATAACGCCCACTACGCCAATTAACACCAGCGGCAAGCCGGTGTCATAGACAAGCTTAATACCGGTACCGACCATCATGGCGCCCAGGGCTACCGAGCCAAGAACAGGCCATCGACTGCTCGCCGGAACGTAATAGCTACCACTGCTCATATCGCTTCTCCCGCCGCTTTATTGTTTTTAGGCGTGTTACTGAGATTGTTTTTAGAGTCGTTTACAAGCTCGCTGTTAGCGCTGCTCTTAAGCGTATTATCCAATGCAGCATTTTGAATCACATGCTCTATCGGGTAGAGGGTATACACCAGCGTAATGGTATTAATATCGTCGGGCAGATCACGCGCCAACTGGAATACCAACGGTATGGTTAACCGCTCATTGCCCTGCAACTGCTGCTCCTGAAAGCAGAAACAGCTGATTTTACGTAGATGCGTCGTGGCAGTAGAGGGAGACACACTGGGCACTGCTCTCCCCCAGCTTTCGCTACTGCTATTATTGGTGAAGGTAAAATCGACTTCCGCCATTTGCCCGGGGTGCACACTCATCTGGCGCATTTCAACGCTCATCTGCCACGGCAAGCCGGGGCTGCCGCGAGTGATAAATTGCACGTTGATATAACGCGACTCATCCACCTCTTCATGCACGAGACTTTGCGCCGTGGCATCCACTTTGCCGTTAAGACCGGTGACCTGGCAAAAAACGTCATAGAGCGGCACCAGTGCAAAGGCAAACCCAAACATGCCGACCAGCACGGCAACTGTCCTGATGACCGTACGGCGCACCCCCACTTTTGCCTGTTCTTGATCGTCCATAACACCTCTTGGGCTAGCGACCCATGTGCTCTATTTCGTCATTAGTGGGACGTACGATGAAACACAGGTGGCGTTTCAAACGTATGCAGCGGCGCAGGGCTAGGCACAGTCCACTCTAAATCCTCTGCGCCCTCCCAAGCTTTTGCTGGCGCTTTTTTGCCTCCGCGCACACACAGTATGACGCCCAATACAAATAGCAGCTGAGAGGCACCGAAGAAGAAGGCACCGATACTGGAGAGCAAATTAAAGTCGGCAAACTGAAGGGCATAGTCGGGGATTCGCCGCGGCATACCCGCTAAGCCCGCAAAATGCATAGGGAAGAAGGTTAAATTGACACCAATAATCGAGAACCAGAAGTGCCACTGGGCGAGCTTCTCGTTGGGGTAATGCCCGGTCCATTTTGGCAGCCAGTAATAGACCCCGGCCATAATGGCAAAGATCGCTCCAGGTACCAGCACATAGTGGAAGTGAGCCACCACAAAGTAGGTATCGTGATACTGAAAATCTGCCGGGGCAATCGCCAGCATCAGCCCTGAAAAACCACCAATGGTAAACAGCACCACAAAGGCCAGGGCAAATAGCATCGGCGATTCAAAGCTAATCGAGCCGCGGAACAGGGTTGTCACCCAGTTAAACACCTTAACCCCGGTAGGCACGGCGATCAGCATGGTGGAGTACATAAAGAACAACTCTGCCACCAGAGGCAGCCCCACTATAAACATATGGTGAGCCCAGACTAAAAATGACAGCAGTGCAATGGCAGCCGTGGCGTACACCATGGAAGCGTAACCAAACAAAGGCTTACGCGCGAAGGTGGGGATGATCGCTGAGACAATCCCAAAGGCGGGCAGAATCATGATGTATACTTCGGGATGCCCAAAGAACCAGAACAGGTGCTGAAACAGCACCGGATCCCCACCGCCTGCCGCGTCAAAGAAGCTGGTGCCAAAGTTAATATCCATCAGCATCATGGTGATCACCCCCGCCAAAACGGGCATCACGGCAATCAGCAGAAAAGCGGTAATCAGCCAAGTCCAAACAAACAGCGGCATATCCATTAAACGCATGCCCGGTGCACGCATATTCAAAATGGTCGCGATAATGTTGATGGCGCCGAGAATAGAACTAATACCGGCAATATGCAGGGCGAGAATAAAGAAAGTTGTCGAGGGAGGGGCAAAATTCGTCGACAGCGGCGCATAGAATGTCCAGCCGAAGTTTGGCCCTCCACCGGGCATAAGCAGCGTTGAAAGCAATAGTGTGAATGAAACCGGAAGCAGCCAAAAACTGAAGTTATTTAACCGGGGTAACGCCATATCCGGCGCACCAATCTGCAGCGGTATCATCCAGTTGGCTAAGCCGGTGAACGCGGGCATTACCGCAGCGAACACCATGATCAAACCGTGCATGGTGGTCATCTGATTGAAAAACTCCGGTTCAACCAACTGCAGGCCGGGTTGAAAAAGCTCGGCCCTCACCACTAGAGCAAAGATTCCGCCAATAAAAAACATCGTCAGCGAAAAAATCAGATACAGGGAGCCGATCTCCTTGTGATTAGTGGTCAATAGCCAGCGTAAAATACCTTTGGGCGGCGCAGCATGACCATGACTCTGGCCATCGGCGACGGCCGTAGTACTATGTTGCAGCGAGGGCTGTGGAGGTAGTTTGGGCGCCATGTGACTCTCCGAAATATTGTTGTTGTCTGATGGGTTGGCATACCGAAATCATTGGGCAATTATTTCAGCCACTTCGGAAGGCTGCACCACATCTCCCGTATCATTACCCCAAGCATTACGTGTATAGGTAACCACAGCCGCTATCTCTACCGGATTTAGGGTGCTACGAAAAGCGGGCATGGCAGCGCCTGATACGCCGTTGATAACCTTATCAAGGTGCCAATCCACATCGCTGATGAGCTGCTCGTTATTCGCTAGTGCCGGGAATGCCGGCGGCGAGCCCTGGCCTTCTGCTTGGTGACAAGAGGAGCAAATCGATTGATAAACGGATTCACCGCGCTCTACTAGTTCTGCCATTTCCCACTCACGATCAACGCCCATCGCTTCTTGCTCAGCGGACTCTTTGCGCTCGGCAAGCCAACTCTCAAACTCCTCTTCTTCTACGGCATGCACCACCACAGGCATAAATCCGTGATCGATTCCGCATAGCTCTGCGCACTGTCCCCGGTAAATACCCGGTTCGTTGATCTTCACCCAATTCTCATTGATAAAGCCGGGAATCGTATCCTGCTTGACCGCTAGATCCGGCACCCACCACGAGTGAATAACGTCGTCGGAGGTCATTAGAAAGCGAACTTTACGGTTAATCGGCAACACCAGTGGTTCATCAACCTCTAATAAATAGTGCTCCCCGCGAGCCTCTTCGCCACTGATTTGTGTTCTTGGCGTACTCATATTTGAGGTAAAGGCGACATCCTCGCCAAGATACTCGTAACGCCAACGCCACTGCTGGCCGGTGATCATGACATCCAACTCGGCATCTGATGAGTCGTACATATTTTTTAACGTGGCGGTGGCGGGCACTGCCATGCCGACCAGGATCAGAATGGGGATGGCAGTCCATAACACTTCCACGCTGGTGTGTTCGTGAAAGTGGGCAGCTTTCGCGCCTTTTGAGTGGCGATACCGAAACAGGGAGTAGAACATTGCCCCAAAAACCACCACGCCAATCACTACACATATCCAAAAAATGGTCATGTGCAGGCCATAAATATCGCTGCTTACATCTGTAACGCCGACGGGCATGTTCCAGCCGTTGGACTGAGCTTGCGACTCGCTTGCAGCAAGGGATATGGCCATTAGCCACCACCACCGTGAACGCATAGAGACCTCCAAGTTATTGTTGTTATTTCTTATCGTTAGATTAGGACAGGATTAAATGAGATATTAGCAGTATAGAAAATATGTGCCATTCGTCACGCTTTGCTTATTTAACGCTATCAACGCTTTTCAGCGGGCCGCAAACATGGCCAAAAAAACAAGCAGCAAAACAAACAGCAACGTAATCACCACCCCCGTGATGAGGTAAGCTGCCGGCCTGCCACTGCTGAAGTCTTCTTCCCGCTTTTGATTACTTTGAACGCCTAGCAGGGCCGCCAACACTGACTTGACCACTGACCACATACCACCTCCGAAACTTTATTGTTGTCACATTTATTCTAGGGTGACGTGTTAACCACTATTATCATAGACATACATAAGCATTTACAGCCACGTAAATGACCACCTATAGTTTCTCAATGTGAGATACTCAGCCAATTCTCAGGAACTGCGCCACCCAATGGAGTGCCTTATGCTCAAGCGCCACCTCGCCTTACCCAACGCACTGTTTTTGATTCTTCCACTGCTGCTGGCAGGCTGTACGACTTACAGTTGGCCGGATGGGTCTCAAGAAACCGTCTTTGGTGTGGTACCTGAAGAAGAGAATCAACGCTATGAGGAAGAGCGCGTGGATGGCGTGCGCTATCGCATTCCAGATGAAATCCCGGAAAAGCGCAGCGAGTAATTACCGGAGTCGCGGCAGCTAAACCGGTCACCCCTTTCGCTTGGTATGCGCGGTGGCGGGTGCTGTCAATGGGTCTTCAGGCCAGGGATGCTTTGGATAGCGACCGCGCATCTCTTTACGTACTTCAGGATAACCCTGCTGCCAAAAGCTAACCAAGTCCTGGGTGACTTGCAACGGTCGGCGCGCGGGTGAGAGCAGATGAATCATTACGGCAACTGCACCATCAACAACGGTGGGCGTTACCTGCCAGCCAAAGGCCTCTTGCAGTTTCAACGCTAGAACAGGTGGGCGTTGGGAAAGGCACGGCAGGTAGTCCAAGCCAACCTGCTTGCCGCTAGGCACCTTAAGCGTTAAAGGCGTTAACTGCTCGAATTCACTTTGCGCCTGCCAGGCCAGTGAATTGAGCAGATAGCGCTCTAACGGCAATTTCTCGACCTGACTCAGCCGATTGATGTCAATCAGGTAAGGAGCCAACCAGCTCTCTAGTGTGGCTAAGAGCGCCTTCTCCGACCAGTCGGGCCACGCCTCTCCCTGATATTCACGCAGCAGCGCCATGCGCCCGCGTAACTGCTGCAGCTTATCGCCAAATAGCTTTTCAGGCTGCTGACGTAAGGCGTTCAATAGCGCCTCTTTTATCGTCTCTTCCGGCAGATGCGCTAAAGGTCGTTTGGCAATAGCGAGGCGGCCATGTGCCTGCACCTCTTCCCCGACTAAACGCCCCCCTTCCTGCGACCACGTTGCCCGCGGCTGCCATTGCTGAATACTGGGGTAGAGCGAAAGCAGCGATTCAAGTGACAACGGCTCACCTGCGGTAATGCGCGCCTCACCACCTGTCTGACTACTTAACGCCACGGCCACCAAATAGGATTGATGCGCCAACGCATCGTTTAACGGCAGCGTAGCCGTTTTGCCATTGGCAAGCCGAAATTTACCCGGCTCTATTAGCTGGCCAACGCGTTCCGGGTAGGCCAGTGCTAAGAGTGGCCCGAGGGGAACTAGCTTGGCGTCACTCAGTGCCACTCCTGCTCGCTTGGACAGCCTAAGCGCCTCACGCTGCCAAATGGGGAAACGTTGGGGCTGACGCAAACGCAGCGCTAACGCATCATGCAGCGAGCGCTCGGTGCTTTCGCGCTCATCCAGCAGTGCGGCGACCCCACAGGCCAGTGGCACGGCATTGAAGTCTGTAGCCCGCTCCAGCATAACGGCAATTCTCGGCTCAACTGGCCAGCGGGCGCAACGGCTACCCAAAGGCGTCAGCTTGCAATGCTTGTCCAATACACCCAGCTGTGTCAGCAGCGCTTGACCACTTCGCCAGGCGCCCTCTGGCGGTGGCGTCACCCAGCTTAACGTTTGGGGCGATGCGACGCCCCAGCACGCCAATTCGAGCACTAGCGATGAGAGATCCGCCTGCTGAATTTCCGGCTCACCGTAAGGCACCAATGTCTGCTCCTGCGCCCAAAGCCGAAAACAGCGTCCCTCCTGCTGCCGCCCTGCGCGCCCCCGGCGCTGATCAGCGCTAGCGCGATTGATACGCCGGGTGGTCAAACGGGTTAACCCGGTGCGCGGATGAAAAAACGGTACTCGCTCCAGGCCACCGTCAATCACCACATTCACCCTCTCCACGGTAATGCTCGACTCGGTGATCGCGGTGGAGACAATAATTCGCTGCTTGGATGTGTTCGCCGCCAGGGCAGACTGCTGTTCAGCAATACTCATTCTGCCGTGCAGTGGTCGAATCACCAGATCAGGGAATGTCTTTTCCAACACTTGCACTAAGCGATTAATCTCAGCGACACCGGGCAAGATGACCAGTATGTCCTGGGCATCGGGCAGTGACAGCGCCTCTTCGATCACCCGAAGCGCGTGGCGGGCACTCTCTTCACCGCTTATTGAAGGTCGATAAGCTGTTGTCACCGGATACTGGCGCCCATGGCACTCAATAACAGGCACCTGCTCGCCCAACACCCGCTTGAGCGCTTCGACATGCAGGGTTGCCGACATCACCAGCAGGCGCAAATCATCGCGAATACTGGTTTGCACATCCAGCGTTAGCGCCAAGCCCAAATCGGCGTCTAAACTGCGCTCGTGAAACTCATCAAAGATAATTCCGGCAACGCCTTCTAGCAGCGGGTCATCTTGCAGCATGCGGGTGAGCACGCCCTGGGTCACTACCTCCAAACGGGTCTGCGCGCCCACGCAGCTGTCACCGCGCATACGATACCCCACCGTCTGACCAACGTTTTCGCCCAACTGCTGGGCCATAAAGCTAGCCGCCAAACGCGCGGCTACCCGCCGGGGTTCGAGTAACAACAGCTTTTGCCCTTTAACCCACTCCTCTTCAAGCAAGCAGAGCGGCACGCGGGTGGTTTTACCCGCCCCCGGCTGGGCAATCAGCATCAGCCGATTATGGGTAGTCAAGGTGGTTTTAAGCGGATCAAGATACTGCTCAATAGGCAAAGCGCTCATGTGATAATCACTTTTCCACACTGTGAGCGTCTGTACTGCTTTTAGGTGCAGAATTGGGCGCGGATGCAGTAACGCCGCAGCCTTTTAGAATAACGTGCTCAAGGAAGCTAGAGATGGATTCAAGATCCTCCTCCGTTAACGCATCGCGGCCTAGAATACCGCTGACCTGAGCGCTATATTCAGTGTAATGCTGGGTGGCAGACCAAATCAGGAAAATAAGCCAACGCGGGTCGACAGCATCCATTTTTCCCTGGGCAGACCAATGGCGAATGATTGCGGCACGAGAAGCCACCCAATCGCGTAATTCTCCCCTCAGATACTCAGTCAAGAAGGGAGCGCCAGCTAAAATTTCCGCCGCAAAGAGTTTTGAGCCTTCTGGATAGCGCTGCCCAAGCACCATTTTAGTGCGAATAAAATCGCTGAGTACCGTCGCAGGATCGCTATCAGGGGTAATATCTTCAAGCACTTCGTTCCAGCGACGCATCATGCGGTTAAGCAGCCGCACATAAAGCGCTTGCTTACTGCCCATATAGTACAAAATATTGGCTTTGGGGAGACCGGCTCGGTCAGCGATCACTTGCAAGCTCGCCCCGCGATAGCCGTGTTGAGAGAACACCTCCTCAGCGGCCATCAGGATACTTGTCTCTATTTTTTCCCGGCTTGGGTTTTCAGAAGGGACAGATACGACGGTCATTAACAGTGTTCCTTGATAAGAGTCGGTGGGTAGGCTAATCGCCCCAAATAATGGCATTTAGCATAAGCTTGCCCCACTCCTGTGCAGCGAGCAAATACTTGCAAGGTAGGGCGTTTTGTCCCAAGCTCAACGCATATTGACCGATCGGTCAGCACGATCTCGGTCTATACAATCACAATGGAGTTCGGCATGGCAACGATTGCGTTCCTGCTCAATGGTACCCCCCAGCGGTGTAACGTTTCACCCGACACCAGTATTTTAACCCTATTGCGCGAGCATTTGGCCCAAACGGGTACCAAAGAGGGCTGCGCCTCGGGCGATTGCGGCGCTTGCACCGTGGCGATTGGCGAGTTAACGGCCGACAGGCAACATTTTACCAGCGCTAACGCCTGCATTACGCCTGCTCACCAACTGCAGGGTAGGCACTTGGTTACCGTTGAAGGGTTATCAGCAAAGGGGCATTTGCACCCAGCCCAGGAAGCGATGATCGAATGCCATGGTAGCCAGTGTGGTTTTTGCACGCCGGGTATCGTTATGTCGCTGTTCACCCTGCATCACGATCTTACCCAGCGGCCCTCACCACTAACACCAGAACGACTTGAAGCCGCGCTAGGCGGAAACCTGTGCCGCTGCACCGGCTATCGCCCAATCCGCGATGCAGCGTTGGGTATGAACGCTATTGCCTACCAGCCCCCCCAATGGTTCGACGCGTCGCTGCCAGCGTCAGTAAGCGACACTCAGCCCATCGATTCAGCGGAACCAGCACCCTTTTTTGCCCAGCCAATATCCCTGGCAGCGCTAACGCAACTACGTCAAGCGGCTCCAAAGGCGCGCTTGGTAGCAGGCGGCACAGATCTCTGGCTTGAGAGCACTCAGCGCTTGGCAACCCTTGATCAGTTGATTGACGTTTCCCGGGTGGCCGAGCTATTAACAGTTGAAGAAGCCATACATGAGCATCAAAGTGGCTGGTGGATAGGCGCCGGGGTTACCTATACCCAGCTGGAGCCGCTGTTTGACCAGTACTTTCCTGCGTTTGCCCATCTGCTACACCGGCTAGGCTCCCAGCAGATTCGCAACCGGGGCACCCTGGGTGGCAACATTGCCAATGCCTCACCTATTGGCGATACGCCCCCGGTGCTACTGGCCTTGGGGGCTCAGGTGGCGCTTGCCAGCGTGAGTGGCGAGCGCTGCTTAGCGCTTGAGGAATTCTTTTTGGACTATAAAAAGACCGCGCTAGCAGTTGATGAAGTCGTTTCACGAATTTTCATTCCCCAACCGATTGAGGGCAGCCAACTACGCGTTTGGAAGCTCTCCAAGCGCCGCGAAGATGATATCTCCGCGCTACTCGGCGCCTTTAGCTACCGCGTTGAGCAGAGTGTCATGCGTGATGTACGAATCGCCTTTGGCGGCATGGCCGCTACTCCCAAACGCGCGCTAGCAGCCGAAGCAGCGCTTGAGGGCAGCACTATTAATCGCGAGGCATTTCGCGCCGCTCAACAGGCACTTGAAGATGACTTCCAACCTATGAGTGACGTGCGAGGCAGCCACCACTATCGCCAGCAAGCTGCCCAAAATCTCATTGAACGCCTCTACCTTTCTCTCTCAGCGCCCGACCAAGAGGTGATGCTCCATGCGTACGCTCACTAAACTGGACGGCGATAGCAGCCGTGCTCGCCGTGAACTGCACGACCACATTCAAGGCTCTGGCCCCTTGGCACGCCATACGGTTGACAGCACTGGACAACGCCAGGCAGGAAGTGCCAGCTTTCACGAAAGTGCCGAAAAACACGTCACCGGCAAGGCCGCTTATATTGACGACTTGACCTTACCGGCCGACGCGCTGCATGTGGCGCTAGGCCTATCGCCTGTTGCCCACGGCACCTTAACTCAGCTTGATCTCAGCAAGGTGAAAGCAGCGCCCGGGGTGGTCGATGTGATTACCTTTCATGAGGTGCCGGGGCATACCGATATCGGGCCGGTCTTTCCGGGCGACCCCATCTTTGTCGATCAGGAAATCAGCTACGCGGGTCAGTGCCTCTTTGCCGTTGCCGCAACGTCGCTACAGTTGGCTCGCCGTGCCGTCAAGTTAGCCAACGTTAGCATCGATGAGCAGCCCGCCAGTTTAGACCCGGTGGCCGCCGCTGAGCGCGAAGAGTTTGTCCGCCCGACTCATGTCCAGACCCGTGGTGATTGGCAGCAGGCGCTTGATCAAGCAGAACAGATTATTGAAGGCGAATTGTTCGTCGGTGGCCAAGAGCACTTCTACCTGGAAGGCCAGGCCTGCGTGGTTCACCCCACCGAAGATGAGGGCGTCATCGTCCACACCTCCAACCAGCACCCCAGTGAAACCCAGAAATTGGTGGCAGAGGTGCTCGATATTCCTTTTCATGCGGTAACCGTAGAAGTGCGCCGTATGGGCGGCGGCTTTGGCGGCAAAGAAACCCAAGCGTCGCCCTGGGCGTGTATTGCCGCAATAATTGCTCGCCGCACCAGCAAGACGGTACGACTCCGCTTACCACGCAGCGAAGATATGCGCGCCACAGGTAAACGCCACCCCTTCCATAATCGCTACCGGCTCGCCATTGATGCTGAGGGCGTTATTCAGGGTGGCAAGATCACGGTGATAGGTGACTGCGGTTACTCACCGGATCTCTCCGACGCCATCGTTGACCGGGCCATGTTTCATGCCGATAACGCCTATTCGCTGGGGGATGCCCAGGTAGTCGGGCATCGTGCCAAAACCCATACCGCCTCCAATACCGCATTCCGGGGTTTTGGTGGCCCTCAGGGAATGATGATTATTGAAGCAGCCATGGATGATATTGCGCGTAAGATTGGCGAGGATCCGTTGACCATTCGTAAGCGCAATTTTTACCGTGATGGCCGCGAGGTGACCCACTATGGCCAACAGGTCGATCAGCGACAGCTACTGCATACCCTGGTTGAAACCCTTGAAAACGACAGCGAATACTGGGCACGACGCAACGCGGTCAGTGCGTTCAACGCCACCAGCCCTGTTATTAAAAAAGGCCTGGCACTTACCCCGGTTAAATTTGGCATTTCATTCACCGCCCAGCACCTTAATCAGGCCGGCGCCCTGCTACATGTGTACACCGATGGCAGCGTGATGATTAATCACGGCGGCACCGAGATGGGCCAGGGGCTACACACCAAGATTTGTCAGGTAGTGGCCAGGGAGCTGGGGCTGGATTTAGATAAGGTGCGCATTACCGCTACGCGAACCGATAAAGTCCCCAACACATCCCCTACCGCGGCCTCTAGCGGCGCTGACTTAAACGGTATGGCAGCCCGGGATGCCGCTAGCAAACTGCGTGAACGCCTATTCGATTTTGCCGCCGAGCACTATTCAGAGGGCTTGGATCGGGAGGGCATGCGTTTGGAAGACGGCATGTTAGTGGCCGGGTTCGGCGAAAGCGAACGTAGCATCCCCTGGGGAGAGTTGGTGCAAACGGCCTATCTCAATCGCATATCACTGTCTGAAAAGGGCTTTTATGCCACACCGCTGATTCACTACGATCGCTCAGTGGGTCAGGGCCGGCCCTTCTACTACTATGCCTTTGGCGCTGCGGTGGCGGAAGTGAGTGTGGATACCCTGAGCGGAGAGTATCAGGTGGATCGCGTCGACATTCTGCATGATGTAGGCGACTCACTAAACCCTGCCATTGATATTGGCCAGGTGGAGGGTGGCTTTATCCAGGGAATGGGCTGGCTAACCAGCGAAGAGCTTAAGTGGAACGATAAAGGCGTGCTGGTTAGCGATGGCCCGGCAACTTATAAAATCCCCACCTTTGGGGATCTACCGGCTATCTTCAATGTCACGCTAATGGAGGGGCATCCCAACTCCATGGCCAGCCTCTACCGCTCAAAAGCAGTGGGCGAGCCTCCTTTTATGCTGGGTATTAGTGTCTGGTCGGCGCTCCGTGACGCCCTCTCGAGCCTTACCGATTACTCCCTATCACCCGACTTGGACACGCCGGCAACGCCTGAGCGAGTGATGCTGGCGGCCAATGCCATCAGGAAGAGAGCGCTGTGAGTAAACATCAAGCACCGGAAACCTGGCATGCGGCACTGCATCGCTTACAGCGCGACGGCATCCCCCATGTATTAGCCACCCAGGTGACCAGCGCAGGCTCAACACCCCGCGAGCCCGGTGCGCGTATGGTGATCACTAATGATGCTATCTTCGATACGCTGGGAGGCGGCACCTTTGAGTGGCAAACCATTTCCGCCGCGCGTGCCTGTTTGGCTGAGCAACGCTACGGACTCAGCTTAGAAGCTTTCTCTCTGGGTGGACGAAGTGGCCAGTGTTGTGGCGGCTTCGTCAACATCTTCCTGGAAGCCTTTCCCGGCGCGACGAACCACATCGCCATCTTTGGCGCAGGCCATGTCGGGCAAGAGATCGTTAAGTTAGGCGCCCCGCTGCCCTGGCAGTTGCACTGGTTCGATAGCCGTAGTGATGTGTTTGCCGGGCATCACCAACCGCGACTTCACTGTTATTCGCTTGGTGATACAGGGAAATGCGTCGCCGACTTGCCTGCAGATATACATGCGCTGGTATTGACGCATAATCATGACGAAGACTACATGCTGATCAAAGCGCTAATTGAGCGCGATGACGTAGCATCCATTGGGCTGATTGGTTCAGACAGCAAATGGGTAAGCTTTAAAGGGCGGCTGAAACGCGACGGTTACTCTGACGCACAAATAGCGCGTGTGCGAAGCCCCATTGGTCGCATCCACGCAACGAAGCTGACTAATAAAACGCCCTATGCGATTGCGCTAACGGTGGTGGCTGAGCTGCTTTGGCTAACAGACATACCCACTTGTCAAGAAAACCGCGGGCTGGATTCCCAGTCACTGCAAACGCTATTGACCGATCCTCCGACGACCACGAGTTAATATGACTTCTTCTCTCAATACGTTTATTCGTGCCGAATTGATCAGCTTTGCCCGCGACCCAGGGGATGGCGATATGCCCGAACCGGGCAGCTTAGAGCACTACGGCGATGGCTTGCTGTGGCTGAAGGGCCAGCAAATTCATGCCGTTGGCCATTTCGCAGAACTTTCACCTTCGTTACCCAAAGGTGCGGAAGTGATTGATTACCGTGACAAACTGATTATGCCAGGGTTTATTGATACCCACGTGCACTATGTGCAGTTGGATATCATGGCCTCTTATGGGCGTCAGCTACTTGACTGGTTAAACGACTACACTTTTCCCGAAGAGTGTCGTTTTGCCAATCACGCCCATGCGGAAGCGCTCTCTAACGCCTTTTTGGATGAGATGCTACGTGCGGGCACTACGACTGCCCAGGTATTTGGCTCTAGCCACCCTGGCTCCGTAGACGCCTTTTTCACTGCCTGCCAAAAGCGCCAATTACGTATGTTGGTGGGTAAGGTGTTAATGGATCGTAACGCTCCAGACGCGCTGTTGGACGGTGCTTCAGGTATTGCCGATAGCGAGCGCCTGATTGAGGATTGGCACGGCAATGGTCGACTGGGCTACAGCGTCACCCCGCGCTTTGCACCGACATCAACAAAAACGCAAATGGACGCTGCTGGCGCCCTACTGCGCAATGATCCAACCCTTTGGTTGCAAACTCACTTGGCGGAAAATAGCGGCGAACTGGACTGGGTAGCCGAACTATTCCCAGGTAGTCGCGATTACTTGGCCGTTTATGAAGAAGCAGGTCTCGTTGGCCCCCGCAGTACCTTTGCCCACGGTATTCATCTCGACAACGGCATGCGCAAGCGTTTGGCGGATCGAGGCGCCAATATCGCTTTTTGCCCCAGCTCCAATCTTTTCCTTGGCAGCGGTTTATTTGACCGTGAAGCCGCCAAACAGATGGGGATGGCCTTTACCTTTGCCAGCGATATCGGTGCAGGCACCGATTTATCAGGCTTTGGCACGCTCAAAGCAGCCTATCAAGTGGGCCAATTAGGCGGTCAGCCTCTTACTGCCTGGCAAGGCTTTTATGGTTTAACCCTGGGTAATGCAAAAGCTCTCTCATTGGATAGCCATATCGGCCAACTGGCTCCTACCCTTGAGGCTGACTTTGTGGTGATTGACACCCAGGCAACCTCGCTGCTGTCTCGACGTATCAGCCATTGCACGACACTTGGTGAGCGGCTGTTTGCGCTAATGATGCTGGCGGATGACCGCGCGATTTATGAAACTTGGGCAGGTGGGCAGTGCCAGCACCGTAGGGATGTATAAAAAGTGAGGTGTGAGGCGTGAGGCGTGAGGCGTGAGGCGTGAGGCGTGAGGCGTGAGGCGTGAGGCGGAACAGGATATTCGGGAGATAGCCATTCACCAACGTTTCCTACTCACAATTCACGACTTACCCTTTACTGCCCACCATTTCCCCTCACAACCTCCCCCACGCGCAAAAAAAATCCCCCAAGGCGCAAGCCCCGGGGGATTTTTCATAATAAGTGCCTGACGATGACCTACTCTCGCATGGGGAGACCCCACACTACCATCGGCGCTAAGCGGTTTCACTTCTGAGTTCGGCAAGGGATCAGGTGGTTCACGCATGCTATGGTCGTCAGGCGTAACTGGCTATGTACATCATGCTGACTATGGCTAAATTGTGATCGTCTCATTGCCTGCCGCCCTGGCGTTATGTCGCTGGGGCCACACGCTGCGTATCCGGCTTTTTCATTGACGTCATCATCACGACCAGACCCCTTGGGTGTTATAGGGTCAAGCCTCACGGGCCATTAGTACACGTTAGCTCAACGCCTTGCAGCGCTTCCACACCGTGCCTATCAACCAGCTGGTCTCGCTGGGCCCTTCAGGAGGATCAAACCTCAGGGATGTCTCATCTTGAAGGGGGCTTCCCGCTTAGATGCTTTCAGCGGTTATCCCGTCCGACCATAGCTACCCGGCAATGCCACTGGCGTGACAACCGGAACACCAGAGGGTCGTCCACTCCGGTCCTCTCGTACTAGGAGCAGCCCTTCTCAAACATCCAACGCCCACGGCAGATAGGGACCGAACTGTCTCACGACGTTCTAAACCCAGCTCGCGTACCACTTTAAATGGCGAACAGCCATACCCTTGGGACCGACTTCAGCCCCAGGATGTGATGAGCCGACATCGAGGTGCCAAACACCGCCGTCGATGTGAACTCTTGGGCGGTATCAGCCTGTTATCCCCGGAGTACCTTTTATCCGTTGAGCGATGGCCCTTCCATACAGAACCACCGGATCACTAGAACCTGCTTTCGCACCTGCTCGACGTGTCTGTCTCGCAGTCAAGCACCCTTATGCTCTTGCACTCATTGCACGATGTCCGACCGTGCTGAGGGTACCTTCGTGCTCCTCCGTTACTCTTTAGGAGGAGACCGCCCCAGTCAAACTACCCACCACACACTGTCCTCGATCCGGATAACGGACCTGAGTGAGAACGCCAATGATGCCAGGCTGGTATTTCAAGGTTGGCTCCGCCCGAACTGGCGTCCGGGTTTCTAAGCCTCCCAGCTATCCTACACAGGCAACATCAGCGTCCAGTGTGAAGCTATAGTAAAGGTTCACGGGGTCTTTCCGTCTAGCCGCGGGTACACCGCATCTTCACGGCGATTTCAATTTCACTGAGTCTCGGGTGGAGACAGCGTGGCCATCATTACGCCATTCGTGCAGGTCGGAACTTACCCGACAAGGAATTTCGCTACCTTAGGACCGTTATAGTTACGGCCGCCGTTTACCGGGGCTTCAATCAAGAGCTTCGCCTTGCGGCTAACACCATCATTTAACCTTCCGGCACCGGGCAGGCGTCACACCCTATACGTCCGCTTGCGCGTTAGCAGAGTGCTGTGTTTTTAATAAACAGTTGCAGCCACCTGGTATCTTCGACCGGTTCGGGCTAGGAGAGCAAGTCTCTTCACCCTACGCCGGCGTGCCTTCTCCCGAAGTTACGGCACCATTTTGCCTAGTTCCTTCACCCGAGTTCTCTCAAGCGCCTTGGGATTCTCACCCTGACCACCTGTGTCGGTTTGGGGTACGGTCGCACATGATCTGAAGCTTAGAGGCTTTTCCTGGAAGCGTGGCATCAGTGACTTCCTGACCGTGGTCAGTTCGTCTCGTGTCTCGGCCTTAAAAGAGTCCGGATTTACCTAAACTCTCAGCCTACTCACTTTCACCAGGACAACCAACGCCTGGCTCACCTAGCCTTCTTCGTCCCCCCATCGCAACCATGTCCGGTACGGGAATATTGACCCGTTTCCCATCGACTACGCCTTTCGGCCTCGCCTTAGGGGCCGACTCACTCTGCTCCGATTAGCGTCGAACAGAAACCCTTGGTCTTCCGGCGAGGGAGTTTTTCACTCCCTTTATCGTTACTCATGTCAGCATTCGCACTCGTGATACCTCCAGCAGACTTCTCAATCCACCTTCATCGGCTTACACGACGCTCCTCTACCGCTCATCCGAAGATGAACCCGTAGCTTCGGTACCTGGTTTAGCCCCGTTACATCTTCCGCGCAGGCCGACTCGACTAGTGAGCTATTACGCTTTCTTTAAAGGATGGCTGCTTCTAAGCCAACCTCCTAGCTGTCTGAGCCTTCCCACATCGTTTCCCACTTAACCAGGATTTCGGGACCTTAGCTGACGGTCTGGGTTGTTTCCCTTTTCACGACGGACGTTAGCACCCGCCGTGTGTCTCCCACGCGTTACTCACCGGTATTCGGAGTTTGCCTCGGGTTGGTAAGTCGGGATGACCCCCTAGCCGAAACAGTGCTCTACCCCCGGCGGTACTACGTGAGGCGCTACCTAAATAGCTTTCGAGGAGAACCAGCTATCTCCGAGCTTGATTAGCCTTTCACTCCGATCCACAAGTCATCCAAATCTTTTTCAACAGATCCTGGTTCGGGCCTCCAGTTGATGTTACTCAACCTTCACCCTGCTCATGGATAGATCGCTCGGTTTCGGGTCTATATCCAGCGACTGTGTCGCCCAGTTAAGACTCGGTTTCCCTACGGCTCCCCTATACGGTTAACCTCGCCACTGAATATAAGTCGCTGACCCATTATACAAAAGGTACGCCGTCACCCAACAAGTGGGCTCCGACTGCTTGTACGCACACGGTTTCAGGATCTATTTCACTCCCCTCTCCGGGGTTCTTTTCGCCTTTCCCTCACGGTACTGGTTCACTATCGGTCAGCCAGGAGTATTTAGCCTTGGAGGATGGTCCCCCCGTCTTCAGTCAAGGTTTCTCGTGCCCCGACCTACTCGATTTCACATGATCAGATTTTCGACTACGGGGCTATCACCCGCTACGGCCACGCTTCCCAGCGTGTTCGCCTAATCAGTCTCATGCTTAAGGGCTGGTCCCCGTTCGCTCGCCGCTACTGGGGGAATCTCGGTTGATTTCTTTTCCTCAGGGTACTTAGATGTTTCAGTTCCCCTGGTTCGCCTCGTACCCCTATGTATTCAGGGCACGATACTCATCTTATGATGAGTGGGTTTCCCCATTCAGAGATGTCCGGGTCACAGGTTGTTGCCACCTCACCGAACCTTATCGCAGGCTACCACGTCTTTCATCGCCTCTGGCTGCCTAGGCATCCACCGTGTGCGCTTCATTGCTTGACCCTATAACCCGAAGGAGTCTGGATGTCGCAATGATCACGTTTCATTTTGCCGGATACGCTTGAGACGTATCACAATTTAAGAAGCACTTCCTAAGAAGTGTTCTTGTCAGCATGATATACATTGTTAAAGAGCAGCTGTTCAATGAACAGTGATAAGACGACGCTTAGCGTACGACTTATCAATGGTCACGAAACATCAACAAACGGCATGTCAAATAAGAACTTAATGGTGGAGCCAAGCGGGATCGAACCGCTGACCTCCTGCGTGCAAGGCAGGCGCTCTCCCAGCTGAGCTATGGCCCCATTGATACGCTATTTTTCCGGGAAATTTGTGTGAGACTAGGCGCTTCAGTGCGACGCATAGCCTGCTATGCGAGTAGTGAAGCAACGACGTATCACGCAAATTTGGTGGGTCTGGGCAGACTTGAACTGCCGACCTCACCCTTATCAGGGGTGCGCTCTAACCAACTGAGCTACAGACCCGGTTAATTCAGCCATCCCCAAGAATCTCAGGCTCACCAGCTGACCTCACCCTGCTTTCCATTTAAGGTCAGGGGGTGCGCTCTAACCAACTGAGCTACAGACCCAAGAGGGAATCGTGCTTAAACCGTTTGCTCTATATCTGATCAGGTAATTCATTGTGGACGCTTACTAACTGTGACGCATCGTTTAAGGAGGTGATCCAGCCGCAGGTTCCCCTACGGCTACCTTGTTACGACTTCACCCCAGTCATGAACCACACCGTGGTGATCGCCCTCTTGCGTTAGGCTAACCACTTCTGGTGCAGTCCACTCCCATGGTGTGACGGGCGGTGTGTACAAGGCCCGGGAACGTATTCACCGTGACATTCTGATTCACGATTACTAGCGATTCCGACTTCACGGAGTCGAGTTGCAGACTCCGATCCGGACTGAGACCGGCTTTAAGGGATTCGCTGACTCTCGCGAGCTCGCCGCCCTTTGTACCGGCCATTGTAGCACGTGTGTAGCCCTACCCGTAAGGGCCATGATGACTTGACGTCGTCCCCACCTTCCTCCGGTTTGTCACCGGCAGTCTCCTTAGAGTTCCCACCATTACGTGCTGGCAAATAAGGACAAGGGTTGCGCTCGTTACGGGACTTAACCCAACATTTCACAACACGAGCTGACGACAGCCATGCAGCACCTGTCTTACAGTTCCCGAAGGCACACCAGAATCTCTTCCGGCTTCTGTAGATGTCAAGGGTAGGTAAGGTTCTTCGCGTTGCATCGAATTAAACCACATGCTCCACCGCTTGTGCGGGCCCCCGTCAATTCATTTGAGTTTTAACCTTGCGGCCGTACTCCCCAGGCGGTCGACTTATCGCGTTAACTTCGCCACAAAGTGCTCTAGGCACCCAACGGCTGGTCGACATCGTTTACGGCGTGGACTACCAGGGTATCTAATCCTGTTTGCTACCCACGCTTTCGCACCTCAGTGTCAGTGTCAGTCCAGAAGGCCGCCTTCGCCACTGGTATTCCTCCCGATCTCTACGCATTTCACCGCTACACCGGGAATTCTACCTTCCTCTCCTGCACTCTAGCCTGACAGTTCCGGATGCCGTTCCCAGGTTGAGCCCGGGGCTTTCACAACCGGCTTATCAAGCCACCTACGCGCGCTTTACGCCCAGTAATTCCGATTAACGCTTGCACCCTCCGTATTACCGCGGCTGCTGGCACGGAGTTAGCCGGTGCTTCTTCTGCGAGTGATGTCTTTCCTAATGGGTATTAACCACTAGGCGTTCTTCCTCGCTGAAAGTGCTTTACAACCCGAGGGCCTTCTTCACACACGCGGCATGGCTGGATCAGGGTTCCCCCCATTGTCCAATATTCCCCACTGCTGCCTCCCGTAGGAGTTCGGGCCGTGTCTCAGTCCCGATGTGGCTGATCATCCTCTCAGACCAGCTACGGATCGTTGCCTTGGTAAGCCATTACCTTACCAACTAGCTAATCCGACATAGGCTCATCCAATAGCGGGAGCCGAAGCCCCCTTTCTCCCGTAGGACGTATGCGGTATTAGCCTGGGTTTCCCCAGGTTATCCCCCACTACCGGGCAGATTCCTATGCATTACTCACCCGTCCGCCGCTCGTCAGCGGGTAGCAAGCTACCCCTGTTACCGCTCGACTTGCATGTGTTAGGCCTGCCGCCAGCGTTCAATCTGAGCCATGATCAAACTCTTCAGTTTAAGATCTATGCGGCTCTTACCTGCCACCCGTAAGTGACAGAAGCGAACCAAACTTGGCTCAAGGTTCAAACGAATTCATTCAAAACAGATCCTAAAGGACGAATCCTTTAAAACCTTATTGCTTGAGTCGCTTGCCTTGATATTTGGTGATTTGTCACCAACATCAGCAAGCGCCCACATGAATTACCTGATCAAATTGTTAAAGAGCTGGTCGCTGAGGCAGTGCCCCGTTGACGTGTGGCGTATACTACCCGATTTACCGCCAGGGTCAACAGCGTTTTGAACATTTATGAGTAAAAACCTAGCACTGCATTCATAGCCGTCACATCTACCAAAATAAACTAGGGGTAAATCTTTTACACTGCAGCCAAACGAGCCATCAGTTCTTCACGACGCTGCGGGACAACAAATGCTTCTTCAATAGCATTACGCGTTAACTGACGAAATACCGCTTCGTCCCAACCAAACGCATCGGCGCACGCAATATGATTGGTTAACATGCCGCCGCCGAAGTAGGCGGGATCATCTGAGCTAATAGTGACTTTAAGCCCCTCAGCCAATAGCCGTGGCAGTGGATGATCACGAAGATCCCCTACCACTTTCAAGCTGACATTAGAGAGCGGGCATACGGTGAGTACAATCTTTTCGTTGCGCAAACGCTCAACTACCTCGTCACTTTCTAAACAGCGCACCCCATGATCAATGCGCTGAACATCAAGTACATTTAAGGCCTCTTTAATATACTCAGCAGGCCCCTCCTCCCCTGCATGGGCTACGCGCACTAGCCCAAGCTGCTTAGCGCGATCAAATACCTCAACAAATTTTACCGGAGGGTTATTTTGTTCAGCGCTATCTAAACCAATGGCATCCAGCATTTTCCAATAGGGAGCGGCCTGTTCCAGCACATGCAACGCCTCGTCTGCGGGGCGATCACGCAGAAAAGCCATAATCATACCAACAGAAAGATCGAGGGTTTCTTCAGCTTCCCGTTTGGCTTTTAATAATCCATCCATAACCACTTCTAAAGGTACGCCACGCTGTAGATGCGCCTGGGGGTCGAAGTGCATGTCGATATGAACAACCCCCTCCCCTCGCGCACGCTTGAAATAGTCCATTGCCAGATCGTAAAAATCGTCCTCATTACGCAGAACACTCATGCCTTGAAAATAGAGATTCAGGAACCCCTGTAGGTCGCTGAAGTGGTAAGCATCTTTCGCGTCTTGCACCGTGGCATAGGGCAGCTCAATCCCGTTACGCTGCGCCAAAGCAAACATTAATTCTGGTTCAAGCGAGCCTTCGATATGCAAATGGAGCTCTACTTTAGGAAGAGTGCGTAAAAATTCATGCATGACGGGCTCCTCGCTGTCTTATCTATAAATCGATGCAACTTATTATCGATAGTTAAGGGGGAATTGGCTAAGTTTACCGGCATCCAGGTGCCAGTGGTACTCCACCCCAGGCAGTAGATTGAGCGAACTCACCTGATGAACCAAGAAGATCGCCGTTCGATTCACCAACCATTTATCCAGGGAAGCGGCGATATGTTTTGCCGTCGTTTCATCAACCCCTGCAAACGGCTCGTCAAGAATCACCACCTTGGGGTTACATAGCATTAGGCGTGCTAATGCCAAGCGTCGACCTTGGCCACCGGAAAGCTGCTGCCCTTTCTCGCCCACCGCCGTCGCCAACCCTTTTGGCAGCTGCTCAACCCAGCTATCCAGGGTAACAGCCCTCAATGCCTTCCAGAGTTTGTCATCACTCGCAGTGGGATCAGCAATACGCAGGTTCTCAGCAATTGAAGCATCAAATAGGTCTACCTGCTGAGTGAGCATGGCAAAGTGATTGGCACGGTCTTCGGCCGTGAGCTGCCAAGCTGGCACGCCGCCGACTAGCACCTCCCCCCCAGTCGCTTTTAAGCGCCCCATCAGCACACTGGCTAAAGACGATTTTCCCGCACCGGAGTTACCGGTAATCACTGCACGCTTTCCAGCGGGCATTTGAAGATCAATCTCATTTAACGCGGGCTCTAGCGTTTGCGCATAGCGTAAAGAGAGTTGGTTAGCTTGAATGTTCAAACCAGTACCTTCAGGGAATGTAACAACAGGCAAAGCAGGCGAGGAAACACCGGTTAGCTCATTTAAGCGCCGCACCGCTGCATAGCTTGCGCCCAGTTTGATAAAGCTTGCCGGTAGCAATATAAACGCCTCGTTCACCCCCAGTGCAATCAATACTGCCATCACCAAGATAGGCCCCGACACCGATTGCTGGGTAAGCATCAGGCTCGCTAACCACAACACCGCCACGACCATTACCCCGCTGACGACACTCACTAGGCAGTTTATTAATGCCGCCTTGCGCCCTAAGCGACGCTGATTACTGAATGCCTGCTGCTCCTGCGTGGCGATGATCGTCCGGTGCCACTGGGTCGTTTGATAGCTCATCAACTCGGCCGAGGCCTGGACTTGATCGACCACCAGGCGACGCAGCAACTGCTGGTCAACCACCTGCTGGTAGCTATTCGAAAACCCCCAGGCCGCAACCAACAGGGTCGCTACCAGCCACAGCAAGCCCAGCGTCATCGCCATCAGCACGGCAACGCCGGGCAACCAGATAGCTACAAAAAGGACAACAGCCACCACGCCAAACAGCGCCACTAGCGGCGGCACCAATAGGCGCAGATAAAAATTATCCAGGGTATCGATATCCGCCGTTAAACGGCTCAGCCAGTCGCTGGCACGCTCACCACGCAAGCGAGCGTCATCAAAGCGCGTCAAATAACCAAACACCCGATAACGCAGATCCGCAAGCAGCGTTAACACCGTATTATGGTTATACAGCCGCTCCATGTAGCGCGCTATAGTCCGCGCCAAGGCAAAAAACGAATGCCGCCACCGGGGACATAAACATCTAACCGTGCGGGCAACCCCATGGCAAGGGCGATACCGGCCAGGGCACTAGCAGTGATAAACCAACCCGATAGACCCAAAAGCGCCAGCCCAGCCATCAGGGTGACAAACACCAACAGAGTGCCCAACAAGAAACGTCGGCGACGCCGCAGTAGAAGCAGCAGCCAGGGGCAGAAGTCGCGGTAAATAGCCCTCATTCGGAGACCTCCACCAACTCACCCTGCTCAAACGCCAAATGGCGTTGGGCCGTGTCAATAACTGCCGGGTGATGGGTCGCTATCACCAGGGTGCGGCCCTCTTGGGCAAGCTCTAGCAAAGCGGCCATCACCAACTGCTCAGTCTCGTGGTCTAAACTCGCCGTCGGTTCGTCTAGCAGCACCAGTGATGCATTGCTGAGATAGACTCGTGCAAGGGCTAGGCGCTGCGCCTGACCACCTGACAATCCTACCCCGCGCTCGCCTATTAACGTATCCAACCCATCGGGCAGTTGCGTTAACAGGGGCCCAAAACCCGCTCGCTCTAGTGCGGTGAGCATTTCTTCACGGGAAGCTTCAGGGGACGCTAAGCGTAAATTATCGATCAAACTGCCATGCAAGAGAGAGGGCTGCTGATCCAGCCAGGCAAAGTGGCTATCTTCCTGCCGCCTATACTCCCCAGCACTGGGGGCGATAAAGCCCGCCAGCAGCGCCAGCAACGTCGACTTGCCGCTGCCGGAAGCACCGCTGAGCACGACGACTTCGCCGCGCTGAATAGTGAGATTGATTGGGCCTATCACTTGCCCACGGCCAGGGTAAGTAACACAAACCGCCGTTAACTCTATGGCTGATCTATGCGACAGCGGCATCAGAGAACGCTGCTTGCTCACCAAGGTTGCCTGGTTGAGTATATTCACCACGCTTTCGGCAGCGCCCAAAGCCGCAGCGCGATCATGGTAGTGCTGAGAAAGGGTGCGCAGAGGCTGAAAAATTCGGGTGCAAGCAGCAGCACCGCCAAGCCCGAAAAAAGCGTCAGTGCAGGAGACGGCCCATACTCGATGTAGCCCAGCAGGCCGAAACCGACGTACATGGCCACAACCGCAATCGCGACCGAGGAAAAAAACTCCAGCACCGCCGATGAGAGGAAGGCCAGGCGAAGAGTACGCATGCTAAGGCGCCGATAACCGTCAGTGGCATACCAAACCTCCTGCTGCGCTTCTGCCGTGCGGCCAAAAAGCTGAAGTGTGGTCATGCCCCGCACACGGTCAATAAAATGCGCCGACAATCGCGATACGGCCACAAACTGATCACGATTAAGGCGCTCCGCCCCCATACCAACCAGCGCCATAAACAGCGGAATTAGCGGCGCAGAAAGCAACAGAAACAGAGCCACCAAATAATCGAGCCACCCCGCCACCGCCAGTATCAATAGCGGCAAGCAGAGCGTAATTCGTAGCTGAGGGTAAAAACGCGCGAAATAGCCTTCCAGCGCATCAATGTGCTCGACCACTTGGTTAGCTAGGGAACCGCTGTGTTGGCTGGTTAACCAAACCGGGCCTAGAGCGGAAAGTTTATCCAACAGCTGAGCTCTGGCACGCTGTCGAATTCGCAGGCTCGCTTCCAGGCTTAGTGTTTCATGCCCCCACTGAAAAGCAGCGCGTAACAGCACACTGCCCACTAGGAGGGAAAATATCGGCAATAGAGAAAAGGGTGGTCGATGATGCACCACTAGCTGATCAATAAGCCACGCAAGACCAACCACCACGACAATCGTTTGACTACCTGCCACCACGCCACAAAGCGCTGAACCAAGCAGGCGCTTACGCTCTCCCTTAGCCAACGCTTGCAACCAACTTCGCGGCGTAAGAGAAAGCGTGTCTTCAGTTACCATGGATCAGTGGTATCCCTCACCTACACGCACCTTACCGCGGAACACCCAATAGGTCCAGGCGGTATATGCAAGGATGATGGGAATAACGAAGAGCATGCCAATCAATAAAAACAGCTGGATTCAGGGGCTGAGGCTGCATCCCACAACGTGTAGTTTGGGGGTACGATGATCGGCCACTTACTGACTATCAAACCTAAATAGGTAAACAGATAAATACCAATGGTAGCGATAAAAGGAATGCCTTCATCACGACGCTTCACAGAGCGATAAACCATAAACGCAGATAGCAATGCCAATGCAGGAAATACCCAGATCAACTGCAAATTGCCAAACCAACGCTCCCACACCATCGGGTTAACGAACGGCGTCCAAATACTAATAATCGCAAATACCGCTAGCACAAGCGCCAATAGCAAAGGAGTGATTTTATAGGCCCAGTCTTGGATATGCCCTTCTGATTTTAGTATCAGCCAAGTAGCGCCAAGTAACGCGTAACCTGCCATTAAGCCAAGGCCGGTTAATACAGAAAAAGGCGTCAGCCAATCAAATGCCCCACCCACATAGGCGAAATCTTCCACCGGAAAACCTTGAATATAAGCACCTACCACAGCGCCTTGGGCAAAAGCGGCGATCACCGACCCCCAGCAAAAAGCACGATTCCACCAGTGCCGATTACGCCGCGATTTAAAGCGAAGCTCGAAAGCAACCCCCCGGAAGATCAACCCAGCCAACATCAGGAAAACGCCAATATACAAAGCTGGTAAAAACACTGAATAAACCAGAGGGAAAGCACCTAACAAACCTGCACCGCTTAGCACTAGCCACGTTTCATTACCGTCCCATATCGGGGCCACCGTGTTCATCATTACATCTCGAGAATCTTCATCAGGAGCAAAGGGGTAAAGAATACCCAGCCCCAAATCAAATCCATCCATAAGCACGTACATCATAATGCCGAAGCCGATGATAAAGGCCCAGATCAACGTTAAATCAAACATTTCCATGTTCAGCTCCTCGCCGGTTCAACGTCATCATCATAAGGGGTATGAGCAGCCGACATAGGCCGCATCGGACGCTTGAAGTGATCATGAGTCCCAGCGTCCTGCTCCTCAGGCAACATACCGTTACGCACGACCCGGGTGAGATAATACACACCCGTATAAAACACCACGCCGTAGACCAAGACGTAACCAATCAA
Organism: Halomonas sp. BDJS001; assembly: GCF_026104355.1. Lineage (NCBI taxonomy): Bacteria > Pseudomonadati > Pseudomonadota > Gammaproteobacteria > Oceanospirillales > Halomonadaceae > Halomonas > Halomonas sp. BDJS001. The sequence goes on from NZ_CP110535.1 coordinate 2,556,366, forward strand.
AGTGAATAACGCCATAGGGCCCGTCAGCGAAGGCGTTAACCCCTCGGCATGGGTCATCATGCCGTACACCAACCAAGGCGAACGGCCTGACTCAGTGACGATCCAACCCGCCAAGACAGCAATAAACGGCATGGGGATCATCGCCGTCAGGCCTTTTAAGAATAGCCGCTTGTCGTAGATGCGCCCTTTGCGACGCAAGATTAGCCCCGTCAACGCCACCGCAATCATCAGCAGTCCAATGCCCACCATGACACGGAAGCCCCAGAAAACGATCAGCACCGGCGGCTGCTCTTCAGGCGCCGCCTCGCTTATCCCCGGCACTTCCCCGTCAATAGAGTGGGTCAAGATGATACTGGCCAGGTTCGGAATACCCAGCTCAAAGTGATTGGTTTGAGCCTCTTGATCAGGAATCGCAAACAGCAGCAGCGGTACATTGCCCGAGGTTTCCCAATGCCCTTCCATCGCCGCCACTTTAGTCGGCTGGTGCTCTAACGTATTAATGCCATGGAAGTCGCCGATAACTGCCTGGGTGGGCGCTAAAAAAAGCAGTAGCCAAAGGCACATAGAGAGCGCGCGACGATTCGCTTCCGGATCCCGATCGCGCAACAGAAACCAGGCACTCACCCCTGCCACAACAAAACCACCGGTTAGAAACGAGGCAACGGCCATATGCATAAAGCGGTAGGGAAACGAGGGGTTAAAGATCGCCTCGCTCCAGGAGGTCACGTGGAAACGGAAGTCGACCAACTCAACACCTGCCGGGGTATGCAACCAGCTGTTAGCGGACAGAATCCAGAAGGAGGAGATAAAGGTGCCCACTGCCACCATAATGGCAGCAAATAAGTGAACCCCTTGAGGCACCTTACCGCGACCAAACAGCAGCACGCCCAAAAAGGCTGCCTCTAAAAAGAACGCCGTGACGACTTCATAGCTGAGCATGGGGCCAAGGAAGTTCGATGAAGCCTGGGAAAAGTTACTCCAGTTAGTACCAAACTGGAATGACATAACAATGCCTGATACCACCCCCATGCCAAAGACAACGGCAAATACCTTTGTCCAGAATAGCGAAAGGCGGTCCCACGCAGGGTTCTTCGTCTTGAAGAAAAGGCCATGAAGCAGCGCTATGTAGGATGCAAGGCCAATCGTAAACACGGGGAAGATGGCGTGAAACGACACGACAAATGCAAATTGCAATCGTGACAACACCAGCGGATCAAGTTCCATTTCACTCTCCTAAGACCTGAATCGGTATCCCATGGATGGGTTAACACAAGCTTAGTTGAGCCTTCATGGCACGACACTTTTAGTTATAAGCACTAAGCTTATTTCTTTACGCAAGGCTCCTTAGTACAACGCTGCTTTGCGTTTGCGTTGCGGAACTAAGCTTCTATCACTAGCGCCCTCTTGGACAGTCATTATACTGCAGCCACCGCATGTCCAAGATGAGTCGCATTGACGCACCAATCCCCCGCATGAGGCGCAATGACGCAATAAGGCTATCGCGACAATATGACGACGCTGACCATATAACCGGTGTAGGCGATAAATAGCGCCAGCAGAACCCCCCCTTCCAAGCGGTTTATACGCCGAGGGCGGCCACGCCAGGAGAATGCAAACAGAATCATCAACAGCGTCATTCCGGTCATCACACTCCAGTCGCGCACCAGCACTTCGCGCCCAGCTTCAATGGGCGCAATAACGCCGGCAAGGCCGACTACCGCCAGGCTGTTAAAGAGGTTGGATCCGACCACATTCCCCAGCACCATGTCGTGCTCATTTCGGCGCAGGGCGGTAATAGAGGAGGCTAGCTCAGGTAGCGACGTGCCAATAGCGACCACGGTAAGACCAATAATCAAGTCGCTCACACCAAAGCGCAGCGCAATTTCTACAGCTCCCCACACCAGTAGCCGCGAACTGGCGATTAACAGCACTAACCCTACCAGGGTCCACATAATAGCTTTGCCCCGGGACATCGGTTTGCTATCCAAGGTTTCTGCTACTTCAGCAACCAGCGCATCTTCGGGTTGATTGCGCGAGCGAACGATACTCACAACGATAAAAACAACCAACGCCAGCAAAAGACACACGGCCTCCCAGCGCGCGACAAATCCGTCCAGCAGCATCAAACCCGTCGCCAGCATGACCAGCATCAGGATAGGCATCTCTTTACTGATAACGCTAGAATGCACCGACAGCGGCGCCACAAGGGCTACCAAACCGAGGATCAAACCGATATTGGCAATATTTGAGCCGTAGGCGTTACCGACAGCCAAGCCAGGGTTTCCGTCCATAGCCGCCAGAACGGACACCATCATTTCTGGCGCCGAGGTTCCAAATCCTATGATCAACATCCCGATCAGCAATGGGGACAGGCCAAGCCAGCGCGATGTTGCCGCCGCGCCGTCGATAAACTTCTCGGCACTCCAGACCAATAAAACCAATCCAAGCACAACCGCTAATGTGGGGAGCAACATTCCATTTCCTTCATGACATAATGATTGTCACAGTTTGCAGATTTTGTATCCAAGTACCACTTCATAGCGACGGCAGTCAGATGCTATTACTAGCTATCCTGACCTCTATGCTGCGACACTTTAATGAGGGACCAACCTGACAGAAAAGTAGGCGGCCATTATGATCGCATTTAACTGCTCGTCACTGCGCCGCAGCATCGTTGTCTAAACTAACGCTTTGGTCAAGCGGCTAGCCTACGTTTTTTAACACTGTTTCAGCGACATAGGCTTGCTAAATGCGCATTTGACAGCCTAATCCGCCACATCCTAGTAGCTTTGCTTAGGGTTCGCACTGAGAGTTTTGCTTTTTGCTTCCACAACGATTGATTAAGCGCCGCACATTACCGGTTAACGCCCCCCTCGTTGACCGTTTGCCACCTGAGGCTCGAACTCAGCGAAGGCGTTTGCGTGCCTGTCACGAGTGCGACTGGGTATCGGCACTGCCGCCGTTAAACTCAGGTGAGAAAGCCAGCTGTCCGCGCTGTTCACATGTTTTGGTTAAACGCCATCGCTACCCGGCACAGCGCAGTATGGCCCTGGCCATCGCCTCTCTTGTTGCGCTGATGGTCGCGGTCTCGTTCCCTTTTATCAGTTTCACGGTCAGTGGGGTGAGTAACCGCATTGAACTAACCCAGACCGCCACCACACTGATTGGCTTTCACCAGCCGGTGGTCGCTATCGCCGTCATCATGACCATTGTGGTACTCCCCGCGGTCTATCTACTCGGGGTTCTTTGGCTGCAGTTTGGGTTACTCCGTGATCGCCCCCTGCCCTTTAGCCGTGACATCGCACGCTCACTGGCGCACTTAACGCCATGGATGATGGCCGACGTGTTTATTATCGGCGCTCTGGTAAGCCTGATAAAAATCGCCGGATTGGCCGATGTGACAATAGGCATCTCCTTCTGGGCGTTTTGTGCTTTTGCACTACTGCTACTGATGACAACCCAGTCCCTGGATGCCGACTGGATGTGGTTCTCGTTAGAGGGAGAACCACTGGCTCCCGAAGGTACGCAAACAGGACTGCCTGCTGGCGCTCAAGGCCTGACCGGCTGCCCTACCTGCGGGCTGATCAACCGCTTATCGCCCCAGGGGCGTGGTCACTGCGTTCGCTGCAATGAAAAGCTTCATCAGCGACTGCCGCATAGCTTACAGCGCACCTGGGCACTTCTCGCCGCCTCGGCCATTATGTACATTCCTGCCAATGTGTATCCCATTATGACAACCACCAGCCTGGGCAACTCCTCACCTTCAACCATCATTGGCGGCGTGGTTCAACTAATCCAGATGGGCTCCTGGCCAATTGCGGCGGTTATTTTTATTGCCAGCGTGATCGTTCCCGTCGGCAAGTTATTAGCGTTAATCTGGCTATGCTTAGTGGTTCGGCGTAGCAGCGCATTAAACGCCCAAAGCCGTACGCGACTCTATCGTCTAACGGAATTTATTGGACGCTGGTCAATGGTCGATGTTTTTGTGGTGGCCATACTCGTGGCACTGATTCGCGCAGGCTCCTTGATGTCAATTACACCAGGCCCGGCGGCACTCGCTTTTGGCTCGGTGGTTGTATTAACCATGCTAGCGGCGATGACATTTGATCCGCGTTTAATTTGGGACACTCCGCTTCCACCTCGTCACTCCCTTCTTCGCCGTAAAGCGGCCACCAAGGAACCTGTTGATGGCTAATGAAACAACACCGCCTAATACCAATCCCACAAATGATCAGGATCTTAATAAGGCCAAAACCTCACGCCAAACCCGGCTCTCCCCTATTTGGGTCGTGCCTATCGTTGCGATTGCCATTGGTCTATGGCTGGTTTATGACAACTACGCCAGTCGCGGTACGCTGGTGACGCTGACCATGGAGAGTGCCGAGGGAATCGAAGCGGGCAATACACTGATCCGTAGCCGCAATGTAGAAGTGGGCCGGGTGCAGGATGTGCGTTTGTCGGACGACCTTTCCCATGCCGTACTGACTGCTCGTATTCAACCGGAGGTTGAGGATCTTCTGCGCGAAGACACCCGCTTTTGGGTGGTTAAGCCACGCATTGGCCGTGAGGGTATTAGTGGTTTAGGCACTGTACTCTCCGGTGCTTATATTCAGCTTGAACCAGGCACTGCGGAAGCACCCCGACGGGAATTTCCCGTCAGCGATATCCCCCCTGTTGCGCCCGCCGGCCAAGCGGGGCTGCGTCTTAGTTTGACGAGCCAACTGGGCAACTCACTGCGGGTAGGTGACCCGGTTTCTTACCAGGGTTATACCGTGGGGCGTATTGAAGAGAATAATTTTGAGCCTCTCTCACGCACCATGCAGCATCAGGTGTTTATTGAAGAGCCATACACCAATTTAGTCACCGACAGCACACGCTTTTGGACGTCTAGCGGTATCGATTTTCGCTTGGACGCCGACGGTGTGCGCGTTAACGTCGAGTCATTGGAAGCACTGCTGGGTGGCGGTGTTACCTTCGGCGTACCCGAAGACCTGCCCATGGGGCAGCCGGTTGAAGCCAATACACGCTTTACCCTTTATGCCGATGAAAACGCCGCCCGAGAAGGTACCTTTAATCGCTATCTAGAGTATGTCCTGTTGGTAGACGAAACAGTGCGCGGACTCTCAAAAGGAGCGCCGGTAGAGTTTCGCGGTGTGAGACTGGGCACCGTTGCTGCCGTGCCCTGGAATTTTACCGCACCACAGCCCGACTCACGGGCCCGCTTTGCCATCCCAGTACTCATCAGGATTGAGCCTCAGCGCCTGGGTATTGAAAATAGCGATATTGATCTCGAAGAGTGGGAGGCGCGGTTCCAGCGTATGTTTGGTTTGGGTCTACGCGCATCGTTAAAAAATGGCAGTCTGCTAACGGGCGCCCTGTTTGTCGACTTAAACTTTCAGCGAGACCTGGCCGATGAATATACTGCCGAGCGCTTCTCGGATCGCCCAGTGTTCCCCACCGTCCCTGGCGGCTTTGCCCAGATACAGGCCCAAGTGACCAATTTACTTGATAAGCTAAACGCCCTTGAGGTTGAACCGCTGCTAACCGGCTTGGATCGTAACTTACAAGCTTCCGAGCAGATGCTGAATGAAGTTCGCGAAGTGAGCGCCTCTCTGAACCAGTTGCTCAATGATCCTGAAACCCAGGCCGTTGGAGGAAACCTTAACGCGACGCTGGATGAACTACGTGGCACGCTCCAGGGCTTATCGCCTTCATCGCCGGCTTATCAAGAGCTTACTACGGCCATTGAACGGCTGGATCGCTTGATGCGTGACCTACAGCCATTGACACGTACGCTCAATGACAACCCCAGAGCGCTGTTGTTTGACAATCTGGATGCCCAAGACCCCATCCCGCGCGCGCCACGGGATTAAGGAGCTAACGATGTTCATATGGATGAGATGTTCCTTGCTGCTGCTATGCTTGTTGTTATCCGCCTGTGCCAGCAGCGTCACGCCCCCCTCTCGCTACATGCTGCCGAGCGACCCGCTGACTAGCACCGCTCGCCAGCCCGAGGGCACGCTTATAGTGAACTCACCTCGGCTTGCCCACTATCTGGATGTCGACGGCATTGTGATGCAGCTAGACGACATTACGTTGAACGCCGCTCGCGAGCATCAGTGGGCAGAAGGGTTAGGCAGGCAGTTAGAACGGAATCTGCGCGCCAATCTGGCGCATGCGCTGCCAACGATTAGGGTTATGCGTGCAGAAGGCGAACAGGCTAACGCCTTGACGCTGCGCCTCAACGTGGATCAATTCCAGGGGCGCTTTGACGGTGTCGCTGTGGCTAGCGGCCAATGGCAATTACTTAACGATGTTGGAGAGCTGTTAGTGATGGAAAACTTCTATGCAGAAACCCCTCTAGCAGAAGATGGCTACCCCGCCTTGGTGCGCGCATTAACTGATAGTTGGGATCAAGCCGCCGAACTGATCGCCACTGAAATACGACAGGGCGATTATTTTGATTAATCAGCGCTTTTCTAAACGGAGCTTGCTGCACTACGCTTAATGCTAACCCTCTCAGGGATGTCACTATGACAGCTGAACAAAGCCAGACCACAGGTCTGCCCGTTGAACAACTGCGCGATACCATTAACACCCTCATACATACCGTCACGGCACTGCTTGAGGGTGAATTGACGCTAGATCTACTCGAAACGGCTTTAAATAGCCACGACGAACTGCGTGACCAGTTAACAGCTCACAGTCGTGACTCCTCAACGCTAGCCGCGCTTCAGCGCATTGAGCAGTTCATTACCCTGCAAGCGGGGCACTATTATCAAACGGCTAGCGACGATCTTGATGAGCAGCAAAACAGTCGTTTTCTCACCCTCTTTGCAAGACAACTATTAGCGCTTGATGGCATAGGGCCAGCTACGGCCCGCCAACTGTTTCAACTTGGTGTTTTCACCCCCAAGCACTTTTTTGCATTACCCCCCAAGGAAGTCGCCCAGCTCGACTTGCCCGCGGCTACGTTAGCGCGGTTGATTCCACTGCATGCCCAGGCACCGCCACTGGAACGATTCAGCGAAACAAGCTGAGGCCCCATAACCGTGTTACACTACCCGGCTTATTACTGACACGTAGTTTTCTGGTGTGTCCGTGCACACTAGGATGATAGTGCTGCTTGGCGCTATAACCTTCACGTCTCCTGTCACGGTCATCCACGGCTAACCAACGACCATCGCGGCACGCTGAATTATCTGGCACACTTCGCTGCCGCGAAGGTGAATCAACCTCGCTTTTTGAACATAACACCTAGTGATAACAACCATTTACCGGTATTAATTCACTAGGTGACTGCGGAGAACGCATGAGCTTTTCTGAACTTGGCCTGCACGCCGATCTGTTACGCGCTGTCACAGCGCAAGGTTACACCGAGCCCACCCCGATACAACGACAGGCTATTCCCGTCGTACTAGAGGGTCGTGACATGCTGGCCAGCGCCCAAACCGGCACGGGTAAAACCGCTGGTTTCACGCTGCCAATGCTGCAACGCTTAAGCTCTGGCAAGCGGCCTGGGAAACGTCAGGTACGCGCACTGGTACTAACCCCCACCCGTGAGCTTGCCGCTCAAGTCGGCGAAAGCGTATCGACCTATGGACAACACTTGGCTCTGCGCTCCCATATTATTTTTGGCGGCGTCGGCCAACAGCCTCAAATCGATGCACTAAAAGCGGGTTTGGATGTACTTGTTGCCACCCCTGGACGCCTGCTGGATCTCCATCAGCAGGGACATGTGGATCTCTCCTGCGTCGAGATTTTAGTGCTTGATGAAGCTGACCGTATGCTGGATATGGGCTTCATTCACGATATTAAACGCTTGCTGCGCCTAGTGCCTAAAAAGCGCCAAAACCTGCTGTTTTCGGCGACATTCTCTAACGAGATCCAGACCCTGGCACAACAGTTGCTGGATAACCCGGCGATGATTGAAGTCGCGCCGCGCAATGCCACTGCCGACAAAATTGAGCAGGCCATTTACCGCGTTGATCGCGAGAAGAAGCGTGAACTGCTGGCCCACTTGATTCAGCAAAATGGCTGGTTCCAGGTGCTGGTATTTACGCGTACCAAACATGGTGCTAACCGCCTTGCCGAGCAGCTCTCCAAGCAGGACATCCCCTCCATGGCAATCCATGGTAATAAAAGCCAGGGAGCTCGTACTCGCGCACTAACGGCATTCAAGAGTGGCGACCTACAGGTACTGGTGGCCACCGATATCGCTGCTCGCGGTCTGGATATTAATGAGCTGCCCCACGTGGTTAATTTCGACCTGCCCAACGTAGCGGAAGATTACGTCCACCGCATTGGCCGCACCGGTCGGGCTGGCAGCAATGGCGAAGCCGTTTCGTTGGTATGTGTCGATGAAGACGCCCTGCTGGGCAACATTGAGCGCCTGATCAAACAGACGCTGCCTAAGCACATTGAGCCAGGTTTTGAGCCCGACCCCAGTATCAAACCTGAGCCCATCGAAAATGGCCGACGCAATCAACGTCAGCCGCGCGCCAAACGCAAACCCGAAGGCCAGAGTGCCAATACCGGTGGCGAGCGTAAACGTCGCGCACGGCGCTAGCTCAGCGCGCAGGAATATGCGAAGGTGTCGCCTTTGCATATTTCAAGCCGCTGTTTTCCGCAGCTATTTTAGCCAATACCTTTCACGGAGTGATTATGGCGTCTTCTCAACTGATGGCCGAGTACCGCCAATGGCTGACGTTTCAACGTCAAGAGCAGCTAAGCCGCGAACACCAAGGAATCGTGCAGCGTTTAGAGGACGCCCGGGCGTCAGCAAACCAAGTGGTGCAGGCCTATCGCAGCATGGCTGAAAAGGCCTCGATCGAAGGCGCCTGCTATCGTACGATTTTCCTACGCCAGCGGGATGACAATCACGCCCTCCCCTGCGAAGGCTGGCTGTTTGTGCGCCGCATGCTTAGCGAAGGTAACAGCACCCGCGTACGCGTCACCCTGCTGGAGACCTTCACCCTTGAAGATGGCATCTTGGCGCCAGGTGATAAGCCTGCACGTAAGCTAACGTTAGAAATATTCGACCAGTTGAATATGGATAAAGGCATGCGCACTAACGTTAGAGTTGATTGCCTGGACACTCCCCAGGATTACCACTTTATTACGCTACTCGATGCCGTTCGCGGAGACTTGCGTCCCCACCTTAAGTAAGTACTCGTATGGCAACGCGTCGCTCGATTACGTTTATTTTACTGATGGTTGTGGTGGGGCTAAATCTACGCCCCGCCATGTCTTCGGTTGCCCCTTTACTTACCCGCTTGCAAGAAAGCGCCGGGCTTTCCGCTAGCGCGGCGGGTCTACTCACCACGCTCCCCGTGCTTTTTTTAGGCCTCTCCGCCCCACTTGCCCCTGCCCTGGCTAAACGCATAGGCAGTGAACGGGCGCTGAGTGCAGCACTGACACTGCTGGCTGTTGGATTGATTTTGCGTGGTTTGCCGCTTCCCGGCGGGCTCTTTATCGGCTCGGCGATGGCAGGCTGCGCGATCGGCATTGGTGGCACCCTGCTACCGGCCTTGGTTAAGCGTGAACTCCCCGACAGTGCCGACCTCCTCACTGGCTTATACACCATGGCGCTCTGCCTGGGCGGCGCTTTAGGTGCCGGGCTCAGCGTTCCACTGACCCAACTGCTCGGTAGCTGGCAGGCGAGCTTGATGAGCTGGTCACTGCTGGCGCTATTCGCGCTAGTGCTTTGGCACATCCAAATGCCCCGCACCACCATGACAAGCACGCCAACAGCGCCGAAAAGCGGTATTTTACGGCTTCTTAAGCAACCACTTACCTGGCACGTTATGCTGTTCATGGGTATTCAATCATCCATGGCGTACATCGTATTTGGCTGGCTGCCTACACTGCTGGTTGATCGCGGTTATAACGAGGCCGATGCGGGCTGGACCATGGCGGTATCCATTATGTGCCAACTTGCCTCAGCGTTGGGCGCCCCCTGGCTTGCCCGCATGGGGCGTGACCAGCGTCCTGCGCTGCTGCTTGTGCTGCTTAGCACCGCCATGGGCCTGTGGATGCTGCTTATCGCGCCACTGGTATGGAAATGGCCAGGCGCTGCACTGCTGGGTATCGGCCAAGGCGGCAGCTTTAGCATGGCGCTGAGCCTGTTAGTATTACGAACGGCCAACTCACGCCTTGCCGGTCAGCTTTCTGGGCTTGTCCAGGGCGGTGGCTATACGCTGGCCGCACTCGGCCCTTTTGGTGTGGGGGTTATGCTGCAATCAGGCGCCAACACCCCACATATCGCCTGGCTGTTGATTGCCCTGATCCTGGTTTGCTGTGGCTTTGCGCTGCTTGCGGGCCGCAATCAGCGCTTAGACGATCATAGTGGCGAACTTTTGGTACAACGTGTTACGCCTACTTTCTGAATTAGCAGGTTTCGCATAAAGCCCCAGGAGATGGCGATGCCCCCCTACTCACCTCTAGCCGACAGCGTTCCCTCCCAAGAGCGCATTTTAGTTATTTACACGGGCGGCACTATCGGTATGCAGCAGCATGCGGAAGGCCTTGCGCCTGGTGGCGACTTTCCTACTCGCATGGCGGCGGCTCTCAGCCAGCTACCGCTTGACCAACAGCAATCTCTGCCTGCTTATGAGGTCTTAAGCTACGCTACGCTAATTGACTCAAGTGCGGCCACCCCGCTCACTTGGCAACAGCTCGCCCGTGATATTAACGACCAATTAACGGCCTACGCCGGTTTCGTGATTATTCACGGCACCGATACACTCAGCTGGACCGCCGCTAGCCTTGCCTACCAACTTCAGGGATTAGATAGACCAGTGGTCGTCACGGGCTCCATGCTTCCACTGGAAGCTCCGGGCAGCGATGCCATGGACAATTTACACGGTGCACTGCAGTTTGCCGCCAAGCCCGCACTCCAAGAAGTCACTGTTTACTTTTCAGGGCAACTGCTGCGAGGCGCCCGTGCCATCAAGCAGCACAGCGAAGCCGCCAACGCTTTCGCCAGCCCCAACTACCCGCTGCTCGGCGAACGGGTAGGTGATGATTTCATTTATTACCCCAGCCGCGGGCTGGGTCTGCAGCAGCGTGGTGCACCGCGTTTCGAGCTTCCCGACTACCGTCTGGTCAATCAGGGAGAGATCGTTCGCATCGCTCTTTGGCCGGGCATATCCGCGTGGCAGCTAGAGGCATGGCTGAGTGATTCGCGGGTTAAAGGTGCGTTGCTTCAGCTTTGGGGCGCTGGCAACCTTCCCAACACCCCTCATTTGCTTGACGTACTCGCCAGAGCCAGTGGCGAAGGCAAATTACTCGCTGCCATTAGCCTGTGCCCGCAGGGTAGCGTCCACCTGGGCGTTTACGCAGCGGGACACGGCCTTAACGATGCAGGCGTACTCGCAGGCGATGATATGACCCCAGAGGCAGCGTTCACCAAGCTGGCCCACTTACTGGCACAACCGCTCACGTTGGAAGATCAGCGTCAGCGCTTTTTAACACCACTCGTCGGTGAACGTTAATCAAGCAAAGCTTTGAATGCTGGCGTAGGCTGAGAATCAAGCTATGTTGAAAGGATCTATCTAACCGTTTGAAGGAGCAAAAGATTATGGAAAAGCCAGTGCATCACTTCAGCGAGCTGTTCGAACAGCTGGGCCTAGCATCTGACCCTGATTCGATAGAACGCTTTATCCAGCGCAATGCTCCGCTCCCGGAAACGATGCCATTGGCTGAAGCCCCCTGTTGGAACGAGGGTCAGGCAGAATTTCTAAAAGAGGCCGTGGATGAGGACGCCGACTGGGCAGAGGTGGTCGATCACCTTGATGCTTCCATGCATAAGGCCCAATAAGCCTGATGAGTTAATGAACGTTGCGCGCCGCCTCTATGCGGCGCCTGTACCATGCCCCTGCCAATAGCAACAGGGCCAACGCAATCAGTGGTAGCAGCACATTAAATTGCAGCGCATTCTCCTCCTCAATTGCCTCCAAAGCGCCATAAATCGCACTACTATAGACTCCCCACTTGACCACTAAACCAAGCGTTGCAGCCAATAAATAAGTCTTAAGGGAAATACCACGCAGACCTGCCGCAAAATTGATTACCGAATGAGGAAAGCCAGGCAAGAGCCGCATGGCACACTGGGTCATAAAGTCGCTACGCTGCTCCAGCATTTCCATCACCTTCAACGTCAAACCGCCAGGAGCCCAGTTTCTACCAGCGCGCGCGGCTATTTGATACGCACCCAAAGCGCCTACCACACTGCTGAGTGTCAGCATCGTTGTGGCGATCACCGGTGGGTAAAAGGGTGCAATTAGCCACAGCCCAATACTGCCGGGCAGTCCAATGGCTAACGTCACAGCCATAATCACCATGACCCCTATAATAACGATAGGATGATGCGATGCCTGGGAAGCCCACTGCTTCACCACCATCAAATCTGGTGAATACCATAGCCACACATAAGCCAGCATGGCAAAAAATGTAAACCCTAACGCCCACCGCCAGGGGTACTTTGGCGGGTTATTCATTCAAACCTGCTGATCATTCAAACGCGCTTCTACACGTTCAAGAATTTGTCGACTGACTTTTCCGACTAGCGGCTTGGCGGCTTTGTTTACGGCCTTCTCCATTAAGCGATTGCGAATTTCATAGCTGAGCGTCAACGCCACTTCGGTACCTTCTGCCACCTCGCGAAGACGGTACCGCCCCTGGTTCTTCACACCGTCCAGCGACTCCCAGGCAAGCACATGGGGCGGCTGGATCTCGGTCACCATGACATCAAACGCCCAATCCATACCCACCGCACGCACGTGCCAACGATATCGGTTTTCACCCAAGGTCTCTATTGAGCGAATCAGATCCGAGTAATCGGCAAAATCCTCGACGCGGCGCAGTAAGTCAAACACACGCTCGGGTGAAGCATTAATGATTTCACTATGTTCAATGGTTGCCATCGGTTCGCCTCAAACAGCATGGAGGGATAGCGTAGCATGTTGATATTAATGCTGCCCGCCTACTGAGTTATCGCAGTTAGTGATCCGTCATGGCATCTAGGTACAGCGCATGGTGTCGAATAATGGGTCAGCCGAATAGGCGCTAGAACTGGCCAGATTAACGGCTATTGCGTACACTGCCGCTCTTCCGGACCGGACCCCGGAACGCCGCGCCAGCTAAACGCTGCTTGCGATTAATAAATTCTCCGACAAAGAGTGTTCTCTCATGTCATCAACACCCCCAGTGGCGAATAATACAGCCACCACGACTGTCGTTATCTATTCCGGTGGAATGGACTCTTTTACCGTGCTTCACCGCGCCTTACGTGAAGGCCTTAACGTACACGCACTTTCCTTTGACTATGGTCAGCGCCATGCCCGCGAACTCGACACTGCACGCCAAGTGTGCGCTTCGCTGGGCCTGCCCCATCAAGTGGTTGATATTCGCGCGATACACGGTTTGATTGATAACTCGGCGCTCACCAACCCAGACCAGTCCATGCCCCAGGCTGACTATGACGCGGAGAACCTGCGCGCTACCGTGGTGCCCAACCGCAATATGATTCTGCTCTCTCTGGCGATTGCCAAGGCTGTCAATATTGGCGCTGGCCGAGTCGACTATGGTGCCCATGGTGGCGATCACGTGCTCTACCCCGACTGTCGTCCCGAATTCGTCGAAGCGATGAATCATGTAGCTGGCATTGCCAACTTCGAGTCGGTAACGCTACACGCCCCCTATTTATACACAAGTAAGGCCGATATCTTGCGCGAAGGCCTCGCCATGGGGTTGGATTATGCCCATACATGGACGTGCTACGAGGGCCGTGAACTCGCCTGTGGCGTATGCGGCAGCTGTCGCGAACGGTTGGCCGCCTTTGCGGTCAATGGAGTCGCCGATCCACTGGCTTACAGCGTAAGCAACGCAGTAGGTCAGCGCTGATGTATCAGGTCAAAGAAGCGTTTTATACCCTGCAAGGGGAAGGCGCCCAAGCGGGCAGAGCGAGCGTGTTCTGTCGTTTCAGCGGCTGTAACCTGTGGTCGGGACGTCAGGTTGATCGGGCGACCGCTAAATGTACTTTTTGCGATACTGACTTTATTGGCACTAACGGTATCAATGGCGGCAAGTTTGCCACAGCCGCTGCCCTTGCTGAGCATATTGCCGCGCTGTGGCCCAGCCAAAGCGGTAGCGCCCAGTCAAAGGCGACGCCCTATGTAGTGTTTACCGGCGGCGAACCACTGCTACAGCTTGACGCCACGCTGATTGCGACGCTGCATAGCCATGGGTTTGAGGTGGCCGTCGAGACCAACGGTACGCTGGCACCGCCCCCAGGCATTGACTGGCTGTGTGTCAGCCCTAAGGGCAACAATCCGCTGGCCGTTACTCAAGGCGATGAATTAAAGCTCGTCTATCCTCAGGAGGACGCTCCCCCAGAGCAGTTTTCAAGCCTAGGGTTTCGCCACTTCTTTTTACAGCCGATGGATCTTGCCCCTCTCAATCAGGATAAGACTACCGTCGCTGAAGTGACCGCCTACTGTATGGCTAATCCTCAGTGGCGCCTGTCGCTACAAATGCACAAATTAGCAGGTTTTGATTAATGTCCCTATTTGTTCAACAACTGACCCATATCGATGTTTCCCTCTGGTGTTCCCAGCGCGGCTTAGTCGGCTGTAGCTGGCAAGTAGACGCAGTGCTGGATGGCGAGCTGGGCGAAGATGGCATGCTGTTCGATTTTGGTGAAGTCAAACCGTGGATCAAACGCACGCTGGATGGCGGTCTCGACCACACCCTGCTGGTGCCCACTCAAGCACCTGGGATCACGGTAACAGAGTGCCCTGAAGGTTTGTGTGTGCGTACAACTACCCCCTACCCGATGGAAGTGCGCGGCCCAAAAGAGGCCTTTAGCCTGCTGCCCTGGCAGGCTATTGAGCCCGACACGGTCGCTGAACATTTAAGCCAGCAGCTCACCGAACAGCGCCCTAAAAATGTCCACCAGGTCACCCTAACGCTTAGCGACGAGGTCATTGAAGGCGCTGCCTATGGATACACCCACGGCCTGAAACGCCACCTGGGCAACTGCCAGCGTATTGCCCACGGCCACCGTTCGCGGCTACATATCTTTCAGCAAGGGGTGCGTCAACCTAAGCTCGAACAGCAGTGGGCAGCATGGCTGGATAATCGCTACCTGCTTGAAGAGGCGGATATCACCTCCCGGGATAACGACTTCCTTACCTGCGGCTATCGGGCCGCCCAAGGCGATTTCTCCATTATGCTGCCACAGTCGCTATGCGCAGTCCTTCCCGGCCCTACCACGGTAGAAAATATCGCTGCTTGGCTGGCGAAAGAGGTTGCCACGCAAAGCGGAGTAACCACGCGCATTCAGGCCTTCGAGGGCATTAACAAGGGCGCTATTGGCATGTTTACGCCTAGTGCTACACCAAGTCAGCTATGAGTGAAGAGTGTCGTGCAGGGTGTGGCGCCTGCTGCATCGCGCCTTCAATTAGCTCAGCTATTCCCGGCATGCCTGAGGGCAAGCCAGCGGGCATTCGCTGCGTACAGTTAGATGAGCATAATCTGTGCCGTTTGTTCGGGAACCCAAGCCGCCCCAGGGTCTGCGCGCGGTTTAACTTTGACGCTAGTGTATGTGGCGAGCACCGGGAAGAGGCGCTCGCCACTTTGATCTGGTTGGAGCAGGATACCCGTTAAAGAGTGTCCTGCTTTAGCTTATCAGCCTTCAGCGCCTACCGGCCGCGGCAAACGGCGATCCAACAAGCTAATCCAGCGTGTTAGCACCGGGGCATCACTGTGGCTGACTTCGCTCAACAGCTGCCTAAAGCTATCTTTGGCCTGCTGATCGTTGGGTTCAATACGCGTCAACCATAGTTCAAGGGCCGCTAACTCCTGGTGGCGATTGCCGTGCTCGCGGGACTGGTTAATCGCCATTTCAGCCAGTGCTTTGACTTCATTGGCAGGGTGCCCAAGTAGATCACGCACCTTGGCCAGCTGGGTGGCCAATTCAGGCAGGAATAGCGTGGTACGCTCACGGGCAATCACCAGGCACTGGTCAAGATAATCCTCAGCGGCGTTTAACTCGCCCAGCTCAATGCAGGCATCGGAGTACCATAGCACTGGCCGCTGGTAGCGGTCGCGACCGTTCAACTCCGCCATTTGATTCAGGCTATCGCGCAACTGGGTTAGGCCAGTGGCATCGCCTGCCAGGGCACGCTGCCAACCGAGAATACACTGGCTGGAAATTTGCCACAGCTGCAGATCGGGCGTTCCTGTCATTGCTGCTGCCCGCTCCGCATGCCGTGCGGCCAAGTGTACGTGTCCTAACTGGCGATAGAGGGCAGCGGCAAAGAGCAGTGCCAGCGCCAAGGTACCGGGGTGAGCAATTTTCTCCGCCAGCCGAATCGCCGCCGACACTTGGCGCTCGGCACGCTGATAATCACCCCGCAGACAGAGCGCCCAGCCTTGGAAGCAGGCCGCAGATACTTGCGGATGATCGGAGAACGGCAACCATTCGATCATCATCTGCACATTGAGCGGATCGATTTCATCCAAATGGTCATGAGCCTGTTGAATGCGACCAGCCCAATACTCGCAGTTGGCACGGGCATAATCGGCCAAACGACGATAACGAGGATCTTCAAGACGTGCAGCGAGATCCGCGAGCGTCGACGCCAGTGCAAAAGCATCCGCATGGGCATAGCGCTGACTGCGGCCCACCCAAAGCCCCCACTTAACCAGGAATATCTGCTCTAGATCTTCTGGGTCTTCTAACCTATCGCTACCCGATTCGCGCAGCAGTTCCCGCGCACGCACAAAGCTTTCATGTGCGGTTGGCGAACCGTGGCCTTCTAACGAGAACGCCGCCTGACCGCGCACGGTAAGCAGGCTCACTTCACGCTCAATCTCGTGCTCGACATGGCGCAGACTCGCCAAACCGAAATCGGCCATACGCAGCGCGGTTCGATTGGCGCTCACCTTAAGCGCTTCACGGGCGGCCAGTTCGAAATAGCGCGCACCACGAGCATAGTGGCCGCTGCGGCGCAGATGAGTGGCAAAATCCCCGGGATGGCGGCTAATCCACACCGGAAAGCGCTCCTCTATCAAAGTCACCACTTGCTGGTGCAGCTTGACGCGAACATCCCGGGGGCAGGAGAGGTAGGCCGCTTCTTGCAGCAGCTGATGGCTAAACTGATATTCGTGCTCACCGCTCTCTTTGTCGACCGGCTCAACAATCTCCAGCACACGCATATGTTCGAGCGCTTGGTTAAGCCGCCCTTTTTCCCAACCGCTGCACTCCAGCAGGAAATCCAACCGGAAACGCTTACCCAGCACTGCCGCCACATGGGCAATTTCGCGGTCACCCTCAAGCTGATCGATGCGGCTAGCCAGTAGGCCTAATAACCCTTTGGGCAGTTCATCGAACTGAACACTGCGCCCCTCGCGGCGATCCATGTCCAATCGACGGCAAATTTCCTGCATATAGAGCGGCACACCATCGCAGCGCTCGATAATCTGGTTGCGTAGCCGTGGGCTTAGATGAATACGATAGCGCCGTGACAGCTGTGACAATAGCCGCGAGGACTGCTGCGTATCCAGATTGCCCAAGCTAATCTGCTGATCCCAATGCAGCTTCACCGGCAGTTGTTCTCTGCCATGGTGGCTGGCCACCAGCATAAAGGCAGTATTGATCGGCAGACGAGCCTGCAGCCCGGCGAGCACTTTAAAGGAAGGCTCATCCAGCCACTGCAGGTCGTCAACCATCAGCACCAGGGTATGAGTGGTCGCTTGGCGCTCGATTAAGCGGTGCAGGAGCATCACCACCAGTTCGACCGCTTCGCCGCTTTGGGCCAACTGAGTGATCTCCTGCACCTCGTGTACGCCAAGCGCTTCTTCCAACAGGTGCTGCCGCTCAGGGGTAAGCTGGTCAAGTTCAAGCGTCGCCTGTAGTTCGTGAATTGCCTCAACGGTCAACGGTTGCTTGAGATACCAGCCAACCAGGGTGCGGGCAACACCGTAGGGATCCAGCACCGATAGCCGAGTGGTAGGCTGCCAGCAAATAGCCGCATCACGACTGAGCTCTAACTGACGAAATCCGACCATCAGCGCCGACTTGCCCATGCCAGAGGCACCGCGAACCAACACGCTTTGACGCAAACCTATGCCTGCCCGCGCCAACGCATCGCGCAGCGTGCGCAGCGAGGTTTCACGCCCCACCAGGCTAGGCGGCAGCGCATCGCGGCCACCTTCGTTTAAGCCCAGCACTAAAGCCCGCAGTCGAACGCGACCGTCGCTAGCCACTAAGCGTGATACCAGCCGTGGCTGGAGATCGAGCGCAGGCGGCATGTGCTGGCTGGCCTCTTGAGAGATGACCAGTTCACTGCCTTCGGCAGCGCTCATTAACTCCAGTGATGTTTGAGTGACTTGTCCCAGGGGATCCGCCAATTGCCGCTCGGGTAAATAGACGACTCGCCCGCTGTGTAAACCAGCAGCCAGCTCAAATTGCGGTACGTCGTCTTCGCCAGTCCAGTGGCGGGCGCTCTCTTGAGGAAGTGCCTGCCGGCAGTGCTCATAGAGCGCCACCAACTCAGCCAGCTGGTGGGCAGGCCCATGGGTACCGAAACACGCGAGCCCCAAGCCACCGGTAGCGCCAGGCAGCCAGAAGCCGCCCAAGTGATGACACTGCTGCTCCAGCCAACGCAGGAGCTCCAACTGCAGAGTAAGGCAGTGGCGCGTTGCGGCGCGGTCTTGCCACTCCCCTTTCAGGCGTAGCCGGATAGCCATTACCGAGAGCTGACGCAGCTCAATTTCATCT
Source organism: Halomonas sp. BDJS001 (assembly GCF_026104355.1). NCBI lineage: Bacteria > Pseudomonadati > Pseudomonadota > Gammaproteobacteria > Oceanospirillales > Halomonadaceae > Halomonas > Halomonas sp. BDJS001. The sequence goes on from NZ_CP110535.1 coordinate 2,575,153, forward strand.
TCGCGCAGTGGTTTGCTGTCAGGCGCCAGCGCACGTGAAAACGCCCCTTGGGGGCTCATCATGCGCGGGTCATGATGGCCGTCAGACCAGTAGCTGGCCAACTGTAAAAAACTCGGCTCGGGCTGCTGGCCTGATAGCGCCAACAACTGCAAGTAGCTATTATACTGCTCGTGAGCGGCGGCCATTTGATTCTGTTCAGCCAGTTGGCGCACCAAACGCTCATGAAAGGGGCCATAGCCTGAAAAGCGGCTCACCAGTGTTTCCAAGATCAGATCAGGCACATCGGTATGGGCGTCGAGCACCTGTTCAGCAAAACGAATAACCCGTTGGCGCCACTCATTACGGACTTGGACTAACCAGCGCTGAAATTCACTACAGCTTGCCAACTGAAGCTCTTCAATCAGGTCGCCTTGGTAACAGGTCATCAGCGCTTCCAGGGTATCCAGGTCGCGCGGGCCTTCAAGGAGCTGCTGAAGCGTATGCAGGTCAACTTTCCAATGGCCAGGCAGTTGGAAGGCAATCGTTTGTCGGGAGACACTCAACACTTGGTCGGCGCTCTCGCCTAACGATTGGCGTAAACAATGGAGCGCGTGACGTAGGTTGGTTCTACCGGAAGATAGCCCTTGATCCGGCCACAGCAGTTCGGCTAGAGCGGCGCGATTAACCGGCTGACGGTGCAGCAGCAGATAAACGAGCAGCGCTTTCACTTTGTCGTAGCTGAAGTGGGTTAAAACATCTTCACCCTGCGTCAGTGAAAAATGGCCAAATAGGGTTAACTGATCTGTCTCACGAGCATCGCGCATGATAAACATCCTGCCGGACTAAGCGGGCACACCGCTATGAAAACGAAAAGCCGTATCGGTCGAAGTAATCAGCTCCGCTTCACGCGCTACGAAAAAAGCGATCCGCTCAGCAATTGAGTCCGATGTCTGCTGGCGAGCCAGTAACAGATAATCCTCAAAATGACGGCCTTCTGACTTCACCAGGGTACGATAAAACTTTGCCAGCTCTTCGTCTAAATAAGGAATTAAGCAAGCGAATCGTTCACAGCTACGCGCTTCGATAAGTGCGCCGATAATGAGCACATCAATGAGCCGCTCGGGGTCGTTTCTGCGCACGTGCCGCCTTAGGCCTTCCGCGTAGCGCGAAGCGGTTAAATGCTGGTAAGCCACACCACGTGCCTCCATAAGGCCAACCACCTGCTCGAAATGCAGCAGCTCTTCGCGAGCCAATTGCGACATTTTGCTCAGCAGAAGCGGCTGATCCACGTAGCGGTAGAGCAAGCTCATTGCGGTCGAAGCGGCTTTTTTTTCGCACTGCGCATGGTCGATTAGCAGTGTTTCTGGATTTTCAAGCGCCCACTGCAACCACGCATCAGGCGTCGCGCAGGCCAAAAACTGGTGCAAACTTTCTGGCAGTAGATCATCCGCTTTCACCGAGTGGTCAGCCTTTTGCAAGGCACTTTTTTGTATAGAAGGCTGTGACATACTGGGTTGTATCAACATAACACTCTTACCAAGCTTATATCTCACTATTGTACAACATATAAGCCCATAAGGCGCTTATAGTTCCCTGTTGCTTTGCAATCTTTATACCTGAATCGCCTGTTACTAATGTAGCTGGGCGTTTAAAAATGCTCCACACACTTTCAGCCAACACCCTTACAGAAGCTCCACAGTAGTAAAACGGCTCTAAGGTTATAAAGTGAGGAGTATGGTAACGCGGTGTAACGAGAATCACACCCGCACAGCGAGAAGTTAGCTTAGAAGTGGAAAAAAACTTTCCTGGTTTTGAGCCAATTGACTAATAAAAGCGCTTTTGATCCGTTTAAATCTTGGCATCAACATAAAGTACAAGAGCCGTCTTTACTTGCCAGCTTAACATTGTCGACAGTTTGCCGTAGAATCGCAGCCATCCAACCACACGCTGTTTGTCAAGCGTATGTCATATGTGATCGGCTCCACTTCACAACAACTGCGCGGCCAACACCGTGCATCGTGCAGGCCATCACCATAAAGTAAATGAAACGTGAATGAGAGGGCCCCAACGTGCTTGAAGCTTACCGCCAACATGTCGAGGAACGTGCCGCCGAGGGCGTCCCGCCCAAACCCCTAACCGCCGAACAAGTAGCGTCGCTGGTTGAACTACTAAAAACGCCACCGGCCGGTGAAGAAGAGTTTATCCTCGATTTAATCACCAACCGCGTTCCGCCAGGCGTTGACGAAGCCGCCTATGTAAAAGCAGGCTTTCTCACCGCCATTGCTAAAGGTGAAGCAAGCTCTCCGCTGATCGACAAGATTCACGCCGTCAAGCTACTGGGCACCATGCAGGGTGGCTACAACATCGTTTCACTGGTGGAGCTACTCGATAACGAGGAGCTTGCACGCGAAGCAGGCGAACAGCTCAAGCACACCCTGCTGATGTTCGACGCCTTCCACGATGTAGAAAGCCGTGCCAAGAACGGCAACAGCGTTGCCAAAGAGGTTCTTCAGTCCTGGGCCGACGCCGAGTGGTTCCTGTCTAAGCCCGCACTGGCTGAAAAAATCACCCTGAGCGTGTTTAAAGTCCCGGGCGAAACCAATACCGATGACCTCTCTCCTGCGCCGGATGCCTGGTCACGCCCGGACATTCCGCTCCATGCCAATGCCATGCTCAAAAACGAACGTGACGGCATTGAGCCAGTGGTTCCAGGTACCACTGGCCCGCTCAAACAGATTGAAGACGTTAAAGCCAAAGGCTTCCCCGTCGTCTACGTAGGCGACGTTGTCGGCACAGGCTCATCGCGCAAGTCAGCCACCAACTCGGTACTCTGGTTCTTCGGCGACGATATCCCCTACGTCCCCAACAAGCGCGCTGGCGGTTTCTGCTTTGGTAGCAAAATTGCACCTATCTTCTTTAACACCATGGAAGACTCAGGCGCCCTGCCGGTTGAAATGGACGTCACCAATCTGAACATGGGTGATGTCATTGATGTTTACCCCTATGCAGGCAAAGTGTGCAAGCACGATAGCGATGACGTTATCACCACTTTTGAGCTTAAAACGCAGCTGATTCTGGATGAAGTACGTGCTGGCGGCCGTATTCCCCTGATCATTGGCCGTGGCTTGACTGGCAAGCGCGCGAGTCGCTGGGGCTACCCGCTTCTGACGTTTTCCGTCTTTCCGAACAGCCTAAAGATACCGGCAAAGGCTTCACCTTAGCGCAGAAAATGGTCGGTAAAGCGTGCGGTCTAGAGGGCGTTCGCCCCGGCATGTACTGCGAGCCCAAGATGACCACCGTTGGCTCACAAGACACCACCGGCCCGATGACCCGTGATGAGCTGAAAGACCTTGCCTGCCTTGGCTTCCAAGCCGACCTGGTCATGCAGTCGTTCTGTCACACCGCGGCTTACCCGAAGCCGGTGGATGTGGATACTCACCACACCCTGCCCGACTTCATTATGAACCGTGGCGGTGTTTCGCTACGCCCCGGTGACGGTATCATCCACAGCTGGCTCAACCGCATGCTGCTGCCTGATACGGTGGGCACCGGCGGTGACTCGCACACCCGTTTCCCGCTCGGCATCTCATTCCCAGCCGGTTCCGGCCTGGTAGCGTTTGCGGCTGCCACCGGTGTCATGCCGCTGGATATGCCGGAGTCGGTACTGGTTCGCTTTAAAGGCAAGCGCCAGCCTGGCGTAACCCTGCGCGACCTGGTTCACGCTATTCCGCTCTACGCCATCAAGCAAGGCTTGCTGACCGTGGATAAATCCAACAAGAAAAATGCCTTCTCCGGGCGCGTGTTGGAAATTGAAGGTCTAGAAGATCTAACCGTAGAGCAAGCCTTCGAGCTCTCTGATGCCTCTGCCGAGCGCTCCGCTGCGGGCTGTACCATTACGCTGTCTGAAGAGAGTGTCACCGAGTACTTGAAGTCCAACATCACCCTCTTGAAGTGGATGATGGGCAACGGTTACGGTGATGAACGCACCATCAGCCGTCGTATTGAAGGCATGGAAGCATGGCTGGCCAACCCCAGCTTGATGCGCGCCGATCAGGACGCCGAGTACACCGAAGTCATCGAAATTGATCTGGCTGAAATTAAAGAGCCGGTTCTCTGTGCGCCCAACGACCCGGACGATGCACGCCTGCTGTCTGACGTCGCTGGCCAGAAAATCGACGAAGTCTTTATCGGTTCCTGCATGACCAACATCGGCCACTTCCGGGCTGCGGGCAAACTGCTTGAGAAGCAGCCTGCTGGCAGTTTAAAAACCCGGCTGTGGCTGGCACCACCGACGAAAATGGATCAGCATCAGCTGACCGAAGAGGGCTACTACGGCATTTATGGCCGTGCCGGTGCCCGTATGGAGATGCCGGGCTGTTCACTGTGTATGGGTAACCAGGCCCGCGTTGCCGCTAAGAGCACCGTGGTGTCTACGTCTACACGTAACTTCCCGAACCGCCTGGGCGATGGCGCCAATGTCTACCTCGCCTCTGCGGAACTGGCGGCCGTTGCCGCAGTAGAAGGACGCCTACCCAGCGTTGAGGAGTATCAACGCTATATGGGAGAGTTTGACGCCATGGCGGGCGAGATTTATCGTTATATGAACTTTCACGAGATTGAGGAGTATCAAAAGATCGCCTCAAACGTGATTCCGGTCGCTCAAGAAGCCTAACGCTTGTTAAGCGCTTGAAACAGACCGCCCCATCGCCGATGCTCGCACCATCGCAGACGATGTAATCAATTGCATCTTCTGAGTCGATGACCGAACGCCCCGCCACTGTTTTACAGGGCGGGGCGTTTTTTTGCACGGCCCGGTTAGCAGCCTATGCTGATACCAACCTCTCATAAACGGAGCACATGATGACAAACGCGATTGAAATAGTGACGCCCGATCTCTGCGATGCACACCCGGAGGTGGCAGTGCTGGATCCGCTGTTTGCCAATTTTGGCGGCCTTGAAGCCTTTTATGGCCCTATTCGCACGATAAAGTGCTTTGAAGATAACTCCATGGTGAAGCAAGCTGTCGCCGAGCCGGGTAACGGCGCGGTGCTGGTGGTTGATGCGGGTGGCTCACACCGCTGCGCCATGCTGGGTGATATGCTCGCCGAGCAGGCCGTTGCCAACGGCTGGGCGGGCGTTGTCATGTACGGCTGTGTACGCGATGTGGATATACTCGCTGCCCTACCCATTGGCGTTCAGGCGCTGGGCAGTCACCCGCGCAAAAGTGAAAAACGCGGTGAAGGACAGCGTGATATTGATGTCACCTTTGCCAGCGTCACCCTAAAGCCCGGCCAGTGGCTGTACGCAGATAACAACGGCATTATTGTTGCCGAGCATGAGTTGCCGCTTTCATAGCAACGACTTGCATAACAACAACCTGCATAGTAATTAGGTTTGTCTTAACAGAGTCTCTTGCCAGGTGTGGCGGTTGCTGCCACCCTGGGAACTCATTCTTACCGTTTAATGACGATGCAGCCTTTGACCTATCTTGGCTCAGCCTTATTGCGCACGTTGCGTGATCATCTTCGCCCACTGATCGCCTACCACCTGTTTTTTACCCTGCTCGCTTCAGCCCTGCTGCTGCCAGCAATCACCTGGGTAACACGCTGGCTACTGGCCCAACTCAACCGTACCGTGGTCACCAACGATGAATTGATCACGCTACTGTTTAGCCCCCTGGGTCTGGTAGGTATGCTGGTGGGGCTGGGGTTCGCCTTCCTGGTTATTTACTGGCAGCAGGCAGGCATGCTGCAGGTGGCCGTCAGACCTCGTGATAACCACTATCGTTTGGCACTTGAGGCGCTATGGCTGAGCACCCGCCGGCTGCCTGCCCTGGCCGGTCTTGTGATACTCCAGGTAGGCACTCACTTGCTGCTGTTGGCCCCCTTTATGGCCGGGCTAGCATGGCTTTACGACCTGTGGCTAAGCGGCATAGACCCCTACTACCTTCAGCGCGTGCGTCCCCCCGCATTGTGGTACTTCATTGCCTGCGCGCTGCCACTGGTTATTGGCTGGATATGGGCAGCGTCATGGCTCTACCTGCGCTGGCTGTTGGCGCTACCCTTCGTTGCGCTGGAGAGCAGTGGCCCGTGGCAGGCGCTTAGACGCAGCGTTAGCTTAACCCGCGGTTGGCGTCGCTCCATTGGCGCTGCCGTACTTTTGCTATTGGTGCTGATTGTCAGCCTACCGCTACTCGCTACACTGTTGTTTGATCGGCTGTTTACGCCGCTACTCTGGTGGTTACCTGAGCATAATGCCGTGCTTATCCCGGCGATGCTCGCCTACTTAATCGGCTATGTGCTGGTTACCCTGGCCATCACCTTTATCGGTATTGCCGCCAACGCGCTGCTGTCCGCCTGTCTCTATATGCAGTTGGCTCATCGAGAAGCTCGTCCGGCACCTCCTCCCGAGGGCACCAATGCGGGTAAACTGGCCTGGGCGGTAGAACTGAGCGTGCTTATTTTTGCTGGCCTTCAAGCATGGTGGATCCTCAATAGCTTTGAGATACGAGACAACGTCGCGGTGATTGCCCACAGGGGCAGCTCTATGGTCGCCCCCGAAAACACGCTTGCCGCATTAGAACAATCACTGATTGATGGCGTTGACTATATCGAAATTGACGTGCGCTTGAGCAGTGACCGGCAGGTGATGCTCTACCACGACCGCAGCTTGGCACGGCTAACCGGCGATAATCGGGAATTTGGTGAGCTGACCAGGGAGGAGTTAAAACAGTACGATGTTGGTAGCTGGTTTGGCGATGCCTTTCGCAATGAGGCTATTCCCGGCCTGGACGAAGCACTCGACAGCGTGCGCGGAAAAGCGGGGCTAATGATTGATATTAAGCCGCTGCCGGGGCAAGAAGAAGCGTTAGCCGATGCCGTCATTGATGCCTTAAATGCAGAGAGTGACGTCCGCTATCGCTGCTGGGCAACCCAACAAAGCGCCTTCGATGGCTATGCGGCTTGCGGTTTCCCCAACGCGCTCTTAGACATGCGCATGGCCACCATGTCGCCTGCATTACTTAAACATATTAAAGCCCAAGCGCCGGAACTTCGCGTGACTTTACTGGCCCAGCTGATTCTGCCCGGCACGCTAAACCGTCGCGATTTTGATGCCTTAGGACTGCGGCATAACCGCATCACGGAAGGGGAAGTTCGCTTAGCGCGGCTATATGGCTACGAAATACACGCCTGGACCGTCAATGATCGAGCGCGCATGTCGACGCTGATTGACCTGGGTGTCGATGCGATCATCACCGACTACCCAGATCGTTTAACCGAGCTCATTCAAGATCGGCGTGAATTAAGCGACGGCGCGCTGATGTTAGTTAAGCTGCGCAACTGGCTGCGCCAATAAGCGCTTACTTAATCGCCCATTACCACACCTTCGCGACGCGGGTCAGCGCCACCAAAAAGGGTACCATCTTCAAGACGCATAATGGCCTGGAGGCCGCTGGTTAGCTCCCGCTCGCTTACCGTATGGCCACGTTCGCGCAGTGATTCGATGGTCGCCTCAGGAAACCGGCCCTCTTCTACATAGACGTCCCCACCTAGGGTAATCGCATGAGGAAGGTCGAGCGCTTCCTGCGCACTCAGCCCCCAGTCGCGAAGCGCCACTAGCGTACGTGCGGTATAGTGAATTATGGCGGCGCCGCCAGGAGATCCCAGACTTGCCACCAAATCACCCGTGTCCTGATCAAACACCAGGGTCGGGCTCATGCTGGAGCGTGGACGTTTGCCGGGTTCAACCCGGTTAGCTACTGGCTCGCCCTCTATTTCAGGCACAAAGGAGAAGTCGGTCAGCTCATTGTTGAGCAAGAACCCACCCGCCATTCCAGTACCACCATCGGACATAATCCGCGAGCCAAAGGCCTGCTCGATGGTGGTCGTCATGGCGACCGCGTTGCCCTCCTCATCGACAATGCTGATATGGCTGGTACCGTACTCGGGCTGTTCGGGCTGGCTTGCCCAGCTAACATCAAGCTCGCCTGGGTTACCCGGTTCGGCGCTATCGCCCATACTCATCTCTTCGATAAGCGCACTGCGCTGCTCCAGGTACTCAGGTGCCAGCATCAGCGACCAATCGCCACCCGGCGCCTCTACAAAGTCAGGGTCGGCAATGTAACGACCACGGTCAGCAAATGCCAAGCGCGAGGCTTCCAAAAACTGATGCAGCCATCCGCTGCTTGAAACACCATTGTCTAGCGGCGCTTCAAGCAGCGGCTGCTGATCGAGCATACCCAAAATTTGCATCACGGTTAGATGACCTGACGAGGGCGGCGGGAAGCCACACACTTCCCACTGCTGCCAAGGCGTGCATAGCGGATCACGAGCAAGTGCTTCGTAGCCGTTCATATCCTCAAGGGTCAAACTGCCTGGGCGCTCGGGGTAGTTTTGCACGCGCTCAACGATATCTTCCGCCACGGCGCCTTCATGCAGGGCGGCGCTGCCTTGCTCGGCAACTTGGCGAAAAATCGCGGCCATAGCCGGATTTGTGAGCGTTTCACCCACGGCAATGGGCTCACCATCCGCGTCATAATAAAACTGGCTCGCTAGCGGGTCTTGGCGCAGAAACTCATCGTTTGCCAAGCTGGTATGCAACCGACTGCTAACCGCAAAACCCTCCTCGGCCAGAGTGATGGCCGGGGTGAACAGCTCCGACCACGCCAGCTCACCCTGTTCGGCGTGGGCCATCTCGAGCATTCTAAGCGTACCCGGCACGCCTACCGAGAGTCCGCTAACCACTGCCTCATTAAACGCCAGCGGTTCACCCTCCTGCATAAACAGTTCGCCGTTAACGTCTTGAGGCGCCGTCTCACGACCATCATAGGCACGCACTTCGTCACCATCGAAGTGCATTAAAAAAGCACCACCGCCGATACCACTGGATTGCGGCTCGACTAGGTTCAGCACCATTTGCACCGCGATGGCGGCATCAATGGCGTTACCGCCAGCTTTCAGCACCTGGTAACCGGCATCAGTCGCTAGGGGGTTGGCGGCGGCCACCGCAAACGACTCAGCCTCCCAGCCTGGTTTCTCTTCATATCCAGACTCGCTTTCAGGCGAAATGGAAGGTGTTTCATAGCTAAACCCCCAGCTATATAAGGGTGCCACCAACAAAACAGGTAGCGCGAACTTAACTGACTTTGGGGACATCTCTGCGCTCTCCGCGATAAATTAACAAACCACTCCAGAAGAGTAGCCTATAAAAACAACGACGCCCGGCACAATGGCCGGGCGTAAATTAGTTAAAATAAATATAACTACTCGATTTTTTGCCCTGCGAGCATAAACCAGGTTTCCAATACCGCGTCGGGATTGAGTGATACAGAATCGATACCCTGCTCCATCAACCATTTAGCCAGGTCTGGATGGTCTGACGGCCCCTGCCCGCAGATGCCGACATACTTGCCCTTCGCCTTACAGGCTTGAATGGCCATGGCCAGGAGTTTTTTAACCGCTCCATTACGCTCGTCAAACAGATGCGCCACAATACCCGAGTCACGATCCAAACCTAACGTTAGTTGGGTCAGGTCGTTTGAACCGATTGAGAAACCGTCAAAATACTCCAGGAACTCATCGGCCAGCAGCGCGTTAGCCGGCAGCTCGCACATCATAATCACTTTCAAGCCTGTGGGGCCACCACGCTCAAGGCCATTGGCGGCCAGCAGCTCTACAACCTCCCGGGCTTCGTCGGTGGTACGCACAAAGGGCACCATGATTTCGATATTCTCGAAGCCCATCTCTTCACGCACCCGCTTCAGCGCCCGGCACTCAAGTTCAAAGCAGGGACGGAACGCCTCTGAGATGTAGCGCGATGCGCCCCGGAAACCGAGCATGGGATTCTCTTCACCCGGCTCATAGAGCTTGCCGCCAATCAGGTTTTCGTATTCGTTTGATTTGAAGTCTGACAGCCGCACGATGACGCGCTGAGGGTGGAACGCCGCCGCCAGCGTGGAGATACCTTCAACCAGTTTATCGACGTAGAAACTGACCGGGTCAGTATAGCCCGCGGTGCGCAAATCGATCACCTGCTGTAAATCAGCCGGTAAGGTGTCGTACTCCAGCAGCGCTTTAGGATGGACGCCGATCATGCGGTTAATGATAAATTCCAATCGCGCCAAGCCCACGCCCGCATGAGGCAGACTGGCAAAGCCAAAGGCGCGGTCAGGGTTACCCACATTCATCATGATTTTGAAGGGGATTTCCGGCATCGCATCGACACTGGAGACTTTGCAGTCAAACTCCAACAGACCTTCATAGACATTGCCGGTATCGCCTTCTGCACAAGAGACTGTGACGTCGATGCCCTCTTTTAACTGGGTAGTGGCATCGCCACAGCCGACCACTGCAGGTATGCCCAGTTCACGGGCGATGATCGCCGCGTGGCAGGTACGCCCGCCGCGGTTGGTGACGATCGCGGAAGCGCGTTTCATGATCGGCTCCCAATCCGGATCGGTCATGTCGGTGACCAGGATGTCGCCATCATGGATCTTGTCCATATCATCAGGGCTAAGCACCACTTTGACGGTGCCACGGCCAATGCGCTGACCAATCGCCCGCCCCGTAATTAGCGTGCGTCCCTTTTCACGCAGCTGGAAGCGCTCAAGCTTGCCGCCCTCCTGCTGGGAGACCACCGTTTCAGGGCGCGCCTGCACGATATAGAGCTCACCGTCATCGCCATCCAAGGCCCACTCAATATCCATGGGACGCTGGTAGTGTTGCTCAATGGTCATCGCCTGGCGTGCAAGATCCATTACCTGCTGGTCATTGATACAGAACCGGCTGCGGTCGCTATGGGGTACATCGACGGTTTCAACTGATTTACCGGCGCTGGCATCCTTGCCATAGACCATCTTGATCAACTTGGAACCCAAGTTACGGCGCAGTACTGCCGGGCGCCCCGCCGCCAGGGTCGGCTTGTGCACGTAGAACTCGTCAGGATTGACGGCGCCCTGCACGACGGTTTCACCCAGGCCCCAGGAGCCGGTGACAAACACGGCATCTTTAAAGCCGGATTCGGTGTCGAGGGTAAACATGACGCCTGCCGCTCCGGTCTCGGAGCGCACCATCTTTTGCACCCCCGCAGACAAAGCGACATTTTCGTGGGCGTAGCCGCGGTGCACACGGTAAGAGATTGCGCGATCGTTAAACAGCGAGGCAAACACCTCATGCACCGCACGCTTGATATTGTCGAAGCCTTCGATATTCAGGAAGGTCTCCTGCTGGCCTGCAAAGGAGGCGTCGGGGAGATCTTCCGCGGTGGCTGAGCTGCGAACGGCTACTTTCAGCTGTGGGTGCTGTTGCTGCAACTGGCCGTAAGCATCGCGCAGGGCCGCTTCAAAGCTTGGGGGTAACGGCGTATCGATGACCCACTGGCGGATGTTGCTGCCCGCCTCGGCCAGCGCTTTAACGTCGTCGACGTCCAGGCGAGCCAGGGTGGCATTAATGCGCTCATTTAACCCTTCGTGGGAGAGAAATTCACGGTAAGCGTGGGCGGTAGTAGCAAAACCGCCGGGTACCGTTACACCGGCACCGGACAGGTTGGAGATCATTTCACCCAGCGAGGCGTTCTTACCACCTACGCGTTCGACGTCCGCCATGCCCAGCTGATCGAACCACAGAATGTACTCTTCCACGTAACCCCCTCACTCATAGATATCGGCATGACCACTGATATGGGCATTAATGCCGTGGATCATGGATAATTCACTGGGCTACCCTAGCACCGTGCCAATATATTCGCCATTGGTCTAATAGCGAAGAGAGTGGAGGATTTTTACAACAGCAGGGCTTTTTGGGCTATTTATGTAGTCAGGTGCATGGGGCGCTGAAATACCCACCGATGAGGATACGTTGTGCTGACAAACGGCTCGGCTCACAATAGCCGGATCACTCACCAGTGGATTTTGTCATGAAACGTACGGCTTTTTTTATTTCAGATGGTACCGGCATCACAGCGGAAAGTTTAGGACGTAGTTTGCTGGCCCAGTTCAGCGATGTTGAGATCGATATGCAGACCAAACCCTATATCGATACGCTGGAAAAAGCTCAGGCGTTAGCCGCCATTATTGAGTCGACGGCCAGCCGCGACGGCCACCGCCCGATCATTATCGACACCATTGTGGATCAACAAATCCGCGATGTTATTCGGCAGGCATCCGGCTTCAAAGTCGACATTTTTTCTACCTTCCTGGAACCTCTGGAGCAGGAACTAGAGACCCACTCCTCTTACAGCGTTGGGCGCACTCACTCGATTGGCAGCGATGACGTCTACATGGATCGTATCCACTCGGTGCATTTCGCGCTGGATAATGACGACGGCGCACGCACCCACCAGTACGATAAAGCCGATATCATTCTGGTCGGCGTTTCGCGCTGTGGTAAAACCCCTACCTCACTTTATCTGGCACTACAGTTTGGCATTCGGGCGGCTAACTACCCGCTAACGGAAGATGATTTAGACGAAGATGGTATGCTCAAACTACCCAAAGCGCTCGCGCCCCATCGCAACAAACTGTTTGGCTTGACCATTGATGCACGACGCTTATCGGCAATTCGCAACGAACGACGCCCCAACAGCCGCTATAGCTCGATGGATCAGTGCTTGCAAGAGGTAGGGCAGGCAGAGTCTCTCTATCGCACCATGCACATTCCATTTATTGATGCGACACGCTTCTCGGTTGAGGAGATCTCAACGCGGATGATTGCTGAAACCGGCCTAGCGAGGCGCTTTTCGCCCCGCTAAACTGCAACAACCACGGCAAGCCCTCATCGGATTACATACCCTTGGGGGCAAAAATCCCGGGCGCGTTGCGCCAGTAGCCTTTGTAATCCATGCCAAAGCCAAACACATAGCGGTCGGCCACTTCCAGACTGCAGTAGTCAGCCTTCAATCCAGGCACTGCTTTGCGGTCGTGCTGTTTATCGACTAGCACTGCCGTGGTGACACTGGCAGCTTGGGCCTCTTCGCAGTAAGCCAGAATGGCCGCCAGCGTCGCCCCCTCATCCAGAATATCGTCAACAATAACCACGTGGCGACCGGCCATTGGCACCTCAGGTGAAACCCGCCAGAAGAGTTCGCCGCCGCGCAGCTCATTGCGGTAGCGAGTGGCATGCAGATAATCGACTTCCAGTGGAAAGCCAAGACGAGTAAGTAGATGCCCTGTGGTAATCAGGCCACCGTTCATCACACAGTAAAAAACCGGTAGCTTATCGCCTAAATCTCGCGTAATCGCTTCCGCCATACGATCAAGCGCCCGCTCCACTTCTTGCTGAGAAATCAGGCAGTCTGCGTTATCCATCAATTCGCGCATCGAGTCCAGTGACTCTAATGCTTCTTTATCCAGCTTTGACATCTACCAACTCCACGGCGGGTTATAGGCTTCAAGTATTCAAAAAAGGGATTTATTTAGCGCTTGGTTTGCTCTGCTTCCGCGCTGGACTTGGGTTTATCCGCTAGTGCTTCCAGCTTAGCGTGAGTACGACGCCAACGGCCCAGTGCACTCAGTGCGTCCAGGTCTGGCCGAGCACGGCTATAGCGCAGTTTGGCGGGGCGCTTGGTATTGATTCCCTGGCAGGCATCCATCACATCAAGCGCGGCGGCTCGGTCGTTACATACCAGTAGCATATCGCAACCGGCGGCCAGCGCTGCCTGGGCACGCGCTTTGGGGTCACCAGCTTCGTGAGCGCCTGCCATACTTAGGTCATCAGAAAAAACGCAGCCTTTGAAGCCTAGCGACTCCCGAAGCATGCCCAACCAAGTGGGAGAAAATCCTGCGGGGCGTGTATCGAAGGCGCTATAAATAACGTGCGCAGGCATGACACCATCCAGCTGTGAGGCCAACTGGGTAAAAGGAACGAGATCATGCTGTTTAATCACCTCCAGCGGGCGGTCATCTACCGGCAATGCAACGTGGGAGTCCGCCGCAACGCCGCCATGGCCAGGGAAATGCTTACCCACCGCAGCCATACCGGCATCGTGAAGCCCCTGAATAAACGCGCTGCCCAGCTGGGCAACGTGCTGAGGGTCACTACTAAAACTACGATCACCAATAACGCTGGATAGCCCGCTCTCAACATCCAATACCGGCGCGAAGCTCAGATCCAGGCCGCAAGCGGCCATTTCCATCCCCAATAGCCAGCCGGCGTCTTTGGCTAACAGCAGCCCCTCTTCCGGGGTAGTGCGATAGCACTCGCCTATGCGCGCCATGGCAGGCAGGCGGGTTAAGCCCTCCTTGATGCGCTGAACACGGCCGCCCTCCTGATCCACGGCGAGCAGTAAATCAGCACGAACACGGCGAATATCACTGCAGAGCTGGCGAACCTGATAGCCATTCTCGACATTGCGGGCAAACAGAATAACACCCCCGACCGTCGGTTCTAGCAGCAAGCGTTTCTCTGCAGCCGTCAATTTTGGGCCTTCAAGGTCAAGCATGACCGGGCCTAACGGTTGAGTCATCGTGATTGATCCATTAAAAGGGGCGATGATTCTAGACGATCGTCTAGCGGTGTCAAAATCTGGCTAATCGAAGGACTGACGGCCACCGTGCAACCAAACAGGGGTACCCGGTAAGGCTAACGAATAAATGTAGAGCAAATCACTATTGCGTAAGCGAATACAGCCATGAGAGGCAGCAACCCCCATGGGCTCGTCAGGCGGTGTACCGTGAAGGTAAATATAGCGCCGCTGCGAGTCCACCTGCCCACCACGATTCACGCCCTTTTCCAACCCACACAGCCACAGGATGCGGGTCAAAATCCAGTCACGCTCCGGGTGCGCTTCGGCGAGTGCGGCGGAAAAGGTCTCGCCCGTCCAGCGACGGCCTCGAAACACCGCATTTTCGGGCATATCTTCACCAATGGCGGCGCGCACATAGTGCCAACCATGCGGCGTTTTACCGCTACCATTGCGCTCTCCATTACCGGCAGCACCGGATGAGATGGCACACTCGTGTAGCACTTTCGGGCCACGCCAGCAGCGTAGCCGTTGTTGAGCGGTGTCAATCTCCAGCCAGATATTCTCCGTCGGCGGTAGTTCAGCTAGCGTAGGCGTTCGCATGTTTTCCTTCTTCAGGTTGGGCTGCTTCAAGGGTCATGGGTAACGGCGCATTCATGGCTGCCACCACCACCGGGAGTAAGCGCCTGACCAAATCACGTACAGAGACCTGTTCGTGGTAATCCTTCTCGGCAATATCGCGTAGCGCATCGAGGCCAGACAGGGTAAAGATTACCGTTCCTAACATAAAGTGTAGCCGCCAAAAGCGCTCCGCATCGGGTAGATCCGGCGTCGCTTTGCGCACAAGCTCTGTAAAGCGCGTAAACACATCACCATACTCTTGTTGAATATAGCGCCTGAGATGGCCCTGGGCCTGGCTGTAGGCTAGGCCGAGCAGGCGCATAAACACTTTTAAGCTATTGCGCTCGGCGGGTACCGCAAGCACGGTTGTAGCCATCGTTTCTAGCAGTGTTTCAAGCGGGATCACGCGCCCGGCGTGTTGGCCTTCAAGCTCATCCAGCGCAGTATGAAAACGCTGATTAAACGGATCCAGATAGCGGGCAAAAACGGCCTGAATCAGGGCTTTTTTGGAACCGAAATGGTAATTAACCGCGGCTAAGTTAACCCGCGCTTTGCTGGTGATGTTGCGCAGCGAAGTCTCGGCAAAACCCCGCTCTGCAAACAGCACCTCGGCGGTATCGAGTATACGGGTCACCGTATCAGATTGAGCCATGTCGCTCTCCAGGGAAACAGGTGTTTAAAACATAGCAAAATACTATGCCATAACGTAGACGGGCTCAACGCTTGATTTATTGATAAAATATGACGGGTTAAATAAGCAAAAGCTTAGTTTCAAACGATTAGGAAAATTGTATGGACTTCGGCATTAGGTAGTCACAAGGCATATACTGGACAGAGGAACATACTGTATACTTAACCACTTATTGATTAAGTTGCCATTTAATTTGTTACTGTCTATTCACTATTTATGGAGTCTGGTATGTCGCGTCCGCTAACCGCTCGCCAACAGCACGTGTTTGATTTTATCGTTAAGACGATGGGCGAATTTGGCTACCCTCCTACCCGTGCCGAGATTGCCAAGCACTTGGCTTCCGCTCCCCCAACGCGGCTGAAGAGCACTTACGCGCGCTGGAGCGAAAAGGGGTTATTCGCATTATCCGCAACACATCACGTGGCATACGGCTGCCCAACCAGGAACCTCAGGATCTTCTGGATAGCGCAGTCACCACGTTACCTGCTGCCAATATTGAGGCCCCCCCTGCTGGCCTGCCCGTCATCGGGGAGGTGGCCGCTGGCAGTCCGATTTTAGCCGCGGAGCATATTGATCGTTACTGCCCACTGCCAGCCGAGTACTTTACCCCCAAAGCCGATTACCTGCTGCGTGTACGCGGTCTTTCAATGAAGGATATTGGTATTTTGGAAGGTGATTTATTGGCGGTTCATCGCACCGACAGGGTTCGCGATGGCCAGATTGTGATTGCCCGACTGGAGGATGAAGTAACGGTTAAGCGCTTTAAACGCCAGGGCCACCAGGTAACGCTGTTTGCAGAGAACCCTGACTTTGCGCCCATTGAAATCGACCTGCGCTCCCAGTCCCTCGATATCGAAGGCGTCGGTGTTGGGGTGATTCGTGGCGGCAACGGCCAAGCTCTCGGCTAATCACCAAGCTACTGCATGTCGATATAGCGGTGGTCATTGAAGGTGGCCACCCAGTTCGGGTGATAGACCAGTAGGATGCTCAGCAGCATGCCGGTAAGAAACGCCTCTGAAGGCATTAGCAGGGGCAAGAAACGCGCGTACTCCTGGGCGAGATAGACCGCCTCCGGGTCAGTCCCCGCGACGATAATCAGCACGACCGCCGCCAGCCCTCCTCCCAGCGTTGCCAGCGCCGCGCCAAAAAAGCCGCAGGCAAACAGAAAGACCATCAGGTTATCCGGCAGGCGGCGATCTACCAGCCGCCATACCGTGCCAATGACAGCCGCCGGAACGATCCCGGTAACCAGCACGTTTGCCCCCAGCAGTAACCACTCATTACGGCCAATCACCACCATGGCGATATTGATCAGCACGTTGCTAATGAGCGCTAATGGCGCTTTAAAAACGAGTGTCATCAATACCGTAAAGACAAGGTGCAGCGTTAGCCAATCAACCGCCTGGGCACGCAGTTGCCACATCAACATCACCGCCAGGGTAGCACCCAGCCAGCGGTGCTGAAGCGCGGTATTCGCTATCAACACCTGCCAGGGCCGCCCCCAAAGCGCCCATGCGATGACTGCTACCGAGAGTAGCCAGGTGAGCAGCAGCGCCCACGGCGCTAAAACACTTTGCGCGAATGACATGGCGGCCTCTCAGGTCGATGGCGTTTGGAAGCCTTTAACTAAATACTACTGTCTTATTGCCGTGCACCAGCACACGATCCTCTAAATGCCAACGCAAACCGCGGGCAAGCACGGCTTTTTCGACATCACGACCAAAGCGCACCAAATCTGTCGGTGTGTGGCAGTGGCTAACGCGATGGATATCCTGTTCGATGATAGGGCCTGCGTCGAGTTCCTCGGTCACATAGTGGCAGGTAGCGCCAATCAGTTTAACGCCCCGCTGGTAAGCCTGGTGGTAGGGCTTAGCTCCGGCAAAAGAGGGCAAAAACTGTGGTGAATATTGATCACTCTTCCCGCATAGCGCGCGCACAGTTCGGGGGCAGAATCTGCATATAGCGTGCCAACACTACGCAGTCAGCGCGAGCACTGTCGATTTCAGCCTGCACCCTGGCAAATGACACTTGCTTATTGTCAGGGTCGACAGGGACATGGTGGTAGGGAATGCCATACCACTCGGTCAGGGAACGCATATCGTCATGATTGGAGATAACGCCGACAATATCGCAATCCAACTCACCCGCTTGCCAGCGGTAAAGCAGATCGACCAGGCAGTGTGACTCTCGCGACACCATCAGCACCACACGGCGGCGGTGCTGGGTATCCACCAGTGACCACTGCATATTAAATTCGCTGGCTACTGGCGCAAACGCCTCGCGTAGCGCTTCCACCGACATACCCACCGAATCCGCCAGAATTTCATAACGCATAAAAAAGCAGCCGGTTTCTAAATCGGAGTGCTGGCTGGCTTCGGTAATGGAGCCGCCCTGCTGGGCAATAAAGCTCGATACCCGTGCAACAATGCCCACGCGATCAGGACAGGAAACCACTAAGCGATAATAATGAGACATGTGAGCTACTCTTGACCTATTTCTGAGGTAATTATGACAAACCAGCGGCTTAGGCCTCATATTGTATCGGAAGGCCAAGGATGATTGTTAGCCGCCCCTGCCTTCCCGTATAGTTAAGTCACTACTTTTTAGGTTTTTCATAACAGATGCATTCATCACGCGTTCAAATTCGTCCCCGTCGTCGTCCACCACTGCGCCTTTTGCCGCTGGGGGGATGTGGTGAGATTGGAATGAATCTAACGCTATACGGTTATGACGATCACTGGATAGCCGTGGACTGCGGCATGATGATTCGTCAGGATCTTCCCAACTCGCCGCTACAAGTGCCCAATCTCGACACACCGAAAGCACTGGGAATCGTACCCAAAGCCCTATTTATCACCCATGGCCATGAAGATCATATTGGAGCGGTAGCCTGGCTCTGGCCAATGTGGAACTGCCCTATTTATGCCACCCCGCTGGCGGCTGGGCTGTTGCGCCTGAAGTTTGCGGAACACCAGCTTAGCAGCGCGGCTATTCATGTCATTGAACCTGGCGAGGCGCTAGAAAGTGGGCCCTTCACGCTGCGCTACTTGCTTTTAACCCACTCGATTCCCGAAAGCTGTGCGCTGGTAATGATGGCTGGCGGCTATCGTGTTTTACATACCGGCGACTGGAAGCTCGACCCTGAGCCTATCATCGGCACACCAATCAATGCGGCCCACCTCAAGGCGCTTGCGCCGATTGACCTGGTAGTGGGCGACTCTACTAACGCCCCCATGCCCGGCCACTCCGGCAGCGAGGGGGATGTGGCTCGGGCGCTGGCAAAAACACTGAGTCACTGCCAGGGCCGCGTGGTGGTCTCCTGCTTTGCCAGCAATCTTGCCCGTGTCTTAGCGATAGGACGCGCAGCCCATCAATGTGGCCGTCGCATTAGCTTAATGGGTCGCTCAATGGAGCGCATGGTCAGCGTTGCCCGGGGGCTCGGCTATATGGATGATTTACCGTCACTGGTGCCCAATCAAGACCTGGGGTATCTCCCCCCGGATGAAGTGGTGATTATCGCTACCGGCAGTCAGGGGGAGCCCCGCGCTGCGCTACAACGCCTAGCCCAGGGCCGTCACCCCTATGTTGACCTGCAGCCAGGCGACAACGTGATATTTTCGGCTAAAGCCATTCCTGGTAATGAACGCCCCATCGAGCAGCTTAAAAAGCGTTTGGCACAGTTGGGCGTCAACCTCTATGACGAGGTCAACCACCCTGAATTGCACGCCACGGGGCATCCTGCCGAGGATGAACTGATAAAACTCTATCAGTGGGTCAGGCCCAAACACCTTATGCCGGTGCATGGCGAAGCACGCCATCAGCAGGCACATCAGGCCATTGCCAAGCGGTTGGGTATTAGCGCACCCCTGACGCCGATAAACGGCGATCTAATCAGTTTCGATAGCCACGGGTTGAACTGCGAAGCGCGCTACCCCCAGCCCCCCTGCATTGTCAGTCAAAACAGCGTAGTGCCTCACCCTGGTTTGGAGGTGAACGATGCCAATAAGAAAGCCCGCCGCGGCAGCTTATACCTGGCACTGCCGGTGACGGCTACTGACACTGGATGGGCGCGCATTGGTCGTTTGATGCTGGATGCCTCGGGGGCCAGCCCGCTGGATGAAGATAGCTTTAGCGATTGGCTGGATGATCAGCTTGAAGAGATTGCTGCAGAGACGCTCGCCGACTTGCGACAGGCATTGCAGCCCCGCTTGGTTCACTGGCTCACGGAGCATATGCAGCACCTTCCCGATGTGCATCTACAGATTATGGCCGCCGAAATGCCAGACCCCATCATTCTGGACAACGCCGCCAATCGTTAGGAGGGTTGCTCACTCAGTGGGTCAAGGGTAGGTTTCCGCGGTGGAATAAGCCATCATTTCACAGAGCAGCATCAACGCCAGCGCGCAGCATCTTGTTGATCAGAGTGGCGCTCTTTAACCCAGTATTCGCCCTGGGTAGAGTGCTCTTTCTTCCAGAAAGGCGCCTGGGTTTTAAGGAAATCCATAATAAAATCGCAGGCTTCGAACGCCTCACGCCGGTGTGCACTAGCCACTAACACCCGCACAATCGGATCGCCCGGTTCCAGGTAGCCGACGCGATGAATAATCCGCACCGCCTGGAGCGACCAGCGTTGCCAGGCCTGTTCGCCAATCTCCTTCAGCGTGCGCTCGGTCATGCCCGGGTAGTGTTCCAGCGTTAACGCTGTGACGTCCGGCGTTTCATTGAAATCACGCACGAGTCCGGTAAAACTTACCACTGCGCCAATATCGCTGCGCCCCGCCAAGGTATCCTCGTAGCCGTAGGCCATTGAGAACGGGGCTGCTTGAACCGCTACTGTAATATTTGGCTTAGTATCCACACTCACCCCCCAGTCACCGGCGGGAAAAACGCCACTTCGTCATCATCGGTCACTAACGCATCATCATTGGCCATCACCTGGTTAATCGCGCAAAGCGTGCGCTGGTCGGTGAGCTGTTTAAAGCGACTATCCTGCTCCGCCAGTGCGGCTTTTAATCCGCTAATGTCACGGCTGGCCAACTGATCAAGGCTCACAACCGCCTCGCTCTCGCCTACCCGCTCGCGCAGTTCGGCTAAAAACTTGACCCGCACGCAGGGTGAAGGGCAGCGTTCGCCCAAGCTGACTTCCCCGGCTACGCCATCGCCTGTCACTATTGGTGCTTGGGCGCTCATGCGCTGGTAGTCACCCCGCTGACCACCCTGCTTACTGTCGAGCTGAATGGCCTCAATACGCATACCTTTATCGACCGCTTTGCACATATCGTACAGCGTCAAACAAGCGACCGAGACGGCGGTCAGGGCTTCCATTTCAACCCCGGTGCGGCCATTCAAACGACACAGCGAGGTCACGTGAACGCAGGATTCGGCCAAATCAATATCGAATTCAACCGAGACCTTGGAGAGCGCCAGTGAGTGGCAGAGAGGGATCAGCTCATGGGTACGTTTGGCCGCCTGGATACCGGCGATACGTGCGGTGGCCAGCACATCGCCCTTGGGCAATTCACCGTCGCTAAGTAATTTCAGCGTTTCCGGCTGCATCACAATGCGCCCCGAGGCGACTGCTTCGCGGCGGGTTTCCTGCTTATCGCCGACATCCACCATATTGGCTTCGCCACGGGTATTGAGGTGGGTAAGATGCATATTGTCACCGTTCCTTTTTTGAAGCCCAAGCACTTGAAAATATAGCGTCGTTTTTCGCGCTTACCCAACTGACTATCCAGCGCGCTATTGCTTCACTATCGTCTAGATCTAACTGGGCCACCGAAGCCGCCAGGTCGATAGGCGGTGGTGCACTGAGTGCGGCCGCCTCAACCCATCGGTCGGACAAAATAGCAGGATCACCAATCCCATCGCGGTATAACACCAGTTTAGGGATTGGCCACGCTTTGAACCCTTCGACAATCAACAAATCGGGGTGGTGCGGCACCACCATGGCAATTAGCTCAGCTAAATCTGGCTCGTCCTGGCCGGGGGTTTCCTGCATCAGCGCAAAGCGCTGACGGGAAGCCACCAGTACCGGTGCCGCACCTGCGCTGCGCAGTTTATAACTATCTTTGCCGGGCTGGTCGACATCAAATGAGTGGTGAGCATGCTTGATCACGGCGACTTTCAAGCCATACTCACCCAAGCGTGGCAGCAGCTTCTCTAACAGGGTCGTTTTTCCAGTGCCGCTCCAGGCAGCAACCCCTAGAATGGGAAAGGGTGCGGTTAGTTCGTTTTCCATACTGCCGAGACTCCCGATAATCACTAAACGCACTTTACAAGCAACGCGACGCTTACAATGCCCGCGCTTAGCTTACTCGCCCTCTTGCTCGCGGGGTAATAGCCAGTTCAACGTAATACCCACCAAGGCGGCCAGACTAACGCCCTGCAGCGTAAACTGGCCACCGCCAAACTGCATGCCGCCGATACCAAACACCAGTATTAGCGACACCACGACCAGGTTGCGCGCTGCGGTCAACGACTGACCGGCGCGTACCAGGTGTTCATACCGACCACCGCGATAGAGCCAAACAGAAGCGTCATGATACCGCCCATTACCGGGCCGGGAATAGTCTGTAGCAGCGCGCCAAGCTTGGACACAAATGCCAGCACAATGGCAATCATCGCCGCAACGACCATGTACTTGGGATTAAACGCCCGAGTGAGGGTTACCGCGCCGGTGACTTCCGAGTAAGTGGTATTCGGCGGCCCACCAAATAGCGCTGCCACGCTGGTTGCCAAGCCGTCACCTAACAGGGTGCGATGTAGGCCAGGCTTTTCCAGGTAGTTTTTACGGGTCACCGAACCAATCGCCACCATATCACCAATGTGTTCTACCGCTGGGGCTATCGCGACCGGAATCATAAATAGAATGGCCGCCCAATGAAAACTCGGAGCAGTGAAACTGGGTATCGATAGCCACGCTGCCTCCCGCACCGGTGTAAAGTCGACGACACCCATCAATAGCGCCAAGGCATAGCCGGTGACAATGCCGCCCATAATCGGTACAAGGCGAAGTAGCCCACGACCAAATACGGCAAGCACCAGGGTTACCAGCAAGCTGGTCATTGATAAGAAAATCGCCGCGCCATAGCCGATGTTTTCACTGGTTTCACCGGTCGCCATGCTGACTGCCACCGGCGCCAGCGCCAGACCAATCACCATAATCACCGGCCCCACCACCACAGCGGGCAGCAAATGGTGCAGCCAGGCGGTGCCTTTTAAACGCACAGCCTGAGAGATCGCCACATAGACCAGCCCCGCCGCCATTAGCCCGCCCATGGTCGCCGAAACCCCAAAGCTCGCCACAGAGCCTTGAATAGGCGCTATAAAGGCAAACGATGAGGCCAAAAACACCGGCACGCTCTGCTTGGTCACCCCATGAAATACCAAGGTTCCCACTCCCGCCGTGAACAGCGCAACACTTGGGTCGAGTCCTGTCAAAAGCGGCACTAACACCAAGGCGCCAAACGCCACAAATAGCATTTGTGCGCCGGTTAATATGACTTTTGGCCACGACTCAGCCTGACTGGCAGCTTCACGCATAAGTGAATTCCTAGTGATTATTGGATTTTAGGTGTGCAAAAAAATGCCCCTGACGCTAGGCGTAAGGGGCAATTTCAGAAACGATGCTTAGCGCGTTCCGAAAATCTTGTCGCCAGCGTCGCCCAAACCAGGGACGATGTAGCCATTCTCATCGAGGCGGTCATCGACGGAGGCGGTGTAGATTTCAATATCGGGGTAAGCGTCCTGCACCCGTTTGATACCCTCAGGGGCCGCAACGAGCACGATCACCTTCATATGCTCACAGCCTCGCTCACGCAGCATGTCCAGCGTGGCCACCATCGAGCCGCCAGTAGCCAGCATGGGGTCGATAACGATGGCCATGCGCTCTTCGATATCATTGGCAAACTTGGCGAAATAAGGCACCGGTTGAAGCGTCTCTTCATCGCGATAAAGACCGACAACGCTTACCCGCGCACTGGGGATTAGATCTGTAACGCCCTCCAGCATGCCAAGCCCTGCGCGCAGAATCGGCACAACGGTAACTTTCTTACCTTTTAACCGACGCGTAGCAATCGGTTCACCGTTCCATCCCTGGATTTCATGATCTTCGAGCTCCAGACCCTTGGTTGCTTCATAGGTCAACAGCTTGGCAACTTCACCTGCCAGTTCACGAAAGCTCTTAGTGCTCAGGTCAACTTCGCGCATCAGACCCAGCTTATGTTGTACAAGCGGATGGTTAATGGCGTAAACACTCATGGGACTTCCTCACTGCAGGGGATTCAGAATGACAACCAGAGCTGCATCAGCTAGGCGCAAAATTGCGCGTATTCTACCCGCAACCACTTGCAAGGTTAAGGGGTTTCAGGCAATTGCCACTCGATGGGGTCTCGTCCTTGCGCTTGTAGAAATTGATTGGCTTGGGAAAAATGCCGGGTACCAAAAAAGCCCCGATGCGCAGAGAGCGGTGATGGATGCGGGGCTTCCAGTATTAAATGGCGCCTCTGGTCGATTAACGCCTTCTTCTGGCGCGCATGACTGCCCCACAGCAGAAATACACACGGCGGCGCGTGCTGGCTGACGGTTTCAATCGCGCGGTCAGTGAAGGGCTCCCACCCTTTACCGCGGTGCGAGGCCGCATTGCCCTGCTCCACGGTAAGCGAGGTATTTAACAACAGTACGCCCTGCCTCGCCCATGCTTCCAGATGGCCATGGCGCACGGGGGTAAAACCGACATCGCTGGCCAGCTCTTTATAGATATTGACTAGCGACGGCGGCACCGGGACGCCGGGTTGCACGGAAAAACATAAGCCATGAGCCTGATTAGGGCCGTGGTAGGGATCCTGGCCTAAAATAACCACCTTCACTTCGCTCAACGGGGTCAGCTCAAAGGCGCGAAACCAGTGTGAGGAGTGGGGATAAATAATTTTTTTGGCCGCTTTTTGCTCAGCCAAGAACGCTTTTAGCCCCAGCATGTAGTCAGCCTGAAATTCATTACCCAGCCACTGATTCCAGTCGTCGGGAAGCGGATTAGCCATCACTACCTCTTCATCTGATCGACAAGCGGTTCAACATAGGCAACGCCCATATCCCATGGGAACTGGATCCAGCACTGCTGAGCCACTTCGGTTAGGTATTGATCCACCAGCGGGCGACCATCCGGCTTGGCGTAGATAGTCACAAAGTGAGCTTTCGGCAGCATTTTGCGAACTGCCCGCGCCGTTTTTCCGGTATCCACCAAGTCATCGACCAACAACCAGCCTTCACCATCATGATCGACGCCCTTCATGATATCCAGGCCGCCTTGATCCATGTGGTCGTAGCTTTTAATGCATACGGTATCGATCAGCCGGATATTAAGCTCCCGGGCAATCAACGCGGCAGGAATTAACCCGCCGCGGGTAATCGCTACGATGCCTTTAAAGTCACGCTCGATCATCTGGTGACAAAGCGTACGCACGTCACGGTGCAGTTGATCCCAGGAGACAGTGAAGTGTTGGTGATAGCGATCGCTGCTCATGGGGATTTACTCGTCTTCGTTGAAAGAACAAACTGCGAATACGCTATAACCAGCATCGCGAATTTTCTGCGAACCACCCAGTTCGGGCAGATCAATAATGGTGGCGGTCTCCACCACATGGCCACCGCTACGCTGAATGAGGTTGGCCGCTGCCAGCATGGTGCCACCGGTGGCAATCAGGTCATCCATCAGCAGAATACGATCGCCCGTTTGGAAGGCATCGGAATGCAGCTCCACTTCAGAATGACCGTACTCCAGGGTGTAGGTCTCGCTGATGGTTTTGAAGGGCAGCTTACCCTTCTTGCGCACCGGTACAAAGCTGCAGCCCAACTCATAAGCGAGCGGTGCGCCAATAATAAAACCACGCGCATCGATGGCTGCAATGGCATCCAGGTTCATCTCCTGATAGCGGTGTACGAAGCTATCGATCAGCTTGCGGAAGGCAGCGCTATTTTGCAGCAACGGGGTGATGTCGCGAAAATTCACGCCCTGCTCAGGCCAATCGGGAACCGTGCGAATAACGGACTTAATGTAGTCGCCGTAGATGCTCATCGCGTCTCTCATTGAGTAATAAAAAAAGTGATAAGGGCCAGTTACCCTAGGAACAGGAATCTCGCCGCAAACAGCAGCGCTAAAATAATCACCGCCGGATTCAGATCGCTAAAGCGGCCCGACAGCGCTTTGATCGCCACGTAGCTAATAAAGCCTAGCGCGATGCCTTCGGCAATCGAGAACGTCAGCGGCATCGCCAGCGCAGCAATCAGCACCGGCGCAGCATCGGTGGGGTCTTCCCAATTCGCGTGGGCCAAGCTACCCGCCATCAGTACAGCCACATAGAGCAGCGCACCTGCGGTAGCGTAAGCCGGAATCGAGCCCGCCAGTGGTGCGAAGAACAGGCTGATCAGGAACAAAACACCGACGACTACCGCCGTTAAACCAGTGCGCCCCCCCGAGACGATACCCGCCGTCGATTCAATGTAGCTCGTCGTGGTGGAAGTACCCAAGGCAGCGCCCGCCATTGAGGCAGTGCTATCGGCCATCATGGCGCGGCCAATGCGCGGCAACTTGCCGTCTTTGTCTAGCAGTTTGCCGCGATGCGCGACACCGATCAGCGTACCCGAGGTATCGAATAGATCCACAAACAGGAAGGCAAAGATCACGCTTAGCATCGCCACGTCTAACGCGCCCATCAAATCCATGGCCATAAAGGTAGGTGCAATGGAGGGCGGCATCGACATTAGCCCACCGTACTCGTTATGGCCAAGTACCATCGCCGCAACGGTCACGCCCAAGATACCAATCATCACTGCACCGGTAACCTTGAGGTATGCCAGCGCGGTAATCACAAAAAAGCCCAGCAGTGCATAAATAGCTGGCGGCTGTGCAAGGTCGCCCAGGGCAACAAAGGTCGCCGGGTTGGCAACCACAATACCGGCATTCTTAAGCGCAATCATCGCCAGGAAAAGTCCAATACCCGCGGCTATCCCCAAGCGTAATGTCATTGGAATGGAGTTAATGATCCACTCGCGAATTTTAAAAATGCTTAATAAAAAGAAAGTTAAACCGGAGAAGAAGACTGCCCCCAACGCAGCCTCCCAGGTATAACCCATCCCCAGCACGACGCCATAGGTGAAGAAGGCGTTCAAACCCATGCCTGGCGCCTGGGCAATAGGGTAATTGGCCCACAGACCCATGACGAAACAACCAATCGCCGCCGCCAGGCAAGTCGCTACGAACACCGCGCCGTAGTCCATCCCCGCTTCCGAAAGGATGCTCGGGTTGACAAAAATAATGTAGGCCATCGTCAGGAAGGTGGTGATCCCGGCGATAACTTCTGTTTTCACGTTGGTTTTTTGCTCGGAGAGCTTGAAATAGTTATCCAGAAGTTTCATGAAGTTTGTTGTCCTTAGCGCTAACGTCGCATGACGTGTATACGTTCTGGTGCTGAGAAAAGCCGCACATACTACCGAAACGCTCGCCTTGATGCGAGCGGCTCAGCATGGCGACCAATGTCGGCGGAAACCGCTCCGCTGCCGAATACCAAGCAATCTTCAGGCCATGATCTAACCGATCGGTCAGCCCAACAACCAATAAACACCATTACCGCCGCTGTTGCGACAATACACGCTCAACGGTTTCAACGATTACCTGGGTTTGCGGATCAATTTCGATATTGACCTGATCTCCCGGTGCCCTATCCTGAAGCGTGGTGCGCGACAGCGTCTCAGGAATTAAATTGACGCTAAACTCCACAGCGCCCCTCTCCGCGTGGCGTACATCGCCAATGGTCAAGCTAATACCGTCCACCCCGATATAGCCCTTTTCAAACACGAAACGGCCCAGTCTTTCCGGCAGTGAAAACCACAGCCGACGGTTATTAGGCGCCTCTTCAATGGCCACGACTTCAGCCATGGAAATAATGTGGCCCGACATGGAATGCCCACCAATTTCATCTCCAAAGCGCGCAGCGCGCTCAATATTGACGCATTGCCCTGGAGTAATTGCACCAAGATTAGTCAATCGCAGCGTTTCACGCATCAAATCAAAACTAACGTTATCGCCCTCAATCGCCGTCACCGTTAAACAGACACCGTTATGGGCGACGGATGCGCCGATCTCAAGCCCCTTGCGCATTGAAGGGGACATTTCCACCACATGCACGCGAAAATCATCCAGCTCACGCACCGCCACTACCCTGGCCACTCCTTGCACAATGCCAGTAAACATAAGGCTGTTCTCTCCTAATGCAGTGAAAAACGTATAGTAAAAATAAAGTCGTCAAGAATGAGCAGTAAGAAGCATTGAGCCGTCAAAGTGCCAAGTCATTGGCGCAAGCTTACTACTGCTGCCCGAGGTTTGTGCACCGCGTTGTTGGTTTTTCACTGCCCCATTCTACGCCATTCACATTCCTGTGGCTGTTAAGCGGGAGGTGTTTTCATCCAGTGAAAGGCTGTTTAAGCACTACCAACAGAACTTAAAACCACACCATTCATAAATATTAGAAAATAATGCCACTTCACAAGGTAAAAACATAAAATACGACGGCCAAAATTGACAAGACAGCTATCCAACCCTAAAATTTTGCCTCAAATGTAATGACGCCGATTTGTACCCAGATTGCGGGCGTCCACCTGGTCACTGATTTAGTATTGGTTATTGACCCGGTGAAGTGCAGCTAAAAGGGTGTGTCCAGCGTTGATGGCCACCCCATTAGGGTGGCCTTTTTTTATTCCCCGCCCTATCCTTAGCCGCCCTTTTTTTAGTGACCCGAGAGCTTATCCCAACTGTTTTTAATCGCTTGGGTTGCACACTCCCGCACACTGTTTTCGGCCTACCGGTAAGGCAAACGCTATGATTGAACTTAGCAACGTTAGTAAAACCTATTTCAGTAATAACAGGGGCAGCGGTGCAAACGCCATCCATGCGCTCAAAAACGCTACCCTTACAGTGCCCAAGGGTACGATTCACGGCGTCATCGGCCTGTCCGGCGCAGGTAAATCGACGCTCATCCGCTGCGTCAACTTGCTAGAGCGCCCCACCAGCGGCAGCGTGACGGTCGATGGTCAGGAAATGACGCGCCTGAGTAACGCCGAACTCAACCGTGCGCGCCATCGTATTGGCATGATCTTTCAACATTTTAATTTGCTAACCACACGCACCGTATTCGACAACGTTGCGCTACCCCTTGAGTTAATGGGGCAAAAACGCCACACCGTGCGCGATCGCGTTATTCCGCTGCTGGAGATGGTAGGCCTGGCGGATAAAGCCAACCAGTACCCTGCCCAGCTTTCCGGAGGACAAAAGCAGCGGGTAGCGATTGCTCGGGCGCTGGCCAGCAAGCCGCAGGTACTCCTCTGCGATGAAGCAACCTCAGCTCTAGACCCACAAACCACCAGCTCAATTCTGGAACTGCTGCGCGATATAAATCATCAACTGGGCATTACCATCCTGCTGATCACCCACGAGATGGAAGTGGTCAAATCAATTTGCCACCGGGTGAGCCTGATTTCGAATGGCGAACTGGTGGAGGACTCGGAAGTTGGCGACTTCTTTACCGCCCCACGCACCCAGCTGGTCGTGAGTTTCTCAACGACTTTCTGCAGCTAACGCCGCCCAAAGAGCTGATCGAGAGACTCCTTGACGCCCCCGGGGAAAACACCCACCCCGTGGTACGCCTAACCTTCTCTGGCGATGCGGTCTCGACCCCGCTGATTTCACGCCTGGCGCGGGAGTGCGGGGTCGATGTGAGCATTTTACAAGCGAAAGTAGAGTCGATTCAGGAGCGTACCCTGGGTCTGATGATTGCGGAGCTGCTGGGCTCTGCTGCGCAAACCCAGCAAGCCATGCACTATCTCGAATCCCATCAACTACAAGTGGAGGTACTCGGCCATGTCCAGCGCAATGATTGATTTAATTTTACAGGCCACGCTGGATACGCTTTATATGGTGGCCGTTTCCGGACTTATTTCCACCCTCGTTGGCCTGCCACTCGGGGTGATGCTCTACGTCACGCGCCCGCGGCAAATATTAGCGAAGCCAGTACTTAATCAAGTACTGAGCATTGTTACCAACATTGGACGCTCGATCCCGTTTATCATCTTGATGGTGGCGATCATTCCTTTCACGCGCATGCTGGTGGGCACCTCGATTGGTATTAATGCCGCATCAGTTCCGCTCACCATTGCCGCTATTCCGTTTGTCGCTCGGCTGGTCGAGGCAGCGCTTAACGAAATTTCCCCTGGGTTAATCGAAGCTGCCCAAGCCATGGGGGCAACCCCTTGGCAAATTATTCGCAAAGTACTGATTCCGGAAGCTCGTGGCGGCATCATGACCGGCTTAACCATCACCGTCGTCACACTGGTAAGCTACTCCGCCATGGCCGGTGCAGTGGGTGGCGGTGGCCTTGGCGACTTAGGTATTCGCTACGGCTACAACCGCTTTAACCCCACCATCATGCTGATTACGGTGGTGATCCTGGTCGTCATGGTGCAGGGCTTCCAGAGCCTGGGCGACTACCTGGTACGCAAAAGTGATCGCAAATAGCAGTAAGCTCACCACCCATCCCTTATAACCAAAATGCATTAGACAACGGTTTTTTATTGCCGCATCATTGTACTATTAAGCACAACATCACTGGAGAGACCTCATGCAAAAACTGATTATTGGTAGTCTTACCGCCCTGGCACTTGCGGTTAACGTCGCTAATGCTGAAACGCGCAGCATTAAAATGGGTACCGTTGCTGGCCCTGAGACCGAAGTGATGGAAGTGGCAGCGCGCATTGCCAAAGAAGAGTACGACCTCGATGTGGAAATCATCGAGTTTACCGATTACGTTACCCCGAATGCCGCCCTTGCAGACAGCAGCCTGGACGCCAATGCTTACCAGCATGAGCCCTACTTGCAGTCGATGGTCGACGACCGTGGCTATGACCTGGCTATCGCTGGCTACACCTTCGTTTACCCCATTGGCGCTTACTCAGAAAAATACGACAGTATCGATGACCTGCCAGACGGCGCTCAAATCGCGCTGCCCAACGACCCATCAAATGAAGGTCGCGCGCTGATCCTGATGCACAACGAAGGCCTGATCACCCTCAACGATCCAGAATTTCTCGAATCCACGCCGATCGATATCGCTGAGAACCCCCGCGACTTCCGCTTCCGCGAGATCGAAGCCGCTCAGCTTCCCCGCGTGCTGCCCGATGTGGACATGGCGTTCATCAACAACACCTTCGCGCAACCGGCCGGTTTAAGCCTGGATGATGCCTTGATCAAAGAAGGCCCCGAGTCCCCTTACGTCAACCTGATCGCGGTTCGCAGCGGTGATGAAGAGCGTGAAGAGATTCGCCAGTTGGTCGACGCCTATCAGCGCGACGAAGTGATCGAGAAAGCCGAAGAGCTGTTTAAAGGCGCAGCCGTTCCTGGCTGGACCGAGTAATACCCCGAAGTAGCAGAAAATAGATAGCACCCAGGCCGACACCCATATGCCGCCCATATGAATAAGTGTCGGCCTGTTGCGTTAGTAGCATAGGAGCCCACATGCAAAACAGCGTTGACTACCCACTACTCAATCGCCAGCTTGAAGCGCTGCTCGATACCCGCGATTGGCTCACCAACAGTGCGCAAACCTGTGCGTTTATTCACCAACAGCTTAGCGACTTAAACTGGGTAGGCTTTTATCTTCAGCGCCAGCCTGAGGTTTTAGCCCTGGGGCCCTTTCAGGGGCAGCCCGCCTGCCACCCAATTCCCTTTAGCAAAGGGGTATGCGGCGCGGCCGCTCGCCAACAAACCACCCAGCGAGTAGACGACGTCCATGCGGTTGCCGACCACATTGCCTGCGACGCCAACTCCCGCTCCGAGCTAGTGGTTCCCATTGTAGTGGATGGCCGCCTGTGGGGCGTATTGGATCTGGATAGCCCACTGCATACGCGCTTTACTCAACAAGACCAAGCAGGCGTCGAAGCCCTGGTCGCCACTTTTATGCGCCAAACCGACCTGCCCCAATTTGTTTAATCTAGCGCAAGTTGCGCGCTAGCGATTAAAAGCCTTAGCGACTAAAAAACCAAAGGCGCTATCACACCCACGCAAAAACGCCCCAGGCATCGCTGCCTGGGGCGCTTCTGATAAAAGCTGGTAGGACCAGGCGGATTTGAACCGCCGACCTCCACGATGTCAACGTGGCGCTCTAACCAACTGAGCTATGGTCCTGAAAAGGGGTGTTGGCAAAAGACTGGTAGAACCAGGCGGATTTGAACCGCCGACCTCCACGATGTCAACGTGGCGCTCTAACCAACTGAGCTATGGTTCTATTGTGCGATCTATTAGACTATCAATTAGTCTATTTGGGGTGCGCTATTTAGATAGCAACACGCCTTCCAACGGATGCATATCTTACGCTTTTATCACTGAATTGCAAGCTCTTTCCCATTACACGCCCTCTCCCTCCGGCATTACACCCATGAGGAGTAGATGTTCAATTCGACACCTGCAGCCTTCTAACGCTAGGCTTAGTGCTTCAATGCGCTGGGTGTTATCTACAGGGAGATAAACCATGCTGGGTATTTTGCTAGGAAGCATAGCGATCGTGCTGTTATTAGCGACGCTGATAGCACGCATACATTTACATTGGTGGTGGATTCGCAGTTTTGAATTTCCACGCCTGCAGATTGCTTTCCTAGCCTTAACCACCTGGCTATTAGCCGTTATCTTCGTTGAGCCCGGCCCTTGGCTATGGGTATCTCTGCTCGCCTCGGGCATCACTCTACTGTTCCAGCTCTACTACATTCTGCCCTGGACGCCACTCTGGCCGGTTCAGGTTAAAACGGCGGAAAGCAACGATTCAGATAAACGGATAACGCTGCTGATCGCCAACGTGCTGACCCCTAATCGGCAGGCTCAGGCGCTGATCGATATGATCAAACAGCACCAGCCGGATATTGTACTGACCCTGGAGTCAGACCAGTGGTGGCAGGATCAGCTGGATCCTGCCCTCGCAGAGCAGTGGCCACACAGCGTCAAGATCCCGCTCGACAACCTTTACGGCATGCACCTCTACTCGCACCTGGAACTTACCGATACTTCCGTTAAGTGGCTAATACAGGACGACATTCCGTCTATTCATACCCGAGTAACGCTTGCTAACGGCGATAGCATTCGTTTTTACGCACTCCATCCACGGCCACCGGCTCCCAGTGAGAGTGAAAAATCTTTATGGCGGGATGCTGAGCTGCTGTTAGTGGGC
This sequence comes from Halomonas sp. BDJS001, assembly GCF_026104355.1. Classification (NCBI taxonomy): domain Bacteria; kingdom Pseudomonadati; phylum Pseudomonadota; class Gammaproteobacteria; order Oceanospirillales; family Halomonadaceae; genus Halomonas; species Halomonas sp. BDJS001. Next base: position 2,608,165 of record NZ_CP110535.1, read on the forward strand.
AAACAGATCCATAAAGATCCCCGGGCAACGCTGGTCGCCGGGGATCTGAACGATGTGGCTTGGTCACGCACTACTCGGCTTTTTTGCCGCGTGGGCGGCATGCTCGACCCACGCCGTGGACGGGGTTTATTCAGCACCTTCCATGCCAAATATCCCATGTTGCGCTGGCCCCTGGATCATATCTTCGTGACCGAGCACTTCACCTTGGTTGGTATGCAGCGACTTAACTACTTCGGCTCCGACCACTTTCCGATACTGGCCACCTTTTGCTACCGCCCCTCGCGGCAAGACGAGCATGAAACGCCCGAAGCGGATGCGGAGGAGCGCAGTGAAGCCAGCGAAACAATTCAGGAAGGCAAAACCGAGCGGCAAGAGACCTGAACGAAAAGCCAACCTTAACGCTGCTTAAAGGTGTTACTCAGGGATGCCTCCCTGAGTTAACGCGGCAGGATCCAGCAGTCGCTCAAGCGTTTCCCGGTCAAGATCCGTTTTCTCCTCGGCCACATCAATAATCGGCCGCCCCGCCTGGTAAGCCTCTTTGGCAATTGCCGCGGCGGCGTTGTAGCCAATCACGCCATTTAACGCCGTCACCAAGATCGGATTTCTGGCCAATGGCCCTTTCAGGTTATCTTCACGCACCTTGAAAGTGGCAATCGCACGATCAGCCAGCAGCCGTGCGGTATTACTCATCAAGCTGATTGACGTAAGCAAATTGGAAGCCACCAGCGGCAACATCACATTTAGCTGGAAGTTACCGCTCTGCCCTGCGACGGTAATCGCACTATCCAGACCGATGACCTGCGCGGCAGCCTGGGCGGCTGACTCAGGAATCACGGGGTTAACCTTCCCCGGCATGATTGAACTGCCGGGCTGTAACGCCTCCAGCTCGATCTCACCCAGCCCCGCCAGCGGGCCTGAATTCATCCAGCGCAAATCGTTGGCAATTTTCATAATCACGCAGGCCAAGCCTTTCAACTGGCCGGAAAGCTCTACCGCGGCATCCGGGGAAGAGAGGCTGGCAAAGAAGCTGTCATTAGGAGTGAACATCAACCCCGTCTGTTCGCTCAGCTCTTGGGCGACCTGTTCAGCAAAGCCGATAGGAGCGTTAATGCCGGTGCCCACGGCGGTTCCGCCTTGAGCTAATCGGCACAGCCGTTTCATGGCGCTATCAATGCGCTCAATGGCCTGACCTAACTGGCTCGACCATGCGCCCAGCTCTTGATCCATACGCAGCGGCATGGCATCCATGAGATGGGTACGGCCGGTTTTTACCACATGACTTAGCTCACTGGCGCGCTGGTCGATAGTGCTGCGCAGGTGAACGAGGGCTGGACGCAGCGATTCATGCACGGCGATAGCAGCCGACAGATGGATGGCCGTGGGGATCACGTCATTGCTGGACTGCCCCATATTGACATGATCGTTCGGCGTCACCTCGACGCCTTCCCGGCTTGCCAAAGTCGCCAACACTTCGTTGACGTTCATATTGGTGGAGGTGCCTGAACCGGTTTGAAACACATCGATGGGAAAGTGTTGATCATGCTTACCTGTTAACACCTCGCGAGCCGCTTTTTGAATCGCCTCCCCACGCGCGCTATCAAGCCCTCCCAGGGTTTGATTAGCTCGGGCTGCCGCTAGCTTGATACGCGCGACTGCATGGATAAAGGCTGACGGCATAGGCGAATGAGAGACAGGGAAATTATTGATGGCCCGCTGAGTTTGGGCGCCATATAGGGCTTCAGAGGGCACTTCCAATTCGCCCATGCTATCGCGTTCTATCCGTGTTGCCATTGCTCTTACTCCCAACAGTGAAATTAACAGTGATGCCTATCTGAGCGTATAACCGGTCTATCGATCGCAGGCTAAAGCCATGCTCTCTACCTTCAAGCTAGCTGGTTAGAGCATGCGGGTAAACATACGCTTGCCCCGCGGTTAGTAGATGCCAAAAACCAAATGTTGCACTGCACAAAAACAGTTGCTATGCTGCAACGCAAGATAGCTTAAAAAGCTACTCATTCATCAGCAGCGCCAACCTCTGGATAGCTGCTTGTGCAAGACTAACCCCAGGAGGGTATGACGATGCGTACATTAAATACTAACGAAATGACTCAGCAGTTTGACAATATGTTTATGGCCCCAGTACGCGCCTACATGGCGCTGAGCATCGATTACAGCGAAAAAATGATCAACGCTCAGATGGATGCCAGCAAAGCCTATGTTGATACCGGCATCGCGCAAATGCGTCAAATGATGAACGTGAAAGACGCAGAAGGCCTGCGCAGCTATATGGAAGGTCAGCAAAAAGTGGCTAAAGAGCTGGCTGAGCGCGTTAAGGGCGATACCGATAAAGTCGTCTCTCTACAGCAGGACTTTATCCAGAAAAGCCAGAAAATTACCGAAGACAACGTTAAGCAGGCGCAAACCGCTGCCAGCAAGTTGAGCAAAACTGCTTAATCGCTTATTGAAGCACTAAGCGAATAAGCATGTTTTATAAAACGCCCCTGCCGGCTCTCGCTGACAGGGGCGTTTTAGTCGTTGCCCTTAGCATTTTAGACCCGCAGATTCACCAACGAGGGCGGATTTCACAAACGGAATCGTCAATTTACGCTTGGCTGATAACGATGCCTTATCCAGGGTTTCCACGGCACGGCAGAGTTCGCCTAGCTCCCGAGGGCCACGATGCAAAATATAGCGCCCAACATCATCAGGCAGTTGCATCCCTCTTACACTGGCGCGCAGCTTTAGCGCTGCTAAACGCTCGTCATCATCTTCCAAGGGGTGAACATGAAACGTTACCCCCCAGGTCAGGCGGGAAGCCAGATCCGGTAGCACCACGTTGAGCTGTCGTGGGGAGGCACTGGCTGCAATCACCAATTTCTTGCCCGCATCTCTTAGCCGGTTAAAAGCGTGAAACAACGCCTCTTCCCAGCGCTTGCGGCCAATCACGCACTCCAAATCATCAATGGCGACAATATCCAGGCGTTCGATGTCTTCCAACATTAACGGCGGAAAGTGGCCCAAATCATACAGCGGCAAGTAAAGCGCTCGCTTATCTGCATCGGACGCCGCATGGCACGCCGCCTGAAGCAGATGGCTGCGCCCTACCCCTGGCGCCCCCCACAGATAGAGAAACTGCTCACCCTCAGGGGTAAGCTGCTGAGTCAGGTGCTCAACCAGCGGCGTGTTCGAACGCGCCACATAGTAGTTATCAAAGGTTGCGTCATCGCGCAGGCCAATCCCCAAAGGAAGCTGTGCCGGTATTCGGCTCATGACGACTCCCCTTGATCTTTACGGCTATTTCCATCACGACTAGGGGCATCACGCCCAAACTCAGCAGAACTCACCTCAATGATAGGGGCATGCTTGTCGGTATTATTTTCATCGTACAGTTCGCTATGCTGATAACGAACTTTCACTTCTTTCAGCAACACCAGGATTACCGCAGCAACAGGCAGCGCCAACAACACGCCGGTCAGGCCAAACAGGTTACCACCAGCCAGCACGGCGAATATAACCGCGACCGGGTGCAGGCCAATTTTATCCCCCAACAGCTTAGGCTGCAGAACTACGCTCTCAGCCATTTGGCCAATACTAAACACGATGATGACGCCCAGCACCGCCCACCAGGTGGCGTATTGGAATAGGGCGACAACCAGGGCGATCACCAAGCCAACAATAAAGCCCAGGAACGGTACAATACTGACTAACCCCGAGACAAAGCCGATCAGTAGGCCAAAATTAAGCCCCATCAACGTTAAGCCCACCGCATAAATAATCCCCAAACAGAGCATCACTAGCAGTTGGCCACGTAAAAACGAAGACAGTACTTCATCGCAACGGCGCGCCAACCGGAAAGTATCGTCTGCCCACTGGCGAGGCACGAGATTGGCAATATTGGCCAATAAGCGATTCCAGTCCAACAGCAAATAGAAAGTAACCACAGGAATCAGCGCCACGTAGGTGATCCATGACGCAAACGCCATACCTGAGCGGCCAATTTGTCCTAATATCTGGGCTAAGTAGCCGCCCGCATCGCGCCAGTTTTCGACCAGCGTCTCCCGGGCATTGGTCAATTCCGCGGTTAAGTCATAACCGGTCCACTCTTGCACCTGCGGTGCGAGTCTGTTTTCTACCCAATTAAAAATACCCGGGATAGCTTCGCCCAGCTGTTTAAGCTGTTGAACGAGCAGCGGTATCAAGATCAACAGACTCGCCACGAGGACGACCAGCAGTACTAAAAACACGCTGCTTACCGCGAAGGGTCGGTTCATGCCCCAGCGCTGAAAACGGTTAGCCAGCGGATCAGCTAAGTAAGCGAGAATCATCCCAGCAATAAAAGGCATCAGAACCGCGTCTAACAAATAAATTAACCCGCCTATTACCACCAAAAATAGGACACCCCACCAAGAATTCCGCATAGATCCCTCTCAAACGTGAATTTAATCCGCTTATTTGCACTTATCGTTACTATTGCACTTATCGCGACATATTTTACTGATCACACTTAACGCTCACTCACCACTACTATCCGTTCACTCGTTGCTACTGTTTTTACCATGCCACTACTATGCCGCAAATGAGCGAAAGTCGCTCGTATGCTTTTCATCGTGCGCGACAGCGGTGCGACCTGCGCCGCTGAGTGTTACAATCCGCTCCAGTTATCGTCTAGCACTGGCCAAGCCGCCAGCACTACCAGCACCGCTATTTGCTTCACAGGATCTGTCATGACCGAGACCCCCTCTTCTTCGGCTACTCCTTCCCTCAGCTACAAGGACGCAGGCGTCGATATTGATGCCGGTAACGCCTTAGTTGACCGCATTAAACACGTTGCCAAACGCACTACGCGCCCGGAAGTCATGGGCGGACTTGGCGGTTTCGGCGCGCTATGCGAGATCCCCGCAGGCTATCGGCAGCCCGTGCTTGTCTCGGGTACCGATGGCGTCGGCACCAAGCTGCGTCTGGCAATGGATCTTGGCAAACACGACACCATTGGCATTGATTTGGTCGCCATGTGTGTCAATGACCTCATCGTGGCCGGCGCGGAGCCGCTACTGTTTCTTGACTACTATGCCACGGGTAAGCTCGATGTGGATATTGCTGCTGACGTGGTCACCGGCATTGGCGCTGGTTGCGAACTGGCTGGCTGTGCCCTGGTAGGCGGAGAAACCGCCGAAATGCCGGGCATGTACGAAGGCAGCGACTACGATTTAGCGGGTTTTTGCGTAGGAGTGGTCGAGAAAGCGGACATTTTAGATGGCAGCAAAGTGGCCGAAGGCGATGTTATCTTGGGGCTTGCTTCCTCCGGGCCGCACTCAAACGGTTACTCGCTGATTCGTAAAATACTCGAGGTCAGCGACGCGTCGTTAGAGACTAACATCGACGGAAAAACCCTCGGCGATGCGCTGATGGCACCTACGCGCATCTACGTTAAATCACTGCTCTCCTTAATGCGCGGCAGCGAAATTGCCGTGCACGCATTATCGCACATCACCGGCGGCGGCTTGTTGGAAAACATTCCCCGCGTGCTGCCCGACAGCCTCGCTGCGCATATCGATATTGCCAGCTGGCAGCGCCCCGCGGTGTTTGATTGGCTGCAGGCCAACGGCAACGTGAATGAAACTGAAATGCACCGCGTGCTCAATTGCGGTATTGGCATGGTCGTTGTAGTGCCGCAACATCAGGCAGAGCAGGCGGTGGCTCATCTGCAAGCCGAGGGCGAGTCCGTTTATCGCCTGGGCCAGATCGTTGTGCGCCAAGGGGACGCCGTTATTCTGGAGAACCTCTCGGCATGACCAATACGGACTACCAGAGCGATACCATTAAAGACGTCACGCCGGAGCCCCTCGGTGCGCGCCGCATTGTGGTACTTATCTCAGGCAGTGGCAGCAATCTGCAGGCGCTGATTGATGCTCAGTCCCACGACCGTTTAGGTGGTGGTGAGATTGTCGCGGTGATTTCCAATATCGCTGACGCTTATGGTTTGAAACGCGCTCATGAAGCAGGCATTGAAGCGGTTGCGCTACCCCACCGGGAATACGATAGCCGCGAAGCCTATGATGGCGCCTTGATCAAAGTCATTGAGCGCCACGAGCCGGATCTGATTGTACTGGCAGGCTTTATGCGCATTTTGACGCCTCGCTTTGTGCAGCGTTTCCTGGGCCGAATGCTGAATATCCACCCTTCGCTGTTGCCAGCTTACCAAGGGCTCAACACTCACGCCCGTGCGCTGGCAGACGGGGTTGCCAGCCATGGTTGTAGCGTTCACTTTGTGACCGAAGAGCTGGACGGTGGCCCGGTGGTACTGCAAGCGGAACTGCTGGTGACCAGTGACGACACCGCGGAAACGCTGCAAGAGAAGGTTCGCGCCCGGGAACATCTGATCTATCCGATCGCGGTGCAGTGGTTTTTGGAAGGTCGGCTGCAGTTCAGCGCCGAAGGTGCCAAGATGGATGGCCATCTACTGCCGGAACACGGCATGCGGCTCTCCCACGCCGACGCAGCGGAAGAGCTTGATGAAGACCTTGATGAAAAGCTCGACGAAGAGTCTCAGGGCTAGACTGGTATCATCACCATAAGCATTAAAAAGCGCCTTACGGTTTTGCCTTAAGGCGCTTTCTCGTAGCAGTGCATTGCGTAAACTAGGTACGCGGCAAGGTCACACCACGCTGCCCCATATACTTCCCGCCGCGGTCTTTATACGACGTTTCGCACACCTCATCAGACTCTAAGAACAGCATCTGCGCGACGCCCTCATGGGCATAGATTTTCGCTGGCAGATTGGTAGTGTTAGAGAATTCCAAGGTAACGTGGCCTTCCCATTCGGGCTCCAGCGGCGTCACGTTAACGATAATGCCACAGCGCGCATAGGTGGATTTACCCAGGCAAATCGTAAGCACGTTACGGGGAATACGGAAGTACTCCACCGTGCGCGCCAGCGCGAATGAGTTGGGCGGAATAATGCACACGTCGCCTTTAATATCGACAAAGCTTTTTGCGTCGAACGCCTTGGGATCAACGATCGCTGAGTGAATATTAGTGAAGACTTTGAATTCATCTGAGCAGCGCACGTCATAGCCATAGCTAGACGTGCCGTAGGAGATCACCCGCTGGTCATTCACATAGCGCACTTGCTCGGCTTCAAACGGCTCGATCATCGCGTCGCTTTTGGCCATGCGACGAATCCAATTATCAGATTTGATACTCATTTATTTCGTTATCACTCACTAAAGGAAATAGTTGGGCCGTCGCCTTGGTTCACGCTCACCGCCTCAGCGACTTTTTGGGCAATAGCCGCAAAGGTTTGGCTCACCGAGCCTTCAGGTTCAGACACTACGCTTGGGCGTCCCGAATCCGTTAACTCTCGGATGGAGAGCGTCAGCGGCAGTCGCCCAAGCACTTGGGTCTCGTACTCTTCGGCAATGCTGTCGCCTCCGCCGGTACCAAAAATAGCCGCCTCATGACCGCAATTTTCGCAGTGGTATAGGCTCATATTCTCCACCACGCCAAGCACCGGCACATTAACCTTACGGAACATTTCGATCCCTTTACGGGCATCTAACAGCGCAATGTCCTGTGGGGTGGTCACAATCACCGCGCCAGCGACCGGTACTTTCTGGGCCAGGGTCAGCTGGATATCACCGGTACCTGGGGGCATGTCGATCAACAGAAAATCGAGATTGTCCCACTGGGTTTGCGTCAGCATCTGCTGGAAGGCGCCCACCACCATTGGCCCGCGCCACACCATCGGCTCGCGGGTATTGACCATAAACGCCATCGACATGGCCTGAATGCCATGGGCCTGGAGCGGCAGGAATCGGTCATTACTGGCCGCCTGGGGGCGCGTGCCCTCTTTAACACCAAGCATCTGTGCCTGACTGGGCCCGTAGATATCCGCATCCAGGACGCCTACTCGATAGCCCTGTGCTGATAGCGCTAATGCCAGGTTCACGGTGACGGTGGATTTTCCCACGCCCCCCTTACCCGATGCCACTGCAATAATATGCTTAACCCCATCCATTCAATGGCACTCCTCGTTTAGGCATTTACTTTCTGAAATTAACGTTGAGTGAATGATACGCTTCACAGTCCCAATCATAAACCTACAACAAGAGGGCGGATGCCGGTTTTCCGACATCCGCCCTTAGGTTACTGGCGCGAAAGGTGCATAACCGCCCTACTTTCTAGCCTCTTATTAACCAGCGTTTTGCTGAGACTCTTCACTGCCGCCATCGCTATCATTGGCGCTCTCACTGGAAGAGCTCTCCTCTGACGAGCTATCCGAAGAGCTATCTGAAGAGCTTCCCTCTGAAGTTCCTTCTTCAGCAGGACTGCTTTGTGAAGATGATGTAGCCTCACCTGCCGACTCTTCTGCATCGGCCAAGCGGCTGTCTAACGTCGACAGCTCATCGCGCCATTCGCTTAACTGGCTCTCCAAACGCTCCAGCTGATTCTCACGCTGCTCGATATCACTCTCGACGCTTGCCACCTCTTCACGCCCCAGATCCAGAGCGACCATTACGTCATCCAACTCACCGCGCACCTGGCTTAGACTCTGCTCTTCCTCTTCGCGTAGCGCCGTTAGCGAATCAACATCACCTTGCAGCTCATCGCGCTCGCTAGTGAGTGAGTCACGCTCATTCCTCAGCTCATCAAGCTCGCTCTGGGCAGCCGAAATTTCTTCTTCCAAGCCACTTAGCTCTTCATTAGACTGGCTAATCTGCTCCTCGAGTGCGGAGAGTTCCTCTTCCGTGTTGCCCAGCTCTTCAACCGCTTGCTGACGCTGCTGCTCCGCTTCCTGACGGGCGGACTCAGCCTCCTGACGGGCTTCTTCAGCGCTAGAACGCGCCTCCTCTACTTGCTGAAGGGCGCTCTCCGCCTCATCCCGGGTGCTCATGATCTCTTCGCGCTCTTCACGCAGCGCGCTCATCTCACTTTCAGCGGTTGCTACCTGCTCATTAAGGGTGGCAATTTCTTCTTCCAGCGCATCCCGTTCGGATTCAAGTTCTTCTAAACGCGACTCTACATCGCCGACGTTGCCTTGAGCACTTTCAAGCGAAGAGCGGGCTTCTTCCTGCTGCGTTTCCAGGGATGCCATCTCCTCCTGCAGCGCGGTTAAATTGGTTTCAGCTTGCTCAATCTCGCTGATGCGCTGGCTCAATTGGTTATTTTCTTGCTCAGCACTGGCGAGCTGCTCTTCAAGACTATCAACGCGATCCTGGCGGGAGCTTGCATTGGACTGGGCCATAATCGCCCAGATAACCGCAATGGCGGCGATACCGGCAATGGCTTTTACCCGGTTATCCTGAAATAGGGTTTTCATATCCGACTTTTTAGCCGGCTCTGGCTTGTGGACTGGTGACTGGTGATCCGAGTGGTTTGCTTCCGACATTATGCTTTCCTCTATGGTCTAAGCTAACGTTTGTCCAAGCTAACGGTCATCAAGTAAGTGGTTAATGCGCTAACCTTGGATGATCTCCACCTTCAGCATACACAGCTCGCTGTATCTAGCCAGTATGTTTGCAAATTCGTGTATAAATGTTGCCGTAACGTTACCACAAGCCATAATGTTTATTACTTTAGGTAGAAGGCGGGTGCTTTCCCTCATGGAAGCCTGAAGCCCCCCCATTATGCGCATTAAACCAATCCAGTGTGGTATGCAGTGATACAACGCTACCCACTATTAGCAGCGTAGGCGGTTTAATGTAGCCCGCCAAGAAAGTAGCAGGCAGTGCAGACAGCGTACCTACATGGGTAAGCTGTTGGCGGGTCGTCCCCTGCTCAATTAACGCCAGCGGCGTATCTGGCGCTAAACCGTGCTTCATCAGCGCTTGGCTAATCACCTCCACGCTGCCTAAGCCCATATAAAACACCAAGGTTTGCCCGGGCCTCGCTAGCGCATCCCAGTCAAGTTCACACTCACCCTGCTGCAAATGCCCGGTGACAAAACGCACCGACTGGGCGTGATCGCGATGCGTTAAGGGAATTCCTGCATACGCGGCGCAGCCTGAGGCTGCGGTCACCCCTGGAATCACTTCCACGCTCACTTGCGCCGCCACCAACGCCTCAAGCTCTTCTCCACCACGGCCAAAAATAAACGGATCACCGCCTTTCAAGCGCACGACGCGCTTACCCTGATGAGCCCACTTCACAAGCGCTTGATTAATGCCCTCTTGGGGGACGCTGTGCAGCGAGCGTGCTTTACCCACATAAAATCGCTGCGCCTCGCTGGGTATAAAGGCGATAATTTCATCGCTAACCAAGCGGTCGTAAAGCACCACTTCAGCGGACTGAAGGCGTTTATACGCTTTTAGCGTTAACAACTCCGGATCGCCAGGACCCGCGCCCACTAGACTTACCAAGCCGTATGGCTGAGACGTTTGCTCTCGTCCTGCTTCCAAGAATCCACCTCAGGAATAAAAAAGATTTTTGATATGCAAAAAAGTAATTAATTTTACCACTAAATACCAATAACGCCTTGTCTATTGCTTAGAATACAATCGAATATATATAAAAAAAGAACATCTATATTCTAAAACAATATAGATAAGCTCATTTTGTCTGCAATGGCTTACATCCTGATTACGTATTTAGGGCTAATCTTCACGATCGAATTTAAATTGGCACATGTTTGGAGATTCACGCATGCCCGTGAATGATATAGACGCACCCGAGCAAGTCAGTGCAGACCACCTTGTACCCCACATACCCGGCGTTATCTTTCAGTTTCACCGTGCGCGCAATGGTCATATGCGGTTTCCCTATTTAGAGGGCGGTGGCGTGGCTCTAAAACATATTGACCGGGAGCTGCTTGCCGAAAATGCGGGCCAGTTGGTTGAGCAACTAACTGGCAACGACCACCCCAAAATAATGTCCGCGATAGAGCGCTCAGCGCGCTGGATGCTGCCTCTCACTACACGATTTCGGCTTCCGTTTCCAAAAGAAAAACCCCACTGGATTGCGGTTAGCGCCAAACCCACGCCCGTTGACGATGGCGTGCAGTGGAACGGCATAATGATGGACATCAGCGACCAAGTCGGCGAAGAGCAACGGCTTCGCAAGTTATGCGATACCGACCCCCTGACGCAACTGCCCAATCGGCGCAAACTGATGATGCACTTGACCCATGTTGCTTCGCTTAGTACCCGCCACGGTACACCGCTGTCCATCATGATGATCGATATTGATCACTTTAAACGTCTGAACGACCGCTGGGGCCACCTGCATGGGGATGACGTGCTTAAACAGTTAGCAACCCATACCCAGTCACTACTGCGCTGTGAAGATATGGTGGCTCGGCTGGGAGGAGAAGAGTTCATGGTCGTGCTGCCGCTCACGCCGCTGCAGCAATGCCATGCACTTGCCGATCGCTTACGCCAAGCCATCAGTGTGCGCGACTTCGGCATGGGGCCAGGCCAGGTGACGCTAAGTATTGGGGTGGCCGAATATCGCTGCGGCGAACCCCTAACGAGCCTGATCGAGCGGGCCGACCAAGCGCTGTATAGCGCCAAAGACGTTGGTCGCGACTGCGTTTGCCATCTACGCTAAAGGGAAATCCCCAAGCACAGGAGCCAAACGATGACCACGCTAGCCAACGCTATTTGTGAACCGTGTAGCAAAGATGCTCAGCCGCTAAGCAAAGATGAAGCCCAAGAGCGGCTAAAAAGCCTCAGCCAGTGGCAGATTGTCGAGCACGATGGCATCATGAAGCTGTCACGAAGTTTTAAATTCCGTGACTTTGCCAGCGCGTTGGCGTTTACCCAAAGCGTTGGCGAGATTGCCGAGCAGGCTGGCCATCACCCCGTTATCGTGACTGAGTGGGGCAAAGCCACCGTCACGTGGTGGTCTCATGCTATTAAAGGCCTGCATCTTAATGACTTCATTCTTGCCGCCAGAACCGACGAGGTAGCCGAATAAATGTTTGAGCATATTGAGCGAGTCCCAGGAGACGCCATTCTCGGGCTGATCGAAGCTTTCAAAAAAGATACCAATCCGCAAAAAGTGGATCTAGGTGTTGGTGTTTACCGCGATACCCAAGGCAATACGCCGGTAATGCGCGCCGTTAAGGAAGCAGAAGCTCGCCTGCTCAAGAATGAAACGACGAAAACCTATATCGGTTCTCACGGTGCCCCCAGCTATGGGGAAGTAGTCCTTCCAATGGTGTTTGGCGCTGAGTCACCGGTACTAAAAGCCAACCGTGCCAGCGCCACCCAGTCGCCTGGCGGCACCGGTGCCCTGCGTTTAGCAGCTGACTTCATCGCTTCACAACTACCGGGCAAAGGTATCTGGGTAAGCGACCCAACCTGGCCCAACCACCACGGTATTTTTACCGCGGCGGGTATTGCACTGCATAAATACCCCTATGTAGACCCCGACAACCGTCTCGATTTTGACGGTATGCGGACAGCGCTGAAAAGCATTCCAGAAGGCGATGTGGTGGTACTCCATGCCTGCTGCCACAACCCGACCGGGTTTGACCTTTCCCACGCCCAGTGGCAGGAAGTGCTGGAAATTGTCCGTGAACGCAAGCTACTGCCGTTGATCGACTTTGCCTATCAGGGCTTTGGCGAAGGCCTGGATGAGGACGCTTACGGCGTTCGCCTGCTGGCAGAAAACCTCGACGAAGCGATCATCACCAGTTCCTGCTCCAAGAACTTCGGTATTTATTGCGAGCGTACCGGTTGTTTAATCATGGTGGCAAAAGACAGCGAGCAGATGGATAACATTCGCTCACAGGTCGCGATCGTTGCCCGGGAAAACTACTCCAACCCGCCTGCTCACGGTGGCGCTATCGTCAGCGAGATTCTCCATGACCCAGAGCTGACTGCGCTATGGCGCGAAGAGCTCACCGAAATGCGCGACCGTATTAACACCCTGCGTCGCGACTTCGTTGAAGCCCTGAAGCCCTACGGGCTGGATGAAAAATACGCCTGCGTAGCAGAGCAGCGGGGCATGTTCTCCTACACCGGCTTAACGCCGGAACAGGTGGATCGCCTACGCGATGAGTTTGGCATCTACATGGTGCGCTCAGGCCGCGCCAACGTAGCAGGCTTCTCCCAGGAGAACCTGCCCTACCTGGCCAAAGCAATCGCTGCTGTCAACGACTAGGTAGCATCCCAGCGCTTAACAAGTACTACCGCACAAAAACGCCAGGTCTTCCTGGGCGTTTTTGTGTGCTGAACGTTTTTGCGTACCGGGCGCTTGACCGATCAGTCAACCCTTCGGCACACTCAGCATTGCCTTGTATACAACACACCATAATCAAGAGGCCTATCATGGCGGCTGCCAGCACACACTACCCCTGGTATAAAAAAGAAGACACTGACGCGTTCTTCGCCCTGTTCCAAAACAACATTGCCAACTTTGTCATTATCGCTATCACCATGCTCGGCATGGGATTCCCCTCCTCTATTGTCTATGGGCAGGTGCTGCCAGGCGCAGCAGTAGCGGTAATGGTGGGTAATTTCTACTATGCGTGGAGCGCGGCAAGGCTGGCCCGCAAAGAGAATCGTGCCGATGTAACGGCGCTCTCTTACGGCATCTCAACCCCGGTGATGTTTGTATTTCTGTTCGGTGTGTTACTCCCTGCAAAACAGCTCACCGGCGATGCCGAAATGGCCTGGAAAGTGGCGGTGGCCGCCTGCTTTATCAGCGGCGCCATCGAAGCCGCCATCAGCGTGATTGGCCGCTGGGTGCAGTATCACCTGCCGCGCGCCGCCATGCTGGGCGCCGTTGCCGGGGTCGCCCTGACCTTTATCGCCGGTGAAATGCTGTTTAAAACGTTGGAAATGCCGGTGATTGGCCTGCTGGTGTTAGCCATCATTATTGTTGGTCTGGTCGCACGAGTAAGTATGCCGTTTAAACTGCCCACTTCGCTCTTTGCCATCATCGTTGGTACCGCCATGGCCTATTTGATTGGCGATGCCGGCACCGAACGCTTTAGCGATGCCTTTACCCACCTGGGCTTTTATCCGCTGCTTCCTAATCTCGCTTGGTTCGAAGGGTTGGGGTTACTACTGACCAGTATGCTCGCGGTACTCACCGTGGTGCTGCCGATCACGCTCTATAACGCCATTGAGACCATGAACAATGTGGAGGCGATGGAAGCCGCGGGCGATAAATACGATGTGCGCGAGTGCCAGGCGGTTGATGGCGCAGGCACGATGATTGGCGCGCTGTTTGGCGGCGTGTTTCCGACCACGGTCTATATTGCCACTGTAGGGGCCAAATGGATGGGTGCTGGCCGCGGCTACAGCTTGCTCAACGGCGCTGTCTACGCGCTGGTCACCATGTTCGGTTTAATCGCCGCCCTGGCCGCCATCATCCCCGTTTCCGTGGTCGCCCCGATTTTGGTGTTTGTCGGCATGTCGATGATTGCCACCGCGTTTCAAGCCAACGACACACGCTACTACCCTGCCGTGGCGCTGGCCATGCTGCCCTATTTCGCCAACTATGTGATGACCCGCTTTAACCGCGGGGCGGGCGAGGTCGTCACCGATATTTCCAGCGCTATTGTGGTAATGGGCCAGGGAGCGATGTTTATGGCCATTCTTTTGGGCGCTATGACAGTGTCGGTAATTGATCACCAGTTCCGGCGTGCGGCCGCCTTCGCCGCCATTGCTGCAGGCTTCTCGTTCGTCGGGCTAATGCATGCCCCGGAGCTGTCATTCAATGCTGCCCCTGAGTTCGTGATGGGCTACCTGGGTATGGGGCTGCTATTTACCTACTTCTCTTTTCAGGAAGCTGGGCACCGGCGTTAATTGACGAATCCCGCCTGCCGATGCGGGCGGGAGAGAATACGCCGCAGGACTTGCCAGGCCATCAAGCCTGCCAGCAGGTTACCCACAGCGGCGCCTGCCGCAAGCCCCCACCAGCCGAACAACTGCGAGCCCAGCCACAAACAGGGCAAATAGCAAATAAACAGCCGTGCGCTGGATAACAGCATCGCTCGCAACGGCCAACCTAGGGCGTTCCCCGCCGAAACCACGATCATACAGACGCCCAGCGCTGCGTAGCTGGGCAGCAGAAAGCGGATGAGCAGCGTCAACTCACTCTGCACCTCAGGATTACCCGCTAAGGCCTTGGCCAACCAGGGGGCTCCCAAGGCCAGCAGTACGCCGAGACTGAGCTGCCAAACCAGTGCCACTTTTATCGCCAAACGCATAAGTTGCTGAATCTGCGCCCAATCACCGGCACCATAGCAGCGACCTAACCACGGCGGTAGCGACATGGTCATGGCCAGAATGGCCATCAGCGAAAGCGTTTCCAAACGGCTCGCCAAGCCCCAAGCCGCCACTTCACTTTCACCCAGCGCAGCCACCACTGAGATAGCCAGCATCGCTGCCAAGGGCGGCATTAATTGGCTGACCATCGCTGGGGCGGCAATGCCTGTAAATGGGCGCCAGGAGTGCTTTGCCTCTAGCCACAGCCCCTGCCGTGATGACCACTGACGTTTGAACAATTTACGGGTCGTCACCATCAGCCCCACTGTAAAGGCGATGACGGTTGCCCAGGCAGCGCCGGGCAAACCCCAGCCCTGCCAATTGCCGACCCCAAAAATCAGCAGAGGGTCGAGCGCAAGGTTAACAAGGCTACTCAGCACCATCATCTTGCCTGGCAACCGGGTATCCCCATGGGCACGAAAGACGCTATAACTGAAATAGAGCAGCGCCCCCAGCCACGCGGATAACAGCTGCGGCCCCCAGTAGATATAGATATACGAGAGCGTGGCCGCATCGGCACCCAGCAGACGAAAAATGGGCACATGGAATAGCCACAATATGAGCGCCAATAGACCGATCACTCCACCGCCAGCCATTAACACCAAACTGCTTAAGCGCCTCGCCCGCTCGCCTTCTCCTGCACCTAGCGCCCGGGAAATAAGCGCGGCAATGGCAATACCCATGCCTACCTGAATACCGATAATCAGGAAGGAAAGCGGAAAGGTGAACGACTGAGCGGCGAGCTGAGCAGTTCCTAAACGGGCAATAAAGGCGCTATCAACAAGTTGAAAACCCAATAGTGCCAACACCCCGATGGCCATGGGCCAGGTTTGACGCCATAGGGTTATTGCCAACTCGCGTTGCTGCATCACCATTGCCAAATCAACTCTCCTGTTTTCACCTTAAACACAAAAAACGCCACCACCCCTGGCAGGGTGGTGGCGTTTAATTAAACCGACGCTTTACTGACGAATACCTTCAAACGTCACGTATAGCTCAAGCTCATGCATGGATTCAGGGAAATCGCTCATGTCGATACCATAATCACCCAGGGTCAGCGTGGTGCTACCTTCAAAGCCAGCGCGGTAGTTGCCCCAAGGGTCATCACCCTCCCCCATCAGCGTCACCGGCATTTCAATTTCCTGGGTTTCGCCGTGCAGGGTTAGGTCACCTGTCAGCACACCTTCATTATCGCCGGTTGATTCAAAGCCAGTTGACGTGAAGGTGGCCGTCGGAAACTCGCTAGCATTGAGAAAATCATCGCTTAAGATGTGACGATCGCGCTCAGCGTGGTTGCTGGTCAGACTATTAACCTGCACTTCGATTTCGGCAGAAGAAGCATCCAAATCTTCTGGATCGTAAGCAAACTGGCCGTCAAACTCTTCGAAGCTACCCAGAATGTAAGAGAAGCCCAGGTGAGAAATTTTAAACTGAACAAAGGCGTGCTGGCCTTCAGTGTCAATTTGGTAATCAGCTGCCTGTGCTTGGCTCAATGGAACCAGCGCTGCAGCGGCAATCGCAGAGGCAAATGCAGTCTTCTTTAGCATAATCAACAACTCCTTGGGGGTTACTTAATAAGCACCGTGACAGGCGGACATCACCTTCGCGGCGGCAAAACGAATCTACCTTACTACTTTGAATCATTGCGCATGCTATAGGCTGGATTAAGCATACGCACCAGCGTTGCGTGCTTATCTAACCAGTGGTGCTTGAGCGCGGCGAGCGCATGACCACCGGCAAGAATCATTAGCGCCAAAGCGCTGTACCAATGAATATCACCCGCCAGACTTGCCTGATTGGGCAGATCATAAAGCAGCGCGGGCACTTCAAACCAACCAAATACACTGATACCACGACCATCGGCGGTAGAGATCAAGTAGCCACTCACCATGACCCCTAATACAAGCACATAAAGAACAATATGGCCGAGATGAGCCGCAATGGTTTCTAAACGGCTACCCTCTGCACGGGGTGTCGGCTGGACGAAGCGCCACACCAAACGCGCTAGCGTAGCAAACAGAAGCAAGATGCCAATAGAGCGGTGCACCCAAGGCCCCTGATTATACCAAGGGTCATAATAGCCAAGGTCGGTCATCCACCACCCTAACGCAAACAGCCCGATAATAGTTAGCGCGCTTAGCCAGTGAAATAGAATACTGATCAATCCCCATCCGCTGCGACTGTTCCGCCACATTGTGCTATTCCTCGTTTTATCTATGGCGACGTCTGCTTCGCCAACGCCCTAATCTGAGCGTGGATTGCGCTTTTGGCCCACGCCGAGAACCTTACCGCTAGAAGCTACTGATAACCTCTGAAAAAAGCAGAATATTTCATTCGTAAAAACCATTGAATAACCAGCTAACGATTTTTACGCAGTGCCTTTCAGAACAGGTACACGGCAATATATTCTATAAAATCGAATATATTGAGCAAATTTAATCAATTTTATAATCTTATTAGCACGCTTACTATTAACACATGTCCTCAGAGACATTGTGCAGCGGCCTCAAAAGCTGCACACACATTTTTCTATTAGAGAGCGCCAATCATGAAAAAAATTACCCTTATCACCGCGATTGCCATGGCTTTGACTTCTACTGCTGTTCTAGCCGAACAGGGCTCTGGCGAGCTTAACCAGATTGTTCACCCTAGCTCTTCAGCGAATCACAGCACTGAAAACGCGTACCTGACACCAGCTGATTTGCCCTTGGTCAACGGCGATGCAAAGAGCAACACCGTTGTTGCCCCGAGCTCTCACATCAATCACTCTTCCAGCAGTGAAGACCAGATTGCGCTGTCAGATCTGCCCCACCGCAACGCTTCTTAAAAAGTAATGGATCTTTGCTGACACAGCATATGACCCATTAGGTTTCAAAAGCGCGAAAAAACCCACCTTCAAAGGTGGGTTTTTCGTTACCGTGTCGACTTGCCTAATCACCGTTAGTCAGCCAGAACGTCCAGTCCGCGGGCAAGGTCGCGCTGGATATCCCGCTGGCTCTCCAGGCCTACCGCCACGCGAATAAGGCCTGGCGTAATACCTGCCGCCTCTTTCTGCGAATCGGATAAACGGCCATGGGTTGTCGTCGCTGGATGGGTAATGGTGGTTTTAACATCACCCAGGTTACCCGTGATAGAGAGCATACGGGTTGCGTCAATCACCTGCCATGCACCCTCCTGCCCCCCCTTCACTTCAAAGCCCAATACGGCGCCAAATCCCTTTTGCTGCCGTTTGGCCAGGGCGTGCTGAGGGTGATCTTCCAGTCCACTATAAAACACCTGCGTCACCGCCGGGTGAGCATACAGCCAGCGCGCTAGGGTCAAGGCGTTCTCACAGTGAGCATTCATACGCAGCGAGAGGGTTTCCAGGCCCTTGGTAAAAATCCACGCGTTGAAAGGACTCAGGCAAGGCCCGCAGGTGCGCACCACGCCGAACACCTCTTCAAGCAGCGCATGACTACCGACCACAGCGCCACCCACTGCGCGGCCTTGGCCGTCCAGGTACTTGGTCGCCGAGTGAATGACCAAATCAGCGCCCAACGCCAGGGGCTGTTGAAGTGCCGGGGTAAGAAAGCAGTTATCTATCGCCAGTAGCGCGTTGTGACGCTTTGCCAGCGCTGCCAGGGCCGGAATATCAGCAATTTCTGACAGCGGGTTTGAGGGCGTTTCGGCAAACAGTAGCCGTGTTTTAGGGCCGATCGCCGCCTCCCAGGCTGAAACGCTGGAAAGCTCCACATAACGCGTGGTAATACCCAGCTTGCCTAAGTACTTATCGAACAGGCTAACCGTAGACCCAAACAGCGACCGGGAAGCCACTATCTCGTCCCCCGCTGAAAGTAGTGCCAGCGCGGTGGAAAGAATCGCGGACATACCCGAACTGGTGGCGACACAGCGCTCGCCACCCTCAAGGGCCGCTAAGCGGCGCTCAAAGGTATGTACAGTCGGATTGGTAAAGCGCGAGTAAACGTTGCCCGGCTCCTGCCCACCAAATTTACGCGCCGCTTCGGCAGCGCTTGCGTAAACAAAGCTTGAAGTCGGAAATATGGGCTCCGAATGCTCCTGCTCGAAGGTTCGCTGATGTCCCGCACGGATCGCCAGCGTCTCAAGTGACCACTCATCCTGGTGACTGTCTTCCTGGTGATTGTCATCATGCATATGGCTGCTCTCCTAATCGTCCAGGTCGTCGTCCTGATTGTGCATATCGACCAGGGCGTGGTCACCGGCGCTTTGATCCTTGGCAGAGTCATTGCGGCTAGCTTCCAAGGCGGCCAGGTAGGCGTCGTCGATATCGCCGGTCACGTAGTTGCCGTCAAATACCGAACAATCAAACTCTTCCATCTCAGGATTGACTTCGCGGCAGGCCGCTTTTAGATCATCCAGGTTTTGATAGAAGATACGGTCGGCGCCGATTAGATCCCCCACTTCCTCTTCGCTACGGCCATGAGCAATCAGTTCAGACGCCGCAGGCATATCAATGCCATACACATTCGGGAAGCGAACCGGGGGCGCCGCCGAGGCAAAATAGACCTTGCGTGCACCGGCATCGCGGGCCATTTGAATAATCTGCTTACAGGTGGTGCCGCGCACAATCGAGTCGTCCACTAGTAGGACGTTCTTGCCTTTAAACTCAACGTCGATGGCATTGAGCTTTTGGCGTACCGACTTTTTACGCTGGGTTTGCCCCGGCATAATAAAGGTGCGGCCAATATAGCGGTTCTTCATGAACCCTTCGCGGTAGGTCACCCCCAAGTGCTGCGCCATTTCAAGGGCGGAGGTGCGTGACGTATCAGGGATCGGGATAACCACGTCGATATCGTGATCCGGCCACTCGTTAAGAATGCGGTCGCCTAGTTTGCGGCCCATCTGCATCCGGGTGCCGTAAACATAGGCACCGTCAAGCAAGGAATCAGGCGCGCCAGGTAAACGTGCTCAAAAATGCATGAACGCAGCTCAGGGCGGTCAGCACATACCTGAGTATGAATATTGCCCTCAATATCGACAAAAATGGCTTCGCCCGGCGATAGATCACGCTCAAGCTCGAAACCGCCCACATCCAAGGCAACGGATTCGGAGGCGATCATTACCGCCTGTCCGTTCTCCTCTTCGCGGGTACCAAACACCACGGGGCGAATACCGAAGGGATCGCGGAACGCCACCATACCGAAGCCATTAATAATCGCCACGGCCGCATAGCCACCCTTGCAACGGCGGTGAACGCGACGTACGGCATCAAAGATATCTTCCGCTTCCAGGTGCAACCCCTGCTTGCCCAGTTCGTGAGCAAAGACATTGAGCAGCACTTCAGAGTCGGAACTGGTATTGATATGGCGTAAATCAGTAGAGAACAACTCCTGCTTCAACTGCTCAGAGTTGGTCAGGTTGCCGTTATGCGCCAGGGCAATACCGTAAGGAGAGTTAACATAGAACGGCTGTGACTCAGCTTCACTGGAAGAGCCTGCCGTCGGGTAACGCACGTGACCAATGCCTAGGTTGCCTTTTAGGCGGGCCATATGGCGGGTATGAAATACATCACGAACCAAGCCGTTACTCTTGCGCAGTAGGAAGCGTCCCTCGCTCCACGTCATCATGCCGGCAGCGTCCTGGCCACGATGCTGAAGTACGGTCAGGGCATCGTAGATTCCCTGATTTACCGCCTGCTTGCCCAGAAGGCCCACTATACCGCACATTCACGTTACCTCGCTTAATGCCATGGCTTGCCTATCTCTAAGCAAGCCCGAACGTTCATAGAATCAACTTCACTAACAGGTCAATCACCTGTCGGGATAACTTCTCGCTCCGCCGAACCGGGCATGCGCAGTTCTGGCAGAGAAATATCGCGCAGCGACGATGGCGTCTCAGGCAGCTCGCGATCCCACTGATCTAACTGACTCACCGCCCAATCGCGCAGTTGAATAAAGGTGGGCCGCAGCTCGGCCTGTTGCCACGCCTGTAAGTCTGCCAGCGGTGTGAGGGTAATCAGCACGGTGGCGATTAACAAAATAACCGCCCCACGGGCAAGGCCAAAAGCGGCCCCGGCCACGCGGTTCAATAGCCCCATGCCCACCCACTCAATCGCCGCATGCACCAAGCGGATCACGATGCCGCAAAGCAAAATCACGGCAAAGATGACCAGTATAAAAGCGAGAACCAGGCGGGCGTCGAAGCTGTCGATAAACCCGCTCATCAGTTCGGCCACTGGCTCGGCGAGCACTCGTGCAACCATTAAGGCCACTACCCAGGCGGCCAACCCCAAGGCTTCGCGCACAAACCCCCTGACAAACCCGGCCAGCATCGACAGCGCCAGCACAGCCAGGAACACCGCATCAATCCATGTTAACGCCATGGTTTAGTCTCTTACCCGCACAAGCAGGCCCTGCACATTGGCTCGCTCTTTAATCGAGGCCATGGCGGACTCCCCATCCTCGGAAGTGGCATACGGGCCCACAAAGACGGTGGTCATATTATTATCGCGCTCGCGCTGATAAACCGTGAAACCTTCACCGGACAGCTGTTCACTTAGGCGCTGCGCATTAGCGGACTCACCAAAGCTGCCGACTTGCACCGCCCACTCTCCCTGAGCACTGACGGAAGGGCTGGATGCGCTAGAAGAGGTGCCTTGTGATGAGTTTTGGGAAGAGCTGCTTTGTGACGCACTTTCAGCACTGGTTTGGGCGCTGTCGCTATTGGTGGCAATCAGGTCAGCAATAGGATCGCTATTAGGCGTTGCCGATGCCTCATCGGACTCGCTGGATTCCGCTTGATTAGAAGCCGTAATTTGATCGGTTTCCGGCAGCCGCGGGTCAGCGTCAATAGGCATATCGCCATCTCTCCCCACTTCGCGGGGCGTCGACGATAGCGATGGTTCACCAATGGTTGAAGGTCTTTCCGGTGCAGGAACATCACGGCGCTCCACTTCAACCGGCTGCTCGATCACAAAGCTCGGCTGGGGACGCTCTTCTCTAGGCGCGGGGTCACTCATTAGCCACGGCACAAAGATCGCCAGTAGCGCGAGCAGAATCACAATACCGCTAATGCGTTCCGTTTTACCGTATTTCATTTCCGTCTCCATCAAGCGACGCAGCGCCTGTTGGCAGTGGCTGAGCCAGCAGCGCCGCTACTGTAAAGAACGACCCGGTAGCCAAGACACGATCATTGGGCGTTAACACCTTTGCCAGCCAATCGACGCCTGCTTGCGGCGAATCGGCACTAAAATGCACCCGCCCTCCCTGAGCGATAATACGTTGCGACAACTCGCTTGCCTGGCAACCTCGCTCTCCGCTCAGCGACACGCACACCCAATCACTAATGCGAGACGCTAACGACTGTATGACACCGTCGATATCCTTATCATTCAACATACCGATAAGCCCCCACTGACGTCCTCCTGCTGGCGGTGGAGGCAAATGGCGCGCGACATACTCAGCCGCGTGGGGATTATGCCCCACATCCAGACACCAAGGCCCAATCCACTGTAACCGCCCGGCCAACTGCACCGAACCCAGCGCTGCTTGCACTCGCGATTTCTCTAACCCAAGCCCGGCTAGCACAAGAGACTGTAAAGCGGTGGCAGCGTTATCGATGGGCAGCCCAGGGTTCGGGAGCTCGTCAAGAACAATGCTTTGGCCATCCGCATCCTGGCCCTGCCAGCGCCACTGGGTAGGCTCAGCAGCCGTCGCCTGATGGGTAAATTGCTGGCCCAGACTAAAAGTAGGCGCGGCAAGCACCTGGGCACACTCAGCAACACTAGCGGGCAACGTTTGACTACCTAACACGGCGGGACGATTGGCCCGAAAAATGCCGGCTTTTTCACGCCCAATCTGGGCTAAATCAGTGCCTAAAAAGTTAGCGTGATCCTGGGCGATAGTGGTGACGATCGCCACATCCGCATCAACGATATTGACCGCATCAAGGCGCCCCCCGAGCCCTACTTCAAGTACCGCTAGGTCAAGCTCCGCACTCGCCAGGCACCACAGGCCGCAAAGCGTACCCGCTTCAAAATAGGTCAGGCTGATTTCGCTACCCTGCAACCGCGCACGCTCGACCTGTTCAAAGCCTTGCACCAGCAGTTGATCGTCGGCTTCCTGGCCAGCAATTTTAACGCGCTCGTTGTAGCGTAATAAATGGGGGGAAGTGTAGGCACCCACACGCCAATCATGGGCGCGGGCAACGCTATCAATCATGGCAAGGGTTGAACCCTTGCCATTGGTACCTGCCACCGTAATGACACAGGGGGCAATGGGGCTTGCAAGCAGCCCCATACGTTTTGCCACCTCAGAGACACGTTCCAGACCCAGATCAATCCCTACCGGGTGCAGCGTTTCCAAATGCTGGAGCCACTGTTTTAAAGAATATGGCTGTAAAGAATGCGGCTGTAGAGAGTGTTCTTGAGCGTCAGGCATTGCGTGAATGGTCATCACTCTTAGCGGCAGGGGTGTCCTGCTTGGTCACAGCGACCTTATCAGAAGTGACGCTAGCGTTCTCCGCTAAGGTAGCTTCTTCGACAATCGGTTCAACAACGTCGGCATCATCAGGCTGTATCGAGCTATCTGGCGCTGCTTCGTGATGCGTTAACTTACGCAGCACGCTGCCCACGCGGGCGCGCATCTCATGACGATGAACAATCATGTCAACGGTACCGTGCTCAAGCAGAAACTCGCTGCGCTGGAAACCTTCTGGCAAGGTTTCACGCACCGTTTGCTCGATAACCCTGGGACCTGCAAAACCAATCAGCGCATTGGGTTCTGCGATATTCAAATCACCCAGCATGGCCAACGAGGCTGACACACCGCCAAATACAGGATCCGTCAACACTGAAATATAGGGCACACCTGCTTGCTTGAGTTTTTCAAGTGCAGCGGAGGTCTTAGCCATCTGCATCAACGAGAAGAGTGCTTCCTGCATGCGCGCGCCCCCAGAGGCAGCAAAGCACACCAGCGGGATATTCTCTTCCAGCGCCAGGGTCGCAGCACGGACAAATTTCTCGCCGACCACGGCCCCCATTGAGCCCCCCATAAAGGTGAACTCAAAGGCAACGGCGACTACCGGCAAACCGTCCAACTCACCGCGCATGGCGACCAGCGCATCTTTCTCGCCGGTGTCTTTCTGCGCCGCGGTCAGACGGTCTTTGTATTTTTTGGAGTCGCGGAACTTCAACCGATCATTGGGTTCGATTTCGGCCGCAATCTCTTCGCGTCCTGCTTTATCCAAGAACCAGTCCAAGCGTTTGCGTGCCGTCAAGCGCAGGTGATGATCGCACTTGGGGCATACGCTGTTATGTTTCTCTAGCTCAGGGAGGTAGAGAACCGCTTCGCACTTGGGACATTTACGCCAGAGGCCGTCGGGCACGCTAGCGCGACGGTCTTTACGCTGGATACGACCCATGGAGGGCACGATCTTGTCTAACCAGCTCATATCAAAAAGGCTTCCGTTATACGTCAACGCCCGGCAAAACCAGGCTTGATGAGTGTCGTGAATCTATTCAGTATAGGCGATAAAGCATGTTGCCTTAGGCATCCATCGCCGTACGCATCTCTGCTAATACACTTTTCAACTGGCCCGCTATGGTTTCCGGCGCATCAATACTTTCGGCGATGCGGTTAACCAAAGCGCTACCTACAATCACGCCATCGGCGACTTTAGCCACTTCAGCGGCCGTCACGCCATCACGAATGCCGAAACCCACACATAGCGGCAAATCGGTCATTCCCCGCAGCGGCGCCAGGTGCTCGGCCACATCGTCTGCGTTCAGAGTGGCGGCACCGGTCACGCCTTTCAGCGAAACATAGTAGAGGTAGCCTTCACCATGGGCGCATATTGTAGCGGCACGCTGATGTGAAGTGGTAGGCGCAACGAGAAAAATCGCGGCTAAATTGCGCGATTTCAGCAGTGGCCCGATCTCTTCGGCCTCTTCAGGCGGCATATCCACAATCAACACACCGTCAACGCCCACGCTGGCGGCTTGATCGGCAAAATTTTCGTAGCCAATCCGCTCAATGGGATTCAAATACCCCATGAGCACAACCGGCGTCGTAGTATCGGTTTGGCGGAACTCTTTGACCATCTGAATAAGGTCAACTAGCCGTGTGCCCTGCTTTAAAGCACGCTCACAGGCCTTTTGAATCACCGGGCCATCGGCCATGGGGTCGGAAAAAGGCACGCCTAGTTCAATCACATCGGCCCCCGCTTCCACCAGGGCATGCATAAAGCCCACGGTGTACTGCGGCGCTGGATCCCCTGCGGTGATGTAAGGGATCAGGGCCTTGCGACCCTGCTGCTTAAGTTCACTGAAACGCTGATCAATACGGTTCATGCTTGCCCTTAAAAACGCTGGCCTTAAAATTCGATGCCATCAATCTTAGCAACGGTCATGATGTCTTTGTCGCCACGCCCGGAAAGGTTAACCACGATATGCTGGTCAGGTCGCATGGTCGGCGCCAATACCTTGGCATGGGCCAGCGCATGGGCTGACTCAAGGGCGGGCATAATACCTTCCATACGGGTCAACTCGCGAAACGCTTCGAGGACTTCCGTATCGTTAGCCGCCACATAGGAGACCCGGCCTACATCTTTCCAAAGCGCATGCTCGGGGCCGACGCCCGGATAATCCAGGCCGGCTGAAATGGAGTGGGTATCAGACACCTGTCCGGCTTCATCAGACATCAAGTAAGTCCGGTTGCCGTGCAACACACCGCGCGGCGCATTGGATGCCAACGGCGCTGCGTGGCGGCCGGTTTCAACGCCATCGCCCCCCGCCTCGACGCCGTACATAGCAACGCCATCGTCTTCCACAAACGGGTAGAAAAGGCCCAGGGCGTTGGAGCCACCGCCTACGCAGGCAATCAGCGCATCGGGCAGGCGGCCGATCTGCTCCAGCGACTGGCGGCGCGCTTCACGCCCCACCACGGCGTTGAAATCGCGTACTAGCAGCGGATAAGGGTGCGGGCCCGCTACGGTACCGATGATATAGAAAGTGTTATCAACGTTGGTGACCCAGTCACGCAGCGCTTCGTTCATGGCATCCTTGAGCGTGCGGGTTCCGGACTCCACCGGAATGACCCGCGCCCCCAACAGGCGCATGCGATAAACATTCAGCTTTTGCCGCTGGACGTCTTCAGCCCCCATATACACATCGCACTCAAGCCCAAGACGAGCGGCGACGGTCGCCGAAGCGACACCATGCTGGCCTGCCCCGGTTTCAGCAATAATCCGCGGCTTGCCGGTTTTTTTGGCCAGCAGTGCCTGACCAATCGTGTTGTTCACTTTGTGGGCGCCGGTATGGTTCAGGTCTTCCCGTTTCAACCAAATTTGCGCGCCGCCTAGACTCGCTGACCAGCGCTTGGCGTGGTAGAGCGGCGACGGGCGCCCCACATAGTGGGCAAGATCGTAGTCAAACTCGGCCTGGAAATCAGGGTCATCGCGCAGGCTCGAGTAGGTTTTCTCTAACTCTTCCAACGCAAAGCTCAGGGTTTCTGACACAAAGCGTCCGCCATAAGGGCCAAAATGACCGCGGGCATCCGGCATTCGGGTCAGATCGCTGAACTTGGTTTTGGGTGCAGGCGTCGCAGAAACAGTCACAGGGATACCTCACAAGATCGCCAGAACAGGCAAACAAAAAATGAATCGACGTAATACGTAGCTCGATAAAATACCCATAAGCAATACGTATAAATTACACACAAACCGGGCACACATAAACTTGTGCGGCGAACGCTAACGGGTGTCGGCCAACGCCACCTGGCTGACGAAAGAAGCCATTTTGTCAGCATCTTTACAGCCGTGGGAGGCTTCAATACCGCCGGATACATCCACGGCATAAGGTGCTACCTGACGCACAGCGTCAGCGATGTTATCAGCACTCAACCCACCGGCGAGGATAACAGGTTTTACAAGATTTGCGGGGATTCTCGACCAATCGAAGGTCTCCCCAGTGCCCCCCGGCGTTCCTGGTCGGTAAGCGTCCAACAACAGCGCCTGGGCATGATGATAGCGTGCCGCCTCATGGGCAAGGTCTATCTCATCGCGCATACGCAGCGCTTTCATCCACGGCAGCGAGTACTGCTGACACGCCCCAGGTGTTTCATTGCCGTGAAATTGAAGCATATCAAGATAGGGCAAGCACTGCTCAATGAGCTCAGCAGGCTGATCGACAAACAGCCCCACGCGGGTAACGAATGCGGGCACGCGGGCAGAGAGCGCCGCTAGTTGTTCAACACTCACACTGCGCGCACTTTTGGGCCACATAACGAAACCCAAGGCGTCCACGCCCAGTGCCACGGCGCGGTCAATATCCTGCTCACGGGTAAAGCCGCAGAACTTGATTCGGGTACGGGTTAGCTGAGCAGTGCTCATGATGACGTCTCCTGTTCAGGGGGAGCAGTCGGATGACGCAGTGATCGGTTGCGTCGATAAGCTACCCTTGGCGTATCAGGCAGCTCACGCTCTCCCGTCCATTCTCCGGTAAACGAGAGCAGATGCGGCCCCAGCGGCTCTTTGGGCAGATCAAAGCGCTCATCGTAAACCGAATCAACAAAATGCAGCCCGCAGGCGGGTGCGGTAACGTCGCCTTTGCGACGGTTTTTAAGCGCTAAGAGTTCACCAATATAAGCTTCATCCTGGGCACCGCGTCCGACGCTTACTAGCGCTCCGGCAATATTACGAATCATGTGGTGTAAGAAAGCGTTGCCTTGAATGTCGATCATCACCAGCTGGCCATAGCGCTTCACGTCCACAAAGTGCATATGCCGCCAAGGGGTTTTGGACTGGCAGCCAGCGGCACGGAAGCTGGAAAAATCGTGCTCTCCTACCAGCGCCTGAGCAGCTCGGTGCATGGCATCAGCGTCTAAGGGGTCACGGCACCAGGTCACATTGGCCCGCTCCAGTACCGGGCGGCTTATCTGATTCAGCAGCACGTAGCGGTAGCGGCGCCCCAGGGCACTCAGGCGTGAATGAAAGTCATCGCCTACTGGCTTCACCCAGCGCACGGCGATATCCCGGGGCAACTGGGTATTAGCGCCGAAGATCCAGGCTTTTTCGGAGCGCCCCACTGGCGGGTCAAAATGCACGATCTGGCGCGTCGCATGCACACCCGAATCGGTGCGCCCACTGGCACTCACCTGGATGGGCTCATTGGCCACCTTGGACAACGCATCTTCTAACGATGCCTGAACCGATGCGGCGTGGTTTAAGCGCTGAAAACCGCAGTAGCGGGTACCATCGTATTCGACCCCCATTGCCAGGCGGCCGGTAAGCGGAATTTTCTCATCGAAGTGATAGAACAGCGTCATCAAGCCACATCATTTTGAAGATTTTGAAGGATCGCTATTATCCAGGCCCAGGGGCTTGAATGCTACCTCTTCAATATCCCACTCCTCTTCAATCGGCCGTCGAGGCTGTTTAGCCGGGGACACCGACGCTCCTTGCGGCTCACTGGAGAACTCTACCGTGGGCTGCATGGGAGTCTCAGGGCGCTGGCCCTCCTCACTGCTTGAAGCGCTGTTTAAAATCGGCGATGGTAATCGATAAAGCGATGACCTGGATCTTTAGTTAATTCAGTTGGCTTATCGGTTTTTTGCCCGCCGGCATCAGTCAGCGGATCAGACGCAGGCAAACCGGTCTCAAGAGAAGCCAGCTGTTGGCGAACGGAATTTGGCGGCGGTGCCAGTGTAACGCTTTCAGCGCGCGCCACGGGAACGACTGTAAGCCCCATCCGTCGCTGGCGCACCTGCTCAGCCAGTCCCGATGCCTGACTTTTTTCATAGCGAAGCGTCTCTTCTTGAGGAGGCTCCGGCCCTTGATTGCCGGCCAGCCATTGATCGGTATCTACTGTTGGCACGGCGTTAGTAGCTGGAGCACCAGCCTCAGCGCTGGACTCTGGTTTCTCGGGCCCTGGCTGTTCTGGTTTGGGTCTTTCTGGCTCAGGCTCGGATTCGCTTTGAGACGCTGCCGACAGGCCGCTGTCATTGAGCGACTCATCAACGTCACCTTTATGGGATGGCGTTGTGACAGAAGCAGCCTCTGACATAGGCGGCGCCTTGGGCGCTGTGTGGGGCGAAACCGTTGGTTTCACTACTGGCTCTGCAAGTGGGATATCTTCCCAGGTCTCCTCACGGCGCTTACGTAGCCATACCAACAGCCCAACTAACAGTACGATGGTACCCAGTGCCAACGGCCACTGGTAGCGCTCGATTAAAGCAGCCACATCTGGGCTATCCGTGTCGTCCATGCTGGCAGCAAGTGGCTCAGAGGATTGCTCTTGAGCAGGCTGTTCTTGGGAAGCGAGTGCGCTACTTAACGACTGTGTTAGTGAGGCAACTTCACCACGCAGCTCGTTAAGCTCTGCGTGCATCAATTCACGCTCTTCGAGCACCTGCTGAAGTGTCGATTGGCTGAGAAGCAGTTGCTCGGTCAGTTCCCTACGGGAGAGCGCTCCAGACTCGTCGGTAACCGCTTCCGAATCGCCAGCGGCAAGCGCCCTATTAGAGTGGGCGAGTGCGTTAGCGTGCAGCGTTTGAGCGGCGGCTATTGCAGTATCAGCCACAGGCGCAGGTTCAACCTCTGGTAGCGACACCGCCTGCAACGGGCCATCGCGGCGTGACCGCCAGGCTTCATTCATCGCCTTGATCGCAGCATCCGCATCACCATGGGAGCGCGCCAGAACACGCTCAGCAGCCGGTATGCGCAGCATTTGACCTGCACGCATGTCATTTATATTGCCTGAAGGAAAAACGTCAGGGTTGGCCTCCCGCAGCGCAACCATCATCTGCTGAACGCTGGCTTCGCCGGGCTTAATACGTTCGGCAACGCTCCATAGGGTATCGCCTCTGCCCACGTAAACGCTATTTGCATTACGGGGAGCACGGTTGTTGGTACCAGACGTTTCAGTCGTCGTTGATTGTGCAGTAGATGCCTTCAGCGCTACCGGCACAACGCTCGGCGCAGCGGTTTGCGACTGACTCTGGTTTGAAGCACCCTGCTGCGAATAGTGTTGAGAAGATTCCTGTTGAGAGTACCCCTGGGGATCAAACAGCAGGGTCACATCCCGTGTCTGTTGACCACCAGGATATTCCAGGGTGAATAACAGCTCCAACCAAGGCTCTTCCATGGACTGACCTGAACTCAAGCGCACCTGGCGGCGCCCCTGGTGTTCCTCAACCTGAACGCGAACGCTGGCTGCTAATGGCGTCCACTCAAGCCCAGCGGCGGCAAATGCTGATGGCTCGGCAATGCTGACACGAATATCATCGAGGGCGTGATCACTGCTTTCAAGCAGCGGGATTGAGGCATCTAACGGCGCATTCAAATACGAGCTGACACTCGCCTGCCCCAAGCTAATGGCCAGCGCAACAGGACTCACTGCGCTCAACGAGAGCCATGTCATCCATGTCACTGTTTTTTTCATGCATGTTCCCTGATCGCCTACTTACCTACTTACTTTTAACGACTGATGGCAGGTTATTGTATTACGTCGCTTTTATCATAACTTAACGAAATAGTGGCATTATTCCCACTACCGTGAAGACTGGCTTCATAAAAAACGGGAAGCTGCGAACAGCTCCCCGTTTTCGACTGGCGGACTACAAGACGTACTACAAGCAACAAATTACTGTTCGCGCAGAATCTTCAGCATCCGCTTCAGTGGCTCTGCGGCGCCCCACAGTAACTGGTCACCCACGCTAAAGGCCGAGAGATACTCGCCACCCATTTGCAGCTTACGCAGACGACCAACCGGCACTTGCAGCGTACCAGTGGCAGCGGCAGGCGTTAGGCCAGCGATGGTGGCGTCTTTATCGTTCGGAATCAGCTTGACCCACTCGTTATGCTTGGCGATACGGTCTTCGATCTCATCCAGTGGCACATCATGCTTCAGCTTGATCGTAAACGCCTGGCTGTGCGAGCGCATTGCGCCGATACGCACACATAGGCCATCAATGGGTATCGGGTTATTGTCGAGGCCAAGAATCTTGTTGGTCTCAACGCTGCCCTTCCACTCTTCGCGGCTCTGGCCATTCTCTAACTTGGTATCGATCCACGGTAGCAGACTACCCGCCAGCGGTGCGGCAAAGTTATCGGTCGGGAAGTCACCACTGCGCATGGCCGCGGTTACTTTACGATCGATATCCAGAATCGCGCTGGAGGTATCCTTGAGCTCTTCGCCTACGCTATCGCGCAGTTGGCCCATTTGGTTGAGCAGCTCGCGCATATGCTTAGCGCCAGAGCCTGAAGCCGCCTGATAGGTCATGGAGGTCATCCACTCGACCATATCGGCTTCGAACAGACCGCCCAAGCCCATCAGCATCAGACTCACGGTACAGTTGCCGCCCACAAAGGTTTTGGCGCCTTTAGCTAGCTGGTCGTCAATCACCTTGCGATTGACGGGATCCAGCACGATGGTCGCTTCATCTTCCATACGCAGGGTACTGGCGGCGTCGATCCAGTAGCCTTTCCAGCCTGCGCTGCGAAGATCCTTATAGACCGGCTTGGTGTAATCGCCGCCCTGACAGGTGACGACCACATCCAACGCTTTGAGCGCTTCGATATCAAAGGCATCTTTCAGCGGAGGCACGTCTACACCGATATCGGGGCCGGGCTGGCCAACCTGGGAGGTGGTGAAGAACACTGGCTCAATGCCCTTGAAATCACCATCTTCCTGCATGCGCTGCATCAGCACTGAGCCCACCATGCCGCGCCATCCCACGAAACCGACTTTCAACATATGAAGTCCTCCTGCAAAGAATGAGTGTCTGTATTATACACATTTCTTTACGGTGATTTTGAAGCTGCACTGAGCGGTTAATGATAATGGTTGAACACACAAGGGCGCCGGGGATAGGTCGTAGAGGGGTCATTTGCCATGGATGGCAAATGTAGCGCCCAGGGAGGGGTTCACAGCGCCCCCTCGTAGACCTATCGCCGGAGTAGCCCGACGGCTTCACTCAATGCTTAGCAAACGCCGCTAATACCGCATCGCCCATAGCGTCGGTGCCGATGGTTTGCATTCCTTCTGACGCAATATCCGCGGTGCGCAGACCGTCATCCAGCACGCTACCGACGGCGGCTTCAATACGCTCTGCCATGGCATTCTCGTTCAGCGAGTAGCGTAGCATCATGGCCACCGACAGCATCATCGCCAGGGGGTTAGCTACGTTCTGACCGGCAATATCCGGCGCGCTGCCGTGGCATGGCTCGTACATGCCCTGCCCGCTCTCGTTAAGTGAAGCAGAGGGCAGCATACCGATAGAGCCGGTGAGCATCGCGGCAGCATCGGACAGAATATCGCCAAACATATTGCCAGTGACTACCACGTCAAACTGCTTGGGCGCGCGCACCAGTTGCATGGCGGCGTTATCCACGTACATATGGGAAAGCTCAACGTCCGGATACTCTGGCGCCAAACGCTCCATCACTTCCCGCCACAAAATAGTCACTTCCAGTACGTTGGCTTTATCTACCGAGCAGAGCTTTTTGCCACGCTTCTGGGCCATTTCAAAGGCAACGCGGCCAATGCGCTCAATTTCGCTCTCGGAGTAGATATAGGTATTAAAACCCACCCGCTCGCCGTTGCGCTCTTCAATACCCCGTGGCTGACCGAAGTAGATACCGCCAGTGAGCTCGCGGACAATCATAATATCCAAACCTGCTACCAGCTCAGGCTTAAGACTGGAGGCGCTGGCCAACTGCGGGTAGAGCATTGCCGGACGCAGATTGCCGAACAGGCCTAGATTCTTACGCAGGCCCAGTAGCCCTTTTTCAGGGCGCTTGGAGAGGTCTTCGATTTTGTCCCACTTGGGGCCACCCACCGCACCGAGCAAAATAGCGCTGGCGGCTTTGGCTTTTTCGAGGGTTTCCGCAGGCAGCGGCTCGCCGTGAACATCGTAGGCGGAACCGCCTACCAGCGCTTCTTCTACTTCAATATCCAAACCCGCTTCCTGGCACGCCTTCAACAAACGTGCCGCCTGGGCGGCAATCTCGGGGCCAATACCATCACCCGGCAGCAATAAAACCTTATGAGTCATGCAATTTCCTTAGCATTTAATTATTGGAGACTGGCTTAGGCAGACTGACGGAACAGCCAGGGACGAGCCGCTTTATGCTTCTGCTCAAAGGCACGAATGGCGTCTTCATCTTTTAGCGTCAGGCCGATATCGTCCAACCCCTCCAGCAAGCAGTGCTTGCGGAACTCATCCACTTCAAACTCTAAAATCTCGCCGCTCGGGGTAATGACCCGCTGGCTCTCCAAGTCCACATCCAACTGATAACCTTCGTTGGCTTCCACCTCGGCAAACAGGCGGTCGACCACGTCTTCTGGGAAGGTGATCAGCAAAATACCGTTCTTGAACGAGTTGTTGTAGAAGATATCGGCAAAGCTAGGTGCAATCACCACCTTAAAGCCAAAATCTTCCAGCGCCCAAGGTGCGTGCTCGCGGGAGCTACCGCAGCCAAAGTTGCGCCGCGCCAGCAGCACTTCAGCGCCTTTGAAGCGCGGCTGGTTCAAGACAAAATCAGGATTGAGGGGGCGCTGCGAGCAATCCTGCCCCGGTTGGCCTTCATCCAGGTAACGCAGTTCATCAAACAGATTAACGCCAAAACCGGTGCGCTTGATTGATTTCAAAAACTGCTTCGGGATAATCAAATCGGTATCGACGTTGGCGCGGTCAAGGGGCGCAACCACGCCTTCAAAACGTTCAAATTTCTTCATGGCTTAGGCCTCCTGAGCGTGAGTGGCGTCGTTGGCAGGCAAGCTGCGAACATCAACAAAGTGACCGGCAATCGCTGCTGCCGCTGCCATGGCGGGGCTAACCAAGTGCGTGCGCCCGCCGTAGCCCTGGCGGCCTTCAAAATTGCGGTTAGAAGTAGAGGCACAGTGTTCGCCAGCGCCCAATTTATCCGCGTTCATGGCCAAACACATGGAGCAGCCCGGCTCGCGCCACTCAAAACCTGCTTCAATAAAGATCTTATCCAAGCCTTCCGCTTCCGCTTGGCGCTTCACCAAGCCGGAGCCCGGCACCACCATGGCGAGCTTGATGGAGTCAGCAACTTTTTTGCCCTTGGCTACTTTGGCGGCTTCGCGCAGGTCTTCAATACGTGAGTTAGTGCAGGAGCCGATAAAAATCTTATCCAGCTTAATGTCGGTAATTTTCTGGTTGGGCTGAAGGCCCATATACTCCAGTGCGCGGGTGTGGCTACGCTGCACGGTTTCATCCAGCGCGGCCTGCGGATCAGGCACTTGACCGGAAATACCGGTGACCATTTCCGGGCTGGTGCCCCAGCTCACTTGCGGCTCGATCTCTTCAGCCTGCAAAGTAACCACTTTATCGAACTGCGCATCGTCATCAGAGACCAGATTGCGCCAATCCGCCACGGCGGCTTCCCACTGCTCTGCCGTGGGCGCGAAAGGACGCTTGGCTAAGTAATCAATGGTTGTCTCGTCAACGGCGATCAAACCGACCCGTGCGCCCGCTTCAATGGCCATATTGCACACGGTCATGCGCCCTTCCATAGAGAGCGAGGCAATGGCACTTCCAGCAAACTCAATGGCGTAGCCAGTGCCGCCTGCGGTACCAATCTTGCCGATAATGGCCAACACCACGTCTTTCGCCGTCACACCCAGGCCAAGCTCGCCTTCGACGCGCACCTGCATATTTTTCATTTTTTGCGCCAGCAAGCACTGGGTCGCCATCACGTGCTCGACCTCAGAGGTGCCGATACCGTGGGCCAAAGCACCAAAAGCGCCGTGGGTCGCGGTGTGGGAGTCGCCGCAGACCACGGTCATACCCGGCAGCGTTGCGCCCTGCTCAGGGCCGACTACGTGCACGATGCCCTGACGAGGGTCGTTAATCTTGAACTCTTCGATACCGTATTCCAGACAGTTGTCATCCAGGGTTTGAACCTGAATCAACGACACTGGGTCTTTAATACCGCTGTTGCCCTCGGCACGCTCTTTAAGCGTCGTTGGCACGTTATGGTCAGGCGTGGCCAAATTGGCATCCAAACGCCACGGTTTGCGGTTGGCTAAACGCAGCCCTTCAAACGCCTGGGGCGAGGTCACTTCATGAAGCAACTGGCGGTCGATGTAGATCAACGCAGTGCCGTCATCGCGCTGCTTCACCAAGTGTTGATTCCAAAGCTTGTCGTAAAGGGTTTGGCCTGACATGTAACTCTCCTGGGCAGTGCCCTGCTAGTTCGGTATGGCCGCCTCTATGGGCTGCTTGAATTACTTATGGGGTTAGTGTCACGCGACTCGCACATAAAAGCAATTCATGTTATTCATAGTTTAGATTCCAAACTGGAATAGCTAATTAGGGAGCAGTCCGTGGATACCCAAAGCCTACAAGCCTTTTTGGCCGTGGCGGATACGCAAAGTTTCTCACGGGCGGCAGAACAGCTGCACCTAACCCAGCCCGCGGTAAGCAAGCGTATTGCCACGCTGGAGTCTCAAGTAGGCACACGGCTATTTGATCGCATTGGCCGGCGCATTGCGCTAACCGAAGCCGGTAGCGTGCTGCTACCCCAAGCGCGGCGCATTCTATTTAGCGTGGAAGATAGCCGCCGGGCGCTGGCCAACCTTACGGGCCAGGTAGGCGGCAAGCTGACCCTGGCCACCAGCCACCATATTGGCCTGCACCGCCTACCGCCGCTATTAAAGCAGTACACCCAGCGCCACCCGGAGGTTACGCTAGACCTACACTTTCTGGATTCCGAACAGGCTTACCAGGGCGTTTTGGATGGCACGCTGGAAATGGCCGTGGTAACGCTAGCCCCCCACCCTCATGAGCAATTACAGGTCGTGGAAGTATGGCGTGACCGACTCTGTTTTGTCTGCGCTATCGATCACCCTCTTACCTATCAGACCTCTCAAAGCGTGCTGTCACTGACCGATTTATGCGAATACAACTGCGTAATGCCGGGGGCGAAGACCTTTACAGGATCCCTGATCGCGCAGCGTTTTAGCCAAGCGGGCCTGGAACTGCCAGTGAGCATGGCAACCAACTATTTAGAAACGCTAAAGATGATGTGCAGCGTGGGGTTAGGTTGGAGCCTGCTACCGGAAAAAATGATCGACAGCGAACTGGTTGAGCTAAAAGTAGACACCCTTCCTATTTACCGCCCGCTGGGGTACTTGGTGCATACCAATCGAACGCTCTCGAATGCGGCACGAATGATGATTGAAGAGCTGGAAAATGCGCGGGGTGAGAGCCCTATAAAATAAGCCCGATGTGTTATGCGCACACCCGCTTTGTCGGTTTTCGTAGCGCGTGGTAAGCCTAAGGCGCACCCGCGAGAGCAGCGCGAAGCGGTGCCGGGGTTTAGGCTATTGTGGGCATTGCTGGCTGGTTGCCACTGGGCGTCGTTCCGCCGCCTCCCGCGGGTGCCTCATTCGCTCGTGCCTCGCGAGATTCGTTACCACGCGCTACGGTATGTGCACACATCTGTCTTTGGGGCTTTTCGTAGCGCGTATATGGACTCCTCCTCGCTTGCAAGCACAAAAGGTCATAGCGGCACGGTCGACTGCTAGCGTATATCCGGTCTCGTAAAAGATGCCTAACGTGTGGGCATCGGACCTTAATGGGCTATTCGCACGCCGGGTACCCGCAGGGTAAACGAGCTTTCATGCTCTACGCGCTACACGGTATGGCCCGGCGTCGGTTCGACCAGTTCGCCATCTCTCTTGTGGTGTTGCAATCGGGGTGGTGGGAACACTGGTTAAATGTTTCTGACCACGTCGCCTGCTTACGCCGCGGCAGCCAACTCAGGGTTATACGGCACCTCGTAACGCGTGACGGCCCACGCCATACGCGCTGTCTTGTTGGCTAGCGCCACAATCGCCACGTTACGATGTTTGCGCACGGCAAGATGCTTGATCCACTGACTAAGCCCGTCTTCTTGCCTGACGGCAAAACGCAGCACCGCTCGTGCGCCATGTACCAACAGCTTTCGTAGATAACTGTTGCCACGCTTACTAATCCCCAACAGGCGCTCTCGTCCGCCCGTGCTGTGTTGACGCGGGGTCAGCCCTAACGAGGCGGCAAAGTCGCGTCCTCGCTTGTAAATAGCGCCGTCACCCAGCACACCCGATAAGGCACTGGCGGTGATGGGGCCAATGCCGCGCAGGGTCATTAAGCGTTTGGCGACGGGGTCAGTGTTGGCGTGCGTTTCAATGGCAGACGTTAATTGCGCAACGCGCTCGTCTAAATAACGGAGGTCATCCGCTAAGTCGGCCAGAAGGCAGCGAAAGCGGTCACTGAGCCCATTGGTGGCATCCTCCAGCCAAAGAGGCAGCGCCCGCCGTAACTGCTGGATACCGGTGGGTGCAGTAAACCCATACTCACCGACGAGGCCACGGATTTGATTGGCCTTCGCCGTGCGCTGGCTAATCAGCTCTTCACGGATCCGGTGGGTGGCTTGGCAGTCCTGTTGATCAACGGTTTTTACGGCCACGAAGCGCATCGTAGGACGGCCTAATGCTTCACAAATCGCTTCAGCATCTGCCCGATCATTTTTATTCGTTTTAACGTAAGGCTTCACGAATTGGGCGGCGATCAGCTTGACCTGGTAACCACGCGCTTGAAGTTCACGTGCCCAGTAGTGGGCAGACGCACAGGCTTCCATGCCGATGACAGCCCCTTGGGGCACACGGCGCGAGATAGCTTCCAACCACTTGGCCCGGGAATATTTACCCCGCCATTGAGGCTTCTCATGCCGGTCAACGCCATGTACGTGAAAGACAGACTTTGCGATATCCACACCAACTCGGCTAATGTTCATATGGGCTTCTCCTGACTCTCAAGCTGATAGTTTTCCAACCACCTACCAGTATGGCGCACTGACGCCGGAGTAGGGTGAGGAGGAGTCCATCCCATTGGGTAAGCCTCAGGCGCACCCGCGACGGCGGCCCGGCGCGAAAGCAGCGCGAAGCGGAGCCGGAGTTTGGCGGACGTGCCTCCGGGCGTCGTTACGCTGTCTCCTGAATTGCCCCCTATTCACCAAACTGGGCGAACACTTCTTCGCCGGTCAACTGCTTGGTTTTTTCTGCTAGTGAATAGTAGCGCGGCTTTTGATCGATAAATATTTGCTCGGTTATTTTCCAATCATCCGCGCCATCAAGAAGTCCCACGGGCAACGCATAATGCCCATCCTGCTTTAAGCGATAGAAGAGGTGGGTGCCACACTGCTGGCAGAAACCACGCTCAGCCCACTCCGAGGAACTGAAAGTGGAGATATGTTCTGCGCCTTTAAAGTCCACATCACCGGCAAACTCAACCGCAAACATCGGGCCACCACCCCATTTTCTACACATCGAGCAGTGACAAACGCCGACATGCTTGCTTTTGGTGGCAACAGTAACGCTGACAATTCCGCAAAGACAGGCTCCATGAAGCTGTGTGGTGGATGCCATATTTGTCTCCTTCAGATATTCGTGTTTAACCCTCAAAAGCCAAGATAGCTCAAAATTATCCCCTCAATATTGGCCCCCTGTAATCTGTGAGGACTTTCCGCTATGGGCGCGTGTATCTTGAATCATATGAGTAGATAACATCACGCTTAGCTTTGTCGCCAAGGCACAGCCGCAACGAAGATGCCCTATCTCTGTTGGTGCGTCTCACGTTAGCGGCCAATAATCATCTGAAGCCTACTGACAACTAGGCGTACGATCAGCTTCAAAGGAAATGACTTATAGGCAGGCGGATCAGTTGGAAGAGTGCTGGGATGCTTGAGAAATTTGGTGGCGATACGCGACTGGAGAGCCGGTGCTTCGTCTACAAACCGTTGGCGATACAACGAGATCCAGTGCTGCGAATTTTCGAACGTAACAAAAAGAGGCGAATTGCAGCACGTTGCCACCATGCGTCTCGTAGGCGAGTTCTCACGAAATGTATAAGGACGTAGAAGCCCCTGACCGTGCACTACGGCGTATCGATCATTACGATAAAGCACATAGTGGGTTCCCAAGAATGAGTCCATGATGGGCTCCGGCGGAAAAAGCTTTGCAAGCTCATCAGCCGCAAATTGGCAATCATCACAATGACACACAGTGCAATAGATTGGCGCTCCCTTAAGCTCAACGGCAACTTGGCCACATGAACACTCGACTAAAGATTGTTCAACAGGCATCCGATTACCTCCAAGTGGCCACTAGCGACTAGGCTCGCCAACGGCAAGAAAGCGCTTGCTAACAAATAACCAATCGCTGCAGATGGTTATGCAACTCTTGCCCCAAAATATACCGAAACTAGGATTCTACAGGATCAATGGTCAAGCGTTGAGCCAGTGCTTCTTGCAGCGTTTGCCGAGCCGCTTCGTTGAACAGTACAAAGCGGATCAGATGTACTTTATTCAAGCTGGGCAGCATGGCTTCAAGGGTAGCCGCGCACACTTGAGCGGCTTCTTCCGCTGGGTAGCCGAAGGCGCCAGTAGAGAGTGCCGGAAAGGCCAGCCGCTCAATACCTTTTTCATCGGCAAGTTTCAGCGCGTTGCGGTAGCAGTCCGCCAGCAGTTTCTCCTCCGGCTTGTCGACGCCATACACCGGCCCCAGGCAGTGAATCACCCAGCGATTGGGCAGGTTATGGCCGCCGGTGAGTACCGCTTGGCCCGGGCCGATGGGCGCCATAGGCCGCCCCTCTTCTGCTAAGCCTGGCCCGGCAGCGCGATGAAGCGCTCCGGCGACGCCGCCACCGGTTCGCAATTGCGCATTGGCAGCATTAACCACTGCATCCACATCGGACTGTTGGGCAATATCGCCCACTACACACTGCACGCGAATTCTGCTGTGGTCGCTCATAAGCTCCTCCCTCTATTACCCACATCGTGTCACGCCCGCTGGCGAATACCTTCTTTTACAGCGGCAAATATCGAAAGTGCAGACGGAACAAAGTGCTTCCGTTCAACCTACCGTTCATGCGCTGTCTTCGATAATCGCCCCAGCTTTACGCATCTCGTCCATCACGGCGCCCAATTGCGCCGGGTTCACTGCGCGGGTGGCATCGGCGATTAAGTGGGTTTCAAAGCCAAATTTGCAGGCGTCTAGCACGGTAGCCTTAACGCAAACATCGCAGGCCAGCCCTCCAATCCAAACCCGCTTGATCCCCCGGCTCTCAAGAAAGCCCTGAAGGCCGGTGCCATCAAAAGCGGAGTAGGCGTCACGATCAAACGCGGTACCCTTGCTAACGCGCACGGTATCCGGCGGCAATTGTAGATCTGGATGAAAGGCGGCTCCCTCTGTGTCCTGAAGGCAGTGCTCTGGCCAGGGCCCACCTTGGGACTCAAAGGAGCAGTGTGCCACCGGGTGCCAGTCCCGGGAAGCAATGGTCAGTGCGCCCTGCCGAGCGGCCCTAGCCAGCCAATCGTTGAGCACCGGCACTACCGCACCGCCACCTTCAATGCCCAGCGCCCCGCCGGGGCAGAAATCGTTCTGCACATCCACGGCGATTACTGCATCTTGTGAGCAAAGTGTTTCCGAAGCCCCCATAAACATCTCCTGCTTGTTTGTCGACGTTGCAACACCGTTACTGACATCATAGCGCCACAGGCATCAGTCACCCAGCGAGAGCTCTTGACCAAACATGATTCGATGCCCCTCAGGCGTTGCTACACCAAACTCACGTAGCCCCCAAGGCTTATCCGCTATTGCCTGAAAAATCTCGGCGCCCCGCTGCTGATAATCACGGTGGAGCTCATCTATGCCCACGCAGTTTACATATGCGAAGTACGAATGTTCGTGTGTATCACGGGCGGGAAGTTCATCCGGGCAGTGCCCCAGCATAACGTGGAAACCACCAAGGCTAAGGAACGACCAACCATTCACACGGAAACGTAGCGAGAAGCCAAGTTTGTCGAGAAAGTAGCTCTCAGTCTTCTCGAGGTCGTTAACTGCCAGCACATGTTGAGTTGCTTTTACCTCAAACATAGATGGCTCCTTCCTCGTGGATGCTCACTCATAACGCCCCTGTTAAAGCCTGGTCAGCCAGTAATATGGGCGTCGCCACTCATGGGCAACAGCAAGAACCTGGACCTCCAGGTTGCTCTCGGTAGACGATGGATAGTGAAAATTGATGAAAGGAAGCATAGCACTGAATTAAGTCGCGTCGCGTCGCGTTGCGATGTGGGTTTAAATGAGTGGTTAGGCCTTACCGCTCAGTCAGCGCGAGCTGTACACCTAGCCCCGCGAACGCTGCCGCGAAGCTCTTGCGCAACCAACCCTGGATCTTGGGTGAGTCAATGACAGCTGCTCTAAACGCATGGGCAAGCTGCCCGTAGATGACGAAGACAACAAAGGTCATCGCCATGAAAATGGCGCTCAGTCCGAGCAATTGCCCTAGTGATGATTGGACGTCAGTTGCCACGAACTGCGGCAAGAAGGCTAAGAAGAAAATGGTCAGCTTGGGGTTAAGGATATTCAGCAGAAACGCCTTACTCATCAGCGAAACGGCATCGCCCTTTCGCCTCATCTCATGAACAGAGAAAGCGCTTCGATCACGCCAAGTAACGACGGCAAGGTAAAGAAGATATGCGACACCCGCATACTTGAGCACCTGGAATGCTATCGCGCTCGTATGCATGATGGCCGCCAGGCCCAGAACAGTAGCCAACAGGTGAGGCACAATACCAAGTGTGCAACCGATAGCAGCATAGAGGCTTGCCAGACGCCCATGCATTAAGCCAATGGAAACGGTAAAGATAACACCTGTGCCTGGGATCAGTACGACAACCAATGAGGTAAGCAAGAATTCAGCAGAGAACATAAATGACGACTCCTCTATAGGGAATGCCGCTGCCCGATGCACAGCAGCGCAGAAGGTTCCAACTCAGAAGGCAATCTCAATACTTCCTTCACCCTTGAATCATCGAACCCTGCCACTAAAACACAACCCACTCCGAGAGCCGTACTCTGAAGATGAACATTTTGTGCTAGAGCCCCCGTTTCCATATAGACATATCGAGCGCCGCGCTCTCCCTGGGGTGGCTGAGCTTCAAAGTGCTGAACTGCTTCGCCAAGTTTCGCGGTAACCGCGATGACGAGAGCCGCTTCTTTCAACCATGGTTGATCGCCAATTCCTAGCGATTGCACAGCCCCATCAGAAATACGATCACCAATTAAATTTAACGAATGACCATGAGTCTGATACTCATAGAGGCCGGGCTCAAGTTCCGATACCCGCTGCACTAAAATTTTAAGGCGCAGTGGATATAACCCACCTGCCGATGGCGTGGCTCTTTTTTCATTCGGCCCTGTTAAACCTGGGCCGACCAAAGCAACTGAGACAAAACACCTATAGGTAGCGGTGCATTCGTGTACTCCCTTACGCTGCGCCGATCCGCAATACTGCCAACCAATGACTGAGAGTCTTGCTGTTCTGGAGCAGGTAAATCGAAGGTCATGCGTTTACTCCCTATGTATAACAGTGATCATGTGATCGCTAATCGACCACAAACCATTTAGTTCCTCGCTCCGTCGACGAACGATGAAGCTCGGCATTGTCGGCAACTTGAGAGCTCGAACCAGGCGTAAGAACGTAGCAACACGTAATGACGGTCATCGTGCTGCCGTTGGCTAGAGTGGGTCGGGCGAACCAATATAGTTTTCTATGTAAATTGGTTTATCATCCTCAATTACTACCCATGAAGGCTTCTCACAGACCCACATATGACCCGTTACCTCAACTTGAGGATATCCATCCAGCAGCCCGGTTCTAACGCG
The DNA here is from genome assembly GCF_026104355.1 of Halomonas sp. BDJS001. Lineage (NCBI taxonomy): Bacteria > Pseudomonadati > Pseudomonadota > Gammaproteobacteria > Oceanospirillales > Halomonadaceae > Halomonas > Halomonas sp. BDJS001. The sequence continues at coordinate 2,651,071 of NZ_CP110535.1, forward strand.
GAGAAACTCTGTTTCATTATTGGTAGTGACGTAAATAGGACTGAAGCAATTGGAACAGTAGAAGCGCTGCTTTCCCGGGCGTGACTCATAGGACACCAATTGCTTTGCTCCTGATGTAATGGTGAACTTATCGCGTGCAACTCGGACTACGGACGAATAGTCTGAGCCAGAAAGCTTTCGGCAGGTCTCGCAATAGCATCGCCTCACCGAAAGCCGGGGCCGATCAATGGTGAAACAAACCGATTTGCAGTGACAGCTTCCAGTGATCAAGTGTTCGATCTCCCTTGGCCTCTAACGTGTGAGTGATCGGAATAGTGGTTCAGAACGACGGCTGGTGCATAATGAAGCGAAGACCCAGACGACGGCATGCGCCACTATTTTCAGTATAAAGAATGGTTAAGTCGGGCTTCGTTCGCAACTTTTAAGCCGGTACGATCGAAACGAAGTGCCATGTAAGACTCTATTGCCTGCGCACCGCATGCCAACTTTCTCTGCTACTCGAATTGAGGGAAAATTCATGGGATTAATGTCCGCGACGACCTCCGTTAAGTAAACACTGTCAAAGGCGTGTTCCACAACGGCGGCTGCCGCTTCGGTAGCGAATCCCTGCCCCCAACTTGCACGAGTAAAGCGCCATCCGATTTCGACTTCGTCGCGTACGGCCTCATAGGGAATCAAAAGTATCCAGCCTAAAAAGTCGCTGGCATCATGTTTGCGCACAGACCAGTAGCCAAGGCCCGGTGGATATCGCTGGCCCATTCTATCCAGAACAAAAGCCCTGTGTTGATCCAGATCATGCCATGGCCCGGATACGTACCGGGTTACTTCTGGATCTCGATCCATCGCCAAGCATGCTTCCAGATCCTCAGCTGACCTTGGCGTCATGACTAATCTGCTTGTCGTCAGAATTGGCTGCATCATCAGTATGAGTGACAACTCACGCTTGCCGGACTCGCATCATACTCATCGTGGCGACGAACCCAGTCCATGATTTCCTTCTCGTTGCGGCCCTTCGGCGTAATGTCGAGATAAACGAAGGCGCCAATAACCTCCTCATTGCCACGGGCGTAGCTGGAGTAAGTGTGGAATACTGCCCCGCTTTCGTCCCGGTAGAAAACGCTAAGGCCGGGCAGTTCTTCGCTGAAGTATTTTGGATCCTCGATAGCTTGGTAGTTGTAGTAGAGCCGACCAGCCTCAAGATCCTCCCGAGCGAAAGAGACCTGAAAGTCAAAATTGAAATCGCAGCCCTGGGAGGACGCCCAGTTGGCTGTCCAGCCCATGCGCTTCCGGTAGGCTTGCAGCTTTTCCAGCGGCGCGCGGGATACACGAACGTAACTGACATCGTGATTGGCGAGGTGGACGATGGCCCCCTCAGCATGATCCGCCTCCAGCGAGCAGCTCGGACAGCCCGCATTCCAGTCAGGGCCGAACATGAAATGGTGAATAATCAGTTGACTGTTTGTGCCAAATAGCTCGGCAAGCGTCTTCTTCCCTTCCAGCGTGTCGAAAACGTATTCCTTCTCTATCTTGACCCATGGCAGATCGCGCCGCTCACGGGCGACCAGGTCGCGCATACGCGTGAGCGCCTTCTCGTTCTTTAGGTGGGCTTTGCGTGCCTGAAGCCACTCCTCTTTGGATACAACTCTCGGTGATTCAATCTGACTCATGACGGACTACCTCGCGTAAATTCAGCGTTGCTCCGGCTTGCAGCACCGGAATAATGCGTTTTGCATAGAGTAGTCGTTCGCCACTGACCAAAATCGACAACACCGCCGCAATTAATGACGATGCGCTTGGTGAAGTATTAATGCATCGCGGCCCTAGTTCGAAAGATTGAGCTGCCAGGAAACGCCATACCTATCCTTTAACCACCCAAACTGTTCACTGAAACCGTAGTTATCCAAAGGCATTAGTTCAGCGCCATCCTCAACTAGGGCATGAAAAGCCTTTTCAATTTCGCTCGTTGATTCACACTCAACATACAACGACATCGATGGCGTGAAAGTAAATTGGTGATCAAGGTGGCTATCTAGCGCCAGAAACTCAGTACCGTTTATCGTAAATCGAGCCATCTTGGTGGAACCCTCTGGTTCATTCTCACCCGCTTGGTAGCGCTGAATATCGAGGATCTCTGAACCAGGAAATAGTGAGGTATAGAACCTGATTGCCTCTTCGGCCTTCCCGGCTTGCTCGCCGACAAACATTAGCGAGGTCGTAATGGACTTCATGTATGCCTCCGTTCCAATTGATACGTATAACGCTGGTTTAGCGCCCTTGTAATGGAGTCGAAGCCACATTAGGAGGGCAGCAAAAGTTTTCCCCTGTGACTGTGGTTGTTAGGGCTTCTCCCGCCGCTATGCATCAAGGCACGCCTCAATCTTTTTTTCATATACGAGACAAGCGCTTCGAAGTCCTGACGACTCTTTTCCCACTGGTCTTCAATCTTGCCGAGGTAACCTTCACGAGCGTACTGTAACAGCACTGCGTGATCAGGAGGCGCTTGCTTTTCCGCCCACTGCGCCGCTATATCCTTTGGGGCGATATCACCAGTTGCAGCGGTAAGCCACATACGGGACAAGGTTAGAACCACGTTACGCTCATCACCAGTTGCCTCCACCAGGAGATTGGGTAATGAGTCACGAATTGCCATTCGGATATCAGTCAGTGGCACAGGCTCGAAAAGGCTAGCAGCATCAGTTCCATACAGCGGCAGACTGTTATCAATTACCTTTTTCAGAACAATCGCAAGATCAGGGTCGCGGACTGGCTCCGGGACGTTTCCGGCCTCGAATTCCTCTCGCAACCACTCACCGTATACAAACTCAGCCCGCGGAGGAAACTGCCAAGGGACAACATCAGAGACCGTTATCACCGTAAGCTCTATCGGCCTTTTGGCCTGTGAATTCCCAATCACGCCAGATACGCTCATCAATTGAGCAACCAAGGTCTTCCTTTGCATAAAAGTAGGCGGATTAGAGGTTGCAACCAGGATATCTACATCGCTGTTAGGCTTTAAACCACCAACAACGGCAGAGCCGAAAAGATAAATGCCGACGATTGAATCACCAAGCACATCTTCAATGATTGACTGTGCCTGCGTTGCTTCATCTGGTATCTCTGGGTTTACCATATTTCAGGGAGTTCCTCTCGCCACCCTCGAACTGCTGAGTAAGCTCAACACAGCCATTAAGGTTATAATCACTGGCTAAGCCAACCCCACTCTATTACTGAATGCCAAACCTCAGGCCAACTACTGTGAACACCCTCCATCAACTAAAAATAGCCGAGCCAAGCCTGTTCGCAAAGGTCTGCACCCAAAGAATCTACACAGCCAAGGCTATGACTTCACAGCGCTCGTAAAGAGCAACCCAGCGCTAGCCCCCTACGTGAAGCCGAACGCTTATGGCGAACTCTCCATCGATTTTAGAGATGAAACAGGGAAATAAGATCACGCGGATATTGGCCTGGACATTTATGTGAGCCGTTACCGAGATGGCGCATGATTATGGAAGCCTACCGTGACGCTGTGGGCGCTAGCTCAGGAATAGGCAGCCATGCCGCCACGAAGGCGCTACCCGCCCTACGCCAGAGCAGTTTTGCTAACCAACACGACACCGAAGGCGATCAGCATCAGCAACACTACCTTGCGGAAGGTGTCGGCATCCATCCTCTGGCGCACGATACCGCCGACCTTGGTGCCGACGTACACGGGTATCAGCCCCAGCAACGAGATCCAGATCGTTTCGGCCGTCATGAGCCCCAACTTCGCTAGGCCCACGGCCATGATCAGGCTCGAAAGGGTAAAGGAGATGTTGATCGCCTGGATAAACCGTTTGGGATCGAGTTGAAGCGCCAGCAGGAAAGGCAAGACCGGCATGACTTGCGATCCGGTCATGCCATTCACCACACCGGTAAGAAAGCCGGAAACCGGCGCAAGTTTGCGGCCCAGGCTCTCCGACATCGGTTGGCCAGGGCGAAACAGCGTGAAAGCGCCGTAGCCGATAAGCACCAGGCCCAGTATCGCGCCAGCGACCAGGCTATCGATCAGATCCAGTACGGTGAGGCCGATCAGCAGGCCGGGAATGGTGGCGAGAAACATCGGCCAGAAGCGCCGCACCGTCTCTCCAAAGTGCCCTGCCTGCATCATCACGATGGCGTTACTCACCAGCGAGGGAATGATGACCAGCGGCATGGCGGATTTGAGGCCCAGCCCAAGCGCTAAGATGGGTAGCGCGGATGTTGAGAACCCCAAACCGGTCGCCCCTTTGACGAAGGCAGCCACAAGATAGGCACAGGCGATGATCAGAATCGTCTCGAAATTCACGGTGCATCCATACGGTAACTCTCACAGATTGGTCTTAGGTCGGCTCGCTTCCTACCGGCAGGTTTTCCGGCGATCCATCGCCGCGGCAATGTCCTTTTCATGCTCTTCTCCCCAGCCGCAAAGTGGCTCCATGGCCTGCACCAGACTTACCCCAAAGGGCGTCAGCGAGTAGTCGACGCGCAGCGGAATCTCGCCATAGTCGGTGCGCTGGACGATGCCGTCGGACTCCAGCTCCTTCAACTGCTGGATCAACATTTTGTCGCTCACGCCTCGGACGCTTCGCTTGAGCTCGCCGTAACGCATCGGGCCCTTGCTTAAAAAGAACAGAATCAATGGCTTCCACTTGCCGGAGATCACGTGCAGCGTCGCATGCAGGCCACAAATGAAACGTGGGTTTTCAGAGTTTACTTTCGCCATAAAGGTACTTACCAAAAGGTGCATACTTGAACATTTGTAAGTGGTTTATATATTGTGAAAGCGCATCGAGTCAACACACACGGAGACCCAACCATGAATCGACTAAACGGTAAAATTGCACTAATCACTGGCGGAGCCAGCGGCATCGGCCTGGCCTCGGCCCAACGCCTCATCGACGAAGGCGCCTTCGTCTTCATGGTCGGACGGCGCCAGGAGGCCCTCGACAACGCAGCTGAGGCATTGGGATCCAACGCCCGGGGCATCCAGGCGGATGTAACGAAGCCGGAGGATCTCGAACGCGTATTCGATACAGTCCAGAAAGAGAAAGGACGCCTGGACGTACTGGTGGCCAACGCGGGCGTCGGCGAATTCGCTAGCCTGGGAGAGATCACTGAGGAGCACTACGACTACATCTTCGACATCAACGTCAAAGGCACCCTCTTCACCGTCCAGAAGGCCCTCCCCCTGATGACGAACGGCGGCTCCATCATCCTCACCGGTTCCACGGTCGGCAGCATGGGCACCCCCGCGATGAGTATCTACAGCGCCTCCAAGGCGGCCGTCCGAAATCTGGTGCGCAGTTGGGCCTATGATCTCAGGGGCACCGGCATCCGCGTGAACGTCATGTCTCCTGGCCCGACCAAAACAGACAAGTTGATCGAATTGCTCCCATCCGACGCCCTGAGCGAGATGAAACGGAGCGTACCCCTTGAGCGTCTGGGCGATCCCCAAGAAACCGCAGGCGCGGTGGCGTTCCTGGCGTCCGACGATAGCAGCTTTATGACAGGGAGCGAGGTATTCGTTGACGGGGGCTACGCGCAGGTTTAAGGGCTAGGCGGAGAACGGGAGGCAATGAACCCAAAGGGGTCAGATAGATTTTAGATCAGACAGCTTGGTTAAAAACAAATCAACCTGCCTCATTTACATTGATCACAATAAACTCGATCTGCCCCCCTTTAATTTTGGGTTCCCTTACAGATAACGCCAGCCAGCATGCGCGGCTACGGAATGGAGGCGAAGCCACAATGCAGTAGACGTCGCCGTGACTGGCATGGTTATGCCTTATCGAACTCAGCAATATGAATTTTCATGAGATCGATAAGCTCGACTATTGCTTTGTTCACCTCAGGATAAAGATCCTTCGCTTCCTGGCTGTACTTTGAGTCCTCGCTCGTAATCATCGCCATGCCCCCACCCGTCTTCTTGGGTGCGCCCTTCCGGTATAGGGTTGACCAGCGATAAATGAGCACAGACGTCTTTTCCAATTGGCTGTTCACTTCCGCACTGGCCAGAAGCCTCAGCATACCGTTATTATCTGACAGTTCCCGCTTGATCTGGTCGTAGCTATCACGAGACTCTGTCAGTCTGATCAGCATCTCCAATTGGGATATCGTTTTGGCATAAAGAGACTCTAGTTTTTCCTGCTTTTGCTTTCGTGCCTCCCGTTTACTGACACCTAGCTCACGAAGCCCAGCCAAAAGCCATGTCACAATGGCTACGCCAATACCGAATGCTCCACTTATAATCGCCTGACTTAATTCCATGGTTTACTTCCTTGCATAACGCCAGCGTAACGGGCCGATTTGTGGAGCGGCAGCGGAACAAAGCGGTTCCGTTGACGCATTGGTTATGCTCAGGCATTTGGACCGTGCTGTTTTGGCCCATGCCACTCGAATACTTCCAATGTCTGTTGCAGGATTTTTTGTAGTCTCTCCATTGATTCCGGTGATACATCAACCTCCCCATAATGGCCGTCAGCCATTGTTGAGCCATATTTCGACCCATTAAGGGAGTTAAGGATGAGCACACCTCCGTTGGGGGCACTTACCATATTGTTTTCGACTGGTTTCAGGTCCAGTGGCTTCGGGTTTCTCCCCGTACCGAGACCACGAGATCTATCCTCTAAATGCTGAGCGGTGTTCCTCACTCCTCGAAGATCGGGAAATGCTTCGCCTAACTGAGCGTGCAGCTCTGCAAGGATTTGCGGCGTACCCTCTTCTCTTGATAGCACCCCAAAGAACTTATCAAATGAATCAATAGCGTATAGAAAGACTCGGGCGTATACGAAAGGTAAATTGTGTTCGAACTCCCGTGGTTGAAATCCATTCGACCATTTCTCTCTCTTGAACCGGACTTCTGTTTCAAAGTGGAGCTCGTCCCAATGCTCGTGCCCAGGAAACCCACCATACTCTTGCTCTACCTCCTGCCTAATCTCGCTCCTTCGTTGGGCGTCTCGTTCCCAGTTTTCACGGTCAGCAAATGAGGGGCGGGCAGATCTGGCTTCCGTGAACAAGTTCAGTGCAAGATTTGCCTCAAAGTACTGTGATTTCAGTGATTGCAACAGATTTCCGATTTTCCACGACCAATCCCGATCTTCACTTTCGAGCCATGTTCCAGGAGTTATGATCTCAAACACATACATTGCATTCACTCCTCGGAGCATAACGTTGCCAGCACGCGTGACTTTGAAGTGGAGGCGAAGCCGCAACGGAAAAACCATCGCCGTGCTTGGCCTGGTTATGCGATTCTCAATGACTAGACTACCCATTTTCTGCCCAGATCCGTGGGACACTTCCTGTCTTTCTAGTCTGAATATTGCAGTAATCGATTGTTTCTAGGATTTCTACCGGGAAATTTTGTAGTGGCTGATTATCGTCAAACACCTAATGGTAGTATGCCAGCAAGATATTGTGCAGAACCCTTACACTGAAATACCACCCTCCTTCAACTGTGACAGCCGGAACATTCTCATGGAAGAAGTATGAAAACCAGTTGGCTTCAAGTCCATCGTGTACTTCGCTAATTTTCCGCTTATCTGCGGAGCTTTGATCCAACTGAAAGTGCTTACTTCCATTCGCCAGATCTCTAGTAATATCCAGTACAAGATTCATCTGCGCGGGCAACTTTGCACGGTTCCGTTTTGATCTACTTAGCGATGTCTTAGGATCACTCTTCGACCAATCCTGAAAAAGATGCCAGGAAGTTATCAGAAAATCGGTAGCTTCATGCGCATCCCAGCTTCCACGCAGACCTTCCGCATCCCGCAAGAGCTTTCTGTAATAGTCTGTACTTGATACAAAACCAAGTGTCGCGCCATCTCTACCTGAAAGCTTTTTACCCATTTTGATTTGGCCTTTCTAGTTGACCGCTCGTAAGTGCGAAACCATAAATAGAATCTACGACAGGATCGAATTTATTCGCATAACGCCTAAGCTCAGTTGTCGGCTGAAGCGCGGCAGCGCTTTGGGCGGTCAACTGCAGCGATTTGTTAGAGTTCAACTCCATTATTGCGAGCATAATAGATAAGAAGCCCAACCATTGTTGCTGGCGTCAGCCTTGCGGATGTTGGGGCGTAGTTAGATTGGGGGCGGTGCAATCCCATTTTGCCGTCTAACCAACCCCGAAAGCTCTCGGCATTCATGAAGGCACAGTATTTATCATGATCTTGCTCTTCGACGCCAAATGAACGAAGAGCCGTCTTGATCTTTTGAGCCTCACGAACATAGGAGCTTTGGGCACGCGCCCACTCGTAGAATATTTCTGGAATGCTGGTATTTGGCGCCAGATCGTGGCATTCCCGGCACATGAGAAAAAGGTTATCGCATTCATCTGTGCCACCCAAGGACTTGGGAACTATGTGGCATCGCTGCAATGGAATCTTATCCCAGCATCTATATATCTCCTCCAAGCTCGCATCAGGTTTTCGAATGTCGTATTTGTCACTATAGTGAAATCCGCACGCCCAACAGCTAGGCTCTCCCCAATCGATAAAAAAGCCTAGTTCACCAATTCGATGGCGCCAGTGTTCAAAAACTTCGCGTTTCGCCGGCAGGGAGTCTATAAAAGGCACTTTAACCTCTAACAGGTATTAGACGGCGCGTCCTATGATTGGATGAACGCGTCAGCATGTTTACTTAATACATGTAGCTTCCCTTTTCGTGCATAACCACATGATTTTAAAATAAATTAATATTAATTAGGCTACGCTTGCAGAATTCGCATGCTTGCGCGTTTTGCCAAGCCCAATAATACTGTATGCATATCCACCACCAGGGGACAGGCAACCAAATGGATATGCAAAGCAGGTCTCCGAAACTAATGGATCGTGTGAAAGCTGATATGCGAGTAAAGCGCTACAGCCCACGCACTGAAAAAACATACTGTTACTGGATACGTTACTTCATTCGCTATCATGGGCTGCGACACCCAGCCAGTATGGGCTCTTCTGAAGTCCAAGCTTTTCTTGAGCACCTTGCCGTAGAGCGATATGTGGCTGCGGCTACACAAAACCAAGCGCTTAATGCTTTAGTATTTCTGTATCGTCATATCCTTGATATGCCATTGGGTGATATTGGCACCTTTTCACGAGCTAAACGCCCGCGTCGATTATCTGTCGTGCTTTCTCACGAAGAGGTCATGCGCATGTTAAATTGAGTGTGTGGGCCTATGAATTTGATGGACATCCCCTGACCTGAGGAAGGAATTTGCCGGTGTGCGCAGCCTTTTAGGCTAAAAAGCTAAAACGAAACCACGCTACCGCCACGGCACAACCAGGTTACGTAAAACGCTCCAGTTGCAACCGTGTTTGACTCATTAACCATACCTTATTGATAAATTTGGCTTAGGTCACATGCCAATACAATAAAGTAATGTCTTTTGGGGCCGACAATTAGTTGGTTGCATTGATCTGGTACCGCTGCGCGGTACTTTCGCGGGTGCCTCGCTTCGCTCGTTACCACGCGCTACGAAAACCCCTCGATCATTACCGGCTTACCGCTGGCCTTCCTCCGCAAATCCGATTAGCCTGCTAATTCACTATTAAGGGTTTGGCATGCAAGAGACAACTTCTCGGCAACGCTTGGCGGGCGTGCTGATTTTGCTTGGATTGATCGCACAGATTATTGGTTTTACCGGCTGGCTCAGCACTGCCCATGCGGTGAGCTATTTGCTATGGGCGGCGGTTGTGTTGCTGTGGCGGGATATTCCCCGCCGTTCGCGCATACAGGCGGGTGTGCTGATAGCACTGGGAGCGGGCATGCTGCTGGTGGCGCGGTTTGTTTATGGCGCCGAGGTGGATTGGCCCGCTATGTTGCAGGGCAATTCGTTTGTGGCGGCGATGCTGGTGGGCGTTAGTTTTATCTCGCTGATTGGCAAGCAAGGTAATAAGGGCGCGACGGGGAGTCGAGTGACCGGAGCGGGTGGCGTGCTGCGTACCTGGTTGGGCGTTCACTTCCTGGGGACAATTTTAAATCTCTCTACCGTGTTTATGGTGGGCGATAAGCTGGCCCGGCGTGGGCCACTCACTACGCCGCAGTTGTTGGCGCTTAACCGTGGGCTGAGCAGCGCGGCGCTGTGGTCGCCTTTTTTTGCCTCTATGGGCGTGGTGATTGCGCTCGTACCCGACGTTGAGTACGCGCAAATTGCCGTAGTGGGCTTTCCCATGGCGATGCTGTCGGGGCTGCTAACCACGCTGGAGTTGCGGCGACGGTTTGATCTCAGCGAGGTGGATGGCTACTCACTGGCGCCGCGCAGCCTGTTGATGCCGGTGGGTATGGCGGCGTTGGTGATGCTGTTTCACTTTGTGCTTACCCCTGCCCTGACCATCGTCAGCATTATCACCTTTCTGCTACCTAGCGTTGCGCTGCTAAGTAACCTGCCCCATGGGCCCAAATTTACCCTGCGGCGGATTCGTCAGCACACCACTACGCGCTTACCCGCCATGCGCGGCGAGATTTCGCTGTTTTTAGCAGCGGGGTTATTAACCATTGGCCTTTCGACACTGGTAACAGCAGCAGCTGGCAGCGACTGGACATTGTTCACCCGCTTTGGTGCGCCACAGGCGATGGTTAGCTTTGTAGCGATTACGTTGAGTGCACTGGCAGGCTTACACCCCATTATTGGGGTGTCGGTGTTGGCCTCAATACTGAGTCTGCAGAACGGTGAGCAAACTGTGTTTGCGTTTGTGGCGTTAACGTCATGGGCAGTGGGCACCAGCGTTGGCCCGCTTTCGGGGATCAACCTGTCACTGCAGGGTCGCTACGGGGTGAGCGGTTACCGCATGATGAAAAATAACCTCCTCTACGCAGCGGTAATGAGCCTGCTCTCGCTGGGGGCGATTGCAGGCGTCAGTTTATTGGTCACCTAATCGATCAGGTCTCAACGATTTTGCTAGGGAAGCGGTAGAAGTAGCGATGTCCGCACTGGTGGCAGGGTTCCAGGCGCGCCACGGTGGGCAGCATCACCTGAGCATCGCAATGGGTGCAAGCCATTAGGCCGGGCGCGGCCATCTCGCCTTCGCAGTAGTCGGCGCGGGCGGCCTCTAAATCTTCCTCAAAGCGCTCGCGTTCGACCACGCTACGGTCGGCAATCGACAGTAGCGACTCCGCCACGCGGCGAGAAAGACCGTCAATATCGATACCCAGCCAGCTGGCCACCTGCTTGCCAGTGTCGGCCATGTAGTAGCGCATATCTTTCAGGTCACGCTCTACCCAGGCGCGCAGCAGGGCTAGCTCGTCTTTGGTGTACTCTTCCAGCTCCGCTTCAAACTCGACCGCGTCGTCCAGATCCTTCTGCAGATTTTCCCAGGTTAGCTCGTTAGCGCCCCCCTGCATCCGCTCTAGCAAGCGTTCGTAGCCTTCGCGTAAGCGATTGTCATTCTGCTGTTCACTCATGGTGCCTCTCCTTTTGTCGACGCGTGCAGTTACCTATCATCGGCTTACCGTTCAAGGATACACCCGCATAGGATACAATCGACCTCACTTATCTGACACACGTCATCTAACATTCACTTTGCGCCCCTTTTGGGCGAATACGCCAAGGCATTAATAAACCGATGGACGCACACTACAGCCCTCGTGATATCGAACGCGACGCCCAGCAGTACTGGGACAAACATCAGTGCTTCAAAGCCGTAGAGGATGCTAACAAGGAGAAGTTCTACTGCCTCTCCATGTTCCCCTACCCCAGCGGCAAGCTGCACATGGGCCACGTGCGTAACTATACTATCGGCGACGTTGTGTCCCGTTTCCAGCGCATGCAGGGTAAAAATGTCATGCAGCCCATGGGCTGGGACGCTTTCGGCATGCCTGCGGAAAACGCCGCCATTCAGAACCAGGTGCCGCCCGCCAAGTGGACCTACCAAAATATCGACTACATGCGCAATCAGTTGAAGGCATTGGGATTTGCCTACGACTGGAGCCGCGAGTTCGCCACCTGCGATACCAGCTACTACCGCTGGGAGCAGTGGTTCTTCACCAAGCTGGTGGAAAAAGGCTTGGTATATAAGAAAATGTCGACGGTGAACTGGGATCCGGTTGATCAAACCGTCCTCGCCAATGAGCAGGTCATCGAAGGCCGCGGCTGGCGCTCCGGTGCGCTGGTTGAGCGTAAAGAGATACCGCTGTGGTTCTTGAAGATTACCGACTACGCCGATGAGCTGCTGGCCGACCTGGATAAAGTCGAATGGCCCGAGCAGGTCAAAACCATGCAGCGCAACTGGATTGGTAAGTCCCGCGGTATCGAGCTGACCTTCGATGTTAAAGGCGCTGATGGCCAAGCCAATGAGGCGCTAGCGGTCTATACCACTCGCCCGGATACGCTGCTGGGCGTTACTTATGTGGCCGTTGCCGCTGGCCACCCGCTAGCCAAGCAGGCGGCCGAGCAGAACAGTGAGCTTGCAGCTTTCTGTGATGAGTGCGCCAGGGGCGGAACTTCCGAAGCCGAGATGGCCACCAAAGAGAAGAAAGGCATGCTCACCGGCCATATGGCGGTTCACCCGCTAACGGGCGATGAAGTGCCCGTCTACGTGGCTAATTTCGTGCTGATGGAGTTTGGTACCGGTGCCGTCATGGCGGTACCCGGCCACGACCAGCGCGACTGGGAGTTTGCCACCAAGTACGGCATTGACATCAAACCGGTCATCGCCGATGAAAGCGGCCAGCCTGCCGACGTTTCTGAGGCGGCCTACGCCGAATACGGCACGCTGGTCAATTCAGGTCAATTTGATGGCCTTGATTTTGAACAAGCCTTTGACGCCATTGCCGCCAAACTGGCGGAGCTTGGTCGTGGCGAAGTCAAAACCAACTACCGCCTGCGCGATTGGGGCGTTGCCCGTCAGCGCTACTGGGGCGCGCCGATTCCGGTTAAATACGGCCCGGAAGGTCAAACCGTGCCGCTCACCGATGACGAGCTGCCAGTCTCTTTGCCTATGGAAGTCACCGTAGATGCCTCGGGCTCGCCGCTGAAAAAGATGCCGGCGTTTTCTGACCTGGGCGATGGCTGGACGCGCGAAACCGACACCTTCGACACCTTTATGGAGTCGTCTTGGTACTACGCGCGCTTCTGCTGTGCGGATAACACCGAAGCAATGCTGGACGAGCGCGCCAACTACTGGCTGCCGGTGGATCTCTACATTGGCGGTATCGAGCACGCCATTCTGCACCTGCTGTATGCGCGTTTCTTCCACAAACTGATGCGTGACTTTGGCTTGGTGGATTCCGACGAGCCGTTCCAGCAGCTTCTGACCCAGGGCATGGTCATTGCGGAAACCTTCTACCGCTCCACTGATAACGGAGGCAAGCAGTGGTTTAACCCCGCTGACGTGGAAGTGAAGCGCGATGAGAAAGGCCGCCCGCTGAGCGCTATCCTTATGAGCGACGGCGAGCCGGTGGAAATGGGTGGCATCGAGAAGATGTCCAAGTCGAAAAACAACGGCGTTGATCCGCAGTCGATGATCGACAAGTTTGGTGCCGATACCGTACGCCTGTTTATGATGTTTGCCGCACCCCCCGAGCAGTCCCTGGAGTGGTCGGATTCAGGTGTAGAGGGCGCGCACCGCTTCTTGAAGCGCCTATGGCGTCAAGTCAATGAGCACTTGGCATCGGGCACGCCCGGCACGCTGGACGTCAATGCACTTAACGACGATCAAAAGGCGCTGCGCCGGAAAACCCACGAGACTATCAAGAAAGCCAGCGACGACATTGGCCGCCGCACCACTTTCAATACAGCCATTGCCGCGGTGATGGAGTTGTCTAACGCCATCGGCAAGTTCGAAGATAGCTCTGAACTTGGTCTGGCGGTGAGTCGCGAGGCGCTGGAAGCCTGCGTATTGTTGCTCTCGCCGATTACCCCACACCTGTGCCACAGCCTGTGGGAAGCGCTTGGCCACGCTGGCCCAGCCATTGAAGCACCTTGGCCAGCTCTTGATGAGAGCGCCCTTACCCGCGATAGCATCGAGCTGGTAGTGCAGGTTAACGGTAAGCTGCGCGCCCGCATTGAAGCCCCTTCAAGCGCGGATAAAGCATCAATCGAAAAACTCGCCATGGAACACGAAAACGTGCAGCGCTTCCTCGAGGGCAACACCGTACGTAAAGTGATCGTGGTGCCCGGAAAACTGGTTAACATCGTGGTGAGTGGATGAACCGACGCACATTTTTAACCGCTAGCATCGCCGCCTCGGCGGCGATGCTGCTTAGCGGCTGTGGGTTTCGGCTACGCGGCACTGAGTCGCTGCCTACGCTGCCCACTCTTGCCTTAGAAGGCGACAACAATAGTGCCGTCGCCCAGCAGGTCGCTTCGCGGCTTCAACAGTTAGGCACTCAGGTAGCCGCTGATGCGCCCTGGCGGGTTACGCTGGGCACGCCTGCCTTAAGCGAACGCCGCTTGGGGGGTGATGGTCGGGCAAGCCGCGAGCACGAGTTAGTGCTCAGCATTCGCCTCTCGGTACAGGAGCGAGCTTCCAATGCCTATCACATCAATAACCAGACCCTGTCGACAGATACGCGTATTCGGGTCAGCGATGACGACCTGCTCAACCGTGAAACGCTGATGATGGAAGCTGAGCAAACGCTTTCACGTCAGCTCGCTGATCGCATTATCGAACGCCTGGCTTACGTTGAGGGTATGCAGTGAAGGTATTTGCTGATCAGCTGCCCGCTGCGTTGGCAAAAAAGCTTCCCCGCGTAGTGATCGTAGCGGGGGACGAGCCCTTGCAGCATCGCGACGCCTGCGATGCGGTGAGAGCCGCCGCGCGTCAAGCAGGCGTTGAAGAGCGCGAAGTGCTCGACGTGGAGCCCAATTTCGCCTGGGGTCGCTTGATGGAGATGTCGAGCAATCTCTCGCTGTTTGCGACCAGCAAGCTGCTGGAGTTGCGCTTAGGCAATCACAAGTTGGGCCAGGAAGGCAGTAAAGCGTTAGCGCAGTACGCCGAAACCCTGGATAACAGCGATGACGTTTTGCTTATTGGCATGGGCAAGCTGGATGCCAAGCAGCAGAAAAGCGCCTGGTTTAAAGCGCTGGATAAGCACGGCCTGTTTGTACCGGTATGGCCAGTGGACGCTTCCCGCTTAGGCTATTGGCTGCGGGATCGTGCTTCGCTGCACGGTTTACAAATTGATCTGGAAGCCGCTCGCCTGCTGGGTGAGCGCACCGAAGGCAATTTGTTGGCCGCCGATCAGGAGCTGCAAAAACTGGCGCTGATTCATCCCCAGGGCACCCGCTTGAACGTCGAGAGCATCGCCCAGGGCGTGGAAGACAGCACCCGCTTTGATGTCTTCAATCTGGCCGATGCCTGCTTGAAAGGCGAACCCAGCCGCGCTTCGCGCATTGTGAATGGACTGCGCAGTGAAGGCGTTGAGGCACCTATAGTGCTGTGGGCGCTTAGCCGTGAGCTACGCACGCTGCTGTCGCTGCATCAGCACCTGGATCAAGGCCAGAGCTTTGAGCACGCCTGCAAAACCCAAAAGCCAATGATTTTCGATAAGCGCCGCCCCGCTTACCAGAAAGCCATTGGCCGCCTGCCCATGAAGCGACTGCATAAATTGCTTTTAATGGCTCAACGCCTCGATTTAGCCGTTAAGGGTGCGGCAACGGTACCGTTATGGCCCGGTCTACACGATCTGGCCATGACCATGGCCGGGGGCCGCGGACTGCTCTCAGAGTCCGCCTGGACTTATCGCATTAGTGCAAATAATTAGCACTTTGCATATTACGCTTAAAAATCAAACCATTTGTTTCTATACTCATTCCTTACCACCCCGACTAGTCTATAAGGAAGAAGACGATGAAAACATTGCGTGCTTACCTCTCTACCCTGCTGATTGCAGTGCTCGTTATTACCAGCTTACCCGTTGCTGCTGCCCCCGCTGCAACTCAATCCATGGATTTGGTCTCTACCCAATCTGTTTTGTCAGCTGACCGTGCTGGCGCTGATCGCGAACGGATTAACGAGATTCTGGCCCGCGCCGATGTGCAAGATCAACTGGTAAAACAGGGTGTTGATCTAGATGAAGTCGAAGCCCGTGTTGCCGCTCTAAGCGATGCAGAAGCACAGCAGATGGCGGAACAGCTTGAACAGTTGCCAGCCGGTGCTGGCGTTGTAGGCGCGTTATTCGCTGTTTTCATTATTTTGCTGGTCACCGATATTCTCGGCCTAACCGACGTTTATCCGTTTACTCGCTAATATAGGCCGCTCATGACCTATCTGTTTTCCAACGCCCGCTTTGCGGGCGTTTTTATTATGCTGTTACTGCTCAGCGGCTGTGCGCGAAACCCGGTATTACTGCAAAGCACCTATCAAGCGCTACCGCCTCATACAGAAATCACCAGCGTGCCGTTTTATGCCCAAACGGAATATCAGTGTGGCCCTGCCACGCTGGCAATGGTGCTCAACCATCAGGGTGTCGACACTGGCGTTGACGAGCTGATTCCTCAGGTATTTCTGCCTGGGCGCGATGGCAGTGTGCAGCCTGAAATGCTGGCCACGGTGCGGCGCCATGAGCGGCTTGCGTTTCCTATTCGCGGCACCATGGATGCCTTGTTAAACCATTTGGCAGCGGGCGACCCGGTGGTGGTCATGCAAAATTTGTCGTTGCCAATTTACCCAATGTGGCACTACGCCGTCGCCATTGGCTACGACCTACCCAATGAAACGCTTATTCTGCGTAGCGGAGAAATTGAGCGGCATACACTGTCGTTTAGCCGTTTCGATGCCACCTGGGCACGTACTGAGCGCTGGGGATTTGTAGTGGCAGAGCCTGGTACGCTACCGGCGGGTATTAGCGCCCGTAATGCCTTAGAAGCAATTAGCGCCTACGAAGAGACCCACGGGCCACGTGCAACGCTCTCAAGCTGGCAAGCGTTTGTGGCACGTCACCCGGCTAACGCAATAGGGCAGTTTGCGCTGGGCAACGCCTTTTATGCTGACCAGCAACCCGACAACGCCCGCAAAGCGTTTGAGCGAGCAACCGAACTGGATGAAGCGATGGGTGCTGCATGGCTAAATCTGGGTCTTGTACTGCTGCAAAGCGAGTCCCCAGACGCGGCCCGTGAAGCGTTAACCCAGGCCGCATCTCTTGAGGGTAGCTGGCAAGAAAAAGCGCGCTTAGCCCTGGACTCCTTAAAAAGCAATTAAAATCAATTACTAAACTCGATATTAATAATAACGAGCATAACTATGATGCTGCGATTAGTAAAGTTGTGGGATAGCCGATACGGCGAGTGAGTGCTTAAGTTGCACAAGGATGATGTTAGCTGTTCATTGGATTACCTAACCATTAACGGGAGAGGTGCCATGTGGAACTGCCCTGTGCAACGGAAGCTCTCTTTTGATCACTGTCACTACGCTTTTTTATCAAACGTACTCTCGCCTGCTCAGCAGTATGCAGAGAGAGGCGGCATCACTGGCTGCTTGCTGATTATCCTGTGATGATGCGTCGCTTTCTTCGTCAGCCTGGCGGACGCTTAGCATCCATTTTTACTGCCCTCCTCTTCGCGATGTCGGCTGTGATGGGTAGCTACCTCTACAGTGCGTGCCAAAAAGCCAGTGCTGACTACACCACGCTGATGAGTGACATAGTCTTGGCCCAGCAAGCCACACCTCAGTTACGTGCCGCCCTGGAGGAAAGCAGCCGCTTACCTGACAGCGAACATATTCAATACATCGATTATTTTATTTCACTCTCCAAGCAGCATTTAAATAACATACAGCGCAGTATTGAGCGCCATCGATATCTCATCGCGGATGTTGAATATCTCAATACGCATTTCAGCGAGCTTAATAGCCGCCTTTCAAACCTAAAACAGCAAGCACAAGAAGCCCAGCAGCGCCCAGAGCTTCGTGACCCGTTACAGCGCATGGCCATTGAAGTCGGCGGCGCTCAGTCTTGGCTGTATAACCAACTGCTGGAAAAGGTTCGGGCCATATCCGTTCAACAGCGCTTAGTCATGCAGCGACTCTCGATCGCTGTAAGTGCGCTACTGGTGTTGATGGTCAGCGCTGCAATCACGCTCTGCCTGGCCGTCATTTACCTACAACATCAGCGCAACATTATGCATCGTTTAATGCTAACCGATGAGTTGACGGGGCTCTATAACCGGCGACATTTGGTTAATGTAGCCTCAGCAGCGCTCATCCAGGCACAGCGCGATCAAGTACCACTTAGCCTGCTGCTATTAGATCTTGACCACTTTAAGCAGATTAATGATAACTACGGCCACCCAACCGGCGATGAGGTGCTTCGCCAGATCAGTCAACTGCTTCGTCAGCTTAGCCGCCCTGCGGATACATTAGCGAGAATCGGTGGAGAGGAGTTCTGTTTATTGATGCCCAGCACGACGACCCATGATGCGCTACAGGCGGCGGATCGGCTACGCCGGGAGGTTGAAGTTAATACCTTTAGGGGGATCGACCTACATGCCCACCCGACCGTTAGTATCGGCGTGACGACATGCCAAAGCGGTTCGCTGTCGTTTGAACAGCTTTACTCGTTTGCCGATAAAGCGCTCTACCAGGCTAAAGCGTTGGGGCGTAACAGGGTTGAAAGCCTGCTACCCCCTGGGGAACCCCCAACCTATACCGAGGCACAAGCTTGCACTCATATTCTCATCCGCGAATCTAGCGACTCTTAAACGGCAACTATTAGAATAAACGGTAAGCATTAGAAAACCCGATTTAAACCGTTCTGAGCCGCCACGCGGTAGGCTTCTGCCATCGTGGGGTAGTTAAAGGTGGTATTTACAAAATACTTCAGCGTATTGGCAGCGCCCTCTTGCTGCATTATGGCTTGGCCGATATGCAGAATCTCGGAGGCCTGATCGCCAAAACAGTGAATGCCGAGTATTTCCAATGTGTCCTGATGGAAAAGAATTTTCAACATGCCCACGGTATCACCCGTAATCTGCGCCCTGGCGGTATCTTTAAAGAACGCTTTGCCTACCTCGTAAGGCACTTTTGCTTCCGTAAGCTCCCGTTCATTGGGCCCAAACGAGCTGATCTCGGGGATGGTATAAATCCCGGTGGGCACATCACTCACAAAGCGATACTCTTTATCGAGCAACTCATTGCACGAATTCAAACCCTGATCGTAAGCCGCGCTCGCCAAACTCGGCCAGCCAATCACATCGCCGGCTGCGTAGATATGGGAAACCGCGGTACGGTAGTGCTCATCAACGCTTAATTGACCACGCCCATTAGCCGTTAAGCCAATATTCTCAAGGCCTAAACTGTCGGTATTACCGGTTCGCCCATTGGCCCACAAAAAAGCGTCGGCGCGAATTTTCTTGCCCGACTTGAGACGCACAACGACGCCTGACTCATCGCCCTCAACACTTTCATACTCTTCGTTATGTCGAACCAACACCCCGTGCTTGCGCAAATGGTAAGAGAGCGCATCACTAATCTCGTCGTCCAGAAACGATAGCAAGCTATCTCGGTTATTAATGAGATCAACTTTGACACCCAGGCCCGAAAAGATCGATGCGTATTCACAGCCAATCACCCCGGCCCCAAAAATGATAAGGGTTCGCGGGGTATGCAAGAGGCTTAATATGGTGTCAGAGCAGTAAATACGTGGGTGGCGGAAGTTGATATCCGCTGGACGATAGGGGCGTGAACCAGTGGCAATCACAAACTTCTTAGCCACTAATTCTTCCATACCTTCCTGACGGTCACGAACCAACAGGGTATGCTCATCTTTAAAACGAGCAACACCGTGGAAAAGATCAATACGGTTACGCGCATAAAAAGTCGTGCGCATCTCTACCTGCTTATCGATGGTACCCCGCGAGCGCTCCATCACTTTGGGAAAAGAGAACCAGCGTGGCTCACCAATATCGCGGAACATACGGTTGGTGTTGAACGCCATGATCTGTTTAACCTGATGGCGCAACGCTTTGGACGGGATCGTCCCCCAGTGAGTGCAGTTACCCCCTACCTGCGCCTGCTTCTCAATAATCGCAACACGCTTGCCATGCTTGGCAGCGTTGATGGCAGCACTCTCCCCTGCAGGCCCCGTACCGATCACCACAACATCGTAATTGTGAACCGCCATACTCACTGCGTCCCCTGTTCCCCGTTAAAAAATACGCCCTTCCACACGCATGATTTACGCATAGATTCACTACAAATGGATGGGTACGTAGACCTGCATGCCTTTATCTCAACTCACGCGTTACCGGCGTGTGGCATCGTAGCCCAAATCGGCACCGCGGCTCTCGTCGCTACGGCGGCGCACGCCACCACGCTTACGATTCTCTTCTTCACAAACCTCGTCTTTGCCACCGCAAATATCGCAGCCATCTTTCATGCCGATTTGATTCAAACCACCGCATGAACCGGCAATCGGTTTGCGGCCCATAATGACGCCCACGGCCATCGCCCCCATTATCAGCGCCATAAAGCCGAGTACCAGCAGCCAAATCGTCATATCAACCTCCCAGCATCACATTGCTTAGCTTTAAATTATTGGCCTCACCTGACGACAACAGTTGTCGTGATAAGTGCCTCACGGTCATTCCTCATTACCACCATTATACCTTAGCCGAGCCTTACTTATCAGCGCAGTGATGAGTCATTAACGCTGTCTATCGTCAAGCACCCACTTGTTCGCCCATGCGTATAAAAAACAGGGCCAGCCCAAAAGGCCAGCCCCGTTTAACGTTTGCGCTCGATTTACATCAAGTGCTTAGCCACCGAAATCATCCAACAGGATATTTTCCGGCTCAACGCCCATATCAAGCAGCAGCTTGATAACCGAGGCGTTCATCATTGGCGGCCCACACATGTAGTATTCACAATCTTCAGGCGCTGGGTGATCCTTCAGATAGTTTTCGTACAGCACGTTATGGATAAAGCCTGTCGGCCCTTCCCAGTTATCTTCCGGCTGGGGATCGGATAGTGCTAAGTGCCACTCAAAGTTGGGGAACTCTTCGGCTAACTGGTCATACTCTTCGTTGTAGAAGGTTTCACGCCAGGAGCGAGCGCCGTACCAGAAGGTAATCTTACGATCAGTCTTCAAGCGCTTCAGTTGATCGAAGATGTGACTGCGCATCGGCGCCATACCCGCACCACCACCGATAAAGATCATCTCAGCATCAGTATCACGGGCAAAGAACTCGCCGAACGGCCCCATCACAGTGACCTTATCGCCCTCTTTAAGGCTGAAGACGTAAGTCGACATCAAGCCGGGGGGGTGGTCAGTGCCGGGAGGCGGCGTAGCGATACGAATATTGAACTTGAGGATACCCTTCTCATCCGGGTAATTCGCCATGGAGTAGGCGCGAATCACTTCCTCGTTGTTCTTATGGGAAATTTTGAACATATCAAATTTTTCCCAGTCACCCCGGTACTCCTCTTCAATATCAAAATCAGAGAATTTGACATCATAAGGGGGCGCAACCAGCTGGACGTAGCCACCGGCGCGGAAGGCAACTTCTTCGCCTTCAGGTAGTTTCAGGTTCAGCTCTTTGATAAAGGTGGCAACGTTGGGGTTAGCGATAACCTCGCATTCCCACTTCTTCACCCCGAAGACTTCTTCAGGCACTTCTACCTTCATGTCCTGTTTTACAGGTACCTGACAGGAGAGGCGCCAGCCCTCTTTCTTCTCACGCATGGTGAAGTGCGATTCTTCGGTCGGCAAAATAGAGCCGCCGCCCTCTTCTACCCGGCACTTACACTGAGCACAAGAACCACCGCCGCCACAGGCGGAAGAGAGAAAAATGCCGTTAGCGGCAAGCGTGTTGAGCAGCTTACCACCGGCCTGGGTCTTCAAAGTGTGTTCGGGGTCGCCGTTGACTTCAATGGTCACGTCCCCGCTACTCACAAGCTTGCTTCGCGCTGCCAGAATGATCGCCGTTAAGCTAATAACGATGACCGTGAACATGACAACACCGAGCAAGATGACTGTTGTATCAACCATGTCGGTTTCCTATTGCTGGAGGTTTTCTATTACCCAGCGGTGTTCCGCACCGCTGGGAAAAACCGGCGCCGTTTAAAGCTGAATGCCCGAGAAGGACATAAAGCCCAACGACATCAGCCCCACGGTGATGAAAGTAATGCCCAGCCCTTGCAGGCCACCCGGCACATCGCTGTACTTCAGCTTTTCACGAATACCCGCCAGGGCCGCAATGGCCAGTGCCCAACCGGTACCCGCACCAAAGCCATAGACCACGGCTTCACCGAAGTTATAGCTACGCTCTACCATAAACAGCACACCACCAAGAATGGCGCAGTTAACGGTAATCAGCGGCAGGAATACCCCTAGCGCGTTGTAAAGCGCTGGCACGTACTTATCAAGGAACATCTCCATGATTTGTACCAGCGCAGCGATAACGCCGATATAGGAGAGCAAACCAAGGAAGGACAAATCAATATTTTCAGCACCGCTGATACCAGTCCAGGTCAACGCACCTTCCTGCAGCAAGAAGGTATAGACGAGGTTGTTAACCGGTACGGTGACAGTCAGCACCACAATAACAGCGATACCCAGGCCAATCGCTGAGGAGACTTTTTTGGACACCGCCAAGAAAGTACACATCCCCAGGAAGAAGGCCAGTGCCATGTTCTCAACAAACACCGAGGCAACAAAAAGACTCAGATAATGTTCCATGTTACACGGCCTCCTTGGGCTTGGTGTTTTCCTTCATTTTGAACTCATTATCTTCTACCTGCTCGGGGTTGACGGAACGCAGAACCCAAATCAGTAGACCGATAATAAAGAACGCCGAAGGTGGCAGTAACAGCAAGCCGTTGGGAACGTACCAACCACCGTTTTGTACGGTTTGCAGGATGGTGATACCAAATACGCTACCTGCACCTAGCAGTTCACGGAAGAAACCTACCACCATGAGAACAAAGCCATAGCCCAGACCATTGCCGATACCGTCAAGAAACGACATACCCGGCGTATTGGACATCGCAAAGCCTTCAGCGCGACCCATGACGATACAGTTAGTGATGATCAAACCCACAAAGACCGAGAGCTGCTTGGACATCTCATAGGCATACGCTTTGAGAATCTGATCAACCACGATAACCAGTGAGGCAATAATCGTCATCTGCACGATGATACGAATCGAAGAAGGAATATGATTCCTGATCAACGATACGAACAGATTTGAGAATGCCGTTACGAAAATAACCGCCAACGCCATAACGAGCGATACGCTCATACTGGTGGTTACCGCAAGTGCCGAACAGATCCCCAGAATTTGCAGCGCAATGGGGTTGTTCTTGAAAATCGGCGCCGTTAAAACGCCTTTTGCATTTACGTCCGCCATGATCAGGCCCCCTCAACGTCTTCGAAGTTGGTATCGGTCTCTTCGGCGTCTTCCGGCTCCGTGCCGCTGCGGAATTTAGCCAAATAGGGACCGAATGCTTCTTCGCTCAGCCAGAATTGCAGCATATTCGTTACGCCGTTACTGGTTAGCGTAGCGCCAGATAGCGCATCGACTTCGTATTCGTCACTGGCGCCGCCTTTGGTCAGGTGAATTTCCGGTGAGAGGTCGCCCTCTTCATCGTAAATCTTCTTGCCTTCCCACTGAGCTTGCCAGCGCGGGTTGTTAACTTCAGCGCCCAGGCCAGGTGTTTCACTGTGCTCGTAATAGGTGATACTGACAATGGTATTGCCATCACCCTCTACGGCCAGGAAACCACGCATTAACCCCCAGAGCCCCTGTCCACGAATCGGTAGCACGATCTGCTCCGGATCCTCTTCATCACCAATCAGGTAAACCGTGGCATAGTTTTCGACCCGCGATAGGCCAGCAATATCGGTATCGCCAGAGAGCGTGCGCCCCGAAGCCGGGTCACGAGCGGCTTCAAAGCTGTCGTAAGTATCCGGATCATACTCATCGGAGTACTCACCCGTGTCGAGCTCAACAACCCGAGCGGTGATCTCTTCGCTAAATACCTTTTCAACGTCCATGCCGGGTTCGTAAAGCTTGGCAACGTTTAAGATATTCGTTTTACGATCCAGCTCCTGGTTAAGCTGCTGCATGGGCCGCAAAGCGACCGCTGCTGTCGAGACAATGACGGAGCACACAATACAAAGCGAGAACGCCACTATCAGGACTTTCTTGATGGAGTTGTTACCTTGTGCCATTAGGCAGTCTCCTCAGCCGGTACGCCGGTACGCTTAACGCGACGCTTAATGTTGGCCTGGACGAAGAAATGGTCAATCAACGGCGCAAACAGGTTAGCGAATAAGATCGCCAGCATGATGCCTTCCGGGAAAGCCGGGTTCACAACGCGAATCAGGACGGTCATCACACCAATCAGCGCGCCAAACAGCAGGCGACCTTGATTGGTCATCGAGGCTGAGACGGGGTCGGTGGCCATGAACACCATACCGAAGGCGAAACCGCCGATCACCAGGTGCCAGTACCATGGCATGGCAAACATCGGGTTGGTGTCAGAGCCGATCAGGTTAAACAGGGTACTGGTAACCACCATGCCCAGGAACACACCCAGCATGATTCGCCAAGAGGCAATTCCTGTCCACAGCAATACAGCCGCGCCGATAAAGATCGCCAGCGTTGAGACCTCGCCCACTGAACCGGGCATAAAGCCAAGGAAGGCATCCCACCAGCTGAAGGCATCGGTCAGCGCAGACATACCGTCCTGGAACGCCATAGAGAGTGCCGTGGCACCGGTGTAGCCATCGGCGGCTACCCACACAGAGTCACCTGAGATTTGCGCTGGGTAGGCAAAGTAAAGAAAGGCACGGCCTGTTAGCGCGGGGTTCAAGAAATTCTTACCCGTGCCACCGAAGATCTCTTTACCAATCACCACACCAAAGGTGATGCCCAGGGCAACCTGCCAAAGCGGAATAGTCGCCGGTAGAATCAAGGCAAACAGCACCGAGGTAACGAAGAAGCCTTCGTTAACTTCGTGTCCACGCTTGATAGCAAACAACACCTCCCAAAAACCACCGACCACAAAGGTGACCAGATAGATGGGGAGGAAGTAGGTGGCGCCGAGAACAAAATTAGCCCAAAGACTATTTGCATCATGTCCTGACGACAGCGTCATCATAATCGCTTCGCGCCAGCCTCCCATAGAGGCGTAGCCCGCATCGATGGCGGTGTTAGCCTGCCAGCCGGCGTTCCACATACCGAACAGCATCGCTGGGAAGGTGCACAGCCAGACGGTAATCATGATGCGCTTAAGATCGACACCATCGCGCACGTGAGCAGTGGTTTTGGCCACGCTCGGCGGTGTGTAGAAAATTGTATCGACCGCTTCAAACAGCGGATAGAACTTTTCGTACTTTCCGCCTTTGTGGAAATGCGGCTCGATATTTTGGAGTGTCTGTTGAATACCCATCATCAGGCCTCTTTCTCGATCATGGTGAGATTGTCACGCAGGATAGGGCCATATTCGTATTTGCCAGGGCAAACATACGTGCACAGCGCCAGATCCTCTTCGTCCAGCTCCAAACACCCAAGCTGCATGGCAACCTCAATGTCGCCCACGATCAGCGAACGCAGTAGCTGAGTCGGCATGATATCCAGCGGCATCACCGTCTCATAGGCACCTACCGGCACCATAGCACGCTCGGAGCCATTGGTAGATGTGGTCGGTGCATAGTTGCTCAGGCCCTTAATCTTAGAGATGTAGATGCCTAATACAGAGTGACGATTAGCACCGGGAGAGAGCCACCCCATAAAGGTGCGCTTATTGCCTTCCTCCAGCAAGCTTAGCTGATTGCTGAAGCGGCCAAGGTAGGTCAACTTACCCTCGGCGGCAAAGCCAGAGAAAACAGAGCCTGAAATTACCCGGGTGTCTTCGGGTTTGATGATTTCATTGACCAGGAGTTCATCTGTACTAGCGCCAATACGGGTACGGATCAGACGCGGATTTTCAGCACGCGGGCCACCAATGGCGACCACGCGGGTCATATCCAGTTTCCCTTCTACAAAAAACTTACCGAACGCGATAACGTCCTGATAGCCGATGTGCCACACTTTTTTATGCAGTGCGACCGGAGATAGGTAATGGATATGGGTACCGACAAGCCCGGCTGGATGAGGGCCAGCAAAGCTTTCCGCTTTAACACCGTCAACATCGCCGCCCGGAATGGAAGCATTTTCGCCCGTACATAAGAAGACGTTGCCCTCGGTCAGGCGCGCTAACACCTTGAGGCCATCTTCGAATGCCTGTGCCTGTTCATTGATGATCAGTGCAGGATCAGGGCTAAGTGGATGAGTATCCACGGCAGTTACAAAAATATCGGCCGGGGTGCTATCAATGGCCGGTGTGCGCGAGAAGGGACGGGTGCGTAAAGCAGTCCAGAGTCCCGACTCTACCAGTTGGTCGACCACGACCTGACGTTCAAGTTGCGCTAAGGCATTACGATCATGAGCAGCGAATTCGACCGCTTCCTCAGTTTCGTCGACTTTGATCACGACAGACAGTAAACGACGTTTTTCGCCACGGTTTATTGCAAGCACTTCACCGGCAGCGGGCGCGGTATAGCGCACACCATCAATTTTCTTATCGGTGAAGAGCAATTGGCCCAGTTTGACCTTATCCCCTTCCTGAACTTCCATGGTTGGCTTCATGCCAACGTAGTCAGTACCCAGGATTGCCACGTGACGCACAGGCCGCGCATCTTCAATACGCTGCTCGGGCGCTCCCGTGATGGGGAGATCCAGGCCTTTTTTGACTTCGATCATAGTCTCGCCCAGTTGTTGGATCGGATATACGAAGGTATGGGGTTCGAATGCTTATTTTCTGCTCAGCGAATTGTTATGTTCTGCTCAGATTGTTACCAGTCCGGCCCAAGCAGCACTTGAACCACCCCGAAAAATCCCTCGTATTATAAAGACAAGCGCGTCCAATGACCACATCCCTGATGACCACCAAAAGTGCTATAGACATTAATAAAAGGCTTGAAAACGGAAAAGAAAACGCCACCCGAAGGTGGCGTGGAACGTTTGCTTGGAGCGGTAGGCCTTTATGCGTGGCTTCCAATACGCTCTTAATTAGCGCGGCAGCTTTAAGAACCGCACATTAGACATCTGCTGGAGGATACGCACGACCTGGCAGCTATAACCAAACTCGTTGTCATACCACACATAAATGACCGCGTGATGACCGTTGGCGATGGTAGCTTTAGCATCCACGATACCGGCATGGCGGTTGCCCACAAAGTCCGACGACACCACTTCTGCAGAGTCAACAAAGTCAATTTGCTTCTGATAGGCCGACTCAATCGACATCCGGCGCAGATAATCGTTGAGCGCCACAGAGTCAGTCGTTTTATCCAGTGTCAGGTTGAGAATAGCCATAGAGACATTGGGAATCGGCACGCGGATAGCGTTGCCGGTCAGCTTGCCCTCGAGTTCAGGCAGCGCCTTGGATACCGCCTTGGCAGCACCTGTCTCGGTCAAGACCATGTTCAGCGCTGCACTACGGCCACGACGGTCACCTTTATGGTAGTTATCGATCAGGTTCTGGTCATTGGTGTAAGCATGCACAGTTTCCACGTGACCATTGACCACACCGTACTCATCGTTAAGTACTTTCAGCACCGGAACGATCGCATTAGTGGTACAGGACGCGGCGGAGACAATAAGGTCGCCGTCGCCGATCGACTCGTGGTTAATACCATAAACAATATTCTTGATATCGCCTTTACCTGGTGCCGTCAGCAGCGCTTTGGCAGCGCCCTTACACTTCAGGTGCTGGCCCAGGCCCTCTTCATCGCGCCAGATACCGGTATTATCAACAATCACCGCGTTATCGATATCATACTTGGTGTAGTCAATCTCACTGGGCGAATCAGCGTAAATCACCTGAATAACATTGCCGTTGACCGTCAGTGTGCGAGCCTCTGCATCGACCATGATAGTGCCGTCAAAGGGCCCATGCACAGAGTCTCGGCGCAGCAGGCTGGCACGCTTCTCAAGGTCTTTAGCGACATCGCCACGGCCTCGCACCACAATAGCGCGCAAACGCAGTAGATTACCGCCCCCAGCTTTCTCCACCATTACTCGCGCCAGCAAACGACCAATACGTCCAAAACCGTAGAGCACCACATCTTGCGGCTCCCCGGTGCTAGCGCCCGGCTGGTAACCATCAATAATCTCGTGCAGCTCTTTACGCAGGAAGGCGTCGACATCCCCACCGCCCAGATTCTTGAACATTACCGCCAGTTTCCCCACATCTACATGGGCAGGGCCAAGATTTAAAGCGACCATCCCTTTGACGATAGGGTAAGTGTCCTCAACAGAGAGCTCGGTTCCTTCTATTTTGCGCACGAAGCGGTGGTCTTTCAGAATACGAATGACCGACCGTTTAATAAGCGAACGCCCGAACATGGTGGCAACGACGTTATTCTGACGATAGAGCTGCCCTACTAACGGGATCATCTGCTCCGCCAAGGCTTCGTTGCCTTGCCATTCTTGAAAAACGTTTTCGAGCGCTTGCTGACTCACGTGCGGCCTCATCAGGTAGTGGGAACGAAGAGTGCATTATCCGGGGCAAGCTTCGGGACCGCAATGAAAGGATAGTCGCACAACATGTAGGGGTATTACATAAATGCCAATCTCACTACAAAACGCCGTTCAGAACAGATTCACCCGCTACCTTAAGCCGCGGCACTCTGACTGAAACCGGTGATCGTGTATGATCTCTTTTCCGTTTCAGCGCAAAACGATATCTTGCTTATGCCGACATTCTCACTGCTCGAACCGCCCCAGCCCCAAGGGACTCGCGATACGCTCTACTGGACATCGCCGCCGGGTAGCGCGACTGCGCTGGCACTCTCACGCGTTGCTGTTGAAGCCCCGCTATTGGTGATCACTCCCAATACGGCCAGCGCGCAGCGCCTTGAACAAGATCTCTATTTTTATAGCGATGTACCGGTACTGCCCTTCCCCGACTGGGAAACACTGCCCTACGATAGCTTTTCACCCCATCAGGATATTGTCTCGGCCCGGCTACGCACCCTGCGCCAACTGCAAGATGGCGTGCGCGGCATTGTACTGGTGCCGATCAACACGTTGATGCAGCGCCTGCCACCGGTTGAGTACATTGCCGGACGGGTGATGACGCTCAAAACCGGTGAACGTTTAAATCGCGAAGGGTTTCGTGAGTCCCTCTCCCGGGCAGGCTATCGTGCCGTTGAAACGGTTTACGAACCCGGCGAATACGCCATGCGCGGTGCGCTGATTGACCTGTTTGCCATGGGCATGGACGAACCGATCCGCATTGATCTATTCGATGATGAGATCGATACGCTGCGCCACTTCGACCCTGGCAGCCAGCGCTCGACTGACAAACTGGAATCGCTTGAGCTGCTCCCCGCTCACGAATACTCGTTAAGCCGCAGCGCCATTGCCTGCTTTCGCGAGCAGTTTGAAACCCTGTTCGACGTCGACCCGCGCCAATGTCCGCTTTACAACGACGCGTTAAAAGGCATTCCGTCACCGGGGCTTGAGCACTACCTGCCGCTGTTTTTCGAGCAGACCGCTTCGCTGTTTGACCACCTGACCGACGACACCCGGGTAGCGCTGCTGCCTGGGGTTTTTGAGGCGGCTGAGCAGCACTGGCAGTCGATCGACGCACGCTATGTCAATTTGGGCGTTGACCCCACACGACCACTGCTGCCTCCGCATCGGGCGTTTTTTCCGGTCAACGACGTGTTCTCGGCGATTAAAGCCCGCCCACGCATCGAACTTACTGAAGATAGTGAGCAGCGCCACGCGCAGCAGCCTGACGCTGCGCCGCTGCCTACTCTCTCTATCAACGCCCGCGCCAAGCAGCCTTTAGCCGAGCTGTCGGCATTTTTGCAAACCCACGCCCAAACCCGGGTGCTGTTTGTAGCGGAGTCGCGGGGTCGCCGGGAAGCGTTAGAAGAAATACTCGCACCGCTAAAGCTCTCGCTGCCCCACGCCGATAGCTTCCACGACTTTATCGCCAGCGCGCCCCCCTATGCCATTACCGAAGGCTTGGTGGACAGCGGCCTATGGCTGAACAACCCTAGCGTTGCGGTGATAAGCGAAACGGAGCTGTTTGGTGACGTGGTGCGCCAAAGCCGTCGGCGCGAAAAAGCCACGGATGATAACGAACTCGCGGTACGCCACCTGTCGGAACTGCGCGAAGGCGCGCCAGTGGTTCACCAGGCCCACGGCGTGGGCCGCTATCTAGGGCTGGAAACCTTAGAGGCCGGTGGCCAGGCGAATGAGTTCCTGGCGCTTTCCTATGCCGATGGCGCCAAGCTTTATGTACCCGTCGACAGCCTGCATATGATCTCCCGCTACAGCGGTGCCGGCGACGAACTGGCCCCGCTGCATAAACTCGGCTCGGATCAGTGGGAGAAAGCCCGCCGTAAAGCGGCTGAGAAGATTCGCGATACCGCCGCGGAGCTGCTGGATGTCTATGCCCGCCGGGAAGCCCAGCAAGGAGTGGTCTACGAAGCCCCTGGCGAAGAGTATGTTCGCTTTGCCAGCAACTTCCCGTTTGAGGAGACCGCCGACCAGCACGCGGCGATTGAAGCGGTCATCAGCGATATGACCTCCCCGCAGCCCATGGATCGTGTGGTGTGTGGCGACGTTGGCTTCGGCAAAACCGAAGTGGCCATGCGCGCCGCATTTCTGGCCGTGCAGTCTGGACGCCAGGTAGTGGTACTGGTTCCCACCACCCTGTTGGCTCGCCAGCACTTTGAGAATTTCCGTGACCGTTTTGCCGACACGGCCGTCAATATTGGCCTAATCTCCCGCTTTACCAGCGGCAAAGAGGTCACTCAGACGCTGGAAAGCATCAAGAGCGGCCAAACCGACATCGTCATTGGCACCCATAAGCTGCTCGCCAAAAGCGTTGAGCTACCCAAAATGGGTTTGCTGATTATCGATGAGGAGCACCGCTTTGGTGTCGCGCAAAAAGAGAAGCTCAAAACGCTACGCGCCGAAGTCGATATTTTGACTCTAACCGCCACTCCGATCCCGCGCACGCTCAATATGGCCATGAGCGGTATCCGCGATCTGTCGATCATTGCCACGCCACCCGCTCGGCGCCTGTCAGTCAAAACCTTTGTCCAACAGCACGACACCAGCATCATCAAGGAAGCTCTGCTGCGCGAGATACTGCGTGGGGGGCAGGTGTATGTGCTGCACAACGAAGTCAAAACCATTGAGAACAGCGCCGAAAAAATCCGCGAGTTGATTCCCGAAGCGCGAGTAGCGGTTGCCCACGGCCAACTCCCCGAGCGCAGCCTGGAACGGATCATGTCGGACTTCTATCACCGGCGCTTTAACGTGCTGGTGTGTTCGACCATCATTGAAACCGGCATTGATGTGCCCAGCGCCAACACCATTATTATCGAACGCGCTGACAAGTTTGGGCTGGCTCAACTTCACCAACTGCGGGGCCGGGTTGGGCGCAGCCATCACCAGGCTTACGCTTACCTGTTAACGCCACCGCCCAAAGCAATGACCCGTGATGCTATCAAGCGATTGGAAGCGATTAGCGCGTCCGATGATCTAGGCGCAGGCTTTACCCTGGCCAGTCACGATATGGAGATCCGTGGCGCAGGGGAACTGCTGGGGGATGAGCAGAGCGGCCAGATGGAAACCATCGGCTACACGCTCTATATGGAGATGCTGGATCGCGCCGTGAAGGCCATTCGAGCGGGCAAAACGCCCAATATCAATGCGCCCTTCAATACCGGCGTGGAAATTAGTCTCAACCTTCCTGCACTGATCCCGAGTGATTATATTCACGATGTGCAGCAACGCCTGGTGATGTACAAACGGATCGCCAATACTCAGAGCGATAGCGAGCTTAAAGAGTTACAGGTTGAGCTGATCGATCGCTTTGGCTTACTACCCAACCCGCTGAAAAACCTGATTCGCCAAACCAAGCTTCGCCACCGTGCAGAGCAGCTCGGCATCAGCAAGATCGAGGCTGGGGATAGCCGCGGCAGAGTGCTGTTTGATAGCAGTACCCAGGTGGATCCTTTAACCCTGGTGAACCTGATTCAGACGTCACCAAAGCACTACCGTTTAGATGGATCTGACACCTTACGATTTGAATTACCAATGGAAAGTGTCGACAAGCGCTTCCAGCAGCTTGAAAACCTGCTTAGCACCCTTAATCAAAAAGTAGCGGCGGCGTGACGCTTGGGGCAAACTTACCAGTAGCCATGCCCGGTTGGTCAACAGCCGCTGGCTGGCAGCCATAAACCAGCAACAGCAACTGTGGCCCCATAACGCGCAACAGCAGTGAATTAACACATTAGGAACGACCATGAACATTCGCAATACCTTTACTCTCTGGGGCCCACCAGTTTGGCCGTACTACTCGCGGCCAGCCTGGCAAGCCCTGCTTTTGCGCAATCGGCCGACGACGAGCAGGCCGAGAGCCCAGCCCAAGAGCAAGTGCAAGAACAGCAGACGCAAGAACAGTCAGAAGAGGCGACTCCAGAACAGGCTCAGCAAGTCAGCCTCGACGCCGCCGACAGTGCTACCCAAGTGGCCAGTCAAGACGAGCTGCCCCGCGGTCACTTCCGCCTCCCTGAGGAAGGCGATGTGATAGGGGAGCGCTATACCGTCGTCGTTGAAGACCCCAAGCAGACACTGATAGACATCGCCCGACGCCACAATATTGGCTATGAAGAGATTCGCATGGCCAACCCGGGTGTCAGCCTCTGGGTGCCAGGCGTAGGTACTGAGGTGGTGATTCCGGCCCAGTACATTCTGCCGCCTGCGCCGCGGGAAGGTGTTGTCGTTAACCTTTCTGAGCTGCGCCTCTACTACTATCCCGCCGATAAACCCGGCATTGTCGAAACCTACCCGGTGAGCGTTGGCCGTGAAGAGTTCGCCACCCCTGTAGGCATCACACGTACCACGGTTAAGGTTAAAGATCCCGCTTGGGCCCCACCGGCCTCCATGCGCCGTGAAGCAGCCGAACGTGGCGAGCCAGCGCCTTCCGTAGTACCACCTGGACCTGACAACCCCCTGGGCGAGCACGCGATCCTGCTGGCGATGCCAAGCTATCTCATTCATGGCACTAACCGCCCGGATGGCGTGGGCATGCGCGTTAGCCGCGGCTGCATTCGCATGTATCCGGAAGACATTAAATCGCTCTACGAACGCTTACCCAGCGGCACCCAGGTCAACCTGATGGACGCGCCGTTCAAAGCAGGCTTTGCTGCCGACGGCACGCTATTTGTGCAGTCATTCCCGCAGCTGGAAGAGAATGTAGAAGGCTTTGAGCCACTTCTTAATGCCCTTGAGCGCGTCACAGCGTTGACCGAGAGTGACGTGGAAATAGATGCCGAGCGGATTCAGCGCGCCGTAGAAGCCCCTGACGGCCAGTTTATCGCCCTCTTTGGCCCTCAGGCCCCCGAGCCAGAACCAGAACCCGTGGAGCTGATTGACGAGCTCAAGATCAGCGCCGCCACTGACGGCGAAAAAGACGCTTAACGGCAGAAGCAGGCAGCAACAAAAAACCCCGCCAAGGCGGGTTTTTGCGCAGCTAGTAAAATAATCTAATTGTTTGACGCTTACACTTACGACGCCCTGCTTTCGATATCTTAACTAACTACATCCAGCAGCTGCTGAGAGAGTCTGGTGACTCCCTCAGCAGCCCAAGCAGAATTACTTCTGCATGGAGCGCTGGAACATACGGTTCATTTCTTCACGGTTCTGCTCAGACATCTGCAGAGCGGCCTGCGCATCGCGCTGGGCTTGGTTTGCAGTGTTCATAGCTTGTGAAGCCATGCTGCGTGCTTCTGCAGCGTCAGCCTGTGCAGATTCTGCAGTCATGCGAACTTCTTCCAGCGCGCTGGTAGAAGCACAACCAGCAAGAATTGCCAGAGAAGCGGCAGCAGCAGTCATCTTCAGAGTAGTTTTCAGAGTCATAATGTTCTCCTTGAGTCGTCCTTGGGTACTACGTTAAGGGTATGACAAAAATAAGGCTAGTCACTTAAATTAGAATAAGTTCTTAGCTTAAATTTGTCTACCTGCGGTGCAGGTTCTTTTCAGTGACTGGTGCTGCGAAGCACGCAAGTCAAACGCTGTTTTATAATAGACCACAGCGGTTGTCTATAGCCACTTGTTTAAAACCTCGAACTTCCATCAACGGCGTTAGCTTAACGGATCACTACACGAGTGCCAACACCCACTAGCGCAACCAAGCGATCAATTTGCTCATTGGTAACGGCGACACACCCCTGGGTCCAGTGATAGCGACCATGAATGTCTGGGTCTGCGCTACCCAGGCCATGGATCCCAATCGCCCCACCCAGTGCGGTATCTTGCGGCGGGCGGCCGTAACGTCGATAGTAGTCGAAGTAATTATCATAGTCAGCTTGGGAATAAATTCCTTTCTCCAGCGCCATTCTAGCGTGTACAGGCGTTGGGTAATCAATGCCGATGAAAGTACGCCACTGGCTCTCGTAATTAAAACGGTTGATATGAAACTCACCCATAGGCGTCACATTATCACCGCGAACCCGCTGGGTTTTAGCCCCGGCACGGCCAAGCGACACAGGGGCAAAACGCTCCATCAGCGCATTACCCCGATAAACACTGAGAGAGGCCTCCTTATCGTCCACCAACACCCACACCTCATTACTGTGGCGCGGCACATGGGCGCGACTAAGCAGCGTTTGCACCAGGTCAGTGGATGCAGCTTGCCCAGGCTCGGTAATGACGGGTGCAGTGACAGCAGCGCTGGCAACGGCTGGGAGGCTCAGCGCCATGACTAAAAATCGACGGCGATTAACTAAAAACATGACAGCTCTCGAAACAAATTAGCCCGTGGTTGGCCGACTAGGTACATCTGGTGGCTGTTATACCTTATTCCCACATCTGCCGTTAGTAATTTCGTCATATACGCAGCTAGCGCACCCCAAAAGCCATGCCCCATAATCCACTGATAAAAACGCATTAAACGCCCTGCAACTCTTCCATACTCGCCATTATATGGCGTATTTCAGCATTATGCCCTTGAGCCAGAGCGTTGAAAAACTCCTCTTCAGGCTCAATTTTTGCACGCGAAGCGCGATGTTCGTATAGTGCTTGCAGACGCTGGTGAGCCGATGTGGCAGTTCTCATCGCATCCTCTATCGAACCGGTGATTGTTTGTTCGGCCAGGCGATCCAACTCAGGCGGCTGGGGGAAATCGCTGGAGTCATCGAACCATAACTCCAGCACCTCTGAATGATCAGAGCCCTCGCGGAAGAGATCTTCAAGGCCAGTTTTCATTTTCAGCTCGCGGCTGGCCAAGTAATTCAATGCCATCTGCAGGCGCTCATTCTCTGCCTCGTCAGCAGCTTCGCTATACTGGCGCGCCATGCGGGCATGAAAACCTGCGGCCCATTCGACTAAATCTTTCACTTGGTTATAGCGCATCATGATCTCCTTCCTTGATGACGTGGGCGATACATAACAGTAAACACTACCACTCCAGGCTAGTTTCACGCAGCGCACCTATTTCACGCTTAGCGGCCTGAAGATTCTCTAGTAACTGTTGACGCAAACCGATTTGATTCCCCACCGCAATCATAGCGGGGTTGTGTGTAGCGCGCCGCGCGGCACCTTCATCACTGTGTAGGCGCTCAAGTTGCTCCTCCAGCCAATTTAGCCAGCTTTCCGGCTGAGCGGCTAAATCGCGCAGACGCTGTAACTCGGCTAACGCAGGCCCCTCAGGGGCCAACAACACAGACCAACGATGCTCTGGCAGGCGGGCATGTTCGGTCACTTCACGCAATAGCGACTCTAACGCCAGTTCAAACAGCGCTAAAGCGCTCTCTTCCAACGCCATCTGCCGTGCGGGGGCATGCTCATCATCCCCCGCAGGCAACATTACCAGTAGCTCCGCTTGGTAAAGTAGCTGATTGGTGCGTGACCGTGCATTCACTTGCGTTTGTCCTCCACATGCCATTTACCGCCGTCAAACATCGCCTTCCAACCAGTGGCCTTGCCCTCTTCGTCCGTCATCACATACTGCTCTTTACTCTTCCGCGAGTAGCGGATTTGCGCCGGACGGCCATCGGGATCTTCGCTGGGCGCTTTGAGAATAAAGTGATACTTCTCAGGCAGCTCTTCGGCATGCGCCTTCAGCTCTTTCACTAGCGGTGGCCGCGTTTCGCGATTTTTCGGAAACTTGCTGGCTGCCAGAAACAGTCCGCTTGCTCCGTCACGTAGCACGTAGTGGTCGTCAACTTTTTGACAGGCCAGTTCCGGCATCGGGATAGGATCCATTTTTGGCGGCGCCACTTCGCCACTCTTCAACAGTTTACGAGTATTTTTACACTCACTATTGGTGCAGCCAAAATACTTACCAAAGCGGCCTGATTTCAACTGCATCTCAGAGCCGCACTTATCGCATTCGATAATCGGGCCATCGTAGCCCTTGATCTTGAATTTTCCGCTCTCCACTTCATAGCCGTCGCAATCGGGGCTGTTACCGCAGATGTGTAGCTTGCGCGTTTCGTCGAGCAGGTAATTGTCCATCGCCGTGCCGCACTTGGGGCAGCGTCGCTTGGCACGCAGCGCATCGGTTTCGGCCTCTTCCCCTGCATCTTCAGCCACCGCCTCTTCACCTGGAATCAGGTCAATGGTGGTTTTGCAGCGCTCTTTGGGCGGTAAATTGTAACCACTGCACCCCAGGAAAACCCCGGTAGACGCTGTACGAATCTGCATATGACGTCCACAGC
The DNA here is from genome assembly GCF_026104355.1 of Halomonas sp. BDJS001. Lineage (NCBI taxonomy): Bacteria > Pseudomonadati > Pseudomonadota > Gammaproteobacteria > Oceanospirillales > Halomonadaceae > Halomonas > Halomonas sp. BDJS001. The sequence goes on from NZ_CP110535.1 coordinate 2,687,755, forward strand.
TTGGGCAGTCGATATCCGTGGGCACCGGCTGATTAGGCCGCATGCCATCTTCGCTCTCGGCCTTCAGAAGCTCTTCCCGAAACTCACTGTAGAAGGCGTCTAGCAGCGCCTGCCAGTTACGTTCGCCTTCGGCAACTTCATCCAGGCTATCCTCCATGCGGGCGGTGAACGAAAAGTCCATCAAATCAGGGAAGGATTCTTTCAACCGCTCGGTGACGATATCGCCTAGTTTTTCAGCGTAGAAACGGCGGTTTTCGAGCTTCACATAGCCACGATCCTGAATCGTCGAGATAATCGAGGCATAAGTCGAAGGCCGACCAATGCCCTGCTTCTCAAGCTCCTTGACCAGGCTTGCTTCGGTGTAGCGTGGCGCGGGTTTGGTGAAGTGCTGCTGAGGATCGAGGGCTTCCAGCGCCATGGGCGTGCCCTTAGGCAAGTCGGGCAGGCTCTGGTCTTCATTTTTTCCACTGGGCTTCATCACCCGGGTATAACCATCAAACTTCAGCACGCGGCCTTTGGCGCGCAGCTCATAGCCATCGACCTCCACACTCAGGGTGCTGGACAGGTACTCTGCGGGGGTCATTTGGCAAGCCACAAACTGACGCCAGATCAATTCGTATAGACGCTCCGCATCGCGCTCCATACCGGCCAGGTCGGAGGCCTTTCGCTCAACGCTGGAGGGACGAATCGCTTCGTGGGCCTCTTGGGCGCTCTCTTTGCTACTGTAGCGATTAGGCGCTTCTGGCAGGTAGCGCTCGCCAAACTCTGAGCCGATATAGCTGCGCGCACTCTCAACCGCATCTTTTGACAGGTTGGTGGAGTCGGTACGCATATAGGTGATGTAACCCGCCTCGTAGAGGCGCTGGGCCATAGTCATGGTCTTTTTAACTGAAAAGCCTAATCGACCACTCGCTGCTTGCTGCAGCGTTGAGGTAATAAAGGGCGCCGTGGGTTTTGAACTAGTCGGCTTATCTTCCCGGGAGGTAATGGCCAGCTTGGCTTTGCGAAGCTGCTCAATACGCGCCAGGGTGTCTTTTTCGGAGGTGGGCTTAAAGGGTTTGCCATCCTGACGTACCAGGGCAAAACGCACCAGTTCACCCTCGGGTGAGGCCAAATCCGCGTGAACGTCCCAAAACTCTTCAGGTATAAAGGCGCGAATTTCACGCTCACGCTCGACAATCAGTCGTACCGCAACTGACTGCACACGACCCGCCGACAGCCCACGCGCCACCTTCGCCCACAATAGCGGCGAGAGCATAAAGCCCACCACACGATCCAGGAAGCGCCTGGCTTGCTGCGCCTCCACCCGCGGTATATTAAGCGCACCAGGCGCCTTGAAGGCGTCCTGAATAGCGTTTTTGGTGATTTCGTTAAACACCACTCGCTTATAGCGGTTATCGTCTCCACCAATGGTCTCGCGCAGGTGCCAGGCAATGGCTTCCCCTTCGCGATCCAAATCCGTTGCGAGATAGACAGCGTCGGCTTTCTCAGCCAGCTTTTTGAGTTCGGCAACGACTTTCTCTTTTCCGGGCAGCACCTCATAGCGGGCTTCCCAGCCGTTGTTAGGGTCGATCCCCATACGCCGAATCAATTGATCCTGGTTTTTACGCTTTTTATACGCTTCTTTCTCTTCCGCCGACATCTTGCGTGTCGCTGCGGCCTGGCGTGCGCGCTCCTTGGGGTCGGAGGCTGCCTTACCTGAGCCGCTGGTCGGCAGGTCACGAATGTGACCCACGCTCGACTTCACGATGAAATCGTTGCCGAGATATTTGTTAATCGTCTTCGCTTTCGCTGGCGACTCGACGATGACCAGTGACTTGCCCATAGTGCTCCACTTTCCTAATGCACGGGCTGTCTAGCGCGTGCTCTGAATTCGGTGCCGTATCGCCGGGACGAAACCGCCCATAAAACAAGATACGGATGAAAAAAATGCGCCTACCCTACCCCAGCCCTTGGTGAAGCGCCAGTAGCAACCAAGCCGCAGGGGGAATCCGGAGTTTTAAGACGTAGTTTCTCGACATACTTTTAAACGCGCTTCTAAAGACATCGTTTTAGACAAAGAGTAGCTAGACACTAGACTGCCACCGGCATTACAGCAACCCAAAAGCTACGGAAACAAACAAAACGCCCCCACCAAATAGGCAGGGGCGTGGCAATCTAAGGCACTGTTTTAGCGCTTAGGGGGCGTCTTTTTTCGCCCAGCAGGCCTAGCCGGCTTAGCCGTTGGCTCACTTGCCGAATCCCTCGCCGCAGCCGGTGCAGGCGTAGACTCCTTTGAAGGCGCTGACTCGTTAACCACAGGCTGCTCAACAGCCGCTGGCGCAGGCTTGGCTGACGGGGCCGCGGAAGGCTTTGCCTTAGTGGCTTGTGGCTTATCAGCACTCGTTGGCTTCTGTGCAGCAGCAGGCTGGGCTGCCCCAGCCGCCCTACTCTTTGCGGGCTTGCTCGCTGCCGGTTTGCTCGCTGCAGCCTTACTCGCTGCTGGCTTGCTCGCTGCAGTTTTGTTCGCTGCAGCCTTACTCGCTGCTGGCTTGCTCGCTGCTGGCTTGCTCGCTGCTGGCTTGCTCTCGACCGGTTTATTCTCTACCGACTTGCGGGGCCTAGCCTTATCAAACAGCGCTTTAATCTGAGCAAAACGCTCAGCAGCATGCTCGGAAAGCTCCCCGCTGGCGGCAAACACATGCTCAAGGTGGCTGATATAGCCATCGATATCGGCGTCGCTGCTACCTGCCAGTAGAGTAGGCAGCGAATTCAACGCCTGCTCCCTATCCAGCTTCAAGATAAAGAACTGCTCGCGCACCAGGTTTTTAAAATCGCTCAGCTTGATACCTGGCTCTAGCTCTGCCCGGGAGGCACGCAGCCGCTTAAAGTTACGCTCATCCGTGGCTGGGGCGCCACCGAGTACATAGATAAGCGAGCGCATGACCGCTTCATGGGCGCCACCATGGGCAATTTTCTCGCGTAGCGCTTCCTGGCGCTGCTCAATGAAGCGGCGATGCTCGGGTTCAGCGCCAGGGCGGCGACGATGCACATGGGCATCGCCATATAGGCCAACGGCAGCCTGTAGCAGCGGCTGACCGTAGATATCCATAAACATTTTTTCGGTGCTGCTATCGCGTAAATCGCGCATAGCATTGAGACCAGCGACCAGTTGGTCAGACCCCATGGTTTCAAGCGCTTTAAACAGGTTGTCTTGCGCTACCGGGTGACGATTCTTGCGCACGGCTTCCGCCATTACCGGCAACGGTACTGAAAGCGGGTTACGGTCAGAGAGCAGCTTGTAGCCTAACCGAATCGGGTGCATACGACGAATAAAGCGGGCTGCTTCCGGCGTCATGATTGCTTTTAGCCAGGGCTGCATAAAGAGCCGGTACATGCCCAAGTTGATCTCGGATATTCGCGCCACAGTGGCAAAACGGCGGTCATCCTCTGGCTTATGCATTACCGCCTGATCCAACTCTTCAAAGTTGCGCGGCATAAATTCAAGCAGATAGTCACGCTCAAACAATTCGGCATCTTCGCCCTTTTCGGCCGGTGATATGGACGTTTCATACAAGCCAGGCGGCAGGACGTCAATGTAATCCATATTGGCAGTGAATTCGGTATGCTCTTTACGCGATACACTACCCGACACAAAAATCCCTAAGTGGCCGGTGGTATCGTGCTGGCAATAGACGATGGTTTGTTCGTTCGCGATGATGTCGTCTTCGTTTTCATACAAGTCACGAATCCAGCCCAGGGCTTGAGGGGGCGGAGTAATATCGTCACCACGTGAGCAGAACACGACCACGGGCGAGCGCACATTGCGCAGGTCGATTCGACGCCCATCGCGGGTCACCAGTTGGGCGGTAGAGAGTCGATTGCCGATAAACAGGTTATCGACAATATACTGAATCTCTTCACCGCCCAATACGACGTGCCCACCCCACCAGCGCTCAAAATCGAGGTAACGGCCAGCTTCTGTATCGATATTGTCGTAAAGGTGATACTGCTTTTTCCAATAGGTGTTGGCTGGATTGAGGCGCTCAAAATTCTGCACTAGCCAGGCACCGTCGAACAAACCATTGCCTATGTCGCTGGTGAGCTCCGTTATCCAGCTGCCACCCGCCATACCTCCGGTGTAACGCATCGGCGCTTTGCCATGCTCGCCGGCCCAGTAAGAGAGCGGTGCACCGGCAATCAGAATAGGGCCGAATACGTGCGGCTCCAAGGCTGCCGCCATCATGATTTGCCAGCCTGCCTGGCAATTGCCTACCACCATCGGTTTTTCGGTAGTTTCGGGATGAAGCTCGACCACATGGCGAAGAAAGGCAATTTCCGACTCAACGACGTCTTCGACAGTTTGGCCCGGCTCGGGAAACGGCAAAAAGCCAATAAAATAGCAAGGATGCCCTGCTTTAAGCGCCACGCCCAACTCACTATCAGGCTTGAACCCACCAATCCCTGGCCCATGACCTGCACGGGGATCCACTACAACAAAGGGGCGCTTTTGTAGATCAATCTCCGTCCCTTCATGAGGCAGCACGCGCAACAGCTCGTAGTTGGTTGGCCGTGGTAGCGTCCGGCCATCCATGAGCACTTCAGTCTCAAACCCCAGCACATTGGGCTTGGTTTGCTCCATATGCTCAAGGTACTGATTACCGCGTTCGCGCATCACATCCAGATAGAGAACGCTGCGCTCCATGCTGTCGCGCCAGTACCCAAAGGCGGCGCGGCCAAATCCGAACGGGTCGAAAAAAGCTGAGATCGCCTCGCTAGCGGGCACCGTAGTGGCATCATTATTCTGTTTCGACCACGCGTTTGTAAAAGCGCTAGCTGGGAATAAAGAGGTGGTCAGAGGATTAGCAAGAAAGTTCATAGGGTCTCCCGTGGGGTTGATGCACAAGCACCAGACCCGAAAGCAATAATGCTGCAATGCAATATAGTCTAGTCCACTACGTGTACTACGTCGATCTTTAACCCTGATAATTACCCCTTACGCGACTAATCAAGCCGTGTTTAGGCAGCGCTAAAGGTTCAGTGTTAGCATGCTCTGCCCTGGCGATTGAGCCTGATGTTGATACTACTCTTAAACGTTTAAGGGTGCCCACTACGAGGTAGCTATGTCATCCCCCAATCTGCTCAATCGCCTGACATTTCGGCAGCTTCAGGTCTTCCAAGCGGTGCATCGGCAGCGCTCATACTCCCGCGCAGCTGAGCAGTTGGGATTGACCCAGCCCGCGGTGAGCGCACAAATACGCCAACTAGAGCTGGCATTGGGTCAACCTCTGTTCAATTATGCGGGCAAAACCCTCCACTCGCTGCCTGCCGCCGACACACTTGCCCACTCAGCGCGAGAAATTTTTGGTCAGCTTTCGCGGCTGGAAATGAACCTATCGGATATTAACGGCAAAATTAGCGGAGAACTTAATATCGCAGCGGTCTCTTCAGCCCAATATGTAGTCCCTTATTTACTTGCCCGCTTCCGTGCTCACTACCCGGAGGTGCACGTTCGCTTAAAGGTGTGCAACCGCCGTCAGGCGCTCGAGCGACTCACGGAGCAGCAGGATGATCTCGTCATCATGGCGATGGTTCCTGAAGACGAACGCTTAGTGGCGATGCCGATTATTGATAACGAACTGATCGCCGTTGTGTGGCCGAACCATCCGCTACTTTCGATGCCACAACCCTCATTAGCGGACTTCGCTCGCCACTATGTTCTGATGCGCGAACCCGGCTCTGGCGTACGCAACGCCTTTGAGCAGATGGCAGCCAGTCAGCAAGTTGCCCTTCCCCACTGTATTGAGCTGGGCACCAACGAGGCAATCAAAGGCGGTGTCATGGCTCACTTGGGCGTAGCCGTGCTGCCACGCTTAGCGGTTCAGCTGGAGCTTGAGCAGGGGTTACTTTTTGAACTGGGACTGCCCGACTTCCCCATCCACCGCTCTTGGTGCACGGTCTATACCCGGGAGCGCTTACCCACACCTGTCGCCGAGCTCTTTTTAAGCTTTGTTCGAGAACACTTACCCGATTACCGTCGCCACTTTCAGGCGCCCTCCAGCCCCCTGCCCAGCCATGGCGTAGCCTGTTTGCCAATACATTCACCCTGAAGAGGAGTAACGGCTTACGGTGTCTTGTCAACGACGAGATATGTTACATTAGTGGTCACTAGGGCGATAAAGTATCGCGCATACTTGGTATAAATTAGGTAACAATTGGCAGGTTTTGGAAGGGGCGACACCCTTTTATGCCTTTGGCCTACCGCACAGAAGAGAGGCTCTGTCCCTATGAGCAATACCCCCTCGCAGCGCGTGTCCAGCGGTGAAAAATACCGTAACGAACATGGCATGTCGGTGATCAAGGATGGCATGAAGCAACGCAAAGCGCAGGCAGAGCCTTCTTCTGTTGAGCTTGAGCGCAAGCCCAAGTGGCTGCGGGCACAGATCCCAGGGGGCGAGCGTTTTGAGGCGGTCAAAAAGAACGTCGCCACCCATCGCTTAAGCACCGTTTGTGCCGAATCCCACTGCCCCAATATGGGCGAGTGCTGGAGCAACGGCACTGCCACGATCATGCTAATGGGCTCGGTATGCACCCGCGCCTGCCGGTTCTGCGCGGTGGATACCGGCAACCCCCAGGGCTGGCTGGATCACGAAGAGCCAGAAAACACGGCCAAATCCGTAGAGCTAATGGGGCTGCGCTACATCGTACTGACCTCAGTAGACCGTGACGACCTCGACGATGGTGGCGCCGCCCACTACGCCAACTGCATCCGTGCGATAAAAGCGCGCACGCCGGAAGTGGTCGTGGAAGCCTTAACCCCCGACTTCGATGGCGAGCTCAAAGCTATCGAACGCGTCGTCGACTCAGGTCTGCAGGTATTTGCCCAGAATGTTGAAACCGTGGAACGTTTGACAGCTCGCGTGCGTGACCGGCGGGCAGGTTACCGTAAAACCCTTGATGTACTTGCCCATGCCAAGCGCTACCGTCCTGATATCATTACCAAAACCAGCCTGATGCTGGGTTTGGGTGAAACGGACGAAGAGATTTTGCAAACCTTTGACGATCTTCGCGAAATCGGCGTGGATATCGTCACTCTCGGTCAGTACCTTCGCCCAACCAAAAATCACCTCTCGGTGGAGCGCTGGGTAACGCCTGAAGAGTTTGATCGCTATCGTGTGATTGGCCTGGAAAAAGGCTTTATGGAAGTCCCTTCAGGCCCCCTGGTACGCTCTAGCTACCGCGCCGACCGGGTGTTCGAGAAAAACAACCTGGGGCTCGCCTCCCCTGCTGCGATCCCCGGCCAGGAGCAGGAAGCAAACCCCAATATAATTCCAGCGCTCAACGTAGGGTAGGCCTCAACCTAGCGCCATCAGGGAATTCCCAAGATGGCGCTTTGCCACCTGAAGTTGAGTATTCCCCACTTCAGGCTACCAGACTAACTACCTTGGACGGAGGTAAGGTGGCACGCTTTTTAAAGCGGCGAACGTTCAACACTCACCAATTCGCGGTTTAACCTTATGGCCAATGCTTTAGCCAATTGTTCACCCACCCGGTGCTCGCTTGGCAAAGCGACCAAGTCAGCCAGCTTCACCATAGGCATTCCCGCGTAGCCACAGGGATTAATGCGTAAAAAAGGCGCCAAGTCTCCGTCTACATTTAACGCCACGCCGTGAAAGCTTGCTCCGCGCCGAATACGCAAACCAAGTGAAGCAATCTTCGCCTCCCCCGCCTCGGTCATCACATACACACCGGGCGCATCCGGCCTTGCCCGGGCGCTCACACCATAGCCGCTTAAAACATCAATCACGGCATTTTCCAATGCAGTGACTAGATCCCGCACACCAATTTTGCCACGCCGCACATCCAGCAGCGGATAGAGCACGACCTGACCTGGGCCGTGATAGGTGACCTGCCCCCCTCGATCAACGTGCACCACCGGAATATCGCCGGGCAGTAGCAGATGTTCGGGTTTACCAGCCTGCCCCTGGGTAAATACCGGGTCATGCTCAACCAGCCAGAACTGATCCGGCGTTTGCTCATCCCGAGTATCCGTTAACGTGCGCATCGCCTCCCACACCGGCAGGTAGGCTTGGTGCCCCAAGTCGTGCAGCTCAATGGGTGCGGGGCTCTCCACAGTCACACCACCATATGCACACGGCCGGTGGCCTTAAGATCCTCAAACAGCTCCTTAATATGCTGCTCTCCGGTCGCCCTAATCACCACTCGCACCGATTGAAAGCGGCCATTGCGACTGTCGACCACCTGCATCGCAGTTGCATCGAAGTCGGGGTCGTGACGCACAATCACCTGGCACACGCAGGCAGGAAAATCCTCGGCGGCATCACCAACCACTTTTAACGAGTAATCACAGGGAAAAGTGATTTTCGGCGGCTCCTGAGCCGCCGGTTGGCGCAAATCACGCAGCCCCTGGGGAGCATCTTTTTTCATAACAAGCCTATTTCGTAAAGACAACGTTCATTACGGATGCACAATAAAACCACTCAGCGTACAGGTCGTTGAGTTGCTTAATCGGTAAAGCTACTAATCAAATTACTAAAGAAGCGCTGCACATGATCGAACAGGCGCTTGAACAGGCCACCCTCTTCGATGTTTTCCAGCGCTACCAAGCGACGCTCGCCGACCACTTCGTCGCCCAAGTGCACTTCCAGCGTGCCGACCTCATCGCCAATAGCAATCGGTGCCTGCAAGTCTGGATTGAGGTTAAGGCGCGCGCGTAACTCTTCATTACGGTTGCGCGGTAACGTCATAAACACTTCTTCATCCACACCGACGCGCAGCTCGTTGATATCACCACCCCAAACCCGTGGCGTTGCCAGTACGGCGCCACGTTCATAAAGTTTCATGGTTTCGAAAAAGCGGAAACCGTAGCTGAGCAGCTTTTGGGTTTCCTGAGCACGCGCTTCATCAGAGTTGGTGCCCATCACTACGGAAATCAAGCGCATGTCATCACGCTTCGCTGAAGATACCAGACAGAAGCCGGCTTCTGTCGTCCAACCGGTTTTCAGGCCATCCACCGAAGGGTCACGCCACAGCAAACGGTTGCGGTTGGGCTGATCAATACCACCATAGGAGAACGTACGATGGGAGTAGATTTCGTAATGATCAGGGTAATCATTAATAATGTGCTGGGACAAACGCGCCAAGTCATGGGCCGTTGAGTAGTGATTGTCGGCGGGCAAGCCAGTGGCGTTCTGGAAGTTGGTGTTATTCATGCCCAACCGCGTGGCATGCTGATTCATCAGATCGGCAAAGGGCACTTCGCCACCCGCTAAATGCTCTGCCATCGCGACGCTGGCATCGTTGCCCGACACAATGATAATACCGTGGAGCAGATCATCCACCGAAACCTGATCACCCACCTCAATAAACATTTTCGAGCCGCCGGTACGCCAGGCATTCTCGCTAATATTAACCATATCAGTGAGGTTAATGGTGCCACGGTTGAGTTCACGCTCCACTAAATAGGCGGTCATCAGCTTGGTCAAACTCGCCGGAGGCAGACGTTCATCGGAGTTATGCTCTGCCAGTATGCGGCCACTATTCGCATCCATGAGTATCCACGAGCTTGCCGCTAACTGAGGAGCGGCAGGAATAATGGTTTGCGGTTGTGGGATGACCGGCTGAGGAGTTGACTGGGCACCGGCGGGTACGGCAACGGTCACCACAACAGCAAAAAGGCACAGGCGGGCAGAGCGACCAATGGATGTAAACACGTTCATAACGTCAGTCTCACTTACTTGAAAGCTTGCTTGAAAAAGCTTATTTGTAAAATACGGCGGCGCGTAAGACGCGCCACAAGAAATAAATTAGAGGGGATGAATTATCGCACAACAAAGACCTGGGGGAACCCTGCTTGGCGCAGAGTTTCTCGCGCCTGAAGCTCCTGCCCCTGGGCAATGGGACCAACCTGGACACGATAGACGTCGTCATCACTCATTATACGCACTGCATGGGGCTGTTCACCCTGCAAACGCTGCTGTAACTGCTGGGCACCTTCGGGGTTACCCAGCGCCGCGATCTGCAAATACACCGCGTCGTCTGCTTCACCTTCACTGGGCGCCTGCGGTGTTTGCACCTGTGGAGAAGGAGTCATCGATGATGCAGATGCTGTCGGCTGAACCGGCATAGAAGCAGCATCAGAAGCAACCTCTTGCGGCGCCTCAGATACACGGGATTGGGGCGAAGCGCTGCTGCCGCCCCTGCCATGCTCAGCTAGCCACTGTTCAGGGTTGATCGCTTCCACTTTCACGGAACCGGTACCATTATCGAGGAAGCCTAGACGGGCAGCTGCCGCATAGGAGAGATCAATCTCGCGGTCACTATGGAAGGGGCCACGATCATTCACACGGACAATCACTGACCGCCCGTTATCCAGGCTGGTGACCCGAGCAAAGGTGGGGAGAGGCAGCGACCGGTGCGCCGCCGACATTTTATACATGTCGTAGATTTCACCGTTTGAGGTGGCATAACCATGAAATTTTTCACCGTACCAGGAGGCCGTACCGCGCTTCTCATAGCCCGTCGCATCCGGCAGCACATGGTAGGTTTTACCCCATACTTCATAGCTAGGACGGTTACCTGACCGAGAAGGCTGTTCGATGCGCGGCTCGGCATCAGGCACTTTAGTAACATCCGGTGGCTCGAGGGGGTAGGCATCGCCACTCATTGCATAGCGACCGCTGCTGTTGCTGGCCGCCGACGACGCAGGGGCTGCCGATGGTTTACTGGAGCCAGGCGCGTCTACTCGTTGGGTTTCATTACTGGCACAGCCGGCAACCAGGGCTAATAAAGCGATCGTGCTTCCTGCCCGCCGGGCCATCGTCAGTTTGCTCTTCATGCCTCATCCTCATGCAGCTCAGCAATCGCTTCCGCCAACTCGGTGACGGCCATGGCGTAGAGGTGGCTGTGGTTGTAACGGGTAATGACGTAAAAATTAAACTCACCTAACCGGTATCGGGTCTCCCCATCGGCGAATTCAAGCGCCAGGGGTATGACTAACAAATTATCATCAAGAGACTCTTCAGCCTCAATACCATGGCCAGTCAATTGCGCAACACTCACCGAAGGAGGCGACGTTTGATTAAATGAGAGCTCCTGCAGTAGCTCTACGGGCAGTACCTCAGGGCCCCTGGCCTGGTGGTAAATATCGCCCCCTGGCTGCCAGTTATGCTCAGCAAAGTAATTGGCAACACTGCCAATCGCATCGACCGGGTTCTCCCAGAGATCCCGCCGCCCGTCGTCATCGAAATCAACGGCATACGCTTGGTAACTGGTGGGAATAAACTGCGGATAACCCATCGCCCCTGCGTAAGAGCCGCGTAGTTCGGTGGGATCGACTTCCTGCTCGTAGGCAATGCGTAAAAAAGCCGCTAGCTCACCGCGAAAAAAAGCCCCCCTTGTCGGGTGGTGAAACGCCAGCGTGGCAAGCGAGTCCAGCACTCGGTGCTGGCCTTTATGACGGCCATAGTAGGTTTCAACGCCAATAATGGCAGTAATAATCTCTGCAGGCACGCCATAGGTGTTTTCGGCTCGCGAGAGGGCATCGGCGTGCGCGTCAATGAACGCCACCCCTTCTTCAATACGCTGCTGGGTCAGAAAAATATCGCGATACTCATGCCACTTAAGGCGGCGCTCCGCGGCTCCTTCCATGGCATCCAATACACTCTGCGTGTATTCAGCCTGCCCTAGCGCTTCTTCCAGCCAAGCCTGGGGAAGCCCTTGTTCGACCAGCTCTTCCATCAGCGCTTGGCTATTAGCATTCTGCTGGGGTGCAAAATGCTGTGGAACAGCGAATTGAGATCCTTGTGAAGGCTGATCGGCAAACGTGGTCGTTGTCCAGCACATCAGCGCGGCCAACACATAGCAGCTCGTCTTCCCTTGAACCTTGTTCATTGGTTCTCCACTGTTGAGCTATTCATTCCAGAAACATCCATGCCTAAGCTTTTCATTGACGAGCAACAAGGCGTTGTTTGAGTGGGGCAGCGTTGCCTACCGTGACAGTAGCCGACGATGAGCATGTATCGACATGAGAATACCGAAACCCGCTAGCAAGGTCACGCTTGAGGTGCCGCCATAACTCACCAACGGCAGCGGCACCCCTACCACGGGTAAAATGCCGCTTACCATGCCCATATTGACAAACACATAGATGAAAAATGTTAAAATGATACTCCCCGCCACCAAGCGGCCAAAGGTATCTTGTGCTGAGCTTGCCATCCACAAACCACGGCTCACAATCAATAGGTACATGAGCAGCAGCGCCAGCATTCCGACCAAACCAAACTCTTCACCCAAGACAGCAATAATGAAATCGGTGTGCCGTTCAGGCAAAAACTCTAACTGGGACTGGGTGCCCTGCAGCCAACCTTTTCCCCATAGTCCGCCACTGCCAATAGCGGTGGTCGACTGAATAATATTCCAACCTGACCCCAATGGATCGCTTTCAGGGTTGAGAAACGTCAATACCCGCTGGCGCTGGTAGTTATGCATATTCATCCAGAGTAGCGGCACACCCGCAGCCCCCAGGGCGGCAATAAACCCGATTAAACGCCACGATAAACCCGCCAACAGCACGACGATCAGGGCAGCGCTGGACACCAGTAGCGAGGTGCCTAAATCTGGCTGGATCGCGGTGAGCACCACAGGAACGCCAATAATGACCCCGCATACCACAATATCGCGCAGGCGCGGCGGTAGCTCGCAACGATTTAGGTAGGCAGCGACCATTAACGGGGCCGCCAGCTTCATCATTTCCGATGGCTGAAAACGTATCACGCCAGGAATCACTAGCCAGCGCTTAGCCCCCATGCCCACATCACCCACCACATCCACAGCCACCAGCATGGCAACCCCGACGCCATACGCCAGCGGCGCCCAGCGCAAAAAGGTCGACGGCGAAAATTGGGCAATAATCACCATTCCAACCAACGCGATTCCAAAGCGCATGCTTTGACCAATCACCGCATCAAGGGATTGCCCTGAAGCGCTGTAGAGAACGATTAAGCCACTGCCCATTAAAATCAGCAGCAAACCCAGCAGCCAGGGATCGAGATGGATTCGCTCCCAGATACTCTTGCGCCTGGCGATGCCACTTTCGGGTGGGCGTACAGGATGGCCACGCATTGATCGCGCTATATAATGCCAAGGCATGGTTTAGTTACCCTCCACATTGGCATCATCTTCTTCCAGCACTTCGCGCACTTCCTCAACATCGGGGGCATCATCTTTGAGCAACCATGCATCCGTCATGGCCCGCGCCAGGTGGGCCGCGTGGGTACTACCGCCGCCGGCATTCTCGACAATGACGGACACGGCAATCTGAGGATCATCCAGCGGGGCAAAAGCCATAAACAGCGCATGGTCACGTAGCCGCTCGGCCAACTGATCGGCGTTGTAGCGCTGATCCTGGCCTAGCGAAAACACCTGTGCCGTGCCAGATTTGCCGCCCATTCGGTACTCAAGGCCGACACCGGTTCGTCGGGCAGTGCCTTCACGGCCACTCATCACTTTCTCCATACCGCTGAATACGCGATCCCACCAGCTATCATTGGCTAGCTGTATATCATTCAAGGTATTGGGTAAATCACGCGGAACGGGGGTATCACCAATCTGGCGGGCCAGCCTCGGCTTTACCCAGTGGCCACGATTGGCCAGGGTTGCCGTGGCACTGGCGAGCTGGAGAGGAGTGATCTGCCAATAGCCTTGCCCGATCCCTACCGAGAGGGTTTCGCCGGGGTACCAGGGCTGATTAAAGCGCGCACGCTTCCAGTCTCGCGAGGGCATCAAAGCGGTGCTTTCTCCTTGTACGTCATGGGCCACCCGCTGGCCAAAACCAAAATTACTCATTTGTTCATTCAAATTATCGATGCCCAAGTCATGGGCCAAGGTGTAGTAGTAAGTGTTATTGGATACGGCGATAGAGCGCTCCATATCGACACGACCATGCCCCCAACGTAGCCAATTGCGATAGCGGCGGGAATCGTTAGGCAATTGGTAGTAACCGGGGTCATTGATAGTGCTGTCTGGGGTGATTACTCCTTCAACCAAGCCCGCCAGGGCAAGAAAAGGTTTGATCGTAGAGCCTGGCGGGTAGTGGCCACGAATAGCGCGATTAAATAGCGGCAGGTCGAGGTCTTCCTGCAAACCTCGATAAGAGGCAACGTCAATCCCAGTGACAAATTGATTACTATCAAACCCTGGGGTCGATACCATTGCCAAAATTTCGCCGGTAGCCGGCACAATGGCCACAATAGAGCCGCGACGGCCATCCAGCAGCTCATAAGCCAGCATCTGCATCGACTTGTCTATGGTTAGCGTTAGATTCGCCCCGGGCACGGGATCGGTGCGGCCAAGTTCGCGCAATACCCGGCCACGGGCGTTCGTTTCAACTTTGCGCAAACCTGCCTGACCGTGCAGTTCTCCTTCGTAAAAACGCTCAATACCGGTTTTACCAATAAAGTGGGTACCCGCGTAGCGGCCCGTATCCAGTGTTTCCATCTCTTCCGCGTTAATACGCCCAACATAGCCCAAGGCATGCGCCATTACTTCTGCATCGGGATAGTAACGCAGTGGCTGGGCCTCTATCTCCACACCAGGCAAGCGGTGTCGGTTAACCGCCAGACGCGCGATTTGCTCTTCGCTTAGGTCACTGGTAAGTAGCGCAGGCTGAAAGGGGCGCTGGCGTTGGCGTGAACGCACATTGAATGCCTCAATTTCCTCCTCAGGCAGCTCAAGCAGATCTACCAGCAGCGCCAGGGTTTCGTCCAGGTTATCGACCCGCTCGCGTACCAGCGTGAGGTTGTAGGTAGGACGGTTTTCAGCCAGCAGCACGCCATTGCGGTCATAGATCAAGCCGCGGTTAGGCGGTAGTGGCTCAACACGCACCCGGTTATTTTCGGAGCGCGTGCTATACATATCATGCTGAACGATCTGTAGATAAATTAAGCGCCCCGTTAACAAACCTGCCAGCGTCAATACCACTAATACAGCCAGCAACGCTCTAACACGGAAAATACGCAGTTCTTGCTCGGAGTTTTTTAGCGTGTTGGGGCGCTTGAGCATGGCAACGATGACTCTCAAATCAAACAATCAAATCAAACAAAAGGCGCAGCAGGGCATAACAGCGATCGCCGGCCATCTCAATCAACCGTTAACGGTGATAAGGGTGACCTATCAGTAATGTCCAGGCGCGGTAGAGCTGCTCGGCAAGCATTATCCGCACCAGCGGATGGGGCAGCGTCAGCGGGGAGATCGACCACTTTTTATCAGCCATCGCCGAGAGCGAAGGCTCAAGGCCATCGGGGCCACCCACAAGCAGCACAATATCGCGCCCGGCCATGCGCCAGGTGCCGGCTTCCTGTGCCAACTGCTCGGTGGTCCATGGCTTACCTTTGACTTCCAGGGCTACCACGTATTCGTCGCCACGCAGCTTATCGCGAATACGCTGCGCCTCTTGGGCGCGCGCTTTCGCGATATCTGCATTCTTGCCACGCTGGCCGAGGGCAATTTCTTCTATCTCGAGATTAAAATCTCTCGGCAGCCGTTTGCGGTAAGTGTCGACGCCCTCTTCTACCCACCCGGGCATTTTGCTTCCCACCGCTAACAGCCGGATCCTCATGACATGCTGGCTCGCTCTTGAAAGCGCTCAAGCGATTCGCCAATTGCCCCTGAATCGCTGGGTAGATCGGCCCACAGCCGCTCCAGGTCATACAGCGTGCGCGCCTCGGGCATCATCACATGGACAACAACATCGCCCAGGTCAACCAGCACCCAATCGGCGTTATCGCCACCTTCAACGCCCAACGGCCCTAGCCCTGCGGCCTTGGCTTTTTCCACGACATTTTGTGCCAGCGCCGCCACATGACGTGTTGAAGTGCCGCTGGCGATCAGCATGAGGTCAGTTACCTCGGTTAATTTGGCAACATCCAACTGCGTGATGTCACGTGCTTTCAGTTCTTCTAGCGCGTCAACGACTAGGTTTTTCAATGTATCGATGTGCATGACTTCTAAAGACAACCTTTAGTGGTTAATCGGTCAATAAAGCCGGCCATTGTAACGGCTTCTTTGATGACTGCCAGCGCTATTCGCGCCGACGATACAGACCGCCCTGCTCAATGGCCCGTTCAACGGGATCTGGCACCAAATAGCGGACACTTTTCCCCGCTTCTAAACACTCACGAACGTAGGTTGCAGAGATCGCCATCAGCGATGGCAATTCCAGCGACAAATAGCCGCCACAGGGCTGCTGCATCAATGTCTCTATGCTATCGACCCTGCGGTGCTCGACCAGTTCCCGTAATGGTGCCGGTAGCGGATCGCCATAACCCGGCCTGGCAATCACTACCAAGTGGGCAAGCTCGAACAGGCGCTCCGGCTGGTGCCACTGGGTGAGTCGTAAGAAGGCATCGTAACCAATCGCCATCACCAGTCGCGCTTGATCACCCACTTCAGCACGCAGCTCGGCCAGGGTAACGGCACTGTATGAAGGACCGTCGCGGCGTAGTTCGCGGTCATCAGCGATGAGCCCTGGGGTATCACCAATACCTGCGGTTAATAACGCCAGCCTCTGTTTCGCAGAGACTTGGGGCCGCCCGCGAAGCGGCGGTTGTTGAGCGGGTATCATGTGCAGCCGATCAAGCGACAGCGCCTCATACAACTCTACGGCACTGCGCAAATGCCCCAGATGAATAGGGTCAAAGGTACCGCCTAGCATGCCGATACGTAGCGCCGTTTGACTCATGCAGGCTCCCTATCCATACCAACACCATTCATACCATCACCCTATTCACGCACCTGGCCGTCACCGAATACTACGTACTTCTGCGTAGTTAGTCCCTCTAACCCAACCGGGCCACGGGCGTGAAGCTTATCGGTAGAAATGCCAATCTCGGCACCCAGCCCGTACTCAAAACCATCGGCAAAGCGGGTCGAGGCGTTAACAATCACCGAGCTGGAGTCGACTTCCGCCATAAAGCGACGTGCCAGCGAGTAATCCTGAGTAACAATGGCATCCGTATGGTGAGAGCCGTACTGCTCGATATGGGCAATCGCTTCATCGATACCATCAACCACTTTTATGGCCAGTACGGGAGCAAATATTCGGCATACCAATCGCTCTCTTCGGCTGCTGCAGCCTGGGGCAACAGTGCCTGGGTTCGCTCACAGCCACGCAGCTCGACTTCATGCTCGGCATAAGCGCGGGCTAACTCGGGCAGTAGCAGATCCGCAACCGGGGCATCCACCAGCAGCGTTTCCATGGTATTGCAGGTGCCGTAGCGATGGGTTTTTGCATTGACAGCAATGGCTAACGCCTTGGCGGGGTCGGCAGTAGTATCGATATACACATGGCATACGCCATCGAGATGTTTAATGACCGGTACGCGGGCATCACGACTAATACGCTCAATCAACGACTTGCCCCGCGGGAATAATCACATCAACGTATTTCGGCATACTGATCATTTCCCCCACCGCCGCACGATCAGTGGTGGCTACCACCTGCACGCTGCCGGCAGGCAGGCCTGTATCCGCCAATCCCTGCTGGATACAGGCGCTAATGGCAGCATTTGACTGGCTGGCTTCCGATCCGCCGCGCAAAATACAGGCATTGCCTGATTTCAAACACAGGCTTGCCGCTTCCAGGGTCACATTCGGCCGCGACTCGTAAATAATGCCGATGACACCCAGCGGCACGCGCATTTTGCCCACCTGGATACCACTAGGCCGATAGCGCATATCGCCAATTTCACCCACCGGGTCAGGTAAGCCCGCCACCTGCTGCAACCCTTCAATCATGGCATCTATACGCGCGTCGTTCAGGGCTAAACGATCTAACAGCGCGCTCTCCAAACCATTCTGGCGGCCACGCTGTAAATCTTCAGCGTTGGCGTCCAGTATTTGGCCTCGCGCTTCAGCCACGCGTTTTGCCATGGCCAACAGAGCACGGTTTTTTACCCCCGTATCCGCCTTGCGCAGTTCACTAGCGGCACGCCGCGCCGCCTGCCCCAAGGCCTGCATATAGGCGGGCACATTTTCGGCAGATAAATGCTGAAGGGCCTCGTCTTGGAACGGTGTTGAAGCGCTCATAGTGTCTCCGTGCGAAGGGTGCTTTAATTTTTTAATTAGCCGAATGTAGCAGTTTTCTACGTTTTGCTTATGGTACGTCATTTCGCCGTTATACTGAGGTCGATTAAGGCGCTAATGTGTCGCGTACCTTTATTATCCTACAATTACTTTACTTGATGAGATACATCTGGTTATTCAGGACGAATAATAAGTCACCATGCAAAGCAAGTACAAAATCCGCCTACTACGGGCCAATTTACTAGCCGCGGCCGTAGCCCTGGCATTATGGACACCTGCCACGCCCCCCGCTGCGGCTCTCGTGCTGTGGCTATCTGTCGGCTGGTTATTTATCACCGCGCTAATGCTTGATTTTAGCCATCGCCGCTCACGGGGATTACCGTGGCAAATTGTGCCTGGTGCACTGCTACTGGGTTTAATTGCGGCGGCCCCAGAGCGGCACGGCATTTTAATCTGGGCGTGGGCGGCAATGCTGATGCTGCCACAAAATAATTGGGTAGCTGCTTTCAATCTCAGTGCTGGGCTGATCAGCTCTGTAATGGTAGCGCCGCTGTTGAATGCGCCCGCCTTTATACTACTGATTTGCTCCCTGCTGGTACTGGGCCTGCTGGCTTTATCCAGAGCACAGCAGCTTATCGATATGAATGGCTCGATTCGTCAACGCCTGCGCTTGATCCCAGGTCTTAACCTGTGGGCAGGTGAGCAGTTGGTGCGCGATATCAGTCGGGAACAAACGCGCTGTGAACGGGAAGGTGTCCATGCAGAGCTGTTTATTTTACATGTGAAACGCCACCAGCTCTGGCCAACGGCGCAAAAACTGTGCGAGTTAACCTACGATTTTGAAAATGTTTATCGCTTAAGCAGCACAACGCTGGCGACAGTGATTCTCGCCAGCTCACCTAAAGAAGCCTCGCAACGACGCAGCCTACTGCTCGCCGACTTACCCGACAATATCGCCAGCGAACACTTTGAGTTAATTGATATCGAACCGGCAACGCTTTCGGTGCATGAGATCAGTAAACTACCGGCTGAACGGGTGCGAGAGACAATATGAGCGAGCACTATATCCCCAATCGATTGATGACACTCGCTTATGCGGCCAGCATCCCACTCATGGCAGGCTACGCGTTCTGGCTATACGCCATGGGAGATTACCGCGACCTGTTGATCCCCACCTTTATGACGCTGCTGCTAATGTCGGCCCTGTTAATGCATATCGGGCATGGGGTAAAAAGCTACCTACCCCGCATAATTCTACTTTGCGGCACCTATTCGGCCGTCTTGGGCGCTTTTTATTATCAGCCTCAGGTATCGCCTATCTGGCTAGGCCTGCCGATTACCGCTGCTTTTTTACTGTTACCACTCTGGGCCGCATTACTGGTCAATATCGGGGTCGGGCCATTGTGGTGGCTGCTTCCCTCGGTCGCCTCGGCTCCCCCGGCCATTATCGTTGGCTATGCAGCCTTGACGCTGCTCCTCGCACTCCCACGCTGGGAACATGCGCGGCGTCGGGCGCTTCTGCGGGCAACAGACCCCAATGATAGCGATTGCAGTGCCTACCACATTGATACGCTAAAAGAGCGCTTACATAGCGAGTTCCAACGCGCTGCAATGCTCAATCAGCAACTCGCGGTGCTGGTGCTGCATTTACCGCAGTTGGATATGGCAGAAGAGCAGTTTGGCCATCGGGCAAAAACGGCACTACTGGGGGCGCTGTGTGGTGAAGTGAATAGTCGTTGCCGTGATCATGACGTGCTTGGGCGCGCGGACAGTGCCACTTTTTGGCTCGTACTTCCTGACACGAGCGAAAGCGGTGCGCTGCTAGTGCGCGAACGTTTGCAAAGAGCACTTTCACAGCGCGTCTTAGTAGAAACCGGCCAATTGGAAGCACGCATTGCGGCCTGCCTCCCTAGTCGTACAGAATACTTCGAGCACTATGTAAAGCGCCTGGAAGCACGCGGCGCTGCTCTCGCCAACGTCTAACCGCCTAGCTTTTTTCAATTTCTCTTTTCTGACGCTGGAGTACGCTGTGCCGCTAGCTGATATGCTCCAATCATTAACGCCATCACCGCCGCTTATCATCTGCCTGGTGCTGGTCATTTCATTAGTAGAATCACTGGCCCTAGTGGGGCTGCTGGTACCAGGGGTGGTGTTGATCACCACCGCAGCTTCCCTGGCGGGCCACCAGGATATCGGCCTGGCCTGGTTAATCGGCGCCGCCTTTATAGGCGCGGTGTTAGGCGATGGGATCAGTTTTTCGCTAGGTTTCAAGCACCGAGAACAGGTCACACAGCGATGGCCACTGTCTCAGCATCCCGAATGGTTAGGTCGCGGAGCGCGCTTCTTTCAGCGCTATGGCATTTGGTCGGTGTTTATTGGCCGCTTTGTCGGCCCGGTGAGGCCGATTATTCCACTGGTGGCAGGTATGATGCAGATGGCACCAAGGACGTTCGTTTGGGCCAACCTAACCTCTGCGGCGCTGTGGGCACCAGCCTATGTACTGCCTGGTTATTTGCTGGGTCGCACCTGGCAGCACCATCTAAATCTACCGCCGGGTTTAGAGACGGCACTACTCATATTTGCGGCCATAGTTGTCACACTTGCTGTCATTTTCTCATGGGGCCGACATCAGGCGACAAGGCATGGGCGACTTTACCGGGCGATTGCCGGAAGCATTCGTCGCGTACCGCTGCTGCGTCGCCCATGGCTTGCGATGAGCCAAACCGGTGATGTGCCCTTGGCCTCGCTACTACTGCTGGTCATAGCGTTGGGCAGCTTGTCTGGCTGGACATTGTTGATCATTGCCCACCACGGCCCGCTGGAAATGGATCTGCTCGTTCAGCAATTGTTCGCCATGTTGCAGAGTGATTTTTCTTACCTAGCGGGGAACATATTTGCCCAAATTGGCGACACCCTGGGCATTATCGCCTTAATACTACCTTGGGCGGCGTGGATGCTGTTGAGTAGGAGATGGGAGGCTTTACTACACTGGTGTGGCGCGTTTGCCGGTGTCGCCCTTTTAAACACAGTGGGCAAAGGGCTGTTTGGCCGTGCTCGCCCAGAGACGCCGGACTACTTGATGGGCTCTTTCTCCTATCCGAGCGCCCATACGTCAACCACCGTGGTGCTCGTCGGCCTTGCAGCTGCCTTCGTCGCGGCCGAGATACCTCGTCAAAAACGCTTTTGGGTATATTGGGTAGCACTCGCACTTGCACTGCCCATGGCGCTATCAAGGCTGGCGGTCGGCGTACACTGGTTCAGTGACCTGGTGGGCGGTGCCTTACTCGGCCTGGTCGTCTGCGCGCTCACGCTGCTCCACTGGCAGCAGCAGCCACGCCCGCCTATGCGACCCTGCCCGTGGCTACTGCTCAGCGCGGCATCGCTAGTGCTTATTAGCGCCCGAGTAGGGTTGTTGCCACCCGTTTAATGGTTATTACCCCAGCGCTAACCATAAACCAACGCCAATCATCAGCGTTCCGGCGATACGGTTAAGCAAACGCACATTGCCGCTTTTACCCAATACATTGCGCAAGGTTTTACCACCTGTGGCATAGACCAACATGCTGGCAAACTCGATGGTCAAGATGACCGCAATGAGCAGGCTGAGTTGCCCTGGCAAGGGGCGGCTACTATCCAGAAAGGGGGGTAGCAGCACCATGAAAAAGGCCCACCCTTTGGGGTTTGCCACTGCCGTCACAAATCCTTGCATGGCTAACTGCAGAGGACTTGCGGGTGGCCCTGCATCCAGCTCACTGGGGATCGCCATACGCCCACGGGAGCGCCACATCATAATGCCCAAATACCCCAGGTAGGCGCCGCCCACCCACTTAAACAGCACAAACAGCTCTGGCTGTCGCAGCATTAACGCCGCCACCCCTGCGCCAGCGGCCGCCGCCACCAAGCCAACGCCCAGTAACTCACCGATCATCATCCACAGCGTACGTTTAACGCCTTGGGTCATGCCCAGCACCATGGCGAGGGTCATGCACATACCGGGGGTTAGCGAAACAAACAGAAACGTTGGCACAAAAACCGACAGCGTAGCCCACGACATCATAGATCAGTCATCCTTGTTTTCGACCTCACCCCAGCGAGGAACCAGCGAGTGCTCAATGCCTAGCTGATTGAGAATACGCGCGACAATAAAATCAATCAGATCATCAATGCTTTGTGGGCAGTGATAAAATCCTGGGGCGGCCGGCAAAATGACCACGCCCAAGCGGCTCAATGTCAGCATGTGCTCCAAGTGAATCGGCGAAAACGGGCTTTCTCGCGGCACCAGCACTAGCGTTCGGCGCTCTTTAATCGCCACATCTGCCGCCCGCTCAATCAGGTTGTTGCTGGCCCCCGTTGCCACGGCAGAAAGCGTGCCGGTAGAGCATGGGCACACCACCATGGCAGAGGGGGCGCCAGAGCCTGACGCCACCGGTGCCATCCAGTCCTCGCGACCAAAGCAGCGAATCTGACCGGGCCGCGCCCCACTGCGCTCACTCAGCGCCTCGGCTAAGCGCTGGGGCTGGGCGGGCAGCTCAATATCGGTTTCAGTGGCAATGACCATGTGTGCGGCTTTCGAAATCATGACCCACACTTCATGCCCTGCGGCGACCAATACATCGATCAAGCGCAAACCGTATTGCGCCCCCGACGCACCGGTGAGCGCCACGGTAACCGGTTTCTTGAACGCGGTATCGGCGTTAGCTGTCACGCTTCCCCCTCCTTGGCTGCTGCCAATGCGGCGAGCAGTCGTTCATGCACCCCCTCAAAGCCGCCGTTGGACATCACCACAATCCGATCCAACGGTGATGCTTGAGTGACCACAGCGGCCACCAGCGCATCGATATCGTTAAACAGCTGGGCATCCGCGCCCTGGGTGGCGACCAGCTCGTCCATCGACCAGTCAAGCCCGGCGGGCTGAAACCAAAACACGCCATCAGCGTCAGCCACGCTTTCAATTAACCGCTCGCGCAGCGCGCCTAGACGCATCGTGTTAGATCGCGGCTCAATCACCGCCAGCAGACGCCCTTTAGTAGTTGCCGCACGTAGCCCTTTAAGCGTCGCGGCAATCGCCGTGGGATGATGGGCGAAATCATCGATGACCTGAATACCATTAATCTCACCACGCACTTCCTGGCGCCTTCTGGGCGTTTCAAAACGCGCCAGCGCCGCACAGCCACGGGCTAGATCAACCCCACACAAATGCGCCGCCGCCAGTGCTGCCAGGGCATTGCGGGCGTTATGCTCGCCAGTCAGCGACCACTCAACGACCCCATCTTGCTCTTGACTACTCACCGCCTGGCCCTGCATATCACCGCTATAAATGACCTGGAAGCGACTGGCGTCGGCGCGCTCTAGCTTAAGCTGCCATTCGGACGTGTCCTGATCACCAAAGTGGACTACCGGCGTCCAAACGCCCTGCTCTAATACACGTTCAAGCGCGGGCTGCTCATCGGCGACTAGCAGGTGGCCCTGATTTGGCACCGTTCGCACCAGATGGTGGAACTGGCGCTCGATAGCGGCCAGGTCGGGAAAGATGTCGGCGTGGTCAAACTCAAGATTGTTGAGGATCGCGATATCCGGGCGATAGTGAACAAACTTGGAACGTTTATCGAAGAAGGCGGTGTCGTACTCATCAGCCTCTACTACGAACGGCGCTTGTGGGTCACCCAAACGCGCCGAGACGCCAAAATTACGCGGCACCCCGCCGATTAAAAACCCAGGCGCTAGCCCTGCACTTTCTAACAGCCAAGCCAATACGCTCGCGGTGGTAGTTTTGCCATGAGTACCTGCCACCGCAATCACCCGACGACCAGGCAGTACGTGTTCCGCCAACCACTGCGCACCCGAGGTATACGGCAAACCGCTGTTGAGTAACGCTTCAACCTCGTTATTGCCCCGTGACAGCGCATTGCCCACCACGACAAGATCCGGCGATGGCGACAGATGCTCGGCATGGTAGCCCTGCATTAAGGTGATGCCCGCATCAGCCAATTGGGTGCTCATGGGTGGGTATACGTTCTGATCGGAGCCACTCACCTGGTGTCCCATTTCACGCGCCAGCAGCGCCAGGCTCCCCATAAAGGTGCCACAGATACCCATAATATGCAGATGCATGGCTCTCGCCCCGTTAATCGCCAGTAAACTCATTCAATAAAAGCCAAAAAATGGCGTAAAAATAGCTAACTAGCCTAGCATGATGAAACTATTTGCTCATCACCTCATCGCTAAAAACGGCGGCAATGCGCCTCTCAAGTGACAAATCCCTCTAGTTGTTGCAGGATGCGGCCACTGTTTACTAATGATGATCATCACTTTCGTACCACTCGTCACGCTGATGTGAGCCAGCATCAGCAAAGGAGCCTTTCAATGCGCATTTTAATTCGCTATTTTTTCCGCGGCCTTCGCTTGGTGCTTGCCCCTGTCATGCTGATTTCCGAGAAGCTATCTACACCTAAGTCAGTGGTGCGTACGCCTGAAGAGCAAGCTAAAGTGGATCTAGCATGCCAGAACCTCGCGCTGTACCAATTCCGCACCTGTCCTTTTTGCATCAAGGTGCGCAAAGAGATAGCACGACTGGGCTTAAACATTGAAGTACGTGATGCACAACTTGATCCTGCCCATAAGCAGGCGCTCTTGGAAGGGGGCGGCAAAGTCAAAGTGCCCTGTTTGAAAATCACCCATGACGATGGTCGTGAGGAGTGGATGTACGAATCTGACACTATTAACGCCTGGCTGCACCAGCAGTTCGGTTAAGCGCTTTGGATAGATCTGGATAGCCACTGAGGTATTTTCACCAGGTCGGCAAACGTCGGCCTGTAATATTAGAACTCTACTTTTTGCGCTTCCACATCGAACGCCACGTCAATTTCAATGCCCTCTTCCTGGCTTGGCGGCTCACCTAGTTCGACTTGCAGTAGCAGCACCCCCTCTATTTTCCCTGCCACATGAACCGTTTGGCTGGAGCGCTCATAATGAGTCAGCGTTACTGCCACGTCTCCGCCTTCAGAGGTGAATAGCGGCGGGGAAATAGAACTTCCTATTGAGTAAATAGCCACTGCATTGATCAACTCCCCTTCGTTCACAGTCAGGCTGATAGAGAGCGCCTCCTCGCCTTCCCACGTCTCCTCGTCAACAGAGCCAGTGATGTCAATGCTGATATCGTCGCCTAATTCGACGAAAGAGGCATTCGAGTCACTGCCATGGCTTAAGATGAACCACTCGTGTAATTCCTCATCTAGCGTTCCTGATATTGCTGGCGCTGCGCGCCCGGTTGCCCCTTCATCAGAGGTACGCTGCTCCACCGTCTCAGTGGCAAAACCAGTGATAGGCACCCAGGAAGCGATCAACGCTACCCCAATTTTTTTCCACATAAGGTTTTCCGTCCTGTTATGCGTCGCTTTTCGCTTACTACTTTCGTCTTAAATTAAGCCATCAGCGCACCGCTATTAGCCCCATCATTCAGTAGACGAATGATGCCTGTCATTATTTCGATTGTATGACGTGATAGGCACTCTCTATGTTGTAAGCCTAGGTTGTACGCCTGCGTTGTAAACAGGTATACGAACCGACCGTGTCTGTTTTGCTGGCGCTTTCTGGTTTTAGGAGTGCTCCCTGCCTCGAAAATGGCGGCAAAACGAACAATAAACAATGACCTAAGGGAACGATAATGACGCTCAAGAAAACCTTACTGGCTTCCGTAATTGGTGCAGTGGTAGCAGGTACAACCTTGCTGCCGATGACCGCAAGTGCTGAAACCCTGCGCATTGGCTACTCTGCTGACCCCGAAACTCTTGATCTCCACGAGCAGCTATCTGGCGGCGTGCTGCGTTTTTCTCATATGGCATTCGACCCACTGGTTCGCTGGACAAAAGATTTTGAGTTTGAGCCGCGCTTAGCCACCGAGTGGGAGCAGGTTGACGAAACTACCATGCGCATGACCTTGCGCGAAGGCGTTACCTTCCACTCAGGTAACGAATTCACCGCCAAAGACGTGGTATGGACCATTGAGCGTCTAAAAGAGAGCCCTGACTATCGCGCCATTTTTGAGCCGGTTGCCAGCGCCGAAGCCGTTGACGACTACACCGTTGAGATCGTCACTACCGAACCTTACCCGCTGCTACTTAACCTGGCTACCTACATCTTCCCGATGGATAGCGAGTTCTATACCGGCGAAACCGAGGGTGGCAACGACAAAGCTGAGATCGTTAAAGCAGGCAACTCCTTTGCTTCACGTAATGTTTCTGGCACTGGCCCCTTCATGGTCACTGACCGGCGCCAGGGTGTACGGGTAGATTTTGAGCGCTTCGAAGATTACTGGGATACCGAAAGCGAAGGCAATGTCTCCAGCATCGTGCTGACACCCATCGCCGAGAACGCCTCACGGGTTGCCGCCCTGCTCTCCGGCGGTGTCGACTTTATTGATGCCGTACCCCCCAATGACCTGGATCGCGTACGCGAGGCCGACGGTGTCAATCTGGTAGAAGTTGACGGTACACGCATCATTGGTTTCCAAATGAACGAAGAGCGCGTTGAAGCCTTCCAGGATGCCCGTGTTCGCCAGGCGGTTGATTTGGCAATCAATCAAGAGGGCATTGCCGACCGCTTAATGCGTGGATTTGCTAACCCAGCGGGACAATTCTCACCTGAAGGTTACTCCGGCCATAACCCGGACTTAACACCTCGCTACGATATCGAACGCGCCAAGGAGCTGATGGCAGAAGCAGGCTATGAAGAGGGCTTCAGCGTTGAGATGATCGCCCCCAATAACCGCTATGTGAACGATGCGCAGATCGCCCAAGCGGTGGCCAACATGCTGGCACAGATCAACATTGACGTTGATCTGCGTACCATGCCCTTGGCGCAGTACTGGCCTGAGTACGATACCCGCCAATCCGATATGGCGATGATCGGCTGGCACGCGGATACTGAAGATACTGCGAACTTCTTCCAGTATCTCTCTTTCTGCTTCGATGAAGAGACCGGTGCGGGCCAGTACAACTACGGCGGCTACTGCAACGAAGAGATCGATGCGCTGGTCACCGCAGCCGATAGCGAAACCGATTTGGAAAAACGCAACGAAATGCTGCGTGAAGCCGAAGCTATGCTCTACGAAGACGTTGGCTATATCACGCTGCACTGGCAGAACCTTGCCTATGCCGCCGCTGATGGCGTTGAGATTGAGCCTGTGGTCAACGCCCTTGACTTCCCTTACCTGGGTGACCTGGTGATTAATCGCAGCGACGACTGAGCATTAAACCAAAAGAGTCACTACAGCATTAACCGCCTGAGTGTTAACGGTAAATGAGTTAGCCACAAGAATACTTCGCTCCCTAAGCGTTTAGGGAGCGAAGCCTTTTGTTGGGCGGTTCGCGGCTGTGAGAACTCTGCATAACATGCCCCTACTTCCTTTGATGAACCCTTCACATAGGTGGCGTACGCCATGATTGCCTTTTTAATCAAGCGGCTGATGCACGCGATTTTGGTGATGTTTGTCATCAGCGTGCTGGCCTTCGCCATTCAGGATAACCTGGGTGACCCCATACAGCAGATGGTCGGCCAGTCAGTGCCGGAGAGTGAGCGTGCAGAAATTCGCGAGCGTTTTGGCCTGAATGACCCCTTCCTGGTGCAGTACGTCCGTTTTGCTAAAAACGCCGTTCAAGGTGATTTTGGCTACTCGTACTTTTATCGCGAACCAGCGTTAGAAGTGATTGCGCGCCACTTACCCGCCACTCTGGAGCTGGTATTTGCGGCAACGCTGATTATTGTGCTTTTTTCAGTCCCCATTGGGGTGTATAGCGCCATTAAGCCGCGCTCGCCAATTTCACGCTTGTTTATGGGCGTGTCGATCATCGGCATTTCGATTCCGGTGTTCTTGACCGCCATTGTACTGATTCAAATTTTCGCCATTGGCGTTACCGTTACCCTGTTCCCTGAGAGTACCGGTTGGGGCGCTTGGCTAAATGACTTCTTCTCCACCGAAGGCAATATGCCCTCCTTTGGCCGAGGCAATGACTTGGTCAATGTAGTGGGTAACTGGGATACCAACCTAGCCACCTGGGATGGTTTAAAGCACTTGGTGCTACCGGCGGTCTCTCTGGCCTCGATTATGCTACCGCTGTTTATCCGCCTCATTCGTGCTGAAATGATGGAAGTCCTGCAGTCGGAGTACGTCAAGTACGCCCGTGCCAAAGGTATCTCCATGCGCCGGGTTTATTTTGTCCATGCCCTCAAGAACACCATGTTGCCCGTAATTACCGTGGGCGGCGTGCAGATTGGCACCATGGTGGCTTACACCATTTTGACCGAAACCGTTTTCCAATGGCCCGGCATGGGGTTGATGTTTTTGGATGCGATCAACCGCGCCGATATCCCGCTGATAGTGACCTACCTGATGATTGTCGGCGTTATTTTTGTGGTCACCAATACGATTGTGGATCTGATCTACGGCATGGTGAACCCCACCGTAAAACTGACTGGGAAGCCCGCATGAGCACCACCAACAATTCCTCCCCAGCGAGTGCCTCACCCAGCCGCTGGGAGCGCCTGCGCGACTCCTACATGTGGTACAGCTTCAAGCGTGATCGCACCGCCCAACTCTGCTTGGCCGTGTTTATCTGCATGGTCATCGCCGCCTTTGCCTCACCGCTACTGGCGCCCACGAACCCTTACGACCTCTCGCAGATCGACATTATGTCATCTGAGCTACCACCCTTCTGGATCAACGGCGCCGATGAGCGTTACACCCTGGGCACCGACGCACAGGGGCGTGATCTGTGGTCGATCGTACTGTATGGCACCCGTGTTTCACTGCTAATCGGTTTCGGCGCAGTTATTTTGCAGGCGTTGCTAGGGGTCACCTTCGGCCTCATGGCAGGCTACCTGGGCGGACGCGTTGACTCGATCCTGATGCGACTGGCGGATATTCAGCTGTCATTCTCTACGCTAATGGTCGCTATCGTGGTGGGCGCCTTGGTCAAAGCGACCATGGGCAGCGCCTTCTATAGCCAATACGCGGTGATGATGCTGATCCTGATTATCGGCCTGGCTGAATGGCCCCAGTATGCCCGCACCGTACGTGCCTCAGTGCTGGCAGAGAAAAACAAAGAGTACGTTGACGCTGCCCGGGTGATGGGGCTGCGCAGCAAACGGATTATGTTCCGTCACGTGCTGCCCAATACCATGTCACCGATCTTCGTTATTTCCACCGTACAGATCGCCAACGCGATTATCTCTGAAGCGGCGCTATCGTTTCTGGGACTGGGCATGCCGGAGACGCATCCGTCGCTTGGCTCACTGATCAAATCAGGCTTTGACTATATTCAGTCAGGCTCTTGGTGGATCACCTTGATCCCAGGTGCCGTACTGGTGGTGCTGGTGCTGTCGATCAATCTACTCGGCGATTGGCTGCGTGATGTCATGAACCCACGACTCTACAAAGGCTGAGGACACCATGGCACTACTTGAAGTCAACAACCTCGATGTCCGTTTTGCACTGCGTCAGGGCGAAGTACATGCCCTGCGCGATATCTGTTTCAGCCTTGAGCGCGGTGAGCGCCTGGGGATTGTCGGTGAGTCCGGCGCAGGTAAGTCGGTCGCGGCATTCTCGCTGCTCAACTTGATCGCCAAACCGGGCTTTATCGCCGGCGGCACGGTGACGTTTGACGGTCAGGTGCTTAACCGCATGTCTGAGCGTGGCCTGCGTAAAGTACGCGGCAACCGCGTTTCGATGATCTTTCAAGACCCAATGATGACGCTGAACCCGGTGCTCTCCATTGGTGAGCAGATGGTCGAGTGTTTAAAAGCGCACCGGCGTATCTCCTCCCGGGAGGCCCGCGCGATTGCCCTGGACAAACTACGTCAGGTGCAAATCCCCTCACCTGATAAGCGCCTGGATCAGTACCCCCATGAGCTTTCAGGCGGTATGCGCCAGCGCATTATTATCGCCATTGCGCTGCTCCTCGACCCTGACATTATCATTGCCGATGAGCCCACCACGGCGCTCGATGTGACCATTCAAGCCGAGATAATGGCGCTGCTACTGGAACTCTGTGAGCAGCACAACGTGGGGCTTATTCTAATCACCCACGACCTGGGTGTGGTCAGCCAGGTCACCCAGCGCATGCTGGTCATGTACGCCGGCCGAGTCATTGAGCAAGGGCCAACCCGGGAGATTATCAACGACCCGCAGCACCCTTACACGCAGGGGTTAATCAACGCCCTGCCTCAGATGGCAACGCCGGGGGAAAAGCTCAATCAGATTCGCGGCAGCATGCCGTCACTCTCTAACCTGCCCAGCGGCTGCGCGTTTCATCCGCGCTGCGATTTTATCAATCGTGCCGATGGCAAGCCCCGCCCCGCCTGCACCCAGCAGGTGCCTGAATTTGTCGAATCCGGCAACTGCCGTGTGGCGTGTCATATGGTAGCTGAAATGCTCGAAGATCGCCGTTTGAAGGAGGAAACCTCATGACTGCGCACGCTGAGGCGATAACGGATATTCATAACCCGACTCCAGGACAGAATGAAGAGAGCGCTGATTCACTGCTGCAGATTCGCGACTTGAGAAAGCGCTTCTCGCTCTCTGGAGACTTCCTCGATCAGTTGCGCTTTAAGGGCGGCAAGCTGGTTCGCCACCAAGAGCACGTCCACGCTATTAATGGTGTGAATCTGGATATCAAACGCGGTGAAGCACTGTGCGTGGTCGGCGAGTCAGGCTGCGGTAAGTCCACCGTGGCGCGTACCGTCATGGGGCTACTAACCCCAACAGAGGGTGAGATTCGCTACGACGGCAACCGCATTGATAACTTGAGCTCGCGCCAACTGCTGCCCTATCGCAAACGCATGCAGATGATCTTCCAGAACCCCTATGCGTCGCTCAACCCACGCATGACCATTCAACAAACCCTGGAAGAGCCGCTGCGTCTGCACCACCCTGACTGGAAACGGCCGCAGATTCTCCAAAAAGTTGAAGAGGTGATGCGCTCGGTGGGTATCGACCCGGACTGGGGCAAGCGCTTTGGTCACGAATTCTCAGGCGGTCAGCGTCAGCGTATCGCCATTGCCCGCGCTTTGGCCGTCGACCCTGAGTTTATCGTTGCCGATGAGCCTATTTCTGCGCTGGATGTCTCGATTCAAGCCCAGGTACTCAACCTGCTGATGGAAGCTCAGCAAGAACGCAATCTGACCTACCTGTTCATTACCCACGACCTCGCCGTCGTGGAGCACTTTGGCACCCGCGTGGCGGTGATGTACTTAGGCACGGTGTGTGAAGTTGCTACCACCGCGACGCTGTTCGAGAAACCGCGCCACCCCTATACCCAGGCGTTGCTCTCGGCCATTCCACGCTTGAAAGATGACCGGCCCCAACATATTCGTCTCACCGGCGAAGTGCCGACTCCGGTTAACCT
This sequence comes from Halomonas sp. BDJS001, assembly GCF_026104355.1. Classification (NCBI taxonomy): domain Bacteria; kingdom Pseudomonadati; phylum Pseudomonadota; class Gammaproteobacteria; order Oceanospirillales; family Halomonadaceae; genus Halomonas; species Halomonas sp. BDJS001. The sequence continues at coordinate 2,719,236 of NZ_CP110535.1, forward strand.
ACCGAGTGGCTGCGTGTTTCATGGCCGCTGCCCCCATGCCAATGCGCGCTGTAAGCAAGAGATCCCAGTGCTGCAAACACAGGATGACGGAACCCGTGTGGCGTGCCACGCTGTTGAGGAGGGACGCCTATGAACTGGACGTCATGTTTGATACAGCGAAACCAGGCGCTAAGAGGTAGAGCATGGAAATTCGCTGGCTAGAAGATTTTATCGCCCTGGCCAGAACGCGGCACTTCTCACGCGCAGCAGATGATCAAAACGTTACGCAACCCACCTTCTCCCGGCGGATCAAACTGCTTGAGGAGGAGATGGGCGTGACGCTGATTAATCGTCAAACGCTGCCGCTCTCGCTCACTCCAGCCGGGGAGGAGTTTCTGACCCTGTGCGAGCAGGTCACCGAACGAGTGCGCCTGACCCGTGACCGTGTACGCGAAATTAATGCTGGCCAGCAGCGACGTATCATGGTGGCAGCACCGCAGAGCTTGTTACCACACTTTTTACCGGAATGGTTAACGGCGACAGGTTGGCAAGATCGTGTACAGCCCTATTTGCGGGCGACCGGCTGGGTGGCCAATGACTACTTTCAAGCCTTGGCCCGGGCCGAGTGCGACCTGGCTATCTGTTACTGGCCGATTGGTCGCTGCGATCTGGAAATCGATACCAGCGCCTGCAATTATCGTGTGATTGGCCATGAACGACTGATTCCCGTGACGGGGTTAAACCCAGAGGGAGAAGCACACGCCCTGCTGCCTGGGTCGCGCCATCAACCACTGCCGTGGCTTGCCTACCCCAAGCGTGGGTTGTTGGGGTCTGCAGTAAAAGCACACCTAGCCAGGCTCCCCCAAACCACCTATTTAACCGCGCAGAGTGAAAACCTCTACGCGGCGGGTATTAAAGAGCTGGTGCTACTTGGCTACGGCATGAGCTGGCTCCCAGAGCGCAACGTCGCGGCAGAGCTTGCTCAAGGCACGCTGGTAAGAGCGGGCGACAGTCGCTGGGATGTGCCTATGGAGCTACGGCTATACCGTCATCAAAATCATCGCCACGCGGAGCTGGATAGCCTGTGGAGCGAACTGGCGCCGCCACGTGGATGAATCCGTATTTGCGAAAGCTTATTTAAGAGAGGGCACAGCTTTGTATGTCAACCACCCTATTTAACCTACAGCATGATCATATAGCGCACCTACAGCGTGCTTATTCGGACATTTTGACCGACCACGGGTTTGATAGTCTGGCGATTTACAGTGGCCATACCAGCGTACACTTTGCTGATGACCACGCGCCCCCTTTTCAAACTTACGGGCATTTTATGCACTGGGTGGGTTTAGCCGATGTGCAGCATAGCTGGTTGATTATTCAGCCAGAAAAGCGCCCACAGCTGTACTTGTATGCGCCCGCCGACTTTTGGCACTTGCCTACTCATCTGCCCGAAGAGCCCTGGGTGGCAGCGTTTGATATCCACTTATGTAGCGAGAAAATCTCCCCTCCGCTTACGGAAAATGCTGCCGTCATTGGCGATATAGAGCGTCTGCCTACCAGCACCCAGAAGGCGCTAAAAGCTGAACATCACCCTGAACGAATAGTGTATGCCCTTGACGAATTACGGATGTTTAAGACGCCCTATGAGATCGCCTGTCTCCGTGAAGCCAATCGCTTAGCGATAGCGGGACATCAGGCATCCCAGGCAGCGTTTATTGGCGCATCTGGTGAGTTGGATATTCAACTGGCGTACTTAGCAGCGAGTCGCCAGCGCGAATCAAATGTGCCTTACCAAAATATTATCGGTTTAAATGAGCATGCTGGCGTGCTGCATTATCAACACTACGCCCTTACTGCGCCTAAACAGCGCTATAGCCTGCTAGTCGATGCGGGTCGCCGCTTTCGGGGTTACTGTGCTGATATTACGCGTACCTATGCAGGCCCCGATGCTCCAGCAGCATTTGGCGAACTGGTCACCGCCATGCATGGATTGAAGGATGAGTTAGTCAAAGGCGTAGCCCCGGGGGTTAACTTTTTGATACTGCATGAGCAGATGCATCACCACCTGGGTGAAATATTGGTGGCTAATGATCTGTTTAAAGGCACCCCCGAAGAGGCGGTCGCTGAAGGCGTTACGCGGGCATTCTGCCCTCATGGGCTGGGTCACTCGCTGGGCCTTCAAGTGCACGATGTGGCCGGATTGCGCCACCCGGATGGCACTCCCGCCCCTGCTCCAGAGCAGCACCCAGCGCTACGGCTGACACGCACGCTGCGCCCAGGCATGGTCGTCACCATTGAGCCTGGGCTGTATTTTATCAATATGCTGCTCGCCCCACTGCGCAATACTGACCTACCCATTAACTGGCAACTCGTCGACCAGCTTGTGCCCTGTGGCGGTATTCGTGTTGAAGATAATGTGGCGGTGACGGAAAGTGGTTTTGCGAATCTCACGCCCTAGGGCCTCTAAAAGCCCTTTTTTTCAAACGCAAAAAAACAACGCCCGGCACATGGCCGGGCGTTGAATTGTGTCTGGCTATCAGGAAAAATCAGGTCGAGCTTAGAAGCGGTAAGTAACACCACCGCCAATGGTGACAGGTTCGATGTCGACTTCACCGCCCACATTGATGTCTGCGTTCACGTCAGCATAGCTGGCGTAACCGTTAAGCATAATATTGTCAGTCACGGCCAGATCAACACCCACTTGGCCGATCGCGCCATAGCTTTCATCAACGTTCACTCCACTGGGCTCACCAGAGAAGCGTGTGTAGTTAAGGCCAGCGCCCACGTAAGGCTGAACTTTAGAATCCAAGCCACCCATCGGGTAGTAGTTCACCAAAAGGTTTATCGGCAGGCGATCTACACTGCCCACATCGCCTAAAGCAGAGGTATTCAGATCGTGCTCGAATTTCTCAGAGCTGTTGAGCTCAACGCCAACCTTATCAGTAAACAGGTAACCAGCACCGAAGGTGAAGCCGCGAGCACTCTGCACGTTTAGTGAATCACCATTCAGATTACCATTACCTGAACCCGTATCCGTTTGGGCTACGCCACCACGAACAAATACGTCCCCCGCGTTGTAGGCGAGAGCGGCCTGGCTTGCCAGAGCAAAGCTAGCGGTGATAACAGCGGCAGAAATCAGTTTCATATTACTCATCAGGGTCATCCTCTATGCAGCGCGCAGTTCCATGCGCTTGGGGATTGCGGTACTTGCTATCCAACTTTCCTGTACAGAGCATAGTATACGAACACTGTTTCCAAATTGCTTGTAAAATATTGTTATAAGAAACCGGCCTCTGATAGTTTTCTATTTTATAAAGTACTTACATAAAATTTGGGCAAAAAAAAAGTCCCCCGAAGGGACCCAGGTGGAGCACGCCAGCTCACTCAGTGTGTTGCTACCAAGGGTAACAACGTGGATGACGAAGGAAGAGAAGCTAGATAGTGAATTGGGCCTCTCTGTTCAATCACCCTTTGCCATCTATATTGCGATCTGCGTGCCACCTTTTTTAAAAACACCAAAAAACAATAACTTAATAAAACATCGTTGGATTCACATTCATCTCTCTCGCACTGCAGCAAATAAACTGCACCACCATTGCGCAATTTTCAACCTTTGTGCATCACAAAGTATCATGTGACTTCGTTAGCGCTTAGAAATCCTCACATTAGTGATTAGGTGTCACGATGATTTTCACCTGGGCTTTGTCGCTTAGCAGCGCCTCAAAACCCTCTTCCACGATATCTGCCAATGGAATGCGCTGGGTGACCATATCTTCGGCGCGGAAATAGCCCCGCTGCATCAGTGCCATCACCGCTGGGTACACATGGCGATAGGCGATAATGCCCTTCATGGTGCGTTCTTTGATGACGAGGTCGTTAGGCTGAAAGCTGGCCTCGCCTTCCCAGATACTCACCACCACCACTTCGCCGCCTTCGTGGGTGCTGTGTAGCGCCTGATTCAGTACAGCAGGAATGCCGGTCACTTCAAACGCCACGTCCACGCCGCCACCGCTCAGTGATTGAATCTTTGCCACCGCGTCCTCCTGCTGCGGATCAACCGCCATGGCTCCCAATGCTTCGGCCTTGGCTTTGCGAGAAGGCGCGACCTCGACGGCATAAATTTTAGCAGCCCCGGCGGCCTTAAGCGCTTCAATAGTCATCAGCCCAATGGGCCCTGCACCGAATACTGCTGCGCTATCACCGGCTTTCAAGCAGCTTTGACGCACCGCATGCAGAGCGACCGCCGCGGGCTCTACCAAAGCGCCTTGTTCGTAGCTCAGCTCATCCGGCAGCTTATGCACCATGTGTTCCCCCATCACGGTGAACGCCGAGAAGCCACCACCACCGCCGGAGAGGCCGTGAAAACCCAGCAAGGGCGTTAGGTTATAGCGCTCCATTTGGTAGGCACCATCCTTATTGGGCGAGAGAATCGGTTCAATCGCCACACGGTCACCCACTTTCACTCGCGTGACCTTATCGCCGACCTCGACCACCTCCCCGGCAAATTCGTGGCCCATAATGATCGGCGCCTGCTCGCCGCTGATCGGGTGCGGCTTACCTACAGGAATAAAAATAGGCCCGGCGGCATACTCGTGCAGATCACTGCCGCAAATGCCACAGGCAGCCACTTTCACCTTCACTTCATGGGGGTCGCTGATAGTGGGAACCGACACTTGCTCGACGCGAATATCTCTTGCTGCGTACCAAACCGCTGCCTGCATGCTTAACTGATTCATGGGCTGCCCTTCCTTGTTACGACGTGTGGTGAACCGGCTGCAGACCGTAGACAGGCGTTTCCAGCCCCTCCATTCGTGCTTTCAACTGCAGCGCCAAATAGTGTGAGTAGTGCCGCGACTGGTGAAGGTTGCCGCCATGGAACCACAGCGCCTCTTGCTGGGTGGGTTTCCACATATTGCGCAGCTCGCCCTCCCAAGGGCCGGGGTCTTTGGTGGTGTCGGAGCCCAGGCCCCAGCACTTGCCGACCTTATCTGCCACCTCTTGGGAGATAAGCCGCGCCGCCCAGCCGTTCATGGAGCCATAGCCAGTGGCATAAACGATCAAATCTGCATCCAGCTCACTGCCATCGGTGAGTGTGATGGAGTGCGGGTTGATACGCTCGATCCCTACGCCGCTGCGCAGCTTGATATCGCCATTGGCAACCAGATCGCAGGCGCCCACATCGATGTAGTAACCCGAGCCCCGGCGCAGATACTTCAAGAACAGGCCAGAGTCGTCATCACCAAAATCGAGCATAAAGCCCGCATCTTCGAGTTTCTGATAGAACTCGGCGTCGCGCTGTTTGATCGTCTCAAACGCCGGGCGTTGGAAGTCTGGCAGCACCTTATAGGGGATCGAAGCAAAAATCAGATCAGCCTTGTCATGGGTCAAGCCACTGGCCACCGCCTCTTCGGAGTAGAGTGGCCCCAACACCTCTTCCATCAACGAATCAGACTTCACAATATGCGTCGACGAGCGCTGTAACATGGTCACATCGGCATCGTGCTCCCAGAGCGCCGCGGCAATATCGTGCGCAGAGTTATTGGAGCCTACAATCACACACTTCTTGCCAGCATAAGCATCCGGCCCCGGATGCTGGCTGGAGTGCTGCTGCTCGCCTGCAAAGCTTTCCGCCCCTGGGAATTGCGGCACATTGGGCATACCCGACATCCCGGTGGCCATCACCAGTTGCTTGGGCCGTAAAGTGATCGCTTCGCCGTTACGCTTGACGTTCACCACCCACTCCCCTGCGGCTTCGTCGAAGTGAGCATTCTGACACTCGGTGGCGCTCCAATAATTGAGCTCCATCACCTTTGTGTACATCTCCAGCCAATCGCCCACCTTGTCCTTGGGGGCAAACACCGGCCAGTTGTCTGGGAAAGGAATATAGGGAAGGTGGTCGTACCAGACTGGATCATGCAGGCAGAGCGACTTATAGCGCTTGCGCCAGGAGTCCCCTGCACGCTCGTTACGCTCGATAATAATGGTCGGCACGCCCATCTGCTTTAGTCGCGCGCCCAAACCAATACCGCCCTGGCCGCCGCCAATAATCACGCAGTAAGGCTGCTGCGCGTAACCAAGCTCCGCTTCTTCGCGCTGCCGTGCTTCCAGCCAGGTTTCACGCTGCTTATTGGCGCCGTGCTCAGCGCCTTTAGGACGGTGATGATTACGCGGTTCGGGGAAGTCATGCAGTGACTGCATCGTGGTGAGCAGCGTCCAGCATTTGCCGTCTTTAAGGCGCAAATAGCCTTTGCCGCTGGCGACCGCGGTCTCGAAGGTGAACCACGCCTCAGCAACATCGCCATTTTGGGTCGCTTCGCCCTCTAACTGCCAGTTAGAGGGGCGTGCGTTCTCCAAAGTGGCATTGAGCATGGCTTGAATCGCGTCTTTGCCCTCGCAGGTCTTTAAATTCCAGGTAAAGGTAAGAAAGTCGCGCCAGTAGCACTCGTCATTAAACAGGGCGAGTACCCCTTGGATATCCTGGGCCTGTAGCGCCTGATCAAAATCACTCAGCCAGCCTTGAACAGCAGCTGTGGCGGTTTGTTGGGCTTGTGTCTCTGACATAGCGGGTACTCCATGCAGGTTTGTTATTGTTGACTGTCGTATGACACTCAACCCTAAGCACCCGCTATGCCAATCACTTAAAAAAAACCTCAAGATATTGATAAATATAAATAAAAAAACAAAAAAACGTTAGCAATTGAGCGTTATGTAGAGCGTACACCTGTCACACTGTTTACACTCTGGCGTTACAGGTGTAACACACGACTAACGGCGTAATGGCACGTCGTTGACACCCACGCCAGAGCGCATAGGCTGGAAGGACAATAACAAGCCCCAGGGTGAACCACGCCATGCCCACTCAATCGCCTCTACCTGCACGGCTGCAATCCGTGCAGCGTCAACATATCGAACATGTTTTCCAGCTCGGCGAAGGCTTGGACGTTCCGCAGCTACCGGCGCAAGCAACCATCCGGCGCTCCTGGCTGCGCTGCCTAAACGAGTACCAGCTCGACCCCACCCGGCCTCGCCCTGCCCGCGTCGTACCGCAGCAGACCCTGATTGAGCACCGTGAGTCTGTCGATGAGCTTTTGCACGTAGCACGCGCAGGGGTTGACCAGCTCTATCAACAAATCGCCCAACTAGGCTATGTACTGCTGCTCACCGACCACCGCGGCATTACCGTCGAGTTTCGCGGCGACCCTAACCAAGACCAGCAACTGCGCAGAGCAGGCCTCTACCTGGGGGCCGATTGGGATGAACGCTTTGCGGGTACTTGTGCCGTGGGCACTTGCCTATACGATCGCCAGGCGATTATCTGCCACCGCCAGGAGCACTTCGACGCCTCGCATATTTCGCTCACCTGCACCGCCGCACCTATCGCTGACCCTCAGGGCAATGTCATAGCGGTGCTGGATATCTCCGCGCTGCAATCACCTACTCAGCATGAGAGCCAAAATTTTAGCCTCTCGCTGGTAACGCTCTACGCGCGCATGATTGAGGATGCTTATTTTCTGCAGCGCTACCGCGACTGCCTGATGGTGCGCCTGGATACCTCGCGGGAGTTTGTGCACGTTAACGGACGGGGGCTCATCGCCATTGAGGAGAACGGACAAGTGATTGCTGCCAACGCAGTGGGTCGTGACTTGATCGCCGAGCACCAGCGACGCTGGCCACCCTGGTCGCTAGACCCTACGCCCATGCTAGGAGAATTATTCGAGTGCGATATCGCCGATGTGCTTAGCATCAACAGCGCCACCGACGATCAACTGCGTGCTTTTCGCGCCAGAGTCGACAACACCATTTACTTTATTAGCCTGCTGGAGCCGCGCCGCCCTCGAGCTACTCAGCAAGCGCATTCGCTCCCTTCCAGCCTCCCTGGGCCATTGGCACGTTTAGGCGCCGACGACCCCGCCATGCGCAAAGTCCAGAAGCTGGCCGAACGACTGCGCAACGAAGCCAGCGTTAATGTGCTGATTAGTGGAGAAACCGGCACCGGCAAAGAGGTGGTTGCCCGAGCACTACATGACAGCGGCCACCGCTCCAAAGGGCCCTTTATCGCGGTGAACTGCGCCGCTATCCCCGAAGCGCTGATCGAAAGCGAGCTGTTTGGTTACGAGCCCGGCGCCTTTACCGGCGGGCGCGCCAAAGGCATGCGCGGTCTAATCCCCCAAGCCCATGGCGGCACGCTATTTCTGGATGAAATAGGCGATATGCCGCTGGCGCTGCAAACCCGACTGCTACGTGTGCTGGCGGAACGAGAAGTGATGCCTCTTGGGGCCAATAAGCCTGAAAAGGTTGATATCCGGGTGATTACCGCCACTCATCGCAATATCGATGCGATGATCCAGCAAGGTGAGTTCCGCGAAGATCTCTATTACCGCCTTAACGGGGCCCAACTGCGCCTGCCCGCGCTACGCGACCGCGCCGATAAGCTCTACGTTATCCGCCGCGTATTTGACGACATCATTAAAGAGCGCGCCGCCAGCCAATCACCGCGCCTGCGCGCCGATGCCATCAGTGCCCTACTCGCTTACGCCTGGCCCGGTAATATTCGTCAGCTAAAGAATGCGCTGGCCTTTGCACTGGCCACCTCAGAAAACGAAGAAATCACCGTTCATGACTTACCCGAGCAGTGCCTAAGCCAACGCATCACGCGGCAGGCAACTCCCCTGCCTGCAGACGCTGGTAGCGACAGCGATCACACACTGTTGGAAATGCTCAAGGAGCAGCACTGGAACGTTAGCGCCGTGGCTCGCGCTCTCGGGGTTTCAAGGCCCACGATATACCGGCAAATGCGGCGCCAGGGCATAGTGCCGCCGAATTGGCAGGGGTGATAAAAAGCTACTTCAGGGCTGTTGATTTGGAAATAACTGCAACATATCTTGAGAACACGGTGCGAGGGCAGGTTGAAGCGAGGGTCTTTCGCCATGGATGGCGAAAGTAGCGCCCACGGATGGGTTAACAGCGCCCTCGCGGAAACCTGCACTCGGCACAGTGTTGTGCAGAATGCCAGCTATCACTACCTCTTGGCCTTGAGGGTGACCCTCACGTACACTTGTTTGAATCCGTTTATCCTTTTATAAACCCGCTTTCGACAAGCCGAGGCCCTCCCATGGCGTTTGAATCCACCTCTTCCTACATCGCAACCGATGCGCTCAAGCAGGCGGTGAATGCTGCCGTGGTGCTTGAGCGGCCGCTATTGATCAAAGGCGAGCCGGGTACCGGCAAAACCCTGCTGGCTGAAGAGTTAGCCGAGTCTCTCGATACCCAGCTGATTACCTGGCATATCAAATCCAGCACCAAGGCGGCCCAGGGTTTATACGAGTACGATGCTGTCAGCCGTCTGCGTGACTCTCAGCTTGGCGTTGAAGGCGTGGAAAACGTCGCCAACTACATCAAGCCCGGCAAGCTGTGGGAAGCGTTTACCGCCAATCAACGGGTGGTGCTACTGATCGACGAGATCGACAAGGCCGATATCGAATTTCCCAACGATCTGCTCCAAGAGCTGGATCGTATGGAGTTTCACGTTTACGAAACCGGCGAAACCATTCGTGCCGAACAGCGCCCGATCATCGTAATCACCTCGAACAACGAAAAAGAGCTACCGGATGCCTTCCTGCGCCGCTGCTTTTTCCACTATATCGAGTTCCCTGACCGGGAGACCATGCAGGCGATTGTCGATGTCCACTTCCCGGATATAGCCCCCCGGCTGGTCAGCGAGGCCTTAGAGGTATTTTTCGAGCTACGTAAAGCGCCAGGCCTGAAGAAAAAACCGTCTACGTCTGAATTAGTCGACTGGCTCAAGCTACTGATGGCTGACAATATTGCTCAAGAAGCGCTCTACAACCGCGACCCGGCCAAAGCGCTGCCGCCCATGGCGGGTGCCTTGGTCAAAAACGAGCAGGACACTCAACTGCTGGAACGCCTGGCGTTTATGATCCGTCGCCAGAAAGGCACAGGCCGCTAAGCCATGTTTATCGGCCTATTCGAAACACTAAAGCGAGCGGGTGTTCCAGTATCGCTTCGCGAGCTGTTAGATCTTCACGCCGTGTTGGAACGCGGTGTGGTGTTCGCCGACATGGAGGCCTTCTATCAGGTAGCGCGCACGGTGATGGTCAAGGATGAGCGCCACTTTGACCGCTTCGATCGTGCCTTTGCCGCTTGGTTTAAAGGCCTGGAGGATATGGATGCCGCCATTGAGGCGCTGATACCTGATGACTGGCTGCGCCGCGAGTTTGAGAAGCAGCTCACAGACGAAGAGAAAGCCAAAGTCGAATCCCTTGGCGGCCTCGAAGAGCTTATTGAGACGTTTAAAAAACGTCTGGAGGAGCAAAAAGAGCGCCACGCGGGCGGCAATAAATGGATTGGTACCGGCGGCACCAGCCCCTTTGGCGCCTACGGCTACAACCCGGAAGGTATTCGTATCGGCCAGGATGGCTCCCGCCACCGCCGTGCCACCAAGGTATGGGACGAGCGGCGTTTTCGTGACTACGACGACTCGCTGGAGCTGGGCACGCGTAATATTAAAATGGCGCTGCGCCGCCTGCGTAAGTTTGCCCGCCAGGGGGCGCTTGACGAGTTCGATGTGGATAGCACCATCCGCGAAACCGCCAAAGACGCCGGACTACTCAACGTACAGATGCGCCCAGAGCGTCATAATGCGGTGAAGGTGTTGCTGTTTTTGGATGTGGGCGGCTCAATGGATGACCATATTCGCGTCTGTGAAGAGCTATTTTCGGCGGCCCGCTCCGAGTTCAAGCACCTGGAGCACTACTACTTTCACAACTGTCTTTATGAAGGCGTTTGGCGTAACAATATGCGCCGGGGGAACGAGCGGATCCCGACAATGGATGTTCTGCACACCTATGGCGCGGATTACCAAGTCGTGATTGTCGGCGATGCCGCCATGTCGCCTTATGAGGTGACCCACCCCGGCGGCAGCGTAGAGCACTTTAACGACGAAGCGGGCGGCGTGTGGCTTAAGCGATTATGCGAAACGTTTCCTCGCCTGGCGTGGCTTAACCCTATGCCGCCCCGGGCCTGGGAGTACACTTACTCGACCCAACTGATTCGCGAGATCATTGATGACCGCATGTACCCCATGACCATGGAGGGCCTGGAAACCGCCATGCGCGAGCTAGCAAAGAAGTAGTCCAATTTCCGGCTATTATCTGGCCATGCGCGTTAGCACGTCGTGGTGAGTCAGCTTGCGATGCAAAATGGCCATCACGATGTGCCCTACGATCAGCGCCAGCAGTGTCCAGCCCAGCTCACCGTGGAGCAAACCGCCGAGATCCGTCATCCAGGTGATCTCCTCGCCCTCAAAACCTGACATCAGATTAATGCCAAACACCTCAAGCGAACGGCCCGAACCGTACTGGCGAATAAGTGCAATCGTCGGAATTGCGATCATCAAGCCGTAGAGTGCAAGATGGCCCAGCTTTGCCATAACGCTCACCGATGGTGGGCGACGCGACGCATTGGCTAACGCCCATATCGCTCTCAGTACGACTAAGGCCAGTAGCAATACACCCACTGGGTAATGGGTTCCCCAGAAGAACTCTTCAAAGGGTGTGTCCGGAAAAAGCCAGTGCGCCGTGGCACTCGTAAACTGCCAAGCAAACAGTAGCGCCATCCCCCAGTGCAAAAAGCGGCTAATTGCACCGTATCGTTGGCTATTATCCATTATCGGTAGTGCCATGGGTTTCCCCCTTTTTCTGATAAGCTAGTGATGAAGCTTATTTTATCGGGATAACACGTCAATAACATGGCAACAACGTGCAACTTAGTTGCACAAACCGCAACGCTGCGTTTTCTTAGGGCACTTAAATAGACTGCGGAAAATCGGTTAAGCCCTTCAAAAACGCCTGTTTAGCCTCTTCAAAGGTTTTCGGATCGTGTTTAAATCGACGCAGGATCAGTGCTTCATCCAACACCAGGGTAGGCGCCAGCTCGCCAACGCTTTTGGCGGGGTGGCGTGCGCCTAGGCCTATGCGTTTGCCATCAGCTCCGCCAAACCAGCGCTTAATACCACTTTTTTGATAGAACGCTTCTTGTTCGGCGTTATCCACTTCGACACGTAGCGGCGCTTTCAAAGTAAGTTCGCTGATCAAACGCTGCTTGGCATCTGCCTGGTCAAGTGCACAGGCGTGGGTCACCGTCATGCCCTCGCCCTCCTCGTCCAGCACTAGCAGTGCCAGCGCTTGAGGTTTACCCTGTCTATCAACAGCAGCAAACAGCCGCGCTGCTTCTTGCGGAAAAAACACACTGCAGGTGCCGGTGAACACGACCAGCGGCGTAAGACCCGCCTCTTGTCCGTAAACCTCAGCGCATAATCGCGCCAGACAGGCGTTGCGCTGGGCCTCTGCGTTAACGTGTACGATCTTCATTTGCCTCATCCTCAGCGACTAAAAACCCGCAAGCCTAGAGCAAACATCACCTTTTGGACAGTGACTTGTGCCTGGCAACGCCTCTATTCATTTTTACTGATACTGAACACTACGGTGAACAACCTGTCGAAATGAACTGTAAGCGTGAACATCACCTAGAAGGAGCTAGCATGCCCACCTTTATGAACGACCCTACCATGCCCACACCAAGCTTCCCCGGTAGTCACATGGTAGTTGATGATCACTACGTGTTTATTTCAGGACTGACCGTTGGCGATCTCTCTAACGGCCACGCAGCCCGGGGCGACGTTAAAGAGGAGACTCGCCTTGTGATGCGCGCACTCTCACGCATGCTTGAAATGGAAGGCGGCAGCTTAGCGGATATAGTGCGGGTGGATATCCATCTCACGGATCTACACGCTATCCAAGACATGGACACTGTTTACGCTGAGTACTTTGAACCTGGCCGCTACCCTGCCCGCACCTGCACCGAATCCCCTAGCCTCTGCGGCGGAAGCAGTATTGAAATTACCGTGATGGCGAAGCGCACAAATTATTAATTTCTTTAAACACAAAAAGCCATTAAGTTGGCTTTTTGTGTTTGTTTGGAGGCAGTCAATTTTATAACCCAGCCAACACCCCTGTGGGATAGGTAAGCGTTAACAGGTTCGCCATCCCCATTAAGAAGAGGGTCACACTGGCCGCTAACCCCACGGCAGCCACGGGCTTCATACGCGCCACCACCAGTAAGAACCCAAGACAAAATAGTGCGGCAGTAAATAGGAAGCCAAACACCATTACGCTTGCGATCAAGGCGAAGAAACCAGCTACCCAGAGCAACTGTTGGCTTAATGTCTGAATTTGCCACTTCATCGGCTTGATGACCGTTCTGATAATTTCCAGTACGCACGCCGCCACGATAATAGCAATCGCCAGCCTCGGCATGATGCCCCCTAGCATGGAAAGGTCAGCAAACGCCCACCACATATATCCAGCCACCGCTAACAGGCTGCCCAGCAATGCCACATCAATCACACCCAGCGAAAGCGGCGCCACCTCTTCTTGAAGCGCATGTTTAGCAGAGTTCTCGGTTGGGCGACGCTTTTGCAGGTAGCTGCATAAAGGGGGGACAATCAGTGATGCCGCAATCAGCGCACCAATGATCAGTACCCCAGGCCGCATAAAGGCTTCTGCACCTTGAAACTGAGCGGCTTGATAGAAGTAGGCTTCTGCACCAGGCGCTAACACAAAGCCAATCAAAAAGGCGGGGCGAGACCAGTTTGCCTGCTTAAACAGTACGCCAATCGCGCCAATAATACCGAGTGCAAATAGATCACCCAGTGAACGCGTCGCTTGATAGGCCGCGAAGAGGATCAAGATGGTAATTAGCGGCGCTAAAATTACGAATGGCACCCGGGTTAAGCTGGCCACGGGCCTGGCTAATCCCAGACAAAGAGCAGCGCCTAAAATATTCGCCAGCGCTAACGACCAAATAATGGTGTACGTCAGATCGAGGTTCGTCTCTAACATACTGACACCGGGCTGAAGGCCAAGCAGCAGCAAACCACCTAAAAACACCGCCGCCGTCCCCGAACCGGGAATACCAAACAGTAAAGTAGGCACCATCGCCCCGCAGGCACAGGCGTTGTTAGCGGACTCCGGCGCAATCACACCGCGAATATCACCTTTGCCAAACTGGGATTTATCTTTGGCGCTCTGCACCGCGTGGCCGTAGGTGAGCCAATCCACCACCGAGCCCGCCAAGCCAGGAATCGTACCCATCAAGCTGCCTATACCCGCACAGCGGGCCACCAACCCAGGCCGCCTGGCAACATCCTTTACGCCCTCTTTCCAACCTTTTCCCAATTGGCAAGGCTGTTCGGCAATCGCGCCGCGCTTCACCAATAGATCAATGATTTCAGGCAGTGCGAAAATACCTAACCCCACCACCACTAACGGCAATCCGTCATAGAGGTAGTCAATTTCAAACGGCAGCCGGAACTCGCCGGTAGCTGGCGCCATGCCAATGGTGCCGACCAGTAAGCCAACGCCGCAGGCGGCAATGCCTTTAAAAACATCCTTACCAGAAAGCACCGCCACCATGGACAGCCCCAGCAGCGTCAACATAAATAGCTCTGACGAAGAAAATGACAGCACAACAGGCCGGGCGATGAGAATAAAGGCCGTGAGTACCACCGCACCGATCAGGCCGCCCATCATTGACGACAGAAACGCGCTAGAGAGCGCTCGTGCAGCCTGCCCTTTCTTAGCCAACGCAAAGCCATCCACCACGGTGGCCTGGGAAGCACTAGAGCCTGGGATCCCAAGCAGTACAGAGGCAAACGTATCGCCAGTGGGGATCACCGCCACTAACCCCATCAGCATACCCAGGGCGACGGATGGCTCCATACCATAGAGGAAAGGCAGCAGAAGCGACATACCGGCAATGCCGCCAAGCCCAGGGATGATGCCCACAATCAGCCCAATCAGGACACCGATAACCATGTACAGCATATGGGGAACAGTAAACAACTGCCCCAAACTGGAAAATAAGACATCTATCATTGTCATGGCTCTTATGTTGTTTAGTGTAAGGGAGCCCAAAAGCACCGCTTAAGCAGTGCTTTTTTGTGTTAACTGGCGTGTTAAATACGGGCACCGTGCTGCTCTAGCAGCCACTCGACCAACCACTGTCGCGTGGCATCATCAAGTGACATGGCCTCCTGTAGATGCTGCTCGACGACCTCACCCACCACCGGCGTGTAGGGGCCAAGCTGGGCCTCCGCCTCGTCTTTAAACGCTTCTGTATCCACAAAACGCTGTGCCGCTTCGCGATACTCTTGAATGAGTTCATCTGGCGCGTCACTGGGTAGCAGGATCAACTTTTGAAGTGTGAACCCGGAGGCAAAGAACTTGCGATACGCCTCAGCGGCAGGGCCGCTAGGCGCTTCACCATGCAAGGTTTCGTACACTTCATTGAAGGTCGGCAAGTCAGAGAAGGCAGGATCACGAACGATCTCACCGCTGTCGTTAAGCACACCTAGCGAAAACAGCGGCACCGCTCGGCCGCTCTCTACCAGAGGTTCTACGCTGCTGAAATAGGCAGAAGTAGTTTGAAAGTCGATATCCGCCTCGCCGCGCTCAAAGGCTAACCGCCCTTCTCCACGGCTGCGCATGCCCGAAACGGCCTGTACATCAGCACCCAGTAAATCAAGCGCAATCAATACCGGCAGCTCTAGCCCCGTATGGCTTTGCACGGCAAATTTAACGCGCTGGTTGGTCACCGCGTTCAGCACCTCCTCGGCGCTATCACCCAGACTAGGTTGGGCATACACCACGCCGCCTGTGGGGGTCGCTAAAATCGGTGTCCAATCGTTGTAGCTATAACGTACACGCCGGTCTTGCAGCATGGCGGGGTATTGGGTGGAAGCAGAGGTACCTATCCATTGGCTGCCATCCGCGGCAGCCCGCATAGCGAACAGATTACTGCCATTAATAGAGCCACCGCCGGGCACGTTATCGATAACTAGCGTAGGGTTACCTTTAATATGGTCACTCATCCAGGTAGAGAAGAAGCGTGCCCATACATCGGTTCCGCCGCCTACACCAAACGGAATGGTCCAATGGATAGTATCGGGCACGTTCACATCGTTAGCTTGGGCATTCACACTGATAGCGCCCAGCGTGGAACAAGCAACGACAATTAGCGCTTTTTTAAACGTGTTAAGCGATGTGTGCTTCATGGTGGTCATGGCGATACTCCTGTTATTGATTATTGTCGGTTGGTAATAGTGGTAGCGTGATTCAATCAACAGTTTCGATGGCGTGATGACCCGCTTCTTTCGAAGGGCTCGCGTAGAAAATTTGCCCGCTCATAATTTTGCGAGCCGTTCTTATAAGGGATACACGCGCCAGGTCAAACGCATTCTGTTGGCGATACTCGGCCGTTAGCTCAATAGAACCAGAAGGATGCTCTAACACAATCTGTGATAGCAGTTGCCCAGCGGAAAGCTTCTGAGTGCACGTGGCCATTTGATTGGCCACTGAGCCGGGCACGTTAATCGCCGCCGCCACCGCCATCGCCCCTGTCACGGCGATCGATTTATGGCAACGATGAGGCACAAAATAGCGAACATTCAGCGTGTGCGATGCCGCTTCAGCCGCTGAAATCAGCACCACCTTGGGCAGCACGCTCTGACTAACATCGCCCATTCCCATCCGCCGCCCCGCTTCCCGACGCAGGGTTTCTAAGCGGGTTAACAAGGTCGCGTTATTATCCAGCTCAGCAGGCGATTCATGGCCGGTTAATCCGACCGACTCAGCGCGCAGCAGCATAATTGGGGTAGCCGCATCGATACAGCTCACCTCAATCCCTGCTATCTCATCGCATGCGTTTCCCGTAGGTAACAGCTGACCTGTTTTACTGCCCATGATGTCTAAAAAGCTAAGCTGGATGCCCGCAGCACTGCCCGGAACTCCGCTAATGGTGACACTGCCTTCGTACTGCACCTGCTTGCCCGGTGTAGGGACATGGCATTCGATCAACCGCTGGGTGTTTAAGTTATGCACCTTCACCACAGTGGTACCGTCTCGCGGTTCTACCAGCCCCGTCTCTATGGCATATGGCCCGACGGCAGAGAGCATGTTGCCGCAGTTAGGGTTAAAGTCGACACGCTTATTCACTACATCCACTTGAGCAAATAGATAGTCAACATCGGCGCCAGGGTGTGATGAACGCTCGACAATAGCCACTTTACTGGTAAGCGGGTCGCCGCCCCCGATACCATCAATCTGTAGCGCATGCCCAGAGCCCATCAAGCTAAGCAGGATATCGGCCTGCTGGGCCTGGTCACTGGGTAGGTCTTTCATGCGAATAAAGGGGCCTCGAGAGGTGCCGCCCCGCATAATGACACAAGGAATGCTGTTCATATCGTTCCGCCATAGTCCGCGATGACTGTATGCACGGAGAATGTCAGCCAATATTTAATGTCTCAAATGCAAATATAGATTGCTATAAATCCGTTTTTTGCATTAATGTGTTTTGGTTATTAATCCACCTTTTTGCGCAACAATCCCATGCTGCATAGACTCGAATTTCTTGACCTTCATGCGTTTATCTTAGTCGCTGAATTAGGCACCTTTCATGAAGCGGCACAGCGCCTGCATTTGTCGCAGCCAGCCCTCACTCGGCGCATACAAAAACTCGAAGAACTTCTTGAAGTTGAATTACTTGAGAGAACCACCAGGCGTACTCGACTGACGCCTATTGGGGCAGATTTTTTGCCCCGGGCCAGGCGCATGCTTGAGGAGTACGAGTCGTCTATTTTGGGAATTCGGGAGCTGGTCACGCACCAAAAAGGAACCGTGACCATTGCTTGCTTGCCGACGGCGGCCTTCTACTTTTTGCCTAGTGTCATTCGCGTGTTTAGCGAGGCTTGGCCGGGCATTCGCATCCGAATTCTGGATGTCAGCGCTAACGAAGGGCTGGAAAAAGTGATCAATGGCGAGGCAGACTTCGGTATCAACATGATCAGCGCGCAAAGCTCGGAGGTGCGCTTTACCCCACTGCTGCGAGACCCCTTTGTATTGGCACTACGCTCGGATCATCCGCTCGCCAGCAAAAAGCAGATTGAGTGGAGCGATCTAGAAGATGTGCGACTCATCACCGTGAGCCGCGATAGTGGAAACCGCACTTTGTTAGACAATGCACTTTCTGCTGAGGGTATCCACTTAAACAGCTTTTATGAGGTTCAGCACTTATCAACCTCTTTGGGTTTAGTGGAGTCAGGCTTAGGGGTAGCTATTTTGCCGCGCATGACCATGCCTGGGCCAGATCACGACACACTGTGCTCAAGAGATCTGCCTGAGCCGCGCATTCAGCGTTCCATTGGTCTTGTGCGCAGCAATACCCACAGTCTCTCAAGTACCGCACAGCTATTTATTGATTTACTGCTGGAGCACTGGGTCAAAGAATCTATTTAACGGCTTTCATCACGCCAGCATCAATCAGCGCCATAACCGCCTCGATATCGATATGGGCTTCCAGCATATCGGCTAAACGATCGAGCTCACGCTCACGGTGGGCTTGATAATCAATATGCTCGGCGCTCTTTAATCCCAATTGCGTAAGCAGCGCTCGGCACGCCTCTGGGTGGTCAAATAAGCCGTGCAGATAGGTGCCGATAATTTGGCCATCTTCACTGATAGCGCCCTCTGGTCGACCCTCTATATCAAATAGCGGCGCACTCAGTGCTGAGCCAGTGCTGACGCCGTTATGGATCTCATAGCCAGTAACGATTGCACCTTCGGCTACGGTTAAGCCTTTCACGTTGCGCAGCTGTTTACCCGCCACCATGCGCGTGGTGAGGGGCAGCAGTCCCAATCCTGCCACTTTTCCAGGCTTTCCCTCCAGGCCCTCAGGATCATCCACCCATTCACCCAGCATTTGAAAGCCACCGCAAATACCCAGCACCTTGCCGCCATAGCGGAGATGGCGCTGAATTGCCCTATCCCAGCCCTGACGTTTCAGCCATTCAAGGTCACTAGCGGTACTTTTACTGCCGGGCAACATAATCACATCGGCGGCAGGAATTGGCTGGTCGGCCCGGATAAAAGACAACGAGACCTGGGGATGTAACCGCAGGGGGTCAAAGTCAGTGTGATTACTGATGCGCGGTAGCGCGGGAACGATCACCTTAAGCGTCTGGCTGGCTTTTTCGCCTTGGGTTAAGCCAATACTGTCTTCT
The DNA here is from genome assembly GCF_026104355.1 of Halomonas sp. BDJS001. NCBI lineage: Bacteria > Pseudomonadati > Pseudomonadota > Gammaproteobacteria > Oceanospirillales > Halomonadaceae > Halomonas > Halomonas sp. BDJS001. Next base: position 2,738,350 of record NZ_CP110535.1, read on the forward strand.
GCATCGAGTACCAGCCCCTGCAGATAAGGCAATGTTCCAAACACGGGTTTTCCAGTGCGCTCCTCCAACCATTCGAGCCCAGGATCGAGCAGTGCAATATCACCCCGAAAGCGGTTGATAATAAAACCCTTGGTGCGCGCCTGTTCGCTCTCGCTCAACAGCGCCAGCGTACCTACCAGTTGGGCAAATACACCACCGCGGTCAATATCACCCACCAGTAATACCGGGCAATCTACCGCTTCGGCAAATCCCATATTGGCGATATCGCCTTTACGCAAATTGATTTCAGCCGGGCTGCCCGCACCTTCGGCGATAATCACATCAAAGCGGCTTTCTAACGCCTGCCACGCGGCCATTACGCTCTCTTTAGCGGTGCGCTTGAAAGCGTGGTAATCCATGGCGTCCATATGGCCATGCACCTTGCCACACAAGATCACCTGGGCGCCGCGGTCGGTTTCCGGCTTGAGCAACACCGGGTTCATATCGCTATGTGGCTTAACGCCAGCGGCCTGGGCCTGCAGCGCGGTGGAGCGGCCAATTTCGCCACCATCTTCGGTAACGGCGCTATTGAGCGCCATGTTTTGAGGCTTGAATGGCGCCACCGATATGCCACGCCTGGCCAACGCACGGCAGAGTGCGGCCACCACGGTGCTTTTGCCCGCATCCGAGGTGGTGCCCTGAATCATCAGTGTGGCCATAAGGAGGTCTCGTCCAGGTAAACAAGAGCGAGACTGTAGCGGCCCCTGGAAATCGGCGCAATGTGCTCCCGCCAAACAGGCTTCATATTTTTGGGCTCAACCAAGTGTTAACCGCCTTGTCATCATAATCACGCTAAAAATACATATTCCCGCCATTTAGCCGTCACATACCCTCTCTAGGCTGATACCTAACAAATGAGATCGATCTCATTGCACTGATAACAGGTATCCGCATGGCAGATTTACTCAGCGTGGCCAAACTTGCTGGCGTCTCTCGGGCAACAGCGGCACGGGCTTTTTCAAGCCCCGACTTGGTACGCCCCGCTACCCGAGAACGCGTCTTTAACGCAGCCCGGCAGTTGGCGTTTAGGCCTAATAAAATCGCCCAACAGCTTCGCTCTCAAGCGACGCAAATGATTGGCGTGATGGTACCCAGCCTCGACAACCCGGTATTTGCCGAGCAGCTACAAGCCATGGAAGTGGCCGCTCGCGAGGCTGGATACTCACTGATCGTTACCACCAGCAAATACTCACCCAGCCGCGAGGGTGACATTGTCGAGGAGATGCTGCGCCAGCGCGTCGACGGCTTGGTGCTTACTGTCGCAGAGGCAGATAACAGCGCTGTGCTGGAAAAACTGCGCTTGGAAAGCACCCCCTGCTTGCTGGTCTACAATCCGCCTGGCAGCAGTGGCTTCCCCTCGGTGGGTGTCGATAACCGTGCCGCCAGCGCTGATGCCACCCGCCACTTAATCACCCTGGGCCATAAGCGAATCGGCATGGTCGCTGGCCCGCTGCTGCAGTCAGACCGCGCACAACAACGCTTTGAAGGCTACTGCCAGGCGATGGACGAAGCGGGGCTGATACCGCGCTCGCTGATAGAGATGGCCCACCATACCCAAGCCGATCTGACCCGCCTCATGTCGGCGTTACAAGGCGCTGATGCTCTCACGGGAGTGATCTGCACCAACGACCTGCTCGCCATCAGCCTGATGGGCGCACTTCAGCGCGCCGGATTTAGGGTGCCTGATGACCTTTCCGTCATGGGCTTCGATGGGATCGCCCTGGGCAAACACCTCTACCCATCTCTATGCACCATTGAGCAGCCTCGCGCCGAGATCGGGCGCAGTGCCGTGCACACCCTGTTAGCCATGATTCGGGGAGAGCGCTGCGCGCCCGCCCCCCTGCCCCACGCACTGCGTAAGGGCGAAAGTGCCGGATCCCCGGCATCCCGCTAGTCCACGTTCGGTACGTTAGAGAGGAGCACAGCATGAACCTTAAGCGTCTTTACCAAGCAGTATTGGCCACGGCAGTCATCAGCACATCGGGAAGTGTTTTGGCGCAATCAAGCGACAACGCGATCTGCTACAACTGCCCACCAGAGTGGGCTGACTGGGGCACTCAGCTGCGTTTGATTGAGCAGGAGACTGGCATTCGAGTGCCCCAAGACAACAAAAACTCCGGCCAGTCATTAGCCCAACTGGTCGCCGAAGCGGATAGCCCGGTGGCGGATGTCGTCTACTACGGGGTGACCTTCGGCATTCAGGCCATGGAAGAGGGTGTGGTAACGCCCTACCAGCCTGCCCACTGGGAGGAGATCCCCGAAGGCTTGAAAGATCCCGAAGGCAACTGGTTTGCCATTCACTCCGGCACGCTCGGTTTTATGGTTAACGTCGATGCCCTGGATGGCGCGCCGGTGCCCACTTCCTGGGAAGATCTGCTCAAGCCCGAGTATCGCGGCATGGTGGGCTACCTTGACCCCGCCAGCGCCTTTGTCGGTTACGTTGGTGCTGTGGCGGTCAACCTAGCCATGGGTGGCGATCTTAATGACTTCACCCCGGCGATCGACTACTTCAACCAGCTCGCCGAAAACGACCCGATTGTGCCCAAGCAAACCAGCTACGCTCGAGTACTTTCTGGTGAGATCCCGATTCTCCTCGATTACGACTTCAACGCTTACCGCGCACGCCATAGCGATGGTGCCAATGTAGAGTTTGTGATTCCCGCAGAGGGCAGCGTAGTAGTGCCTTATGTGATGAGCCTGGTAAAAGATGGCCCTAACCCCGAAAACGGTCAGCAAGTGCTTGATTTCGTGCTCTCTGATCAAGGCCAGGCGGTATGGGCAGATGCTTACCTGCGCCCCGTGCGCGCCAGCGCCATTTCCCCTGAAGCGCGCGAAGTCTTTCTGCCCGATAGCGAGTATGCCCGCGCCGAAGCCGTCGACTACAACGCCATGGCGGCTGCCCAGCGTAGCTTCTCTGAGCGGTATCTGTCGGAGGTTCGTTAATCATGACAGCGGCATCCAAGCAGCCCTCCGGGGCTGCTTCTTATCTACGTCGACCAGTGACGATGGTAGGCCCAGCTCGGCGTAAACGCTTTATCGTAATGTTTACCTTACTGCCTGCCCTGGTGATTTTCTGCGCCTTTTGGTTACTGCCTTTTTCACGGCTAATATTGATGGGCGCAGAAGCTGACCGAAGCAGCGGCATTAGCGCGTATTTAACCATTCTCACCCATCGGCAGTACTTAATCAGTCTAGCAACCACCGTTGGTCTCTCGCTGGTAGTGTCACTGGTAGCGGTGGCCATTGCCGGTGTTGCTGGCTTTTTTCTCGCCCGCCAGCGCTTTTTCGGAAAAGCGGTGCTGGTAGCCATCCTCACCTTTCCGCTGGCTTTTCCAGGCGTCGTGGTGGGCTTTCTGGTCATTATGCTGGGCGGCCGCCAGGGTGCCCTTGCGCAAACCAGCCTGTGGCTATTTGGCGAGCGCTGGATGTTCGCCTATTCACTGGCCGGACTCTTTATTGGCTACCTCTACTTCTCCATTCCTCGTGTGATCACCACGGTGATGGCTGCCTGCGACAACCTGGATAGAAGCCTTGAAGAGGCCGCTCGCTCGTTAGGCGCTAACACTTGGCAGGTCACCAAGGACGTTATCGTGCCCGGCATTGCACCCGCGCTGCTCTCAACCGGTGCCATCTGCTTTGCGACCAGCATGGGCGCCTTTGGAACGGCGTTTACCCTGGGCACGCGGCTAAGCATCCTGCCACTCAATATCTACGGCGAATTCACCAACTACGCTAACTTCGCCATGGCGGCTGCGCTTTCGGTGGTGCTGGGTGTGATCACCTGGATGGCGTTAAGCCTTGCCCGCAGGCTGGCAGGCGGCAACCTGGGAGCTTCGGTATGAAATCGCGCCTACGCTTTGTTCTGCAACTCAGCTTCACCCTGCTGGTGTGCTTATTTATGATAGTGCCCGTCGCCATGTCGGTGATGGCGGGGCTCACAGAGAACTACTTTGTGGGTCTTGAAAGCGGTCTGACCCTGCGCTGGGTGGATGAGGTGTGGCAGCTCTACGCCGATACCATTTGGCTCTCCATTAAACTAGCGCTCGCCTGTTTATTGATCACGACCCTGATTGGCGTACCCGCCGCCTATGGCCTGCTGCGCAGCCGTCGCCGCTGGGCCAACGCCATTGAAGAACTCCTGCTGCTGCCGGTTGCCGTGCCTGGGCTGGCCACCGCCCTTGCCCTACTGCTCGCCTACGGTAGCTACCGTGAATTTCGCGGCAGTTGGCTATTTATTCTTGTCGGACACGTGCTGTTTACGCTGCCCTTTATGGTGCGCGCGGTACTCTCCGTGATGCAAACCGCCAAGCTTCCCCAGCTAGAAGAGGCCGCCGCCAGCCTGGGCGCCAGCTTCCACCAGCGCTTTTTCGGCGTAGTCGTTCCCAACTGCATGAGCGGCATTCTAGCGGGCGCGCTGATGGTGGTTACCTTATCCATCGGCGAATTCAACATCACCTGGATGCTGCATACCCCATTGACCAAAACGCTGCCCGTCGGCTTAGCCGACAGCTACGCCTCGATGCGCCTTGAAGTGGGCTCGGCATACACGCTGATATTTCTGGCGATGGTGGTGCCCTTGCTGGTGGCGATTCAGTGGGCAGGCCACCTCACCGGGCAACGTCGATAAACGCCTACTGAAAGACACCTGACTGTTTTAGTTGAGAATCCATTATGAGTTCATCTGTCAGCATTACCCTAAACCAGTGCAGCCGCACCTTTGCGGATGGCACTACCGCGCTACAGCCGCTTGATTTACAGGTTAACGCGGGCGAAACCCTTGTACTGCTGGGCCCTTCCGGCTGCGGTAAAACCACCACCCTGCGCATTATTAGCGGTCTGGAAAGCCCCGACAAAGGCGGGCAGGTGCTGTTTGGCGAGCGTGATGTCACCGCTCTGCCGATTGAGAAGCGCGACGTGGGCATGGTGTTTCAAAACTACGCGCTATTTCCCAATATGAGCGTTGCTGACAACATTGCCTACGGGCTAAAAATACAGCGTTTGCCACGAGCTGAGATTTCCCAAAGGCTTGACGAAGTGATGCATATGGTCGACTTGCAGGGCTTTGGTGAGCGGAGAATCGACGCTCTCTCCGGCGGCCAAAAACAGCGCGTGGCGCTTGCCCGGGCGATTGCTGTTCGCCCCAAGGTACTGCTGTTTGATGAGCCGTTGGCAGCTCTAGACGCGAAACTGCGCGACCGCTTACGCATCGAGATTGGCCAGCTTCTACGGGAGCTAGGCACCACGGCGGTCTACGTCACCCACGACCAGGACGAGGCCATGGCCCTGGGTGACCGCATCGCGGTGATGCAAGCCGGGCGCATTGCCCAGTTAGGCACGCCTCAAGAGATTTATCACCAGCCCGCCAATGCCTTTGTGGCCGATTTTATTGGCGCGGTTAACTGCCTGGACATTATCGGCAGCCAAAAAGAGGGAAGATTGTTGGTACATGGCGGTGAGCTCTCTGCCTCTCACTTGCAGGGCGTACCCACGGTCTACTGCCGACCAGAAGATATTCAGGTAGTGCCACTTGACCAAGCCGATGTAACAGGCACGGTAGTGCAAAGCATTTTCCTGGGTCAGAGCCAACGCCTGATGGTGGATACGGGCGGCGCTTCGCCACTCCAGATTGAGGCACCCTCTCGCCAGCGCTGCCAAACGGTACCGCCATTGGTTTGTCCCTCCCTTCTAACGTGCTTTTTCATCCAGATAAGCCCACTGCCCCTGTTAATGCCAAGGAGATGGCCAATGGCTGATCAAGGTTTGAATATTCAGAAAGATCCTCATGCCCAGCAATGCCTTATCGCCCAGATTAGCGATCCGCATATCAAGGCGGGCGGCAAGCTCTCCTACCGCCAAGTGGATACCGCTAGTGCTTTACGCAAAGCGATCAGCAAGCTCAACCAGCTAGCACCGCGGCCCGACCTGGTGCTGATTAGCGGTGACTTGGTTGATTTTGGCCACCCCGACGAGTACGCCACCTTTAAGCAACTCCTGGCCGACCTGACGCTTCCGGTGTACTTGATCCCTGGCAATCACGACGACCGCCAACATCTGCGTCATGCATTCCCGGAGCATCGCTACCTGTTTCAGCACCGCGACTACCTGCAGTGGGTCGTGGATGACTACCCGGTACGCCTCATAGGTCTCGACTCATCGGTGCCGGACAAACCTCATGGGAAGCTAAGCGATGAGAGCCTGGAGTGGTTGGATACAACGCTGACGGAGCAGCCCGATAAACCGACGCTGGTCATGGTGCATCACCACCCGTTCGTGAGTGGTATCGACCATATGGATCGCCAGCCGCTGAAGCGACCAGAGGCGCTCGCCGACGTCATTGGCAAGCACCCCCAGATCGAGCGGGTGCTCTGCGGGCATCTGCACCGCTCGATTCAGGCGCGCTTTGCCAACACTCTGGTGATAAGCTGCCCCGGGGTTTCCCACCAGGTCAGCCTGGATCTCACTCCAGACGGCCCCGCCCACTTTCAGCTAGAGCCACCCGGTTACCTGCTACACCAGTGGTCGGCGGCTAATGGCATGGTGACTCACCAAGGGTTTATCGACCCCTACTCCGGCCCGTTCCCGTTTTATGATGCCAATGGGCTAATTGATTAAGACGCGGCCATGGGAGAGAGCAATTCGTTATCAACCTTTGCCAGCTCCCAGGCTTGCACTATCTGCTTTTTCTCTATCCCCCAGCGGTAGCCACCAAGTGCGCCACTTTGTTGAATCACTCGGTGGCAGGGGATCCATAGCGCGATGGGGTTGGCACCCACGGCATTGCCCACCGCCCGCGACGACTTGGGGGTGCCCAGTGCCTGGGCAATGTGCGAATAGCTGGCCAGCTGACCTTCGGGAATGGTCAGCAGCGCCCGCCATACAGCGATTTGGAAGTTGGTACCAGTCACATGCAGCGACAAAGTGGCAGAAGCATCGTCTGCCCTGTTGAACAGCGCCTCCACAGCAAAGCGCGTGGCGTCAGGGTCGTGATGAAGCGTGGAAAGTGGCCACTCTTTGCCAAGCCGTGCCAGTAACTCCTCAGAATTCGTCGCATCGACAAAACCCATACGGCAGATACCCCGGGGGGTTACCGCCACAAACATGCTACCTAGAGGCGTTTTATGAACCCCATAGGCGATCTCCACGCCTTCACCCTGGCGCTTATACTCCCCCGGCGTGAAAGCCTCTAGCTGCACAAAGTGATCGTAAAGCCGCGAACCGCCGCTCAGCCCCAGCGTATGGGCAATATCCAGCAGTGAGGTCGATGCCCGAATCAGTTGCTTACTGCGCTCTAACGTCAGCGCCTGCAAAAAGCGTTTGGGGCTGATACCTGCGTAACGACAAAAAAGCCGCTGGAAATGAAAGGGACTTAAATGCACCTGCGCGGCCACCGTTTCCAGGTTGGGTTGCTCCGCTGCGTGGGCCACCATATAAGCCATGGCTTTTCGATACGCGCATAGTCGTTCATTGTGTAGTCTCTGTGCCTTGGTACTTATTTAACCATCAGCCTAAGTGCTCACAAGCGAGTTGCCGACCCGAATCTTGCTAATGGCATAGCAGACAGTTCCCGACTTTTCCGCTAGGGTAATGCCCCGCCTCCACTGACGGTACACGATACGCCCATGCAAGACTTGATCAATGACATTGCAACAGCCATGGCGAATGCTGAACAGCGTGGCAAGGTCGCCGACTATATCCCCGAGCTTGGACACGTTGACCCGCAGCAGTTTGCCATTTCGCTGGCCACCGTGGATGGCAAAGTGTACTCGGCAGGCTGTGCCACCACCCCCTTCTCCATCCAGAGTATCTCCAAAGTATTTACCCTGACCATTGCGCTGGGGCAAGTGGGTGATTCGCTGTGGTCGAAAGTGGGCCGCGAACCCTCGGGTGATCCGTTCAACTCTATCGTTCAGTTAGAGCATGAAAGCGGCAAGCCGCGTAACCCGTTCATTAATGCCGGGGCCATTGCGGTGGTCGATGCGATCATGATGGGCCATGAGCCCAAAGAGACACTGGGCGAGATTCTTAGCTTTGTGCGCTATATCGCCGATGATGACAGCATTTACTTCGACCACGCGGTGGCTGCCTCAGAGATGGCCCACCGCGACCGCAACGCTTCACTGGCACACTTTATGAAAGCCTTTGGGCATCTACGCCACGATGTCGATAAAGTGCTGGGCACCTACTTCCACCAGTGCGCCATTGCCATGAGCTGCGAGCAACTTGCCCATGCAGGACTGTTTTTGGCTTCCGATGGTATCAACAAACCCAGCGGGATTCGTGTGGTAGCGCCCCAGCGAGCCCGCCGGATCAACTCATTAATGATGATGTGCGGGCACTACGATGCCTCGGGGGAGTTCGCCTTCCGGGTCGGACTGCCCGGCAAAAGCGGTGTGGGTGGTGGTATTCTGGCGATTGCGCCAGGCCATGGCGCTATTGCCGTTTGGTCGCCGGGGTTGGACGCCTACGGCAATAGTTTACTGGGCACCCAGGCGCTTGAAATGTTTGTGCAGCGCACCGGCTGGTCGGTGTTTGGGCATTAAAAGCGAAGATTGAAAGGCCGTCGCTTAAGTTGCCACATCAATTTTGTTCAATACCACCTGCGGTCTTCATTGCAAACTTCTTGCACTACCAAGGAGGATGACAATGAGCGCTACCCTACTGCTACCAACACTTCTGCCCATGTCTGCATTTGCTCTGGCCGCGTCCATTTCGCCGGGGCCGGTCAACATCGTTTGCTTGAGTAGCGGCACGCATTACCCCATCGCTAGAGGGCTTATTTTTGTCACCGGCGCCACGCTGGGGTTTGTTGCACTGTTTTTAGCCATCGGCGTTGGGCTTTACTCACTGCTGAGGGTAGCGCCGCTGTTGGAAGCGTTTTTACGCTGGGCAGGCATTGTTTTTTTACTCTACCTTAGCTATCAACTGTTTCAGCACGACGGTCGGGTGCAGGAACGAGGTGCCGATAACGCACCGGGATTTTGGACAGGCGCTATGATGCAGTGGCTTAACCCCAAAGCATGGCTGGCGTCTGCCGCTGGCATTGGGGCTTACACCAGCGGTAATGAGCCTTACCTGCTATGGCTATTCGCCGCCCTCTATCTACCTATTTGCTGGCTATCGCTCTCCACTTGGGTGGTGGCAGGCGCTTTTCTCAAACGCTATGTTCATCGTCCTATCATCTTACTAACGATTAACCGCGCACTCGCTATCTGCTTGGCAGCTAGCGCTATTGTCTTACTGATTGAGTAGCGGATAACGATACTGGTTGGGTGTCGCGGCTACCAGCCGTTTGAATGTTCTTTGAAAGTGCGGCTGGTCATTAAAGCCCGCGTTCAAAGCCGCCTCAACAATAGGTTGCCCTTGTTTTAACGCTTTCTGCCCCATCTGAATTCGCTGATTAATCAGGTAAGCATGGGGCGTTAGTCCAAAGTGCTGTTTGAAGGCGCGAATCAAATGCCCAGCGCTATAGCCGGACTGCTGGCATAGGCGTTCTAGCGATATATCAGCGCTACAGTTGGCACGCAAATAGGCCGCGACCTGTTCTAGCGCACCGGGCGCTGGGGGCAATGCCGCGGGGGATTCTTGAGCAAGCACTTGCAGCATGGAAGACAAGTACTCGACTAACGCCGTTTGCTTATCGCTAATCTCGCGGTGTTCATCGAGCAAACAAGCGGCCATATCGCAGTACCCGGCATAAAGCGCTGGCTGGGTAATGACCGCGGTAGCGATATCTTGCCAGTCAGGGGCATTGAGTAGGCCCAATTGATAGCGCAGCTCACTCAGCCACTCGGTATCGACGTAGAGCATCAAATACGCCCAGGGCTGGTTTGCGATGGGGTTGCAGGCATGCACCCAGTGGGGGTTCATCATCACGATGTCACCCGCGCTAATCTGATGCGTCGCATCACGATAACAAAACGTGCTTTGACCTGCGGTAACGGCCCCCAGCGACCAATGAGTATGGCTGTGCGGCGCATAGCAAACTTGTCGCGCGTCGCTAATCTTGCGCAGCTCCACATAGGGCATACGCGCATCCCGCCAGAAGATAGGTGACGAAATTGTACTCATGCTCTGCTCTTGTTATTCAAAAATAGTGGAAATAGCAATTGTTCCTGCCACTTGGCTTGGGCTGGACAATAGTACAGCACAAGCACAGTATGGGCCGCTGATAAACGCTATATAAACTAAATTGCATAGGGATATGCAACGCCAAATTCGTCAGGAGGACGCCATGGCCAGTCGTATGAAAAACCCCGACCACCGTGATGCAATTACCCTTTATGCTCGCATGGGTTACGCTTCCCGCGGCATTGTGTATGTATTAGTGGGCGGCCTCGCGGCGCTGGCCGCGTTTGGACAAGGCGGCCAGACCGAAGGCAGCCGTGGCGCCTTAGAGCGCGTGCTCACGGCCCCCTTTGGTAACGTGTTGCTAGGCCTCATTGCCGTTGGCTTGTTGGGCTACGCTATGTGGCGAACTATCCAAGCAGTTAAAGACGCCGACCATCACGGCAACGGCGCCAAAGGTTTAGCGATTCGCGCAGGCTTATTAGCGAGCGCCATTACCCATACGCTATTGGCATTTTTTGCCGCTACGCTCATCTTCCAGTATGCCGGCTCTTCTGGTGGTTCAGGTGGCGGCTCGCAAGGAGTGGCTAGCTGGCTGATGCAGCAGCCTTTCGGGCGCTGGCTGGTAGGCGGGGTTGGCCTCATCATGATTGGCGTAGGCATCGCCCACGCATTTAAAGGTTATAAGGCCAAATTCGACAAACACTTCTCTATGCCGACACAGACGCAACAGTGGGCCTATCCTATCTGTCGTTTCGGCTTGGTGATTCGTGGCGTTGTGTTTGTGATCGTGGGCAGCTTTTTTATCATCGCCGCTTATCAAATCGACCCCAATGAAGCAGGTGGTATGGGTGAAGTGTTTAGCACCCTGCGAAGCCAGCCCTACGGTCAGTGGCTGCTTGCGTTTGTTGCTTTGGGGCTATTCGCATTCGGCCTTTACAGCGTGTTAGCGGCTATTTATCGGCGCATCAATCCCCAAATGTAATCACCACCATGGCCCTAACATCAAAGCGAACTATACAGTGGTTCGAGCGCATTAACGGCTCCAAGAACATGCTGTGGCTACTGGGAACCCTCTCTTTTCTTGAGACCATTATTCTGCCCATTCCCATCGAGCTGGTATTGATACCGCTAATGGCCGTTAACAAGCAGCGTATCTGGGCAATTGCTACGGCTACCACGCTGGGTTGCTTAGTGGCGTCACTCATCGGCTATGGCGTGGGTATGGTGCTTTACCAATCCGTTGGCACCTGGTTTATCGAATTTATGGGGATGGAGCAGAGCTATCAGGCGTTCCAGAGCTTCTTCGACCAGTACGGTTTTGCTGCGATTCTGGCCATAGGCATATTGCCTATCCCCTTTCAGGTGGCGATGATTACTGCCGGGCTGTCAGGCTACCCCATACTGCTTTTCGCCCTGGCGGCGCTCATCGCCCGAGGCTTACGCTATTTCGGCCTGGGTTGGTTGGTTCACCGCTTTGGTCATGACGTGCTGGTGTTATGGAAACGCCATGCAGTGATAACCAGTTTGGTAGCAGGGGTCGCTGTACTGTTGGTAGCACTGGGGCTGCAGGCACTGGCAGGGCTGTTAGTGTAAGCAACTGCTCCGAGGGCTCATTGTTAAATAGCGTAATCCCGCTCGACCTTGGCAATACGCGTTTTGAAGTGCTGGTACCACTGTTGGTGACCCAACCGCTGCGCCTCTTGATGCTCAGCATGGGCTTTCCAGGCTTTAATAGATGCCAAATCTGCCCAGTAGGAAACCGTCACCCCCACTTCATTCCTGGCGGACTCCACGCCCAAAAAACCCGGCTGCTGGGCTGCAAGCTCAACCATTTTTGCCGCCATCTCGTCATAGCCATCATCGACCTCTGTGCGAAGAGAGGTAAAAATAACCGCGTAGTAAGGGGGGGCGGGGGTGTCGGCAATCAGCGGCATTGGAGATCCAGGTTGGTTAATAGCTTACGTTAGTGTCACTCGTCAGGTTTATCGGCGTTTTGTACCGGCGAGACATGCTTAGTCTTCATATCCCTAAAGGCCTCCATGATGTCCATCGGCAATGGGAAAACAATCGTCGAAGCGTTTTTGTTGCTCATATCACTCATGGTTTGTAGATAGCGAAGCTGGAGTGCAGCCGAGTTTTCCTGCATTACGTTCGCGGCCTCAACCAGCTTTTTGGAAGCCTGAAGCTCCCCTTCTGCGTGAATCACCTTGGCGCGACGCTCACGCTCCGCTTCGGCCTGGCGGGCAATGGCGCGGATCATGCTCTCATCCAAGTCTACATGCTTGATTTCAACATTGGCGACCTTGATACCCCACGCTTCGGTTTGAGTATCGATAATTTCCTGAATATCGTCGTTGAGCTTATCCCGCTCGGAAAGCATCTCATCCAAATCATGCTTACCCAGCACAGAACGCAAAGTGGTCTGGGCCAGTTGACTAGTCGCCTGGGTAAAATTCTCGACTTGAATGATCGCCTTTTCTGGATCGACGACGCGGAAATAAAGCACCGCATTAACTTTAACGGTGACGTTATCCTGAGAGATCACGTCCTGTTCCGGTACATCCATGGTGATCACGCGTAGATCCACCACCTCCATCTTTTGAATGGCGGGAATCACAATGACTAGCCCAGGCCCTTTCACTGTCTGGTAACGACCAAGAAAGAACACTACGCCGCGTTTATATTCTGGCAGTATGCGGATAGAGGCAGCGATCAACATCACCACCAGCACGACAGGTACTAAGTACGAAATAATCATTGGACACCTCGTTTAGCAGTGGGTCGGTTATGTAAGAGAGTGAGCACTGGCGGCGCGCATTACTGAGCCTTCACATATACCGTCAAGCCTTCAATACCCATCACCACAAGCTTTTCACCTCGTTTGACTGGCGCATCGCTCACTGCGTTCCAGCGCTCGCCATGCAGCCTTACATGGCCGCTGACCTCAAAATCCTCCAGCGCAACCGCGTCTGCGCCGATTAACTGCTCCGCGCCAGTGTGTGCCGGACGACGGCGCAGCGTTGCAAAGCGTGTTAACGTCCATAGCATTAGCCCCCCAGACACCAGTGCCACACCACCGATTAGCGGCAGCGAAATGGCAAGATGCTCCGCGTCCATCAGCATTACCGACCCAAGTACAAAAGCAATGATGCCGCCAACCCCCAGCACACCGAAGCTAGGCATAAAAGCCTCGCCCACCATCAAAGCCAATCCAACCACCATCAGCGCAAGCCCGGCGTAGTTAATCGGCAGCACCTGAAACGCAAACAGGGCGAGCAGCAAACAAATCACGCCAATGGTGCCGGGGAACAGGCTGCCGGGACTGGCCAGCTCGAAAACCAGTCCGTAAAAGCCGATGATCATCAAGAAAAAGGCGATGTTGGGATTAGTGATCAGCGATAGCACCTGGGTGCGCCAATCAGGATCGAAGCGCTCAATGGTGAGTCCGGCGGTATCGAGGGTGGCTTCGCCGCTTTCCAAGACCACACTCATGCCGTCCATCTGCTCAAGTAGATCGGTGAGATCGCGTGCCACCACATCAATGACGCCCTGCTCCAGCGCCTCACTGGCAGTGAGGTTGGCCGCATTGCGCACGGCCTCTTCAGCCCAATCGGCATTGCGATTATGGCGTTCCGCCAAGCTGCGGATAAAGCTCACCGCATCTTCCACCACCTTGCGTTCCATGGCACTGCCCTCGCCATTCGACTCCTCAGCCGAATTATCTTCCTCGCCTTCATCGCTGCCGGGCAACCCGCCGCCCATTTGTATCGGCGTGGCCGAGCCAAGATGTGTAGAGGGCGCCATGGCAGCCACGTGGCTGCCATAAAGCAGATAAGTGCCCGCGCTTGCCGCTCGCGCACCGCTGGGGGAAACGTACATCACCACGGGAGTGTCAGCGTTGAGCATCTCGCGGATCATGTCGCGGGTGGTGTCGACCAACCCGCCAGGGGTATCGAGCTCGACGATTACCACTTCACTGCCCTGCTCGCGAGCCTTATCCAGCCCCCGCGAAAAGTAGTCCTTGGTCGCCGGGCCAACGGCGCCTTCGATATTGAGTACCAGAACGCTGGACGACGAGGACTGCGCCATGGCTTGCCACGTCAACGACATGGTAACCATTAGCAAACCGGCAACTATCAACCAGAGCCAGTGCGATTTGAGAGAAAGGGATGGCATTACCCGCTCCTCGTGTTCAACGCCTTAACGTGCCGTATGGCGCCTAACCATAGCTACATACACAAGGCTACCTACTCAACGTAGCACCCACATCGAGCTTCGTCATGAACAACGTGATGGCAGGATTTAACGACAAAAAAAAGGCCTGAACCAAGGTGGCGATTCTGAAAGCCAGCAATGATTACACTATTTTCGAGCAGTCGGTTAATTCAGATAATAACCGCTAACTCTCCACGCGCCCTCCTCAAAGTGAGGGGTGATGGTTTCGGTAATCTGCGGCCTGTTTTCAAATTGTGTTTGAAACGTCAAAACCGCGTAGTCGCCTCTTGGCGCCCCTGGCATAGAGGTTTCGCGGACGACGCTTACTCGTCGGCGCGACTGAACAGCGCCAAAATCACGCCGCGCGGCTCCAATCGTGCGCTCCAACATGTGAGGAGAAAGCGGCTTTTTGAGTAGTGGAGATGACGCTTCCCAGGCCTGCTCATACTGCCCACTATCAATGGCTTCTAGCCACGCCAACGCCGCCGCCTCTGCATCATCTTTATGAGAGAGGGCTTGCGTGGATAGCATCAGGAGCAAGGGGGCGAATAGTAAGGACAGCATTTTCGGCATAGCGGGTACTCTTGGCATCTAGGATCGAGCAGAGAAATCTCGATGCTCTTAGATATATATCGGTCATCGCCAGGGGTTCTTTAGGGTCACGAGCGGTATTTCGTTTACTATGCGCCCCTACCCTCTTTAGCTCCCACCATTAGGCGAACATGTCCTTCAACGCACTCTATACCGACCTCTCTGGCTACTACGATTTAATGTGTGTAGATATTGACTACCCAGCGCAAAGCAACGCCATTCATAGGCTGCAGCAGATTTTCGGTAACGGAGAAACCGCACACTTGGATTTAGCCTGTGGTACCGGCCCCCACGTGCGCCATTTCATTGATTTCGGCTATGCCAGTAGCGGACTGGATATCAACCAACCGATGCTGGATATCGCCGCCACACGTTGTCCAGAAGCCCAGTTCACCCTGCAAGATATGGGCAGCTTCGAGGTGAGCGCGCCCCTCGACCTAATTACCTGCTTTTTATACTCAATCCACTACAACGCTGGTATTGAAAAGCTAAAAATGTGCATGGCCAGTGTGCACCGCGCACTCAAGTCTGGCGGTGTTTTCTGTTTTAACGCTGTCGATAAAGAGAAAATTGATAACAGTCTATTCGTTAAACATAGTGCCAAACAGGGAAGTGAATTATTCACGTTCCGCTCCGGATGGCACTATAGCGGGCAGGGTGAAAAGCAGTCTCTCAGGCTTAGTATTGAAAAGACGGACGCTGATGGAACGCAGATGTGGAACGATGAACACCCTATGGTGGCGGTCAGCTTTGCAGAGTTAGTGACACTTTTAGAGCCCTACTTCGAGCTTCATGTGTTTGAGCACAACTATGAAAAAATCATCCCTTGGGAGAACACCTCAGGGAACGCTATTTTTGTCTGTGTGAAGAAATAAACCCTGCTTGTATCTGCGAATCACCCTGCCGTGCTGTCCGCTCGAATACATTGGCCACCCATGGCCGAAATTGCCCTCTTTGTGACCGGCCAACGCATCGTTGGCTGAATGTGGAAAAGCTAATCTGAAACCTCACTTCAACACAATGAGATTAGCCATGACCCAGCCTAACACCGCCTTGCTATTAATTGACGTTCAAGCCTCCTTTCCCGCCCGCGACTACTGGGTAGAATCGCTGGCTCAGGTATGGCGTCCCAAGCAGCGTGCAATACTGAACGCCGCCCAGGCAAACAACATTCCGGTCATCCGCATTCTGCATGAAGAGCCTGGCAGTCAAGGAGCTTTTGACCCCAAGAATGGCCTGATTCGTCCGCTTGATGGCTTTAATGATGAAGTAGCGGTGACCTATCATAAACGTGTCCATAATGCCTTCACTGACACCTCGCTTGAGGCTTGGTTAAGGGAGCGCGGCATTGAACGGCTGGCGATAAGCGGTATTCGTACCGAGCAGTGCTGTGAAACCACCGCCCGAGTAGCGTCGGATTTGGGGTTTAGTGTCGACTTTATCAGCGACGCTACCCTGACGTTCCCCATGACGCGCCAAGGTGTCACCTGGTCAGCGGATGATATTAAGGCGCGCACCGAACTGGTACTTGAAAACCGTTTTGCGCGTATTATCAATACACAAGACATGGTCAACGAATGGCAAAGCACGCGTGAGTGAAGAGCAACCACATAGCCAACCGCCATCCCCAAGAGCCACCACTTTGCGGGTGGCGGTACTGATGATGCCCGGCCAGGTGCCGCTTGATTTGATTGGCCCACTACAGGTTTTGCAGTGCGCCGATAGGCTCTCGATAGACGTTCAGGTGCACTATATCGGCCCCAAAGCGGCCATGCAGTGGTTAGGGCCGCTAACCCTTAGCGGCATTGACCCACTACCTGAACAGCTCTCACCTCAAGATTTACTGCTGATTCCGGGGCAGTATCGCAATAGTCTTGAGCCAATGGCACAACAAGAGTGTGTCGCTTGGCTTAAGGCGAATGCCCACTGTGCGGATACGCTGATGACCGTTTGCTCCGGCACGCTGTTACTGGCGGACGCTGGCCTGTTAGAGGGGCGACGCTGCACCACCCACCACACGCTAATCGAGCAGTTACAGTCCAAAGCCCCACAAGCAAAGGTACAACGTGATTGTATCTTTACCGAGGACGGGCGCTATTTAACCAGCGCGGGAATTTCGACCGGCATTGATACCATTCTGTACTGGCTAACCCGCGCTTGCGGCCACTCGCTGGCTCTAGCGGTAGCGCGGGAGATGGTGCTGTATCTTCGCCGCAGTGGTCAGGAGCCTCAGCTGGGCGCCTGGCTTGAGGGCCGCAATCATGTGGATGAACGGCTGCATCGCGTTCAAGATGCCATCTGCGCCGCGCCCTCTCAAAAGTGGTCTATCGAAACGCTGGCGGCTCAGGCCGCCATGAGCGAGCGCCATTTCCGACGCCAATTCAAAAGCCTCACCGGGATGCTGGTGGGCGACTATATTATGGGGTTACGCCTGCAGCGAGCCAAAGCGTTAATGACCGAAACGACCTGGACGCTAGCGCGTATCGCCGAAGCATCCGGATTCGGGGATGAGCGGCAGCTAAGGCGCAACTGGGCTCGCCAGGAAAAAGCGCCGCCTAGTGTATGGCGCCGGGCCAGCTCCCAGACTCTGTGAGATTGAGTTAATGTGAGCCATCATTAAAAAAACATACCATTGGTTGACGCCATGACCGAGTTCATCTTGCCAAGCAACGCTAACTATCTGAATTTTCGGCATCGCCTGCCTGATAAACGCTTAGCCCCATGGGTTCAGTGCCTTTGGTCAATGGGTCGCCCAGGGCATCTCACTGAATCAAGAACCGAAAAATTCTACCCAGATGCCGGTGCTAGTCTTAGCATTAAGCTCACCAGCCCCCACCCCATCATCACGCTCTGTTTCAACAAAACCACGTTGATAGAGACACTCGACACCACCGCACCTTGTCTGGGCATTCGTTTTAAGGCAGCCGGCGCCCACTGCTTGTTAGGCTTGCTACCTGAAGCATTCACAGATACACACTACCGCTTGGATAACGAGCTTGAACCACTAGGATTGCAAGGATTGATACCTGTGGTAGAGCGCCTCTACCAGTTGGACTCGCAACAGGGCTTACGCCTGCTGGAAACATGGTTGTTACATCGACTAGAGCGCCAGCCACCCGCCAATAGCCGTATCACTACGATTGTTCAAGCCATTGGAGAACTTCAGCTCCCACCCCAACAGTTAGGCGCCACGCTAGGGTTTACTCGACGTACTCTGGAGCGCAAATTAAAACGTGAAGTGGGCGTTACCCCAGGCCAATTAGTGGCCTATGCCCGACTGAACCGAGCCCGCCATGGGTTGCTTGCAACCGCGCTGCCCCTAACGGAAATAGCCCTACAATGCGGCTACTATGACCAAGCTCATTTCACCCATGCCTTCCAAACCCTCGCCTATGAAACGCCCGCCGCCTATCGCAAGCGCAAACTGTCGCAAATTTACAAGGCGTAAAAAAACCTCGACGTTAAGCTGAGCTCTCAACTTACTCACCGAGGTCACCCACATGTCTACTCGTATGTCTCAACAGTCTGTGTATCGCCTTTGCCCCCGCCTAGCTAAGCACCTGACTGCACTAGGCGACGTTGCCCCAGACTCAACGGTTAATCGCTCGATAATCCACTTAGTTAACCTGCGTGTTTCGCAAATTAATCACTGCTGCTTTTGTCAGCACATGCATTCGCAAGAGGCCAGAGACGACGGCGAGCACCAGGTGCGCCTGGACGTATTGCCTGCTTGGCGTGAAGCTCCCTGCTTCAGCACTCAAGAGCGCGCCGCACTCGCCTGGGCCGAAGCACTAACCCATGTCAGCCAGCAAGCGGTAAGTGACAGCGACTATCAAAACGCACTAGATGCGTTTGGCGAGCAGGGGCTGATTGATCTCACTGCCATCATTGTTCAAATCAACAGCTGGAATCGGATATCGGTAGGCTTTCAGTTTTCACCCAACATCACTATTTAAGCCCGATGAAGCAATTGAAGTTAATATTGCAGATAAGGAAATAAAATGAACAGTGAGACAACGCAGCGCCAACAACTACCCAACCTACTCGGTCTCTTATCAAGCCTATTTTTCTTCTTTGGTAGTCTTTTATTTCTTCCCGCTTTTGCGAGCTATGCAACCGTAGGCGTATGGTGCTTTGTCATGGGCTCGCTGATCATGTTTATTATTTACGTAATAAGCATGAAAAGTACTGGTGAGAAGCGTGCTTAATTGATTCAACACTGCACGTTGATATAGCCGCTGGGTTTTAGCTACCTAGCGGCTGACTGGCTGTAATGCCTTTCAACATTGGCTGAGACTTTCCCCCAGGCGGAAGTTTTCACTCTGCCTAATGTGGCCGCCGCAGCAGTCTATAGGCGCGCTTGATGGACTTGTCATTAGGTGTAATCTACTGCATGATTTTGATATTGCCGTTTCACAACGCTGGGTGCATAAATGAATACAGCGCAACTTGAAACTATCACGAGCGAAGCAATGACCCTATCGGAGAGGGAACGGGCCAAACTCGCTCATGATTTGGTCGCAAGCTTGGACGGTATAGCTGAAATCAGTGTATCGGAAGCCTGGGACGATGAGATATGTCGCAGAATCAATAATCTGGAATCTGGCAAAACCAAGTCGTTAGAAGTCAGCGAAGCCATTGAACGTGCCCGAGCTCGGATAAGGAACTAATTTTGAGGGTGTAGGTAAGCCCAGAGGCTGCGGAAGAACTGATGGAAGCCGCAGCTTGGTATGAACTTGAATCGCCTGGGCTGGGCGAGCAACTTATCGATACCTTTGAACGAGCCACCATAAAACTCAGCGCACCAAACCCACCATTAGTTCCTGTACTTGGTCAAGCAAACTTGGCGCAAAGCGTTTGATCCTTCAACAGTTTCCTTTTTCCCTTGTGACTGTGGTCAATAACCAAACAATCACCATTGTTGCCTTTGCCCATCATTCGAGAAAGCCGGGTTACTGGCATAATCGAGTCAGCTGACGACCTTCAACTCTAGGGGCTACTCATCGCACAATTGTCGCATCCATGCCATTAGTATGAAGTGCGCCCCACTGATGCTGATTTAACCGATACAACCTCACTGGGCGGCCATGGAAATCATGGATGCCGAACGTAGAAAACCTTGCTTTTGCTGCAACCTTAAGCGACGCAACATTCTCAGGCTCAATAATAGCAACCACTGAAGATAGCTGCTTTTGATTAAATGCATCATGGAGTACCGCGTGCACAGCCTCAGTCGCAAGTCCTTTGCCCCAGTACCGTTTGGCCAGCCGGTAGCCTAAACCAATCTCCTCAATACCATTTACCTCTTCGGGGCTGACACCACAAAAGCCGACAAGCTTGCCGGAACCCTTCTCTACTAACGCCCACGGCCCGATACGGTGAGTTGCATAGTTCTCCAAGCACCATTCAATAAACCGCCGCGTCGCCGCTTTATCGCAAACGCCTCGAATCGAGTATTTCATCACCTCAGGATCGCTGAGGATAGTGGTCAACTCAGACACATCATCCAGGGATAATGTCCGTATAAACAGCCTTTCCGTTTCGCAAGTTTGCACCATTTCCTCCTTGTTGATGATGCTCTCGTTAAGTGCTCAAGTTCCCCATTATACAATGACTACTATGTCTTAAAATCGTAGTGAAAAACGTCACGATACTGTCCGTTCAATTGAGGGGCTTGATAAAACTTTTTGGTTCTTGTCGTAAATCTAAAACCTGCTTTGGCTAAAGCCATTTGAGCAGCAACATTATCAACGTCAGTAAAAGAGCTAACGCTTGTTGCGTAACCTGCTGCGAGCAAGTGCTGTGCGGTAAGTACTAACGCCTCTGCTGCGTACCCGCGACCTCTATATGGTCTCCCGATACCAAAGTGAACGACCTCTGACTCACCACTCTTTACAACGGTTACCATTCCGATAGCACCGATGCCCTCCGTAATGGCATCTACAATCCAAATACACTTACCCGTTAACGCCATACTCTCAGGAACAGAAAGAGTTTGTAGCATTTTTTTGGTTTGTTCGATTTCAGTGTGAGGGCGCCGTGCAAGGTATTTTGTTGAGCCTAAATCACCCGTATAGCTTTTAAAGATTGGGGCAATATCGTCAGGCCAGTAGTACCTCAAAACTAGCCTTTTGGAGTCCGTAATCATGTTTGGATCCTTTACGTCGCCACAACAATGCAGTTCCACTGCTTCCTTACGAAAAGACTTTAATTTATATCATCTTTCAGGCGATGAATATGGATGGTATATCAAAGCAACCTCGATAACTGGATTTAACCAACCGGGTAGGCACACTGCACTAGCACTTCCTAGCTCTCTGCTATTGATCAGATTCATGGTTGATACCGTCGCTAACCGGCAAATCGTGCAAGTCAAAGGGGTTAATATCTTCCAAACACCCAACATTGAATCCATACACATTGGGATTGGAGCGCGTTTGGTGGTGAGTGTAAACGCCGCAGTTTGAACAGAAGTAGTGCTTAGCGACACCTGAATTGAACTGATAGAGCTTAAGATGCTCAGCGCCACGGAGAATGCGAAGACCGTTCAATGGTACATAGGCCATAACAGCGCCTTTGCGCCTGCAAATAGAGCAGTTACACCTTTTCGGGTCAACAAGCCCCTCAGGCAGATCGAGTTCGAGCTCCACCATGCCGCAGTGGCATGTAGCCCTGTGCCTAGGTTGAATGTTAACTCCGCCCACTTGCTTGACCACAGCCTTCTCCCGTATCTATCGCTGGCGAGGCGTTTTATAAGTTATTAGCATCAACTTCCTTCAGCCCTAGAAGCACCGCTGCGCCAATCAAAAACGATCCAGATACCTTACCTAAGTACTGGCGCGCTGATGACTTTAGTTTCGTACTAACCCATTCAGCTGATTTACCGTAGGAAAACAAGAAAACCGCATCCATGATGAGATACGTGGCACTCAGTATCACAAACTGATGCAGAAGGGGCTCAGATGGATTAATGAACTGTGGAAAAAGAGCAGCGAAAAAAATAACGGCTTTAGGGTTTGCGGCTGACGTGATAAAACCTTGCCAAAACAAGCTTTTTTTCGACCGCCCCTGATTCGCCACACCTACATGGCTCCCACTCTTTGCGAAGATCAACCTTAGGCCTAAATACGATAAATATGCTACCCCCGCCCACTTCACAACGATAAAGAAATCACTGGATTGCTGAACAATACTCACCAAACCTATCGAGGCGACAATCATTTGTAAAAAATTGGCTGACAAATCGCCAGCAGCGGTAAATAGCGACCGTTGGAAACCATTGTTAACGCTATTGGAAAGCATCAAAAGCTGGCTAGGGCCCGGTGTACTCATCAAAATGAATACGGTGCTGACATACAGAAGCCAAATTTCCGTTCCCATATCCCCTCACTTTTCAAAATTAAAGTGTGTAACGCCCGCAGAATCAACGATCTAAGACTGAACCTCAAAAGGAGAGATAGCCGTACCTTGGTTGTAAACCATTTTCCAGTCACTTCCCTCTTTCCGCCATATTGACGTTCGCCGAGAATAGCTTGTACCTAAGCCGTTTTGCCGACTGATAGCAACCCTATAAAAGAGCTGAATAAGATCAGAGCTCAATCTCCGGTGCTCAAAGTCCTGAGATATAGCCGACCATGCGGATTCCTGTGGCAAACAATCAAGGACACTATCTAACCCGACAAAATCGCCTGATGCTCCGATCTCCAGGAAATCCGAGGACAGTAAAGACCGCAGCTTCACCGGTGACCTGCGCACCTCGAAGCTAAGCAAGGCTCTTTCCTTTTCTATCAGATCCGCCTCGATTTCCATAGCTGATTACCCCAACTTCTGAACTCGAAAACCTTCGCGGCTCCTTGGTTAGAGCCTATAGAATCAATGGTTAGCTCCCCTTGAGCAAGTCGACATAAGCGCCTTCAATGAGCTGGGATAACTCGATACCGAGCCGATCCAATAGGCGGTACGCGACTTCCACACCGGACTGTGATGACTCACTGGAGGACATGACCACTTCGAGTTCAAGAAAGTGCCCAAGATCCTCCACTCTATCGAGATGTACACGAGTCCTGTCAACAAGGTACAACGTACGATGTTTCCGAACACGACCAACTTCACCATAAGCCAGCGAAAGCGTCTCTCGCAACGCCTCAGGCTCATCGGTTTGCGAGCGAACGTAAAACGATTCTTTCGGCCCAGCCTGATTTGCGCGTCGGTAAAAAATGAGTTCGCCGCGCTTTTCTGAAAACACCCGAAGCTTCAGCCGACCAGCCTCACATTGGAAGAAGGTATCGTCTTGCACTATCTCGGTAGGCCCATTGTCCGCGATCTTAGCCACCTTGGATTCGAGCGCTTCGATGTTGTCGATACGTGCTTTGATCTCAATATTTCTGGCCATGGTAAGTACTCAGTCGCAAGCGTCGTGGTGCCCAAACCTAACGCACCGAATATGTGAATGCGATGGATCATATATACTTACCTTACACCGAAGCGACCAGAGGCTTTGATGGGACGAAGATTTTGCTGCCTCCATTCCCCTAAAAATTGAATTAATTGTCTTCTAGGCTTTGAAGTTGGGTGGAGTGTCCCAAAGCTGCACCTCGATATAGAGCTCAAAATCATTTTCCCAATAACGCTCGTAAGGGATCAAGTGATCATTGGCAGGAATACCGAAGCGTGTAACGAGCTTATTCACTTCGCTAAGCAGAAACACTTGATTGTAGTAAGGCTTGTCGTCTCGGGTTAGCGCAATAAAGCTATCCGGGTAAGTCAAAGACGTTACTTCGGGATCGAGCTCAGAGAGAGGGATTCTAAGCTCACCTTGGTTTGCGTTCAGGTCACGAAACCAAGGGGATTCTCCAAGCACTAGATAGAAGGGATGATCGCGGCGCGGTTTACCTCCACGCGCAACGAAGAGTTCACGCAGCCGAGCCTCAACCTCACGTCGGACTCCTATGTAATTCCTACCGTAGCGCCGCCGGTAACCGGGATCACGCTTATGACGAGTTAGGATATCTTGAAATACAGGATCTTCCGAGCCAGCAGGAAGCTCTGAGAGACTCCGAAACGGGCCTGTCTCTCGCAAATAATAGTGGGTAGCGAAATCGGGAAGTCTACTCACTTGTCATTCCTTCGGCGTAGCTAACAGCCATCAAACGCCCTGTAGAGTGACTTATCAAAGCAACTTATTGACACGCCCTAGCCTGGCTAATGAAATCCTCTAGAAGGGCCATCGCTCGCTCGATATCCCGCTCGTAAATAAACAAGTGATCGAATACGGCACCACATTGCGGGCCAGCTTTGATGCCTTGTTCATTTAGCGCCCGCAGAGCGGGGCCGAGAAAACCAATTACATCGAAGGGAAGCTCGCCATCCGTTGATATAACTTGAAACGGGCCGAAGCTATCTCTTATAGAGACCTCAGTTTTTAAGCGCTCAACGGCTGCCTCGTCGACTATCGCGGATACACCTGCCTGATCGCGAATTAAACAGCTGTACCGAGCATAGCTTGCCACGAACACGTTAGCCACATCTTGAGCGGACGTGTCGCTAAGATCGAGCATCCAGTAGCGTTCAGGCCAGATTTTCAATGTCATATTCGCCCATACCGCCATTGGATCTATAGACATTACACTCTCCTGTTAGACCGCCAATGACCGCTCGATTCGACAGCTGTTAAAACGTCACATCGAAGCCGCAGCTGGCTTATACCGTATGATACAAAGTGCTGCAGCTATTATATGAATTCAGGCGATTAAGCTCAGGACTCAGAGCTAGAAGCAGCCTGATTTGGCCGCAATTGAAGCTGAATACCGAGCAAAAAATTGCGCAGCACCTGATCTTTGCACTCGCGATAATTTTTATGGCTCGGCTTGCGGAAAAACGCACTTAATTCATGGTTACTTAGGTTGAAGCCAGCCAGTTCAAACGCTGCCAAAATATCGTCAGCTTTTAGGTTCAGCGCGATGCGCAGCTTCTGGAACACCATATTGTTGTTCAACTGCGACTCTGGCACGGGCTGTGGCCCTTCACGCTTGCCACGCTTAAAGCTGATAAAGCCGTTCAAAAAACGCCGCCAACTCTCGGTTCTTCATCGGCACGAAGGCGTCGTCATCATCCTTTTTCAGCCAGGCCGTTACCTGCTCTTGAGCCACGCTGACCTCTGCCAAGGCGAAGATATCCACGATGGTGCTGTCTTTTAAATCAAAGGTGTAACGTATACGGCGAAAAATATCGTTATTGGTCAAAATAGTGTCCCTAGTCTTAGGCAAACCCAGCACAATCAGGCTTTATGTGCATCTGCGTCTATCATGAATAATCGGAAAATCAGTAACCTAGCAAGCCTAGCCTGCCGTCAGCTTCTCAAGCAGTTCATCAATTTCTTCTTTAAGCTCGCCATCTTCAATCTTGTTGGCAGTGATTTGGGCATTTTTAAGATTGCTGATCGCCGCGTCGGTCTGGCCTAGCTCAACTTGCAGCTTTGCCATAGAGAACGCTATCGATGACATATGGTCTGTGGAATTAATCGCGACGGCTTTCTCAAAGGCTTTTTCGTAGACAGCCAGCGCCTCATCTAGCTCTTCAGTAAAATCAGCCAGGGTTTCCCACTGCTCCGGGTGATCTTTATCGCTGTTTTCGTTCTCGGTGCAGATCGCTTCCAACTGCGCATAGAGCGCATAGAAAGCCTCTCTATCCTCTTTATCGGCAGCCTTCATGAGTTTTTCAGCGAGTTCGTAAACCGCCTTGTATATTTTGGTGTTAATCATTAATAACAGCCTTTTTCCTACTGAAAATAAACCATAAACATTAATAAATAAGTCAGTACATTTATTTATTTGGCGATATACGATTTTAAGGTAGATCTCGAAGTCTGCTTGAAGCAGCTTCTCCACCAAGACCATGCCATTATAGCCCAGGATCATGCCCTTTCAGATGGTCATTTTTCCGCTTTTGTCCGCAGTAAAATGCCTGATGAGGAAATTATGACTCAGGCAGGCGCAATAGCCGCCCGGCCAGTCGTTGCTTCTGCGCTTGGATCGCTTCTGTTAGAAAATCCTTTAGCGCATGAATCTTCACCACGCCTCTCAAGTCAGGGTGCATCAAAAACCACAAACCATATTCCAGCTCAGGGATAGGGTCGCTAAGTTGGATAATGTCCGGATCTTCATCCGCCAAATAACATGGCAGCACAGCCAACCCCATGCGAGAGCGAACAGCGCTAAATATGTTAACCAAGGTATCAACACGGTAGACGCAGGCCGCTTTCAGTTCATGCGTCTCCATCCACCGGTCTAGTGCTGAATCCTGTAGCCGAGGTCCAGCGCCAATCCAAGGCTGCTTTGCAAGGGTATCAGTGGATGCCTCTGGAGATAAACCAAGACTGCGATGCCCGTAAATAGCTTGACCAATCGTGGCCAGCCGTCGCCCAATCAGGTTCTCAGGCGGAAGATTGGAAGGACGGATAGCAACGTCGGCCTCCCTACGCGTCAGGTTGAACAATTGATTAGAAACGGCAACGTCCAGCACGATGGCTGGATACTCAACGCGAAATTGCGTAAACAGGGGCGCCAGCAATCCCATCAGCAACGAGTCCGTTGTGGTGGCATAAATTTCCCCACTCGGTTCCAAATCCCGTCCGGCAACTTTACGTTCGGCGGCAAGCGCAGCCTCATCCATAATCTTAGCCGTCTCGGCCAGTTGCTCCCCTGCCAGCGTGGGCTGGTATCCAGTACGGCTTCTTTCAAAAAGCGTAACCCCCAAGCGTTGCTCAACCTCTCCCAGCCGCCGGAAAACAGTTGCATGACTGACCGCCAGGGCACGCGATGCCCCAGAAAGAGAGCCTGCGTTCGCAATGGCAAGAATAATTTCAAAGTCGTTCCATGCCAGATGACTACGCGTTTTCTGGGTAGCGTCAGAGGCTCCCTCACGCGCTCTCACTGTTCGTTTTTGCAAAGCTTTTACTCATGTTCATGGCACATCTTGCATAATAAAACAATACTAGCATGTCTATAACGCACCGAGATCAGGGTCAAGCGAAGTCCCTGGAGTGTTCATCAAGATAAATATCGTGCTGATATACAAGAGCCAGATTTCTGTTCCCAAAACCATCTCTCTTACCTATTCCAGCTTATAGCGACCACGTAAACATGGCTACGATCACCCACTAATTACCTGAAGTTGATGCACCAGTGTTACCGGGTCGCTTCCTCACTACAGACTAAACGCATTTGCGCTGCAGTGCTTGGTTAAGCGACTCCAGACTATCGGGGCCACCGGCCAACCGAATACAGTTATCGGATTCTTGCGCCCATAAGGCGGATGAAGAAAAATGGAGATGCACAGCCACTTGAGCAACCGCCATCTCCTCCAGTAAACCGGCTGGAACCCATATTACATCAGTGCCTCTCAACCTGTTGGGCACCGGGCTACCGCAGCCTGAACAGAAGTCACTTCGATAGCCGGTTGGCTTTTGAAAAGAGCAGATGTTCGACTGACCTGAAATCCAGCGAAAGCTCTTGCCTTCCACAAAAGTGGCAGCGTTAGCGTTAGACCCCGTCGCTTTGCGACACAAGGAGCAGTGACATTGGTAGAGGTTGGGTAACTCACCCTCAATTTCAAACACCACCGCTCCACAGAGACACTCACCTTTCATCGAACACTCCTGGGTATACAATACCAAGCCAGCCCCAACCCTCTGATTAGCCGCTGTTAACCGTAATACTCCATAACCAACTCTGGATGACCAGTTCGTTCATCCATCTGCTCCCCCAATGAAATAAATCCATGCTTCTTATAAAAATGGATACTTGGATCGTTCTCACGGTAGACCGTCAGTTGCAAACACTCCCTTCTGCTCTTGGCATCATCAATCAGCGCTGTGCCCACGCCCTTACCCTGCAAGCTTGGTGCCACAAAAACAGCAGCCAACGTATTTTCATACAGGCTATAAAACCCAGCTATTTGAGCCCCAGACTCAAATACAAAGGTCTCCGAGGCGGGGAGATAGACATCACGCATTTCTCTAACTTTTGATTCCCAAAACGCTGATTCAATAAAGGCGTGTGCTTTAACCGATGCTGAAAGCCAGATATCTAAAATTTGATCCATATCCGCTTTCTGGTATTCGCGAATCATCTATTTATTCCTTACTGTTGGTCAACCTCAGCAAAACCTATTGCTAACAATAATTTAATAAAAAGTTTTTGTGCAATACAGTACGGAGTGAATCAGAAACCCACTTGGGATTGAAAAATCCCCCTCCGAAAAACCATGAATCACCAAGGTTCGCTTTGTAAAACTACCTCTCCAACTGGGGCCAAGTCACCACGATGCATAAACTCGAAGGTAGAAAGCACTTTCTCACCTTGCTGCAGAAAATAAACAGCACCAGAATGCCGCTGGTAACCATGTCTTTCGTAATAAGAAACTAGCCGAGACGGGCAAAAAAGCGTAAATACTCCAGTTCCAAAATGGTTGCTCGCCTTATGATGAACTTCGTTAAACAGTAAAGCTGGAATGCCTTGCCCTTGATATTCTGGCCTCACAACAACCTCGCCAATACCAATCACTAAACGAGGCACAGCATCGATGAGGACTTCAAAGCTGTCAAAGCCAATGTGGCCAATAGGGTTCTTCTCCTCGGAGTAGACGATGCTATGCCAAGAAACAGGCGACCACTCTTTACCACGCCCCTTTGCAGGAAAAACTTGCTCCTTCCATTGGGTTAAGTAGTTCCACTCGCCTTCCAAGATTCCTTTTTTGGTTTCAATTCTCACTGAAAGCTCCTGAGGTTTTACTGCTAACGCTTTATATTATATTATTCTAATTAAAAGTAAATCTACCCCATTCATCTAATAAGCAGTCTACCGAATGAGCGGCAAGCCCAGCCTACGTACCCAGCTCTCTTGTTTGCCCAAGGCTGCTTTGACCACAGTTCACCGCTGACAAAGGCGTCAAGGTTATCGGCCACATGAGCAAAAGGGGCCAGCCCAACTCTGTGCCCTTTCAGATCACGGCTCTCACCTTCGCCATGATCGCTTAGCGCCATGCACAGGTGAACTTGGGTGCTAGCTACTAACAGAGGATTCGGCTACAAAGGTGGGCAGTGCGGCTCCTAAGTGTCCGACTTTTCAACCGTTAAACCAATTTCCTGCCCATACGAAATTTCTAAAACATGGCCATCAGGATCATTTATAAAGGCCCAATAGCCTACCGGATAGCCGCTATTCGTCGCCTCCCGGGACAATATGCCTTCGCGCCTAGCTTGGTCACATAAATCATCTACTTCACGCTTGCTTTTACAACCAACACCCAGGTGGGCAAAAGGCCCTAATATAGGAACCGGATTACTGTTTTGTACTAGCACTAATACAAATGGGCGTGATTTATCCGACAACCAAACGACCCGCTTGTCGATTTCCTTATCTGTTCGCTCATGAATGACAGCCATATTGGCGTAGCGCTGATAAAAATCAACACTCTTATCTAAGTTACTTGCTGATAACGCAATGTGCGTAAAGCCGACATCTATTTTCATTGTCAAACCCCAGATTTTAAGTTTTACAAAAGAGGCTTCCTGGCTCGTTATTGCTTAAATACCCCTGCTTATCAAGAGCACGCTGTGCTGACTTGATTACCAACCCCGCAGTTGCCCACCTCTCCTACATTGCTGTTTTCTGAGCATCGCGGTTTAAATTCCGTTCAGCCGGTATATCACTCAGATACTCGACAAACTCCACTTCAAACCCAGCCGCATCGACAAAGTAGACATTTTTACGAAACGGCTCTGTTGCTCCTGGTTTGGCAATGGCAAAACCCGCGTGATTTAACCTGGCCACAACGGCGTCAAGGTTATCGGTTACATAAGCAAAATGGGCCAGCCCAACGCTATGGCCTTTCAGATCACGGTTCTCCCCTTCGCCGTGATCGCTTAACGCCAAGTAATGTTCATCATCACCAAAGTGTATCCACTTGCGTGGCTTGCCATACCACTCGCCATGGCCTTCATCCCGCACCCGCCAGTGAGGGAATACGGCGCGGTAAAAATCCAGCATGGCATCCATATCATCAACGACCAGATTCACGTGTTCCAAGTACATAAGAGTCTCCTTGCGTTAAGTGAAATAGCAGGATAAAACCTCAACTTCACTTGAGGTAAAGTGTTTTGGGAAAAAATGGCAAAAAAGATTCAGGGGTGAGTGATGGCAGAGGCAATTTGGAGTGTTGGTAAGGTGGCAAAGCGTTGCGGCATTAAAGTCAGTACCCTGCACTTTTACGAGCAGCAAGGTCTGATCCACAGCTGGCGTAATGCGGGCAATCAGCGGCGCTACAAGCCAGAGGTGCTCAGGCGGATTTCAGTGATCAAAGCCGCGCAGAAAGTTGGCGTTAGCCTGGAAGAGATTAAGCAGGCCTTTGAATCACTGCCCAATAACCGCACCCCGACGGTTGAGGACTGGCAACAGCTTTCAAAAAACTGGCAGCAGATGCTGGATGGCAGGATTGCTTATCTGCAAAAGCTACGTAGTAACCTGGCAGGCTGTATAGGCTGTGGCTGCCTGAGCATGACCAGTTGCCCGCTCTATAACCCTGACGACAAGCTGGCTGAATCAGGTAGCGGCCCGGTGCTGTTGGATCAGGCAGAACAGAAAGCGAGAGCCCAGCAAGAACCAAGCGCTAGCTCATAGCGCTTATTAGCAACCCTCAAGCATAATCTACACGAATGAACCACTTGGGTTTGATGCGTCCGAAGTCACGACGGGTGTTTGTTTTCAAGGCTTTCTTGGAATCCAACACCACGGTTTCCCGCTCGCTTCTAGCAAACACCACCCAATGCCAGAAAGGTCTGCCCTGCTCCATGCGCCATTTGATCGCCAACAGTGCTTTATCTGGAAGGCTCTCCCAGGTATCAAAGGGCGTCTCCGTAGGGGCAGGCGTGATACCCAAAGCACGCAAGAGCTTACGGACGTACTCGGTGTCTGACCAAAGTGCTGTGTCTTCGGCATAGATACCCAAGGCGTTGGCTGTCTCTTTCGCCTGTGCATAGGTAATGCCCGCAAGTACCGCACATGATGCGATGCCACAGCCAGATATTTCTTCTTGAATGACAGGGTTCATTTGCATATGGATTAACGTTTGCCATAAATGGTGCGAGGAATAAACGTTAAACGACCTAAACGATTGAATTTAATTGATTTTTTATTTCGCTCACTCACAATTTAACTTCAATTACCCTGAGACTCCACTTTCGCCAATTTCTTCTCTAGCTTAACAACTTTAGAAAATGAAATGATGCCAAAAACAAACCCCAAGATGCCCATCGACATTCCCATAATTCCAAAAATGAATCCTATATCGCCCATGTTATCTCTCCAATTTTAAAGCTAATTCTGACCAATATTAGCGCACTATAAAGCATCATTACCATTCATTTAATGAATGCCTTTAATTTCATCACAAAAGCCGCCGTTCAGCACTATGAAGCTAATTGCCCTGTTCGAGCAACGAGCGGCTGCTTTTACGCTATACTGCATCATTTTTCATTTTCGACACACCTTACGACCATCGGTCAGAGCTCCTAATGCCATTTTCAAAACTAGGATTATCCAGTCCTCTTGTTCAAGCGATTACCGAACTAGGTTACAACACGCCAACGCCCATTCAGGAACAAGCGATTCCTGCCATTCTCTCGGGTAACGACTTAATCGCCACCGCACAAACAGGCACAGGTAAAACCGCTGCCTTTGTTCTTCCTCTACTAGAGCGCTTCAGTAACGCGGGAACGTTACGTGGCAAGCGGATGCGTGCGCTGATTCTCGTGCCGACCCGTGAGCTAGCGGTTCAGGTCGAAGCCAATGTGGCTCAATACGCTAAACACACGCACCTAACCTCGATGGCAGTGTATGGCGGTGTGGATACCAAAGCTCAAAAAGAACGCCTGATCAAAGGAGTGGATATTCTGGTCGCCACGCCGGGCAGGTTGCTTGATTTGGCTCATCAGCGTGCGCTGCACTTTGATGAACTTAAAGTCATGGTGCTAGACGAAGCGGACAGAATGGTCGACATGGGTTTTGTCGACGATATCCATAAAATCATAGATCGCCTGCCTGAAGACCGTCAGAACCTACTGTTTTCGGCCACCATCACAGACGACGTTCGCGCCCTCGCCTACGATTTTTCGGATCGCCAGATGACCGATCTGGCGGCTGAAATATCCATTTCTCCCAACGTCCGCGCCGCCGCTAATGTCAAACAATGGCTAATCACCGTCGACAAAGACACTAAGTCCGCCTTGTTGAGCCACTTGATCAACGAGCAACAGTGGGATCAGGCGCTCATTTTTACCGAGAAAAAACACAATGCGGCCAAGCTGGTTGCTCAACTAGAAAAACGCGGCATCACAGCGGACTCTATCCATGGCGATAGAAGCCAAGCAATGCGCGAAGAGATTCTGGCTCAGTTCAAATCTGGCGAGCTAAAGTACTTGGTCGCCACGGGCGTTGCCGCGCGTGGTTTGGATATTGATGAATTGAGTCGTGTGGTGAATTACGATTTACCTTTTCAGCCAGAAGAGTACATCCACCGCATTGGTCGAACTGGCCGCGCGGGCGCCTCAGGTGAAGCCATCTCTTTAGTCGACATGAGTGACTTTAAAAATCTTTGCGCTATTGAAAGACGCTTAAAAAGCATTATTGAGCGCAAAGAGATTGCAGGGTTCCCGGTTCGAAAAGCAGTACCTGAATCAAACTTGAATTACAGAAAATAAAGTAATCGTTAAAACTTACCCAAGAAGCTCACCTTTTAAAAGGGTGGGCTTCTTTATTATCGATATTTCACGAATCCGGTAAAAATGCATCTAACAGTTCGGCATTAGTGGGATATTTATCCAATAACGCAAGCAGCTTCTGCGCGCCTTCTACTGGCTTCAGCGCTGTCAAACCTCTACGTAATGTCCTTACCTTTTCAATATCTTTTGCATCAATCAAAAGCTCTTCTCGACGGGTACTACTTTTGGCAATATCTATCGCAGGGAAAATCCGTTGATTGGCCACTTCCCGGGATAACACGAGTTCCATATTGCCCGTGCCCTTAAACTCCTCGAAAATCACCTGATCCATACGGCTTCCCGTATCCACCAGCACGGTGGCCAGAATGGTGAGCGATCCGCCGTTTTCGATCTTCCTCGCGGCGCCAAACAGTTTTCGCGGTATTTCCATCGCTCGAGAATCCAGCCCACCCGACATAGTGCGACCATTGCCTCGCTGCTCGGCGTTATGAACGCGCGAGAGCCTGGTAAGAGAATCGATCACAATCATCACATTATGACCTTCGCCTGCTTGCTTACGCGCCGTTTCAAGCAGCTTATCGGCCATACGCACATGGTGTGTGTAGCTTTCATCTGAAGACGATGCATGTACTTCTGCCGACACACTGCGCTTAAAATCAGTCACTTCTTCAGGGCGCTCATCAATCAGCAAGGCATAAAGCTTTATGTCAGGATGAGCCTCTGCCACGGCCTGACAGATATGTTTTAACATCGTCGTTTTGCCAGAGCCTGGCGGCGCCACAATCAACCCACGTTGCCCCATCCCAATGGGCGTAATCAAATCCATCGCTCGCACAGTACGCTGGTTAGAACCGGGTTCTAAATAAATGCGTGGGGAAGGATGAATAGCGACGCCATTTAAAAAACGTTTTCGGGATCATTAGGAAATTGATCTTCAACTTCTTCGGCAGGCGTGGCATCTATCTCTCTTTTCGCCTTTAGACCTAGTGTTTTTCTCGCCATAATATTGGTATATCGCCTTGAATAACCTGAATTTATAGAGTAATGAATTTATAGAATAGTTGCATCATAGACAGCCGAGCTGTCGCATCGTTGCGGTAGTTGGCATGGGAAACGGATAAGTCGAGATTGTGCTCAATCAGGCAGTGTACGGCATGTTCAAAGGTACTTGGCTGCAGCTCATATTGGTAATTGATTACCAACCATGGCGTTCCGATCGTAGTGATAAGCCTTGAAGCGCGGCATGCTGACCACTACGCGTCTGCCTCCTCGATCCTACCAAAGCTTAGAGGGCAAAGGGGGTTTTCTTCAGCTTCAACGCCAGCGTAAGATTGGTTCCGTTGATGCACTTTTAGAAAATGGAAGAGTCTCGTAGGATCTCAGAGGCTTGCGCCTTAATCCAAGACCATTTTTCGCTGTCCAAATTGGCAGCCAAGAAAGGAATAGCTTTTGCGCGAACTTGTGGCCATAGCATGTAACCTGATTCAAAATCATCCATAAGCTCTCGTTCCAATACCCAGACTGAAATTGGAATGTCTTCTCTCTTAAAGATTGATACGACCCGTTCAGCTTGCTGGTGCCCGCCACCCGTTCCTTGGAATGCCATACGCCCACGCCTAAAATAGTACCATTCACCCGTTAAGGAAGATTCTAGTACTAGGCTAACCAGGTGATAGTGAGTGGAGGGTTCTGCTTCGATAAGCAAATGGGCGACAGGAGATGCTAAACCCTCACTTACTTCATGCAACTGGGTGAACACATCAAAAGAATGGAAAAGCTTTTTCCGTTCCAGCTTCAAATCTGCGATTGCTTCAATATTTAATGATAGATCTTCCACACTGGTACTTTCCGTCTTTATTGACGCTACTTCAAGCCTATTTGCTAACCAGCTAGCTAAAACTCCTAATCCAAAATCATATGGTGTCAAGCCTAAATCCTCCCTTTTTTTCTAACGCCCAGCTCAACGAGCAACAATTGGAGCGCAATGTAAACTGATCCACTGCAGCTGTTTGTTAAATATCATTAACTCGAGGTATATCGCGAAAGTCATGCTCTAGCCTTACGAGCTTCACCCATTTCATAATTTACTTTTTCAACCACCTTTTGTAATTTCTGAATCGCCCCGAGCACCCTCATTCGCGGATACGCCAGTAAGTCCCGACGTCAATAATTACTCGCTGCAGTGAGAACCGCTCGTCCGGCGGAACACCGCGCATGATCAGTTCGTGCATGTCGCTCAGTACCTCTCTCGCCTGAGCAACATAGCCGTGTCCAAGGAAGCTGAGGTCGATCTTCGAAACCTCGACAGTATCGACACCGTCAACAATAGTGACTGGCGGGCAGAGACCGACGCGCGGGTAGTTGTGAAGGAAACTCGAGGCCATTACCGCCTTGTCGCGTGACGACACGTACAGTGTCGTCCGTTCCGCAACCTTCGCGTAGGTCTTCGCCAATTGCTTGAACAAGTCAACATCGATATCCGGCGCAGCCAGCACAAACTGCTTGAATGGCGCACCTGTCTCCCGGCCCAAGTCGACTAGCAGCTTCTCTAACGCTCGCAGCACGCCACGATTGCCCATGCTGTGTGCAATTACGTGGATGCTGTCGGCGCCCGCCTCATGGGTGAGTGCACGCACGTAGTCGACCAGCGCCCCCTCACTCGCTTCGACTGACGCCTCGTCAGCCGAGTAGCCGTGAAAACTGCCCTTCGAGGGCCAACTAAAAAACGCAGTAGCGCCGCCGATGCCAAGGTCAGCACCTAGTTGTGCGGCGCGGATCGCTGCCTCTTCGAATGTGGTGTTATAGCCGTGGATGAACAGCAGCAGCCGCTTTTCCCCGACGCTGCCGATTTCTAACGCCTCCCGCAGCTTTGCCCAATATACCGCGTCCTCAAGCACCCGGATAGCGTCCACCCGGAGCCGGTAGTTGTTACGGATCATGGGCAGCCGCTGCCACCAGTGCTCGCCTTCGACCGAGCCAAGTTTATGGTGTTTAGGGATCACAACTTCGCAGGTTCCTTTGATCAGCCGCGAGCCCCGCATGCCAGTGAATCCCTTGCTAAAGTCCGCGTCGTCAGCGAGCTGGCGGTTGGTACCGAACCAAACTGTGTAGAGACCCGCGTCACGCTGAGGTCGGGCTTTCGGCGTGGCCGCTGGTTCAGCGTTATACAACACATCTATCGGCTCCGTTGTATTCCCATCGTAAATCGCGACACTCCTATTCACCACCTGGTCGTCACCGAAGTCGAGGCTACTCATGAATGCGAGGTCGTCGAACTCAGTCGGGCCAGCGAACCCATGCCGTGGCAACCCGACGCGCTGACCGCAAACGTATCCGCGAACGACCGTCTCTTCCTCCACCCACGCTGGCCAGCCGTCCACCAGATGGCGCACCGCCTGTTCGAGCTCACCCTGCTCTCCAAGCGCTTGATAAAAGATATTGGTCGCAATCGCGGAAATATCCCACGCCGCATCGGCTGGCGCTGCGATGGCCAGAAGCGGAATATTTTCCGCCAAAACGCGTTCGTTCCTGAAAATCCGGCAGCCGCTCATGAATACGCAACTTATGTCGTCGGACGCCCTTAGAATATGCAGAAGCGTCGTTCCGACAATGCTACGAATTATCACCCTGCGATCACTCAACCGAATAAACCCGCCGGGTGTACCACGACTGGTGAAGTGCACAACATCCGGCGCAAATTTACGGATCTCAGCAGCTAGCGTGTCGGGGTCAAGCGTCGAAACTGGCTTGATCGATAAACGACCTAAGGCCTCTGGCCGGAAAGCCGCCCTAATATCATCGACCTCAAGATCAAGCGCATCCGCACCCTGTACCTCTGGGTCGGCAGCGACAACGAGTATTTTGAACTTGCGAAAGTCCATCACCGATTGGTCTTGCATCGCGACATCCTTACAAAAAAACTCGTCGCCCCCCATTCTCGCGCGATGCAGGCGCATATGTGCGAGGGGCTATTATGGTAAACGGAGCAGAAGACAAAACGCTCTAGCATGGGGTATTCATTCTCTGACCCTGGCCACCCTGAACGGGATTCTCGGCGAGTTCCGGCGCAACTCGTAGACAGTGTTGGATCTTCGGAGAGAACATGCTCTTTCTCTAGGGCCTAACGCCGCAATTCAGCGACGGCAAAAAAGCATTGTGAGGCACGAACGATGCTTTTGTCCGCGTGGAATTGTCTTGTTATGTGCTTTATGCACACACCCAAGTACCGTCCGGGTTTTTGTGCGCACCAGTATGCGCTCCACCAACCACCCAGGTGCCATCTGGATTTTTGTGTGCTCCCGTATGGGCGCCACCACAAACCCAAGTGTCGTCTGGATTTTTGTGTGCTCCAGTATGCGCCCCACCGCAAACCCAAGTGCCATTCGGATTTTTGTGTGCCCCCGTATGGGCGCCACCGCATACCCAAGTGCCATTCGGATTTTGGTGCGCTCCAGTATGCGCTCCACCACAAACCCAAGTTCCGCTTGGGTTTTGATGTGCCCCTGTATGAGCGTTTGGATTTTCAACTAGCATTTGCAGGGTTCTCCATTCTATTAGTTGCATATAACAGGGATTAGACTGCATTTTCTGATATTGAATGAACACGTTGGGATATTCAGCATTTTTATAACGCGCGCCGAAATAGCCCTAACTATATGACATTGAATTAAATTAATAATACTTTGGTAGTATATTCAACATTCACGTACGCTATCACTTTGCTGATCTAGTCATACTCTATTCATAAAATTGGCTTAGGTCACGCGCCTTTGCCGATAAATTGAGCTGGAGAAGGGCTTAGGCAGCTGGCGCTGCCTTCGCGCCGAGCCGCCGCTGCGGGTGCCTTACAAGCGTTACGTCACGCTACAGGGTGGCTAGATTGCTTATGTGGCGAAACCGTCGCGCGCTGAAGCGCCCTCCCACAACACCGGTGCTACAGCACTAATGCTGTGGTTGGGCTTGTGGGAGGCGCTTTGGCTTAGGCTTTGAGGACGTAACGCAGCGTTTCAACCACTTGATCAGTAGTGGTACACCAAGCTTGTGCCCCAGCATCGACTTCTTTCAGCGGGTGGACGATGTCTTCGCTATGCAGTGTGATGTAAGGCTTGGCCAGCGCTGCGCAGTAGCCTGCGTCGAAGGCGGCGTTCCACTGCTTGTACTGGTCGCCGAAGCGTACAACGACCAGATCCGCCTGCTCGATCATCGTGCGGGTGCGGATGGCGTTGACCTTGGATGACTGATGGTCGCGCCAGAAGCCATTTTCCGGCTTGCTGAGGTGGTCGCCAGCGGCATCAGAGGCGGCGTGGTCGGTGACTGGTGCGGTAAACACGATATCCAGGCCCGCGGCTTCGGCGCCGCGCTGGATTTCTTCCCGCCAATCGGTGTGAATCTCGCCGGATAGATAAACGTAAAAGCTCATGGCTATTCCTCAAATACTAGTTGGTCAGTAGCGCCATTTTATGGAAAAATATTCCATATTAATACCAGCGTTATAGCAGAGGCTGTTTGGCCAGCAGATAAATATCCATTATCCAGCCGTGGGTGTCGCGTAGCTCCGCCCGACGCTGGTTGATCTGGTCGCCGACGTCGCTTAGCCAGCCTTTGATCAGGCACTGTTTCTCCATGCCCAGGTAGGCGCCCCACCAGATGTAGGTATCATCTTGTGGCAGCGTGAAAAACGCCCCGCCGCTATCCAGCATCACGGCTACCGTGGCGGCATCACTTGGCCAGCCGCGCTCGCGTAGGCGGCGACCGGTGGTGATTTGAACTGGTTCTGCGAGCGCATTTAGCGGGATTTTATGTTCAGCGGTTAGCACCTGGAGGCTGGTGATGCCTGGCACCACCTCTACATCCACCTGCTGACCCGCAGCGCTTAGGCGCTGGGTAATGCGCAGGCTGCTGTCGTAAAGCGAGGGGTCGCCCCACACCAGCATCCCTACCCGCCCGCCGCTGGGGAGGTGTTCATCGATTAGCTGCGCCCAGACGCTGGCGATGGCTGCGTGCCAGTCGTCTACCGCGCCCAGGTAGTCATTGCGTCCATCCCGGCTGGGGAAGTCGAACTCGACTATCTTGGCGGACACCGGCGCATCCAGCAGCCGTTCGCAGAGCAAGCGGCGCAGGTCGATAAGATCCGACTTGGCCTCGCCTTTACGGGGCAACAGGATCAGGTCGGCGTTATTGAGGGCGCGCACGGCGGCCAGGGTGACATGGTCAAGATTGCCAGTGCCGATGCCTATTAGCGACAGCGTGATCATGGTTCGCTCTCTTGGTCTTGGCTTGCCG
The DNA here is from genome assembly GCF_026104355.1 of Halomonas sp. BDJS001. Lineage (NCBI taxonomy): Bacteria > Pseudomonadati > Pseudomonadota > Gammaproteobacteria > Oceanospirillales > Halomonadaceae > Halomonas > Halomonas sp. BDJS001. The sequence goes on from NZ_CP110535.1 coordinate 2,777,321, forward strand.
TGGCAAAAGGCGAATCCGCCGACTGGGGGCGAAAGCGGCGGTCGTAGCCTACGGCGTAGAGGCTGCTCTCTTGGAAGTCGTCGCTCTCCAGCACAGGCCCCACCAGAATTAGCGCGGTGCGCTGCATGGAATCATCGATCAGCGTTTCTATGGTGGCTAGCCGCCCTCGCACTACCCGCTCGTCGGGCCAGCTTGCTCGCCACACAATCGCCACCGGGCACTGCTTGCCGTAGTAAGGCGTCAGGCTCTCGACAACCTGGGAAAGGTTATGGATGGAGAGATGGATGGCCAGCGTGGCGCCGGTGCGGGCGAAGTTGGCAAGCGTCTCGTCGCTGGGCATGGCGCTGGCCCGACCCGGCGTGCGGGTGAGCACCACCGACTGGGCGACACCGGGTAGCGTCAGCTCCTGACCCAAGGTTGCCGAGGCTGCCGCAAACGCAGGCACGCCGGGGGTAATGCTGTAAGGGATATCCAGCTCGCGCAGGCGGCGCAGCTGCTCGCCCATGGCCGACCATACCGATAGATCCCCGGAGTGCAGCCGGGCGACATCCTGACCTTCGGCATGGGCGCGGCTGATCTCCTGCATGATGTCATCCAGCGATAGCGGCGCGGTATTGATCACCCGCGCCCCTGCCGGGCAGTGTTCGAGGATTTCCTCCGGCACTAATGAACCCGCGTACAGGCACACCGGGCAGGCGGCGATCAGGTCGCGCCCGCGTAGTGTGAGCAGATCCGGCGCGCCGGGGCCGGCGCCAATGAAGTGTACGGTCATTATCTATTTCCTTCTGCCAACGCCAGCGCGGCGGTGGCCTTGCGATCCGCTGAGATTATTCTTGGCCCTAGCAGCGTTGCCCCTGGGCCTGCCGCTAATAGCGCTACGGCCTCGGCCACGCTGCCTGTGCCGCGGGCCTGCAAACTTTGTGTTGAGTGAGTCAGCGTTGTCACCGTCGGTAGCTCGGCATCCGCTACGGCGATGACTTCAATGTTGCGCAGTCGGCCCAGTTCTTCGACTAACGGCAGCATGGAGCAAGCAGCCGCCAGCTTATCGATAGCGCCGTACTGTTCGACAAGCTGATCCAGCGCCTGGGCGAGGGATTCGAGCGTGGACTCACTGCGAAAACCAAATCCCGCTATTCTCAACGCCGATTGCTTCATCGAACGCCCCGCCACTGGACGATCGGGTAGCTGGCCTTCCAGCCTCGCCGGGTGCCGATAGGGGCGGCGTTGGCCAGCTCCAGGCGCATCAGTTCGCCGCCAACTTTGTGCTGCCAGTGCGCCAGCAGCGCTTCGGATTCCAGTGTTACGGCATTGGCGACGACACGCACGCCCTCGGGCAGGCGCTGCCATAAATCGTTTAACAGCGCTTGAGATAACCCACCGCCGATAAACACCGCATCCGGTAGCGGCGTATCGTTCAGCACCTCCGGCGCGCGGCCCTCTTTGACCTCAAGCCAATCAACGCCCAGGTTCCCTGCATTGCTGCACGCTCGCGCTGCTCGTTCTGCGTTTTGCTCAAAGCCCACCGCCTGATTATCCGGGTGAGCGAGCAGCCACTCAATGGCGATAGAGCCTGAACCGGTGCCGATATCCCATAGCCGCTCGCCGGGCATGGGGGCCAGCGCCGCCAGTGTAATGGCGCGGATGGCCTGTTTGGTGATTTGGCCGTCGTGGTCAAAAAAATGATCCGGTAGGCCGGGCGTCAGTGGCAAGGCGGGGCCACTGCCTGCTACTTCCAGCGCTACCGCCACCGGGTGGGCGATATCCTTAGGTAAGGCGGCATCTACACGACAATGGTGAATGCGCTCTTTTTCGCCGCCCAGGGCTTCCAGAACCGTTAGCTGGGAATCCCCAAAGCCGAATCGGTTGACCAGGGAGGCGAGTTCGGCCATCGCTTCGCCGTCTCTTACCAGCACCAGCAACCGCCTAGCGGTATGCAGGTAAGGTCGAATGCGGGTCAGCGGTTTGGCGTGCAGGCCCAGGCAAGCGCAGCGCTCCAGCGGCCAGCCCAAGCGTGCGGCCGCCAGGCTGAAGGTGGAAGGCGCTGGCAGTGCCAGCCACTCGTCAGCGCTGAGATGCTGCACCAGGGTGCTGCCCGCCCCAAACCAGAACGGGTCGTTTGAAACCAGCATCACCACCCGGCGGCCGCGCTGACTGAGCAGTTCTGGGATGCCATCGGCAAAGGGCACAGGCCACTCAATCACTTCGGCTTTTAGGGGCGGCAAAAGGCGTAGGTGGCGGCGCGCGCCGAACACTACCTCGGCACTTTCCAGTGCGGCGCGGCTTGCCGCCGTTAGCACCTGTGTGCCACCCTCCCCCCAGCCTAACAGGGTCAGCCAGGGAGTGTTGTTAACCTCAACCATGAACAAGATCCTAATTCTCGGGGGAACCTCGGAGGCCAGCGCCCTGGCCAGCGCTGTTGCCAAGCGCGGGCTTTTCGCCATTTTCAGCTATGCGGGACGTGTTGCCACGCCTAAACCCCAGCCACTGCCTACCCGTATTGGCGGCTTTGGCGGCGTTAGCGGCCTTGCCGCCTTTGTGGCCCGGGAGCGCATCACCCATATCGTCGATGCTACTCACCCCTTTGCCGCGCAGATGAGCACGAATGTGTTAGCCGCCGCGGCCCAGTGCGGCGTAAAGGCCATTGCCCTTACCCGACCTGCCTGGCAACCCGTTACCGGCGACCAATGGCAAAGCGTGGCAAGTATCGATGAAGCCGTCAGTGCCCTGGCGGGCCCGCCCCAGCGGGTGCTGCTCGCCATTGGCCGCATGCACCTTGCGGCCTTTGTCGGCCAGCCCCAGCACCATTACGTGCTGCGTTTGGTTGACCGGCCTACCAGCCCGTTGCCGCTGCCGGATTATACCGCCGTGATCGATAGAGGCCCGTTTACCTTGGAGGGCGACTTAGCCCTGCTGGAAAACCAGCGTATCCAGCGCATTGTGTGTAAAAAATCTGGCGGCGATGGTGCAGCCTCAAAGCTGACCGCTGCCCGTAGGCTCGGCCTGCCCGTGGTGATGATAGAACGGCCTCACCTGCCATCTCGTCTTGAAGTTCATACTGTTGATGAGGTTATCAACTGGATAACTTAACCCTACAAGGCTACCGAAGTCAGCGGCACATCTTGGTAGCGAGGGCAGGCTGCTGCGAGGGCGCTGTAAACCCGTCCTTGGGCGCTACTTTTCCCATCCATGGGAAAAGACCCTCGCATCAACCTGCCCTCGCCCCTGTACATACTCACTGGGAGAAACGCGGCGTATACACCAGCGGCGCTCCATCCCCCTCAATCAATCGCGTCTGCTGAGAACCGACAATCACCAGCGTGCGCATATCGGCCATTTCCGGCGTCGCTTGCCCTAGGGTGGTGACTCGAATTGACTCTTCCGGGGTTGAAACCGCCCGGGCGAAGATGATCAATCGATCCGGCCCGCAGGCTTCCCGCAGTACGTCCAGCGTGCGCTCAAAGCCAGCCGGGCGCGCCTTGGAGCGCGGGTTGTAGAATGCCATGGCGAAGTCAGCCTCGGCAGCCAAACGCAGGCGCTTTTCAATCAGCGCCCAGGGCTTCAAATTGTCGGATAAATTAATGCAGCAGAAGTCATGCCCCAGCGGTGCGCCGACGCTTGCGCTGGCGGCCAGCATGGCGGAAATGCCCGGCAGCACCTGAATATCAAGCGCGCGCCACTGGGCATCGCCCGCTTCCAGGGCCTCGAACACCGCAGCGGCCATGGCAAAGACGCCGGGGTCGCCGGAAGACACCACCACTACCTTATGGCCCTCAAGCGCCAGCTGTAGCGCCTGCTCCGCGCGGCGGATCTCTTCGCGGTTGTCCGAGCCGTGGCGGACTAATCCAGCACGCGGCGCGACCCGGTTAACGTAGGGCACATAGCCCACCACGTCAGTGGCTTCCTGCAGTGCGGCCGTTACTTCGGGAGTGACCATGGCCTCTGAGCCCGGCCCCAGACCGACGATTTTCAGCCAGCCGCTCATGGCCGCCTCCCGTTGCCATGGATCAGCACAATCGAGAAGTACGGCACGCTCTCGCCAACCTCACTCAATGGCAGCACTCTTTGTTGCGACATGGCGGCATACTCAATCAGCCATGCTTCGCCCTCGCGGCCCACGTGAACCAAGGCGCGGCGTAGCTTAGCCAGGTTGCGGCCAATCTTCATCACTACCAGCGCATCGGTTTGGGCGATGCGCTCGGCCAACGCGTCTTCGGGGAGGGTGGCCATCAGCACGGTCAGGATGTCATCGCCCCAGGTAATCGGCTGATCGGTAGCAGTCCAAGCCGCTGACATCCCGGTAATCCCCGGCACCACCGAGATGGGCACGCGATTCAGCAGTCGCGTGTAGAGGTGCATGAAGGAGCCATAGAAAAACGGGTCGCCTTCACACAGCACCACCACATCGCACCCGGCCTCGGCCATCTCGATCAGCTGGGCCACGCTGCGTTCATAGAAAGCCGCCAGCAGCTCATTGTAGCGCGGGTCGTCGAAAGGAATTTCCGTGGTGACCGGGTACTCCATGGGCAGCTCGATGGCGCCGGGCGGGATCATGCCCTCCACGATAGTGCGCGCATGGCCACAGCGGCCCTTTTTACGAAAATAGGCCACGTGGGTCGCCCCGCGTATCAGGCGGTCGGCGCGCACGCTCATCAAGTCTTGGCTGCCTGGCCCCAGGCCAACGCCGTATACCGTTCCCTGGGTCATTCGATGCGATCCGCCATGGCGTTGATGGCCGCCACCGTCACGGCGCTGCCGCCCAAACGGCCGCGGACGATACAGCTGGGCAGCGCCGGATTAGCCAAAAGCGCTTCCTTGGATTCCGCAGCGCCGACAAAACCTACCGGGCAGCCGATAATCGCCGCCGGGCGTGGGCACGCCGGGTCTTCGAGCATATTGAGCAGGTGAAACAGCGCGGTGGGCGCGTTGCCAATGGCGACCACGGCGCCTTCCAGGTGCGGCCGCCAGAGTTCCAGCGCCGCCGCCGAGCGGGTATTGGCCATTTCCTGGGCGAGGCCAGGGGTGCGCTCATCGTTGAGGGTGCAGATGACTTTGTTGTCAGCGGGCAGCCGTTTGCGGGTGATGCCTTCCGAGACCATGCGGGCATCGCAGAGAATCGGTGCGCCCTGCTCTAGCGCGGCACGGGCCTTATTGACCACGTCGTTTTGAAAATGAATATAGGCGGCCAATTTCACCAGCCCGGCGGCGTGAATCATGCGTACCGCCACGGTTTCTTCTTCCACTGAAAAGCGGCCAAGCTCGGCTTCACTGCGAATAATCGCAAACGACTCCCGGTAAATAGCCGGGCCGCTGGTTTCGTACTTATAGGGCACCCAAACTCTCCAAATAAACTAATTCGCAGTTGCTGGTCTGCAAGGCCTCCGTGCCAGGGCAGGTTTCCGCGAGGGCGCTGTGAACCCGTCCCTGGGCGCTACTTTTTCCATCCCTGGAAAAGACCCTCGCTACAACCTGCCCTGGCACTCAGCTACCGAGGATCAACCTAACTGTTTCGCTGAACTTTCTCATAAAATCCACCATCTCACCCTCCGATAGGCCTGTCTTAACTGGCGTGCTATCGGCACCGCCGTTAACAACAACATTAAATCGACCTGCTTGCCCGACCAAGCATACATCGGCTGGGGTGCGACGGGCGCAGCCTTTAGCGCAGCCGGATATATGTACGGTTCCTTCCACTAAACCGCTTAGCTTCTCGGCAAGCGGCTGGGTGGCGACACTCGCCTGTTCGCAGTAGGGCGCGCCCGGGCAGGCGTCCATCGCTAGCCGCGGGTCACTATTATGACGGATCAAGCCATCAACCGCGGGTAGTGTATCGCAATCCTTCAACAACAGGCGCCGCCAGGGGGTGACCTGCACAACGCTGATTCTTGTTTGAGTGACCGCCTCGCGCAGCGTATCAGCCGCTACCCGGCCAAAAGGCAGGCCAACCACTATGCCCTCGCGATGTTTGCCCAGCGCCAGCTTCTCGCCTGGGGATGCGGGGGCGGTATCAGCGGGCGCCCAATCGGGCAGCGGTGCGGTATGCCGACGCATACGCCCGGCATCCCAGCCGCCGGTATCTACAAACCAGTGGGTCAGGCGTATCAGCTGCTCGACGGCGGCCGCAGCATCGCTCACCGCCATGCCTAGCGCGTAACCGTCGGCACGCACCAGCAGGCCGCCTTCCATTGAGCGCTCGATTCGAAAATCAGCGGCGCTGTTGCCAAGCACCGGCGCTTTTCCCGCGTCAATGGCTATACCGACCTTGCTGGGCATGGCGGCTAATTCGCTGCCCCGCGCCTGCAACAAGCGGGCAATGGTAGGGGTGTCATCGCCCTTTTGCCAGGCGGGCGCCAGCATCATCTGTGGCTGGCGTTCTGCGTCCGGGTCGTCGCTCACCAGTTGATGCTCGACCAGAAACTCCATCAGTGGCGGCCAGCTAGTATCGGACACGCCGCGCAGCTGAAAATTAGCGCGGCTGGTCAGCTCGATCAAACCGCTGCCGAAGGTCTCGGCGGCTTCGCATAGTGCCAGCATCTGCTCGCGGGAAAGCTCTCCTAGCGGTGGGCGCACGCGCACCAGCAGGCCATCGCCGGTAGCCATAGGTCGCCATGCGCCGGGGCACCAGCCTTTAATGCGCGGGCTGGGCGGCATGACCATTGGCCTCTTTGGCTTCGTCCATTTCCAGCAGCAGATCCTGAAGCGCCTGGCCGTGCTCGCCGGGGGCTTGCCACATGCCCCGCTGGGCGGCTTCGAGTAAGCGCTCGGCCATCTCTTCCAGGGCTGCTGGGTTGTGCTCGCGCAGAAACTGCTGATTGGCGGCGTCGAGCACCAGGGCGTCACTCACCTGGGCGTACTGATAGTCGGCCACTAAATCGGTGGTGGCGTCGTAGGCAAACAAATAGTCCACCGTGGCGGCCATCTCAAAGGCGCCTTTGTAGCCGTGCTCGCGCATGGCGTTGATCCACTTGGGGTTTAACACCCGAGAGCGAATCACCTTCGCCAGCTCCTCTTTCAAGGTACGGATCTTGGGCATTGCGGGGTTGGCGTGGTCGGAGTGATAAATGGTCGGTGCCGTTCCGCTCAGCGAGCGGGTGGCGTTGGCCATGCCGCCCTGGAAGGCGTAATAGCTGTTGGAATCGAGGATATCGTGTTCGCGGTTATCCTGGTTCTGCATCACCGCATCCAGCCCCTGGAGCTGCTGCTCGAACGCCGCCCGCGCGGCGGTGCCGGAGGCCTTGAACTGACCGTAGGCGTAGGCGCCTGTATCCATGTAGGCCTCGGCCAAATCGTCGGCGCTGTCCCAGGCGCGGTTTTCAATCAGCCGGTTGAGGCCCGCGCCGTATTCGCCGGGCTTGCTGCCAAATATTCGGTAGCTCGCCTCCTGGGCGGCCATCTCCGGGCTTAGCCCCTGGTCTTCCAGTTCCTGCTGGCGGGAAAGCACCGCCTCGCGGATGGTGTTGCTGTTGCCCGGCTCTGCATAGCTCGCCACCGCCTGCACCGCGGCATCAAACAGGCGAATCACGTTGGGGAAGGCGTCGCGGAAGAACCCGGACACCCGCAGCGTGACGTCGACCCGTGGGCGATTGAGCAGCATCGAGGGGATCACCTCAAAGTCGCTCACCCGTTGGGAACCCAGCGACCAGATGGGCCGCACCCCCATCAGCGCAAAGGCCTGGGCGATGTCATCGCCGCCGGTGCGCATGGTGGCGGTACCCCAGATGGAGAGCCCCAGCCGCCGCGGGTAGTCGCCATGATCCTGCAGATAGCGCTCGACAAACGCCTGGGCGGATTTTTCGCCCAGCGTCCAGGCGGCCGGCGACGGAATCGAGCGGTTATCCACGCTGAAAAAATTGCGCCCGGTGGGTAGCGTATCCAGTCTCCCCCGGCTGGGCGCACCGCTGGGCCCGGCGGGCACGAAGATGCCTTCAAGGCCGTCGAGCAGCGACTGAATCTCCATCTTCACGCCGCGCTGCATGGTGACCCATAGCTGATCCCGGGCGTAGCGCAGTTGCGCTGCCGTAGCGGGGTAATCCTGGGCCAGGTCATCCAGGCAGCCGTTTGCCAATACGTAGTCGGCCACCCAGCGCTCGGCCAGAAGCTCCAGGCGCTCGCGGGCATCCGCCCCGGTGCACCAGGGGGTATCGAGCTGCTGGCTTAAAATAGCCGGTTCAGGCCCCTGCCAGGGCTCGTTGCCCGCGGCTAGCGGATCAAAATCCAAGCCTAAATCGCTGGCCAGGTTGTGCAGTAGGCCGCGGCTTGCCACCGCTTCGCCACGGGGTAGTCGCAACAGTGCCACTAAGGTACCTGCTCGCTTCTCTTCAGGCGGCAAAGTGCCGAGTATGTGCAGGCCGTGACGTATCTGCGATTCCTTGATGTCGCACAGGAAGGTATCCAGCTCGTTGAGAAGTTCTGAATCGTCAGCGCTATTTTCATCAACGCCGTGGGCCAGCTCCTGGTCGATACCGGTATCACGCAGGTGGGCGAGAATCTGGCTGCGTATCAGCGCTTCCCGGCGGGGATCCATATCCAGCGCTTGATAATATTCGTCGGTGAGCGCTTCCAGCTCGGCCATGGCGCCGTAGAGTTCAGCCCGGGCCAGCGGCGGCATCAGGTGGTCGATGATCACCGCCTGGCTGCGCCGCTTGGCCTGGGCACCCTCCCCGGGATCGTTGACGATAAACGGATAAAAATGCGGCAGCGGCCCCAGGGCAATATCCGGCCAGCAGTCGGCGCTCAGGGCGATGCTTTTACCCGGCAGCCACTCCAGGTTGCCGTGCTTGCCCACGTGGATGACCGCATCGACCTGGTAGTGCGCGCGCAGCCAAAAATAAAACGCCAGGTAGCTGTGCGGCGGCGCCAGCTCCATATCGTGGTAGGACTGGGTGAGATCATCGATAAAGTCCCGCTCCGGCTGGATACCCACAAAGGTCTCACCTAAACGCACACCCGCGATCATCAAGCGTCCCTGGCGGCACTTGGGGTCTTCGTGAGGCGCGCCCCAGCGCGTCCATACGGTTTCCTGCAGCTCGCTGGGCAGGGTTTGAAACCAGGCCAGGTAGTCGTCAACGCTGATGCTCTGCCAGCAGGCGCGCTGGTCGAGGCTTCCGTGATCGTTGGTCACCGCGCCCTGAAGCTGGCGGATCAATTCATCGCCATTTTCCGGCAGCTCGCTGATTGGGTAACCCGCCTCCTTCAGGGCGTTTAGAATCTGCAGCGTCGACGCGGGAGTATCAAGCCCGACGCCGTTGCCGATCCGGCCATCGCGATTGGGGTAGTTGGCCATGATCAGCGCAACACGCTTCTGCCCGTTGGGGGTCAGCCGCAGCGAACAAACCCGCCGCGCCAGCTCGGCCACAAAGGCGGCCCGTTCCGGGTGGATGACGTGGTGGGTCACCGCCAGTTGGCAGCGCGGGTTGTAGTGGGCTTCGGCTTTAAAGCCCACCGCCCGGGTGATGATGCGACCGTCCATCTCGGGGAGTACCACTTGCATTGCCACATCGCGGCTATGCAGCCCGGCGGCCATGCCCTGCCAGTCTTCCGAGGTGCTGCTGGCAAGAATCGCCTGGAGCACTACCGGACGCCCCACAAACAGGTTGTCAGGTAACTCTTCACCCAGGGCATCCAGCCCGTCGGCGTTGCGGTTGACCGCAAAGCTGGTGGTGTTAATTACCAGCATGGCGCCGGTCTGCTCAATCAGGTGATTGATAAAATCAATGCACGGCCCTTCTTTCAGGGACGCCACGGCGACTGCCAACGGCTCAAGCCCCTGGTCTTTCAGCGCCGCCAGCAATCCGTCGGGTACGGCGGTATTCGCCCCCTGCAAATGACTGCGATAAAACAGCAGCAGACACACCGGCCGCCCCGGCACCTGGCGATCGCGCCACTCGCTTAGGCTGGACGCCTGCTGCTCCTGCGACGCATAAATCACCGCTGGCGGGATGACCTTGGGCTCATTCCAGTCGCCCAGAGCCTTATTCATATACTCGCTGGCAACAAAGCGCAGCAGCTGCTCGGCGTTATCAGTGCCGCCCTCTCGCAGGTAGCGCCACACGCGGTACGCGTCATCGAAGGGGATGGTGGAATCTTCCAGCAGGGCATCATCCGGGGCATCGCAGCCCGGTACCAGGATCAGCTGGCGCTCGGGTTTGGCCGCCGCCCAGGCCAGCAGGCGTTCGTGGCCATACTGCCAGTAGGCCTTGCCGCCCAGCAGTGAGACGATGACCAACTGAGCTTTTTCCAGCACCCGATCTTCGTAGAGATCGTAGGCAGCCGGTTTGACCAGGTTCATCCAGTTGGCCAGCCGCACCGAGGGGTACGCCTCGCCCAGACGGTCGACCGCCTGGGCCAGCGCCGACAGGTTGCTATCGGCGGCGGAGAGTATCACGACCTCGGCGGGGCTCTGTTGCAGGTCGATGATGCCTTCATCATCGACAAAGCCCCCGGGCTTAGCGGCAAATAAGTGCATTAGCTAGCCGTTTGAGAAGACGTTTGAACCTCTGCTTCAGCCAGCGCGTCACGCAGCGCTGCGCTATCCAGGTGTTTGCCAATAATCACTAATTGGGTTTGGCGGAGTTCGTCCTGAGCCCATAGCCGGTCGAAGTAGCCTTCCAGTCTCTCGCCCACCGCCTGGATGACCCGACGCATGGGCTTGCCGGGGATCGCCGCAAAGCCTTTGGCGCGGTAGATCTCGTGGCTTTTCAGCAGCTGCTGGAGCTTGTCGGCCAGCACATCGCCATCGACTTCGCCCAGGGTAATCACGCAGGAATCAAAGTTATCGTGGGCGTGGTCGTGGTGAGCGCCTTCGGCGTGGTGCTTGTCATGGTGATTGGTAATGCTATCGATGTTTTTTTCGCTTGCTGCGCCAATGCCCATCAGCGCTTCCAGTTGGGTAGTGTCGGTCGTCAGGGTTTGATCGATAAACAGCGTTTTCACCGAGGCACTCACCCGCGCCTGAATCACCGCTTCCACCTTTGTGCGCTCTTCCGGGCTGAGCAGGTCGGCCTTGCTGACCAGCACCAGATCCGCCGCACTGAGCTGGTCATCGAGCAGCTCGCGCAGGCTGGGGTCGTGATCCAGGCTCTCGTCGGCGAGGCGCTGGGCTTCGACTTTATCCACATCGCTGGCATAGCGCCCGGCGGCCACGGCGGGGCCATCGATCACGGTAATAATCGCATCCACGGTGCAGTGCTGACGCACGTCGGGCCAGTTGAACGCCTGCACCAGCGGCTTGGGCAGCGCCAGGCCGCTGGTTTCGATCAGGATGTGGTCGATATCGTCGCGGCGGGCGACCAGCTTTTTCATGACCGGCAGAAACTCTTCTTCCACGGTGCAGCAGATACAGCCGTTGGCCAGCTCATAGATGCTGCCGTCTTCCCCGTCTAGCTGTCCGACTTCGCTACCCTCTTCACACCCCAGCGCGCAGCTGCGCAGCAGGCTGGAGTCGATATCCTGCTCGCCGAACTCATTAACAATCACGGCGATCCGCTTGCCGGTCACCTGACGCAGAATGTTGGCCAGCAGCGTGGTTTTACCGCTGCCGAGAAAACCGGTCACGACCGTGGCGGGAATCTTATTCAATTGCATGGGTAAATGCCTCGCTGTGTTGCGGTTCGCAGTACGCCGGGCTGGCAGAAAAGAGCCTTGCCACAGCGTCAGGATTATTAGGGAAAAACAGATGTAAATAGGTCGCCGTCAGGCGCTTTTGACGGTAAATCGCCTCTCCCGGTGCGGGGTGGCGCTGCCGGCGGCCGTGAGCAATCGGCTCGGGGGTGCCTTCCGCCATGGAGCGGTGGTGCGCATGACCCCGAACCGGGCCTTCCGGCAGCTCGGCGGTTTGCATCCCCTGGCAGCCACGGCGCCCGCGCATGGCTCCCTGCCCGGGCAGCAGGCCCAGCATGGTATGGGTAATATCGTCGTAGTCGGTCAGGGTTTCCAGGCAGTAGAGCAGCCCACCGCACTCGGCTAGGATCGGTTTATCGGCGTTAAAGAACGCCTCAATGGCCCCGCGCATGGCGCTGTTATCCGCCAAGGTTTGGGCGTGAAGTTCCGGGTAGCCACCGGGCAGCCAGAGGGCGTCGCACTCGGGCAAGTGGCTATCAGTCAGCGGTGAAAAGAAGCGCAGCTTCGCACCCATCTGCTCCAGCAGATCGAGGTTGGCCTGATAGACAAAGCTAAAGGCGGCGTCCTGGGCCACGCCAATGGTATGGCCTTTGAGCAACGGCTTAACAGCCGAAAGTTGTTCCTGGGGGGCGGTAAAGGTCACGGGTGAAAGCGCCGCGAGAGCGTCCAACAGCCCGGCGGCTTCCAACGCTTTGGCACCCGCCTCGAAGCGAGCTTCCAGATCCTCGCGAATTTCTGCGGCCTGCACAAGGCCCAGGTGGCGCTCGGGGAGCGACAGCGCGGGGTCGCGGGGCATGGCGGCCAGCAGAGGAATCGTCGGCGGCAGCGCCCCTTCGATCAGCTCGCGGTGGCGGGCCGAGCCGCAGGCATTGGCGATAAGCCCGGCGATATTAATGTCATCGCGAAAGCTGGCCAGCCCAGAGACCAGCGCGGCGGCGGTCTGGGCCATGCCTTTTACATCCATGACGATCGCCATGGGAATATTAAACAAGGCCGCCAGATCGGCACTTGAGGGCTCGCCGTCGAACAGCCCCATGGCGCCTTCCACCAGGATCAAGTCCGCTTCACAGGCGGCGTCATAAAAGCGCTGACGGCAGTAGGCCTCGCCTGCCATCCATAGATCCAACTGATCCACCGGCTGGCCGGAGGCCTGGGCCAATATCTGCGGATCCAAGTAGTCCGGGCCGGTCTTGAACACCCGCACCACCTTGCCCTGGTTGCGCAGCAGGCGGGCAAGGCCCGCCGTGACGGTGGTTTTGCCCTGGCCGGAAGCCGGGGCAGCAATAAATAGTGCGGGGCAGCTAACAGTCGGTTTGCTCATCAATATTCGATCCCCGCCTGGGCTTTAACGCCGCCGCGAAAGGCGTGGCGCTCGTCCTGAACGACGCTGATGGTATCGGCGATTTCCTGCAGCGGCGTGGCCATGGTGCGCCCGGTAATGATGACGTTCTGGTGCGCCGGGCGGCGCTTAAGCGCTTCCACCACCGGCTCGGGATCGAGATAGCCGTACTTGAACATATAGCTCATCTCATCCAGCACGATCATGTGATAGGCGGGGTTCTCCAGCAGCCCTTTAGCGACGGCCCAGGCGGCCTCGGCGGCTTCGATATCCCGCTCGCGATTCTGGGTTTCCCAGGTAAAGCCGTGGCCCATGATGTGCCAGTCAAGCTTGGGATGATCGCGAAAGAACAGATACTCGCCGGTTTCGCGGCGGCCCTTGATGAACTGGATCACCGCGCACTGCTGGCCGTGCCCCAACGAGCGTGCCATGGTGCCGAAGGCGGAGCTGCTTTTGCCCTTACCGTTGCCTTTGAGCAGAATCAGCACGCCACGCTCTTCCGTCGCCTTGCTGATGCGCTCATCGACCACGTCTTTTTTACGCTGCATGCGATCTAAATGGCTTGCGTCGCTCATGAGAGGTTCCCAAGTTGATGTGCAGAAACAGTATGCGCCATAGAGGGTTTGCCAAACGAGGTCGGCCAGTAAAGTGCGCCCAGCTGCTGGGCGATTCGCGCGCCCTGCCCGCGTTTGACTTTGGACTGTTCGGTATCGATCACCAGGCAGTCATCCAGCGGGGCGAGATCGTCAACGGTTTCCCGGGTGCGGCCATCGGTAATCAGATAGGTGCGCACCTTCAGGCCGGGCTCGCGGCGCTGCCACTGGAGGATAAGCCGCTTGGCTTCAATAATTGCTTCCCGCAGCGGGGTTCCACCGCCGCCCTTGGCGTTATCAAGAGTGCCCCGAGCATTTTTGGGCGCACGACGGCGGGAGAGTATCGACACCACCCCGCCATTACCAAACCCCAGCACCGCTACCTGCTCCCGCGCGGCGTAGGCTTGGGTTACCAGCGATTCAACCAGCCCTTTGGCTTGACCCAACAGGCGCTGGCCTAGGGTCGAGCCGGAGGTGTCCAGTAGCACCAAGTGCGCCGTCGTCTGCCCCGCCCGGGCCTTGCGCATTTTTAACTGCTGCCAGGGCCACTGGCCGCGATTGGCGATCAGCGTCGCGAACCCGTCCAGCCGCGAGGTCGTTACTTGGGAACGGCCACGCCCTGGTTCTTCCCCTTTACCCGCGCTAGCCGCGGTTTCTGAGCGATTATTCCGCTGAGCAAAACCGTCGCTATCGGGCAGTTTTACCGCGGGTTGGCTAATCGCCTCTTGCGTCATAGGGGGCATGGCGCCCCACTGGCCCTGCTCACCACCAGGATAGGATGAGCCGCCGCTGGGCGCGTTATTGGCTGACGACGAACCGCCCTCGCCATTTGAAGGCGTTTGATTAGGCGGGGATGACGGCGGGTGCTGTTCTGGCGGCTGAGTACGCCGATGCGCCAGCACCCAGGGCTCAACGGTGTCGATATCCTGCTGCTCTACGCTACCCACGCCACGCCAGGCGGCATGGGCCTGGGCGGCGCGGTGCCAAGTAACGTCGGCGCGTAGGCCTTCAACCCCGGCAGCTTCGCAGCGGGTGGCAATCGTCCGATACACCCAGGGGTCGGTGGTGATCTCTTTGAGTAAGCGCTGCGCTTTAGCAATACGCTCGGTCAGGGCGGCCTGGGCATCCTCAACGCGCTCGAGGGTGCCAGCGGGGTCGCGGTCAAAGGCTTCCCGCTGTTGCACAATGGCAATGCGCTCATCAATGCTCACGCCCTCCGCCTGCTCCAGGCAGAGACCAAAGCGGTCGAGCAACTGAGGGCGCAGCTCGCCTTCATCCGGGTTCATGGTGCCGATCAGGCTAAAACGCGCTGGGTGGGAGTGGCTAATGCCATCGCGCTCAACGATATTGGTGCCGCTAGCGGCCACGTCCAGCAGCAAATCAACCAGGGTATCCGGCAGCAGGTTGACCTCATCTACATAGAGCACCCCGCCGTGGGCTTTGGCGAGTAAGCCTTGATGAAAAGTCGCCTCACGCTCCGCCAATACCTTTTGCAGATCCAGACTGCCGACCAGGCGGTCTTCACTGGCGCCCAATGGCAGAGTGACAAAAGGGGCACGCTGCCCTTCGCCATCGCTGGGCAGAATGGCGGCCAGCGCCCGGGCTAAGGTCGATTTAGCGCTTCCTTTTGGCCCGCTAATCAATACCCCGCCGATGCGCGGATTAATGGCGTTAAGGAGCAGCGCGGTTTTCAGCGCCTCCTGACCGACCACCGCCGCAAAGGGAAACTCACTCACCGGCACCTCCCGTGCAGAGCCAACTCGCTAACCTTTGTTAACCGGCTAGATGTCCGCTGGACGTGAGCCTGGTTCATGGTAAATAGCTGAATAATGATAAAACCATTCATAAAGAAATGAGCGGCAGAAAACGGTCAGTATAGAGGAAGGGGGAGCGGCGAGGCCAATTTGTTGCACGTTGAACACCTTACGGGCACTTATATAAATTTACGCTAGGCATGCAGCTGGATTTTTATACTCACGCAAAATAAAATGATATAACATTACATTAACTATGGGATCTTATAAGATCCTTAAGGCTTTGTGTTGTTCGCTCTCCCCCTGCCACCTAGAATGGCCAGTGTCGGTGTTCCCTACGGAACTTAATAGAGAATCCGCCGCGGCTTGCCGCGAAACGGAACTGCCCCCGCAACTGTAGGCGGCGAGCGATGCTCTTTAATGCCACTGGACACAGCGTCTGGGAAGGCGAGCTAGCCATGACCCGTCAGTCAGGAGAACTGCCGATATATTACTTACCTCGAGCGAAGTGGCTCGGTCGGTATTTTCTGGCCGAATGCGGAGCTCATCATGCACGGGAGTGTACATGATGTTGAGATTGACCACGGCCATCGCCGCGAGCGCTGTTGGCCTTGCCCAGGCGGCTTACGCCTCCACCGACTACCCGCTTACGCTAACCAACTGCGGCGTAGAGATCAGCGTGGCGTCGCCCCCGGAGCGAACGGTGACGGTAGGCCAGTCAGCCACGGAGATTCTCTATTCGCTGGGGCTCACTGATCGAGTAAATGGCACCTCGGTTTGGTTCAACCCGGTTCTTCCCCAGTTTACTGAGGCCAATGAAACGATCGAGCGGATCGCCAACGACGACCCAAGCTTTGAGGCCGTGGTCAATAAGCGGCCTGACCTGGTGGCGGTACAGTATGAGTGGCACGTAGGCCCCACCGGCAGTGTCGCCACCCGTGAGCAGTTTCATGAGCTGGGTATTAACACCTATATTATGCCCGCCGACTGCGATACCAAGGATAACTCTACCGGCGGCGACGGTACCCGCACGGCCGCTTTCTCCACGGATTCGATCTATAAGGGAATCACCGAACTAGCCCAAATTTATGATGTGCAAGACGCTGGCGAGACCCTTGTGGCCGACCTGATCGACAGCGAAGAGCGTGCTATTGCCCTGGCGAGCAGCCTGGACTTACCGGACGACTTGTCAGCGGCATTCTGGTTCTCCTCGACAGACCTGGGGGTTAGCCCCTTCGTTGCGGGTCAGCTCGGCGCGCCGGGCTATATGATGGACAAGCTCGGTATTCGCAATGTGATCGAGTCCGATGAGGAGTGGCCAACGGTGGGCTGGGAGAGCATCGCCAGGGCTGACCCCGATGTACTTGTTATTGCCAGCATGGATCGCCGCCGCTTTCCCGCCGACGACATTGAAGCCAAGCGTGAGTTTCTGCGCAGTGACCCGGTTACCCGCGAGATGAGCGCGGTGAAAAATAATCGCATCGTCGAGATGGATGCCCATGCCATGAGCGCTACCATGCGCACTATTTACGGCCTTGAAACACTGGCCGAGGCGCTAGCGACGATGGCATTTGACGAATGAGCCTCGCGATAACGCGGCTATCTACGGCGGATTTTGGACTGCGCTGGCTATGGATCACGCCGCTGGTGCTCGTGGCGGCGCTGATCGCGGGCACCGCCATCGGCGAGACACCGATTCCCGTTGATACCATTCTCAAAGTGCTCGCCAATCAGCTACTGGGCGCGGATTATGCGGTTGACCGGATCGATGCAGGCATTATCTGGAACTACCGGCTTAGCCGCGCCGTCGTTGCTGCCTGTTGTGGTACTAGCTTGGCGCTGGCTGGGGTGGTGCTACAAGCTCTGCTGCGCAACCCCTTGGCCGACCCCTACCTAATGGGCATTTCCGCTGGGGCTTCTACCGGTGCGGTTGCCGTGGCCGTCGCTGGCATTGGCGCGGGGGCGCTATCGCTCTCACTGGGTGCCTTTGTGGGCGCCCTTCTCGCCTTTGGTATCGTGGTGATACTCGCCCATGCGGCCAACAGCGGCGTCGGTGGTGGGCGCGGCGTTCAGGCAGCGGGGGCGATTATTCTGGCCGGCATCGCAGGCTCGCAGCTGTTCAATGCGCTGACCGCTTTTATCATTACCAAGTCGGCAAGCGCCGAGCAGGCCCGGGGCATTATGTTTTGGCTGATGGGTAATCTTTCTGGCGTGCGCTGGGCCGATGTGACCTTGGCGGTGCCTGCCGCCCTTTTCGGGCTACTGGTTTGCCTATGGCACCGGCGCTCCCTGGATGCGTTTACCTTCGGTGCCGACAGCGCCGCCTCCATGGGCATCGCAGTGCGCCCGGTACGTGGCATGCTGATTATCGCCATGGCGCTGGTCACGGCGGTGATGGTGTCTATTGTAGGGGCGATTGGCTTCGTAGGGCTGGTGATTCCCCATGCTATGCGTTTTATTGTGGGTAGCCGTCATACCCGGCTGGTACCGGCCACCGCCTTAGCAGGCGCGGTATTTTTAATCGGCTCGGATATTCTTTCCCGGGTGCTGGTGCCCGGTCAGGTACTCCCCATTGGGGTGATTACTTCGCTGATTGGCGCACCTGCCTTTGCGCTCATTCTCGTGCGCGGCAAGAGGTCGTAATGCAGTTAACCGCTCAAAAACTCGCTTGGTCAGTGCATGGCACGCCGCTACTGATTGACATTAACCTTACCGTCGAACCAGGCCAAACCTTTGGCCTGGTGGGGCCGAACGGCTCGGGCAAAACGTCGCTACTTCGCCTGTTGGCAGGCTTGAACAAACCCAAAGCAGGACAGGTGCTGATGGGTAGCCAGCCTCTACACGCGCTGAAGCAGCGGGCGATTGCTCAGTCTATTGCTTTAGTCGAGCAGCAGGCCGATACCACCGATAGAATTAGCGTGCGTGACGTCGTGGCGCTGGGCCGGACGCCCTTTCTTACCGCGTTGCGCCCCTGGTCTACTGAAGATGATGCCATCGTGGTTCAGGCGCTGGTCGATGTCGATATGGTGAAGATGGCGGATCGGCTGTGGCACACTCTCTCTGGCGGCGAGCGCCAGCGGGTGCACATTGCCCGCGCGCTGGCTCAGCAGCCTAAAATCCTGCTACTGGATGAACCCACCAACCACTTGGATATTCGCCATCAACTGTCGATTCTTGAATTGGTCAGGCAGTTGCCGATCACAGTGATAATCTCGTTACACGACCTTAACCAAGCCATGGAGTGTGACCGCATCGGCGTGATGGATGGTGGCCGCCTGATCGACAGCGGCCACCCTGATGAAGTACTCACCACCAGCAGGCTACAACAGACCTTTGGAGTGTACACCCATGTGATCGATGACCCTATGGATGGCAAACAGATCATGCGTTTTCGCAGTGCAGTTTAGCTGGATGGGCTAGTTCACCATAGCGCCCATTTATCGGAAAAAATGCCAAACCACGCTGTGATCCGTGCCCATACTCCACAGCAGTACAATCACCACGAGCAGCGCTTCCAGCACCAAGACACCAACACCCAACGTCGTTGTTGACAGAATAAACCCGCGCTCATGGCTGATGCCTAAAAAGCTGGGGGTTCCCTTATAGAGTAGATAGGCGCTGTAGAGCAGTCCGATCACCATACCCAGCATACAAAACCAAAAAGCCGGATAGAGGGCAAAAACGCCACAAAGGAACATCGGTGTGGCAATGTACCCTGCAAAATAAGGCAGTCGCGGCGGCTGGGACGAGTGTCTATTCGACGGGCTAACCAATGGATCAAAGTGCCCACAACAGCAACAGCCATTAGGATCAACGCATAAAAAGCCACGCCCAATGCAATGCCATTGGTAAGAGAGACTCGATAGGTTTCAGGGCCACCATAGGTCCAGCCGACCTGGGTAGTGCCTATTAGCGCACAGATCACAGGAATAGCAGCGAGTAAAAGGACATGGTGGGCATACAGGTGGCTGATAGATTCATGCTCGCCACGGATCGAATGCCACTCTCTTTCAGGATGGTGGAGAAGCCCCCAAACATGATGGATCATAACGACCTCCCGGTTTTGTAGATGCACTATTGTTAGGGTCAGACGATGATCGATTGGATCAATTAGATTCCGAATCATTTTTAGTGTAGAACACAAAATCATTTTCGGAGGTGAGGATTTTTCTTTGCTAAGGTGGAGTGGTTCATTCTATTAACTGGTGGGATATTAATATGCGTATTCTGTTCACCGGCGGCAGTGGCAAGGCTGGCCGTCATGCGACGGCTTATCTTCGCGACCAAGGTCACCGAGTCACTAATCTGGATTGGGTAGTCTCTGATGTACCCGGCATTACAACCCTGAAAACAGACCTGACCGACGCAGGCCAAGTGTTTAATGCCTGCCAGGCCTACGCCGGTTTTGACGAGCTGGAACCGGGCACTGGCGTGCCGCGTTATGATGCGATTGTCCACTTTGCGGCGATACCCGCCATTCTGCATCGACCGGACAACGAGACTTACCGCATCAATGCGCTAAGTACCTACAATATTCTCGATGCTGCCACCAAACTAGGCATTCCCAAGGTCATCTTCGCCTCCAGCGAGACCACTTATGGCGTTTGCTTTGCCGATGGCGAAAAGAAGCCGGAATACCTCCCCATTGATGAAGAGCACCCCACCGTGCCTCAAGATAGCTACGCCATGAGCAAGGTAGTTAACGAGGTAACGGCGCGCTCTTTCCATGCACGCTCGGGCATCGACATCTACGGCCTGCGCATCAATAACGTGATCGAGCCCCACGAATACCGCCAGAATTTTCCCGCCTATATGGAAGACCCCGCCCGACGCCGCCGCAATATTTTCGCCTACATCGACGCCCGGGATCTGGGCCAGATGGTGGATTGCTGCTTGAAAACAGACGGCCTGGGTTATCAGGTGTTCAACGTCGCCAATGACGATCTATCAGTGGGCCTGACCAACGCCCAAGTCATTGAGCGCTTCTACGCTGGGGTACCGATCAAGCGCGAGATGGGCGAATTTGAGACTTTTTACAGTAATGAAAAAGCGCGCCGTCTGGTCGGCTTCGCGCCGCGCCACTCCTGGCGTGATGAGCTGGAGCACTAGGTATCACTCATTTATCGGTACAAACACCGGCGCACCATTCACCTCTACCACCGCTAGCCGCTGGCGGTAGAGGCTTTCCAACGCAGAGGGCACCAGCATGCTATCTCGCGTGCCCCAGCACGCCTCGCCATTGGGATAGAGCAGTAAAATATGGTCGCACCAGCGGGCAGCCAGGTTTAGGTCGTGTAAGCACATAATGACCGCCTGCCCCTGGGCAGCCTGCTCGGCCATCAATACCATCACGGCACTTTGGTGGTGCAGATCCAGATGATTAGTCGGCTCATCGGCCAGCCACACATTGGGCGCCTGAGTCAGCACGGTGGCAATCGCAACGCGCTGGCGTTCGCCGCCGGAAAGTGTACTGACCAAGCGGTCACGGAGATGCGCTACATCCAGGCGCTCCAGGGCAGCTTCGGCACGGGCGTAGTCATCGGCGCCCTCCATCTGCCATGGGGATAGGTAGGGATGACGTCCAATCAGCGCGGTTTCCAGCACGGTCGCGGGAAAGCCATCCTGGCGATCCTGAAACACCACTCCCAACCGCTGAGCGACATGTCGGCGGCGAAGTTGACCAAGCACCGAGTCGTTGAGTTGAACGCTGCCTGAACGTGGAGCCTGTAACCCAGCCAAGGTATGTAGCAGCGTGGTTTTACCCGCTCCGTTAGGGCCTAACACGCCCCACACCTGCCCTGGCTCAATGGTTAAATTAAGCGGCGTATCGCCTTCGCGGCCGGGCACATCGATGATGAGTTCATGAGTAGAAAGTACGCTCATCAGCGGCTCCGGTAGAGCAGAAACAGAAAGGTGGGCACGCCCAACAGCGCAGTGATCACGCCAACGGGAAGCTGTTCCGGGGCGATCATGGTGCGGGCTAGTGTATCGGCCAACACTAACAGCGTGCCCCCCGCCAACGCGCAGGCGGGAAGTATCAGCCGCTGGTCGTTGCCTAACAGCAGGCGCAGCATGTGGGGCACCACTAAACCAACAAAGCCAATGCTGCCTGCGGTGGTCACTGCCGCTGCGGTGAGTAGGCTGGCGGCAATATAGATACACCACTCAAGCGGCCTGACCGCCACGCCCAGCGCGGCGGCCTGCTGAGGGCCACGGGCCAGCACATTCAGGCTACGCCCAAGCGGAATCAGTACCACGCAGGTAGCCAACAACAATAGCAGCGGCGGCCAAGGGGTACGCGCGTAGGAGAGGTCGCCCATCAACCAGTAGAGCATGCCCGGCAGGCGTTCGGCGGGGCTCATCGCCAGCATTAGGGTAATCACCGCGCCCCACCCTGCTGCTACCACCACGCCCGTTAACAGCAACCGCGAAGGCGTCCAGCCGCCGCTGCCGTGGGCCAAGCCAAACACTAAAAACGTCGAAAATAGCGCACCGCCAAATGCCGAACCCGAAATCGCCAGCCCGCCGAGCCCTCCCAGCATGGCTGCCAATGCACCAATAGAGGCGCCACCGGAAAGGCCAAGCACGTAAGGGTCAGCAAGAGGATTGCGCAGCAGCACCTGCATTAACGCCCCGGCTACCGCCAACAAACCGCCCACGGCAAACGCCGAGAGCGCCCTGGGTAAGCGCAGCTCCATCACCATAGTACGCGCCAACGCATCGCTCTCGCCTTGCCCTATATAACCAAGATTATCCAGCACCACTTGCCAAATTTGCGCCGGAGAAATCTGCGCACTGCCAACACCAAGAGAGATAATCAGCGCAGCCAACGCCGCTAGTAATAGCAGGCTAAGCGGCAACCCCAGGCGTGCGAGCATTAACGGCGTCCACGCTTTTGGCGCGCAATATCGAGCTTCTCACAGAGGATCTGGGTGCCCTCCATCAGCCGCGGCGTTGGCCGTTGGATCAGCGATGGCGGTACAAAGAAGAGGTTATCTTCTGCCACCGCCGTCAGGCTGGGGTACTGCTCCCAGTGGGTCAGCCAGTGGCGGTTCTCTTCGCCCATCCCCCCAGCCACAATCGCCTCAGGATTCGCTGCCAGCACGGCTTCATCGTCGATGCGTGGCACCAGCCGCGCCTGCTCGCCAAACACATTCTCGCCCCCGCACATCTCGACTACCTGGCCGATCAGGTGCTGGTCATTAACGCTCATTAGCGGCTCATCCCACACTTGGTAGAATGTGCTTACCGGGTCACGATCACGGTAGCGCGCATCAATTTCACCCATGGTCTGCCGAAAATTGGCGGCCACTGCCTGGCCGGCGGTTTCAGTACCCGCCAGCCGTGCCAATCGTTCAATGGCGCTGGCTACACCCTCTATATCCCGGGGCTCGATATAGAACACCGGCATGCCCAAGGCTTCGAGGGTTTCAAGCTGTTCGGCGGGGTTGCCGGTTACCCAGCCAATCACTAGATCAGGTGCCAACCCCACCAGCGTTTCTAAATCAATTCGGGTGTGGCTACCCACCGACGCCACCTGTTTGGCTTCCGGCGGGTAGTCGCTGTAGGAAACGACGGCGACCACTTGATCCCCTGCACCCGCAGCAAAGGTCAATTCGGTCGCACCTGGCGACAGCGTGGCAATACGCTGAGCAGCGTTGTAGAGGCAAACCTCACGGTCACGATCATCCACTGCACAGCGCGAGTGGTCATGGGCGTGGGATACCGACGACAGTAGCAGCAGCGCGAGGCCTAAGGCCCCGCGTACTAAGTAACTGCTTTTATTGACCAAAATGAACACTCAAAAATCCTGCTCGGCCAGCGTTAATATAGTTACGACTTGTTGAATACTCTTTATCAAAGGCATTTTCTAGCGTAACACGGGCCGTCCAGAGCGGCGCAAACTGCCATCCCGCCCGCAGGTTAACCAGCCCATAGCCACCTAAACGCTGAGTATTGGCGACGTTATCATAGCGGTGATTCTGCGCGATTAACGAGCCCCCCAGCGACCAATCGCCAAGCTCACGGTCGGCATCCAGACGCACACTTTGAGTGGCCCGACGGGCTAATCGATTACCGCTCTCTCGGTCTTCCGGATCCAGATAGGTAAAGGCGGCTTGCAGTGTCCAATCATTCACTTCTACACCACTGGCAAACTCCGCCCCACGAATACGCGCGCTGTTGATGTTCTGCGGCGCCCATAAACCACTCGACGTCGGCGCCCAGGCGATCAGGTCATCGTAGTCGTTTTGGAACGCGGCCAAGTCCCAGAACCACTGGTTGTATTGGCCGCGCACGCCCACCTCAACGCTTTCAGACTTTTCTGGATTGAGATCAGGATTCCCCGAATTCGGCCAATAGAGGTCATTAAAGCTCGGCGCTTTAAAAGCAGTCCCCATGCTGGCGCGCAGCGTGTGATAGTTATCTACTTGATAACCCAGCGCCAAACTGCCGGTAACTTCATCGCCATAGGCTTCGTTGTCGTCGTAACGCAGGCTGGCCTGAATGGCAAACGGCGAAAAGTCGAGCAGCCCTTGGGTAAACACAGCGGTGTTATCGCGGCTGGTGACATCAAAGTCGTTGGTGCTTGAAACGCGGTCTTCGCTGATTTCAGCACCAGCAATCAACTCATGGGCACCCAACTGAAGAGTGTTCTGCCAGCGGGCAGTTTGGGTGCGGGTATCAATGACGGAGGCACCGAAATTATCCAGCGTATCCAGCTCATCGCGGGCTTCGCTAAGGGTCAGGCGACTCTGCCAGGTATCGGTAACTGGCACCTCGCCGTAAACACCTGCCACCTGCTGGACGAAGTCATTCTCTCCATCGTCATATTCGTTGTTACCGCGAGCGCGCAGTGCCAGCACCCCCACCTCAGCACCACTCTCAAAAATATGTGCAACGCGGGCAAGCGCTGAGGTGTTGTCATACCCTTTGTCTTCACCGCCACGACGAATGGGTTGGCCATCCGTATTGAAATGGCTAGCGGCGAAGCTGTAGCGCGTGCCCCCTTCGCGGCCAGAAACACCTGCACTTAGCCGTTGGGTATTAAAGGAACCACCGCCGACTGAGACTCTCGGCTGCGGGCCCTCTTCGTCGCCATCAGGAGTAAATAGCTGTATTACCCCGCCAACGGCATCTGCACCGTAAAGGCTACCGCGGGGGCCGCGCACGATTTCTGCACGGTCAAACATGCGTGGGTCTAGGTACTGAAAAGCGGCGCCGCCCGCCGTGGCAGATCTCAGCCGAATACCATCGATCATCAACACGGAGGCATCGCTGGGCGCACCGCGTAGATAAACGCTGCTGTTTTTGCCAAAGCTGCCGTTGCTGGTGATATCAACGCCCGGCTGGCCGCGCAGAAGATCGGTCAGGCTGGTGGGGTCTTGGCGGCGAAAAGTGGCTGTGTCCAGCACGCTAACCGATGAAAGGCTTTCATTGGCAGTGCGCGGCGCTAACGCAGCGGTTACCACGACAGGATCAAGCGTGGCTAAATCAGTCGTCGCGGCGGCGTATTGGGCCTGGGCTGAAAAGGAGATGGCGAGTGGTAAAGCAGCCATGCTCAACGCCGCCCGTTTGGCGGTCGTGTGGAAACGGTGATTCATGGTGGGATCCCTTGCGCGTCGTGCTCACCCGCACAACGTGTTTTTGTGACCAAGCGCAGGGCACAACAAGGGAGTCACGGTCGCACCGAATGATCGTATTGCGCCACCGTTCATCGCCCTGGGAACGCCCACCGCGTCTCGGCATGTATCGGTTCAGGTTGAACCGTTACTCTCGGGCCGGTCTCCGGGCTGACGAGCGAAAGGCAGCATCTAACAATGCACCTTTCCGAACGACCACCTTCCCGTGCGTGGGCACAGTGGCGTCTTGGCCGCTCTTATCTCGATCACCGTTGCGGGGGCAGCGTTGGAATCACGCAAAGCGTTCACCAACTTCCCGTTTCACTAGCGGCGTTATCCACCGCCAGCACCTGAGAGTGGGCGTAAGCTAGCAACTTGCCCAAAGGAGGTCAATTGAAGTACGGCGCAAAGCGCGCCCAGCATAGCACTGACCGAGCTATTTAACTGCCATCACCAACCCATGCCGGACGTACCACACCTGTTCAGCCTGAGCAGTGGCATCCTGAACGAACCAGCCATTGAGGTCACGTAAGCGACGCTGTTCGGGCTGCATGGGCACAATTCCACGGCCAACTTCGTTGGCAATAATGATTAACTGTGCGTTTAGCGCTTCGGCGCGCTGGCAGAGTGCTGCCATATCGCTCTGCCACTGCTGGCGCTGGGCATCGGTATCGTCACGTTCAAGCGCAGCCCTAAGCCACTCAAGCACACCTGTGATAACCAGCGGCGTATTGGCTACAAGCGCTTGCTCGCTATCGCTGAAAGGCTTAGCAGCATCAAGCCGCCATCCGTTTGCAGTGGGAAAGCGTGCGGCTACAGCGTCTCGTTTGCCAGCGCAGGCACCGCCGATGAAGAGCTGCATTGCCATTCTCCTTGTCCATTCGCACCGGTGTAATAAGTGAGTTTCCAGCGCCTGCCTTGGGCCTGACTCACCGTGCCATCCCAGAAATGAATGGTTTCAAAACGACGGCGCAGCTCGCGAATCACGCCGCCGTGGGTCACTGTCAGTACCTTTTTATGGTCACCCGCTTGGGCATTAGTCGCAACATCGTGCAGCCAAGCATCCAAGCGCTCGCGTAACTGTGCAGCCGATTCTCCACCAGGGATTTGCAGCTCGCCCACGCTGTCAATCCAGGCGCGATAATGGGGTAAATTCTTTAGCTCGTCGTAAACCTTGCCTTCGTACTCGCCAAAATCGAGCTCGCGCAGGCGTGGTTCAAGCGTAAGGGGCACGCCTGGTTTGGCGACTTCCGCCCACTTCAACGTTTGCTGGCAGCGGTTAAGATCGCTGGAGTAAATAGCATCAAAACGCTCATCCGCTAGTGCCTCACGCAGTGCCAGCAATCCTGCTTCGGCATCGGGGAACAGCAGCGGAATATCTTGCTGACCTTGATAACGACGCTCTAAATTCCAAGCGGTGATACCGTGGCGAACTGCCACCAGCTCCACACTAAGATCAATAGCCAAAGCTCCCCTCCTTCAATGGTGGCGCCTACCATATCGCCGTTGATGCCGTTAAACAGTCGCAACATAAACCAGCGCATAAGTACCACAAACACAATGACCGTTAGCCCTATCAATACGACTGGCGGGGCTAACAGCGCGACAACTGCCAACGGAACCAACGCCAGTGCCACGTCCTGGCCGCTAAGCGACTGCTGCCAGCTCCAAGCCAGGCCCTTCGACTGGGCGCAGGGGGTCAGAACCAGCAAGGCAACGCCCCCCCAACGCCCAAGCGCGGGCACCACCAGCAGCCACCAGAGCGGCGCTTGATAGGTGAGCAATGCCCATAGCAGCACGCCCTTCCAGGCGAGCAGAAACAGCAGCGCCAGCATTCCAAAACTGCCGATTTGTGGGTCTTTCATAATCTCCCAGCGGCGCGCCAGCGGCTGATTGCTGCCCAGCGCATCGGCGATATCCATCACGCCATCCAAATGCAGCCCACCCGAGAGCGCCACCCACACGCTTAATATCACCAGCGCGGTGATCGGCGTGGGGACGTTGCGCATCGCAAATGCTAGCAGCACCAGCACGCTGCCGATCAACAGGCCCACCAAGGGGTAGGCGCGCACCGCCCAGCGGCGGGTATCGGGCGTCCAGGGAACGGCTATTGGGACTGGGATCCGGGTCAGAAACTGCAGCGCCAGCAGGAGACCGAACAGAGCATTCTTTACAGCACCCTCTTTCACAGCACTCTCTTTCACAGCAGCTTCCCGTGGTTTTTCCATTCGATGGCGCAGCCTGCGACCACTTCTAGCACCGAGTCCGCTTCTGCCGCTAGCGAGCGGTGAGCGCGCTGAAGAAACGCCAGGTAGCGCCAGGTTTGCGTATCAGTGGGCGGCAGCGCTTCGTTAATATCGTTAGAGACAATCACTAGATAAATACTGCGCGTGCGAGCATCCGATAACATCCTTATCAGCAGCTCCATACCCCCGTCGTCGCTAAGTTCACTGCCATACAGCACTTGGCTGGCCCATAGCGTTAAGCAGTCCAGCAACACCGCGCTGCCATCGGGCACCTCGGCCAGCGCTTGATCTATATCCACAGGCGCCTCTAGCGTTACCCAGCGAACGGCTTGCCCGTGACCGCTCCTAGCTTGCTGGTGTCGTGCCACTCGCTCAGCCATCTCTGCGTCGTATACGGCTGCGGTCGCTAAGTAATAACACGGTGAGCTACCCGCCGCCTCCACTACTTGCTGTTCGGCAATATCACTTTTGCCGGAGCGTGCGCCGCCGCTAACGAAGACAATCATGCAGTACCTTTTTCAGCACATTAACTAGCCGTCGGTTGGCAGGTTCGTCACGCAGCGCCACTCTCAGCCATTCGCCATTAAGCCCGGCAAAATTGTGGCTATGACGCACTAAAATGCCCTGGCGCAGTAGCTGCTCAAATAGCGCATCCGTGGTGATTTCCTGCGTAGCACTGGGGCGGATCAGAAAAAAACACGCCTGGCTGGGCACAACGTCCAAGCCCAACTCGGTAAGCGCTTGCGCCACACGCGGCCGTTCGCTGGCCAACCACCGCTGGGTGCGCCGGGCAAAGGCATCATCCGTCAGCAACGGCGCCACTAGCTCAGCCGCCAAGTGATTAACACTCCAGGCTGGCTGGCAAGTCTCTGCGGCCTTGATCGTTGCCGCCTCCGCCAGCATATAGCCCAGCCGCAGCCCTGGCAGGGTATAAAACTTGGTCATGGAGTGCAGCAGCGTCAGGTGCGAATAGCGCGCCAACAGCGGAGCCATAGAGGCCTGCTGGGGCGCCTCGCCTACCATGTCGATAAAGGCCTCATCGACGACCACATGGCAGCCAATGGCTGCGCTGTGATCTAACAGAGTTTCCATTGCGGACATATCAATTAGCGTAGCGGTAGGATTATTGGGGCGGCATAAAAACAGCACCTCAATACCGTTAAGCCCTGCCAACAGCGAAGCAATATCCAGCGTAAAGTGCGGCGCGGGCAGTGCGATCTCAGTGACGGAGAGCCGATGGGCACGACAGGCGCGGGCATACTCGCCAAAACTTGGGGTAATAATCGCCGCCCGCTTGCCTGCATGCAGTGCGGCAGCCAGGAAAATCGCCTCAGCGCCGCCGTTGGTCAGCAGCACTTGTTCGGGCTGAAGCTGGTGGTGGGCGGCGATGGCCTGACGCGCAGTTGAATAGTCCGGCGCGGGGTAGCGTTCAAGACCTGTCAGTTGCTTAGTCAGCCAATCGCTCACCCACGCCGGAGGCCCCAAAGGGTTGAGGTTGGCGCTAAAATCTTCCAGACGGTGATCGGCGGGCAAACCAAAGTGCGCTAATAGCGCCTCGGCTTGGCCGCCATGCCTGGGCCATGGAGAGCTGGGCCACATAGGTTGACTCATAGTAGCCCCTTAAATATGAATAATATGCTCGCTATGACCACCACTGACAGCACCATAAACAGTATCCAGGCGCCGTGCATTAAGCGCACCGTGGCCGTGATATGCGTGACCTGCAGCACTTCAAGCGGCTCACCTAGGGTAGCGCGCTGAGACACCACACCTTGATAGACATTGGTGCCACCCAACTGAACACCGAGTAGTCTTGCTACCATGGCCTCCGGCCAGCCAGCATTGGGGCTTGGATGACGCGGCGCATCGCGACAAGTACTGCTCAGTGCGCCTTTCCAGCGCAGCTTCAAAACGCCTGAAACATCCAGTAGCAGGCCAGCGAGCCACAGGCATAGCGCGGTTAAACGTGCGGGTATCCAGTTGGCCATGTCGTCCAGCTTTGCGGAGGCAAAACCAAAATCGGCATAGCGTTGGTTTTTGTAGCCTACCATCGAATCCAGAGTATTCACCGCCTTGTACGCCAGCGCCAGCGGTGCTCCGCCAATCAGGGCAAAAAATAGCGGCGCGGTAATGCCATCAACAGTGTTTTCCGCCACGGTTTCCACCGTGCCCCGGGTAATTTCCGCTTCATCCAAGCGTTGCGTATCGCGCCCGACTATCATTCCCAGTGCCTTGCGGGCGGCAGGCAAATCGCCTTGAGTAAGCGGCTGGATTACGGCGCGGGCCGCATCGCCCAAGCCTTTAATCGCCAGCGTAGTCGATAGCAGCCACAGCTCGGCGATCAGTGCTACCCCAGGGTGCACTCGTTCTAACAGCGCCAGCACCAGCCAGCTAATCCCCCATACGCCGCCGACGACAATAATGGTCAGCAGAAAGCCACTAACTCTGCGCTGCTGCGCCGTGCCGCGATTCCACAGCCGCTCAAAGGCGCTAATAAAGCGCCCTATCAGCACCACCGGATGCGGTATTGAGCGTGGGTCACCAACGATTAAATCAATCATAATCGCTAAAGCGATCAGCGCTACGCCCGTTATTGTAGCGCTTGCGCTCATAGCTTATCCTTATCGCTAACGCCAGCATCGTTAAAGGTCGCCATCTCCGCCGCCATCGCTGTCGCTGCCTTCAGTAACGGATACGCCAGCGCAGCACCACTGCCCTCACCTAGCCGCATGCCCATATCGAGTAGCGGCTTAACCCCTAAAGCACTTAATGCGACTTCATGCCCAGGCTCCTGGGAGCGATGACCAAAAACAAGGTAGCCGCGCGCCGCGGGGCAGAGTCGGCAGGCGGTCAGCGCGGCCACTGTGGCAATAAAGCCATCCACAATGGCTGGCATCCGATTGGCCGCTGCTGCCAAATACGCGCCGGTCATGGCAGCAATTTCCAGGCCACCCAATTTGGCAAGCACCGCCAAAGGGGCGTGGGGGTCAGCGCTGCGCGCAGCGATAGCGCGTTCAATCACCGCCACTTTGTGCGCCTGCTGCTGGGGATTAATGCCGGTTCCCGCACCCACTACGCTTGCGACTGACTCACCTGTTAGCACTGCTAATATCGCGCTGCTGGCGGTGGTATTGGCAATGCCCATTTCACCGACAATGAGGCATTTTGCGCCGGCCTTTTTTGCCCTTTCAACGGCCGCCACGCCCGCATCAATTGCCTTAATGACGTCAGCCGATTGCATGGCGTCTTCTTCCACCATATTGGCAGTGCCATGGCGCACTTTAGCAGCGGTGACCCCGGCCATTGTTAACGTCACCGCCACGCCAACATCGACTATCTCAACCAGCGCCCCTATTTGCCGAGCAAACACATTAATGGCTGCCCCACCGTTGGCGAAGTTAGCCACCATCTGGGCGGTCACTTCTTGGGGAAAGGCGGATACCCCTTCGACGGCAACGCCGTGATCCGCAGCAAACACAACCACCGCAGGCGGCGTTACGCTGGGCTTGGGCTCACCGGTGATGGCACTCAGCTGTATCGCCAACGCTTCCAAGGCCCCCAAACTCCCCGGCGGCTTGGTGAGCGTATCCAGGTAGCGTCGCATCGCTTCACCGGCATTGAGATCAAAGGGCTGAATGTGGTCAACAATAGCGTGCATGCAGGCTCCGGCTTACTAGGGGTCATCAAACATTCAAAGGCAAAGCGCAAAATGGTAGCAAAAGCCTGGGTGCTATACTTGCTATTTCCTCGACAGGTCTTCCACCCTGTCAGGGGCTTATGGCTTTTTTGAGGCTGTGAGCGTGGCCTGGTAGCCACCCTACATTCGGGTAATAAAACTACAAATATGGTTTTTATTGCCGTAAAGTCTCTTAAATCGATACCAAAAAATGTAAAATAACTACAATTATCACACACCGTCTCTATCATGCAGAGGTCACTATGCCGAGCTCAACACCTGCTACGTTAAATCCCACCGTTGCTGAGGTTACCCAGCGCATCCGTGAACGTTCTGCTGAGCGTCGCGCCCTCTATGAGCGACGCATGGCGGATCAGCACAAACGTGGTGTACACCGTGCCGAGCTAAGCTGTGGCAACCTGGCGCACGGTTTCGCGGCCTGTAACCCGCGTGATAAGAACGAACTCAAGCTGATGAACAGCGCCAACTTAGGAATTATATCGTCTTACAACGATATGCTCTCAGCGCACCAGCCGTTTGAGACGTTTCCTGAAACGATTAAAGCAGCTGCCACTGCCATGGGCTCCACTGCCCAGTTTGCCGGTGGCGTACCCGCCATGTGCGACGGTGTGACGCAAGGCCAGCCGGGGATGGAGCTTTCGCTGTTTTCTCGCGATGTGATTGCCATGTCCGCGGCCGTTGGCTTGTCGCACAATATGTTTGATGCTGCCCTTTATCTGGGTGTATGCGACAAGATAATTCCAGGCCTATTCATCGCTGCCGCACGCTTTGGTCATCTGCCCGCCATGTTTGTCCCCGCGGGCCCAATGCCCAGCGGCCTGCCTAACAAAGAGAAGGCGCGCGTTCGCCAACTCTACGCAGAAGGTAAAGTGGGCCGCGCTGAACTGCTAGAAGCCGAGTCGGAGTCCTACCACAGCCCCGGCACCTGCACCTTCTACGGCACCGCCAACTCCAACCAGCTAATGATGGAGGTGATGGGGCTACACCTGCCCGGCACCTCGTTTGTAAACCCCGGCACCGAGATGCGCGAAGCACTGACCCGCTACGCCACCGAGCAGGCCATCCGTAACACTGAACCCGGCGGCGACTATCGCCCGTTCTTTAAACAGATTGATGAGCGCGCGATTGTCAACGCCGTGGTGGGTTTGCTGGCTTCCGGTGGTTCAACCAACCACACGATGCACCTGATCGCCATGGCCGCCGCTGCGGGCATTACCCTGAACTGGGATGACTTCACCGACCTTTCGGCGGTGACTCCCAGCCTGATGCAGGTTTACCCTAACGGCCAGGCGGATATCAACCACTTCCAGGCGGCGGGCGGCATGAGCTACCTGTTCCGCGAGCTGCTGGGCGCAGGCTTGCTACACGGCGATATCCCGACTGTTTTCGGCACCGACCTAACCGCTTACACCCAGGAACCGTTCCTGAAAGATGGCAAAGTCGTCTGGCATGAAGGCCCCGAAAAAAGCCTTGATGAAGACGTTCTCCGCCCTGTCGCTAACCCTTTCGCGGCAACGGGTGGTTTAACGGTGATGAAGGGCAACCTGGGACGCGGTGTGATTAAAATCTCCGCCGTCGCCGAAGAGCATCGCATTGTTGAAGCGCCGGTAAAAATCTTCGAAGATCAAAATGAAATGAAAGCGGCTTTTGAGTCTGGCGATTTAGACCGCGATGTCATCGTGGTCGTACGCTTCCAGGGGCCCAAAGCTAACGGCATGCCGGAACTACACAAACTAACGCCGTTTCTGGGCGTGCTACAAGACCGCGGCTTTAAGGTAGCATTGGTCACCGATGGGCGGATGTCGGGTGCTTCCGGTAAAGTGCCCGCCTCCATTCACATGAGCCCTGAAGCCCTGGATGGCGGCCCGCTGGCTAAGCTACGTGATGGCGATATTGTCCGTCTGGACGCCAACGCAGGTACGCTGGAAGCCAAGGTTGACCCCGCCACCTGGGCAGGACGTGACTTGGCGATCGGTAATCTGGATCACTACCATGTGGGCTTAGGTCGCGAGCTGTTTGGCGGCTTCCGCCATCTAGCCATGCGCGGCGAAGAGGGCGCTGGCGTGTTTGGTGGGTTTGAAGCCGATGATCTCGCCCGCCAGCAGGGGCAAATCGCAGAAGAGGATGCCTGATGCGACCGGCACTCATCGGCGATATCGGGGGCACCAACGCACGCTTGGCGTTGGTTTCTCCCGGTGAAATCACCCCTCGCGACATTTTGAATCTACCCTGCGCCGACTACCCCGGCGTGGTAGAAGCGGTTCAGGACTATTTGAATCGCGTGGGCGCCACCGGTGACAACGCTCCTCAAGAGGCGTGTTTAGCCTTCGCCTGCCCCGTTCACGCTGAACGGGTCAAAATGACCAATAACCACTGGGACTTTTTAAAAAGCGACGTTCAGCAAGTGCTCAACCTATCGCTATTTAAAGTCATCAATGACTTTACCGCTCAGGCGCTGGGCGTGCCTCATGTGGCTGAAAATGATTTAGTGGAAATCCAGCCCGGCCACACCCAAGCACACTCGACCCGCTTGGTGATCGGCCCTGGTACCGGGCTGGGCGTTGCCGGGGTTTTTCCCGGCCAACACGCCTGGATACCGCTACCCACCGAAGGCGGCCACGTCACTTTCGCGCCCACGGATAGTACCGAACGAGCGCTGCTGGATGTCTTTCTGCAGCGTCACAAGCGGGTGAGCGTAGAGCGCATTTTGTGCGGTCAGGGGTTACTGGAGCTTTACCAGGCCCACTGCAGTCTTGAGGAAGTTGAACCACGCCTTACCAGCCCGGCAGAGGTGACCAGCGCGGCCAACCAGGGCGATAGCCTCGCCACCGCTGCCCTGCTGCGCTTTCTCAAAATCCTCGGCGATGTATGTGGCGACACCACCTTAACCATGGGCGCTAGGGGTGGGGTTTATCTATGTGGCGGTATTCTGCCGCGCCTGCTGGAGTGGCTACCGAAAAGCGAGCTGCGTACGGCGTTTACCAATAAAGGCCGCATGGGTGCCTATAACGCTGACATCCCCGTGTGGGTGGTGACCGCGCCCTGGACGGGACTGCTGGGCGCCGCTGAAGCGCTGCATAACGAAGAAGTTTTCTAATAACACTCATACGGAACCTGCTATGCCCGCCGCCTTTGATGTGCCGTTTATACTCGGCATGATGCGTTTGCACGAAGCGCCTGCCATGCACGACCCTAAACAGTTAGCCGACTGGATCGAAGCACGCTTGGAGCAAGGCCTAAGCTGGTTTGACCATGCCGACATCTACGGCAGCGGCCAAGGTGAAACGCTGTTTGGCGCCGCGCTACACGCACGCCCTGCCCTGGCTCAGCGGGTTCATATCGTCACCAAAGCGAGCATCGCTAACGACAACCCCACGCCCGGTTCGGGTAAGGTCAAGCACTACAACGCTAGCCCGGATTATCTGAAGAGCGCCATCGACGCCTCGCTTGGGCGTTTAAATGTCGAACGTCTTGACCATTTTTTGATTCACCGCCCCGACCTGCTAATGAACGCTGAAGCGACCGGCCGCGCGCTGGACGACGCCATTGAGGCGGGCAAAATTGGCGCCGCGGGAATTTCCAATCACCTGCCCAGCCAGTGGCGGCGCTTGCAAAGCGCCATGCATCATCGCTTAAGCGCCAATCAGATCGAGCTCTCAATCGCCCATACCACGCCGCTGTTCGACGGTAGCTTCGATGACCTATGCGCCGACGGCCACTCGCCCATGGCGTGGTCACCGCTGGCCGGGGGGCAATTGATGCAGGGCGCCGTTGGCGACTGTTTGGATAAGTGGGCAACTAAGCTTGATAGCTCGTCTAGCGCCTTAGCGCTAGCTTGGCTGCGCAGCTTGCCTCACTCGCCGACTCCGGTGATTGGCAGCGTTAAACCTGAACGAATCAGCGACATGCTGAATGCCCCCACCACGCTGCCCCGGGAAGCGTGGTATGAGCTGCTTGAAGCTGCTCGTGGCCACTGCGTGGCATGAAACAGCTGGATGAAACACGGTTCGTTTTAAAACAAATACACTAATCACCATAAGGAGCCACAGATGACACCAGTTATCGCCTTTGGGGAAGCACTGGTTGATATGCTCTCCAGTCGTTTGGGTGCCGCCACTGATGCCCAGGAAACCTTTACTCCCTACGCCGGCGGCGCTCCCGCGAATGTGGCGGTCGCCTGCGCTCGCCTGGGTGTGCCCAGCAAGTTTCTGGGCATGGTGGGCGACGATACCTTTGGGCATTTTTTGGTGCGTGAGCTCAATAGCCACGGTGTAGACACCAGCGGCATTGTGTACACCCAGCAATCCCGTACGGCGCTAGCGTTTGTTTCCCGGGATGCCATGGGCGAACGAACCTTTGATTTTTATCGTCCACCCGCTGCTGATCTGCTTTACCGCCTTGAGCATTTACCCCAGGGCGTATTTGAGAACCCTGCTATTTTGCACCTGTGCAGTAACAGCCTGACCGACCCTGAGATCGCCGACGTTACCCTGGCAATGGCCACCATGGCCAAGCGCGCAGGCTGTCTGGTCAGCGTCGATGCCAACCTACGCCATAATCTTTGGCCGGGCGGTGAAGCAGACGCCAGCTTAGTCACGCAGCTGCTAGACGGCGCCGAATTGCTCAAGCTCTCCCAGGAAGAGCTCGACTACCTGCGTGCTGACCACCCTGCAGAGTCGTGGCTTTCTGAACGCTTGGCGGCTGGGGTGAAGGTTATCTTGATTACCGACGGCCCCAATGATGTGGTACTCAAAGGCGTCGGCATCGACCAACGCATTGCGCCACCCAAAGTGGAAGCAGTCGATACCACCGCCGGCGGCGACGCCTTTATTGGCGGGCTGTTGGCAGAGCTCTCGGCCCACGGCATCAATGAAAACTGGCAGAGCGATGCCGACTTTTTACACCGCGCAGTGGATACCGCCTGCCGCTGCGGCGCCCATGCCGTTACCCGGCCAGGCGCTTACGCCGCACTGCCAACACGAGCAGATATTGGCTAAATAAGTCGCCCTATAAACTATTAGCACAAGGCACGCCTGAACCAGGCGTGCTTTTTTTGTTCCTGATTTGGAGTGCCTAGACGTCAAATTAAGCTCGGACTTTTGTCTAAAGCAGTTCGCTTGTAGAAATGTCAGACATTTACTAGACTAGCGGTCATCGAACACACAATAAGAGACAGTCGATGACGCTGGACGCTCTCCCGCCCCACCAGGGTGGCGCTGAACAGTTAGCCCGTTTACTCGCCCAAGCACTGCTGACAGGCCATTGGCAGCCAGGCGATGTTTTCCCCCGTGAGTTGGACATCGGCAAACACTTTGCCGTTAGCCGTAACCAAGTACGTAACGCACTCACCAGCCTAACTGCTGCAGGACTATTAGAGCGCACCGCGGGCCGAGGCACGCTGGTTCGCGAGATGGGCGATTGGCATCTACTCGACCCACTGATGAGCGAGTGGATGACCGGGCTGGTCAACCTTGACCCGCAGTTGGTAAGGGCCATTTACGCCTTTCGTTTTTCTGCTGAACCGGTGGTCGCAGGGCTCGCTGCCCAGGCAGCCCAGGCTGAAGACATAGAGCGTTTGGAAAGTGCCTTTGCCGGTATGGAGAGCAGTGCAGGTAGCGTTGAAGCCCGTGCTGAGCATGCCGAGCACGACGTCGCCTTTCACGACGCCACCTACCGGGCCAGCCACAATTTAGTCTGGCGGCAAATGGGCCATTTATTGCGCCCTTCGATCATGGCACTGATACATCGCTCGCAACACTACACTGACACCCTGGACGACAGTCTCGCGCGCCACCGCCAGGTACTTGACGCTATCCGCAGCCACGATACCAGCGCCGCAGAAACCGCCGCGAGAGAAGTTCTGCGCCGCACCGCCATTGATCTTGGCATCGTCAATTAATAAGGATCTGATCCAATGAAAATCACCAAACTCAAGACCTGGCAAGTTCCTCCGCGCTGGCTGTTTCTTAAAATCGAAACCGACGAAGGCTGCTACGGCTGGGGAGAACCAGTGGTAGAAGGCCGCGCCGCCACCGTTGAGGCCGCCGTGCACGAGCTTTCCGACTATCTGATCGGCCAGGATCCGCACCGCATAGAGCATCTTTGGAACATCATGTATCGCGCCGGTTTTTATCGTGGTGGCCCTATTCTGATGAGTGCGATTGCCGGTATTGACCAGGCGCTGTGGGATCTAAAAGGTCGCGACCTGGGTGTGCCCGTTCACCAGCTGTTAGGCGGTGCGGTGCGCGACAAAATGCGCATGTATGCCTGGACGGGTGGCGACCGCCCAAGCGACGTAGGCGCTGGCGCTAAAGCACTGGTCGAAAAAGGCTTCACAGCTTTTAAAATGAACGGCACCCCCGAAATGCAAATCGTCGATTCACACCGCAAGGTCGATGAAGCCGTTGCCCGGGTGGCAGAAGCCCGCAACGCCGTTGGGCCAGATGTAGGCATCGGCATCGACTTTCACGGCCGCGTGCACCGCCCCATGGCCAAAGCACTGCTGCGCGAGCTAGAACCTTTCCATCCCATGTTCGTTGAAGAACCGGTTGCCCCGGAGCATCTGCCCTGCTTGAAAGATATTGCTGGTGGGCTTGGCTATCCCTTAGCCACCGGCGAGCGCTTGCACACCCGTTTTCAGTTCCGCGACCTGCTGGCAGATGGCATGATCGATATTATCCAGCCGGATATTTCCCACTGCGGCGGCATCAGTGAAGGGCTCAAAATTGCCGCGCTGGCCTCCGCCTACGATGTTGCCCTGGCACCCCACTGCCCGCTCGGCCCGTTGACCTTAGCCGCTTCGCTACAGCTGGATGCAGTCAGCCACAACGCCTTTATTCAAGAGCAGAGCATGGGTATTCACTACAACCAGGGTAACGATGTGCTCGACTACCTGGTCGATAAATCCGCCCTCGCCATTGACGACGGTTTCTGCGCCATTCCCCAAGGCCCAGGCCTTGGTGTAGAGATCAACGAAGAATTCGTTGAGGAGCGCGCCAAAGTGGGCCACCGCTGGCGTAACCCGGTCTGGACTCATGAAGACGGCTCTATTGCGGAGTGGTAAGCCATGGGAGCAACCGTGATGAGTGAAACACCCGACATTGCAGACCAATTAACCTGGATTGCCGTTGACTGGGGCTCCAGCAATCTGCGTGCCTGGGGGCTGGATCAAAACGACCAAGTGATTGCCCAAGCCAGTAGCGACAAAGGCATGCTGTCGCTAAAGGCCGATGAGTACGAAGCCGAGCTGGAGCGGCTGGTGGGTGATTGGCTACCCGCCACCGGCACGACTAAGGTGATGGTGTGCGGTATGGCAGGCGCTCGCCAGGGCTGGTTGGAAGCCGCCTATTTGCCGGTACCGACACAGCTCGACCAGCTTAGCCAGGGCGCAGTAACACCAACGCTTACAGGCGACCAGCTACGGGCTTATCTCCTCCCCGGTTTGAGCCAAACCCGCAGTGCTGCAACCCACTTTGATGTGATGCGTGGCGAAGAGACCCAGTTAGCAGGCCTCGTCGCTGACTCACCTGACTTTACGGGGCTCGCCTGCCTGCCGGGTACCCACGCCAAATGGGCCACTCTTGAAGCGGGTGCGGTGAGTGGATTTTCGACCTACTTAACCGGCGAGCTTTACCAGCTACTGGCCAACCAATCGGTCTTGCGCCACTCAATCGGCAACGATGAGCTTCAAGACCCCGCTTGCCGTGAGGCGTTTATTTCGGCAGTTAGCGAGATCTACGCGGCGCCCGAAACCTTTAGTAGCCGCCTGTTCGGCCTGCGCGCGCAGGATTTACTCGATGGTCGGCTACCTGCGGGCGACACGCGTGGCGCCGTATTGGCTGCCAGGCTCTCCGGGCTCGCCATTGGCCTTGAGCTTGCTGGCGCCTGCCGTGAGTGCCCCACCGATAAGCCGATCATGCTGATTGGTAACCAGGCGCTGAGTCAGCGTTATACGCTGGCGCTCAATGCGATCGGCTATCAGACGCAGCATGTGGATGGCGACACCGCCGTTTTAGCAGGCCTGCGCCTCGCCCATCACGCGTTAAAATAAATTAAGCATGGAGAAATTGGCTATGTCGCTGCCCCTGATTGGTATTTTACGCGGTGTAACACCTGATGAGGCCGTAGATGTCGCAGAAGCGGTGCTGGCAGCGGGTATCACCCAGATTGAAGTACCGCTTAACTCACCCAACCCGCTGGAGAGTATTCGCCGCTTGGTGGAAGCCTTTGGCGAACGCGCGGTCATCGGTGCAGGTACGGTGCTCACGCCGGATCAGGTGCGTGAAGTTCACGCTGCTGGAGGGCGCTTAATCGTTTCTCCCAACTGTCGGCCTGCGGTCATTGAAGAGACACATAGACTCGGCATGGCGAGCTGGCCGGGGATTGTGACCCCCTCTGAGGCCTTCGATGCACTCGATGCAGGTGCCACCGGACTTAAACTCTTCCCCGCGGTGCAGGTAGGATTAGAGGGTATGCAGGCAGTGCGCTCAGTACTACCTACAGGCACTCTTTTGTATGCGGTGGGCGGCGTTGGGGTCGATAACTTCGCCGCTTGGCGCGCAGCAGGTGTCGATGGTGCTGGACTGGGCAGCGCGTTATACAAATCCGGTCAAAGCGCTTCCCAGGTAGGGCAACAGGCTCAAGCCCTTGTCGATGCCTGGTTAGCAGGAGAATAATAAGGAGAACAAGTACTAATGAATACCGATGCGAGTGTTTCAACGTGGCAGGCCGAGTTAGCGGTCGATTGCCGCTGCACCCTGGGTGAAGGCCCACAGTGGGACGCCAAAAATCAGCGCCTTTATTGGTGCGATATTCTTGAAAAGCAGTTGCACTGGCTCTCCCCCACCACTGGAGAAGGCGGCCACTTTCAGTTTGATCATCGGGTGTCACTGGCTGCGCCCCTTGATGAGGGGGGCCTACTGCTAGTTGGCGAAGACCGCCTAAGCCGCTTCGACCCAGGCAGCGGCAAGGTCGAAAAGCTGTGTGATTTCGAGGCCGACAACCCCATCACCCGCAGCAATGATGCCCGAGTTGATCGCCACGGCAGCCTGTGGCTCTCCAGCATGGGCAAAAGCGCTGAAAGAAACGCTGGCAGCCTTTACCGCCTGCACCGCGGCGAGCTGTCGCGGCTGCGTTCAGGGCTGACGATCCCCAATGCCATCTGCTTCTCCGCAGATGGCGAATTCGCGTGGTTTACCGATACCGTGACGGGTGTAGTGATGCGCTGGGCGCTCGATAGCGACGGCTGGCCGCAGGGCGAGCCGCAGCCCTGGGCGGACTTTTTCTCAAGCCAGGGCAACCCCGACGGTGCAGTCATGGATAGCGAAGGCTGCCTATGGCTAGCGCTGTGGGGAGCAGGGCAAGTGGTGCGCCTCGATCATGACGGTGAGATAATAGGCCGCGTTGAGCTACCTGTCAGCCAACCCTCCTGCCCGGCGTTTGCAGGCCCTGATCTAAAAACGCTGTATATCACCACTGCGCAAGAGGGATTTAGCGCGGAGCAGCTAGCCCAAGAGCCCACCGCGGGCTCGCTGTATAGAGTCGAAACCGGCGGCATCACAGGATTGGCTGAA
Source organism: Halomonas sp. BDJS001 (assembly GCF_026104355.1). Taxonomy (NCBI): domain Bacteria; kingdom Pseudomonadati; phylum Pseudomonadota; class Gammaproteobacteria; order Oceanospirillales; family Halomonadaceae; genus Halomonas; species Halomonas sp. BDJS001. The sequence continues at coordinate 2,817,758 of NZ_CP110535.1, forward strand.
CTGCCGCTGCGTCTGACATAACTCCCCTACGAACCCACAGCAAAAGGCCCCGCTAGCGGATACTAGCGGGGCCTTTTCTGACTTCATCTCTTAGCGGCTAGTGCAGGCACTCAACCAGCAAAGCTTATATACATAACGATCACTAACACCACCAGGACGATACCGGCGGGTACCGCGCCTTTCCAGGGTGTTAGATCCACATCGCCGCTGTGCTGCTGAATCCAGTCGGTTTCGCGCGGGCGCAGCTTGCCGATAATCAGCATCACCGCCACCAGTAATACAAACACCAGCGCCACGAAGTGGAACTCGTGCATGATCTGCGGCAGCAGTGTAAAGGGTGGCACAAAGTAACCGGCGGCAATCAGCAAGCAGCCACCCACCAGGGCGATTTTGGCCGCCATGGGCGGAACACGTTTGGTTAGCAGCCCGACCAGCACTACGGCAAGAATCGGAATAAAGTAGATCGCGTTCATCTTCTGCAGGTAACCAAACAGGCTCTCCTGGCCAGCCAGTAGCGGCGCAATAATCATGGTAAGGATGGCCATGATCCAGCCGAAGACCTTACCCGATTTCACCACCTGCTCTTCCGTCGCCTCTTTGTTCAGCACACCTTTATAGATGCCCAGGCTGAAAATCGTCGTGGTACTGTTCAGCGCGGAGTTAAACGACGAAAGAATCGCACCGACCATCACCGCGGCGAAAAACCCGGTTAGATACGGCGGTAGTACGTTAAACACCAAGTGACCGTAGGCCTCGTCAGCACGCACGCCCTGATCGGCATAAAGGTGGTAAGCAATGATCCCCGGCAGCACCAGATACAGCGGGCCCAGCAGTTTAAACAGACCGGTCAGCAGAACACCCTTCTGGCCTTCAGCCAGGTTTTTCGCCGCAAAGGTGCGCTGAATAATCTGCTGGTTGGTGCTCCAATAAAACAAATTAATCAGGAAAACGCCGGTAAACAGGGTAAAGAACGGCACCTGCTGGTCAGCGCCGCCGATCGAATTGAGTTTATCCGGGTCGCTCTCTTTGAGGATGTTCCAACCTTCCATAATGCCGCTGCCGTCACTTACGGCCTGCAGGCCGAAATAGACGATCACGAAACCGCCGATTAGCAGTCCGACGCCGTTGAGCGTGTCAGAAACAGCAACCGTACGCAGGCCACCAAACAGGGCATACACCGAACCGATAATACCGACGATCCACACCGTTAGCCAAAGCAGCGTCGTCGAAGACTCAATGCCGGTTAAACCCTGTAGATCGAGCATTCCCTGCAGTCCGATGGCACCTGAATAGAGAATAATCGGTAGCAGGATCACCGCGTAAGCAATCAGGAAGATGATATTGGTGATTAGCTGGGTGGTCTTATCGAAGCGTATTTCGAGCAGTTGTGGCAGCGTAGCAATACCACTTTTCAAAAACCGCGGCAGGAAGAAGAGTGCCAACGCCACCAGTGCGATAACTGCCACCACTTCCCAGGCCATCACACTTAAACCATCAGCAAAAGCAGCCCCGTTCAATCCTACCATCTGCTCGGTAGAGAGATTGGTCATTAATAGAGAGCCAGCGATCAGCGGGAAGGTAAGCGTACGTCCTGCTAGAAAGTAACCGCTGGTGCTTGAGTGGTCATCTCGGCGGGTGATTCGCCAAGTGATAAAGGCGACAAGCCCTGTAAAAAACAGGAAAGACGCCAGGGTCAAAGCGTGCATTTTGACTCACCTCATGATCATTGTAAGTGGCACGCACGTTACTGTATGCGCGTAGAGCGAAATGTCAGACAAATCGTTTCGCCATTTTAGTGGAGCTGAATATAGCCCGTTATACGTCTTTGGTCGTACGCAGGCGGCTACGATACGCGAATGACATAATTTCGCTATAAAAAAACCCTAGCGATGGTTAAAACCATAACTAGGGTCAGCATTTAGGTAACCTGCGACAGGTTACTTATGAATGCCTACTTAGTGATGAAAGCGCTCAGCTGATTGACGGGCCAGTTCGCGAATGCCGTCCCAATCTTCAGCATCGACCATCGCTTTCGGCGTCAACCAGGAGCCGCCGACACACATCACGTTCGGCAGTGACAGGTAGTCGTCTGCGTTATCCACGGTAATACCACCGGTGGGGCAGAAACGCGCTTCTGGAATTGGTGCGCCAAACGCTTTGATCGCTTTGGCGCCACCGCTGGATTCAGCGGGGAAGAACTTAAACCGACGGTAGCCGTACTGCCAGCCGGTCATCAGCTCAGAAATGGTCGATACGCCTGGTAGCATCGGCACCGGGCTTTCCACGCCATAGCGGTAAAGCGCATCAGTGGCGCCCGGCGTGACAACGAAATCAGCGCCGACCTGCTCGGCTTGGCGATACTGCGCGGGCGTGAGCACGGTACCCACACCAATACTGGCACCCGGCAGCGCTGCTTTCATTCGCTTGATGGCGTCCAGGGCGCAATCGGTACGCAGGGTCACTTCGAGCACGGTCAAGCCACCTTCCACCAGGGCGCGTCCTAGCGGTACTGCATCTTCCAAGCGCTCAATGGTAATCACCGGAATCACTTCGGCTTTTAAGCAGATGCTATCAAGCTCTGCGGTACGGGTAGAGGGTAACTGTTTGTCGATAGTCATTAGTGAGTCTCCAAGCAACTTATTATTGGCTAAGCCAGCAAACGATCAAGGCGCCCAATAAATGGCCAATGGGCAGGTTAAAAAGGCACGAATAGGCAACTGACGAACATCGTCGCCGCTTAATGCCTTGGCCAATACGGCGCGTTTATCGTCACCGGTAATATGCAGAATATGCCGCCGCGCCTGATGCAGACGGTCGGCCGAAAAGGTAATCCGTGGCTGCGGCTGACTAGGCGTTCTTGCCGCCACTAACAGCTCTTCCGTGGCAAGCGCCAGGGTCAGTTCCGGGCTATCGGGAAACAGTGACGCGGTGTGGCCGTCTCCCCCCATGCCCAAAATCACCACGCTGGCGGGCCACCCCAGCGATTCTACCTGTTTGGCGACTTCATCTACGCCCTCTTCGGGGGTCGCCGCACCGCAAGTTAACGGTATAAAAGTAGCCGCTTCAGCGTCGCCCTGAAGGAGATGCTCACGCACCAACTTAGCGTTGCTATCACTGCTCTGCTCATCGACCCAGCGCTCGTCGGCAAGCGTTACGTCAATGCGCTCCCAGGGTAGCGGTTTGGCTGCCAGTGCCTTAAAGAAAGGCACCGGGGTGGAACCGCCTGAAACCACCAACAGGACGCGCTCTTGATGGTTTAGGTCGTCGTGCAGCGCCTGAAAAACGGTTTCGGCAAGCTGCTCGGCCAACTGTTGGCGTGCTTGGCTCATATTAATAATCCTCGTACCAGCTGCGGCCATCCTGGGTAATCATGGCGATGGAAGCGACCGGGCCCCAAGAGCCTGCCGGGTAACGACGCGGCGGGGTGTCGCGTTTTTTCCAGCCCTCTATGAGTTGGTCGCACCAGCGCCAGGCGTGTTCAATTTCATCCCGGCGCACGAACAGGTACTGCTGGCCTTTCATGACTTCAAGCAGCAGTCGTTCGTAGGCATCGGGTATCCGCGACTTGGGAAATGCGCTGTTAAAATCCAAATGCAGCGGGCCGGGACGCAGGCGCATGCCTTTATCCAGGCCGCTATCTTTGGTCAACACTTGTAGGGCAATACCCTCTTCCGGCTGCAGGCGAATAATCAACTTATTAGAGGCGATGCCGCGCTGATCCGGGTCGAAGATATAGTGCGGCTGCTGACGGAAGTGAATGACGATCTGCGAGAGCTTCTCCGGCATGCGTTTACCGGTGCGCAGGTAGAACGGCACTCCTGCCCAGCGCCAGTTAGCCACTTCGGTTTTCATGGCCACAAAGGTTTCGGTTTGGCTCTGGGTGTTGGCGCCCTCTTCTTCTAAATACCCCGGCACCGACTGGCCGTCACTAGTACCGGCGATATATTGACCGCGTACTACATCGCGACCCAGCGCTTCACCCACAAACGGCTTGAGCGCTTTAAGCACCTTCACCTTCTCATCGCGAATGGCATCGGCATCCAGATTGGAGGGCGGATCCATGGCGATTAAGCACAGCAACTGCAGCAAGTGGTTTTGCACCATGTCCCGCAGTTGACCCGCTTGATCGAAATACCCCCAGCGCCCTTCGATGCCCACTTTTTCAGCAACGGTGATCTCCACATGGGAGATATGATTCTGGTTCCACTGCGTACCAAACAGCGGGTTGGCAAAACGCAGCGCGATCAGGTTCTGTACGGTCTCTTTACCCAGATAGTGGTCAATACGGTAAATCCGCGATTCAGGGAATACTTGACCGATGGCGTCGTTAATTTCAATGGATGAGTGCAGGTCGTAGCCGATGGGTTTCTCAACCACTACCCGGGCCTCATCGTCCAGGCTTTTACTGGCCTGCAGGTGGCGGCAGATATCGCCATAAATAGACGCACCAACGGAGAGATAGACCACCATGGGACGCGGTGAGCCTTTGCGCCACTGACGAATAGCGTCGTAACCCTCAACGCTTGAAAAATCGAGTTTTAAGTAATCCAAGCGGGCGAGAAAGCGCTCGATACTCTGCTTATCCTGCTCGCTGCTCTTCAGCCGTTTTTGCAGGGCGTCGTTGACCATTTTGCGAAATGACGCAACGTCGTGCTCATGACGGGCCAGCCCCATAATACGCGTGCTTTCAGGCATCAAGCCTTCGCGATCAAGATGGTATAAGGCAGGAAATAGCTTGCGCATGGCAAGATCACCCAGCGCCCCAAACAGCGCTAAATCAATAGCGTGATTCGGATCGCCCAGCGGTGCACTTTGGGAAGCAGTGGACTGGCTCATCGTCACTCCTATTTATAATTAGGCATCTAATGTAGTTAGATTACCTAAAATTTACCGTAACACGGGTATTGTACGCAATAATTCGTGTAATTTTACTACAAAACTACAATAACCGCTGCTCTTTCGGTGCGTTTAATCCTCTCCTCACGACACCCATTGCCACTTTTACTCTACGCCCTTCATATACGCCACTGCTACGCCCCTTGAGGATGAGGTGGCATGAGGCAAAATTCGCCACGCTGGCGATGTTTATAAATAGATGATCACAACAACAACGAGGTTACTATTTCATGGCACCACTACGCTCTTTTATACGCCCCCTGCTTACCGCCACGCTGGCTGCCAGCGCCACCCTGCCCGCCTTCGCCTTTGAAGATGATCGCCTGACGATCTGGATGGGTGATAACAAAGGCCAGGAAGGCATTCAGCTCGTGGCCGAGCAATTTCTTGAAGATACGGGCATTGAAGTTGAGGTGGTCTTTCCAGACAACCTAACCGACCGTTTTCAGCAAGCGGCAGGCAGTGGCCAGGGGCCAGATATCGTAATCTGGGCCCACGACCGGATGGGCGAGTGGGCACAAAGCGGCCTAATAAAACAGGTAGCGCCTAGTGACACTTTCCGCGAGGCATTTTACGACTTTACCTGGGACGCTGCCCTGTGGAGTGGCGAAACTTACGGCTACCCCATTTCCGTCGAATCCCTCGGGCTCATTTACAACAAAGCGCTGGTGGACACGCCACCGGATAGCTTTGCCGAGCTAATGGAGCTAGACCAGGCGCTTTCCCAAGAGGGCAAAAAGGCCATCCTGTTCGACTACAGCGAACCGTACTACGGCTGGACACTGCTGGCAGCCAACGGCGGCTATCCGTTCAAACAGACCGAAAGCGGTTATAACGTGAGCGATATTGGTGTCAACAACGCCGGGGCCTTACAGGGAGCAGAGCTGCTGGTTGAATTGATCGAAAGCGACGTACTGCCCCGTGGTACCGACTACAACCTGATGGATACCCGCTTTAACCAGGGCGAAGTCGCCACCATGATTAGCGGCCCTTGGGCGTGGCCTAATCTGGAGCGTAGCGGGATTGATTACGGCGTCGCGCTGCTGCCTAAGGTGGGCGATGAACGGGCCAAACCGATGTTTGGCGTGATGACGGCAATGATCAACTCCGCCACGCCGAACGACTTCCTCGCCGTTGAGTTTTTAGAGAACTACCTGCTCAGCGAAGCGGGCATGCGCACCTTTAATAACGACGGCTCGCTAGGTGCAGTCGCCCATATTCACTACCAGACTGAGCTTGCCGACAATGCCAATATTGCCGCGACGCTGGAGAATGCGGAAGTAGGTATGCCAATGCCCAACATTCCTGAGATGGGTGCCTTTTGGGCGGCCATGGAACCGGCTCTGCAAAACATCGGCAGCGGGCGGCAATCGCCTCAAGAAGCGCTGGATGCGGCAGCGCGGCGTATGCGCCAATAACGCCATCTTTGCCACCCTTTTATTGTGCCTTTACTGCTTGGCGGCTCCGGCTGCCGAGCAGCTTTCAGGAAGTCATCATGTATACCACCAACGCGTCTCGCGGCCTTCCCCGTCACCGTTCTCGCCACCTCTCCGAACGCTACACCCGCTGGGCTCTGCGTTGCGTGATCGCTGTTCTGGTGATTGCGCTTTTATGGCTGGTGATAGCCTTTCACCTTAACGGCCAGTGGATGTTTGCGCTGCTCTTTTTAGTACTAGGCGGCTCGCTAGCCGTTGTATTTACCAAACGCACGTTAATGAGCCATCGCTATATTTTTCCTGCGGTCGCGGGGCTTGGGGTGTTTGTTATTTTCCCGCTGCTTTACACCATTGGCATTAGCTTTAGTAACTACAGCTCTAGCAACCTGCTCTCTGAAGAGCGTGTCCGCGGTCAACTGTTAAGCCAAACTTATCAGGCGGAAGGCAAGGCGTTTGATCTTACGCTCTACCAGGAGGGAGAGCTGGTACGAGTCTATTTGCAGAGCGGTGGAGAAAACGATCATGAAAACAAGGTTCAACGTTTTGTTTCCTCCCCGCTCAACCTGGCCAATCAGGAAAGCCGCCAAATCGGTATTCAATCCGTCGATGTACCACCTACTCAGCAGCCCCTGGGTATGCGTGCCATTATTCAGGCACGTGATTCGCTGCAAGGGCTTCGACTGCTGACACCCGAGGGTACTGAGCTGCGTATGGCGGGATTGCGCCAGTTTGCGCCCATGGTGAATCGCTATGAAGCCCGCGACGACGGCTCGCTCTATGACCGCCGCGACGACCGTGTGTTGATACCTGATCAAACCACCGGTTTCTTTGTCGCCGATAACGGTGAGCAGATTACCCCAGGCTGGCCGGTCAACGTGGGCTTTACCAACTACGCAAAGATCTTTACTGATCCGGATATTCGCGGGCCGTTTATGCAGATTTTTGTATGGACCTTTGTGTTTGCCGCGCTAACGGTGGTCTTTACCTTGGCCGTCGGCTTTGTGCTGGCGTCGCTGCTGCAGTGGAACCAGCTCAAAGGCAAAGCCATTTACCGGACGCTGCTGATACTGCCTTACGCCGTTCCTGCGTTTATCTCGATACTGATTTTCAAGGGCATGTTTAATCAGCACTTCGGCGAAGTGAATATGATTTTAGATACGCTGTTTGGCATTCGTCCTGAATGGTTTACTGACCCCTGGTTGGCGCGTTCCATGCTGCTGATCGTGAACACCTGGCTGGGCTACCCCTATATGTTGCTGCTCTGTATGGGGCTCATTCAGGCAATACCTCAGGATCTCTACGAAGCCTCAGCCGTGGACGGTGGCGGCCCACTGACCAACCTGTTCAAGATTACCCTGCCACTGATTATCAAGCCGCTTACACCGCTACTGATTGCTGCCTTTGCGTTTAACTTCAATAATTTTGTGCTAATTGCGCTACTCACGGGAGGCAACCCGGATATTCTTGGCGCGAGTACGCCGGCGGGCACCACCGACCTGCTGGTGAGCTACACCTACCGCATCGCCTTCCAGGATGCCGGGCAGAACTTTGGGCTGGCAGCCGCTATCGCCACGCTTATTTTCTTACTGGTGGCGGGCATGTCGCTGCTTAATTTGCGCCTTTCCAAGGTTAAGGTTTAGGAGGTTTCTCATGGCGATGGTTCAACCCCGCTCTATTGGCGCGCGCCGCCTGGGGGCACACTTGGCGCTGATCGGCTTTGTGTCGCTGATCGTGTTTCCGCTACTGCTGGTAATCTCTATTTCGTTTCGCGAGGGCAACTTTGCCTCGGGCAGTTTGATACCCGAGCGCTTCTCGTTAGAGCACTGGTCGCTGGCGCTGGGTATCCCCTGGGAACGCCCGGACGGCAGTATTGTCCAGCCGCCCTTCCCAGTGCTGCTGTGGCTATGGAATTCGATCAAAGTGGCAGTGGTATCGTCGGGGTTGATTTTAATGCTGGCGACTACCAGCGCCTACGCCTTTGCCCGTATGCGTTTTAAAGGCAAAGAGCCCCTGTTAAAGGGCATGCTGATTTTCCAAATGTTTCCAGCCGTGCTCTCGCTGGTAGCGCTCTACGCGCTGTTTGATCGACTAGGGCAGTTTGTTGGCTGGTTAGGCATAAATACTCATGGCGCGCTGATTGTCGCCTCGCTTGGTGCAGTGGCGCTGCATATCTGGACAATCAAAGGCTACTTCGAATCAATCGATGGATCGCTGGAAGAGGCTGCCATGGTCGACGGGGCCAGCACCTGGCAGGCGTTTCGCTATATTTTGCTGCCGCTTTCCATCCCGATATTGATGGTCGTCTTCATTCTGGCGTTTGTGATGAGCATTATGGAGTACCCCATGGCCTCGGTGCTGCTGGTGGATGAGCACAAGCTAACCCTGGCCGTGGGCGCCCAGCAGTATCTTGCCGACCACAACCAGCGCTGGGGCAACTTTGCCGCCGCTGCCGTGCTTTCCGGGCTACCGATTACCGTGGCGTTTTTGATCTGCCAACGCTGGATTATTGGTGGTTTAACCGCAGGGGGCGTTAAAGGATAAACGCTGTTAAGTTTGCCAATAGTCAAATTCACCTTAATAGCGCCTTACTAGGCGCTCCTCCGCTCCCAGCAACTCGCTGGGAGTTTTTATTTTAATCGGCTTTTTTACAGACTTTTTATACAAGCTCATGGTGTCATAACGGATATTAAGAATACTCAATGGCGAGCTGGGCATATGACTCCATTCACACCATGGTTTTATCGCAGCAGAGATGTGTATCGGCACTGGGCGCCTGTTTTTAGAATCATTTCGATTCTCTGGATTGTGCTTGCGCTGTTTATGCTGGTGCCTTTCATTGTGCTGCTGATTGAACAAGACCCTGACGCGCCCGCCTTCGGTGCTTCCATTCTGATGATACTTGGTGCCGCGGCGCTGACTTGGCTATTCACCTATCGCGCAGCACTGGAGCTCAAGCCATGGCAGATGTTTATTCTTACCGCCGCCAGTTGGGTCACCATCAGCGGTTTTGCCAGCTTGCCGCTAGTGCTCGGTGCGCCCCAGCTAACGTTTACCAATGCGGTGTTTGAATCGGTATCGGCGATTACCACCACGGGCTCTACCATTCTGGTCGGCATTGAACACTTCTCCGATGGCTTGAAGCTATGGCGAGGGCTGATGCAGTGGATGGGCGGTATCGGCATTATCGTGATGGGTATTGCCATCTTGCCTTTTCTTAAAGTGGGCGGTATGCGGCTGTTTCACACCGAGTCATCCGACTGGTCGGATAAAGTGATGCCCCGCACTGGCGGTATTGCCAAAGCGACGCTAACGATCTATGTCAGCCTTACGCTAGTCGCCATTGGGAGCTATTGGTTTGGCGGCATGACGCTGCTGGACGCCACCGTACACGGCATGACGTCGCTTTCTACCGGTGGTTTTGCCAATTCTGATGCCTCCTTTGGCGCCTATAGCGAACAACCATGGCTACTCTGGATGGCCAGTTTTTTTATGCTCAGCGGCGCGCTGCCCTTTGTGCTATATATCCGTTTTTTACGCGGGTCGCACAGTGCCCTATGGCAAGATCAGCAGGTACTTGGGCTGTTAAAGCTACTGATGGCAGCGATTTTGTTACTCACTGTCTGGCGCATCACTCAGGGCGACAACTGGTTTGAATCGCTTACCCACGTCACCTTTAACATCGTTTCTGTGGTGACCACCACAGGCTATGCCTCTGATGATTACACCCAGTGGGGGGCGCTACCCGTGGTCGCTTTTTTCTACCTGACCTTTGTGGGCGGTTGTAGCGGCTCAACCAGTGGCGGGATGAAAATATTCCGGTTTCAGATTGCCACTTTAATGCTGCTTAACCAACTGCGTTATCTCATCCATGCCAATGGCGTGTTTACCACCCGCTATAACCAGCAGCCGGTCACCAGCGATATTTCGCGCAGCGTAGTGGCCTTCTCGTTCTTCTTCTTTATCACCATAGCAGCCCTCGCGTTGAGCCTCTCAGCCCTGGGGTTGGACTTAGTCACCGCCCTTTCCGGGGCGGCAACGGCGGTCACCAATGTGGGGCCTGGGTTAGGCGACATCATCGGCCCTGCAGGTAACTTTGCCCCGCTACCCGACACGGCGAAGTGGCTGTTATGCATTGGCATGCTAATGGGCCGGTTAGAAATACTCACCGTTGTGGTGTTGCTAACCCCAATGTTCTGGCGGCGCTAGCCAATCATATTGAAGGGCAGTCGTGTCATGACACTTAGAAAGTCGATATTCAAACCTGTTGAGCAGTTAGCGATCCGGCTACGCTTACCCCGCCTCTCAGAAATTCTGATCGCGCTGGCGAGTACCTTCGTTGCGCTGTTGATCGCCTGGGGCCTTTACACCTGGTTAGCGTTAGCCAATCTTTCCCTGATTTTTCTCACCGCGGTGCTTGTCAGCGCCGTGTTAGCGGGAAGCTACGCGGCGCTGCTCAGTGCTGTACTGGGCTTTCTGACATTTAATTTTTGCTTCACCGTTCCGCACTTTTCGTTAGCGGTTGAGGAGCAGGAACAGTTGCTGACCCTGCTGTTCTTTCTATTAGTGGCGCTAGTGGTTGGCAAGCTGGCTGGGGATAGCCGCCAACGCCTGCTGGAGCTTAGCGCCGCTCGCCTGGCTGAAGAGCAGGAGAGATTGCGCTCAGCGCTGCTATCGTCGGTGTCCCACGACCTGCGTACTCCACTAGCGTCGATTATTGGCGCGGCCAGCTCACTGCGCACCCTGGATGCCCAGCTCAGCCAGCAGGATCGCTTTGCGCTATTAGATGGCGTATTGAGCGAAAGTGAACGCCTTAACCGCTATATACAGAACTTGTTGGATATGACCCGATTAGGCCATGGCGACATGAAAATTGAGCGCGACTGGGTGGCGTTTGATGATTTAGTCGCTTCCGCGCGAAAGCGCTTAGGCAGCGCCCTTGAAGGCTTCCAAGTAGAGCAGCACTGGCCAAAAGAGCTACCACTGCTTTACGTTCACCCCGCCCTGATTGAACAAGCGCTGGTCAACGTGCTGGAAAATGCGGCGCGCTTCTCGCCCCCTAATGGCCATATCACTATCGAAGCCCAATGTTGTGACGCTAAAAGGTCGGGAGATCAACGTTTCTTACTGTTTTCGGTTACCGATCAAGGCCCAGGCATACCCGAAGTATTACGCGAGCGCGTATTCGATATGTTCGTCACCGGTCACGAAGGGGATCGCAGCCTGCACGGCAGCGGCCTGGGGCTGGCGATTTGTCGGGGAGTGCTTGGCGCCCACGCGGGTCAAATTCACGCAAGCCCGGGGCCTGACAGTGTTGGCACCAGGATTACCATGACGCTGCCACTATTGGCACCCAGCAAAGAGGCCGAGGATGACCACTGATCCAGCGCGCGTCTTAGTGATTGATGACGAGCCACATATTCGCCACTTTTTACGTATCAGCCTCACTTCTCAAGGCTTTCGGGTGATTGAGGCGGCCAGTGGTCACGAGGGGCTGGAAAAACTCAATGCGACAGCCCTTACGCCCAATGCCGACATTGTTTTGCTGGATCTTGGCTTGCCGGATATGGATGGTCAGCAGGTGCTGGATGCGATCCGCCAGCACAGCGAGATCCCCGTGATCATTGTCTCAGTGCGCGGTCATGAGACTGAAAAAGTGCGTGCTCTGGATAATGGTGCAAGCGACTACGTCACCAAGCCCTTCGGCATTCAAGAGTTGCTGGCGCGTATTCGAGCCCTATTAAGGCGGCGCGCCAGCCCAAGCGTTCAGCGTTTCCAGCACGGTGGTTTGATAGTCGACCTGACCGCTTACCAAGTGAGCTTGCACGGCGAGGCTATTCATCTGACGCCTAAAGAGTTCGCCGTTCTGGCCCAGCTTATAGCCTCCGCTGGGCGTGTGGTCACGCAAACGCAGCTATTGCGTCAGGTATGGGGCCCAACCCACCAGGAAGATACCCACTATTTACGCATCGTGGTGAGCAAGCTGCGTCAAAAACTAGGCGACGACCCCCAATCACCGACTCTATTACAAACTGAACCCGGCATCGGTTACCGACTCTTTCTTGAGCCCGACAGTGAGGACAAGACCCTATGAAAATCATCATTCTCGGTGCCGGCCAGGTCGGCGGCACACTGGCAGAGCACCTCGCCCGCGAGGAGAACGACATCACCGTCGTTGATACTGACGCCAAAAAACTGCGTGAGCTGCACACCAAAATCGACATTCGCACCGTCACCGGGGCGGGCTCCTACCCTATTGTGCTGCGTCAGGCAGGCTGCGAAGACGCCGATATGCTGATCGCCGTGACCAGCAGCGACGAGATCAATATGATCGCCTGTCAGGTCGCCCATACGCTGTTTCGCACCCCCACCAAGATTGCCCGGGTGCGCGCCACGGCGTACCTAACCCGTAAAGGCCTCTTCGCTCACGAAGCGATTCCCATTGATGTACTCATCAGCCCCGAGCAGGTGGTCACCGACCACGTACGCCGCCTGATTGAGCACCCCGGCGCCCTACAGGTGCTGGAGTTTGCCGGTGGGCTGGTACAGCTGGTGGCGGTGAAAGCCTTCTACGGCGGCCCACTGGTAGGCCAGGACTTGGCCTTTCTGCGCCGCCATATGCCCAACGTGGATACCCGCGTAGCGGCGATTTACCGGCGTAATCGAGCGATTATTCCCCGCGGCGATACGGTTATCGAAGCCGACGATGAGGTCTTCTTCCTCGCTGCCCGTCGTGATATCCGCGCAGTGATGAGCGAGCTACGCCGGGTCGAGCGGGATTTCCGCCGCGTCGTGATTGCCGGGGGCGGCAATATCGGCGAGCGGCTGGCGGAGCATTTGGAGCATAGTCACCAGGTCAAGATCATCGAACACAGCCTGGAGCGCTGTACAACGCTCTCTGAGCGCTTGGATCGCACCGTGGTGCTCCACGGCAGTGCCACCAGCAAGCGTCTACTGGAAGAGGAGAATATCGAAGAGTGCGATATCTTCTGCGCGCTGACCAACGACGACGAAGTCAATATCATGTCGTCGCTGCTCGCCAAGCGCTTGGGGGCGAAGAAGGTGCTGACGCTGATTAACAACGCTGCTTACGTTGACCTTGTGCAGGGCGGCGAGATCGATATTGCCATCTCACCCCAGCAGGCCACCATCGGCAGCCTGCTCACCCACGTGCGCCGGGGCGATATCGTCAACGTCCACTCCCTGCGTCGCGGCGCCGCCGAGGCCATTGAAGCCATCGCCCACGGCGATAAGCAGTCATCGAAAGTGGTGGGCCGCACTATTCGTGAGATCGACCTGCCCGATGGCACCACGATTGGTGCGATTGTGCGCGGCAAAGAGGTCATCATCGCCCACGGCGATGTGATGGTAGAGAGTGGCGACCACGTGATTCTGTTTGTGATCGACAAGCGCCGCATTCGCGATGTGGAGCGCCTGTTCCAAGTCGGTTTAACGTTCTTTTAAAGACACGTTTAACAGGCGCTTTTGAGGCCCTAAATTTCTACCGCACGGCCAATAAACTCAATAGGCCCGGTGGGCAGGCCGGTTGGTGAGCCGGTTTCGTCTTCCAGCGTTAACTCAAACAGTTGGTTATCCTCAAGGGGCGGCAGATCATCCAAGCGCAAACTGATCGGCTGCCCTGGCTCTACTAAGCCAAGCGATACCGGGGCCTGCCACCCATCTGCTTTGGTCCAAAACTCTAGCGCTTTACCTTCAGGCACTTCGAAGGTACCCAATGGGATCAACTCGATTTCCTGCCGCGATGAAGCCTGCACCACCCAACCCGCTGACTGCGTTTGCGGGGCAAGGAGTACCACCATGTACTCAGGCGTATTTGAGACAGTCGGCTCGGTGATTTCATTAACCAGCATCACCCCAAGCACTAACGCCGCCGCTAAACCAAACCCGGCAGCGCCACGCCAAAGCGGCAAGCTATGCAGCATGCGGCGGGGTCTTGGCGACACGACAGAGGCAGGTCGAGCACGCTTACCAAGCGCTTCCCGTGACGCCAGGCTGCGCTCAATACGCGGCCATAAATAGTCGGAGGGCGTTACCGGGTCGGTGATAGCGGTATAGGGCAAGAAACGCTCTTCCCAGGCCATCACCGCTTTTTGCAACTCGGGCTCATTGGGTAACCTCGCTTCCAGTGCTTTGCGCTGCGCTAGCGACAGCGTGCCTAGGACGTATTCACCCGCCAAGGCATGGTCATCGTCGTGTTCTGGTTCGTGCTGACTGGAGCGAGTCATGTCATACACTCCCTTAGGCGCAGCAAACTGCGTTTTATCCAGGCTTTAACGGTGCCCAGCGGGGCCCCTGTATGCGCTGAAATTTCCGCGTGACTTAGACCATCCACATAGGCGTGAAGTACACAGTTACGCCGCTCTGGTTCAAGTTGTTCTAAACACCTATCCATCCGCTGGCCGGTCTGCCAATCGAAGGTGTCTTCGGCAACCGTCGCGTGCTGGAAATGTTCTGGATGATCCAATTCGGTCGGATCATTACTATCAAAGGTAATTTCCCGATCACGGTAACGGATAGCATTGAGTGCCAAGTGACGGGCCACACTAAATATCCACGCCCTTGCCGAGCCCTTAGCGGGGTCAAAACTTTCGGCGCGCTGCCAAATATTGAGACAGGCATCGTGGACAATATCTTCGGCCATACCACGATCTTTAACGATTCTTACCACAACACCTAACAGTCGGGCACCCTCATGAACGTAGAGCTGATGCAAGGCGTCATGCTCGCCACGGGCACAGCTGGCTAATGCCGCAGCATGATCAAATTCTGAAGAGTCGTCAGTCAAACCCTAGCCCCCTGGTGACGGCACCGACGCCAGTCGTCGTTTTCACAGACAGCATAGCCGCTGGGGGCTCGACACACGAGCCCCCAGCGGAATTAGCGCTTTTCTGGACTTATTCAGCTGTCCAGAAGATGTAGTCCGCCTGGTAGGTAACAACCGCCGTGGCACCATCGTGGTCAGCATCACAGGTCACATCGGGAGCAACGCCACCCTGGGTGTTCAAGCGCTGAATATAGCTAACACCGCTCATGGCGCCTTCGCCTTCAGCGGGGTTGGCTTCAACCAGCTGGAGCGGAATATTGCCATTACCATTGGCCGCTGTGGCTAGCTGGGTACCGGTAATTTTTGAACCATCCAACGCTTCCCAGGTGGCAGGCGGGCCGTAGTAGCTTCCTACTTGTGTGCCTTCGCTGTCGTTAAGCGCAGCGTGGGGGCCTTTAAAAACCCAAGCCATGGTGTCTTCGTCGTTCATTTCACACATATAAGTGATCGCGCCAACGCCAACGGTTTCGAGCGCAACGGTGTTGCCGTCCGGTACTTGGACATCCGTAGGCGTCTCGGCCAGTGCGGCATGGCTGAAGGATGCGATCAGAGTGGCGGCCAGGGTAGCGCGCGTTAGGTGGTGGATGGTCATTTTCAGTCTCCTAAAGGTTTATTATCAGCTGCCTTAAATAGCGGCTGTATAGGGAATACCCATGAGGAGACGTTTTGGATGCACTCTTTTAAAAAATTTTTAAAAATTAAAAATTCATCGGCTAACCCCATCTATCGTGACTTGACGCGGGCAGGCATTGCCCTGTTGGTCGAACAGATGACAGTGCTGGCCCGCGATGCCCAAACGAGAGACTTGCCCCTCTTCTAAACGGGTAAGGCCATCCAAGCGCTGGGTCAAGGGAGCGGCAATATCCGCCACCTGCCAGTGGGCCAGGGTTTCATAGCCTAATTTTTCGGCCACCATCAGGGTCGCGTCAAGCGTCGTATCGGCCTGTTCCGGGGCGACGAAATCTTCGGCCCGCAGCCCTAGCGTGGCGTTTTCCCCCGCCTGAAGCTGCTGGCCATTGACTGCCACCGCCAGCGTTTCACCGCTGTGCAGACGCACCACCGTTTGGCGCTCACCGGGGTCGATCACCACCACTGGCAGTGTATTAATCCGCGGTGAGCCGATAAACTCAGCCACTTCTAAGGTTTGGGGAAAGTGATAAAGCGACAGCGGCGCACCCACCTGGGCAATACGGCCCTTGGATAGCAGCACAATGCGGTCGGCCAGGGTCATCGCCTCCACTTGGTCGTGAGTCACGTAGATCATGGTGGCGTTGAGGCGTTTATGTAGCGCAGCAATCTGCACCCGCATATCCACCCGCAGCGCAGCGTCCAGGTTGGAGAGCGGTTCATCAAATAGAAACACCGCCGGCTCTTTGACCAGGGTGCGGCCAATGGCTACCCGCTGGCGCTGACCGCCGGAGAGGTCTTTGGGCTTTCGCTCCAGGAGCTCGGTGAGGTGCAGCATCTCGGCGGCGTGTTGAACGCGGCGGCGGATCTCTGCCTTGTCAGTTCGCGCCAGCTTCAGGCCAAACGCCATGTTCTCTGCCACGCTCATATGTGGGTAGAGCGCGTAAGATTGGAACACCATGCCGATGTCCCGCTCCTGGGGCGGAATCTCGTTGATCCGCTGGCCATCCAGCTGCATATCCCCTTCGCTGATATCCTCCAGACCCGCAATCATACGCAACAGGGTGGACTTACCGCAGCCGGAGGGTCCGACAAACACCACAAACTCGCCGTCTTCAATGGTGAGATCGATATCCCGGGAGATTTCCACGCCGTCAAAGGATTTACCGATGCCGCTTAGGGTTAAACGTCCCATGGCGCGTCCTCCTGGGTGTTCGAACAACGGGCAATGGCCACGCCATAGGGCGGAAGAGATAGTTGCGGAAGGGACAGTTGAGTGCCCTGCCACTCACCGGTTAGCCACGCGGAGGCATCGGCAATGGCTTCAGCGCCTTCAGGTAACGAACGGATGACCGTTTGGCCGCTAAAATTCAATGCAATCAGTAACCGTGTTTGCTGGTAGATGCGCTCAAGACAGAGCACATCGTCACGCACAGGGTGATAGCGCACATCGCCCTTCACCAATGCAGGTTGGGTACGGCGGAAAGCTAAAAACTCGCGGTAAGCGTTGAGCAGTGAATCAGCCTCCTGATCTTGTTGATCTACCGCCAGACTTGCGTGTGACACGGGCACCGGCAGCCAGGGCGTTGCGCTGCTGAAGCCTGCATGGCGAGCATCCGCCTGCCATGGATGCGGGGTGCGGCAGCCATCGCGGCCTTTATAGGCTGGCCAGAAGGTAATACCGGCGGGATCAACCAGTTGCTCAAAGATCAGCTCCGCTTCGGGCAGGCCCAACTCTTCGCCTTGATAAAGGCATACGCTACCGCGCTGAGTAAGGAGAAACACCATATAGAGGCGCAGCTTATCCAGCTGCCCTTCCGCCTGCCAGCGGGTCGCCAGCCGCGTCACATCATGATTACCCAGCGCCCAGCAGGGCCAGCCATCACCAATCCGCGCCTCCATTTCGGTGAGCGTATCATGCAGGTAGCCGGGGTCGGCTTTATCGGTCAATAGATTGAACGAGTAACACATATGCAGCCGCTTACCGCCCTGGGAGTATTCCGCCATCACGCCCAGCGCGTCGTCGTCACCCACCTCGCCCACGCTGGTGGTGCCAGGGTACTCATCCAGCAGTGCGCGTAGCCGCTCCAGAAATACAAGGTTCTCCGGCTGGGTTTTGTCGTACTGGTGGAGCTGGTAGCCGTAGGGGTTGTCGGGACGAACGCCTAGAAAGCTTTCGGTCATCTCCCGGCGTGGCGGGTTATCCTTTAGCTCGCCGTGGGTGCAGAAGTTCACCGCATCCAGCCGGAAGCCATCCACGCCCCGCTCTAGCCAGAAGCGCACTTCCTCAAGCATGGCCTCCACCACCGCAGGCGTGCGGAAATTGAGATCCGGCTGCTAGCCAGGAAGTTATGCAGGTAATACTGGCAGCGACGGGTATCCCACTGCCAGGCGCTGCCACCAAATACCGACTGCCAGTTAGTGGGCGGCGCGCCGTCGGGTTTGGGGTCGGCCCATACATACCAATCGGCCTTGGGGTTATTGCGGCTCTGGCGGCTCTCCTCAAACCAGGCGTGCTGGTCGGAGGTGTGGGACATCACCTGATCGATCGTTACCTTCAGCCCCCTGGCATGGGCTCCCTCCACCAAACGGTCGAAATCATCCAGGGTGCCAAACATCGGATCAACATCGCGGTAGTTGCTGATATCGTAACCGAAGTCTTTCATTGGTGAGGTGAAGAACGGCGACAGCCAAATAGCGTCGACGTTAAGCGAGGCGATGTAGTCAAGTTTGTCAATCACGCCTTTTAAGTCGCCAATGCCGTCGCCGTTGCTGTCCATAAAGCTACGCGGATAAATTTGGTAAATCACGGCGCCTCGCCACCAGTCAGCACCTTGGCTTCCAACGTAGTGGGATGTAGAGGGAGTCTGCATCATGGTTTTATCCTTGCTATCGTTTTGTTCTTGCCAGCGTTTCTGCTGATTAGTTGGCATGATGCAGGGTTGTTCACCAGATAAAATCCTCCCCCCAGGGCAACTCTGGGCGTAGGCGTTAGGAGTAGCCAGGCTGTCTGCTTATTCCCCCTGAATATGCGCCAGCAACTGCCCCGCCAGGGCAATCGCTTCGTCGCGGCGTCGAATATTCTGCTTTTGATAGAGGCTGCGAATATGTGTTTTGATGGTCGTCGGCGCCACCGACAACTGCTCGGCGATCTGCTCATTGGAAAGCCCAGCGTGAATCAGTCCCAGGATTTGCCACTCCCGGCGAGTCAGTGGCGAAGTGCGGATTAGCTCGGGCACATCAGGCCTTGCGACGATATCGGCGATTACCGTTTCATCCAGCATTAAGCGTCGGGCACTGCCAAAGTCCTTTTGACGACCAGCAAGCGTTAACAGTCGTTCTGCCCTTGCCTGCTCTAAAGGAGCCAGCGTGCCGCTGGCGGTTAGTCTGGTCAGCAGTTCTCCAAGCGGCTTACCCAGGCGTAAAAAGCTGCCGACCAATGCGGTACGAGAAGCTAAGCTAAGCGCCTGCTGCATATGCTGGCTGGCTTGCACAAACTGACCTTGATGCCAGGCAACCGCCGCCAGGCAGAGTTGGTTGCGGTTGGCATCCGTCACCAGCCCCAAGCGCTGGGTATGCGTTTCAAGGGCTTCCAGCAGCGTGCGGGCGGTGTCGTACTCCCCCAACAGCGTAAGCGCCCGAGCGTGGTTGCGCACATTGCACTGGGAAAAGTGGTTGGTGGCACTATCGATAAGCGGTGCCGGCGCTTCCTGGCGCCAGCGCTCTACGGCATCCATATCTTGGGTCGAGTGCCACCAGGCCAGCAGCGTAGCATGTGCGTTCGCTACCCAGTCGATATGGTACTCCCCTTCGGCAAGAATTTTACGCAACCGACGAATATGGTCGGCACACTGAGCTTGGTCGCCACGGCTTTGGGCTATCTTTGCCAGCTGGATATGGCACTGCAGCGTCCAGCGCTCGCCCTGACTATCCAGCACGGCAATCCCCTTCAGGGCAGCCTGCTCGGCCTCATCCAACCGGTGCCACTCCCACAGCACCTGGCTGCGAATCCGGTAAAGAAATTCTGCCACAGGGAGATGCTCAAGCTCAGCTCGCTCCAAGTGGGCAAAGGCGCGCTCCTGAATATCGTAGGCAGCCTGGAGGCGCCCTTGGGCAACCAGTACTTCGGATTGATGACAAAACGACCACAGCAGCAGTTGGTGATCTTCACACTGGCGGGACTGGCGCTCTACCTCGCGAACTCGCTGCAGCGACTCATCTAAATACCCCTGCACAAATCGCGCCTCGCTCAATATGGCGGTGGCGGTGAGCGGCGTTGAGGCTAAATAGCGGGCGGGCACGGCCAGCGCCTGTTCCGCCAGCGGTGCGGCACGCTCGGCATTGCCCTGGTTAATCGCCAGTTGCGCGCGCAGGGTGGCGAATTCAGCGCTAAGCCGTTGCCACTCTGGTGTATTTAGTTGCGCTTCAATCCAGCCAATCACCCGGGCAGTAATATCAAACTGAAACTGAGCATGAGAGACCCAGCCATACAGCAGTGCAAGCTCTGGGCTGGTGGTTAGCCGCGGTTCACCAAGCAGAGCAAAGCCCTTGGCCAACAGTGCGTAGACACCACTTGCCAATAGGGCTGGCCCTTCTGCGGTCAGTAGACTGGCCACGTCATCCGGGGCTTCGGCGAGAATTGCCTGGCGCAGCGCCATCACCGGATCGTTGAGCGCAAGCCACGCTTGACTGGCACGCTGGTGGAGGGTGCGCTGGGTGGCAAGGCTTAGCTCGTGACGACGGTGACGAAGATACTCACCAAACAAGCGCTGAAAGCGGTACCACTGGGCGTGAGGGTCGGGCCGTTCAATAAATAGCCCCGCCTGCTCAAAGGCCTCCAGCCGCTGGGTTAAACGTTCACCTTCTAATAGCCGCGCCATTAATTCAGGAGAAAAACGCTCCAGCACCCCCAGTTGCAACATTAACTCACGCTCCTCCAGAGGCAAGGCAGCGGAGAGCAGTTCGTCAAACCAGGCGACAAAGTCAGGGTGAGCGCCACTTAATCGATCAACCAGGGCATCAAACCCGGCCCGGGTGGTGGTGCGCTCCACTAGCCAGTTCAGCGCCATGACCCAACCGCCGCTTCTGCGTAGCGCACGCTCAAGGCTTACTCGCGTGGGGGGAAAGCTGAGCTGCTCTGCGCACAGGGTTTGCGCCTCTTCGCTATCAAAGGCAAGGGCGCTGAGGTCGATCTCTTCAATCTCGCCACGTAACCGTAGGCTGGCTAGCCCAAGGGCGGGACGCGAGCGACTCGCCAGAGTTAAGGTTAGCCAGGGCGGCTGGTGGCGCAGCCAGTGGGCCAGCCCGGCTAAGATATCGGGATGCGTCAGATATTCAAACTCATCCACCACTAACCGGCACGGAGTTCGCTGCTCGGGCAACTCGCCAAGCCAGCGCTCTAACTGCCCAACGCAATCGGCCTCTTCGGCCACAGGTGACAGCGGCGCTTTTTCATCCAGCAGCGCATTGAGTGCTGCCTGCCAATAGGCTAAAAATCGCGCGGGCTGATTATCTCGCTGATCCAAGCGTAGCCAGGCGGATTCCTGCTCCAGCGCCGGTAGCCGCTCGGCCAGCAGCGTGGTTTTGCCATAGCCTGCAGGGGCCTGCACCATCAGTAAGCGCACATGCTCATTTAAACCAAAATGATGATTTAAGCGCGGCCGGGCGACCACACTAAGCGGCAGTAATGGCGCTTTTAGTTTCTCTTGTAGAAGTGACATAGGCTCTCCCCTGGGCAGCCCTGCTAGCCGTTCACCAATGCGATTAATACCAATGTGATTAAAGCGCTACAAAAAAGCCCGCGACGGATCGCGGGCAAAGTGCATTGGAGAAGAAACAGTTACATCAAGCAATTCGCATCGTTTAAAACCACACTTCGGTCTGAACGCCGAAGGTCCACTGGCCGCCGGTAAAGCCTTCGTTGCCCAGTGAGCTGGCACCGTAGTTGTTGAGGTCGTCATCCCAATCGCTAAAGGTAGTGAATAGACGGATCTCGGGACGCTGCCAGAAACCACCGACTTCAGGCTTGAAGGTGGGGGCAATAGTGAACTTGCTGAAGCCACCATCCACGGCGTTACGACCGCTATAACCCTGGGGATCGAGATCCATCCACTGATAGCCAGCTTCGTACTGCATTTCAAAGTTTTGGGTTAGCTCGTTGGCCAAGCGAACGTTAAGCCCGGCCCAGTTGTACTTATCGCCCTGGGCATAACGGTCTTCGCTGGTTTCAGCCAGAATAGAGGGGGCAACGCGCCACTGCGGGGCAATATAAGTGGTGCCATAGAGCGCTAAGCGCGTAGAGGTAGCGTCATCGGTGAGATCACCCCGTGAACCAATACTTTTGGTCTCGGCGCCTAACCCCTGACCATGCAACACGGCCGCTTTGAAACTACCCTCGCCCATGCCGAAGAAGCTGTCGCCATGATAAGCAATCATGGTGTGGAAACCGGTATCGGCAGCGGTTTGGCCGACATCAATATCGCGCTCGTCGTTGTCTGCAGCGGACATACCGTTGACCATCCACTGCCAGTTGCCGAAGTAGTTGTTGGAGGTCAGGATCAGGTTGTCGGTGTCGCCTTCAAGACCGGGGTTCTCGCGGTCAACGATCGGATAGTCAGAAAAACTACGGCCATAAATCGAGAGGTTGGACTTCCAGTTCTCTGCCAACTGCATGTCGTAGATACCGCCACCGGTACCGGCCAGGAAAACCACGTCACTGTCGAGCCAATGAATGTCGAAGTTATCACGGTCAAAGCGCTTACCGGCCCAGATCGAGGCATTTTCAAACACACCGGTAAAACTGGGAAGATCGCTGAATTCAGCAAACACCTGGCGCACGTTGAGATCGGACTCGCCGCCGGTCCAGTCATTGCTGGAGGTCGTGCCGTCGGCAATCATGGTGCGGTAAAGCGCTTTGGCGCCGTTATCAAACTGCATGCGGTAGTTGAAAATCGCTTCGGCGTAGGTGTCCGGTTCATTACCTAAACGGCCCACGGCGCCGCCCTCTCCACCCGCGGGTGTCAGGTAAGGGCCAGCATTCTCGCTTTTACCATCTTCGCCAATCAACAAGCCTGAACGCGCATAAACGTTAAACGAGAAGCCCTCTTCGCCATCGGCGTAACGCTCCACCCGGGCCAGGCGCTCTTCGATTTCCGCGTCACTCTCTGTCGCCACGGCGGTCGATTGTGATTGCTCAGCGATCTCGGCACGGCGTTCGGCGGCATCAGCGCGCTGTTCCGCCGCTTCAATGCGGGCTTCCAGTTCGGCAAAGCGCTGCTCCATGGTCATTTGTGCAGAAGCAACACCGCTCATTCCGAAGCTGGCGGCGGCAATCGCAATCGCTAACGGCGTTTTGAATGTTATTTTATGCATTGTTTTGAGTACCCTATTGTTATTGGTAAGCAGCTGTTTTTACGCAGCTATCTTTAAGAGCTTGCGTCTAAATCGATTAAGTCAAAATCGATAACACTTCCCTTGCACAGTTCGCCCAGCGGGGTAATAGCGGTCATTAAACGCCATAGTGCTTAAGGAAAGATAGCCAAAACTTAATCGATTAAGTCTCTTATTGCCAACGGCTAGTGGCTAATTAGCGACTAATGTCTAAGGAACGATTTTATTTAGTTAAAACTGAACAATCCCGTTAGACAAAAGTCGCTATTGAACTTTTCTAGTCCAAGCGGCTAACTGAGCGGCATAATCTTAATCGATTAAGAAACGATTAAGGTAGCGGTTAGTTAGCTGTTCAACGCTGATTTTCATGCAACACCATCCACAACAATAAACGTCGAGGTACGCCGTTATGAAAAAGACTTTAATCACTACTACCATCGCCATAGCCAGTACGCTGAGCACAACAAGCCAGGCCCAGGCTGAAGAACTCACTATTTCCTGTGGCGCGGTAGGCGCAGAGTTAACGCTTTGCCAAGAAGGCGTACGCGCCTGGGAAGAGAAAACCGGCCATAGCGTCGACGTCGTTTCTACACCCAACTCCTCCACCGAGCGTCTTTCGCTTTATCAGCAGATACTGTCGGCCAACTCCAGCGATATTGATGTGATGCAGATCGACGTGGTGTGGCCCGGCCTGCTCGCCAATCACCTGCTGGATCTACGTGAGGTGCTTGGCGATGACGCCGCCGCGGGGCACTTTGAGACCATCGTCACCAACAACACCATCGATGATCGGTTAGTCGCCATGCCGTGGTTCACCGATGCGGGCGTACTCTACTACCGCGAGGACTTGCTGGAAAAATATGGCCATGAAGTGCCAAAAACCTGGCAAGAACTCACCGAAATTGCCCGCGAGATCAAAGACGCCGAGCGTGCCGAGGGCCAAGACGGTATGCAGGGCTATGTCTTCCAGGGGCGCGCCTATGAAGGTTTGACCGTTAACGCCCTTGAGTGGGTAGCCAGCTTTGGTGGCGGCAACGTCGTGGAAACTGATGGCGAAATTAGTATTAACAACGAACATGCTGCCGAGGCACTTGACCTTGCCGCCTCCTGGATTGGCGATATCTCGCCCAACGGCGTACTCAATTACACTGAAGAGGAAGCGCGTGGCGTCTTCCAGAGTGGCGGCGCGGTGTTTATGCGCAACTGGCCCTACGCCTGGTCGCTGGCCCAAAGCGAAGACAGTGACGTTCGCGGCAAAGTGGGGGTTACCCAACTGCCCGCGGGTGGTGAAAATGGCCAAAGCGCCGCGGGTCTGGGTGGCTGGAACTTAGCCGTATCGCGCTACAGCGAGCACCCGGAACTCGCCGCTGAGCTGGTGGCCTTTTTGACCGGTGAAGAGGAGCAGAAGCGTCGCGCCATTCAAGCCTCTTACAACCCCACTATCGACGCTCTCTACCAGGACGACGAGGTACTCGAAGCGGTGCCCTTCTTTGGCACGCTTTACGAAACTTTTGTTAACGCTGTTGCCCGCCCCTCCGCTCCCACCGGCGATGCCTATGGCCGGGTGAGTAATGCCTTCTTCAGCACCACCCACGATGTGCTTTCCGGCACTAAAGATGGCACTCAAGCGGTCGCTGATCTTGAAGACGAATTGGCTCGCCTGAAGCGTCGTAACTGGTAACCCTGGAGCCCTTCCATGTCGACCTCCATCAAGCATGATGACGCGCCCGCCGGGGCGCGTTCTTTCACCACCAAGCCGCGGCGGGGTACGAAAGTTCGCCGTCAGCGAGTGAAAGCCGCCTGGCTGTTTTTAGCCCCAATGCTGATTGCGCTAACGCTGGTGGCTGGCTGGCCGTTGGTGCGCACTTTTTCTCAGCTTCACCGATGCGTCACTGTCAGATCTAGGCGCTGCCAACCTGATTGGCTTTGAAAACTACCTCGTTTATGACGATGGACGCTGGTATGGGGTACTGGCCGACTCGGTGTGGTGGCAGTCGGTATGGAACACCGTCTACTTCTCGGTGGTGTCGGTCTCCCTGGAAGTGGTTTTCGGGGTGATTGTGGCGCTGATTTTGAACGCCGAGTTTAAAGGTCGCGTCATTGTGCGCGCTGCGGTGCTGATTCCCTGGGCAATCCCCACCATCGTTTCTGCGCAAATGTGGGCATGGATGCTCAACGACCAGTTCGGCATCATCAACCATATGCTCATGGGCCTGGGCGTGATTGACGCTCCCATCGCCTGGACGGCCAGTGCCACCTACTCCATGTGGGCGGTGATTATGGTCGATGTGTGGAAAACCATCCCCTTCGTAGCGCTACTGGTGCTTGCTGCCCTGCAAATGCTGCCCAAGGATTGCTACGAGGCCGCTGAAGTTGATGGCATTCACCCACTGCGGGTGTTCTTCAAAGTCACGCTACCGCTGATTACCCCTGCGCTCATGGTGGCAGTGATTTTCCGCTTGCTGGATGCACTGCGGGTTTTCGATGTGATTTACGTACTCACCTCTAATTCCACCAGCACCATGTCGATGTCGGTATACGCCCGCCAACAACTGGTCGAGTTTCAGGATGTCGGTTACGGCAGCGCGGCCTCTACTCTGCTGTTCCTAATCATTGCTCTGGCTACCGTGGCTTACCTCTACGCTGGGCGTAAACAAATCCAATTGGGAGGTGATTAATGAACACGCGTCAGTTGGCCAAAATTGGCAAGCGCATCGGTTTTTGGGCACTGATAGTGCTGATCATGGTGTACGCCGTTTTCCCGTTTTACTACGCGGTAGTCACCTCGTTAAAACCGTCGAGCGACCTATTCCGGGTGGAGCTATGGCCTTCGAACTGGAACTTCGATAACTACATCAGCATCTTCACCCAAACCAGCTTTCTGCGCGCTATTTTCAACTCCATCATCGTCGCGTTTAGCGTGGTGTTTATTGCTCTGCTACTGGGTATTACGGCTTCATATGCTCTGGGCCGTGTGCGCTTTCGGGGCCGCTCCACGGTACTGCTGGTGATTCTTGGGGTGTCAATGTTTCCCCAGGTGGCGGTGCTTTCGGGGCTGTTTGAGGTGATCCGCGCGCTCAACCTTTACAACAATCCCGCCGGGCTGATTTTGAGCTACACCATCTTCACCCTGCCCTTCACCGTATGGGTGTTGACCACCTTTATGAAGCAGCTCCCCATGGAGTTGGAAGAGGCCGCCATTATGGATGGCGCCACGCCCTGGGTAACGATTACCAAGGTATTTCTGCCGCTCATGTGGCCCGCCATGGCGACCACGGGATTGTTGGCATTTATCGCCGCTTGGAACGAGTTTCTGTTTGCCCTCACCTTCACACTCACCGATACCCAGCGCACGGTGCCCGTCGCTATTGCGCTGCTGTCAGGCGGCAGCGCCTACGAACTGCCCTGGGGGCCGATTATGGCTGCTTCCGTGGTGGTCACGGTGCCCCTGGTCGTATTAGTGATTATCTTCCAGCGCCGCATTGTGTCAGGCCTTACCGCAGGCGCCGTTAAAGGCTAAGGATTTTTTATGTCAACGATGGATTTTAAGATGCAAGACAACACTCTGTGGTGGCGCGGCGGGGTTATCTACCAGATCTACCCGCGCAGTTTTATGGATAGCCGCGGCGACGGTATTGGCGATCTTAACGGCATTACTCAAAAGCTCGATTACGTGGCGTCTCTGAACGTGGACGGTATCTGGCTATCGCCGTTTTTCACCTCGCCAATGCTCGATTTTGGCTACGACATTAGCGACTACCGCGACGTCGATCCCATGTTCGGCACCCTGGAGGACTTTAAAGCGCTGCTGGAAAAGGCCCACTCGCTGGGACTTAAGGTGATGATCGACCAGGTGATTAGCCACACCTCAGATCAACACGCCTGGTTCCAGGAGAGTCGCCAAAACCGCAGTAACCCAAAGGCCGACTGGTTTGTTTGGGCCGACCCCAAGCCGGACGGCACACCACCCAACAACTGGCTGTCGATTTTCGGCGGCCCGGCGTGGACGTTTGATTCACGCCGCCAGCAGTACTATATGCATAACTTTCTAACCAGCCAGCCAGACGTAAACTTCCATAACCCGGAAGCGCGACAGGCGCAGTTGGATAATATGCGCTTCTGGCTGGAGTTGGGCGTCGATGGTTTCCGCCTCGATACGGTTAATTTCTACTTCCACGACGCCGAGCTGCGCGACAATCCGCCGGTTCCCAAAGGCGAAGCCAAAACCCTTGGCGCTCCAGAAACCAACCCTTACACCTGGCAGCGTCACGTTTTTGACCTTAGCCGCCCGGAGAATCTCGACTTCTTGAAAGACCTGCGCGCGTTGATGGACGAGTATCCTGGCGCCACGACCGTGGGTGAAATTGGTGATGATAACCCGCTGGAGCGCATGGCTGAGTACACCGCAGGCGGTGACAAGCTGCATATGGCGTACACCTTCGACCTGCTCAATGCGCCCCACTCGGCGCGCTACATTCATGAAGTGCTGGAACGCTTTCAGCGCCTGGCGGGCGACGCCTGGCCTTGCTGGGCAACGTCCAACCATGATGTCGTTCGCAGCGCCACCCGCTGGGGCGCGGGAGAAGACCCCACCGCCTACCCTAAAGTGGCGCTGGCCATGCTCTGCTCGCTGCGCGGTAGCGTTTGCCTTTATCAAGGCGAAGAGCTGGGCCTGCCGGAAGCCGACGTGCCTTTTGAGCGCATCCAAGACCCCTACGGCAAAGTGCTTTGGCCGGAGTTCAAAGGCCGCGACGGCTGCCGCACGCCGATGCCCTGGAACGACAGCGAACATGGCGGGTTCTCCAGCGTTGAGCCCTGGCTTCCCATGGAGGCCAGTCACCGCGACCTGGCGGTCAGCCGCCAACAGGATGATGCCAACTCCACCTTGAACGCGCTGCGCACCATGCTGGCCTTCCGTCGCCAGCATCCGGCGCTGTTCGATGGCGACTTAACGCTGGTCGATGTGGGTGAAACGCTGCTCGGTTTTACCCGTCAAAAAGGTAATCAGACGCTGCTGTGTGTTTTCAATCTCACTGCTGACACGCAGACGGTTAACCTGTCGTTAGCGATAGAAAGAGATTTGCAGGGCCACGGTTTTGCCTCTCAACGCGACGGTGACAGCCTGACGCTACCGGGATATCAAGCGGCCTTTATGCAAGTCGCTCATAACAGCTAATCGCCCAAAACCGTACAACAACAAGCCGACCCAACAAAAGCAGTGCACAAAGGTCGGTAAGGAGTCACCCATGGCAAGTGTTACGCTTAGCAAAATCAACAAAGTGTTTGGCAGCGATCACATTATTGACAATGTGGATCTACATATTGGCGACGGCGAATTTGTGGTTTTCGTTGGCCCCTCCGGCTGCGGCAAGTCGACCCTTTTGCGCCTGATCGCCGGCTTGGAATCGATTAGCGATGGCGACCTGAGTATGGACGACACCGTGGTCAATGACTTGCCACCACGGGAACGCGGTGTGGGCATGGTATTTCAATCCTATGCGCTCTACCCGCATATGACCGTTTACGACAATATGGCATTTGGCCTGAAACTGGCCAAAACCGCCAAAGAGACGGTTCACGAGCGGGTTATGAGCACGGCAAAGATTTTGCAGCTTGAAGAGCTTCTGCACCGCAAGCCCAAAGCACTTTCCGGCGGCCAGCGCCAGCGGGTGGCCATGGGCCGTGCCATGGCCCGGGAACCGCGTATTCTGCTGTTTGACGAACCGCTCTCCAACCTGGACGCCTCACTGCGTGTGCAGATGCGTAACGAGATCGCCCGACTGCACAACCGTCTTGGCTCTACCATGATCTACGTGACCCACGATCAGGTCGAAGCCATGACCCTGGCGGATAAGATCGTGGTGCTCAATGGCGGCCATGTGGAACAGGTCGGTAGCCCCCACGAGCTTTATCAGCGTCCGGCAACGAAATTTGTAGCGGGCTTTATTGGCTCACCCACCATGAACTTTATGCCCGCTGAGCTACTCGCTGGCGACGCCAACGGCTGCCGCGTGCAGGCCAAAGGACTTGGTGAGCTCGCCCTTCCCCAGGATGCCCAGCAACGGCAAAGCGGTGAAGCGCTGACGCTCGGTATTCGCCCAGAGCATCTATGCTTGGCGGCACCTACCAATGAGAACTGCTTTGATATCGTCAATGTCGAGTATTTGGGCAACGAGGTTTACGTCTACCTTGAGCCCAAACAGGGCGACACGCTGCTGATCCATCGCAGCGAAGCGCCCAGCCAGTGGCAGGAGGGCCAACAGGTGTCGCTGGCAGCGGATTGGGAAAAAGTGCACTTGTTTGACGAGAGCGGTACAGCGCTAACGTTAGCTGAACAGCAGGCAGCGGCTTAATCACACGGATGCTCAAGAGATCGGATCAGCGACCCTCTGTGTGTGCCTAACCTCCCCTTCGCTTATCATGGGAAATGGCAACACCCAGCGGGTCGATTTTATTACGCGCGCCTTTTGAATAGCGAAGTCTTCAATTATTAAAAAAGCCTGTAAGGGAAGTACCGTGACTGATCAGCGCCGAATGACACTCAAGGATCTTGCGCAGGAACTCAATGTCTCCACTGCGACGATTTCCAACGCCTTTAACCGCCCGGATCAGCTCTCACCAGCCCTGCGCGAGCGGATACTTAAGCAGGCCAAACGGCTCGGGTACAGCGGCCCTGACGCCAAAGCGCGCAGTCTGCGCACGGGCCGCTCGCGGATCATTGCGGTGATTCTTGCCGAAAGCCTGACCTACAGTTTGAACGACGCCGTGGCCAGTGAGTTCCTTTCCGGGGTCGCCGAAGTTCTCGATGCCCACGGCCATACACTGCTGCTCTTGCCGGGCCGCGGCCACGCCTCACAGCCGCCGGGATCGGCCAATATCGCCGATGGCTTTATCGTCTATGGGCTAATGCCCAACAATAAACTGCTAGATGAACTGCCTGCCCAGCGTAGCTTGGTGTCCGTTGATTTTGATATTGAAGGCTGCCCGACGGTGCATATCGATGATACCGCCGCCAGCTATAAAATTGCCCAGCATGCGTTAAGCCATCCCCCCAAGCGCCCGGCGATTATCAACCTGCGCTTAACCAAAGAGGCCTGCAACGGCCGTGTGACGTCTGAACACACCCTGCTGCCCAACACCAGCACCATCAGCCGCGCCCGCCTGGAAGGCTTTCATAGCGCGCTGAGTGAGCAAGGCATCGATGTGGAGCAAGTGCCGCTATGGAATATCGAGGAGAATACCTTTGAGGTCTGCTCGCCGGTGATTGCCGAGATTCTCGACCAGCCCACAGAACAACGGCCAGACCTGCTGCTGTGCATGTCTGACCGCATTGCGCTCACGGCGCTAACGCTCGCCGAACAGCGCGGTATTCGTGTACCGGAAGAGCTGCGCATTACTGGCTTTGACGGTATTGCCGAGGGGCAGTACCGGGCACCGCGCTTAACCACGGTGCGCCAGGACAGCGTGGGCAAAGGGAGGGTCGCGGCGCAGATGATTCTTGGCCGCGTCCCCCTCGCCCAGCAGCTCCTTCAAACGGAGTTACTGCTGGGCGATACCTGCCCTTAGGTGGGGTTTACTTGGCAGTCGCCTGCATGGCAAGCGCGGTATCCAACATGCGGTTAGAGAAGCCCCACTCGTTGTCGTACCAGGCCATGATTTTAACCAGACGGCCATTCACGCGGGTGTGATTGGCATCAAAGGTTGACGAGTTGGCGTCGTGGTTAAAGTCGATAGAGACCAGTGGCTCAGCGTTAACGGCCAATACCGGCGAGTTAGCCGCGGCCTTTTCAACGATGGCGTTGATCTCTTCTTTGCTGGTATCGCGGCCAGCGGTGAAAGTGAGATCCACCAGCGAAACGTTGATCACCGGCACGCGAACGGCCAAGCCGTCAAACTTACCCGCCAGCTCTGGCAGCACCAAGCCCACCGCTGCAGCAGCGCCAGTTTTGGTCGGGATCATTGAGTGTGTCGCGCTACGCGCCCGGTAGGGGTCAGAGTGGTAAACATCCGACAGATTCTGATCGTTGGTGTAAGCGTGCACCGTGGTCATCAAACCGTTTTCGATACCAACGGCATCGTTCAGCGCTTTGGCCACCGGCGCTAAGCAGTTGGTGGTGCAGGAAGCGTTAGACACCACCGTGTGCTCTGCGGTCAGCACTTGGTCGTTCACGCCATACACAATCGTTGCATCGGCGTCGGGGCTGGGGGCGGAAATCAGCACGCGCTTGGCACCCGCTTCGATATGCTTGGCCGCCGCCTCGCGCTTGGTGAATAACCCAGTGCACTCCATCACCAGATCAATATTCATCGATGCCCACGGCAGTTTCGCTGGGTCGCGCTCTGAGGAAATAGCGATACGATCACCATCTACCGTGATGCTCTCGGCGTCGTGTTCTACCTTAAAAGGGAAGTGGCCATGTACGGTGTCGTGACGCAGTAGGTGGGAGTTTAGCGAGGGGTCACCGAGATCGTTAATGGCGACGACCTGTACGCGGTCACGGTAGCTGTTTTCGTAAAGGGCGCGCAGTACGTTGCGGCCAATGCGGCCAAATCCGTTAATCGCAACTCTTATTGTCATGATAGCTCCTCAATTAACCAATAATAATGAGTGGCATCTTTAGTAAAAAAATTACTAAAAATACGTATTTAAGCGTCATGAGGCCGATAAATAGCGTGTTAACCGCCCCAAAAGGCTAGTAAATATCCAATATGTAGTAAAATTACTATATAAACGCTATCGTAGTCCAATACTAAATTGCCAACAATACCTCTACTCAAGGAGAGCGCCCATGACGAATGCGACTTCGAACACAACGGCCCAGACGTCTACTTCCTCCCTTCCTTATACGCCCTCAGGCCCTCATACACCCTTGAGACGCACCAAGATCGTCGCCACCCTTGGACCCGCCAGTGATCGGCCCGGCGTACTGGAAGCGATGCTCAAAGCCGGTGTGGATGTGGTGCGGCTAAACTTCTCCCACGGCTCGGCGGAAGATCATCGTCGTCGCTTGGGCGAAGTCCGCGAGATTGCCGAGCGCCTGGGCCGCAGCGTCGCCGCACTGGGCGATCTACAGGGGCCGAAAATTCGTATTGCCCGCTTTGTTGAAGGTGCCGTCAAACTCAATGTCGGCCAGCCATTCGTTTTGGACATGGCGTTGGATTCCAACAGTGGCACTGCAGAGCGGGTCGGATGTGATTACCAAACCCTCCCGGATGATGTCGTAGAAGGCGATCGACTACTGCTGGACGATGGCCGTTTGGTACTCGATGTCACACGAGTGATTGGACAGGAAGTACATACCCGCGTTCACGTGGGTGGCAAGCTCTCCAACAACAAGGGCATTAACAAACAGGGCGGCGGACTTTCAGCGCCTGCCCTTACTGAGAAAGATAAGGCCGACCTAAAAACCGCTATTGAGATTGGCGTTGACTACTTGGCCGTCTCCTTCCCGCGTAGCGCCGCGGATATGCAGGAAGCCCGCGAACTGCTTGGCGAAGCCGGTAAAGAGATTGGCCTGGTGGCTAAGCTCGAGCGCGCCGAAGCGGTTGCCGACGACGCCACGCTGGACGGCATCATTGAAGCCTCTGAGGCAGTCATGGTAGCCAGGGGTGACCTGGGGGTTGAAATTGGCGACGCCGCGTTAATCGGCACTCAAAAGCGCATCATCAAGCACGCCCGATCATTGAACCGTGCGGTGATTACCGCCACGCAAATGATGGAGTCGATGATCGCGTCACCGCTGCCCACTCGCGCTGAAGTGTTCGACGTCGCCAACGCGGTGCTCGACGCCACCGATGCGGTGATGCTCTCAGCGGAAACCGCGGCGGGCGATTACCCAGTAGAGACTATCGAAGCGATGAACCGTGTTTGCCTGGGTGCCGAGCGCGAGCGTCTTGCCCAGGAGTCAGGCCACCGTATACATGAAGGCTTTGAGCGCATCGATGAAACCATCGCGCTGTCGGCAATGTACGCAGCCAACCACTTATCCGGCGTTAGCGCCATCGCCTGTATGACCTCCACCGGCTATACACCACTGATTGCGTCGCGCATTCGTTCCGGCCTGCCTATCGTAGGCCTGGCCCACAGCCCTATCGCCCAGCGGCGCATGGCGCTCTACCGTGGCGTGGTTTCGATTCCTTTCGACACCACCGATATGGATCCGGGCAACCTTAATCAAGAGGCGCTGAAATGCTTGCAGGCGCAGGGATTTATTCACCCAGGCGAACATGTCATTTTGACACGTGGTGACCATATGAATGCCCATGGGGGCACCAATACGATGAAAATCCTTGCCCTGGAAAGCGAGTAATCGGCTAACCTCGGTAGCAAGCTTAATAAAAAAAGCCATTCGGCACACGGCCGTAAGGCATGAGAACCATGAGGGAAGTGACCAAATGAGTGACGCGCAACCGCCCCGCCAAGCCATACGTACGCTGCAAGCGCGCAAGCGTATTGCGCTGATTGCCCATGATGGCAAAAAACTGAGATGCTGGCGTGGGCAACCCGCTGGAAGGATACGCTGAGCCAGCACGAACTGATTGGCACGGGCACCACATCTGAGCGGCTTACGACCGCGTTAGGGTTAGAAGTCGAGGGTCTAATGAGCGGCCCCCTGGGCGGCGACCAGCAGATTGGCGCACGCATTGCGGAGCAGCGGCTGGATGTGCTGATCTTCTTTTGGGATCCCTTCTCGCCTCAGCCCCACGACCCGGATGTCAAAGCGCTGCTGCGTTTAGCAGCACTTTGGAATGTACCGGTCGCCTGCAATGCGGCGAGCGCCGACTTCCTGCTCTCCTCGCCCTACTTGAGCGAGAGCTACGACATGTCGATACCGGATGCAGCCGCCTGGGCCCAGGCACGCACGGTTTAACGCCGGTGCAGGTGGCGCGCTACCACCTGTAGTCCACTCTCATAGCGGCCGCTCATGGCGGCCAGAGCACAGCGCAATGTTAACTCGGCAATGCGGTCATAATCCTGTAGCGCCGAGTTCACCGGCTGAGGAAGAAAATCCAGCAGCCGGTGGTCGCCAAAAGTGGCCAGGCGAATATTGTCCGGTAGGCCGCCACGCTCCAAGAACACATCAAAAACGCCTTCAAGCAGTGTGTAAGACGCAGTCACCAGCGCATCGGCACCGCCCTGCTCATCCAGCAGTTGAACCGCCAAACGCGCCCCTTCGCTGCGCTCATAGTGTGACCCAGTTAGATAGAGCGGCGCTATAGCAGTGCCTTTAAGCGCTGCCTGAAAGCCCGCCCGCCGCTCACAGCTAACCGACAGATCTGGCATCGCCTCTAGCCAGGCAACGCGCTTGGTTGCTGTGCGGATCACCGAGCGCGTCAACGTCTCCGCCGCCTCCTGATCGTTACTCACCACACTGGCAAAGCGCGCCGGATTAAGGCCACGATCCATGCCCACCACGCACCAGCCCTCGTCTACCAGATCAGCATAAAAAGTGTCGTCGCTGGGCAGGCAGCTAGCGGTGATCAACACCTCACAGCGCTGGGCACGCAGCGCCAACGCAAGTGTTCGTTCACTCTCTGCGCAGTCATCCGAGCTTACGATTAGCAGCTGGTAACCCTGCTCCCGTGCGCCCCGCTCCAGACGCTTGGCGAGCCGGGCATAACTGATGTTCTCCAGATCCGGCACGATCAGCCCCAGCAGGCGGCTGGCGCCCCGGCGTAGCGCCGCGGCCTGGGGGTCAATGTGATAGCGGTGTTGACGTACCACCGCCATCACTTTTTCAATCGTCGCTGCACTGATACGCCGCTGCTCGGCCTGACCATTAATCACGTAGCTAGCGGTCGTGCGCGAGACGCCGGCTAGCCGGGCAATATCGGCAAGTGTCATTGGGGTCTCCCTTAATGTAACCAAGCAGTTTATCAGCAAGTTAGCGCCTACCAGACCAAAGTCTAAAAGCCCAAACCTTGTGTCATTCAGTGAATCGATTCAGCATAGCACTATGCTCAGCTTTAAAAGCACCATACCCAGATTTAATGGCAAGGATAAACCGACTGAAACGGCACGGTTCATCTCATTGGCATCAACGCCATTACCATGATCATTTAACGACGATCACTTTATGTACACGACGCTGCGTCGACGCTGCCCCATTAGTATGCCGACAGTGCGCGTTTACAGGAGAATACTATGTTGACACTCGGCCCCGATGACATCTTGCTAGGCCGCAACGCTGGCAACTGGCAAACCGCGCTGGACAGTGCCGCCGAGGCGCTGGTAGACGCCGGATTGGTTGAGGCCGAGTACCGCGACGGCCTACACGCCCGGGAGGCGCAATCATCCACATTCCTAGGCAACGCCATTGCAATCCCCCACGGTACGCCGGAAAGCCGCCAGTATGTAAAGCAAACGGGCGTGCGCGTGTTGCAGTTTCCCCACGGGGTCGAGTGGCACGACGGCCAGCAGGTGCATGTGCTGGTGACCATTGCCGCTCAAAACGATGAGCACCTGGATATTCTGCGCCAGCTCACCCATGTGCTGGATCGCGAAGGGGTTGCTGGGCAGTTGGCTAACGCCAGCTCTGCGGCTGATGTCGCTCGGCTACTTTCCAAGCCGGCATTGGAGCCGCGCCTGGATGCCGACACCCTGTGCGTCAACTTTCCCGCCCGCGACACACAAGAACTCGCCCTGGCGGCGGCTGCTCGGTTACGCCAAAGTGGCTGTGTCGATAACAGCTTTATTACCGCCGTTGCCGCAGAGCAGCCAACCTGGCTTGGCAAAGGCATTTGGCTGGCCAGCAGCGCCCAGGGCGTTAACCAACCCGCGCTTGGGGTCGCCACGCCAGCGGAACAAAGCCTTGAAAGCTCGGGCCATCCGGTGCATGCGCTGTTCTGCCTGGCCGCCCATGGCGATGCCCACCGCCCACTGCTAGAGCAACTGATGGCGGTGTTAGAGAATGGAGAAAGCCAACGGTTAGTGGGCAAAACCAGCGCCCAGCTGCTGGCCACTCTGGCGGGTGAAACCGCCAGCACCCAGACCCGCCGGGTTCGGGTGCTTAACCCCCACGGCCTGCACGCCCGCCCCGCAAAACAGCTGGTACAAGTTGCCCGTGCCCAGGCCATGCCGATCCTGGCACGATTGGAAGAAGGCAGCGCTACTCCGGTTTCCGCCGCCAGCCTGACCAAAGTGATCGGCCTGGGCGCCCGCCGCGGTCAATGGCTGGTGCTTTCAGCCGAGGGCGAGCAGGCAAGCGCAGCGCTAGAGGCCGTCGCTGATGCCGTCGAATCGGGGCTGGGAGAGAAAGTCATGCCCTTTGACGGCGGCTTTAATGGCGCGCAGCAAGCGACCAGCGCTCAACAAAGCGTCGAGCCCCTGGCAGCCGATACGCCCCACGCTGGGGTGGCCGCTTCACCGGGCTTGGCCATTGCGCCGGTGTTTGTTATTCGTCCGATGCAGTTCGACTACCCCGAGCATGCCAATGACGCTGAACACGAAATCAGCCGCTTAAACAGTGCGCTGGAAGAGGGCGCTGCCCAACTGGAAACATTGGTGCGTAAGGCACCCGGTGGTGAAGTCGCCGACATTCTCTCCATGCATGAAGAGATGCTTGACGACCCGGAGCTCCATCACGCGGCAGTTGATGCCATTCGTGAAGGACGCTCGGCGGAAGCAGGCTGGTGGGAAGCGATTGAAACCGCGGCCCACGCCCAGGAGATGCTCGCCGATCGCCTGCTCGCCGAACGCGCCGCCGACCTGCGTGACGTAGGTCGGCGGGTGCTGGGGGTACTCTGCGATGTGACGCTCCCCGAACCGCCGGATCACCCTTATATTTTGGTGATGGATGATATCGGCCCTTCCGATGTGGCCCGTCTGGACACTTCCCGGGTACGCGGCCTGCTCACCGTTCGCGGAGGCGCTACGGCGCACAGCGCTATTCTGGCCCGCGCCCTGGGCATTCCCGCCGTGGTGGGCGCCGGGCAAGCGGTGATGGCACTGCAAAACGGAAGCATGATGATTCTGGATGGCGAGCGTGGCCGTGTCACACCGCAGCCTTCAGAGGAGCGCCTGCAGCGCGCCGAGCAGCAGTTGCTCGACCTCCAGCAACGCGAAGCCGATGCCTGGGAGAGCCGCTTTGAAGTTGCCCAAACCCGCGACGGCCACCGTGTGGAAGTCGCCGCCAACCTGGGCAACACTGCCCACGCCGCTGATGCGGTGGAGCGCGGGGCTGAAGCCGTTGGTCTGCTGCGTACCGAATTCCTGTTTATGGCCCACGCCAGCGCCCCGGATTTAGCCACTCAGATCGGCGAGTATCGTCAGGCAATTGACGCACTCGATGGCCGCCCGCTGGTCGCGCGCACATTAGATGTCGGCGGTGATAAGCCACTGCCCTACTGGCCGGTACCCCAAGAAGACAACCCTTTCCTGGGGCTACGCGGTATTCGCTTAGCGCTGACACAACCCGAAGTGCTCGAGACCCAATTGCGCGCGCTGTTGATGGCAGGCAAAGACAGCCCTCTGCGTATCATGCTGCCGATGGTCAAAGATATCGCCGAATTCCGCGTAGTCAAAATCATCTACGACCGCCTACTCCAAGAGATCCCTGCTTCCCAGCGCGCCACCGATGTGCAGTTGGGGGTAATGATAGAAATACCCTCAAGCGCGCTGCTGGCGCCCAGCTTAGCTGCCGAGGTGGACTTCTTCTCGGTAGGCACCAACGATTTGACGCAGTACACCCTGGCGATTGACCGTGGCCACCCGGAACTCTCTGCCCAAGCCGATGGTTTGCACCCCGCAGTGCTGCGTTTGATTCAAATGACCGTGGCGGCTGCTCATACCCAGGGCAAATGGGTGGGCGTGTGCGGCGAGCTGGCCTCGGATGCCGCAGCCATTCCAGTGCTGGTCGGACTTGGTGTGGACGAACTTTCTGTTAGCGCACGACAGGTGCCGCTGGTCAAGGCCCGCCTGCGCGAATTTGATTTTGCGGATGCCCAGGCCAGCGCTCAGTTGGCGCTTTCCCAAGCGACCAGCAATGAAGTGCGCGATGCGCTGGAGGCGCGCTAATGGCCCGCGTGCTGTGCATTACTCTGAATCCGGCGCTGGATTTGGCGTTTAACCTCGATGCACTGGTGTTGGGCAGTGTCAACCGCCCCACCTGGGCGCAGTTAGAAGCGGCGGGCAAAGGCGTTAACGTTGCCCGCGTATTGGCGGGCCTTGGCCACGACGTCACTGTTAGCGGTTTTTTAGGTAGCGATAACGATGCTCCCTTTCAATTGGCCTTTGCCAAGCATGCCTTAGCCGATGCCTTTGTGCGCGTACCGGGGGAAACCCGCATTAACGCCAAAATTGCGGAACAGAGCGGCCGAGTTACCGATATTAACGGCCCCGGCATGCCCATTGACGCCAAGCATTTGCAGGCGCTGATCGACACGTTGGATGGCGAGCTTGCCAGCGCGATGCCACCGCAAGCCGTCGTCGTCGCGGGCAGCCTGCCCCCAGGGCTTTCCGTGGACGATTTTAGCGCGCTGTTAAGCCACTTAAACGCCAGCGGCGTGCCTTTGTGGGTGGACACCAGCGGCCCGGCACTCAATGCGGCCATAGCGGCCCACCCTGCAGGGGTGAAGCCCAATGAAAATGAACTGGCCGAGTGGGCGGGCGAAGACATGGCATCTTCCGATGCACGTTTGAAAGCTGCTAAGCGCTTGCATGAAAGCGGCATCGCCAATGCGCTGATTTCAGCGGGTGCCGAAGGGGTCTTGTGGGTTAACGCTCAAGGTGCCTGG
The DNA here is from genome assembly GCF_026104355.1 of Halomonas sp. BDJS001. NCBI lineage: Bacteria > Pseudomonadati > Pseudomonadota > Gammaproteobacteria > Oceanospirillales > Halomonadaceae > Halomonas > Halomonas sp. BDJS001. The sequence continues at coordinate 2,856,683 of NZ_CP110535.1, forward strand.
CACGCCACACCTCCTAAGGTTACCGCGACGAATACCGTTTGCGCTGGCGATACCTTTGTTGCGGGTATGCTCCACGGCTTGCTTAACCAGCAAGACGCTGAACAGACGCTGCGCTTTGCTACCGCGCTCTCGGCCGAGGCCGTGCGCCACGTTGGCGTGGGCACCCCCCACGCTGCCGATTTCGATTCACTCCAACAACACACCCGGATACGGCGTCTTGACGACACCATCACCGAGGGAGCCACGCTATGAATATTATTCTGATTACCGCCTGCCCCAGCGGCATGGCGACCACCTTCCTCGCGGCCAAGCGCCTGGAACAAGCCGCCCAGCGCCAAGGCTGGTCGGCACATGTGGAAATGCACGGCGAAGTCGCGCCGCTCCAGGCCGCTACTGCCGAGCAGATTGCCAATGCCGATTTGATCGTGGTCGCCGCCGATCACGTGCCTGCCCCAGAGCGCTTTGAAGGTAAGCGGCTATTCCAAGCGCCGATTGCCAGTGCACTCCCCGACCCCAGCGCTTTTCTAGCCCAGGCTAAGCGTGAAGCGCCGATTTATAGCGCGCCTGCCGCCTCTAGCACATCTACCGCTGCAAGCAGCGCGGGTGGCAAGAAAATCGTTGCCGTCACCGCCTGCCCCACCGGCGTGGCGCATACGTTTATGGCCGCCGAAGCACTAGCAGAGGCAGGCAAAGCCATGGGCCATGCCATTCGCGTGGAAACCCAAGGCTCGGTGGGTGCACAAGATAAATTGACCGAAGACGAGATCGCCGACGCCGACGTGGTCGTGCTGGCCTGCGATATCGACGTTGACCCTACGCGGTTTGCCGGCAAGCGCATCTACCGCACCTCGACGGGCAACGCGCTGAAAAAGCCGCGCCCCACCCTTGAAGCTGCGCTCAGCGAGGCCGCCATAGAGAGTGGCAGCAGCAGTGCGGGCAGCGCTAATAAGAGCGTCAAAGAGAAAGGCATTTATAAGCACCTGCTCACCGGTGTTTCCTTTATGCTGCCGATGGTGGTGGCGGGCGGCCTGCTGATTGCACTCTCCTTTGTGTTCGGCATTGAAGCCTTTGAGCAGGAAGGCACCCTGGCCGCCGCGCTGATGCAGATCGGCGGCGGCACCGCCTTTGCGCTGATGATTCCCGTGCTGGCCGGCTACATCGCCTACTCCATCGCCGATCGCCCCGGCATCGCGCCGGGTATGATTGGCGGCATGCTGGCAGCCAATATCGGCTCCGGCTTTATCGGCGGTATTTTGGCCGGTTTCCTGGCGGGCTACGTGGCGCTGGCGGTGACACGCTACGTCAAACTGCCCTCTAGCGTTGAGTCACTCAAACCGATTCTGATTATTCCGCTGGTCGCTAGCTTGGTTACCGGCTTGACCATGATCTACGTGATTGGCGAACCCGTTGCGGCACTGCTTAGTGCCCTGACCAGCTTCCTGGAATCCATGGGCTCTACCAACGCGGTGCTATTAGGCATTCTGCTGGGCGCGATGATGTGCTTTGACCTGGGCGGCCCGGTCAACAAGGCCGCGTACACCTTTGGCGTGGGCTTGCTGGCCTCTGAAACCTACGGCCCTATGGCGGCGATTATGGCCGCGGGTATGGTGCCTGCCATTGGTATGGGGATTGCCAGCTTTGTCGCGCGCAACAAGTTCTCTGCGCCGGAACGCGAAGCAGGCAAAGCATCTTTTGTACTAGGCCTCTGCTTTATCAGTGAAGGCGCGATCCCCTTCGCGGCCAAAGACCCGCTGCGAGTCATTCCGGCTTGTATCGCTGGTGGGGCGCTAACCGGCGCGCTCTCTATGCTGGTGGGTGCCAAATTGATGGCGCCCCATGGTGGCATCTTCGTACTGCTGATTCCCAACGCCATTACCCCGGTACTGCTCTACCTTGGCGCGATTGTAGCTGGCTCGTTGGTGACGGGTTTAAGCTATGCGTTTATCAAGCGCGGCGCGGCACAAGTCGCCGTCGCTACTTAAGCTTTAAGCCATTAGTGAAGGGCAGGCGAACATGCCTGCTCTCTTAAATACGTCGCTTTACGCATTTAATCTCTGTTCACAGCACCTATACCCTCTACTCTTTGTCATTTTTTATGTAGTATTTTTACATAGCCTACTTTTTCGATTTTGATCACCTAATTCATCTATAACAAACGGATCGCCCTATGTTTCAGCTCACCCGTAGTGTTACCTGGCAGGCGCTTGACCGCCTGCGCGACAAAACCGCCAACGACCGCATTCGTGACTATTTCACCAATGACCCGCAGCGCTTTGAGAAAATGAGTTTACGGGTGGGTGGTCTGTTTCTTGACTACTCCAAGCACCACGTCTCCGATGAAGTGCTTACCAAGCTGATTGAGCTAGCCGACCACTCCGCCCTGGTACAGCGCCGGGCACAGATGTTCTCCGGGGATATTATCAACGTTACGGAAAACCGCCCGGTACTGCATACGGCTCTGCGTCACTTAGGCGATGAGCCAGTGTATGTAGATGGTGAAGACGTGATGCCAGAGATCACCCGCACTCGTGAGCAGATCAAGCTGTTCTCCGAGGCGGTGCGCAGCGGTGAATGGAAAGGCTACAGCGGCAAACGCATTAAAGACGTGGTCAATATCGGTATTGGCGGCTCGGATCTTGGCCCCAACATGGCGGTGCGCGCCCTGTTAAAATACCGCCACCCGGAGCTGCACTTCCACTTCGTTTCCAACGTGGACGGCACCCATATACAGAAAGTGCTTTCGCGCCTAGACCCTGCCACTACGCTGTTTATCGTTTCCACTAAGACCTTCTCTACCCAAGAGACGCTGCTCAACGCTAAAACTGCGCGGCGCTGGTTTCTGGAGAATGCCGGGGAAGACGCCGACGTGGGCGCACACTTTATTGCTGCATCGACCAACCGCAAAGCGGCCATGGAGTTCGGCATTCGTGAAGAAAACGTTTTCGAGTTCTGGGCCTGGGTGGGCGGGCGCTACTCCATGTGGTCGTCCATCGGGCTGCCGATTGCGCTTTCGATCGGTTTCGAAGGCTTTATCGAGCTGCTGGAAGGCGCTCATGAGATGGATAACCATTTCATTAACGCGCCCTTCTCGCAAAACATGCCGGTGCTGATGGCGCTGATTGGTATTTGGTACATCAACTTTATTGGTGCCGAAACTCAAGCCATCGTGCCCTACGACCAGGCGCTGAACCAACTGCCCTCTTTCCTGCAGCAGCTGGATATGGAGTCTAACGGCAAATCGGTGGATATTTTCGGCCACCCGGTGAACTATAAAACCGGCCCGATTGTGTGGGGCCAAACCGGCTCCAACGGCCAGCACGCCTTCTTCCAGTTGCTGCATCAGGGCACCCGCTACGTACCCATCGACTTTATCGCCTCGCTCAAGCCCGAGCCTGGCGTGGAAGACCACCACTTCGCCCTGCTGACCAATATGCTCGCCCAAGCCAACGCCTTTATGGAAGGCAGCCAGGGAGACAGCAAAGAGCTCAGCCAGCACGACCCCTACAGCTGCCCCGGCAACCGCCCTTCCAGCACCCTGCTACTGGACGAGCTAACGCCGAAAAATCTGGGGGCACTAATCGCGCTCTATGAGCACAAGGTGTTTGTCCAAGGCGTCATCTGGAACATCAACTCCTTTGACCAGTGGGGTGTGCAGCTTGGCAAGCGCATCGCCGGTGAAATCAGCGAACGCATCGACACCAACGCCGCCGATTTCGACGCCTCCACTCAAGGCCTGCTGGAACTGGTGCGCGCCCACTTCCCCAATGGCAGCAGCGGCGAGAAAGAGAGCGCCTCAGGGAGTGCCGATAAGAAGCCTGTCAAGAAGAAGCGTTAGGCTAGGTCGGTAAACGGTAGAAAAACGAACGCCTTGGTTTGAGAGAACCAAGGCGCTTTTTATTATGTGCACCATTCCACTTATTAACCAATTGGCAAGTCGAACTTAAAATTTTTGATGATTTTCGGCTCTAGGCAGCTGCGTAGAAACGCATTCATAGGCGCCATATCATTCGATGAGTAAAAATCCATCATCAAGGTATTGAACTCTTGCTGGCGCTTGGCCGGCACATTAATAATCGGGAATCCATATGCCAGCAAAATGCCGTTCATCATAAATCGGCCGGTGCGCTTATTAACGTCCCAAAAGAATTGTGCCCTAGCCATCTGAAGAAAAGCAGTGATGGCTTGATCGTAACTATCCTCTTCTCTCTCTACCTGCCGCTGAACCTCTTGCCATCTAGCATCAAGCTCGTCAGGCGCGGGCGGCTCATAGTCAGAACCTGCGATCGTTACATAACCAGAACGAAATTTGCCCCACTCCAAGGCCTCTTCCTTGCCTGCAATGGCATGGATGTCTAGGGCGGTGTGCTTATCAAAGCGAAATTGGCCTTTATCGACTAGCGTGAATATATGCTCCCAAGCTTTTGCCTGGTTGATCGCCATATTCTGATCACTGATTTTATGGCCGCCAACGGTTATACCCTCCAGGATCGTCTGAACCTCCGGCAGCGTCATAGCTACCCCTTCCAGGTTCACCGCGTCGTATACCAAAGCAGGCACATCCCGCACCGCCAGTTGCCTAGCCAAGCGAACATTAGGCTTCATGTTCCACTGTTTATCATGTGCTGTTGCCATGGGGCCGTGTCTCTTATTCAGTCAACTAAGTCAGTATATCGCTAGAAGTGAATGGTTAGATCATTGGATGTCCCAACACATAATGTGTTGAGGCCCCGCGGCCCCACCCAGGTACTGCTCACCTGTCTTATGAAAGCCCGCCTTTTGGTAACAGGTGTATGCCGCTGGGTTCTTGGCGTTCACCGTCAGGTAGATTCGGGGGTAATTCGCATAGTTTTCTTTTAGGTAGGGAAACAGCGCTTTTACCGCCAACGTTCCAAACCCTCTACCCTGCTGCTTGGCGTCAATAAGAAACGTGCGTAAGCCTATGCTGCCTGCCGTACAAAAATCATAGCTCTCAGCGTAGGCTATATCGATTTTAAAGCATCCAATCACTTGGTCATCGTGCTTAATCACATGCAGGTGCGTCGCCTCGTTTTTATCAGCGAGAAACTCCTTAGCGGTGCCCACAAACTTCACCTGATCATCGTGCACTGCGATACTGCGCACCTCGGTGATTTCCGATACATTAAGTTTTTCCAGCTTGATCATCTAGTGTTCGCAGCTATTGTAAGTAATGTGACACCTTTCAATGTAAGTCACCGCTATCAAGACTCTTCAGTATACATATATCTAATACGTCTGGGCTTTCTCTCTTTACCGTTTCCTACCATAAAAGTGGTTAAACATCATATTGAAGTCTCCTCCGGAATCAGCGCCAGCAGATCGGTGACGCCAATATCTACACCGGCTTGGGAGAATAAAGTAGATGCCTGCCCCCGGTGGTGAGTTTGGTGATTGAAGAAATGAACGATCAGGCTTGAGTAGCGCCGTTTTGAGGCCACTCCTTTTGTATTGTGATAACTCAGCGTGGTACTCAAATCGTCGTCTGTCAGCGCCGCTACCCAGTTAATAATCACGGTATCTAGCCATTGGCGATGCGCTTTCAACCCCTCCAAGTCATCAAAGAGAGACTGATCAAGGCGCTTTGGCGCAGGTAGTGCCACCATTACCTCAAGTGTTCTTGCGGAAGAGGAGGCATGTGTGGCAAACCGTTTGAGCCAAATAGTGTCAGCTACCGCGATGTGATTCAGTGTGCCAAAAATCGAGCCGAAGAAGGCGCCACGCTCTTCAGTCAGTTCAGAGGCGCCCAGCTTACCGGCGGCATCATAGAGTTTAGCGTTCATCCACTGGTTATAAGTGGCCAACTGTTCGAAGTGTAGTTGAAGTGTCATGCGTTAAGACCTTTCCTTATCAAAAGCAGCATCCATTTAGAACGTTGGAATCTGGGCGAAGAGCAGTATTACCGCCCGCCTGCCACATCAATAAATGATCCCGTTACATAAGAAGCTTCGTCCGACAGCAGCCAAGCGATGGTATTAGCCACTTCTTCAGCGCTACCGCCACGCTGCATAGGAATTTGGGGAGCTAAACGATCAACCCGCCCAGGTTCTCCACTATCGGCATGCATATCAGTGTAGATAAAACCGGGACGAACGGCGTTAACACGAATCCCCGAACCCGCCACTTCACGTGACAACCCCTTGGTTAAGGTGTCCATGGCACCTTTTGATGCAGCGTAGTCAACATATTCGAAGGGCGAGCCTGTTTGTGAGGCAAGCGATGAGACATTAACGATGGCACTACCTGTAGGAAAGCGCCTGGCGGCTTCTCTGGAGCAAAGAAAACAGCTGACCACGTTGCTATTAAGCACTTGGTTGAAGCGCTCAAGGTCGATGTCCACCAGCTTGGATTGAGTAAACAGTATCCCTGCATTATTAACCAAATGCGTCACCTCGCCAAAGCGCTCCTCTGCTGCATCAAACAGGCGGATCACGTCAGCTTCACTGCTAACATCCGCTTGATGGGCAAACGCTCGGCCACCATTACGTACAATGGTATCAACCACGCTATTCGCGCGATCCCTGTTCGCAAGATAGTTGACGCACACTGCATAGCCTTTAGTCGCCAGCAGTTTTGCAGTCGCAGCGCCTATACCCCGGCTTCCTCCCGTCACGATAACCACTTTCGTCATGATGTCTCCTCGCTGGTGCTGTGTTCACAAACCCATTTATCAGATTAACCCCGTCATAGGGACTTGGGTAGCTTCATCGGAGCCACCTGCCGTCTTCCATAATTTACGGGCTATTGCTTTCTTGCCTTTTCACAACTACTGTATATAAAACCACCCAAGGAGGTGAACAGATGGCATCTCTTGGCTCGCCTTTTCAGTCAGCTACCTATAAAGGTCGCGGGGCAACCTACGACCCGCACAATCGCTTTTCGCCTACCCACAGCGAGGCAGAAGACGACGGCTGGTGGCGAGAGGAAACGTCAACATCCATTGCCACCGAAATACGCGAAGAGGTAAGCAAAAGCGCGCTCTCCTGGAACAAATCACCGGATTTACCTTTTGACCGCTCGCTGAATCCCTATCGCGGCTGTGAGCACGGTTGCGTTTACTGCTACGCCCGTCCCTCTCACGCCTACTGGGATTTATCGCCAGGGCTGGATTTTGAAACCAAGTTGATTGCCCGCAGCGGTTTAGTGGAGCGGTTAACCGAAGAGCTTTGCAACCCCAACTACGTCTGCCGTCCTATTAACCTATCCGGCAACACCGACTGCTATCAGCCGTTAGAAGCCACCTACCAAACCACCCGCCGCCTACTTGAATTGCTGCTGGAGTGCCGCCATCCGGTAACGCTGGTAACTAAAAGCACCTTAGTGCTGCGCGATTTAGAACTCCTGGCGGAAATGGCCGAGCACCGACTGGTACGCGTATTTGTCAGCTTGACCAGCCTGGATGCCAACTTGAAACGCACATTAGAGCCACGGGCGGCATCGCCTCAAGCACGCTTGCGAGCAATTCGTGAACTGAATACCGCGGGCATTCCCGTGGGTACGCTAATTTCACCGGTGATTCCGGGGCTAACTGATCATGAAATCGAAAAGCTTTTGGAAGCCGCCAGCCGCGCAGGGGCGCGCACCGCCACATGGATGCTGCTGCGCTTACCCTATGAAGTGGCGCCGCTATTTGAAGCCTGGTTAGAAGCCCACTACCCAGAGCGGGCGGCTAAAGTGATGAGCCTAATGCGCCAGTGCCGGGGTGGTAAGGCGTACGATGCCAAGTTTGGTAAACGCTTTCGCGGTGAAGGGGTATTTGCCGATTTAATCGCCCAGCGCTTTGCACGCGCCAGCCGCCAGTGGAAGTTGCAGGGTCGCACCGAGCAGGGCTTGAATACCCAGGATTTTCGCCCGCCACGAGCGCAACAGGATTTATTCATTTAAGCTAAGCGGCAGATGCATACATTAGCTGCGAAGGAAGCCAAATGCCCGCGCTTAGCAAAACGAAATCGAGTTTTTACCGCCGTTTATACGTCGCCCATTTGATCGAACAAGGTGTCGCCAGCGTGCCTGCGTTAATTGAGGCCACCGGTATGCCCCGGCGCACCGCCCAGGATACGATCGCTTCCCTGGCAGAGTTGGATATCGAGTGTGTCTTTAGCAAAGATGACGGCGAGCGACACAACATTGGCCGCTACCAGATACGTAATTGGGGCGCGATTGATCCTCGCTGGGTGACCACACACGCCAAACGGCTAAAGCAGGCGCTAGGCTATTCGTAATAAGAGCGATTTAATCCGACCATTTAAGTATCATCGCCTGACTCTGCCCAGGCCAGCCGTGCAGCATTAAGGGTAACCGTCAGCGAGCTTGCTGCCATGGCGAGCACCGCGATTAGCGGGGGTATTGCCATCACGACCACCAAACCGAGCGCCAGAGTATTATAGAGCGCCGAAAAGAACAGGTTTTGAGCCATGATGCGCCGGGTGCGTTGGGCAATGCCAAGCAGTTTCACTACTCCGCCAATTCCTGGCGCCATAAGCTGGGCAGCAGCCCCCTCCCGGGCGGCCTCGCTGGCACTCAGTGGCGCGATACCCACATCTGCTGCGGCCAGGCTCAAGGTATCGTTTAAGCCATCCCCCACGTAAAGCGTTGGCGATGGTAGCCCCTGCAATAAACGCGCTTTGGCTTCCGGCGAGCGCTGGCCATAACAAGCTTCACGGGGAAGCCCCACGCGCTCGCCTAACCAACTCACCGCGCCCTGCCGGTCACCGCTAATCATCGCCACCAGATACCCTGACGCTAACAGATGTTTCACGCTGGGCTCGGCGTCGCCCACCGGTTGATCAGTGAGATAGAGCGTGGCGAGCCAACCCGCCCCATCGGCTATCACCACTTGAGAAGCAAAGGCCAATGCTGTGTCCTCCGCTTGATCAGGCAGCTCAATGCCCTGGCTAGCCAACCAATGGGCACTGCCTACCATCAGCCATTCGCCGCTACTTAACTGCACGCGGCGCCCTTTCCCAGGCGCTTCGTTGACCTCTATGAACTGTTCAGGTGGCCGATCGCCTGGGTGACTCGCCCAGCGAGCGAGCGCCTGTGCTAAGGGGTGTTCGCTGCCCGCAACGGCGGCGCTGAACTTGCGTTGTAACATATGTTCATCAACACCCTCACGCGCTTGCCAGTGAAGCACTGCGTGGCTACCGGTGGTCAGGGTACCGGTTTTATCCAGTGCGACCGAGCGAATACATGCCAGGGTTTCAAACGCGGCGGGGTCGCGCAGTGCAATCCCTTGCTGCATAGCCTGACCGCTCCCTGCCAGGCTTGCCAGCGGTACTGCAAGCCCGACGGCGCAGGGGCATGCCATAACTAAGACGGAAAGCGCGCGCACTAAGGCATCCTCCCAACCCAACCCGAATAACAGCGCTGTGGGCAGTGTCAGTAACGCGAGCCCTAGTGCTAGCGGGCTTAGCCAAGCGGCAAAACGATCAGCGAGCTTCTGCAGTTTACCTTTTTTGGCCTGATAGCGGCGCATTTCATCACACAGCCGATCCAACCGCCGCTGGCCTACCCCTGCACTGACCTGCATAACAATAGGCGTGGTACCCAGATAACGGCAGCCCGCGTATATCGTCTGCCCTGCTTGAAAATGTCGCGGCACGCTTTCTCCAGTCAGTGAGGCGGTGTCGATCCAGCCGGGCTCTTCAAGGGAGCCGTCGAGAGCCACCATCGCACCGGGCGCTAGCTCAACGCGCATTCCCGTGTTCACGTCATCTACGGGCAGCGATATCCAGGCTTCCTCTTGCCAAGCAGTGATCTTCACGTCCGGCAGCGTCAGGGCATCCAATGCTTTTAACCCCCGATGGCGACACAGCGTTTCCACCAGCCGCCCAACGAGTAAAAGCACGATCAGCATTACCGCCGTATCAAAGTAGACCTCTGCAGAGCCGCGCCATAGCAGCCATACCGACACTGTCACCGCGCCAATAACACCAAGGCTGACAAGCACATCCATACCGGGGCGCTTGGCGTGCAGCGTGCGCCACCCAGCCCGGTAAAACGGCACGCCAGCAAACAGCACAACGGGCAGTGAAAACGCCCCTGAAACCCAAGCGACTACCTGCTCAACCTGCTCGCTTGGCAGCGCACCGGCATAGATCAGTAGGGAAGCCAGCATCGTCCACATGCCGAACAACGAGCCGACCATTAGTCTAAGCGTTAAGTAGCGGCTCTCCTCTTCTAAACGCGCATGGGCGTCCGCCACCGGCTCAAGCTCCGTCAGTCGGTAGCCCAGACGTTTAACCTTTGCAGCGAGATTCGAGAGCTGGGTAGCGGCAGACGTGCCGCTGATGCAAAGCGTTGCGCTTGGGTAGTGCACGCTAACCTCATGCACCCCTTCAAGCCGCTTCAGCGAGCCCTCCACGGCTAGGGCGCAACTGGTGCACCACATACCGTGGAGGGTATAGAGCTTTTCCGCGTTGGCGCCAGCCATGCCACTCACAGACAAGGCGGAATGCCGATAATCGGCATTGCCGCAAACACAACACCCAAGGTAGAGAAAAGATACAGCCCAGCGGACACCGAAGCATTGAAGCGCAGCCGCCCGACATGGCGCTTGGCCATCCGGCAACAGCCCACTGTTAACGCCGCCAGTAACGCAACTGCCAGGATACTGACTAGAAGCAGCATGGCATTCACTAGGTTAAAAACCCCTTGCTCGGGAGCAGGCGGCGCGACAGCACAGGCGACCGCATGCCCACCATAAACCGCCACAAACCAGATACACCATAGCGTTAAACCAATAACGAAATGCAAAGGATGGGTGAGATGTAGGCGCTGCATTACGTTATTCGCAGTCGTCATCAGCTTAGCTCCCTATTATGCGTGGCAGTACCGCGAGCGCGCCCACCAGTATCCAGAACGTCACCAGGTTATAGCGCCACCACTGGGCAACCACGGCGGGCTCGAAAGGCGCATGGGCACCGACATAGCCATAACCCACCCGCAGGCCCTGAAGCAGGGTAAGAACGGCGCCTAAACCACCGTGTAGCAGCGCATAGGCCAACCCAACCATAATAACTGCATCATGGGAGGTCTCGGTCACCGCCAGGTTTGCACTCAGCAGCACCCACAGCGTTATCGCTACCTGCACAAAGCCTAGGGCACTGATGCCATACATGCCCACTGCCAGCCCCGCATCCTTACCCTGGCGCAAACCGCGAATAAGTTTTCGAAAATTCCCGTGCCCGCGGTTAGCACTGCCCCGGCAAGGATCATTCCCAGCAAGGAGAGCGGTGAAGACTCGGGCATCTGCCACTCTGGCGATACCGTCCATAAATAGAACCATCCAAAGAGATAGGAGAGGAAGAACGAGCCATTAGCGAGTAGCGTGATCGACATCGCCCATAGGCCTGGGCCATCCATGGTACGCGAGTGCAGCGGTGGATCGCCGGGAGCAACCTCGGCATCCGGGGCGGCTTTTGGATGCGCCCCGTTCTCCCACGACCAGCGCAGCAGAAATAGCCCAGCGATAATCACCGCAATGCCCGCCAAGGGATAAAGGCGCGTTAGCAGGCTAATACAGACGACCGCCAGCGCCATGGCAGCAAACAGCGGCCACCATGAGTTACCTGGCAGGTGAATGATTTCACGCACTTTGCCGGTTATCGGGTCGCTGCCCCACATTTCCCGGCGGCCGTGAGTCGCCACTGCCAGGCTATGCTGTCCTTCAGCCATGGTGCGGGGCAGGTCGGGATTATCCCAGAGCGGATGACGCGTCTCGACGTTGGGTAGGCTGACAAAGTTATAGGCGCTAGGCGGCATGCTGTTAGCCCACTCAAGAGTGTCAGCATTCCAGGGGTTATGCTTAGCGGGTTTGCCAAAACGGAAATGCAGCGCAAAATCGAGCAGCACCATGGCAATCCCCGCCGACATAATAAAGCTACTCATGGATGAGAGCAGGTTGAAAATATCCCAACCCATGCCCGTTTCATAGGAGTAAACCCGCCGCGGCATACCCAGCAGGCCTGTCCAGTGCATGATTAAGAAGGTGCCGTTAAAGCCCAAAAAGGTAAGCCAAAAGCCCCATTTGCCCAGGGTTTCAGACGGCATCCGCCCTGAAAACAGCGGCAGCCAGTAGTAGAGCCCGGCAATCAGGGGGAAGAACATTCCGCCCACCAACACATAGTGCATATGCGCTACGACAAAGTGAGTGTCGTGCACCTGCCAGTTAAACGGCACCAGCGCCAGCATCACCCCGGTTAAGCCGCCACACACAAAGATAATCAGAAAGCCCATGATCCACAGCATCGGCAGTTTCATCTTGGGCTTACCCAGCCATAGCGTGGCCAGCCACACAAACACCTGAATCGCCGTGGGCACCGCCACCAGCATACTGGCGGCGGAGAAGAACGCCTGGGCCAGTTGAGGGATGCCCACAGTAAACATGTGGTGAACCCAAAGCCCAAAACTGATAAAGCCTGTCACGGCAATGGCAAACACCACCCAGCCATAGCCAACAATCGGACGGCCAGCAAACACCGGTATCAGCGTGGAGACTATGCCCGCTGCGGCAGAAAGATGATGTACACCTCGGGATGGCCAAATAGCCAAAAGAGGTGCTGCCAAAGAATTGGGTCGCCACCACCGGTCACTTCAAAAAACGGCATCCCCACCGCGCGCTCAAGCTCCAGCAAAATACTGCCCAGAATCAGCGGCGGGAAGCCCACCACGATCATCAGCGCCATGGCGAGGATATACCAGGCAAATAGCGGCATTTTGTGCAGCGCCATACCCTGGGTGCGGGTACGCAGTATTGAAACCACCAGTTCAACCCCGGCAGAGAGCGCGGAGATCTCAACAAACGTAATCCCCAGCAGCCAGAAATCCGAGCCCAACCCCGGTGAGTATTCGCTACCGCTCAGCGGGGTATACATAAACCAGCCGCTATTCGGCGCCATCTCCAGCACCAAACTAAACGACAAAATAATGCCGCCAAACAGATAGCACCAGTAGCCCAGCGACGTTAACCGGGGGCAGACCAGATCCCGGGCGCCGATCATCTTGGGGATCATATAAATCGCCAACCCTTCCAGCATGGGGATGGCGAACAGGAACATCATCACCGTGCCATGCATGGTGGTGACCTGGCTATAGATATCCGGCGACATAAAGTCTTGATCAGGCAGCGCCAACTGGGTGCGCACCAGCATGGCCAACAGGCCACCAACCAAGAAGAACACCATCCCGGTGACCATAAACCGTAGGCCGAGCGTGGTGTGGTTAACAATGGTGAGGGCTTTCAAGCCACGCGGGTTACCCCATATCTCGTGCAAGTCACTGTGCAGTTGATGGGGGCCTTTGATGTTATCACCTTCGGGTGTCGCTTCACGGTTGATAGTGGTCATGGGGTGAGCGTCTCCAGCCAAGCACCCAGGCTCTCCAAGGTGGCCGTCTCAACATCATCGTGGGGCGGCATTTTGTTGCCCGGCTTTAAAACTTGATGGTGCTGTAGCCAGCGGGTTACCGCCCCCTCCTCCATGGCCATAATCCCCGCCCCCAGACTTGTCCGGCTGCCAAGATCAGACAGATCCGGCCCCTCCCCACCCGAGGAGAGTCCCGCTACCCGATGGCAGCTCGCGCAATGGGTCATAAAGGCCTCCCTGGCCGGTTCATGCTGTTGGTCGTTTTCCGCTAGCGCCGATAGCTCGTCAATTTGACGATCAGCCAGCCAAGCCTCGTACTCGTCGCGCTCGACGGCTTCTACATAGAGCTGCATTTGGGCATGCTGGGCACCGCAAAACTCGGCACACTGAGCGCCAAATACCGCCGGTTCATCCGCTTCCAAGCGGATCTTATTAACCCGCCCAGGAATCATATCGATCTTCCCGCCCAGGCGAGGCACCCAGAAGGCGTGAATAACGTCCGCACCGGTAACGTGAAAATCGACCGGTTCTCCCGCAGGCATAATGAGCTGATTAGCGGTCACCACCTCGCCTCCTTCCGCGCCTGGGTAGCGCACTTCCCACCACCACTGATGGCCAATCACTTCAATCACCTCCGGCGGCTCTCCCAGTGGCAACGCTAAAAGTCGCTGTCCCGTGGGCACCCCGAAGGCTAGTAGCGCGGTAATACTCGCCACCGGCAGCACAATGCCCCCGCCAATAATCCAGCGGCGGGCTATTTTTCGCTCCTCCGCAGGGGTGCGCGTTACGTCTTTGCGCTTGAAGGTATACAGCCAAAAAGCCGTGACCAGCACTAAAACCACGGTGCTAAAACTCAGCATTACCCACCAGATCATCGCCACGTCTCGCGCGGCCTGACCTGCCGGGTCTAGAATAGACTTATCCCCTGCGCAACCGGCTAGCAATAGGCTGGCTAACATCGCTAGCGGTGTGCCAAGCGATTTGACCCTCTGCAGCGTTAAGCGTTGAATACATAGGCTCATCCCTTGAATGACTTTTTCTGCCCACAGGAAGTGACCATGGCAAAACCTCGTCAACGCTCGATTAAAAGCCGCGCCTCCCTCGCCGGCCATCCGCTTCATCCCGTGATGATCCACTTTCCCGTCGCGGCTCTGATGGCGCTGGTAGCAAGCGATATAGGTTTCCTGCTGAGCGGCGATCCCTTCTGGCTGCGCGCCAGCTTGTGGCTGGCCGGTGTCGGCGCATTTGGGGGCTGGATTGCCAGCACGGCGGGGATTATCGATCTGGTTACCGTGCCGCGCATTCGCCGTCTGATTACCGGCTGGAGCCACGCTATTGTCGCGGTGGTTATGCTCTCGTTGGCGTCGCTGAACTGGCTGCTGCGCTTCAACGACCCCAGCGCCATTCTGCCCTGGGGGTTGGCCGTCTCGCTGGTCACCGCCGCGCTGATCGCCCTGGCAGGCTGGCTGGGCGGCCAACTGGTGTATGAACACGCGGTGGGTGTCGAGGTTGAGGATTAACGCTAATACGTTAAAAGTCATAGTGTTAGCTCCAGTCCAGCGGTTTTGCTAACACAAACCCCAGCACGCTGAGAATGCCTGCCAGGGCTAAGCAGAGCGCCGCCCAGTTGGCGGGTTTAACCCAGCGATAGTGGCCCATCTCAAGACGCAGGATTAACCAGCCAAAGCAGCCGTGCGCAGCCACCATGGCGACCACGGCGCCCAGCTTTAAGATCAGCCAACCACCCAGCAAGCCATGGATAAGAAACAGCAGCGTGCCTGACGCAATCGCCACCAGGGCAGCTGGGGTAGCAATGGAGTTATAAAAAAAACGCGGCATGGGCGGCGTGCCCTGGGCGAAGCCCGCGTCTTTGCGCAGCTGTAGCGCCTGACTGAGCAAAGCAGGCAGATAAAGCAGGGAACCGCACCAGATCACTAGCGCGGCAATGTGAAGCAGTTTTAGCCAGGGCATTGGGGCTTCCTTGCGTTGCATAAGGCGGGATCACATCACCCCCTAACCTTAGTCAAAACCCCCTCATCTGGCTAGCCGGTTAACACACTTGTATCTCGTAACCCGTGAATTTGCGTAGATTTATCACACCGCTATCGAGGATCAAATACTGCCCTTTGACGCCTTGCAGCACGCCTTCCACCAGCGGCTGCTTGTCAAAATTGTGCGATACCACTTTTTTGGGGAACACACTGACGGGGTAGTGGAAATGCTGGGGTGGCGCTTCCAGCGTGCGAATCGAATCACTGCCGTGGATCCCACGCAGTTGGTTCAAGCCATCGGCTAACTGATTGAGCAAACGGTCGCGCTCGGCGCTTAAATCCATGGTCTCGACGTCGCCTTTGAGCATCGCCCGCCAGTTGGTGCGGTCAGCCACCTGCTGTTTAAACAGCATTTCGACAAACCCGGACTGCTGACGGGTATCCACTTCAAGAATCGGCAGCGCCTGAATCGCGCCTTGATCCAACCAACGGGTAGGCATTTGGGTTTTGCGGGTAATGCCCACTTTGAGCCCCGACGAGTTAGCCAAATAGACGATATGGGGCTGGAAGCAGTGTCGCTCGCCCCACTCCGGCTCACGGCAAGTACCTTGGAAATAGTGGCAGGTTTCCGGCTTCATGATGCAGGTATCGCATTGGGCTAGCCCTTGAAGCAGGGGTAGCAGTGGCCCTGGGCAAAGCTCTTCTTGGTTGCTCGCCCGCAGTGGGTACAGGCAATTGCTCCCGTCCAGCGCAGGCTGAGCGGCTCACCAATCCGCTCGTTAAGCGCGATACGGTGTTCACCCGCGCGCAAGTGGTAAATCACCGGTTGATCTTGGCAGCCAGGCAACGTCGCCGCCATTTTGCTTAAACAGCCCTGTACTGAAAAGCCCGGTACTGCTGCTTCAATCACGCGTGGCATCCCGTGCCAAGCCGGCCATCTCGGGTGTCACCCCGGCACCACTCGCTGCCGCCCCACAGGTACGCTGCTCCAGATAGCCTACTCGGTTCTCTTCTGGCACGTTGTTCTCCACCTCAAAACGCATGACAGCTTCCAGGCAGAGCTCGGTCTGTTCCGGCGTCAAGCGGCGACCGTCGGGCCATTTGCGCAGAGATACCGCCTGTTTAAGGCTTTCGTAAATCGCCGGGGTCATCTGGTTGATCATTTTTTCGAACGTCATTTCGCTCATTGCAGGCCTCTTAACGGTTTTTCAAACGGCGGGATGAATAATACCAGCCTGTGACAAGCCCCACGAGTAGACCGCCCAAATGCGCTTCATTAGCGACATTGCCAAAGCCAACGCTGCCCGCCATATCGGTCATGGTGAACACCATCCAGCCGAGCATAAAGACCACCAGCATTTGGGGGACGAAGAAACCACTCCGGGGTACCCGGCGAGACATCAACCAGACATGCGCCAGTAAGGCGTAAACAACGCCTGACATGCCACCAAATAGGACGGTACCGGTTGCGTACTGCGCCACATTGGCGCCAATGCCCGCCACAACAAGCAGCAGTAACATGGTTCGGCTACCCTGGAGAACCTCGACCTGGCGGCCGAAATACCACACCCACATCAAATTGAAGATTAAATGCATCCAGCCAAAGTGTAGAAAAGCGGGCGATAACAAGCGCCATACCTGGCCTGAGGTCAGCGTTTGGGTCAGATTGCCGAACACCAGCTCGCCACCCGAAATACCTATCGGCACGATGGTTAACGTGACGATCAACTGGTCGCCAAAAACAGCAATCAGTGCAAATATCACTAGGCTAATCAAAATCATCAGCGCCGTCACCGGCACTTGTTTTAGCGCTACCAAGGAGTTGGCCATCCTACGTGGTTGCTGACTAGGCTGCTGAAGTACCAAGTGCTCCCCCTGCTGCCAGCGTTCGACCAAGACTTTAAGCGCATCCATTTGGCGCGGGTCGGCGATCCATAACAGTTGGCCGTCAGCCTCATCGGTAATGCGGTGACCAATGCGATGGCGCCATAGCGCCTGACGCAGTTCGCTGGTATCCACATGATCGGGCAGAAGCATCACTGGATGCATAACATCCCCCTAATCGAAGCGCTTGCGGCATGCTAACCGCAGCGGATAGCTATTGAAGATAACGACTGAGACAAACCCTACGGCAGCCAACAAACAGGCAAAAAAACCGGCGGTGTAAACCGCCGGAGAATAAAAGCAAGGGATCATTCAAGGGAACACTTACTCTGATAGCCAGCAGCAGGGTTAGTTCAGCTGTTTTGAAAAAAATATGTAATTTTATGTAATAAAAAGAAACATTTGTTATCAGCGCATTTAATCAAAATCGATTTCCCAGGGTTTAGGTAGCGCCCGCTCCTCTTTTGGCACTTTAATCCAGACAAAATGATCGGCATTTAAGACCGACTCACCGCTCCAACGATAGGCCACTAAACGCCCATATTTGACGGCGCTATAGTCCAGACAGGCGATATTATTGGCCGGCAGTGCCGGTATCCCCTCGCACCAGTAGTGACCGATAAACAGCGGCGGCTGTTCTGGCCCGTAGTAGCTAAGCTTCTGGCGCTCTTGGTCAGTCAATTCACGGGATTCAAGATCACCTGGTAAATTATCCGGCTGGAAGACCACATCGCCCCACTGCTGGGGCGCCTTGGCCCAAAAATGGGCACGAAAACTTTTCCGTGTAAAGCCATCACCGGAGTGTATCGCAATACCTTCAGGCAGTGAGACATGGGGGCCTCGAGTGAGACGATCCAGGATCCTAAACGCCTGAGTGGAAGAGTCGGTGGACTCGACCAGAAACTGCGTGTCCATACAGCCGTCTGGTCGGCGCTGTTTGAGCTCCTCAATCAGCCCCTCATCCCAGCAGGCATGCACCACGCGGATACCATCGATTTCCAAGCACAGCGGGATGGTTTTAAACCACGCCAACGTATCTTCCCACTCGTTGGTATAGTCGCGGTACTGTTCTAGGGTGTCTTGAATAATCCGATTATGCCGCGGCGTGTGCTCACGCAACCAGCGTTTGTGGCTACCTGCAGGCCCAGGATGGGTATACGCCAGAGCGTTATACTCGTGATTACCCATAACGATATACGCTTCGCCCTGCTCGACCATTCGCCGGGCAATGGTCACTGCCAGGCGAATTCTCGGGCCGCGATCAATCAAATCACCGAGGAAAATCACTTTGCGCCGGGGGTGGCGATAAACACCGTTGCGCTGGTGATACCCCAGCTTTTCCAGTAGTGCGGCCAGCGTAGCACCGCAGCCGTGGACATCCCCAATAAGGTCGTAGCCCTCCATACTCAATCCCCCAGCCGATTGCTCCAGCCTAATTTGCTGCGCAGCACTTCGTAGAAATTATGGCCGATGGGATGCACCAGTTGGATTCGCTCGGGCTTGCGGGTAATCACCAACACATCGTTGGGTTTGGCCACCGCGCGGGTCTGTCCATCGCAGCTGATGTGCGGATAGGATTGATTGGTTTCGCCAATGTGAATGCGTATTTCGCTGGCAGCATCGATCACAATGGGGCGACTCGACAACGTATGGGGGAACATTGGCACCAGCGTCACCACATCCAGCTTGGGGTGCATGATCGGCCCGCCACCAGAGAGCGCGTAGGCCGTAGAGCCGGTGGGCGTAGCAACGATCAAGCCATCGCTGCGCTGGCTATAGACAAACTGACCATCAATAAACAGCTCAAACTCTATCATGCGCACCGCTTTGCCAGGGTGCAGCACCACTTCGTTCAAGGCATCGCCATTACCCACGGCCACGCCATGACGGTAGAGTACGGTATCGAGTAAAAAGCGCTGTTCGACCTCAAACTCCCCCGCCAGCACTTCGCTGACACGGGTTTCCAGCTCATCTGGGGAAATATCGGTAAGAAACCCCAGACGGCCCCGATTAACGCCTAGAATTAGCGTACCGCTTCGACATAGGGCACGTGCGGCACCCAGCAAGCTGCCATCGCCGCCTACCACAATCACCAAGTCGCACAGCTCACCCAACATCCGGCGGCTCGCTTCCGGTTGGCCGTGATGCGGCAAGGCTGTGGCAGTGCGGTCTTCCACCAACACAGAGTAATCATGGGCAGTCAGGTAGGTCACCAGGCGCTGAAGGGAGTCGATCACTTTGTCGCTCCCCAGCCGACCAATCAGCCCGATCGTTTTAAAGGGCCTACCTGATTGATGGCTGGAGCGGGATACACTCCCTGGCTTAGCGTCTGCTGATAAAGTGTTGCTCATGGGCCGACTCTCGCTAACGTAAGCCGCCATTATGGGGACACCTCAGCTATCGGGCAAATAGGCTTAGCTAACGGCCACTTGACGGCGCTTACACCACCAATGGTTGAGCCATAGAGAGGCGGCCATAATAACGGCCCCCAACAGCAAACGCGGAATATCCGCATCGCGGTTCCAGATCACTAAATTGACGATTAAGCCTGCCGGAATCAGGGCATTGTTCATAATCGCCAGCGTGCCGGCATCCACTTTGGTGGCCCCCTGGTTCCAGGCAAAATAGCCGACGCCAGACGCGACCAGCCCCAACCATGCAAGGACGCCCCACTGCAGTGAGGTGGTTGGCAGTGCCGCGCTGTTGCCAAACAGCAAATAGGCGGGCAGAGCCACGACCATCGCGCCAATAAAGAACCAGCCAAACACGTTGTGCCACGCTAAGGTAGGTGGCAAATCAGCGGCTAAACGGCGATAGCCTACCTGGCCAAGCGCGAAACAGAGGTTGGCCCCCTGCACAACTAAAAAGCCTGCCCAGAAGCCACTATCAACACCGTCGTAGCGTATAACCCCTGCCCCAACTACCGCGAGTAGCGCGGTGACAAGATAGATCGGCGTAAAGCGCCCAAACAGCAGATCATCCAGCAGTGCGATATAAATAGGCGTAAAAATAGTGAATAGCAGAACTTCAGGTACCGACAGCAGCAGAAAAGATTGGTAGAAGAAGGTGTACATTACCCCCAGCTGTATGGCGCCCAATCCCATTAGCGCCAGCCGCTGCTTACCACGCAGCAGGCCAGGACGTAGAAATGGCAAGAACACCAGCATGGCAAGCGTTACCCGCAGGAGCACAGCAAAGTAGCTGTCGACCTGGCCCGCCAAGTAGACACCTATCAGCGAAAAGGAGAACGCCCATAGCGCCGTGACGCCGATCAGATAACCCATCGTAAACCTCAATTCATTATTTAGTTTACGCGGATTATACGCACTTGAAGGGGACTGCCAAGCAGTAAACGCCTTTAGAAGGCGTTAGTTAACGCTGCTGCAACCACCAAACCGCATATACCACGCCTGGCAGCCATCCCGCTAACGTGAGCAGCACGGCTAAGCCAATACGTTTGCCTCCCCCCAGGGTTAAACCCACCGCCAGCGGTGGCAGGAGTATCGCCAGCGCATAATAGGCGAGCTTTAACGCGCCAGGCTCCGGCGCCGTTTGCTCTGTTTGTAGGCCTGGGGCCGCTTTGGGTGGTTCGACCTGGACAGCCGCTGATTCAGCTTTAGGTGGCGGAGTAAAGTGCTCCACAGTGCTGGAAGCGGTCTCAGTAGAAGCTTTTGCGGCCCGCTCTTGGGCAAGCCGATGGGCCTCTTTATCAATTTTCTGCTCTAGGGTTTCAGCCCCTTCAGCAAGATCATCGTGGTGACGCTCCCAATCTTCCCAATCGTGGGGCGTCCCCGATTTTGGCCGTTGGTGCCCGGCCCCCCGTGCGCGCTCCCAGGCTTTCTCTTCCAAGGTATTCGGCCGATCAGGGTCTCGGTCAAGCCCCACCCCTTTGCGATTTAAGTACTCACGTGCATCCATGGGTGGCTCCTCAATGCGTTAATTTGTGGTGCATTTAACTGTTTAGAAAATTAACGTCCTAGAAAATTCAGTACTTACAGCGTTGAATAAAGATGACTAGCAGGCTGAACAGTGCGTTTTAAATCACCTACAGTGAAAGAGTCGCTGCTACTTTAGCACTTAGACCAGATCGCTTTGCTTGCGATGCCCTGCTTGCCATAGCGATTACTACGATGAGCAAGGAGTGTCCATGATGAATAGAGCAACCCCCAGCATTGTCCGCGATATCATGTCCCGCGATTGCTACCGTGTCTCACCCAACGCCTCGGTCACCACCCTGGCTAAAGGGCTGGCACTTCACCGCCTGCCCGGCGCGCCGGTCGTGGATGATGCCGATCGTTTAATTGGCTTTATTTCAGAACAGGATGTCATGGGTCGTGTGTTGGACAGTATTTACCATGATGACGAAGCACCCTTGGTAAAAGAGATGATGCGCCACGAAGTGCTCAGCGTCTCTCCCAATAAAAGCATAACCGACTTGGCCCAGGAGATGCTTGGCTCAAAACCTAAAGTCTACCCGGTGGTTGAGCAGCAGCGGCTGGTAGGAATCGTGACACGACGTGATATCCTGATAGCGCTATTAGCTATTCGCCGCCATTAGCAGGGTTGTTAACGCTCAAGACAAGCTTTTGACAGAAAAAACTTTAGCCAAAAAAAAACCGCTACTCAGGGAGTAGCGGAAGCAAGGGATCAAAACAATAGAGCCAGAACAACAACTTTAGCGACTGCTATCGCGATGTTGCCTGTACATACTCAGACACGCTGTGAAGTAAAAGTTCGCAAAAAAGTAAAATTTTCGACCCTAGTGGCGTCAAGCGTATAATAACGTAGCTATTTATTAACGGATGACGCCCAGGAGCAGAGCGAATGGCGCTGTATTTATTAGTGTTTGGAGTCTGCTTACTCGTAATTGGTGCGGTAATGCTGGTGCTGATGACATCAAGCACCCCACGTTACCGCACTGAGCCCAAAGATTTACTGGCGGTGTTTGATAAGGCGTTAAACAGTCAGGTGAGCGAAACCGAGTGGAATGCGATAATCGGTTACCCCATTCGACACAACGAGTACTTGGACAATATTAGACGTCGCGCTGCGCACTTAATGGAACAGCATGGACGGCGGTGGATGGTTGCCCAAGGTAAGCCACTTCTCAATCAGGAAGGTCAGGCAGAACTGCAGGCCCTTCGCGACCACTTACACGCCCACACTGCTCTTCGCCAGCAGTAGCTGACGCGGTTTAAAGGCGTTTTGCGGTTCATGAGACCGACTGCAATTGACCTAATGCCATTCAGGAGAACTGCATGCCCAGCACTATTCGACAAATACCGCTAGCTAGCGCTACCCATCACCACACCCATGATTTTCATCAGATTGTGATTACGCTCTGCGGCTCTTCAGAATTTGAAATTGAAGGCTTAGGCGGCCGTGTCAATGCCTTTTCGGGCTGTATCGTTCCCGCAAACCACGAGCATTACTACTCAGGTTACGGGCATAACCGTCAGTTAATTTTCGATCTTCCGGAAGACGCTCCCGCGCTAACCGGCGAGAACCGCGAACTGGTAGCGCTATTCGATGCCCCACGCTTTTTTGGGCTGGATAACGCCCTGCGCCACTACCTGGAATTTATGCAAAGCGAGCTTGCTCAAGGGTTTGATACGTCGACTAACTCCTTTCAGCAAGACCGCTTAGCCGCCACCCTGCTGGGCTCACTTAAGGCGCGCTTGGGTACTGCCGCTAGCAGTGCTCAGCGGCGCCTGGATTTGACACGCATTAACCGCTTTATTCGCCAGCACCTCGCTGAGGATCTGCGCGTTGCCGATCTAGCCCGGCTTGCCTGTCTAAGCGAAGCGCACTTTTCTGACTGCTTCCGCGCTCAAACGGGGCTTTCGCCCTGGCAGTACGTAAAACGCCAACGCCTGCATGCCGCCCGACAGCTGATCCTGCAAAGCCGTCTGCCCCTCACTGATATTGCGATTCAAACCGGCTTTGCCAACCAAAGCGCACTCTCCCATGCATTTCGTCGCAGTTACGGATTATCGCCACGCAAATTACGCCAAGCGGATGCAACCTCGGTAGCCATTAACCCATCGAACGCTGCGCTAGGGACAGTAGCAAGCCAATAAAAGCTCTACTAAAGTCGTATAATTGCTGATCTTACCGCGGAATGGACACGTTTTGCCGTGGAATCAACATACACCAGAGATGACGGCACTCTACATTCGCTTATTTGCTTGGGCGTCATGCCCTGTTACCCATTTGCTCTGTATCTAAAACGTTACGTGACTGAGAAAACCAATACCAATAACACCGCTGCATTAGGCGGGAACGCGTCGCTGCTGGCGCTAGGGGATGAGTAAGCCACTCATCAACATCATTAACCTGAACTCCTGAACAGGAAACTAACTTATGGTCGACAATAATATAGGGATCACTGCTTACAAAGGTACCAACAAGCTCTCTGACTTGATGATGGGCAGATGCTCGTATGGCCTTCTGACGTGAATAAACAACAGGGGCAATAAAAACAACGCGGTTAACTACCGGACGCTACCCGGTGACCGCGCCAATAGGTCGGACCTAGTTCCTTCCTGACGAACTGGAGAAGTTACATGGCTATAGGTGTTTGGATCAGTCTCATTGCGTATTTTGCGCTCATGGTCGCCATCGGTATTTATGCGATGCGCAAATCCACCTCTTCCTCTGAAGATTACATGCTGGGTGGTCGTACCCTCAGCCCTAAAGTAGCGGCTCTGTCGGCCGGTGCTTCGGATATGAGTGGCTGGTTGCTGCTGGGTTTACCTGGGGCAATGTTTGTCTCTGGCTTGGGCTCCGCCTGGATCGGCATTGGTTTGCTCGTTGGGGCGTTATTCAACTGGATTCTGGTCGCTCCGCGCCTACGTGAACAGACCGTTCACTATGGCAATGCGATCACCATCCCAGCCTTCCTGGCAAACCGATTCCCGACCCGATCCATGTCACTGCGTACCGTGTCGGCTATTGTCATCGTCGTATTTTTCGCCGTTTACACGGCCTCAGGCCTGGTGGCTGGCGGCAAGCTGTTTGAAAGCGCGTTCTCAGGCATTTACAACTTCGGGGATATGAGCAACTACGCCATGGGCGTCATGATCACCCTGGGCGTGGTGCTTATTTACACCGTTGTCGGTGGTTTCCTGGCCGTGAGCATGACCGACTTCGTACAGGGCTGCATCATGATGCTGGCCCTGGTGATCATGCCGGCGGTGGTACTCTTTGGTGAAGGTGGCGGCGGCTTTTCGCAGGCCTCACAAACGCTGAATGAGGTCGACCCCACCCTGCTCTCCTGGACCTCAGGGCTCACTTTTATTGGCTGGCTTTCTGCCGTCACCTGGGGGTTGGGTTACTTCGGTCAGCCGCACATCATTGTGCGCTTCATGGCCATCCGGACACTCAAGGATGTACCGATTGCCCGTAACATCGGCATGGGCTGGATGCTGATCTCCCTGATCGGCGCCGTGTCTCTGGGTATCTTTGGCCGCGCTTATGCCATCCGTAATGGCCTGGATATCGAAGATCCAGAAACCATCTTTATCGTCCTGGCGAACCTACTGTTCCATCCGCTGATTACCGGCTTCCTCTATGCGGCACTGCTTGCGGCAGTCATGAGTACCGTTTCCAGTCAGCTGTTAGTAGCCTCTTCATCACTGACTGAGGACTTCTACCGTCTGTTCCTGCACAAGACAGCCTCGGAGGCGCAGTGTGTGGCCGTCGGCCGTGTCAGTGTCGTACTGGTGGGCATTGTCGCAGCGCTTATTGCCTCTGACGAAAACTCCCAGGTTTTGGGGCTGGTCAGTAACGCCTGGGCAGGCTTCGGTGCGGCCTTTGGTCCGCTGATTATCCTATCGCTGATGTGGTCACGCACCAACGGCAATGGTGCTATCGCAGGCATGGTGGTAGGCGCGCTCACCGTAATGGTCTGGATTGCACTCGGCTGGAACGGCTCCTTTATGGGTGGCCCGGGCGTTTACGAGATTATCCCTGGCTTTATCGCCTCCTTCATTGCCATCATCGTAGTCAGCAATGCCACCGACGATGCCGGTGAATATCAGCATATCGAACGCAAATAAGCGCTCAAGATACATTAGCGTATCAAGAGGGCTCCCGCGGGAGCCCTCTTCAGGTTAGAGAACGACTACATTCTAACCGACGCAGCAACGCCAAACTGTCGGCTAGCAAGGAGAGACCCTGTATGAACGATCATCTGCATAGCGACGTGAGTGATCTACGCTCACGCATTCGCAGCCATTATGATGCCAACGAGGCAGATGTGCTGCATGGGCTTTTAGAGCGTATCAAGCTGTCGGAGGATGACCGCAAGAAGGTCGCTGCAGTCGGTGCCAAATACGTGGAGCGTGTGCGTAAGGAAAGGTCGCCCTCGATGATGGAGGCGTTCCTGGCCGAGTACGGGCTCTCGACCACCGAGGGCGTCGGCCTGATGTGTCTGGCAGAAGCGCTGCTGCGCGTGCCCGATGCAGAAACCATCGACGACCTGATCCACGACAAGATCGAGCCCTCCGACTGGGGCGCCCACCTGGGCAAGTCGTCTTCGTCCATGGTCAATGCTTCGACCTGGGCACTGCTACTGACCGGCAAAGTACTGGAAGAGGATCCCAAGGGCCCAACGCGGGCGCTGCGCGGCCTGGTTCGCCGTATGGGCGAGCCGGTGGTACGTAAGGCGGTTGGCCAATCGATGAAGATTCTCGGCCGCCAGTTCGTGCTTGGCCAGACCATCGAAGAGGGCATGAAGAATGCCCGCGAGCTCGAGAAACAGGGCTACACCTACTCCTACGACATGTTGGGCGAAGCGGCGCGCACTGACGAAGATGCCGTCCGCTATCACAAGGCTTATGCCAAGGCGATCTCCGCCATCGCCGAGCAGGCCAAAGGTGATGTGCGCGGCAGCCCCGGTATTTCGGTAAAACTCTCGGCGCTGCATCCGCGCTATGAATACACCCACCGCGACACGGTGATGGCCGAGCTACTACCCCGGGCCAAAGAGCTGGTACAGCAGGCAGCCAAGGCCAATATCGGTTTCAATATCGACGCCGAAGAGCAGGATCGCTTGGATCTCTCCCTCGACGTGATCGAGGCGCTAATGGCCGACCCCAGTCTG
Organism: Halomonas sp. BDJS001; assembly: GCF_026104355.1. Taxonomy (NCBI): domain Bacteria; kingdom Pseudomonadati; phylum Pseudomonadota; class Gammaproteobacteria; order Oceanospirillales; family Halomonadaceae; genus Halomonas; species Halomonas sp. BDJS001. Next base: position 2,883,043 of record NZ_CP110535.1, read on the forward strand.
GACGGTTGGGATGGCTTCGGGGTCGTCGTGCAGGCTTACGGGCGCCGCGCCGCGCCGATGATCGAAACCCTCTACGAACTCGCCGAGCGGTTTAACCGCAAGATCATGGTACGCCTGGTGAAAGGCGCTTACTGGGATACCGAGATCAAGCTTTCTCAGGAGATGGGCGTCAAGACCTTCCCGGTCTTCACCCGCAAGGTCAACACCGATGTCAGCTACATGGCCTGCGCGCAGATGCTGCTCGACCGTCGCGACCGCATCTATCCGCAGTTCGCCACCCACAATGCCCACACTTGCGCCGCCGTCGCAGAAATGGCGGGCGACGACAAGGACAGCTACGAGTTCCAACGCCTGCACGGCATGGGCGAATCGCTCCACCACATCGTCAAAGAGACAGAAGGCACCCACTGCCGTATTTATGCCCCGGTTGGCGCCCACCGCGACCTGCTGGCCTATCTGGTACGCCGCCTGCTGGAGAACGGTGCCAACTCCTCGTTCGTTAACCAGGTGGTAGATAGTTCGATTCCACCAAGCGACGTTTCAAAGGATCCCATTGAAGCGTTTAAGCAACTCGGTAACGACGTTTCAAGCCCGTTGATCCGCCAGCCCGGCGAGCTGTTTGCGCCTGAGCGCAAAAACTCCAAGGGCTACCGGATCAATGAGCCCGCCTCAATCCTGCCACTGCTCAATGCTCGAGAAGCGTTTGCCGACACCACCTGGACAGCAGGCCCCATGCTGGTGGGCAACCCCGCCCCCAAGGGCCCGGCGCGTGATGCCGTCTCTCCTGCCGATGGCTCGCGGGTAATTGGCAAGGTGCATGAGGCCACCCCGGAAGAGGTCGCCACTGCCCTTGATGCCGCCGAACAAGGTTTTAAAGAGTGGTCTGCACGCCCAGCGGCCGAGCGCGCCGCGGTACTGCGCCGCACCGCCGACCTCTACGAAGAACATATCGCTGAGCTGACCGTGATCACCACCCGTGAAGCGGGCAAGATGATGTTCGACGGCATCGCCGAAGTGCGCGAAGCGGTGGATTTCCTGCGCTACTACGCCAACGAAGGCGAGCGGTTGGAAGCCGAAGAGCCCGGCAGCGCCCGCGGCATTTTCGTCTGCATCAGCCCGTGGAACTTCCCCCTGGCCATCACCACCGGGCAGATTGCTGCTGCTCTGGTGGCCGGTAACGCGGTAATCGCCAAGCCCGCCGAACAGACGCCGCTGATCGCCGCCCGCGCCGTCGAGCTGATGCGTGAGGCTGGCTTACCGGAAGCGGCGCTACAGCTACTGCCTGGCGATGGCCCAACGGTGGGTGGCCCGCTCACCAGCGATCCTCGTATCGCCGGTGTCTGCTTCACCGGCTCGACCCCAGTAGCCCAAATCATCCACAAGGCGCTGGCCGAGAACGCGGGCCCCGATGCAATACTGATCGCCGAAACTGGCGGACTAAACTCCATGATCGTGGACTCCACGGCGCTGACCGAACAGGCGGTGCGCGATATCCTGATCTCTTCCTTCCAGTCAGCTGGTCAGCGCTGTTCCGCGCTGCGCATGCTGTATGTTCAGGAAGAGGCCCGAGACCGCCTGCTCAACATGCTCTACGGCGCCATGGACGCGCTCACCATTGGTGATCCCTGGAATACGGACACCGACGTGTCACCGGTGATCGACACCGATGCCCAGACCGAAATCAGCGACTATGTGGCAGCACAAGAGAAAGCCGGCAAAGTGCTCAAGAAGCTGCCCGCACCGGAAACCGGTACCTTCGTGACCCCTGCGGTGATCAATGTTGGCGGCATTGAAGATCTCGACCGTGAAATCTTCGGCCCGGTGCTGCACGTCGCCACCTTCAAGGCGCGGGATATCGACAAGGTGGTCGACGACATCAATGGCAAGGGCTACGGGCTAACTTTCGGCCTGCATACCCGTATCGACGACCGCGTGCAGCAGATCGTCGAGCGCATTCATGTCGGCAACGTCTACGTTAACCGTAACCAGATCGGCGCCATCGTTGGCTCCCAGCCGTTCGGTGGCGAAGGGCTTTCAGGCACCGGGCCCAAGGCCGGTGGCCCGCTCTACGTCAATCGTTTCCGCCGCACCGCGGAGGCTGAACACGTCGAGGCGCCAGAAGAAAAAGCCGTATCACTTAGCGATCTCCAGACAGCTCTTGATGAACTGGATGCGCGCAACTGGGCGGTACGACCCAATCGAATCGAGGTGCTGCGCAAGGCGCTCTCCGGCAAAGGCGGCGTAATCCGCAAGGCGCTTGCCGAAACAGCAGCCTTGGATATGACGCCGCAGACATTGCCGGGGCCGACAGGTGAAAGCAACCGCCTGGCGATGTACCCCAAAGGCGTGGTGCTATGCCTAGGGCCAACCCTGGATATCGCCATCGCGCAAGCAGCGCAGGCCCTAGGCACAGGCTGTGCGGCCGTTGTGGTCGCACCCGGCGCCGAACAGGCCGTGAAGCCATTGATCGATGCCGGCGTGCCGGTGGCCGGACTTGAGGGCAGCGTTTCAGCCGAGACACTGAAAGAGGTCAAAGGGATTGCGGCAGTCGCCGCCGCTGGCAACAGCGACTGGACACGTGAACTGCGCATTGCACTGGCCAAGCGCGACGGCGCCATCATCCCTCTCGAGACCCAGACCATCTCGCCGGATCGCTACGTGGTGGAGCGCCATCTATGTATCGACACCACCGCCGCGGGTGGTAACGCCAGCCTATTGGCAACGGCTGAATAGGTCGGCGCTAAATGGTAGGTGCTTAAGAGGCGAGCGGCTCATTGATGTCGCTCGCCCTCCTCCCGCACTCAGCAAACACTGATCACTGTCTGAGCGATCAATCATTAGCCACTACTCGTTAGTGGCTTTTTTGTATCTGGCAGCCGGGATTTACGGGGGATTACCCTGCAATTTGTTAAATGCTCACTTGAATGCGCATTCCAGTGCGCATAATCTGTAACGAGATTGGTCACAACTCTGTGGAGGGAAAAATGCCAGAACTTTACGATACAGCCGCACCCAGAAAGGCAGCGAACCTGTCGGTGAACAGTGACCTCCTAAACAAAACCCGCGCTCTGAACATTAACCTTTCAGCCACCCTTGAGCGGGCGCTGAAGGAAGAGCTTGCGAAACGGGAGGCCGCTCAATGGGTCGAAGAAAACCGTAGTGCGATCAAGAGCTATAACGAATTCGTTGAGCAACATGGATGCTTTGGCGACGAATTCCGGGAGTTTTGATGGCACAATTCGACGTTTACCCTAACCCAAGTAAAACCAGCAAAGCGCACTACCCTTACCTGATAGATATTCAAAGCGCCCTTCTGACCGACTTGGCAACTCGTATCGTTATCCCTTTGGCGAGGAGCACTGCTTTTGACGAACAGGCCATGCGGGGCCTCACGCCAGAGATAACGTTCAACGAACATACGTTGCTCTTACTCACTCCACAGATTTCCTCGGTGCCAGAAAAACACCTAAAGAATCCCGTCGGCTCCCTCTCGCACTTCAGAGATCGCATTATTGCCGCACTGGATCTTGCGGTCACTGGTATTTAACAGTTAATAGAGCATACGCCCAAGCTCATGAGCTATCCAAATGTCCAGCAGCCCGCTCAATTCGACCTCCCTGGCCCCCCTTCCCCAATAACGCCTGTCGAATAACTCTTGCCCTGGATCAATAATCCACTCCCTGGGTCTCGTTACACTGGCTTCATCGTTAAGCGGCTATCGAAAGGCCGTCTAATATTGACCCCAGGAGTGATCCCATGCGTAAAGCCGCCCTGCCTACCCTACTTGTATCCACTGTTGCCGCTGCGGCAATAATGACCAGCAGCCAGGCATTTGCCTATGGCGCTGGCGACTTTTTCACCCGCGTCGGTGTGGCCAAAGTCGCCCCTAAAAGCGACAACGGCTCACTGGCCAACGGTGCGTTGTCTGTGGATGTACAGGATAAAACCGATTTCGCGTTCACCTTGGGCTATCGTTTCCACGATAAAGTTGGCGTGGAGTTGCTGGCGGCGCTGCCGTTCGAGCACGATATCCATCTGAACGGCGATAACATCGCCTCCACCAAGCACCTGCCGCCGACCCTAACGCTGCAGTACTACCCGCTGGGCGGCACTCAGTCACGCGTACAGCCTTATGTCGGCGCGGGCATTAACTACACCCACTTCTCCGATGAAGAGCTGACGATTGGCGATTTAGACCTGGATGACTCCTGGGGTGCAGCAGGCCAGGTAGGCGTTGATCTACTGATTGATGATCACTGGGCGCTGAACGCCGCAGCTTGGTACATCGATATCGATACCGATGCCAGCGTTAACGGTGCGGCGGCAGGTACTGTTGAGATCGACCCTCTCGTGGTCATGGCGGGACTCAGCTACCGTTTCTAAGCCGCCTGCAAAACCGCTAGCGAATGTTATCCACAAAGCCTGCCTCACGGCGGGCTTTGTGCGTTTAGTGGTATGCCGTTTTAAGTGCTTTCAGTGACGATCTGGTCGACCTTCTCTACCGCACGCACAATCAGCAGCTGGTGGTGAGCGGGTGTTTTTTCCTGCTGCAAGTAGGCTGCCACGGCGGGCGCTACCTCGCATTTAGCGGGCATGGCGGCACGCGCATCCATCAGGGCGTTCAAGCGGGCAATAAACACAAAGCGTATCCATTGCGGCAGCGACATGGTGTCGATGCAAAACGGCTGCTGGCTGGCAAATGCTTCTGCATCGGGTGTGGACATGCGCCATAGATCGGCGGCTTTCATCGACGCTTCAAGCTCTAAGAGCGCTGTCTGCAGCGGTTGATAAGTACTCATAAAGTCGCTTGTCACTACCTTGGGAAATGAATAAGTATATCGTCTGCCCATTATCCCCACTCAGCGGGCGCCTTGCCACCTATCAACGCTCGCGGGAAGTTATCCATAGACTCACAGAAAACCTGCACGAGCCTGTGGATAAACTATGGAAAGGTGTCGCAACGCTTGCTCTCATGGGGCTTTCGCAGAGTTGATTAATTTTTAACCGCATTGTCATTAATGCTAATGCCTTAAGGCACTGTCATTAACACCATGTTTTATCAGTCACTGCGGCTGACAGTGCCACATCAGCAAGGTAGAGTGCAGGCTTGCAACGTGGAAGGATGTCATGCAACCGATTCAAACCCTTGATGAGTTTTTTATCCGCAGCGGTGGCGAGGTTTCCCTTTACCATATGGGGCGCCATGTCGTCCCCTGCCCGCGGGAGTCACTCGCCGCCTTTGAAAGTGGCGAAATAGCCTGGCCAGAACCATGGCAGGGCCAAGCGCGCTTAGCCATTGTGTTTCGCCTTGGTGATATGCCCGAACCGGCTATCTGGTTCTTAGCCTTGCCGCTGGATGAGCAGGGCATGATAGCCCCCGCCCAGCGCGATGCGTTTTTAAACCGGCTGCTGGAAACACTGGGGCGCGCGGTTTCTAACGTGGGTCGTGAAGAAACAGCGGACGTAGATCACTTAATGAAGGATAATCCCCTCGCCTTCACGCCTAGCGTCACTTTCCAAGCCATGCTCAATGCCCGTGCAACAGACGAGCGGGGACTGCCGGCCAGCCAACATTTTGAGCCGGTTGAGGCCTACTTAAGCGGCCAGCAAACGATTGATTGGCAGGCGCTGGGGTTACAGGGGATTGCCGATTACGTCGTGCGGATGGAGACATCTGACGCCGAATCGCTAGCAGCGCAACTGCCTGAACTGCCCACCCCCGTTATTCACTCATTGTGCTACTGTTTAGAGCACCAGCCGTTGCCGGAGCCGTTAGTCGTTGCCCTGCAACGATGTGGAGAAGCCGCCGCACAAGCGGGCGACATTGAAACCCTGTGTGCCTGTCTGCGTGCAGTGGGTAATACGGACGCATCAGCGGTGGGCGATTGGTATACGGCCTTACTCAATGACACTGCGGCCTGCGGGCCTGATGTTCTGGCGGCGATAGCCGGTCGTGGCTGGGGCTATTTGGAAGATGCACAGCGTCTGCCGCTTTTTCTGCAACGTTTAGCAGAAGATGAGCGTAGCGATTTTGCCGCCGTGATACGTGATATTGCGTTAATTCCAAGGTTACGCTTACCGGTCATGATGGCGCTGCGGGATGCCCCTACTGGCACTTCTGTTCAACGCCGCCTGGCACTGATGATGTCCCAAAGGAACGCTTGATTCGATGTCACTTTTAATTGCAAGGAGTGAGCCGTGAAGGAATTACCCTATCAGGCCAAGGCGGTCATTGGCCGCCGTGAGATGGTGACGCTACCTGAGCTTGGGCTTCACCTATGCTGTAAAGCTGACACTGGCGCACGAACATCTGCTCTGCATGCAGAAGAGATAGAGACACACGAAGATGAACATGGTCAACTATGGGTCAGTTTTATTACCCACAGTGGCGGCCCCGAAACACCGGCCCACCGCTACAGTTTACACTTGCATGATCGGCGCCGAGTGACCAGCTCCAACGGTCATAGCGAGTGGCGTTATGTCATACGTACCCCTATGCAGATGGGCGATTTGAATTTTCCTGTTGAACTGACCCTTACTGACCGCAGCAATATGCGCCACCCCATGCTACTAGGACGCCGCGCCATGCGCCGTCTAATGGTGGCACCCGGTGCGGCATTTTTGCACGGTGAGCCTTAACCCCTTATTTAGTCGCCTTAACCTAGGCTCGGAGTCTCTTAAATGCATATCGCTCTGCTGTCACGCAATCGCAATTTGTACTCTACCCGCCGCTTGGTTGAAGCCGCAGAGCAGCGAGGACATACCGCCCGCGTGGTGGATACGCTGCGCTGCTATATGAGCATTACCTCGCACCACCCATCGATTCACTATAAAGGCCAAGAGATTGAGCCTTTCGATGCGGTGATCCCGCGCATTGGTTCATCGGTGACTTTTTATGGCTGTGCGGTGCTGCGTCAATTTGAAATGATGGGCACCTACGTTATCAACGATAACGTCTCGATTACCCGCTCACGGGATAAGCTGCGCTCACTGCAGTTGCTGTCACGCAAAGGGCTGGGGCTGCCGATTACCGGCTTTGCCCACTCTCCAGATGACATCCCCGATCTGATTACCATGGTTAAAGGTGCACCGCTGGTCATCAAGCTGCTTGAAGGCACCCAGGGGATTGGCGTGGTATTGGCGGAAACCAACCAGGCCGCTGAATCCGTCATTCAAGCGTTCATGGGCATGAAAGCTAACATCATGGTGCAGGAGTACATCAAAGAGGCACGCGGCGCCGATATTCGCTGCTTCGTGATCGGCGATAAAGTGGTGGCTTCAATGAAGCGTCAGGCGGCTGACGGTGAGTTTCGCTCGAATCTACATCGCGGCGGTACCGCCAGCGTGATCCGCATCACCCCTGAAGAGCGTTCAACGGCGATCCGTGCAGCCAAAGCCATGGGCCTACGCGTTGCTGGTGTCGACTTACTACGTTCCAATCACGGCCCGGTGATTATGGAGGTAAACTCCTCACCAGGTTTGCAGGGCATTGAGAACGCAACCGGTAAAGATATTGCCGGAATGATTATTGAACACATTGAAAGAAACGCCATGCCTGCCCGCAAAGCGCCACCCAAGCCTAAAGGCTAAGGTAAAATATTAAAATAATCCGCTTCGGGGGTGGCAAATAGTCGCTGTCACCCCCACAATTTGCGTCACCGAAGGAGGTAGACGCTCATGTTTCTCGATAATCGCCAAGTGGCGATGGACAGCGTATTGGAAGCGCTGGCCGATAGCATTGATTATTTCCAAGACAATATTGAACGCCTGCGCCCCTCGCTGCGTGACGCTTTAAAGCCGCATTACGCTACGCGGCTTAAGCAGATGCGCAAGTTGCAGGAGCTTGCCCGTGCGCATTTGAAAATGCTGCCTCGGGATGCGGACGTTGAGCGCGATGATTTTTTATGGCTGTGGAGTCGGCTAAAAAGCTTTGTCGGCAACGATAGCCAAGTACTCATCAATGAGCTATTGGAGCAAGAGCGTGTCTTAATGCAGGCGCTCTCCTCGCTATATACCCATCCGTTACCCGATCCGATCGAACCGGTGGTCGAAGAGTGCATGCAGGGATGCCGAAAACTTATCCGCGAGCTGTATGCGCTGCAAAAGCGCAAGACGCACCGTTAAGGGGCTGCAAAGCGCTCGTTTAGCGAAGGCAGGATAAGATCGATGGGCGCCCGCCTAGGTAACTCGATGGGCTCGGGCGTACCGAGAAAATAGGGCTTCCTCCCCCATACATAGAGATCCCCCAGGGTGGCCACACGCGCTGCCCATTCGCGCAGCTTTAAACGCCATCCCACCGTTACGTTAGGGTCATCTGCCACGCAGCCAGTCACGTCGATACCTAGCTCACGCCCAATATAGACCGCGCGGGGAAGATGCCAGCTCTGGGTGATCAGCAGGGCTTTCTCTAGTTGAAACACATCCCGGGCACGCGCCAGGGTGTCATAGGTACTAAAGCCCGCAAAATCCATGGTCAACTGCTCAGACGTCACGCCCCGCCGATACAGCTCACGCCACATGGCTCTTGGCTCATTATACGCCTGGGTACGGTTATCCCCGGAAAGCAACAGATGCTCCACCTGGGAATGCTCAATTAAGGTAGCAGCCGTTCGCATGCGCGCATGGAAGTGTGGGTTTCGCCCTCCTCTACGGGTCCAGTGAGACGTGCCGAAGACAATCCCCACCTCAGCCGGGCGACACTGCTGTGGCTGACGCTCAATATAAGCCGCAGTCGTCGCGAGCACCCAAAAGTTACCACCTATAAACAGCAATGTCGCCAGCAGCAATAGTGCTCCTAGCGACATTAATAAACGCTTTAGCCATATTAACAAAACGTTATGCATCCAGCTCCCCAGCCGGGATTAGAACATGCCGAGTTCAAGTTTGGCCTCGTCACTCATCATGTCACGGCTCCAGGGTGGGCTGAAGACTATTTCGGTGTGCACTTTGCTGATCTGCGGCGCACCCAGAATCTTATTGCGCGCATCCGCCGCGATCACATCGCCCATCCCACAGCCGGGCGCCGTCAGCGTCATGCGAATGGTAACAAGCCGCTCGCCGCTGATCAGGCGTTCAATTCGGCAACCATAGACCAGCCCAAGATCAACAATATTGACCGGAATTTCCGGGTCAAAGCAGGTACGCAGCTGATCCCACACGAACTGCTCTATCTCCTGTTCAGAAGCCGTTTCCGGCAGCGTAGGACGCGGTAAAGGCTCAAGCCCCAGGGCATCCAGGTTGCTCCCTTCGATTAAGTAGAGCCGCCCCTCAAAACCAACGCTTACCGTACTGCCTTTCGCCTGCATAACGCTAACAACGCTGTCTTCGGCCAGTGTTTCCGTACTACCAAATGGAATGGCAATGGCGTCTACATCGCGCTGGAGGGGTAACTGTTGGCCACGCTCTAGACTTGCAACTTGCTCAAGATCCATAACTGTCCTTATGACGATTCTTAAAGAACCGACCTTAACGCACCATACCAATGACACGTTGGAGTGCTTCTACAAAGCGATCCACTTCTTCGAGGGTATTATACGCCGCAAAAGAAGCACGGCACGTTGCGTCTACCCCGAAGTGGTGCAACAAGGGCTGCGCGCAGTGGTGACCGGTACGAATAGCGACGCCAAGCTGATCAATCAGTAGCCCAATATCCTGGGAGTGGGCCCCCTCAACGATAAAAGAGAGCACTGCCGCTTTATTTGGCGCCGTGCCTAGAATACGCAGGCCATCAATATTACCCAACGCCTGGGTCGCGTGATTCAGCAGTTGGCCTTCCCAAGCGCCGATCGCCGCTATACCAGTGCTCTCCATCCACTCCAGGGCTCGGCCCAGAGCGATCACCTCCGCAATAGCAGGCGTGCCCGCTTCAAACTTGTGTGGAATAGCGGCAAAAGTGGTGCCCGAGTCAAAAGAGACGGTGCTGATCATCTCGCCACCGCCCTGCCAGGGTGGCATGGCTTCAAGCAGCGCTTGCTTGCCGTAAAGCACGCCTACGCCGGTCGGCCCGTATACTTTATGGCCTGAGAAGGCATAGAAGTCGGCATCAATGGCCTGCACATCGACCACTTGGTGGGGTGTTGCCTGAGCACCATCAATCAAAATCAGCGCGCCTTGCTGATGGGCCAGGGTTGCCATCTCTTGCACCGGGTTAACGGTACCCAGAGCGTTAGAGACGTGGTTAACCGCTACCAGCTTGGTGCGCTCACTCAATAGCTCACGGTAAGCGGCCATATCCAGTGCGCCGGTAGCCTCAACGGGTATCACCTTGATGGTGAAGCCTACCTCGGCGGCCAACAGTTGCCAGGGCACGATATTGGAGTGGTGCTCCAACATCGAAATCAGCACCTCATCGCCCGGCGCAAGGTTTGTACGTCCCCAGCTATTCACAACCAGGTTAATCGCTTCCGTGGTGCCGCGGGTAAAGATGATCTGGCGTGCATCTTCCGCATTCAGGAACGCCTTAACCCGGTGGCGCGTGTCTTCAAATGCCGCTGTCGCCTCATCGGCAAGGGTATGCAGCCCGCGGTGAATATTGGCGTTATAGCGCGAGTAGTAATCGCTAAACACGTCAATCACCTGCTGAGGCGTCTGGCTGGTGGCCGCGTTGTCTAAATAGATCAGCGGCTTGCCATGCACCTCACGGGCCAGCACCGGAAAGTCCTGGCGCAGGCGCATAACATCAAAAGTCGCTGACGCTGGGCTTGTTTGCAAAGCACTCGCTTGCAAAGGGCTGAGCGTTGGCTCAATAACGGAATGTGGCATCAGACGCTCCTGATTGTTTAATGGCGCTAGTCGTTAAGTGAAACCGCCGCTTCGACCAACCCGGCAAGATTGAAACGCTCGGGCAGCTTGCCCGCAACCGCTAATTCGACACGCTCGGCAATCTCATCCAGAGTCACTTTTTCCAACACTTCGCCAGCAAAAGCGAGCGTTAGCAGACCCCGGGCAGTGGCTTCATCGATACCGCGGGTACGCAGCGCGTAGATCGCCTCTTCGTCTAACTGGCCCGTGGTGGTGCCGTGGGAGCACTTGACGTCATCCGCGTAGATCTCAAGCTCAGGCTTGGCATCGATGTGGGCGCGATCCGATAGCAGCAGGTTTTGGTTGCTCTGAAAACCTTCGATCTTCTGGCTATCGCGCTTGACGTACACCTTGCCGTTAAACACCCCATGGGCGCGGTCATCCAGAATGCCCTTGTAGTTCTCGTTGGAGAACGTCAGCGGCGCATTGTGGTTGACCTTGGTGTGGTTGTCGACGTGCTGGCGGCCCTGACCAAAGAACAGGCCCAGGAAGTTGGTTTCCGCACCCTGGCCATTCAAATCGCTGATCAGGTCGTTGCGCACCAGAGCGCCGCCCAGGCTCAGGTTGTAGGAGGTATAGCGCGTATCGCGTCCCTGCTCCACGTGGATGCTCGCCACATGCATATCCCCCAACGGCGCTTCTTGCAGCTTGTAGTGGGCCAGGATCGCGCCACGGTCAAGCATCAACTCGCCTACCACGTTGGTAAAGTTAGTCGCTTCGCTTTCGCCGGTATAGTGCTCAATCAGCGTCGCTTCGCTACGCCCACCGGCTTCCACCAATACACGCGGATGGCACATCACCGGCTGACCCGCACGGGACAGAAACTGCAGTAGGATGGGTTTCTCAACCACCGTTCCCGGTGCAATGCGCACCACGGCGCCCTCTTCCATAAACGCCGTGTTGAGCGCGGCAAAAGGCGAGAAATCAACCCCGGTTAAGCGCCCCAGCGGGCCACCCACGGCTTCATGGTTCTCTGCCAGGGCCTTGGAGAGCGGCAACACCTGTACACTCGACGGCAGTGAATCCACATCCGAGAGCGCCGATGAGAACACACCATCCACAAACGTCAGCCGGTAGGCATCAATCGGCAGCGTTAGCGCCGCGGCAGTGGCCGGTGAGAACTCGGCGTTGTCGGCTATCGCAAAGTTACCTTGGGCGATCGAGCGCACATCGGTGTACTTCCACTCTTCATCACGGCGAGTGGGGAAACCCAGCGCTTCAAAACGCGCGGCTCCGGCTTGACGACGCGCAGCGATCCAGGTCGGTTCCGCCGTGTAGTTCGAGCTGCGCGCCTTCAGGGTGTCTAAAAAGGTTTGCGTATCGCTCATGCTACAGACTCCTCGATACCTTCGTACCCATTGGCTTCCAGCTGTTTAGCCAGCTCGGCGTCGCCGGTTTTGACAATGCGGCCATCGACCAGGACGTGAACCTGATCTGGCACGATGTAATCCAGCAAGCGCTGGTAGTGAGTGACCAGCAGAATGGCGCGGTCTTCAGCGCGCAGGCTATTAACGCCGTCGGCGACAATTTTCATAGCGTCGATATCGAGGCCCGAATCGATCTCATCCAGCATGGCGAGCTTTGGCTGCAGCACCAGCATTTGCAGGATCTCGTTGCGCTTTTTCTCACCGCCGGAGAAGCCTTCGTTAACGGCGCGCTGAAGGAAGCTGGCGTCCATTTTCATGTAGCCCAACTTCTCTTTAACCAGCTTCATAAACTCTGGAGCGGGCATTTCGCCTTCGCCGCGAGCTACCCGCTGGGCATTAAGCGCCGACTTCAGCAGGTAGATGTTTTTAACCCCTGGAATCTCCACCGGGTACTGGAACCCCAGCAGCAAACCGGCCTGGGCGCGCTCTTCGATCTCCATTTCAAGCACGTCTTTGCCTTCAAAGGTAATCGTGCCCTGGGTGACTTCGTAGCCATCTTTACCGGCAATCACCGCGGATAGAGTCGATTTACCCGCGCCGTTCGGCCCCATAATGGCGTGCACTTCACCCGCCTTGATGGTCAGGGTCAGGCCTTTGAGAATTTCATTGCCTTCGACGGAGACGTGTAAATCATTCACTTGCAACATATTGATTACCTTCTGATTCTGGCGAGTCGCTACGGCGACACTACTATAATTAAGTGGAATAAATGGGCAGCGGTTAGCCGACCGCGCCTTCCAGGGTCACATTGAGCAGCGCTTCGGCTTCAACGGCGAACTCCATGGGCAGCTCTTGGAAGACGTCCTTACAGAAACCATTAACGATCATGCTGACCGCATCCTCTTCCGAGATACCGCGGCTCTGGCAGTAGAACAGCTGGTCTTCACCGATTTTCGAGGTGGTCGCTTCGTGCTCAATGGTCGCGGTACTATTGCCAATTTCCTGATAAGGGAAGGTGTGTGCACCGCACTTATCACCAATCAGCAACGAGTCGCACTGGGTGAAGTTACGCGCTCCTTTGGCCCGCGGGCCGATTTTCACCAGGCCGCGATAGGATTGGTCACTTCTGCCCGCTGAGATACCTTTAGCCACGATATAGGAACGCGTGCCTTCACCAATGTGAATCATTTTGGTGCCGGTATCGGCCTGCTGACGGCCGTTCGTGACCGCGACAGAGTAGAACTCGCCTATGCTGTCTTTGCCGCGCAGTACGCAGGAGGGGTATTTCCAGGTAATCGCCGAGCCGGTCTCAACCTGGGTCCAGCTAATCCGTGAACGGTCGCCGCGGCAGTCGCCACGCTTGGTCACGAAGTTGTAGATACCACCGACGCCATTCTCGTCACCGGGGTACCAGTTCTGCACGGTGGAGTATTTGATGTAGGCATCATCCAGGGCGACAAGCTCGACCACGGCGGCGTGAAGCTGGTTCTCATCGCGCATTGGAGCCGTACAGCCTTCCAGGTAAGAGACCTGGGCACGGCTTTCGCAAATAATCAGCGTGCGCTCAAACTGGCCGGTGTTGGCCGCGTTAATGCGGAAGTACGTAGACAGCTCCATGGGGCAAGTCACGCCTTCCGGCACGAACACAAAGGAGCCATCGGTAAACACCGCTGAGTTCAGCGCGGCAAAGTAGTTGTCCGCCACGGGTACCACGGTGCCCAAATACTGTTTGATCAACTCCGGGTAGTCACGGATAGCTTCTGAGATCGAGCAGAAGATAACGCCCGCTTCGCCTAGCTGTTTTTTGAAGGTGGTGGCGACAGAAACGGAATCAAATACCGCATCTACCGCAACGCCTGCTAACGCCGCACGCTCGTGCAGCGGAATACCCAGCTTCTCGTAGGTTTCCAGCAGCTTGGGATCCACTTCATCCAGGCTTTGCGGGCGGTCTTCCGGGCGCTTCGGCGCACTAAAGTAGGAGATCGATTGGTAATCAATCGGCGGATAGTCAAGGTGCGCCCAGGAAGGAGCTTCCATCTTCAGCCACTGGCGGTAGGCATCCAGACGCCACTCCAGCATCCACTCCGGTTCGCCCTTCTTTTTGGAGATAAAGGCGATAGTGTTTTCATCCAGGCCAGGTGGCAGGGTGTCGCTCTCAATATCGGTTACAAAGCCATCTTTGTATTCGCGACGAACCAACTGTTCCATTTCTTCGCTTGCCATGGTGATACCCTCCGGGCAGTTGGGTGGCGAGGTCATCGCCTTTAATAATAAGTTAGGCCTGCTGTACTCGCGCCGCCGTTAGGCCGACGCCGCCGACAGGCTGATCGTTTGAATAGGTAGCTGTACCGGCAGCTTAATCGGCGCTGTATCGGCCAGATGCGCCAGCGTTACGCTCTCTAGCAGCGTACGCATGGCCAATGAGACCCGCTGCCAGTTATCTGCCACACCGCAGGTAGCCACAAGCTCACAATCACCTTCTGCTTGGCTACACTCGGTCATGGCGACAGGACCTTCAATTGCCGCAATGATATCGGCGGCGGTAATCTGCGATGCGGGCCGGGCAAGGCGATAGCCCCCTTGGGCACCACGCTGGGAAACCAGCAGCCCGGCCCTTACCAGCATTTTGAGCGTTTTACTCACCGTCGGATGGGGCAACTGCACGGCCTCTGCTAACTCTGCCGCGGCATGAGATGCCTGGGGATGGCGGGCAATTTGTGCCATGACCACCGCGGCATAGTCTGTTAGCCGAGAAAGCTTAAGCATGTCGACTCCCTGAATGTCATTAGTACGCAGCAAATCAAATGGTCGCCACGTCAATTGAGTACCATTTTAGTCCTGTATAAATTTGATGTGAAGCCCTAGAGCAAAATGGATAGCAATTTACGCATAATAACGGCACGTTCGCCGCTAATCGCATCAAAAACAACAATCATTATCATTTAAAAAAGCTATCGCTGCGGCCTGCCCGGCTTTACATTGATTAGCTGCCTCTGCTAGCGTCAAAGAGGTATTAGATGCCCCAACTGTAGGAGGCATCGCGATCATTGGAGGAGGTAACTATGGATGCAGCAGTAAACAACATGGTAAATGCAACGCTGGATATGAGGCAGGCACAAACTATCCAACAGGCTCAATTCAGCGTTTTCAAAGAAGCTCTAGACGGGCAGGCAGCGCAGATAACGGCACTAATGGACAGCGTTGCGCAGCCACAGTTGGCGACAAGCGGCAGCGTGGGTACGCAAATCAACACCACTGCGTAGCTCTCGTGGATAGTTAAAAAGTAAATAGCCCCCTGGCAGCAGGAGGCTATTTTTTTGTCTGTTACTAATGGCTTTAGGCTTTTTTGACAAATTCTGATTTCAGCTTCATTGGACCGATACCATCAATTTTGCAGTCGATATCGTGATCGCCGTCCACCAAGCGGATGCTTTTCACTTTGGTGCCCACTTTGACCACCAGGGAACTGCCCTTAACCTTCAAGTCCTTGATCACCGTGACGCTATCACCGTCGGCTAGCATATTGCCATTGGCATCGCGTACGCCTGACGTGTCATCGGCACCCTCTTCTTCTGCTACTACCTTTGACCACTCGTGGCCACACTCTGGGCAGACATATTGAAGGCCATCATCATAACTAAACTCAGAGGCACAGGCAGGACAGTTAGGCAGATCGCTCATCACAAGGCTCCATCACTTGGCTTAGGTAAAGGGCTAAGAAAGCGATGGAGCCTACACGGGTTACGCAAAATGTCCAGCCAGTTTGCTAGATCAACCGCGCTGGTAGGTGCCGACCAGGCGGTTCATACCCAGCAGATTGGGCTCTACCTCTTTGAGTAGTTCTGCCAGCGTGAGCCCTTCAGGGAGCGAGGTTTGATGATCCAGCGCCAGCACCCAGAAGTAATAAAGGTGCTTGCCATGCCCTTCTGGCGGCATCGGCCCACAATAGCCAGTATCGCCTTTGTCATTTGCGCCGACGGTGCCCGCCGCCGTCTTTTCCGTCAATTCCTGAATATCGCCGGGTAAGTTATAGAGTACCCAGTGGACAAAACCGTAGCTGCCATCTTTGACCAACGGCGCGTCCGGGTCGTGACAGATCACCGCAAACCCCTTGGTTCCTTCAGGCGCGTCCTGCCAAGCAAGCGCTGGCGAAACATCTTCGCCCTCTCCTGTATGCTTAGAAGGGATCGCCTGATGGTCAGCAAACGCCGAGCTGGTAACCTTCATTGATGAAAGTGCAAATGCCATGCTTCTCTCCTTGGTTAATCCGATGTGTCTTTAGTGCACAGTCTAGCAACTCCACCGCCCTTGTTTCTTCAGGCGGCGCTTAACCCAAGCATCATAAATCGACCGCAAGCCCGATTTAATTCCCGGCAGACCAATGACCCAGCCAACCGGCACCAATAAGGGAATACGCTGCATTAGTAAACGATAAGCATCGATACCTTCTACTAATTGCCCTGATGCCGTTTCGATGTGTAGAGAGCGCAGCGCCATGTCAGGATCGACGCCCTTTTGCTGGAGCAGTTGACGATGTTCACTCACATCAAGCCAAGTGATATCAGTGGCATGCTGCCCCGACCAGCGCTCATAGCGACGCCGCTCTTTACGACACAGCGGGCACTGCGCATCGTAAAAGACATTGATAGGGGTCTTGTTGGGCATATAGGCTCTCTACTTAACGTCACTGAAGCAGTGTGGCATTTCCAGCACTGGTCGCAAACTTCTAGATATTTACTGCTCACTTAGGCTACGGCTATGACATCTGAGTTCAAAAAACAGCTATTGATTGTTGCCCATGCCCCATCGGCGAATACTCGCTTACTGCGTGATGCGGCCTTCCGAGGTGCTAGTCATCCTGATCTTGAGCAGGTTCACTGCGTGGTAAAAGCGCCCCTAGAGGCTGGCCCAGAGGATGTGCTGGCCTGCGATGCGATTCTGCTCGGCACCACGGAAAACCTGGGCTATATGAGCGGCGCGCTCAAGGATTTTTTTGATCGGAGCTACTATTCTGTCATTGAAAAGAAACAGGGATTACCCTGCGCGCTCTATATTCGCGCGGGGCACGATGGCACGGGCACCCAACGCGCAGTAGAGAGCATCACCACTGGCTTACGCTGGCGATGGGTACAGCCACCGCTCATTTTACGCGGCGAGTGGCAGCCCTCATTTGCAGATCAGGTAGAAGAACTCAGCATGACCTTAGCATTTAGTGTTGAGAGTGGCATTGTATAACCTCGCCTAGCCTGCCTTACTGTAGATAAGCATTTAGTGCCCATTGTGCGATTAAAGGCTCCAGTATTTTGCGTGAAATTACTGCTGTGACTTATCGCACGCACATTAGGTAGCCATTATGCATAAAGTCATTGCTTTCTATGATGATCGGGTGCTCGCTCACGAGCCCAATATTGACGCCGACTTTTTACCTCAACGAATCGATAAGCGCATTCGACATCTGCTTGCAGGGCTTCCTGTGCCATGGAAATACCCCGAACACCCCGGCCGCTTGAAAGCCATTCAGCACCTGCTGGAGAAAGCGCCCATTGCGGGCCTGCACATTGAAGGGGGCAGTGCGGCCACCCATGAACAGCTTGCCCGGGTGCATACCACGTCCTACCTAAGCGATATTTTTAGCCTACGCGGGAAAAATGCCTGGCTGGATGTGGATACCACAGCGGTCTCACCGGGTAGCGTCGATGCCGCCGAAGTCGCCGCGGGAACAGCCATTGCCGCAGTAGAAGCGGTCATGGAGAAACGCGCTAAAAGTGCTTTTGCCCTTGTGCGCCCGCCTGGGCACCACGCGGAGCCTGTTCGCGCCCGGGGCTTTTGTTTATTCAATAATGTGGCGGTCGCCGCAGCCCATGCGCGCAGCGCACTGGGTTGTGAACGAGTACTGATTGTTGATTGGGACGCCCATCACGGTAATGGCACCCAGGATATTTTTTGGGCAGAGCCCGACGTAATGTTTTTCGATATTCACCGCGCCGCGCCCTTCTATCCCGGCTCAGGCCACCTGGAAGAGGTGGGCGCCGGTTTAGCTGAAGGCACCACGATTAATGTTCCGTTACCGGCTGGCGCTGGCGACGAAGCGTACCTCAAGGCATTTCGTGACATTCTTGCCCCGGCCGCAGCCTGGTTCAAGCCCGACATCATTTTAGTCTCAGCAGGATTTGACTCCCACTGGCACGATCTAGCCCTCAATGTTTCCTATGACGGCTTTGGCGCGCTAACCGGCTTCATGCAGCAACTGGCTGAGCAGCATTGCGATGGTCGTTTGGTATTCGTATTAGAAGGGGGCTACAACCTAGAGTCCCTGGCTAACGGTACCAGAGCGGTACTCTCCGTGCTGGCAGGCAACACCGCGCCTGTACCCGACACCTGCGGGGTTGCGGAAGTCCAAGCCGCGGCAGATTTCCACCGCTCGGCGTTTCAATCTGAATAGCTATTCAACCCGAAGAGTAGCGGCTTTAATAAAAAAAACGGCACCTCGCAAGGTACCGTTTTTAGTGCTGATTTAAAACGCGCTAGAGCTTGATGATTATTTCAAGCGTTCAAAGACCGTCGCAACACCCTGCCCCATACCAATACACATAGTCGCCAAGCCCAGAGTAGTATCGCGCTGCTGCATAACGTTCAACAGCGTGGTGCAGATACGTGAGCCCGAGCAGCCCAGCGGGTGCCCCAGAGCGATTGCACCGCCATTGAGGTTAACCTTATCGTCCATGGCATCCAGGAAACCAAGATCTTTTAGCACCGGAATACCCTGAGCAGCGAAGGCTTCGTTGAGCTCAACGGTTTGAATATCCGCCGCCGAGAGACCAGCGATTTTCAGCGCTTTCTTAGACGCAGGCACCGGGCCATAGCCCATGATCGACGCATCACAACCCGCGACACCGGTAGAGAGCACCTTCGCAATAGGCTCTAGGCCAAGCGCTTGAGCGCGCTCGTAGCTCATTACGGCCATTGCCGAGGCTCCCACGGAAAGCGCCGAGGAAGTACCCGCCGTGACCGTACCGTTGCGCGGATCAAACACTGGCTTCAGGTTCGCCATGGACTCCAGGCTGGCATCCGCACGAATCACCTCATCGCGCTGAACCATGACTCTAAAGCCACGCTGGTCATGGCCTTCAACACCGATGATTTCGTTATCGAAGTAGCCCTTCTCCATGGCCGCCTGGGCGCGCTGGTGAGAGCGTACGCCGAATTTGTCCTGCTCTTCCCGGGAAACGCCGTGCATTTTGCCCAGCAGTTCCGCGGTTAGGCCCATCATCATCGCCGCTTTAGCAGCGTATTTGCTGGCGGCGGGGTTAACGTCAACGCCGTGAGCCATGGGTACGTGCTCCATGTGCTCAACGCCACCGATGATAAAGAAGTCGCCCATCCCCGCTTTGATATTGGCAGCAGCGATATGTAGCGCCGTCATCGAAGAACCACACAAACGGTTAACGGTTTGCGCAGGTACCGAACGGGGAATACCGGTCATGATCGCCGCGTTACGGGCAATGTTCATCGACTGCTCAAGCGTCTGGTTCACGCAGCCCCAGATCACATCATCCACTTCAGAAGGGTCTAGATTAGGATTGCGGGTAAATAGCGCCTGCATTGCCGCCGCAGAGAGATTCTCTGCACGAACATTGCGGAAAGCACCATTTTTAGCTTTCGCCATGGCGGTACGGACACCGTCTACCACCACAATATCTCTCGGATTCAAACTCATCATATATCTCCTGTGCGTGGTGGTTAGTCTTGGCTTGCGCTGGCAGAGTTGCCGCTGGAGTAGAACTGCTCGTTGTTCTGAGCCATCTGACGTAGCTTGTCAGTGGGTGCATAAAGCGGCCCCAGCTCGTCGGCCAAGCCTTCTGCCAGCTTGACGAACTCTGCAACGCCCATGGCGTCGATGTAGCGCAGCGCACCACCGCGGAACGGCGGGAAGCCGATGCCATAGATCAACGCCATATCGGCTTCGGCGGGCGTGGCTACGATGCCATCTTCCAAACAGCGCACGGTTTCCAAACAGAGCGGCACCATCATGCGGGCGATAATATCCTCGTCGGAAAACTCTTTATGCTCTTTCACCACCTCTTTGACCAAGGCGTAAGCGGCTTCGTCGGTGACTTTCTTCGGCTTACCCTTTTTGTCCTCTTCGTAAGCGTAGAAGCCCTTGTCGTTCTTCTGGCCTAAACGGTCATTGTCGTACATGACCTGAATGGCCGTTTTACCCTCGCGGGCCATACGATCAGGGAAGCCTTCCGCCATTACTTCATTGGCGTGAACCGCAGTGTCCAGGCCGACCACATCCAGCAAGTAGGCCGGGCCCATGGGCCAGCCGAACTTCTCCATCACTTTATCAACGTGCTGGAAGTCAGCGCCTTGCTCGATTAAGAAGCTGAAGCCGCCAAAGTAAGGGAAGAGCACGCGGTTGACCAAGAAGCCGGGGCAATCATTGACCACAATCGGTGTTTTACCCATTGCCCGGGCGTAGGCCACAGTAGCGCCAACCGCGGCGTCTGAGGTTTTCTCGCCACGGATGACTTCCACCAACGGCATACGATGCACGGGGTTAAAAAAGTGCATGCCGCAGAAGTTTTCAGGCCGCTTTAGGTTTTGCGCCAAACGGTTGATGGAAATCGTTGATGTGTTAGAAGTGAGGATAGTGTTTTCGCTCACCATGCCTTCCACTTCGGTGAGGACGGCATCTTTGACTTTGGGGTTTTCAACCACCGCTTCGACGACCAGATCGACGCTGCCAAAATCACCGTAGGAGAGCGTGGGACGAATATTGCTCAGCTTCTCCGCCATCTGCTCGGTGGTCAGTTTTTTGCGCTCGACCTGTTTGGCAAATAGCTTACGGGCTTCTTTCAGGCCCAGTTCAATGGCGTCATCCTTGATATCTTTCATCAGAATCGGCGTGCCTTTAGAGGCACTCTGATAAGCGATACCGCCGCCCATAATGCCCGCACCCAGCACGGCCGTTTGCTTAACGGGCTGCGCCTGCTTCTCATACTTGCTGGCTTTTTTCTTGACCACTTGGTCGTTCAAGAACAGACCCACCAAGTTAAACGCCACGCTGCTGAGCGCCAGCTTGGCAAAGGCTTTGGCTTCAATGGCCTGGGCACGGCCACGCTCTTCGCCCGCGCCTTTCTGAATCACTTTAATCGCTTCTACCGGCGCCGGGTAATGGGGGCCCGCTTTACCGGCGACATAGCCTTTCGCTGTTTCAAACGCCATCATCTGCTCAATGGGGTTAAGCTTCAGCGGGCTGGTCTTTTCATCGCGACGGGCCTGGTAATCCAGCTCACCGGCGTTGGCACGGTCAAGAATGTCCAACGCGGCTTCTTCCAACTGCTCTGCCGCCACCACCGCGTCAACGGCGCCTACTTTTAGCGCGGCATCGGCACGATTTTCGGTACCACCGGCAATCCACTCGATGGCGTTATCGGCGCCAATAATGCGCGGCAGGCGCACGCAGCCGCCCCAACCGGGCAGGATGCCGAGCTTGGTTTCCGGAAGACCGATTTTGGCTTTTTCACCCATCACGCGAAAATCAGTGGTCAACAATACTTCGCAGCCACCACCCAGCGCCAGACCATTGATCGCCGTTACGGTAGGGAACGGCAGATCTTCAATAGCGTTAAAAATGGCGTGAACCTTAAGATTCATCTCCTCAAGGTAGGCTTCGCCTTTATCAAATAGGCTGTGAAACTCGGTGATATCGGCGCCCACGATAAACACATCTTTCCCGCTCGCAATGAGTAAACCTTTTAAGCTATTTTCAGCTTGAATGGCTTTTACTGCTTCGCTCAGCTCTGCGACCACCGCGCTGGAAAGCTTGTTGACGGACTCATCTTTCAGATCGAAAGTGAGCATTGCGATATTGTTGCCACTCGGGGTGTCACGACGTGTCACCGTGATGGCATTGCCTTGATAGATCATCCGCGCTCTCTCCACATTTTCGGGCTGGCTCTGAAAAGAGAACCCGCCACGTTTCTCATACGGCTTCCACACGACTTTCATACGGTCGTTTGATTGCCTTAGCTTGGTTGAGTTGCCTGATAACGTCAAGCCCAGACTTTTGGCTAGGGTTTGTACGAAAACTGCCTGCACTCGACTATACGGCGTTAAAAATCGCTTCAAAATGCTCATTTACAACCCGTAAACTCCGCTTTGTCGTTGATTTTTGCCTTGTCTAGTCTTCGCTCGCCGACTTTTCGTATAAACCCTAATTTACCCATCTAGTGAGACCAGCACTCCCCTGTATCCGTTCATGCTGCTAGGATCACGCTTCTTTTAATTTTGTAGGTTACCTTGTTATGGGCACACTGCTCACGCCATCGCGCATTGAAGCCGTTCAGCGGCGTATTGAAAGCATTGTCGAACGGCTAAAACCGTGGAGCTGGATGTGGCCACCCATGGCGTTCGCTGCCGGTTTAGGTAGTTTCTTTCTGGTGGATCGCCAGCAGTGGCTCGGCGCAGCGCTGGCGCTGGGATTACTCTTTGCCTGGACACTTCTGCTCTCTGAAGGCTTGATCAGTCGCTGGCTCTCTCGGCGAGGCCACCC
The DNA here is from genome assembly GCF_026104355.1 of Halomonas sp. BDJS001. Lineage (NCBI taxonomy): Bacteria > Pseudomonadati > Pseudomonadota > Gammaproteobacteria > Oceanospirillales > Halomonadaceae > Halomonas > Halomonas sp. BDJS001. The sequence continues at coordinate 2,905,768 of NZ_CP110535.1, forward strand.
TACACCACCCCGTGGCGTGACCACCTTTATCGCCCAGATGATTCACCAGGAGACGCTTTTCTTCACGCTGCCGTTCATTTTAGTCACTACCGTATGGAATAGCGGGCAAACGCTATTTGCGCTACTGGTGGGCGGCATGGCGCTTCTGTCAATTATCGATCCACTCTACTTCAAAGTTGCCGAGCGATGGCGGAGTGTCTACTTCATCTTCCACGCCCAGTGCGTTTTTCTTGTTCTACTGGTGACGCTGCCCATCATGGTACACCTCACTACGGGCCAGAGTTTGCTGCTGGCCCTGGGGATCACCATTCTGGTGGCTCTGCCCAGTTTTTGGCACTTGCTGAAGCAGCGTTCCCTCAAGCGCTGGTGCGCTTTTTTTGTGTTGACCCTACTGCTCGCCTATGGCGCGTGGCTTGGACGCATTTGGGTGCCGCCCGCCAGCCTATGGATGACCAGCAGCGCGCTGTCTCCCGGCTTTGATATCGAGCAGCGCCTGCCCCAAGGCTCAATGGCGTTAACGCCGCAAGCCATCAGCGAAAATGGCCTTTATGTTTACACCGCTATTCGGGCACCGCGTGGATTAAGTGAAACTATTACCCATGCCTGGCATCACAATGGTGTGCCAATGGATGTCGTAGAGCTTAATATCGATGGCGGACGCGAGCAGGGTTACCGCGCATGGAGCCACAAACAAAACTTTCCCGAAGACCCTACCGGCGATTGGCGCATTGATATCATGACAGGTACTGGCCAGCGCTTGGGATTAATACGTTTTGAGGTCTCAGACGATGCTCAGCAAGCCACGCTGGCAGATGGAGAGATACGCGCCAGTGGTCTAAGTGGATTAAACTTACGGCGGTTCGTGCCGGGTCGACCTAACGATGAAGAGGCGCGACCGGAAGATTGAAGGGTCAAGCGCCTTGCATTCAGCGGCGTAGCTTATGACAATTCGACTACTCACATTTATTGGCAGCTAGTTACCTATGGCTTCAACGATTGGATTTCGCATCGCACGCTTGCCCCACTTATGGCGCTCCATCTTGGATCGCCGCTTGGCGCCCTTGGGATTAACCCAAACACGCTGGGTGACGCTGTATCACCTGTGGCGTCTTGGCGAAGGCCATCCACAGTGCGATCTCGCCCGTGCGATTGGCGTTGAGGCGCCCTCTCTTGTGCGCACTCTGGGCCAGCTCGAAGAACAAGGCTTAGTGGAGCGCCGAGCCTGCGACAACGACCGTCGCAGCAAGCGGATTTATCTTACCCCTGCCGCGATGCCGCTGCTGGAACAGATCGACAGCGTTGCGCAACAAGCGCGCAAAGAGATGTTCGCTGGCTTAAGCGAAGAGAACCTCGAACAACTCAACGAATGGTTGGCGGTGATTGAATCCAACGGCTTAGCGATACAAGCACGGGATCAGGATAGCCCAGTATCTTGATCACTTACTTTGGAAGACGATTTCTCAGTGCCCTTTAACGGCTGGTTGAAAGGCTGGTCGGCACGACCACGCAGCGCCTCCCGCAGTTGCTGAAATTCAGGTAGGTAGGTCGCGAAACGCTCCGCGGTTTGCGACTCCCACCACCAAAGCGTCAATGCATAAGGGGTCGACTGCACCACCAAGGCGTCTTGCGGTAAGCGTTCAAGCAGTGTTTTTAACGCTGCTGTGGCGGCATCGGGTAAAGGCCGCAAGGGGGCTATCCGCCAGCGCCAGCCAGCATGAAATGGCGTTAAGGCTTCACTGGCATTGCTGTCCCTCACCAATAGAAAATCAGGCCCCGGCCCTTCCTGGGGATAGTGCCAGCGATAAGCCGGCATGGTACCTCTAAAATGGTGTAACGGCGGCTTTTCCAGTTTGATGCTGACGCCCTGTTTAGCGATTTGAGTGCGCAGCGCCTGCTGGCGCTTTTGACGCGGGCTAGGCTTTAGCCACATCACCGGCGCAATTACAAACAGCATAATAAACACGATAATTAACCATTCCATCTCTACATTTTCCTCCACATGAGCCACACTGTATTACACTACTCTAAAAACCATGATTCAGGTCGTTGTTTTGACTCAAGTCATTGTTAAAACGGTTGCTATTGTTAAAACAGGACACGCCATCTAAAGTAACGGTCATTGAACAAAGAGCCTCTTTGTTACCTACCTGCAAAGGAGATACGCCATGAGCTATCACCACATTTTAGTTGCCGTTGACTTAACCAAAGACTCCCACAAGATTCTGGAGCGTGCCGTTGCGATTGCAGAGCGCAACGATCAAGCTAAAATTTCCATTATGCATACCCTGGAACCGCTAGGGTTTGCCTACGGTGGCGATATCCCCATGGACTTGACCAGCATTCAAGACCAGTTGGATGAGCACGCCAAAAAACGCTTAGCCGAAATTGCCACCCCGCATATTGCCGAGGCTGACCAGCACGTTGTGGTGGGCATGCCCGACACTGAAATCCACCGTTTTGCTGAAGAGCACGATGTCGACCTGATTGTGGTGGGTTCCCATGGCCGTCACGGTTTTGCTTTGCTGCTCGGCTCCACCTCTACCGGTGTACTGCACGGCGCCCAGTGCGATGTACTCGCGGTTCGCGTAGGCAAAAAAGGTGAAAAAAGCGACGAATAAGTAACAGCCGCTTGTATGTCCGACAAAAAAGGCGCCCAGACGGCGCCTTTTATAGTTGCTAAAGCTACTCTCCTGCCGCCATCGCCTCCAGCTCCATCCAGCGTTCCATAGCGACTTCTAATGCCTTCTGCACCTTTTCAAGGGTTTGCAGCTTAGCCGTCACGGCGTCGGCATTCTGCTGATAAAACGCAGGGTCACCAATTTCGCTCTCTAACGCCTCTACTTGCCCCTCAAGACGTTCGATTTCAGCGGGCAGTGAATCTAACTCACGCTGTAGATTGTAGGAGAGTTTGACGCTCTTCTTGGCCGCTGCGACGGGTGCTTCGACCACCTTTTTAGGCGCTTCCGAAGTGGGCTCGGTACGCTGACGCGCCGCCCCTTCCCAAGGCGCAGGTGGTAGCTTGCCACCCTGACGAATCCAGTCGGTATAGCCACCCACGTACTCACGCACAACGCCATCGCCTTCAAAGGCGAGCATGCTGGTCACCACGTTATCCATAAAGGTTCGGTCGTGGGAAACCAGCAGCAGCGTGCCATCGAAATCGAGCAGCAGCTCTTCAAGCAGCTCCAGGGTTTCCATATCGAGATCGTTGGTGGGCTCATCGAGCACCAGCACATTGGCTGGCTGGGTGAACAGCTTGGCCAGCAGTAGGCGGTTGGACTCACCACCGGAGAGCGCTTTCACCGGCTGGCGCACTCGCTCGGGGGTGAACAGAAAGTCCTGCAGGTAGCTCATCACATGGCGATCTTTACCACCCACGCTGACCCGGTCGCTGCCTTGGGCAACATTGTCGTAAACGGTTTTTTCGAGCTCCAACCCGGCGCGCAGCTGATCGAAATAGGCCACTTTGAGATTGGTGCCCATCTGCACCTTGCCTTCCGTGGGCTCCAGCTCGCCCAGCAGGATTTTCAGCAGGGTGGTCTTGCCCGCGCCGTTGCGCCCCAGGAAGCCGATTCGGTCACCGCGCAGTACTTCAAGGTTGATATCGCGCAGTATCACCTCGTCACCAAACCGCTGGGTGACGCCTTGCAACTCCACAACGCGCTTGCCGGTGCGCTCGCCGCGATCCACCGTTAAATTGGCATTACCTTGACGCTCACGGCGCTGGCTGCGCTCGTTGCGCATCGCTTCAAGTGCTCGTACGCGCCCTTCGTTACGGGTACGCCGGGCTTTAACGCCCTGACGAATCCAGGCTTCTTCCTGGGCAAGTTTTTTATCGAACTCGGCGTTCTCCCTCGCTTCTACTTCAAGCTCATGCTGCTTGCGAGCCTGATACTCTTCGTACTTGCCGGGATAGCGCCCTAGCTGGCCACGGTCTAACTCCAGAATATTGGTCGCTAGTTTGGAGAGAAACGCCCTATCGTGGGTAATCAGCAGCACCGCGCCATTAAAGGCCAGCAGCTGCTCTTCCAACCAGGCAATGGTGTCTAAGTCCAAGTGGTTGGTGGGCTCATCGAGCAGCAGCAGATCCGGCTCGGCCACCAGCGCGCGAGCCAGTGCTACCCGGCGACGCCAACCACCGGAGAGCGAGCTCATCTCAGCCGCAGGGGGAAGGCCCAATCGGGTCAGCACGGTATCGATACGCTGGTGGAAAGACCAGCCATCAATGGCTTCCAGGCGCGTTTGCAGGGTCGCCATGCGATCCATATCGGGGTCGGGATCATTGATCAGGTGGTCATACTCGGAGAGTAGCTCCCCGGCTTCCGGCAGGCCTTGGGCGACCATATCGAAAATGGTCAAGCCAGATGACTCGGGCAACTCTTGGGCTAATACGCCTATTTTCAGGCCAGGTGCCCGCCAGATGGAGCCATCGTCGGGCAGGATATCACCCGCTACCAGCTTCAGCAGAGTGGACTTGCCGGTGCCATTGCGCCCGACCAGCGCCAGCCGCTCGCCTTTTTCAACCGTCAGGTCGGCGCGATTGAGTAGTACATGGGTGCCGTAAGCGAGTTGCAGCTGTTCGAGTCGTAACAGGGCCACGCGGTGTCCTCCTTAAACATAAGGCGCACAGTGTAACGCATGAGCGGCCCAGGAGGGGGAACCATATAGAGGTGAATCGTAGAGCGGAAATCACCAGCGTGATACGGTTTTGCTAGCAACGACAATATCTCAATCAAAAAACGACTTTTAAAGGCGGGCTGACAGTGACGGTGACCGTCTCGATGCATTTTGTAAATGAGCTGTTTAAAGGCTTGCCCAGCAGCTCAACATCGCCCACACGCTACCTGGAACGGGCGGGTATTTCGCCCTTTTTACTTTCGGCCCCCCATGGCCGCGTCACGGTTGAGCAGTTTGCCGAACTGTATCGCGGGCTGGTGAACGAACTGGACGATGAAACGCCCGGCTTCTTTTCCCGCCCATTGCGGGGAGGCACCCTGAAGCTGCTGTGTTTAAGCATGCTGGATGCGCCCAATTTACAGGTTGCGCTGCACCGCTATACGCAGTTCTTCCGTATTCTTCTCGACGATTTTGGCTATGTGTTTACGCTTGAAGGAGACTTCGCTTGCATGGCGCTAATAGAGCATGCGCCCTTATTGGGCAGCCGCACTCTGATTCATGAGCTGATGCTCAAGCTGTTCCACGGCATCGCGTCGTGGATGATTGCGCGTAAAATACCGCCCATTTTGATGGAGTGCGCTTACCCCCAGCCGCCATACAGCGCTGATTATCTCTATTTTTACCCCGGCACGGTGCGCTTTGAGCAGGCACAAACCGCGATCTATATAGACCGCGATTTCCTTGATCACCCTATTCGACAGACCAAGAAACACCTGGGCGCTTTTCTAAAGCGCGCCCCGGCAGACTGGTTCTATGTGTCGTTTGCAGATCGCCTGCTCACCCACCGGGTGCGCGAACACCTCGCACGCCACCTGACCACTTCCGGCACAGTGCATAGCGTCGCTGATGCGTTGCATATGTCCCCACGTACACTGGCGCGGCATCTCAAAAGGGAGGGCACTCACTTTCAAGCGGTCAAGGATGAGTACCGCCGCGATGTAGCGATTCAGGCTCTTACCTGCAGTGAGAAGCCGCTGATCAGCATCGCGGAGGCGTTGAGCTTTGAGGATCTAGCCTGCTTTAGTCGTGCCTTTAAAACCTGGACAGGGAATTCGCCCGCCGCGTATCGCAAAGCACGCACGGCGGGGAATGTTCGCTAATCTACCGAGGGAATAGCCTAAATTTCGGTGCGGATACGTTTCTTATCCAGCTTGCCCACGCTGGTTTTGGGTATCTCATCGACGAAGCGAATCATGCTGGGAACCGCCCAGCGGTTGAGCTTTCCTTGAGCCACAAACTGCTCTAAAAACGCCTGTACGGTTTCGGTGGTGGGCGGGTTGTTCAGATCCACGGGGACAGCTAATGCGGCCGGCCGCTCCCCCCATTTATCGTCCGCCACCCCGATCACCGCCACTTCGGCAATGCCTGGGCACTGGCTGATATAACTCTCCAGCTCCAACGATGAGAGCCACTCGCCGCCGGTTTTAATCACATCTTTAATGCGGTCGCTAATGGTCAGAAAGCCCCGCTCATCAAGCGAGCCCACATCCCCGGTATGCAGCCAGCCGTTGCGCCATAGCTCCGCACTGCGCTTCTCCTCTTTATAGTAGGCCTGGGTCAGCCAGGGCGCTTGAACACGGACTTCGCCAACGCTTTTACCATCACTGGGTAGCGGCTCGCCGTCCGCATCGACCACTTGCAGTTTAACCAATGGTATCGGCAGGCCCGCTTTACAGCGCCAGGGTAGCTGGGTCTCAAAATCGGCTTCGCCGATATCCTGCGGTAGAATATCGGCAGTGAGTAGCGGGCAGGTTTCCGACATACCATATGCACTGCGAGTGTCGATCCCCAACGCCCATGCCTTGCTCGCTAGCGACTCGGTTAACGCACTGCCGCCGACCAATACTTTCCAGCCGGAGAGGTCGACCTGTTTTGAGGCAATCGCCTCGGCGCTAACGACCATGTTGAGCAACGTTGGCACGCAGTGGGAGAAATCGACCTTCTCGCTAACCAGCAATTTGACCAACATTTCCGGCTCGTAGCGGCCAGGGTAGACCTGGGTAGCCCCCATCAGCGTGGCGGTATACGGCACTCCCCAGGCGTGAACGTGAAACATGGGGGTAATTGGCATATAGACCTTGTCGCGGTTGAGCAGCTCAAAACCGGGCGCCTGGAAAGCGCTAGACTCATTCAAGGTATGCAGCACCAACTGGCGGTGGGTGAAGAAAACCCCTTTGGGGTTACCCGTGGTGCCGGTGGTGTAGAACAGCGTAGCAACGGCGTTTTCATCAAAGGTGGGAAAATTGTAGTGGGTGGGCTGCTGGCTTAATAGCGCTTCAAACTCCCCCACCAGTGGCAGCGAGGTTTCGACTGTTTGCGGAGCCTCCTGACACAGCAGGTAGCCACGTACTTGGGGCAGTTTATCGGCCAGCGGCTCAAGCAGCGGCACAAACTCTTCATGCACGATGACGAAAACGTCTTCGGCGTGATCCATGGTGTAGAGGATTTGCTCCGGAGCCAGGCGCACGTTCACCGTGTGGAGTACCGCGCCGATCATTGGAATGGCGAAGAAGCACTCCAGATAGCGGTGGCTATCCCAATCCAGCACCGCAACTACGTCACCGGCTTGTACGCCCTGGGATGTCAGCGTATGGGCCAGTTGGTGCACCCTCTCACGAAAGCGCTCGTAGTTGTGACGACTCTGATCCCGGTAGACAATTTGATTATCGCCCGCCATGCGCACGCCTGCCTCCAGCAGGTCGCCAATCATTAAAGCGGGGTTTGTCGCAGAGGCCGCGGCGGGTAAAATTTTTGGGGTAACCGAAAACATAAACACTCCTTTAAACTTGTTCTTGTGGCAATCAAGTTAAATCAGCCGCGCTCGATTAGCAGGGCGATACCCTGCCCCCCACCAATACACAGGGTGATCAAGCCGTAGCGGCCATTGATACGCTCCAGCTCGTGTAGCGCTTTGAGAATCAGAATAGCCCCGGTGGCCCCCACCGGATGCCCCAAGGCCACCGCGCCGCCGTTGGGATTGAGCTTCGCTAACGGGAAACCAAGCGTTTCCGCCACCGCCATGGCTTGGGCAGCAAAGGCTTCGTTGGACTCAATCACATCAATATCGTTGATGTTTAGCCCCGCCTGCTGCAGGCAGCGTTTCACTGCAGGAATCGGCCCCAGCCCCATCACCCCGGGCTCAACGCCTGCAGTAGTGGCAACGCGTAGATGCGCCCTGGGCACTAAGCCGCGCTGCGCGGCTTCATCGCCGTGGGCCAGCACCAACGTGGCCGCACCGTCGTTAATTCCCGAGGCATTGCCTGCGGTAACCACGCCATCTTTCTGGAAGGCAGGCTTAAGCCGCGCTAAGTCGCTAAACTCAACACCTTCGCGTACATGCTCATCGCGCAAGAAGGGTACTGTTTGCTTACCGCGGCTGACCTCCACCGCGACGATTTGATCATCAAAGCGGCCTTCCGCGATGGCACGCGTCGCTTTTTGATGGCTCTCAAGGGCAAACTGATCCAGTTGTTCTCGACTTAAGCCATACTGCTTGGCAATGTTCTCGGCGGTGCAGCCCATATGCCCGCTGCCAAAGGGGTCACTCAAGATGCCCAGGGTTAAATCCTCAACGTTCAACTCCCCCATACGCACGCCGTTGCGCGCCTGTGGCGGCAGCAGGTAAGCCCCTCTCGACATTGACTCAGCGCCACCTGCCAGCGCTAAGCGGCTATCCCCCATGGCAATCTGCTGGGCGGCTGAAACCACCGCCTGTACGCCTGAACCACACAGCCGATTGATGTTGAACGCCCCGGCCTCTTTCGGCACGCCAGCTTCGAGGGCAATATGGCGCGCCAGATAGGCATCCTGGGGGCCGGTGGTAATAATATGGCCGTATACCGAGTGATCGATATCGCCGCCCTCAACGCCTGCCCGGCGCAACGCCTCTTTGGCGGTGATCGCCCCCAGTTCAAACGGCGCCTTGGTTGAGAGCGACCCGCCAAAACTCCCGATCGCGGTTCGTGCACCGCCTAATATCACTACATCATCCAACCGCATGGCTCTCTCCTGTGTTCAAACGCCTTGCTTTTTCATTCAATCACATAGCTAAGCCACTTTGCCCAGCAGCGAGCGGGCGACCACTTCTTTCATGATCTCTGAGCTGCCGGCATAAATCGTTTGTACTCGGGCATCCAGATAAAAGCGTGAAATGGGATATTCGTGGGTGTAGCCGTAACCGCCGAATAGCTGCAGGCAGCGATCCACCGCTTGACACTGCAGCTCGCTGAGCTGAAGTTTTAAAATCGCCGCATCCGTGCTGCTCATGGTGCCCTGGCGGTACTTTTCGACGCAGTGCTCAAAGTAGGCGCGGGCTACGTCCAACTGGGCTTTGATCTCTGCCAAGGTAAAGCGGGTATTTTGAAAATCCGCCACCCGCTGTCCAAACGCTTGACGCTGCTGTACGTACTCCAACGTCAGCGCCAACGCTCCTTCTACAGCGCCCAACGCCTGAGCTCCGACTCCCAGGCGCTCACGGGGCAGTTCCTGCATTAAGTAGCGAAACCCAGCACCCTCTTCACCCAGCAGCGCATCATGGGGTAGCTGCATCCGATCAAAGGCAAGCTCGGCGGTGTCGCTGGCGTGCTGACCGATCTTTTAATCGGCTTACCCCGCGAGAAGCCAGATAAGTGGGTATCGACCAAAAACAGCGAGACCCCTTTGGCACCGGCGACGGGATCCGTTTTGGCACACACAATGACTAAGTCGGCAAACTGGCCGTTGGTGATAAAGATTTTGCTGCCGTTTAACTCCCAGCCCTCGGCAGTGCGCTTTGCGCGGGTTCTCATTGACGCAAGATCACTCCCCGCATGGGGTTCGGTCATCGCGATGGCGCCAAGATATTCACCACGAGCCATGGCAGGCAGCCACTGCTCCCGCTGAGCAGCTGTTCCCAAATTTTGTAGGTAGGGCATCACGATATTGGCGTGAATATTATAAGCGCTGGCCAGGCCACCAAACCCTTGGCGGGACAACTCTTCCAGCGCCAGCTGGGTGATGGCAATATCAGCGCCCGATCCGCCATGCTGTTCGTCCAGGTCAATACCGAGCAGGCCCGCAGCACCCAGCGCATGCCACAGCGAGCGGGGTATTTCGCCTGAGGCCTCCCACTCATCATAGTAAGGGGCGACCTCCTGACGGAGGCAGCGTTTGATCATGGCGTGAAACAGTTCGGTCGTTTGCGCGTCCATGCTCACCCCTTGAGCTCTTGGCGTAGATGGCGCTTGAGAATTTTGCCTGCGGTACTCTTGGGTAGCGCATCGGCAAAGAGGATGCGCTTAGGTACTTTATAAGGCGCCATCAGCGTTTTTGCATGATGGATCAGCTCCTCCTCGCTTGCCTCTTGGCCCTCTTTCAGTACCACCACTGCCGTAATGGCTTCGATCCACTTCTCATCCGGCTGGCCGATCACCGCCACTTCGGATACCGCCGGGTGCTTGAATAGCCCCTCCTCTACTTCACGGCTAGCCACCAGCACGCCGCCGGTATTGATCACGTCCTTGATCCGGTCAACAACGTATAAGTAGCCCGCTTCATCAAAGTAGCCCATATCCCCGGAGTGGAACCAACCACCCTGGAAGGCTTCTTCAGTCATCGCCGGTTTATCCCAGTACCCTTTCATCAATTGCGGCGAGCGGTGGACGATTTCACCATGCTCGCCGGGTGGGACGTCATTCATATCGAGATCGACGATGCGGGTTTCCACCGTCAGAATGGGCCGCCCGGCAGACGCTGGGCGCTCGGCGTGCTCTTCAGGGCGCAACACGGTAGCCAAGGGGGCAATTTCGCTCTGTCCATAACAGTTGTATAGCCCTACGCCCGGTATACGCTGCTGAAGCTCCTCCAGTACCGGCACCGGCATAATCGAAGCACCGTAATAGGCTTTATTGAGAGCGCTTAAATCAAAGCGATCAAATTCAGCGTGGCGCAGCAGGCTGATCCAGACCGTGGGCGGGGCAAAAAATGACGCAATCTGATGCTCAGCTATGGCGCTCAAGCACAGCTCGGGAAGCGGCGCCTCTAGCAAATAGACAGGTGCGCCTAGCAACAGCGCCGGCATGAGAAAGACGTGCATTTGCGCTGAGTGGTAGAGCGGCAGCGCGGCGAGCATTGCCTCGCTGCCTTTGATATCCAGCTCGACCATACAAGCCATATATTCGGCCATCAGTGCCTGATGGGTCATCATCGCGGCCTTAGGCGCGGCGGTGGTGCCTGAGGTGTAGAGCAGTTGGGCAAGATTTATGCCGTCGACCGTTACGTTGGGCTCTTCGCTACTCTTTTCACTATTGGGCGCTTCACTACTGGATCCTGAAACTGCATGAGCGAGTACATCAAAGCTTTTCGCATCCCGCCCCTGATCCGCATGCAGGGTGCCCATCATGGTTAGATCCAAGCCTTCGGTCGCGGCACTTACTTTGTCGGCGAGGCTGATATCGCTGAGCAGGCCAGTTGCTCCCGACTGGTCAAGAATATAGCGCAGCTCATCGCTGCTTAAAGCGAAATTGATCGGCACATGCACCAACCCCGCTTTAGCAGCGGCAAGCCAGGCGATGACATAGGCATCAGAGTTTTTGCCATACACAGCCAGCCGATCACCTGGCGTAAGCCCGGCTGCCAGCAGGCCATTGGCTACGCGGTTGGCTGCCTGGTTGAGCGTTTGATAGCGCCATTGGCGCTCGCCAAATACCAGCGCCAGCTGGTGAGAATATTTTCGCGCGCTGCGGTTTAGAGCAGCCCCGATACTGTTTTGCTGAATAACCGACGTTTCCGGCATGCCAAATCCTCTGAGTTGTTGTAGTGAGTTGGCAAAGACTTAACTGTTTACCAGCGGGCAGACACTCTCTGAAAGCGGACGGAAGGCCTCATCTGCAGGAATGGTGCGAATAACATGAAAGAGATCATCCTCATCCTGCGACTCTTCGGGTGTTTTCACTTCGACTAAATACATATCGTGAACCATGCGGCCATCCGCGCGGATGTAGCCACCGGTGGCGAAGATGTCGTTAATGGGGGTATCAGCCATTTGCTGACGGACGGTTTGGGTGTCATCGGTGCCGGTAGCTTCAATCGCTTCAAGGTAGTGGCGAGTACTGGAATAGAGACCCGCGTGTACCATGGTAGGCATGCTGCCGGTACGCTCACGGAAACGCTCCGCCCAGGCCCGGGTTTCTTCGTTTAAATCGTAGTACCACGCTTTGGTAAACTGCAGACCCTGCGCGTTCTCCAAGCCAATGCTGCGTATATCAGTACTAAACAGCACCATGCCCGCCAGAATCTGCCCTGCCTGGGTAATGCCGAATTCCCCTGCTGTCTGCACCGCGTTGATCGTATCGCCACCCGCGTTATTCAGCGCAATGACATCAGCGCCGGAAGCCTGGGCCTGGAGCATAAAGGAGGAGAAGTCACTGCTGGGGAAAGGGTGGCGAGCGCTGCCCACGATAGTCCCGCCATTTTTAGTCACCACTCTCGTGACGTCGGCTTCCAGTGCATGGCCAAAGGAGTAGTCAGCGCTTAACAGATACCAATTTTTGTGACCCTCATCGGTGATCGCCTTTGCCGTACCGTTGGACATCGCCCAGGTGTCATAAACCCAGTGAATGTGATTGGGCGAACAGTGCTCATTGGTAATAGCTGAAGAGACAGCACCATTGACCAACCCAAGTTTATCCGCCTCTTCCAGCAGGCTCACCGCCGCCAGAGTGACAGAAGATGCCACTAGCCCGGTGACCATATCGACGTTACGCTCATCGATCCACTCACGGACGACGCTTGAGCCTACATCCGGACTATTACGGTCATCGGCGCTAAACACCACAATATTGGCTCCGTTGACGCTGCCGCCCATATCTTCAATCGCCATATTGATAGCGTCTTCACCCAACGGGCCAATGGGGTCGCGGTAAACGCCCGACATATCGGCTAAATAACCAATACGGATTTCGTTATCAGAGATACCCTCAGCAGCGACAGTAACTGACGCATAGCTGGCCATCAGAACGGCAGCGGCGAGGGTTGAAGTAGCAAAACGGTGAGATGGCCGGTGAGATGAACGATAAGATAGTTGCATTGTTATGTGGCTCTCTTTTGTTGTTATTAAAGGGTGTTATTGAATCAAGCACAGCGACGTTGCACGCCATAGCTTGCGTTCATCTTAGGCGCTAATAAGCGCCAGCTGTTTACCTATCAAGCCAGATTTTTTGCAATTCGTGCCATTTCCTTGCGTCCATCATCTTTAACACACCATTAGTCGATGCTTGCGCATACCGTTACAATGGTGCTTTTGCATATTGAACGGGGAGACACCTTTGGCCACCGCTTATGCCGATGATTTTTTACCCGAAGCGCTTCAGTTTCGCCCTAGCGCCCCTTTGGTGGATATCGGCGCTAACTTGACCCATGAAAGCTTCGGGCGTGATCTTGAGGCGGTTATCCAGCGTGCCCGGGCGGCGCAGGTAACCACCATGATCGTCACCGGCACCGACCTGACCCACGCCGAGCAAGCGGTTGCGCTGGCCAAGCAGTATCCGGGCCTCTACGCCACAGCGGGAGTGCATCCTCACGACGCCAGTCGCTGGGATGACAACCTTGAGCGCGCCATGGCGGCCCTGCATGCCATGCCGGAAGTCGTCGCCGTAGGCGAGTGTGGCTTGGATTTTAATCGCAACTTCTCAACGCCCCAGGAGCAGGAGCGGGCCTTTGAAGCACAGCTGGCACTGGCAGCAGAAAGCGGTTTGCCGCTGTTTTTGCACGAGCGGGATGCGGGCCAGCGTATGCGCGAAATCCTGCATGCGTGGCGAGACGACATCAGCCGCGCGGTAGTGCACTGTTTTACCGCTGACCGCGATACGCTGTTTGGTTATCTCGACCTAGACTTGCATATAGGCCTGACCGGTTGGATTTGCGACGAGCGGCGCGGTCATCATTTGCGCCCTCTGGTAAGCGATATACCGCTTGAGCGATTAATGGTGGAAACCGACTGCCCTTATCTGTTACCCCGCAACCTACCGGCGAAGTTAAAGGGTCGCCGGCACGAACCGGCGTTGCTACCGTGGATTGTTCGCGAGATCGCCCAGTGGCAAGGTATTAGCGAAACTGAGCTAGGCGCGGCAACCACACAGACCGCCCAGCGTTTTTTCCGTCTTCCCACGGAATCTTAACAGGAGTATTAGCGTGGTCGATTATCCAGGGTTTATAGCCATAGAGACAGGCGAAGACGATGGCCTTCCGCTAGCCATTGCCTGGTCGCTGCCCGATGGCCGTGTAAAACAGACATTGATTCAGCCGGACGATAGCTGGATCAAAGAAGATACCAATGCCATGGGCGCTTACAGCATGGAAGAGCTGGAGAGCTTAGGGGTTAGTCCGCTTGAGGTAATTCGCGAGCTTGAGAACGACCACTTCTCCGCCACGCTGTATACCAGCGACAATGGCGACGACGAAGCGGCACTAGCGCGCCTTTTTGACACCTACGGGCTTGATCCTTTTGTTGAGCTAGCCCCAGCGTCGGTGCTCTACCCTTCACTTGCCCCAGGCGAATGGCACCGCCAACGGCGCGAAACGTTCAGCGAGCTTGGGCTGGAGCCAATGCGCCCCGAACATGAGCTTGAAGTTATGCTATCGATGCATCAGCGCCTGACCGAGGAGGATTAAGCCGACAGCGCTTTATCCCTTTCATCCAAGGTGGCATGAGCCTGTGCCACGGCTTCCGCTAACGTCGCCTGGTCAGAGTAGTAACCTCTAAGCGCCACCTGAAAGGCGTTGGCGCGAGCTGGCAAGCCCTTTTCCAAATAGCGTTGGGCGCGGGCCTCTACTCGCGCCGCAAAAGCCGCTATATCCACCTCGATATCGCCGCCTAAATTATCCACGCTGACATGGAACACCCGACCACAGGCACGGGTAAAAATAGACTCCAGCGCCTGTGGGGCTATTTCAGCCTGCTCGAATGCCCTCTGCTGTTCGGCATTACGGCCATCTGGGCAATACCAGTAGCCGTAATCCTCCAACTGGCGTCGCTTTTCACCGGCAATACACCAATGACTGATTTCGTGCAGCGCACTGGCATAGTAGCCCCGCGCAAAGATAACTTGATGATAAGGGGTTTCACTGTTAGCGGGCCGATAGAGAGGCTCGTCCCCGCCTCGAACCAATCGGGTTTGATAGCGCTCAGCAAAAACCCCGTCGAAAAGCGCGGTAATATCGGTTAGCGTCCATCGATCCTGCGTATCACTCACATTGACCTCGTTTGTCATTGGTTTTGAGACATTATACCTGCACAGTTAACGCAAGCTAACGGCTAGCCCCAAAGGCAGTCGCTCCTGCTAATATAGCGGCCTTTCATAGCAAATTTTACCCATTAGGAGTCAACAAGTGGGCGGTTTTACTCAAAACGTTAGATCAGTGTACTGGCCAGAAACCCGAGCCTTAATCTTTTTGGCACTGCCTATTTGTGGTGCCCAGCTGGCTCAGGCGGGGATGAGCGTTGTCGATGTGATGATGACCGGCCGACATAATGCCACGTCCCTTGCCGCCGTATCGGTGGGTTCGAGTCTATGGATGCCGCTCATGCTCTTTATGACCGGCACTTTGATGGGGCTGACACCCATAGTGGCTCATTTGCTAGGCGGGCAGCGCAATACGGCTATCCGCCCGGCCGTCCACCAGGCGCTGTGGGTCGCGCTAGTGCTAGGCGCCGTAGCTGCAGTGCTGCTTTGGTCGGCCATCATGCCGATATTTGAATTGATGAGCGTGCCACCAGCGGTCGCCAGCCAATCTGCCGCCTATTTGTCAGCCATCGCTTTTGGCATGCCGGGGATCGCCCTCTTTCAGGCGCTTAGAGCGTTCTCCGATGGCATGAATCATACCCGCCCGGCGCTATGGATCAGCTTGGTCGGTTTAAGCGTGAATATTCCTGCCAACTACCTCTTGATCTACGGCGGTGATGGCTTGGTTGATCTATTTGGCCCCGTGGTTCCCACTAGTTTGCAACAGTTACCTGCCTTGGGCGCTTTTGGCTGTGGCATTGCGACGGCACTCTCCATGTGGACGATGGCGCTGGCGATGGCCTACTACACGCGCAGAGGAAGTACTTATAAAAGCGTTGCGATTTGGCACAAACTGACACCGCCCCAATGGCTAGGTATACGTGAATTAGTGGTGGTGGGCGTTCCCATTGGCGTGGCCATTTTTGTTGAAGTAACCCTGTTCACGCTCATTGCACTCTTCATTGCCAGCTTTGGTGAGGTCACGGTAGGTGCCCACCAAATAGCGCTAAGTTTCACCTCCATTCTGTTTATGCTGCCCCTGTCGCTTAGTATGGCGCTGACCGTAAGAGTCGGTAACACCCTCGGTCAGCAACGCTTGGCACACGCCCGTAAAGTTGCCTGGAATGGTATTGTTATTAGTGTCATCGTTGCAGCTATTAACAGCGTCCTGCTATGGGTAAGTGCCGTACCGGTGATTGCACTTTACACCTCCAATAGTGAGATACAGGCGTTAGCGCTCTCGATCATTGCCTTGGCCGTTATTTTCCAACTCTCCGACTCGTTACAGGTCAATTTAGCAGGCGCCTTACGCGGCTATAAAGATACTCGCATTGTGATGGTGATTACGGTGCTCTCGTACTGGTTCGTAGGGCTCGGCGGCGGCCACTGGCTGGGCTCTCATGGAGTGGGTGACATGGTTGCTCCACTTGGGGTGCATGGCTACTGGATTGGCTTGATCGCGGGCCTAAGCACTGCGGCCCTACTACTTGGCTGGCGTTTACAGCGTATTAGCATTCGGGGGTGAAAATGGGCCGGTGGAGAAACCATTCTCTCGCAATCATCTCAAGTGCACTCCTGGCTGGCTGTGGCGACAATCCCACTGAGCAGCGATGGCAGAGCTATCATCAACAGCTTGCCAATGACCTTGCCGTGACGGACATCAAACGAACGGATCCCGGTAATATCGGTGACTTCCCCGAGCGCCCTGATCGGGTTATAGCGATCCCTGAGACTCGGGATAGCCTACTGAATGTATACGCTTTGCGTGAATGCCAAATAACCTCCCTGGTTGCCGCACGGAATAACCAGCTAGGCCGAGTCGCGCCGCCCAGCCAACAGTGGTTATATGAGCGCACCCTCTGGCAACGGCTGAGCACCTGTTTGAATAGCGAGGTTCCCGATCAGTTAAGCGATGAGGATCGTACCCGCCTAGAGCAATTAACAGTGACTAAAACAGGCCAACTGCCGGCGGTAAGCTGGAACGCTATTTTTGATTCCAGCGAGTGGGTGAAGAGCTTCTCACGAGCAAGCCAACCTTTATCTAACGTCGATGAAACTGCTATTAAGGAGCAGCTTGACGCCATCGATTATTTACAGCAAATGACAGATCACCAGTTTGACCGCAGTTGGGTGCAAGACTCTTCAACCCTTGAAAACCATTTAAAAACCCTGCAAGAGCGCCCCCTAACCGCCGAAGTGTTGCGCGCCCTGCTACTCGCCACTCAACGCTTAACTGAAGCAAGCGCGTTGTTAGCTCGGCACAGCGATACCAATCGCTGCTTGACTCATTGGGAGTCGCAGCCGCTTGAGCGTTTAGCAAGCGTAGCCAGGCAGTGGTTAACAGCGATTAATCGCTTAATCGATGCCCAGCAGGTAGACAAGCCAAAGGCGGTTCAACGCTATCAAGCACGTTGGCTTTCGCTGATAAATAGCCAAGCGCCCTGGCGTCAGTTCCAGCAAGCACTTCTGGAGCACCAAGCGCTACGAGCACAGTTTTCACTTTGTTCAAACAATTAAAAAGCGTAGAACCCTTAACCTTATGAGCAACTTGTGCTATTGGTGAATAATGAAGCAAGATGAATAACGACGCACACCAAACATCTGCTTCACCAACGTGATGACCACGCAGCACAAGGAGGGACACAATGGGCGCATCCCTGTCACCCCGCTCTGCCCAGGTCATCGACCTGGAAACTGTGCGCCAGCGTCAGCAGGCGCAAAAGTGCCTAGTCCGTTTAGCCCCTGAGCTAGATGGTTTAGAGATGGTGTACCAACTCGCTGCGAGTCCAGATGCCTACTATGGCTTGCCTATTTTGGCCTGGGGATTAAAAGAGGACGGTAGCGTCATCGGCTTGGTGCCGTGGATGGAAACCCTGGCAGCCTGCCAAGATTTGAATAGCCAAGAGAATGGCTACTTCATAGGTTATCGTGATCCTGAAACGGAAGAAATTTTTGACACACCGCCGGATCACAAATACCACGAGCTCGTCGCGGCGGCTGAATACTTTGATTATGAGGCTTCTGGCGAAGTCACCCTCATTCAGCAAATCCCCGACACTTTGGGCACCCATGCACTGTGCATGAATCACCCAAACTCGCCCTGGCATATGAAACCCGTTTTCGGCTGGCGCCTTTACAGCGATGGCAGTCTGGACGCATTGCTTGCCGACGAGAGCAAAGCCGCAATGACGCCGATTTTGTTAGGGGATACGTGTTTGTACAGCGCCCACGCCCGCCATCAAACCGTCTACTTTTTCCAGCGCCATATTGCCAACCGTATACTGGAAGAAGATCCAGCAACGCTTGATGCGCTAGCCATGATGGTTGTGGCAAGTGATTAACCGAGCGCCTAATGCTGCTTTTTGAGCGAGGCCAACATCAATGGGGTGATGCGAGCCTCGCATGGGGCGGGTCGGCTATTACAAAGGGCTACGCTAAACGTATAAAGTAGAGGTAGTTACTCTCAGAGGAGGTATCCTGCTTAAGCAGTTCGTGCCCTAAAAATTGACAAAACTTGGGCACGTCTCGTGTGGTGGCTGGGTCAGTGGCGATCACTTTGAGCACTTGGCCTGAGGCCATGTCGCGCACTTTGTTATGCATTAGCATAATAGGCTCTGGGCAGTAGAGTCCTGTGGTGTCCAGTACCGCGTCAAAGCTGGGTAACGTACCCGTATTATCAGCCATTAATATCCTCGATGTAGGAAACAGTAAGTATGATTAAAGTTATCATCGAACGGCGAATCATGCCCGGTCTTGAAGAAGAGTTTGAGCAAGCAGCGCGGGAGGCAATGCGCGTTTCCCTTGGCGTAAGGGGCTTCATAGGCGGTGAAACACTGGTAGAACTGGGTCACACCGATCGTCGACTGATGATTACCAAATGGCGTGATATCCGCGCCTGGAAAGAGTGGCACTCAAGCGAAGCACGGACGATGGCCATGCAGCGTATTTTACCGCTGTTAACCGAAGATGAAACTATCCGAATTTACGAAGCTGGCTATTAAACCAAAAGTTTCAACAACGTTAATCCCTAAGCCTCACATGCACAGTCACCTCTTCACGATCATGGAAGAGGTGGCGGCACGATATGGTGGCATGCACACCTGCTTTTTCAAGCGACTCTTCCAAGGCTGTCAGGCAGCGCGTGACCTCCTCCCAGCGCTTTTTCATGGGCAATTTGAGGTTAAAGATCGCCTCTTTGCACCATTTGCGAATCAACCAGCGCTCCACCATGGCTAATACCCGTACAGGTTTATCAACGATGTCGCAGACCAGCCAGTCCAGGCGCTGTGGTGGCTCCCAGGTAAAGCCATCCTCTTTGAGATGATCAATCTGCCCTGTCTTCATCAACTGTGATTCCATCGGGCCATTATCGATGGCGTATACGTACATGCCCCGCTGAACCAACTGCCACGTCCAACCTCCTGGGGCGGCCCCTAAGTCAGCCGCCTGCATATGCGGTGCTAGCCGCACATCCCACTCATCCCTAGGAATAAACTCGTGCCACGCCTCTTCCAACTTCAGCGTTGAGCGGCTAGGCGCACGGGAGGGAAAGCGCAGCCGACGAATACCATTAATCAAATCGCTACGGTTGCCTGGGAAGCTCATCGCCAGCTGCACTTGATCACCGTCAGTCCAGAAAATATGCAGGCGTCGTGCGCCCGCGCTGCGCCTTAACGCACCACGTTTTTTCAGCATACTTTCCAGCGGCTTGGTAAGCACCTTAATCAGTCCGGCCAGCGCTTTGCCATCATTGGTATCCGGTGTTTCATGCCAAATCTCTTCAAAGCTCCAGCGGCTGGCTTTTACCTGCTCCAGGATAGCGGTAAGACGGTCGTCACGTGAAAGAGTGAGCGCAGGCAATGCCGCTAAGCTCTGGCGCGCGAAAATCAGCTTTTTAAACGCTGCCTGGCGGTGTAAATCATTCACCGCTTCGCCATCGACACGCGTTAAACTTACCCATCCTTCTCCATGAGATGGATCACAGGCAATACCCTGTAATGCTGCATGATGCAGCAGTTCTGCCAACGCATCATTCTCAAAACCAGGACGGCAGTAAACCAACCATGACGTAGGTACCGTTTCACTCACCACTTCACCTCGATTCCGCCCATCACAAACGGTGGGGGGGCTGGCTAATTAATTGGGGCGTATCATAGCATTTATCCATCTGAGGCGTGAGGCGTGAGGCGTGAGGCAAAAAAATCCCCCAAGGCGCAAGCCCCGGGGGATTTTTCATAATAAGTGCCTGACGATGACCTACTCTCGCATGGGGAGACCCCACACTACCATCGGCGCTAAGCGGTTTCACTTCTGAGTTCGGCAAGGGATCAGGTGGTTCACGCATGCTATGGTCGTCAGGCGTAACTGTTAATGCATATCATACTGACTAGGGCTAAATTGTGCTCGTCTCATTGCTTGCCGCCCTGGCGTTATGTCGCTGGGGCCACACGCTGCATATCCGGCTTTCATTGACGTCATCATCACGACCAGACCCCTTGGGTGTTATAGGGTCAAGCCTCACGGGCCATTAGTACACGTTAGCTCAACGCCTTGCAGCGCTTCCACACCGTGCCTATCAACCAGCTGGTCTCGCTGGGCCCTTCAGGAGGCTCTAGGCCTCAGGGATGTCTCATCTTGAAGGGGCTTCCCGCTTAGATGCTTTCAGCGGTTATCCCGTCCGACCATAGCTACCCGGCAATGCCACTGGCGTGACAACCGGAACACCAGAGGGTCGTCCACTCCGGTCCTCTCGTACTAGGAGCAGCCCTTCTCAAACATCCAACGCCCACGGCAGATAGGGATCGAACTGTCTCACGACGTTCTAAACCCAGCTCGCGTACCACTTTAAATGGCGAACAGCCATACCCTTGGGACCGACTTCAGCCCCAGGATGTGATGAGCCGACATCGAGGTGCCAAACACCGCCGTCGATGTGAACTCTTGGGCGGTATCAGCCTGTTATCCCCGGAGTACCTTTTATCCGTTGAGCGATGGCCCTTCCATACAGAACCACCGGATCACTAGAACCTGCTTTCGCACCTGCTCGACGTGTCTGTCTCGCAGTCAAGCACCCTTATGCTCTTGCACTCATTGCACGATGTCCGACCGTGCTGAGGGTACCTTCGTGCTCCTCCGTTACTCTTTAGGAGGAGACCGCCCCAGTCAAACTACCCACCACACACTGTCCTCGATCCGGATAACGGACTGTGAGTGAGAACGCCAATGATGCCAGGCTGGTATTTCAAGGTTGGCTCCGCCCGAACTGGCGTCCGGGTTTCTAAGCCTCCCAGCTATCCTACACAGGCAACATCAGCGTCCAGTGTGAAGCTATAGTAAAGGTTCACGGGGTCTTTCCGTCTAGCCGCGGGTACACCGCATCTTCACGGCGATTTCAATTTCACTGAGTCTCGGGTGGAGACAGCGTGGCCATCATTACGCCATTCGTGCAGGTCGGAACTTACCCGACAAGGAATTTCGCTACCTTAGGATCGTTATAGTTACGGCCGCCGTTTACCGGGGCTTCAATCAAGAGCTTCGCCTTGCGGCTAACACCATCATTTAACCTTCCGGCACCGGGCAGGCGTCACACCCTATACGTCCGCTTGCGCGTTAGCAGAGTGCTGTGTTTTTAATAAACAGTTGCAGCCACCTGGTATCTTCGACCGGTTCGGGCTAGGAGAGCAAGTCTCTTCACCCTACGCTTAGCGTGCCTTCTCCCGAAGTTACGGCACCATTTTGCCTAGTTCCTTCACCCGAGTTCTCTCAAGCGCCTTGGGATTCTCACCCTGACCACCTGTGTCGGTTTGGGGTACGGTCGCACATGATCTGAAGCTTAGAGGCTTTTCCTGGAAGCGTGGCATCAGTGACTTCCTGACCGTGGTCAGTTCGTCTCGTGTCTCGGCCTTAAAAGAGTCCGGATTTACCTAAACTCTCAGCCTACTCACTTTCACCAGGACAACCAACGCCTGGCTCACCTAGCCTTCTTCGTCCCCCCATCGCAACCATGTCCGGTACGGGAATATTGACCCGTTTCCCATCGACTACGCCTTTCGGCCTCGCCTTAGGGGCCGACTCACTCTGCTCCGATTAGCGTCGAACAGAAACCCTTGGTCTTCCGGCGAGGGAGTTTTTCACTCCCTTTATCGTTACTCATGTCAGCATTCGCACTCGTGATACCTCCAGCAGACTTCTCAATCCACCTTCATCGGCTTACACGACGCTCCTCTACCGCTCATCCGAAGATGAACCCGTAGCTTCGGTACCTGGTTTAGCCCCGTTACATCTTCCGCGCAGGCCGACTCGACTAGTGAGCTATTACGCTTTCTTTAAAGGATGGCTGCTTCTAAGCCAACCTCCTAGCTGTCTGAGCCTTCCCACATCGTTTCCCACTTAACCAGGATTTCGGGACCTTAGCTGACGGTCTGGGTTGTTTCCCTTTCACGACGGACGTTAGCACCCGCCGTGTGTCTCCCACGCGTTACTCACCGGTATTCGGAGTTTGCCTCGGGTTGGTAAGTCGGGATGACCCCTAGCCGAAACAGTGCTCTACCCCCGGCGGTACTACGTGAGGCGCTACCTAAATAGCTTTCGAGGAGAACCAGCTATCTCCGAGCTTGATTAGCCTTTCACTCCGATCCACAAGTCATCCAAATCTTTTTCAACAGATCCTGGTTCGGGCCTCCAGTTGATGTTACTCAACCTTCACCCTGCTCATGGATAGATCGCTCGGTTTCGGGTCTATATCCAGCGACTGTGTCGCCCAGTTAAGACTCGGTTTCCCTACGGCTCCCCTATACGGTTAACCTCGCCACTGAATATAAGTCGCTGACCCATTATACAAAAGGTACGCCGTCACCCAACAAGTGGGCTCCGACTGCTTGTACGCACACGGTTTCAGGATCTATTTCACTCCCTCTCCGGGGTTCTTTTCGCCTTTCCCTCACGGTACTGGTTCACTATCGGTCAGCCAGGAGTATTTAGCCTTGGAGGATTATCTCCCTGTCTTCAGTCAAGGTTTCTCGTGCCCTGACCTACTCGATTTCACATGATCAGATTTTCGACTACGGGGCTATCACCCGCTACGGCCACGCTTCCCAGCGTGTTCGCCTAATCAGTCTCATGCTTAAGGGCTGGTCCCCGTTCGCTCGCCGCTACTGGGGAATCTCGGTTGATTTCTTTTCCTCAGGGTACTTAGATGTTTCAGTTCCCCTGGTTCGCCTCGTACCCCTATGTATTCAGGGCACGATACTCATCTTATGATGAGTGGGTTCCCCATTCAGAGATGTCCGGGTCACAGGTTGTTGCCACCTCACCGAACCTTATCGCAGGCTACCACGTCTTTCATCGCCTCTGGCTGCCTAGGCATCCACCGTGTGCGCTTCATTGCTTGACCCTATAACCCGAAGGAGTCTGGATGTCGCAATGATAACGTTCTATTTTGCCGGATACGCTTGAGACGTATCACAATTTAAGAAGCACTTCCTAAGAAGTGTTCTTGTCAGCATGATATACATTGTTAAAGAGCGACTGCTATAAGCAGTGATAAGCGTTCTTTCATATTAAAAAAGACAGAGCCACTTATCACTGCGTATCAACAGCATTCTGATCAGGTAATTCATTGTGGACGCTTACTAACTGTGACGCATCGTTTAAGGAGGTGATCCAGCCGCAGGTTCCCCTACGGCTACCTTGTTACGACTTCACCCCAGTCATGAACCACACCGTGGTGATCGCCCTCTTGCGTTAGGCTAACCACTTCTGGTGCAGTCCACTCCCATGGTGTGACGGGCGGTGTGTACAAGGCCCGGGAACGTATTCACCGTGACATTCTGATTCACGATTACTAGCGATTCCGACTTCACGGAGTCGAGTTGCAGACTCCGATCCGGACTGAGACCGGCTTTAAGGGATTCGCTGACTCTCGCGAGCTCGCCGCCCTTTGTACCGGCCATTGTAGCACGTGTGTAGCCCTACCCGTAAGGGCCATGATGACTTGACGTCGTCCCCACCTTCCTCCGGTTTGTCACCGGCAGTCTCCTAGAGTTCCCACCATTGCGTGCTGGCAAATAAGGACAAGGGTTGCGCTCGTTACGGGACTTAACCCAACATTTCACAACACGAGCTGACGACAGCCATGCAGCACCTGTCTTACAGTTCCCGAAGGCACACCAGAATCTCTTCCGGCTTCTGTAGATGTCAAGGGTAGGTAAGGTTCTTCGCGTTGCATCGAATTAAACCACATGCTCCACCGCTTGTGCGGGCCCCGTCAATTCATTTGAGTTTTAACCTTGCGGCCGTACTCCCCAGGCGGTCGACTTATCGCGTTAACTTCGCCACAAAGTGCTCTAGGCACCCAACGGCTGGTCGACATCGTTTACGGCGTGGACTACCAGGGTATCTAATCCTGTTTGCTACCCACGCTTTCGCACCTCAGTGTCAGTGTCAGTCCAGAAGGCCGCCTTCGCCACTGGTATTCCTCCCGATCTCTACGCATTTCACCGCTACACCGGGAATTCTACCTTCCTCTCCTGCACTCTAGCCTGACAGTTCCGGATGCCGTTCCCAGGTTGAGCCCGGGGCTTTCACAACCGGCTTATCAAGCCACCTACGCGCGCTTTACGCCCAGTAATTCCGATTAACGCTTGCACCCTCCGTATTACCGCGGCTGCTGGCACGGAGTTAGCCGGTGCTTCTTCTGCGAGTGATGTCTTTCCTAATGGGTATTAACCACTAGGCGTTCTTCCTCGCTGAAAGTGCTTTACAACCCGAGGGCCTTCTTCACACACGCGGCATGGCTGGATCAGGGTTCCCCCATTGTCCAATATTCCCCACTGCTGCCTCCCGTAGGAGTTCGGGCCGTGTCTCAGTCCCGATGTGGCTGATCATCCTCTCAGACCAGCTACGGATCGTTGCCTTGGTAAGCCATTACCTTACCAACTAGCTAATCCGACATAGGCTCATCCAATAGCGGGAGCCGGAGCCCCCTTTCTCCCGTAGGACGTATGCGGTATTAGCCTGGGTTTCCCAGGTTATCCCCCACTACCGGGCAGATTCCTATGCATTACTCACCCGTCCGCCGCTCGTCAGCGGGTAGCAAGCTACCCCTGTTACCGCTCGACTTGCATGTGTTAGGCCTGCCGCCAGCGTTCAATCTGAGCCATGATCAAACTCTTCAGTTTAAGATCTATGCGGTTCTTACCTGCCACCCGTAAGTGACAGAAGCGAACCAAACTTGGCTCAAGGTTCAAACGAATTCATTTCAATTTACATTGTCATGACCGCTTGCCTTGATATTTGGTGATTTGTCACCAACATCAGCAAGCGCCCACATGAATTACCTGATCAAATTGTTAAAGAGCTGTTTCGCTGTCACGATCACTTTGAAAGCAATCTGGCCGCCGTTGAACTGGCTTGCCTCAGCGAGGAAAGCGTATTCTACGCATTTCCTGATGGTTGTCAATCGCTGTTTTTTAGCGACTGAGGCGAGCGATACAACTTGCTCTAACCTCCTGACAAACCAAGGCTTTTACACCTTATGCACCGATGGTAACGCTTGGCGTCCCCGGCAGCGGATGCGTACTTTAAGGCCTGACTATCAAGATAGCAAGCAAAAGAAGTCTTGCATATGAAAAAAGCGGCAGAAGGTTGCCCTTCTGCCGAAAACCACCGATCAGAACGCCTGATCAGAGAGTGCTCGTTGGCGTAAAGTAGCACCTCACGCCATCAGTAGCCGATGTTTCATATTTCAAACCCCAAACCAAAATCCTCACTGGAAATCGCCATCAGGCTGGATGCACCCGCTTGGATCATCTGCGCATGGGCTTTAGTACGCGGCAATAGGCGCTGATAATAGAAGCGAGCGGTATTCAATTTAGCAGCGTAGAAAGCCTTATCGTCACCTTCTAGAGAGGCTGACGCCTGCTTGGCAGCGCGTGCAAATAGATACGCCAGGGTGACGTAGCCTGAGTACATCAGGTAATCAACACTCGCCGCCCCTACTTCTTCGCGGTCTTGCATCGCCTTCATACCCACGCCCATGGTCAGCTCGCCCCACTCTGCATTCAGCTTCGCCAGTGGCTCGACAAACTCTTTAAGAGCTGGATTGTCAGCTTCTGTTTTACAGAATTTGTGGATCTCCTTGGTGAATACTTTTAGCGATTCCCCCTGGCTCATCAACACTTTGCGGCCCAGTAAATCCAGGGCTTGAATACCCGTCGTACCTTCATACAACCGGGTAATACGCGCATCGCGAACCAATTGCTCCATCCCCCACTCTTTAATGAAGCCATGACCGCCATAAATCTGGACGCCTTCATTGGTGCTTTCAAAACCGACTTCGGTTAAGAAGGCTTTAACAATAGGCGTTAGCAAGCCAAGCAGCGTTTCGGCGTGATCACGCTCTTCACTCGGCTCGCCATGTTCAACCACATCAAGCATTTGCGCGGTGTACAGCACCAACATGCGCCCGCCTTCAGCAAAGGCTTTTTGTGTCAGCAGCATACGGCGAACATCGGGGTGGACAATAATCGGATCGGCCGGCTTTTCAGGCGCCTGCTTGCCCGACAAACCACGCATCTGTAAACGATCGCGAGCGTAGCTCAAGGAGTTCTGGAAGCTGGCCTCAATCAATCCAAGCCCTTGAATACCTACCCCAAGACGCGCAGCGTTCATCATGGTGAACATGCACGCCAGCCCTTTATTGGGCAGCCCTACCAAGTAACCGGTTGCGCCATCGAAGTTCATCACACAGGTGGCATTACCATGAATGCCCATCTTATGTTCGAGCGAACCACAGGTGACACCGTTCCGCTCACCTACATTACCTTGAGCGTCGGGCAAGAACTTAGGCACTACAAATAGCGAAATACCTTTGGAACCTTCAGGTGCACCGGGCAGCTTTGCCAGCACCAAATGAATGATATTTTCAGCCAGATTATGCTCACCGGCAGATATAAAGATTTTGGTGCCGGTAATCGCGTAGGCGTCGCCTTCAGCAGGCACTGCCCGGGTCTTGATCAAACCCAGGTCAGTACCGCAGTGGGGTTCGGTCAGACACATAGTACCCGTCCAGACGCCTTCTACTAATTTTGTTAAGTAGGTCGCTTTCTGCTCATCGGTACCATGGTGGCGCAGTGCATCAGCAGCACCGTGAGAGAGCCCGGGATACATGCCCCATGCCAAGTTAGTGGAGCAAATCATTTCTGAAAGCAGCATCGCCAATGAAGGCGGTAGGCCCTGGCCACCATGGGCAGGATCAGCAGCCAGGCTCGGCCAGCCGCCTTCTACGTACTGCTGGTAGGCCTCTTTAAAGCCATTAGGCGCCTTGACCTCACCCCCTTCCAGCAGACAGCCCTCTTCATCACCGCTCTGATTAATCGGTAGCAGCACGTCACGGGCGAAACGTGCGCCCTCTTCCAAAATAGCGCTGACCACGTCTGGCGATGCATCTTCACCACTGGGTAGACGCGCGTAGTGAGCGGGGTAATCGAGCATTTCGTCCATGACGAAACGCATATCACGAATGGGGGCCTGATAACTGGGCATCACACTTCTCCTGAAATAAGGGGCCTGGAAGCCAATCAAGTGATTTTGACAGAAGGCTTTCAAACACATGTTTGAAAACTAGCGCGAGCACTCCGCAGAGTCAAGCGAGCGTTTGAATTTAGCCTTAAAACACGCTAGAACTTTGGTCGCCTACGGCGTAACTCCTTAACACCAATAATAAAAAACTCGCCAGCCAAAAGCCGACGAGTCGCGCCGTTTCCCATTCGCCCACTTGCCATTTATTACTGCATGCGAATACCGCCATCCAAGCGAATGACCTCACCGTTAAGCATTGGGTTGGTGATAATTTGCTCGGCCAATCGAGCGAACTCATCCGGCTTACCCAACCGCTTAGGAAAAGGTACCGCCGCTGCCAGCGCCTGAGCCGCTTCATCGGGAATTTCGCTCATCATCGGCGTTTCAAAAACGCCAGGGGCGATAGCCATGACACGAATAGCATGCCGCGACAACTCCCGCGCCGCAGGCAAACTCATGCCAACCACACCCGCCTTGGAAGCACTGTAAGCACATTGCCCCACCTGTCCATCAAAAGCAGCGATAGAAGCGGTATTAATAATTACCCCACGCTCACCACTCTCATTTGGCACGTTCTTAACCATCGCGGCAGCCGCAAGACGCATAACGTTAAAGGTGCCGACCAGGTTGATATTGATCGTTTTGGTGTAGCTGTCTAAATCCGCCGGATTCCCTTCACGATCCACTAGCTTGGCCACGCTAACGACGCCGGCACAGTGAACCACCCCCGAAAGCCCATGCTCTCCCCCCAGCGCTACCGCTGCCTCAACTACCTGCTGCATTTGTTCGGCTGAAGTGATGTCTGCCAGGCACGCTTGAGCCTGCCCCCCCAACTGCTGAGCATGGATTTTGACACTATCGTCTAGGTCGCATAAAACGACGCGAGCACCTGCAGCAACTAACCATTCAGCGGTTGCTGCTCCTAGCCCCGAAGCGGCACCGGTAATTAAAAACGTACTCTCCTTAACCTGCATAACCGTATTCCCTGTGGTTGTTATTGATGGCGGTTCTGTTTACTTGGCTGTCTTGGCATCATCTATCGCCTGGGCACGTAATTTGAAGCGCTGGATCTTGCCGCTAGGGGTTTTAGGCAGTTCATCGACAAACTCAATAATGCGCGGGAAAGCGTGGGTTGATAGTCGCTCACGTACACGTTGCTTGATTTCATCTGCAAGCTCATCACTTGCCTCATAGCCTTCGCGCAGTACGATATACGACTTAATCACTTCGCCGCGAATCTCATCGGGCTGCCCGACCGCCGCCGACTCAGCAACCGCAGGGTGCGTCATCACGCTGTTTTCAACATCCGTTGGCCCCACGCGATAACCCGCCGTGGTAATAATGTCGTCGTCGCGGCCAGCAAACTGGAAGGTGCCGTCTTCATTGCGGATAACCACGTCGCCGGTCAGGTAATAGCCCTCTACAAAAGGGTGCTTCTCTTGCCAGGTGTAACCCTGAAAGAAGTGCGCTGGAGAGTTCTTGATGTCGACAGCCAGGACACCGGGCTCCCCAGCGGGCAGCTCTTTATACTCCGCGTCCAAAATCGCCAGGCGATAACCCGGCATCGGCACGCCCATTGCGCCCACATGCTTGAGATGGTCAAGGGCATGGTGATTATTACAGGTCATGCCGGTTTCGGTCTGGCCGTAGTGATCCATGACCGGACAGCCCAGCGACTTCTCCACCCAGGTCACTACTTCAGTATTGAGAGGCTCGCCCGCCGAGCTCGCCGCACGTAGCTCTAGCGCTTCATGGGCGTCATCAAATAGCCCTGACGCTTTCATTAGCCGGTAAGCGGTCGGCGCAGCGGCAAAATTAGTAATGCGGTGACGCTTCATAAACGCCAGTGCCCCTTCGGCGCTAAACCCTGCCTCGCAAAAATGCGTCGTCACCCCAAGCAGCAAAGGCCCGGCAATCGCATAGTAGAGACCATAGGCCCAGCCGGGGTCGGCCATATTCCAGAAGCGATCATCGTCACGCAGGTCAATGGCCAGCTCCATATAGATCGCAAAAGCCGTCATCCCCGCCAACGGCACGGCAACGCCTTTCGGCTTGCCCACGGTGCCAGAGGTGAACATTTGCAGAAACGGCGATCCAGGGGAAAGCCTTGGCGGCTTGCCGCTCATTGACGTATACGTCAACGCCGTTTGCCAATCATGATCGTCAACATGTTCGCTGGTCGCACCACCTACGGCCAGAACCGGTGGGCACTGACTAAGACCGTCAAATTTATAGCGGTTAGCATGATCGGTAATCACTAGTTTGGTATCCGCCCGCCCCAATCGATAGTCCACCGCATCAGGGCCAAAGGCGGTAAACAGCGGCTGATAAACAGCACCAATACGCCAGGTGGCGAGCACTGCAATCAATAACTGCGGTGACCGCGGCAACATACAGGCAATGCGGTCACCTTGACTCAACCCTTGGGACTGAAACCATCCCGCTAACTTGGCGCTCTGCTCATCCAGCTCGGCGTAGGTCAGGGTGTGCACTTTACCTTCGGTGTCTTCTTGAACCAGCGCCAGCACATCGCCACGCCCGGCGCGCACATGACGCCCGCAACAGGCCTCAAAAGCGTTCAGCTGGCCATCCTGGTGGTCATCCAGGCGGGCAGTAACGCTATCGACGGAAAAGGTATCCAGGTAGTGGTGATAATCAGGCAGTGATTGTGACGTCGCTGTCATAATGGCTCTCTTGTGTTATTGGAAATGAGCTCGGAGTGAGAATAAGCGCAAGCAGTGTTGTTATATTTATCCGTTGACGTTAACGTAAGCTAAAAGATAATAGCAACGCTAAAAGTAAACGACGCAGAGAGCAAGCATAGATATAAGTTGTAGCGTTAGACCATGGTCGAGGCTGCCAGTATCAAGGCGTCAGACAGCATTGGGCATAATCATGGCAACCAGTTCGTCAGCGAGTTCATCAGGCGATCGGGGGCCGCTGGGATCGTACCAACGCACCGTCCAGTTCAGCGCCCCCAGCACAAAGCGCGAGACAAGAAAGCGGTCACCATGAATCAAGCCTGCTTCCAAAGCATCATCAATAACGGCAACCCACAGCGCCTCATAAGCATCGCGCAAATGGCTCAAATGAGCACTGGCCGCCGGGTCGAGTCGGCGCCACTCAAAGAGTGCCACCACATGGGCATTGCGGTCGGTAAACAGGGTTTCGAGATGGGCTCGTGCCATGGCGCGCAACCGCACTTCAGGATCGGCGACACACTGATCCAGTGCCTTGCGCGCAATCATCAACGCATTTTGTGTGCCCTCTTCAATGACCGCGGCGAGGATTTCCTGCTTATCTTTAAAATGGTGAAACAAGCTACCGGACTTAATACCCATTTCCTGCGCCAGCATACGCACCGTCGTGCGGTCAAAGCCCTCTTGGACAAATAGCTGAGCAGCGAGGCGCGTCAATTCCTTGCGACGGGGGGATGCATTCATTACATTCATGTCATTTACACTAGCGCTTGCTTGGTTACTCTGGAGAGAACCACAGCACTGCCTACGGGTCAACGTATCAACTACTACTTGGCATGATAATCACAATAATCCTGAAGGAGATTGGCCATGAGCAACCCAACCGATGTTGTATTTCTCGCCGCTAAACGTACCCCAATGGGCGGCATGATGGGCAGCCTTGCGAGCATGACAGCCCCGCAGCTTGGCGCGGTCGCCATCAAAGCGGCCATTGAAGAAGCAGGAATTGACCCAGCCCTGATCACCGAAGGCATTATGGGCTGTGTACTGCCCGCCGGTGTGAAGCAGGGCCCTGCCCGCCAGGCCATGCGCCAAGCCGGCATTCCGGATGACAATGGCGCCACTACGATTAACAAGCTATGCGGCTCGGGAATGAAGGCCACGATGCTTGCCCACGACTTAATCAAAGCAGGCAGTGGCGATATTTTGCTGGCGGGTGGCATGGAGTCCATGTCTAACGCCCCTCATGTGCTTACCAAGGCACGCGGCGGCTACCGGTTGGGCCACGGTGAGCTGAAAGACCATATGTTCTTGGATGGGCTGGAAGATGCCGAAACGGGCAAACTAATGGGTGTGTTTGCCCAGGATGTGGCGACCCAGCGTGGCTACACTCGGGAGCGTCTGGATGATTTTGCCATTGCCTCCCTTGAGCGCGCCATGGCCGCCACCAACGCGGGCCACCTAAACGCAGAAATGGCACCGGTAATGGTCTCCTCTCGTCAGGGCGAAACCCTGGTCGAACACGACGAGCAACCCTTCCAAGCCAAACTCGACAAAATCCGTCAGCTGCGCCCCGCTTTTGCCAAAGACGGTACGATTACCGCTGCCAACGCCAGCTCAATTTCCGACGGCGCTTCGGCACTTATCCTGGCGAGTCAGCAAGCAGCGGATCAGCACGGTATTGAGCCGCTGGCTCGTATGCTGGGTCACACGACTCACTCGCAACACCCTAGCGAGTTCACCATTGCTCCGGTGGGTGCGATTAAAAAGCTAATGAAAAAGCTCGATTGGGGCGTCAACGACGTCGACCTCTTTGAGATTAACGAAGCCTTTGCGGTGGTCACCTTGATGGCTATGGATGATTTAGGCCTGCCCCACGACAAGGTGAATGTGTTTGGCGGCGCCTGCGCCCAAGGCCACCCGATTGGCTCTACCGGCTCGCGCATTATTGCCACACTGATTCATGCCTTGCGCACTAAAGGCGGCAAGCGCGGTATTGCCAGCTTATGCATAGGCGGCGGTGAAGCAACGGCAGTGGCCGTGGAGTTAATCGGCTAATCGCGGTGTGTAAAAATAGACCCTCTTTGGCAGTCGCCCTGGCACTCTCACCGAGCCAGGGCACTTAACCACACTGCGGCAAACAGCCAGCCAAGCCCCAGCATGGGGATCGACCAACGATGAAACTCCATCAACAGACCTGGCTGGCGCGCCAATCGCAGCGCGATTAAGTTAGCCATTGAGCCCACCACTAAACCAAAACCACCCACGCTGACACCCCAGGCAAGCGGTTGCCACTCACTCTGTTGGGCTAGCAGCAGCGTCGCGGGCACGTTGGATAAAACCTGTGAAAGCAGCACACCGACACTGGTATCGCCACCTGGCCACTGCTGCATCGCGCCAATCGCCTCCTGCACGACGCTCAGTTCACCGATCATGCTTAAATTTACAAACATGAGGACAAACACGACCAGCAGCAGCCAATCAATGCTGAACACCGCACGTCGGGCCACGAACAACATGCCCAGCAAAACACCTGCCATTGCCTGAGCCGCCCAGCCCATTTCAACTGAGAACAAAAACAGTGGGTAGCCGATTAGCGCTGCCCATAATGTTTTTTGCAATCGTTCGCTGGGCACTTTTGCCACTGTTTCCAAACGTATAAATGCTTTAGGAAACGCCAAGGGGACGAGCAGCAAGAGCAGTATCATCAACCCCACTCCAAGTGGCAGCATGGCTAACAGAAACTCACCAAAGCTAGCTCCAGAGCGCTGCCATAAATAGAGGTTTTGTGGATTACCTATCGGACTCAGTGACGACCCTGCATTCACCGCCAGCGCTTCGAATACAACCAAACGCCCTATCGGTAGTGTTGCCATGCCCGCCAGGCTAAGCGTCAGCGGCACTACTATAAACAGCGCCACATCGTTGGTAACGACGGCTGAGAGCAGCCCTGAAAACATGACCAGCCCCACCGCAAGGCGACGCTCGCCAGACAGGTGGGCTAATAACCGCCGCCCCCAGCAGGCTAAGTAGCCACTCAGCTCTAACGCCCTGCTAAGCACCATCAGCCCCGTCAACACGGCTAGGGTTGTCCAGTGAACCCGGTCAGCCATATCCCACAGCGACTGAGGCTTCAGCCAACATAAAACGACCCATATACCACTCATGAAGAGCAGCATAGGGTCGTTTAGAAAACGCTGAAAAAATAAACTGACGGGGGCCAGTGCCCTCTTTGTTACCAACACGCTACATGATGCTCAGAGAAAATCGCATGATAGCGTTGTAAGCCGATGAGTAAAGCTAAATTTCCTAATCCAGAACGCTAAGCGGAAGCCAATAAACTCGCTTGGCGACGGGATTGCTCATGAAGGTCAGACAAAGGAACGTCTTGATGGCTAAGCTGCTCCCATTCGGGATAGTCGGCGTCCTTCCCGTGGGCATTCTGTCGGCCTGCTTCACCAGCCTCCTCGACAACTCTAAATTGGCCGGCGTATTCACGCATTTGCAAAGCTTCCTGGGACAACACCTCTGCGCTCTGGGCGGCCTGGTTGACTAACCGCATAGTGTCCTGGGTAGTGGTATCGATTTGAGTAACCGCCTGGTTGACCTCCTCAATACCTCGCCGCTGCTCTTCAGAGGCATGGGTGATTTGCGTCATTAGCGTGTCAACATTCCTCGCTGCTTGCATGATCGCCCGTGTATGTTCACCAGCCTGCTGAGACAATACGCTACCTTGCTGTACGCTCGCACTCGATGCTTCAATGCGTGAGCGAATATCACTGGCGGCACTGGCACTGCGCGTTGCCAGCGCACGCACCTCTTTGGCGACCACCGCAAACCCACGCCCGTGTTCACCGGCACGCGCCGCTTCAACCGATGCATTGAGCGCTAAAATATTGGTTTGGAAAGCAATGCTTTCAATCATGCGAATAATGCTTTGAATCTCTTCGGAGTGGCTATTTATCGCCTCCATGGTAGCGATAAACTGAGTAATTACCTCATCACCCTGCTGTGCTTTTTGGGACACATCTGCCGTTGACTGGTTAACGTGGGCCGCACTTTCCGCGTTCTGGTTCACCGTGGCGGTGAGCTGCTCCAAGCTCGCCGCCATTTGCTGCAAGGCCGAAACCTGAGTGTCGGTTTGGCTCGCTAACAGCTGGTTCTGCTCGGTCATCTCCTGACTATTGCTATATACCTGCTGACTACTTGCATTGAGCCGATTGACCGTGGCCGTCAGCGAGTGCTGCATCTTATCCAGCTCACTAAACAGCTGACCAATTTCGTTATTTGAGTGCGCTGTTACTGGCGCCGACAGGTCGCCATTAGCAATGCGCTGGAAGTGCTCAGTGATTTTCTTCAACGGGCGAAGCACGTTTTTACGCACGCCCCATACCACTACCGCCACTACCAGCAACGCAGTACCCAGCGCCGCAATCACGCCCCAAAAAAGTAGCGATGAAACCTGCTCAAAGCGTATAAGCAAATTGTTACCCCGCTGTGTGGAAGCACTAAAAAAGCCTCAGCGCTCTCTACAAAGTGCTGGCTACTTTCATCCACCCGCGACTCGCCCGAGAAAAACCCGGATATGTCGCGCTCTTCAAGCATCATCATTTGAAGGTTGAGATTATTGTTAACGAACGACTGAAAAGTCGACACTAACTGATCGACCAGCGCTTGCTGATCGGCCTCAAAATCATTCGCTGCAAATTGTGAGAAATTCTCAGACGCCTCATCAAGCAAGCGCTGAGCTTCTTCTATCAAAGGGTCAGGCCGATCAAATGAAGGGGTACGGATTAATTCCGCCGCACGGTTCATCTGTATACGAGCACGCAAAAGCTGAGAGTAGGCGCTATCCAGGTTGCTAATTTGCGCCATATCCCTTTCATGCAGCGACGTGAAGGCCTCACGACCAAAATGATTGGCGAACAGACCCAGCGCGCCAATAACGACGACCAAGCCACTAAAGGCTAACAGTACCAGCGTCCAGCTCGCTTTAACGCTTAAGTTATTAATCCATTTCATCTCGACCCGCCCCTTTCAGTAAGATTAATCAGAGGTGTGGAGGGGCAGCCAGAGCTGAAGGCGCCGACGAATCTCTAATAACGCCTGCTGATAAGCGTCTGCCTTGCCAATCAGACGAGGATCACGAATATCCCAGAACAGCACTTCGCCTGCTTTGCCTTGCCAATCGCGACAGGCTTGCTGGGCCTTATCACACAGTACAATGACAAAGTCGAAGGTCTCGCTTTCAAATTCATCCAACGACTTACTGCGCAGCCCCTCGGTGGGAAGCCCATGTTTGCGCAACGCTTCAAGTGTCAACGCATGAGGCTCATCGGGTTCAGAACCCGCGCTATACGCTTCAAAGCGATCAGCTGCCATATGGCGAAGCAACGCCTCCCCCATCAGTGAACGTGCAGAGTTAGCATTGCAGAGGAACAACACGCGGCGCTTCGTCATAAATAAACAGCCTCTTATACAGTTAGTGGCTGCCACTCTACGCCGGGTTCATGACGGCAATGTTGCAGGCACACAGTTGCCCTAGAAATATACGAAAAAACATATATGATGAGATCATCAAGCTAGTACGACATAATCCGAGTAACCCGCGATGACCTCACTGACTGATTTTTCCGACCTGAATGATCTGCCTAATATAGACGCTGCACTCTTTGAACCGCCCACCAACGAACGGCTGGGTATTCCACATAGCACTGCACACGCACCAAAAATATTGCTGCTATACGGCTCCCTGCGTGAGCGCTCTTTCAGCCGATTAGCGGTTGAGGAAGCCGCACGTTTGCTCAATGCCATGGGCGCAGAAACAAGAGTCTTTGACCCCAGGGGGCTGCCATTACCGGATGCTGAAGATGCCAGCCACCCCAAAGTCGATGAGCTACGCCAATTGGCCCAATGGGCAGAAGGGATGGTGTGGTGCTCGCCCGAGCGTCACGGCGCAATGACCGGCATTATGAAGGCGCAAATAGACTGGATACCGCTTGCCTTGGGTGGCGTCCGCCCTACTCAGGGTAAGACATTGGCAGTCATGCAGGTTTGTGGTGGTTCGCAGTCCTTCAATACGGTCAATCAGCTACGTATTTTGGGGCGTTGGATGCGTATGCTGACAATTCCCAATCAGTCCTCGGTACCCAAAGCCTTTATGGAGTTTGATGATAACGACCGGATGAAGCCTTCACCGTTTTATGACCGTATCGTCGATGTCATGGAAGAACTAGTGAAATTCACGCTGCTGGTGCGTGACCGCAGCGAACTGCTTACGGATCGTTACTCGGAGCGTAAAGAGAGCGCTGAAGAAGTTTCAAAACGGGTTAATCAACGCGCTATCTAACTAGGAGCTTCATATGTCAGCACTGCAAGATAACGCATCGCCCTCCACCACCGAAGGTATGGGAGTGTTCGAGCGCTATCTGTCACTCTGGGTAGCCCTCGCCATTGTGGTAGGCATCTTAGTTGGGCAATTTATCCCGGCGGTACCGGAAACGCTGTCACGCTTTGAAGTGGCACAGGTGTCGATACCCGTGGCAATACTCATTTGGGCGATGATATTCCCCATGATGGCGCAAATTGACTTCACCGCCTTATTAGGTGTGCGGCGCCAGCCAAAAGGGTTGATCATCACGACCTCTGTTAACTGGTTGATCAAACCCTTCACTATGTTCGCCATCTCCTGGCTGTTTCTGATGGTGATCTTTCGGCCCTTCATTCCCGCCGAGTTGGCCAGCCAGTACTTAGCCGGGGCGATTCTGCTCGGCGCCGCGCCGTGTACCGCCATGGTGTTTGTGTGGAGCTACCTGACCCGTGGCGATGCCGCCTACACCCTGGTGCAAGTCGCTCTCAACGACCTGATCATGCTGTTTGCCTTTGCTCCCATCGTGGTCTTCCTACTGGGAATCTCCAATATTCAAGTGCCCTGGGACACCGTCGCCCTGTCCGTGGTGCTGTATATTGTGATTCCTCTGGCAGCGGGTTATATCACCCGGCAAACCCTGATTAAAAAGCACGGCGCCGAGTGGTACGACAACGTGTTTATGAAGCGCGTTGGCCCGATCACCCCGATTGGCTTGATCATTACTCTGGTACTGCTGTTTGCCTTCCAGGGCGAGGTCATTCTCAATAATCCGCTGCATATCGTGCTGATCGCGATACCGCTGGTTATTCAGACGTTTCTGATCTTCTTTATTGCCTATGGCTGGGCTCAAGCCTGGAAGTTGCCGCACAATATTGCCGCCCCGGGGGCGATGATTGGTGCGAGCAATTTCTTTGAGTTAGCCGTCGCGGCAGCGATTGCGCTATTTGGCTTACAGTCAGGTGCGGCGCTGGCCACGGTAGTGGGCGTATTGGTCGAAGTACCGCTAATGCTGGCGCTGGTAAGAATTGCCAATAAAACCCGCCATCATTTTCCAGTGTGCTAGTGGCTATTAACTTATTAAATCACTACCCCGTGGCAACGCCAGCGCCATCAATGCACTGGAAGCCACTAAGGCAGCCGACACCCACAGGCAGGCGCTCAGCCCGTAGGCCATATACAGCCAGCCCGACAGCAGCGTGCCCACTAAGCGCCCCATGGCATTGGCCATATAGTAGAAGCCGACGTCCAGGGAAACGCCGTCGGCACGGGCGTAATGCACAATCAAATAGCTGTGCCAGCTGGAGTTAATCGCGAACAGTACCCCAAAGGCGAGCAGGCCGACGACTAACCAACCTACTTGCGCCAAGGGCAGCATCGCCAACACAATCGCCAGCATCGCCAGCGCTGCCGCCCAGCCAGCGGTAAGCGCCCAGGCATCCCCTCTTATCAGCTGGGTTAGCTTGGGCGCCTGGGTTTGCACTCCACCGTAGCCGATCACCCAGACGGCCAGCAGTCCCCCTACAGTCCAGTGCGTCCAGCCGTGCTGGTCGTATAAAAACACCGGGAGTGCTACGACAAACCACACATCCCGCGCCGAAAACAGGCAGAAACGCGCCGCGGAGAGCACGTTAATCGCAGGTGATTTTGAGTAGATTTCAGAGAACTTGGGCTTTACTTTTTGACGGCCTAAATCCGCCTTTAGCCGCAGCAGCGAAAGTAGCAGCACGCCACCCAGCATGACTGCCATGACGAACACTGCCGCCTGGAAGCCAATCAAGGTGAGCAGCAGCCCGCCGACAAAAAAGCCCAGCCCCTTTAGCGCATTTTTAGAGCCGGTCAGCATCGCTACCCAGCGGTAAAGCGAGCTATTGGCGTTGACGCTCTCCTTGGGTACCAGCACCTTAACGGCGCTTTTTGCGCTCATTTTGTTGAGGTCTTTGGCGATCCCTGAAAGCGCTTGAGCGGCCATTACCCAGGCAACGGTCAGCAGGCTCGCGGGCACCATCAACATGGCGAGCGCTATAATTTGTAGCCCAAGCCCTACATTCATGGTGCGATTGAGGCCCAGTCGCGCGCCCAACCAGCCACCTACCAGATTCGTCACCACGCCAAAGGCTTCGTAAAACAGAAACAGCATGGCGATTTCTAGTGGCGAGTAACCCAACTGGTGGAAGTGCATCACCACCAGCATGCGCAACGCGCCGTCGGTGATCGTAAACGCCCAGTAGTTGCCGGTAATCAGCATGTATTGACGCACCTCGAAAGGTAGCGCCTTCATCCTTGCGAGCATAGATTCAGCCACGAGCCACCTGCTCACGTCCGACCTTCAGGGCCAGCTCGGCGGTGCGGTTGGCATAGCCCCATTCATTGTCGTACCAGGCGTAGAGTTTTAGCTGGGTGCCATTGACCACCATGGTGGAGAGCGCATCGATAATCGAGCTGCGGGGGTCAGTGCGGTAATCGATCGACACCAGCGGGCGCTCTTCATAGCCTAAAATACCGGCAAGCGAACCATCGGCGGCGGCTTTCAATGCAGCATTCACCTCATCGACGCTCACTTCACGCTCAAGCTCAAACACCATATCGGTAAGCGATGCATTGGCCAGTGGCACCCGTATCGCATGGCCGTTTAGCTTCCCTTCCAGTTCGGGGAAAATCGCGGTGATGGCTTTCGCCGAGCCCGTTGTGGTGGGAATTAAGCTCATACCGCAGGCGCGGGCACGACGTAGGTCTTTATGCGGTGCGTCGAGTATCGTTTGAGTATTGGTGATGTCGTGAACCGTGGTCATGGAACCGTGGCGGATACCAAAGGTTTCCTGGATTACTTTAACCACTGGCGCCAAACAGTTAGTGGTACAGCTAGCAGCGGTGACAACCCGGTGTTGAGCGGGATCATAGAGATGGTCGTTCACCCCCATCACCACATTAAGCACACCCGGGTCTTTTACTGGCGCACTGACCACTATCCGCCCTACCCCTTGATCAAGGTATGCCTGCAGCTTTTCGGTGGTTTTCATTTTGCCCGAGCACTCGACCACTACATCGCAGCCTGACCAATCGCTATCGGCAATTGCTTTATTGGCGCTGAAGGCGATGGATTGGTCATCGATAACAATAGCGTTATCCGTTGCTTCAATACCTTTCCCTGGTGACCAGTGCCCGTGCACCGAATCAAACTCCAGCAGGTGGGCAAAGGTGGCCGCATCGCCGCCGGGGTCATTGATACGCGCCAGTTCCACGTCACCTGCGGCCACCTTTACCCACAGGCTGCGCAGTGCTAAGCGACCAATGCGTCCAAAACCGTTGATACCGATACGTAGTGCCACGGGAGCCTCCTGAGCTAACTGATTTAAGCCATTTATTACGGGAAAGCATAACGGCCACATACGCTAAAACATATATTAATGGGTAAAAAAAGCTGACTAGCCAACAGGCCCACCCTTGATGGTGGGCCTGTTGGTTACGGGTTAATTAACCGTAACGACCAGAGATATAGTCTTCGGTCTTCTTCTGGGCCGGGGTTGAGAACATCACTTTGGTGTCGTTGTACTCAATGATTTCACCCAGGTGGAAGAACGCCGTGTAGTCCGCCACTCGCGCCGCCTGTTGCATATTATGGGTGACGGTAATGATGGTGAACTTCTCTTTCAGCTTGTCCATCAAGTCTTCGATGGTGGCTGTTGAGATCGGATCAAGCGCTGAGGTGGGCTCATCCATCAAGATGACATCAGGCTGAACCGCAATAGCACGGGCAATACACAGCCGTTGCTGCTGACCACCCGAAAGCGAGGTACCTGGCTCATGCAGCTTGTCTTTCACTTCGTTCCAGAGCCCGGCATCGCGCAGTGCCTTTTCAACCAGTTCTTCCTGCTCGGTTTTACGGCTAACCAAATCGTGCATACGCGGTGCATAAGCGATGTTTTCAAATATCGATTTAGGAAATGGGTTCGGCTTTTGGAATACCATGCCCACCCGACGGCGCAAGGCCACTTCGTCCATTTTGGGCGCGTTAACGTCTAATCCGTCCATCTCGACCAAACCTTCAACACGTACGCCGGGTATCAGATCATTCATACGGTTCAAACAGCGTAGAAAGGTCGATTTACCGCAACCCGAAGGCCCGATGAGCGCCGTCACATTTTTCTGGAACAGATCGATGTTAAGGTTATTCAACGCCTGGTTTTTGCCATACCAAAGATTCAAATCGCGAATCCGGAAACTCAGGTCGTGGCACGCTGTTTCATTTCGGGTATATGGTTGCCCAACTGCAGGGGTCTGCTGGCCATTCATTACAGGTGCTTGGCTATTCATAGTAATGTCCTCTATAGCGCACTGGCCTACCAGCGACGCTCAAATTTCTTACGCATCACAACGGCAAAGGCGTTGAGTGAGATGAGTATGGTGAGTAGCACCAGAATGCCGCCGGCGGTTTTTTCTACAAACGCACGTTCAGGCTCACCGGCCCAGGTGAATATTTGCGCTGGCATCACTGTTGCCGCGTTAGTAAATGAAACGCCGACATCAGGGATAAAGGCTACCATCCCCACGATGATCAAAGGTGCTGTTTCACCCATTGCTTGCGCCAGGCCGATAATAGAGCCGGTCATAATACCCGGCATTGCCAAGGGGAGAACGTGATCGCGAACCACTTGCCAGCGCGAACAACCCACTCCAAACCCCGCATGACGGATGGATTCAGGCACACTGCGCAAGGCGGTACGCGTCGAGATAATAATGACGGGGAGTGTCATCAGTGCCAACGTCATACCGCCCACTAATGGGGACGAACGCGGCACCCCGAAAAAGTTAATAAAGATAGCAAGGCCCAGCAGACCAAACAGAATCGATGGAATGGCCGCCAGATTATTGATGTTAATTTCAATAATCTGGGTTAGACGATTATCTGGAGCAAACTCTTCCAGGTACACCGCTGTCATGACGCCAATGGGGAAGGATATCGCCAGGGTGACGATCATGGTCATAATGGTGCCGACCACTGCCGATAAAATACCCGCGTTCTCAGCGATTTTTGAATCGCCCGATCCAAAGAAAGTGGTATTAAAGCGTAAATCGACCTGCCCCGAGTCAACCCGTTCGTCAAGGGCTTCCTGCTCTTCCTCGTTCAAGCGGTGCCTGTGACCCTTTAGATATTGGTCGACCTGGCTATTTGCCAGTACCCATTGCGCTTTACTGGTACCGATCAACTCAGGATTATTACGCAGCTCTAACGGGATTGTACGCACCACTGTACGGCTAATTAAGGGCAGCAGCTCTTCATCAAACGCTTGGCGCCCATCGGTTTCTGCTTCTTCGGTGTAGTTTATTTCTGTCTGAATATACGCCTGCTGGAAAGCGGGAAGCCCCTTATTCAGCATATCGGCAAAAAACAGCACCAGAAAAAGACCCGCGAGACCTAATGACCCCATGGTGATCCATTTCAGGCGGGCAGACTTCCGGTGGCGCCGCTTAAGCTGCTGGCTGATTTCGTCAAAAGAGTGGCTCATCGAAACAGTTCCTCAGCATTACAGGTTATTGACGCGATATTTTTCACGGAAACGGCGGATCATCAGGACTGACACCAGGTTAAGAGCCAAGGTCACAACGAACAGCACTAACCCAAGCGCAAAGGCAGACAGCGTTTCAGCACTTGCAAACTCCTGGTCTCCCGTTAAGGCCGCTACGATACGAACGGTCACCGTGGTCATATCTTCCAACGGGTTAGCCGTCAGGTTGGGGCGCATGCCAGCGGCCATAACGACAATCATGGTTTCCCCCATGGCACGAGACATACCCAACAGCGAAGCGGAAATAATCCCCGGCATTGCGGCAGGCACCACTACATCGCGAATCGTCTCGCCTTTGGTCATCCCCAGGGCTAACGAGCCCTGGCGCATGCTGTCCGGCACTGCGTTGATCACATCGTCGGAAAGTGAGGAGATAAAGGGAATAATCATGATGCCCATCACAATACCGGGGGCGAGCGCATTGTTATAAGACGCATCAAGCCCAAAAAACCGGCGATATTAACGATAATCGGCGCGACCGTAATCGCGGCAAAAAAGCCATAAACCACGGTCGGAATACCTGCCAGTACTTCGAGTACAGGTTTTGCAACGGTTCTTACATTGCGCGGCGCAAATTCAGACATGTAAATCGCCGACAGCAAACCAATGGGTACTGCCACCAACATGGCAATGCCGGTAATCATAAAGGTACCGGCGAATAGCGGTACCGAGCCAAATTCAGCGCCGCCCCCATCAC
The DNA here is from genome assembly GCF_026104355.1 of Halomonas sp. BDJS001. Taxonomy (NCBI): domain Bacteria; kingdom Pseudomonadati; phylum Pseudomonadota; class Gammaproteobacteria; order Oceanospirillales; family Halomonadaceae; genus Halomonas; species Halomonas sp. BDJS001. The sequence goes on from NZ_CP110535.1 coordinate 2,948,613, forward strand.
CTCTTCCGGCTGCGGCTAAAAAGCTTGCCCCAGGGTTCCAAGTGGTGCCGGTTATAAACTCCCAGAAGCTGTGCATTTGAAAAAAGCGCAGCGCCTCGGAAATAATCGAAATCAAAATGCCAAAAGTCGTCAAAATGGAAATTAACGCGGCACTGGCCAAAATCAGTCGGATGACCCGTTCGATAGCCTGGCGGGCGTGAAAATCGGGCTTAACTTGATTAAGACTTAACAGTAGGCCTACAGCAGCCACCACTAAACTCGCTGCTAACAAATAGAGCGTGGGTATATCAGCACCCAGCAACAGCAGTACAAAAGCTCCCAGCGCACTTACCAATAAGGCTGGCCCTGCGGTTGAGAGCACGGTAAACCAAGCATATTGATCTGGCTGAGCAAACATCGCCGTACCCGCGCTACGTAAACGCGTGGCTTTTGAACGGCCAGCAAAAAAGCCAGCAGCCCCAGCAGCAATAACGCACCACAAAATATCAGAAGAAGCTGGTTGGTCTGCATCGCATCTCTCTCACGTCGTCACCGGTTAAGAAGCTTATCAACAATAACGGGTCGGCAGCTTGCGCTGCCGACCACCTTTACATCCGACCTACCAACTTACTTAAGAACGTCTGCTGTCATTGCAGTGCGGTCTGCAACAGCCTGGCGCCACTCTTCGCGCTCGTCTTCCGGCAGAACGATCAGGCCGATATCTTTCAAGTAACCATCTGCGCCAATCATCATTTCGCTCATAAACATGTCGACGTAGTCATACATCGGCGGCACTTCTTCAGCGTGCTGGTTCTTCACGTAGAACCACAGTGAGCGCGCTACCGGGTAATCACCCGAGCTAATGTCTTCTGGCGTTGGCTCAACGCCATCAATAGTGGCGGCGTTCAGAGTATCGGTATTCTCTTCCAGGAACGAGTAGCCGAAGATGCCAAAGGCTTTAGTGTCTTCAGTCAAGCGCTGAACAATCAGGTTGTCATTCTCACCGGCGTCGATATACACACCGTCAGAGCGGATATCGGTGTAGCCCTCTTCGTACTCGTCCATCTCTTCAGAAGCGCTTTCCATGACAAGCTCTTCAAAAGCGTCGCGGGTACCTGAGGTGGTCGGGGAACATAGATAGAGATTTCACGATCCGGCAGCGATGAGTCGATCTCGCTCCAGTTGGTGTAGGGGTTTTCAACCAGTTCGCCATCCACGGGTACCATGGCAGCGACGGCCATGAAGATCTGCTCACGGGTTAGGTCAAAAACGTCGTTGCTATTGGACTGGCCAAGTACGATACCGTCAGAACCGATTTTAGCCTCGGTGATATCGGTAACACCGTTCTCTTCACAACGCTCAAACTCAGAAACCTTCATACGGCGTGATGCGTTAGTAATGTCAGGCGTGCCTTCGCCAACACCATTACAGAACAGACGCAAACCGCCGCCAGAACCTGTTGATTCGATAACAGGTGTCGGATTACCAGTGGTGGCACCGAACTCTTCCGTTACGTAGCTGGCGAACGGGTAAACGGTACTGGAGCCTACGATACGGATTTGATCACGGGCTTGAGCAACACCGGCAACGCTCATTACTGCAGCCGCGATAACGGTGTTTTTTAGAATACGGTTCATGCGAAATACTCCTGTTCATGTAGGGATCTGGCCTTCGCAAGGCATACCTTGCACTGATTCCATGACAACTTCATGACAGCGAGCAAAACGCAGAAAAATTTTCGTTACATAGACGCAACCTGGCCTTACATCACCACAAAAGGCCTAGCGCTGCGAGGGAGCATAACGCCAGCGAGGCACCTTGCAGCAGTCGCCGGTCTAAACGATGGGCGACGGTATCTGCCAAGGCGTTACCTATTAATACTGCTGGCAGGAAGGTCAGCGCGATCTGGAAATGCCAAAGCTGAACCTGGCCAGCCAAAGCTAGGGTGATTAAGGTTAACAGAGAGGTCAAAATGAAAAAGGCGGCTAGATTGCCGCGCACACGGTCGGCAGGTAAACCGTGCATCAGCAACACGATGGGCGGGCCTCCAATAGCCGCAACGGTGCCAAAAATGCCAGAGAGTACGCCTGCGCCAAACAGCGTTATTCGGTTGACCGGCAATTGAAAGCGACACAAAGTAACAAGTACCGCAAACAGGACGATGACTGCGATCAGCTTTTCTAACACCACCATCGGCGCGGCGAGCAGTAGCCAGATGCCCAGCGCATTGCCGGGAAGGCGCCCCACTAACGCCATGCCAATGGCATCCAGGCGCACCTCGTGCCAATAGTGACGCACCATCATCAGTGAGACGGTAAAGCCAAACAGCACCAGAATGACAGGCACCAGGCGAGGCTCAAGCATCAACAGTAGCGGTGCGCCGATAATGGCCAAACCAAAGCCAGTGGCGCGCTGCACAAAAGCGCCCATTAACAGTACGGCGGAGCAAGCTAACCAAGTGCTCATTGGCATATTGACCCAAGCCAGCACGCTATCCATTCAACTTATCCATTCAAACTATCCATACGCCCTGTCCATAAGCCCTATTCATTTGAAAAACTATTCATCCGCAGCAGGTGCTTTAGTTAGTTTGCGTACACCGATATTGCCTAGCAACGCAGCGCCCAGCATGGTGAGTACCATTGGCCAAAGATGCTCTACCTCGAACAGACCTACCATCACTCCCGCGAACGCGCCGCAAGTAAACTGAATGCCACCCAGCAGCGCTGTGGCCGTGGCACTGATATGGCCAAAATGATCCAGTAACGACGAGATCGCGTTGGGCGTGATCAGCCCGATCATACCGGTAAACAGCATAACCAGCGGCACCACAATTGCTAGTGTCGCAATATCCAGGGCTGTGGCCGCGACTAACCCTAGCGCCGCTATCAGCTGTATAAGCAAACCCAAACGCAAATTCTGCTGGGGAGTGCGCTTGCGGAGCAGATGAATATTGACCCGGTTAGAGAGTGCAATCACCACCACGTTGACCCCAAACACCAGCGGATAGGTGCTTGGCGAAAGGCCAAAATAGTCAAGATAGAGAAATGGTGAAGCGGTTACGAACGCAAACAGGCCCGCAAAGGAGGCCGCTACCGCACAGATATAGCCCATGCCTTCACGGTGTTTAAGCACGCTGGCGTAGTTGCGGATGACTTGCCGCGGAGAAGCCGCAGGGAGCGACATATCGCGAGTTTCCGGTAACCGCGTTCCTAACAACCAGAGTAAAAAGCCTGCGTAAACGGCCAAGAACACAAAAATCAGCCACCAGCCGGCAACATGCAGCAGTAAACTACCCACCGCTGGCGCCACCAGCGGTGCCAGCATCATAATCATCGCCATGGTCGACATCACTTTGGCAGCTTCTCGCCCGCTAAAGCAGTCACGCACAATGGCCGCTGAGTTGACCACGCAGGCCCCGCCTCCCAGCGCCTGGATAAAACGCCAAGCCAGCAGCGTGGGCAAGCTATCCGCCATGGTAATGGCCAGGCTTGCCAGCATGAACACCACCAGACCGCCCAGCAGCACAGGTTTTCTGCCCACGCGATCCGAGAGCGGCCCAAAGCAGAGCTGGCCCAACGCAAAGCCAAACAAAAATACGCTAATGGAGAGTTCAGTACGGTGAATACTGGCGCCAATACTTTCGGCAATGATACCCATGGCAGGCAGATAGGCGTCGATAGCAAAGGGCGCCAGCGCCGTATTGGCGGCAACCAACAGCGCTACCCGGCGAGGATTAAGATCCATGGGTCTCCTTAAGGCGATAATGTACGCACTGAAATAGATAGGCCGCTAATCATAGCCGATTTTAAGGCACTTGTCGGGGGCGAGCGCTATCTATCTGTGGCCCTTTGGAAATAGCCTTTGGAGATGGCCAGGGGCTTATCGAGGTAAGGAGAGTTTAGTGGTGCGTGGTGGCATCTTGCGACTCAAGCATCTCAACCAGTGGCTGAAACTGCTCTCGGTTATGCTCGTTCATATGCATCAAAATGCGGTGGGCCTCCAGGATGCGGCCACGTAGGCCTTCTTCGTCTGCTGGCTCCTGGGGCAGCTCCTCAAGCTCATTGTTGAGTGTGGTTGCCTGTTGCAGCGGCGCTTCCATCAAGGTAAAAAAGCGCGCAAACCCCATCACGTCCAACATCTGCCGCACATCAGGGTTATCGACAATAATCGTCGGTGGCTGCTCCAGGCGTCCTTTCACTGCCATCGCGACCTTGGCCAGAAAGCCAAGCGCCGTCGAATCCACGTTGGTGGCTTCACGCAGGTCAATCAGTACGGCACGCAACCCCGGCGTCTCGGCGAGACGCTGGGCTTGAGTATCCAGTGTGGCGCAGAGCGTCAAACGCACATCACCACATAGTTTTAGAACAAAAACACCAGAATCGAACGCCGCTTTAATGCGGCCCTCTTCAATCAGCATGACCAAATCCGCTCACCATCATGATTGTTAGATCATCGGGTAAAGCATCGCGCTCTTGGTTGGCATCAAACTCTGCATCCTCTTCGGCAAGAAGTGCATTCGTTTCTGCTAGCCGGTCGCGCAACTGCTCAAGCGTTACACTCTCGCTTACTAATTGCTCAAGCTCCTTGAGCCGCGTGTCGAGCGTCTTACCCGGCAAGCATTCCAATACTCCGTCTGAACAGAGCCATAGCCGAAATTTATTCGGCAATGCACAACTCAGCGAAGGATACTCTACATCGGGGAAAAGGCCTACCGGCATTCCCTCTCCTTCTAAACGGCGTAGCTCTCCCTCTGCTGCCAACAGAGGCATGGGAAGCTGCGCGCCGAGCGAATAGTGAAGAGTATGCGCCTCGTGGTCAATAACACCGACAAATAAGGTGGCATGTTTGCCTATGTCGGTGCCCTGCAATTCGCGGTTCATCGCCTTTAACCAATCAGGTGGCAGATTTTCCGGATGCTGGCCGTCCCACTCACCCAGCCAGCGGTTGCATAAATATTTGAGCAGAACGGTCACAAACGCCGACGAGGCGCCATGCCCCGATACATCGGCGAAATAGAAGGCGCTGTAACGCTCGTTATAGCGTTGATAATCCAGGAAATCACCGGACAAATAGAGCGAAGGGGCAAATACGTAGTCGTAATACACTCCGTTAATCACCTTGGGTCGCAGCGGTAACAAACGCCGCTGAATATGCCCTCCACTCTGCTGATCCATCCGCAGCAGCGCAAGGTGGGTCTCCAGACTCTCATTTAACTCCGCCAGCCTCGCATGATCCCGCTCACGCTCCAGTGCCAAATCGTTAAGCTCAATGGCCTTACGGATCATGCGCCGCAACAACTCGGCGTGACGCAGTGGATGAACGATATAGTCCACCAGCCCAACATCGACCGCCTTGATCAAATCAGCGTCCTGCCGCGAGTCGCTGACTACCAGCGTAGGCAGACGGTGCGTTAACTGCGACCACTGCTGCCGGGGTACCGCTCGGGCATGGGCAACGATCAACGCCGTGCCAGCGGGTAGATTCTTGATATCCTCAGCGGCAAACACCCACATACCGTCGCAGGTAATCGCCTCCGCCAGCGCATCGCGTTCACGACCGGGTTCGTCGATCACCGCGATCAACTGCTTAGAATGATCCATCATAAGCCTCAATCGGTGACTTCATCGCCACCAAAGTCGCTATCATCCTGGTCACTGTTGTCAAAGCCAGCGTCGTCAAAATCACTGTCATCAAATTCGAAGGTTTCGCTGGCAAAGGGGTCATCGCCCAATTCTCCATCGCTTACCTCAAATTGGCGGCTCTGTAAGTAAGCGTCACGAATAAAACGGTAGCGATCACCACGAATTAACTCTTCCTGGTCAAGCAGACCCGCACGGGTATCGATCACATTCAGCGCGGTAAGACTCAGTCGAACGGCGTCGTCGTCTACGTAATACAACGGATACGACGTCATATCAGCAGGTAAACCGGTGGTGTCCCGCAACGTGCTGGGGCCCAACAAAGGCAGCACCAGATAGCGGGAATCTTGCCAGCCCCACACGGCCAGTGTTTGGCCGAAATCTTCTTTATCCGCCGTGATTTCCATTAGAGTGGCATAATCTAACAAGCCACCAATGCCTACCGTGGAGTTAATCAAAAAACGCGATGTGGCGAGGCCTGCATTCGCTGGCTTGCCCTGCAGCAGGCTATTTAGCGCGGTACGCACCTCACCTAAGTTGGAGAAAAAGTTACCCACCCCTGTCTCCACTGGATCTGGAGTAACGGTGCGATAACCTTTTGCCACCGGCTTGAGCGCATAGCGATCCAGCACGTCGTTAAACGCAAATACCTTGCGGTTAAAGCCCTCCCAAGGATCTTCGGGAGCAGCATTTTCCGCCATTTGCGTGCTGGCACAACCACCCGTTGCGAGTAACGTCACCAGCAGTAGCGGCAACCCTTTGCTGCACAACGAACGCGCAGGTTTCACGTTATTAAACCACTGCCACATGACATTTTCCTTTTTCAATTGCCTAGCACTTTTACGTACATCTACAAACGACGGATAACCACACTGCCCGCACTGTAGCCCGCCCCGAAGGAGCAGATCACACCAATATCACCCTCTACAAGCTCGTCATGGTGAAGGTGAAAGGCGATGACAGAACCCGCTGAACTGGTATTGGCGTAACGATCCAAAATGATCGGCGCCTGTGTTTCACTCGGGTCATAGCCCAATACTTTGCGGGCAATCAAGTCGTTCATATGCCGGTTAGCCTGGTGTAACCACATGCGTTTAAGATCACTACCGGTTAACTCCAAGGAGGCCAGGTGATCGGTGATCAATTTAGCCACCATTGGGCAAACTTCTCTAAACACCCGCCGCCCTTCCTGCACAAACAGTTTATCCAACGCCAGTGGATCACTGTCCGTTACGCGGTTAAGAAAGCCTGCGTTATTGCGGATCGCGTTGGAAAACTGGGTGACCAGGCGTGTGCCAAGAACTTCAAACCGCTCACTGGCTACCGCAACGGCGCTATTTTCCAGTATTACTGCTGTGCAAGCATCGCCGAAAATGAAGTGGCTGTCACGGTCTCGGAAGTTGAGATGCGCCGAGCAGATTTCCGGATTGACCACTAGGGCACGCTTAACGCTGCCGGAGGCTATGGCGTTGACAGCCATTTCAATGGCAAAGGTTGCTGAACTACAGGCGACATTCATATCAAACCCATAGCCGCTTGTTCCCAGGGCCTGCTGCACTTCCACCGCCACGGCAGGGTAGGCACGCTCCAGGTTTGAGCAGGCCACAATGACCAGTTCAATATCAGTTGCGTCCAACTGAGCGGCGTCCAGCGCCTGCCGCGCAGCAGCGGTTGCCATTTCGCACTGGATAGAGAGTTCGTCGTTGCCCCGCTGCGGCAGTTTAGGCCGCATACGCTGTGGGTCAAGGATTCCAGACGCATCGAGCACGTAGCGGCTCTTAATTCCGGAGGCTTTTTCGATAAATTCACTGCTGGAATGCGCCAGCGGTTCGCGCTCACCACGCTGAATCGCATCGGCATACTGCGCATTTTCTGCGTCTACCCAAGCATTAAATGCTGCCACCAGGGCCGCATTATCAATGGCGTGTTCCGGCGTATAGAGCCCTGTACCGGTTATCACCACATGTGTCATGCCAATCTCCTCTAAGCGGCTTGCCGACGTGACCGACCATCAATGTAGCGTGCAATTTACGGCGAGCCCATCACGTTACTGTGTGCGTAAAATAGCGGTTTTTCCAGCAACTTTTTTCAACAACTTTTTCCAACCACGGCTAAACGCTAGTGATCTCTTGCCAGCGTTTTTCCAGTCGTTTTACCGACACCACCATGCTCGTCCCCAACTGCTGCGCAAATAGCGACACTCTCAACTCTTGCAACCACCAGCCAAAAGCAACCAGTTCCGGGTCTTCCACCCGCCCGCGTCGCTCGCTTTCCCGGCGGGCATCGAAGCGGGCCTCTAATGACTGGACATCCTGCATCATCATTTGATCGCGACCGCGTTCACGAGCGGCTTTTTCAAGCCGAATCAGCGCAGCTTCGGTGTAGCGCGGGTATTCGTCCAGCCAGGCGCCAGCATCGCGAATAAAGCCTGGATACACCAAGCGCTGCATCTGCGCGCTAACATCGCTGTACACCAGCGCAAGGGCAAAATTGAGCTTTCCTTTGAGCACTTTACTGACCGCCAAATGGCCTTGTAATGCGGCCTCTACCCTAATCAAGAGGGCTTTTGCTTCGTCTACCAGCAGGCCCTGAGTAGCGTCCAGGCGCTGGTTAAACTCCCCTTCCGAACGCGGCAAGGGGTGCTGAGCCACTACCTGGGTAAACACCGCCAGCAGCAGGTCATCAATCAACGCCTGCTTACTGCCCACTTTGGCAAACAGCAGTGCGCACTTCTCGACACCCGGCAGTTGCTTAATCGCTTTAACCTGTTCGGGCCGTTTGGCAATGCCCAGCCGGGCGATGCCCTCCTGGTGGGCGGCATCCGCTTTTGCCGGGTGATCAAATAGCGCTACCTTGAACTCGTTGGCGTCAGCTGCAACCAATGCAGGGTACGCCTCTACGCGAATGCCTGCCTGGGTGGTGACCCGTGAGGCAGGCAGCGGCTCTTTGGGTAGTCCGGCCACGGCGGGCTCATGGCTAACCTGTTCGGCCAGCGCCTGGGCCCCTGCGCTGGCGGCTGCTTCAAAGCGCTGCTCCAAGGCGCGCAGATCGCGCCCCTGGCCCAGGGTTTCCCCGCGTGATCGACCACGCGAATATTCATGATCAGATGCGGCTCGAGCAGATCCAGGCGCCAGTCGTCGGGATGCACACGTGTCGATGTCCGGCGGCGAATGAACTCGCCCAAGGCTTCGGTTAACGGGCGCTGATCGGGCACCAGGGTTTCCAACGCCGCATCTACCCAATCGGGAATCGGCACCACCTGACGGCGAATGCTTTTGGGTAACGATTTTAGCAGCGCGATACACTTTTCACGCAGCAGCCCCGGCACCAGCCACTCCAGGGCATGCACCGGCAGCTGGGGCAGCATGGCGGCGGGAACGGTCAGGGTAACACCATCATCCTCGGCTTCAGGGTCAAAGTGGTAGCTGACCGGATAGGCCACGCCCGCCAGAATCAAATGATCCGGATACTGCGCCTGGGTCACGTCGTCAGCATCCCGCGCCTTAAGCGAATCAATATCGAAGTGGAGTAATTGAGGATCCTGCTGCTCGGCCTGTTTGCGCCAATGCTCAAAGCCTTTGCCGTTAAAGATCTCCGCCGGAATCCGCTGGTCGTAAAAATCATACAGGGTGTCTTCATCGACTAGAATGTCCCGCCGCCTAGCACGATCTTCCAGCGCTTCCACTTCATCGATCAGTGCGCGGTTATGGGCAAAGAAGGCACCCTTGGTTTGGAACTCCCCTTCCACCAGCGCACGACGAATAAACAGCTCCCGGGACTCCTGGGGAGCGATTGGCCCGTAGTGCACCCGGCGTCGCGCCACAATCGGTAGGCCAAACAGTGTTACCTGTTCAAAGGCCACGACCTGAGCACGTTTCATCTCCCAGTGCGGCTCGCTGTAGCTGCGTTTAACCAGATGCTGCGCCTGGGGTTCAATCCACTGGGGATCGATTTTGGCCACGGTGCGGGCAAACAGCTTGGAGGTTTCCACCATCTCGAACGCCATGATCCACTTGGGCGACTTCTTGGCCAGCCCTGAGCCTGGATGAATCATAAACTTGCGATTGCGGGCGCCGAGATACTCGCGGTTCTCCACCAGCGTACCCAAGTTGGAGAGCAACCCCGAAAGTAGCGCCTGATGCACCTTGCCCGAGGTTTTTCGCCGCGCTTGGCGCGCCTGCTCTTCGCTCTCGTCGTCATTGCGGGGCGGCGGCGCGGGCACGTCGATATCCATATCGCGCAGCAGTTGGCGCAGCTGGCGGAAGGTGTCGTGCCACTCGCGCATGCGCAGATAGTTGATGTAGTGCTCGCGGCACCAGCGGCGCAGCTGATTACCTGAAAGTGCCTCACGGGCATTCTCAATGCCATGCCAGAGGTTCAGCAAGGCGACAAAGTCGGAATCGGGGTCGTGCCAACGCTGGTGAGCTTGGTCGGCGGCTTGGCGTTTATCCGCCGGTCGATCACGGGGGTCTTGAATGGCCAGCGCCGAGACGACGATCAGCACATCGCGTAGGCTGCCGAATTCGACACCCGCCAGCACCATACGCGCCAGGCGCGGGTCAATCGGCAGCCGCGCCAGCTTACGCCCGAGCGGAGAGAGGCGCTGCTTTTCGTCCACCGCCCCCAGTTCGAACAGCAGTCTGAAGCCGTCTTTCACAAAGCGGCTATCCGGCGGATCAACAAACGGAAAGGCCTCGATATCGCCGAGCTTGAGCCCCAGCATCGAGAGGATCACCGAGGCAAGGTTGGTGCGCTGGATTTCGGGGTCAGTAAAGCCGGGCCGGGATAGAAAATCCTCTTCGCTATAGAGGCGAATGCACACGCCTTCGGCAATCCGCCCACAGCGCCCTTTACGCTGGTTGGCACTGGCCTGGCTAACCGCTTCTACCGGCAGTCGCTGGATCTTGGAACGGTAGCTATAGCGGCTGATACGCACGAGGCCCGGATCGATCACGTAGCGAATACCGGGTACGGTCAGCGACGTTTCCGCGACGTTGGTGGCGAGTACAATGCGCCGACCGCGGTGCGGCGCAAACACGCGGTTCTGCTCTTCGTTGGAGAGCCTCGCGTAGAGCGGCAGGATTTCGGTGCCTTTCAGCTCGGCGCGGCGCAGGGTATCGGCGGTTTCACGAATTTCGCGCTCACCAGGCAGAAATACCAGCACATCCCGTGGGCCGTGCAACCAGCCCTTCTCCCGTTCGATCGCTTCAATCTCTTCCACTGCGTGCAAAATACCCTCTTGCAGCGTGCGGTCTTCTTCATTGTCTTCGTCGCGCACCAGCGGCCGGTAGTGCACCTCAACGGGATAGGTTCGCCCGGTGACTTCCACCACCGGTGCAGGCGTCTTGGCGGTGCCGAAGTGCTTGGCAAAGCGCTCCACGTCAATAGTCGCCGAGGTAATGATGACTTTTAGATCGGGCCGCTTGGGTAGTAAGCGCTTGAGGTAGCCGAGTAGAAAGTCGATATTCAGGCTGCGCTCGTGGGCTTCATCAATAATGAGGGTGTCGTAACGCAGCAGCAGCGGATCATGCTGGGTTTCGGCCAGCAAGATCCCGTCGGTCATCAGTTTGACCAGGGTCGTCGGGCTGCTCTGATCGGTGAAGCGCACCTGATAGCCCACCTGCTCGCCCAGAGAGACTTCCAGTTCTTCCGCCAAGCGACTGGCGACACTGCGGGCAGCCAAGCGACGCGGTTGGGTGTGGCCGATTAACCCACGGCGGCCCCGGCCCAGTTCCAAACACATTTTAGGCAGCTGGGTGGTTTTGCCTGAGCCGGTCTCCCCCGCCACCACCACGACCTGATGATCGCGGATGGCGTTAATGATATCTTCCCGCCGTTCGACCACCGGCAGTTCCGGCGGGTAGTTGAGGGCGACCTTTTGGCTTTCGCGCTGGCTAAGCTGTCGCTGGGCGCGGTTAAGCTCGCGCTGCACTTCCTCAAGACCACGGCTAATCGGCTTGTTGTCGCGTAGGCGACGATTTAGGCCGGCCAAACGCCGCGCCAGCCGCTCTGCATCGCGTAGCATCACATCGCCCGCGGCCTGTTTCAGCGAGGCAAGACGTTGGCTATCGGTGGGGGCTGGGGATGTGTCGGTGGTCACGATTGAGTCGGCTTCCATTCGCTTGGGCATTTAACAGGAGACATTGATAACAGATATAAACAATCGACCCGCTCAATTGAGCGGGTCGTATAGTGTAACGCTTTCAGCTCCGCGACGCCTAACCACAAAGCGAGCAGGAAGCTGGCGAGCCCAGGTTTCCACAAGGGCGCTGTGAACCCAGCCTTGGGCGCTACTTTCGCCATCTGACCGCCATGGATGGCGGAAATGCCGGAATTGTCAGGAATATTTTCCGGCCATGGCGAAAGCCCCTTGTTACAACCTGCCCTCACCCGCTAATCAAGTGTTTATTAATGGCTATCGGATGACGCTTTTGAGGGTTCTTCGTCACGCAGCTGACGGCGAAGCACTTTGCCCACATTGGTTTTGGGCAGTTCCTCGCGGAACTCAATGATTTTGGGCACCTTGTAGCCAGTGAGCTCCTTTTTGCACCAGTCACGCAGCGTTTTCTCATCCAACTGATCATTCTTACTTACCACGAACAGCTTGATGACTTCTCCGGCATTTTCATCCGGCACACCGACTGCCGCCGATTCAAGCACTTCTGGGTGGGCAGCCACGACATCCTCAACTTCGTTGGGATAAACATTGAAGCCGGAGACCAGAATCATGTCTTTTTTGCGATCAACGATGCGTATATAGCCATCCTCCTGCAGCACCGCGATATCGCCGGTATGGAACCAACCATCCTCATCGATGGCGTCACGGGTATCGTCCTCGCGCTGCCAGTAGCCTTTCATCACCTGTGGGCCCTGCACACAGAGTTCTCCCGGCTCGCCCAGTGAGACGTCATTGCCTTCGCCATCGACAACTTTTACCGCGGTGCCCGCAACAGGTTTACCAATAGTGCCCAACTGGATCGCATCGGTGGGGTTAAAACTAACGATGGGCGATGTCTCGGTCAGACCATACCCCTCAGCGATCGGACAACCGGTAGTGGTTTCCCAGCGCTGCGCCGCTGCTTTGGTCAACGCCATACCGCCGGAAATCGTCAGCTTTAATTTGGAAAAATCGAGCTGTTTGAAGTCGTCGCGATTACACAGTGCATTAAACAGCGTATTGAGGCCGATAAAAGCGGTAAAGGGCAGCCCCTTGAGCTCTTTGACAAAACCATCCAGATCGCGAGGATTGGTGATCAGCAACGAATGGTTACCGGTTTCCATCAAAAACAGGCAGTTAACTGTAAAAGTGTAGATGTGATAAACCGGAAGTGGTGCGATAACCAGCTCTTCGCCATCGGTGAGATGAGGCCCTATCGCTTCCCGCGCCTGCAGCATGTTGGCGATGAGGTTGCGATGGGTCAGCATTGCCCCCTTTGGCATCCCCGTGGTGCCGCCGGTGTATTGAAGCGCGGCTAAATCATCTGGACTTCTTTTGACCTCGCTTTGGCTTAGCGAGGCGCCTTTTTAGCGCATCGCGAAAACCAATCGCACTTGGCAAAGAATAAGCAGGCACCATTTTCTTAACGTGCTTGACCACTGCGTTGATTAGCCAGCGCTTGGGAAGGTCATGCAAATCGGCTAGCTGAGTGACGATAACGTGTTTGATCTCTGTTTTATCGAGCACTTTCTCCAGCTTGTCCGCCATATTGGCCAAAATCACAATGGCTTTAGCGTTGGAGTCCTTGAACTGATGGGCCATTTCCCGCTCGGTGTATAGCGGGTTGGTGTTAACCACCACCAAGCCTGCCCGTAGCGCACCAAAAACCGCTACCGGAAACTGCAGCACATTGGGCAACTGAATGGCGATACGATCGCCGGGGACGAGGTCGGTTTCATGCTGCAGCCAAGCAGCAAACTGCGCAGAGAAGCGGTCAAGGTCAGCGAAAGTGAGCGTTTTTCCCATACAGGAAAAAGCGGGCTTGTCCTTAAAACGTGCTACTGCGTGATGAAAAACATCCGTGACTGAATCGTACTGATCCAACCCTTCAAGCGCTGGGCCACGTAAAACGGCGGCGTTGGCGTGTTCGCTCATGGGCAATCTCCGCTATTGGCGTCGGCGTAAGTCACCGACCTTGTTGTTGTCGCTAGGCTTGGTCTGAAAAAATTGGTTAAGAAGCACAACGATATACGACCTACAACAGGCTGTAAAACGATCGATTGAAACTCACGTTTCAACTTTAGCCCATAGTCCAGATCTTAATAGCCCAGATCGTTTATCGTTTCCTTTTTCTACAGCTTATCTCATCCAATTTAGTAGATCGCTTCCTTATGGACAGTAACGCGCCTGAATTTCTCCATTGCGCCAGACTAATAGCTCACCCGGCACCATGCGCTGCCAAGCTTCATTGTGCGTGAGCGGTTCAGTGGCAATCACGGAAACGATGTCGTCAGGGGTAGTATGTTCGGCAAAATTCACCGTCATCTCAGCGTCGGAGAGTTCTGCCTCGCCAAAAGGTGCGCAACGGGTAATATGCGCAAGCTTCGTGGCACAAAACGTATACAAGTAGCCTCCATCGGAGAGCAGCATATTAAATACCCCCAACGCTCTTAACTTTTCGCAAAGTTGGTGCAAGTGCTCCCAAAGCGTTGTGGGATCAGCGGGCGGAGTAGGAAAGGTACGGCGTAGCTCACCCATTAGCCAGCAAAAGGCGTGCTCGCTATCAGTACTGCCAACCGGGGTGTAGTGGCCCAGCGTTAGGCTCTCCCAGCCACTTAATTGGCCATTGTGAGCATAGCACCAGGGTCGCCCCCACATTTCCCGGGTGAAAGGGTGAGTGTTAGCGAGCTTTACGCCTCCCACATTGGCTTGGCGAATGTGGCTAATCACCACATTGGACTTAATCGGGTAGTCACAAATCAGCCGGGCGATGGGCGAATCCACAGAGGGATGGGGATCGCGAAAATCGCGGTAGCCACCCTCTTCGTAGAAGGCGATTCCCCAGCCGTCGCGATGGGGGCCAGTGCCGCCCCCGCGGTGCAAAAAGCCCGAAAAGCTGAAGCAGATATCGGTGGGCACATTGGCGCTCATCCCCAGCAGTTCACACATACGCTTTACACATATGATTCATACATACAACTCTAGACACCCAGACAGTGTTCAAACGTGGCATTAACCAATTACCGGCTCACGGCGGCGTGGTGCTTCGCGTTCATCGGCACTCTCGTCTTCCTGATCGACGTACTCAGCGCTCCCAGGACGGCGCCACCACCACAGGGCAATGCCAATCAGTGCGCCTAACGTCATACCCAGCACTAGCCACATCAACCCGCCACGCAGCGCCGCGCCGTTATGCTCAAGAAAACCAACCGCCGCTACCATCGCCGACGGCGCCCAACCGGTATAGAATTCCCCCTCTTCTATTAGCGGCAACCGGAACGTGGCAGGCGCCCATATCGCCCCAGCGACCATCCAGGTTAGTAAAAGGCGCGGCAAGCGAGGCAGGAAAGTAAGTGCAAAATAGACCGCGACAATCACTAACAGCGACAGCCCGTAATAACTCAACCACAGTAGTGGCGTTGAATTTGCAAACAGCATAATACCCCTCATATGGGTGAGCTCACCCGACGTTGATTTCCCGTTATGGTACCTATCAATTTATGAAAGCACAGCAAGGCATACATTCAGGCTTACCCGCTGCACGCTATTATCGCGCTAATGACCCAAAATGGCACTGGTTGGAGAACCGCGACGCCCCCGAGGTAAGCGCCTTTTTAGAGGCCGCCAACCAGCAACAAGCCGATTGGTTTGCGCCCCTTGCCCCGCTGGAAGAAGCGCTATACCAGAGCCACTTGTCACGCCGCGAATTAGCCGTGACCAGCCTTAGGACAACGCTTGACCACTTCACGTTCTGGAACGAAACCGGCGCTGACGATGACTACCCGTGCTGGTGGCGCCATCCTAATCATCAGCCCGAACAGCACGAATGCTTTTTTGACGTTAGAGCTCGCGCCGCCGAGCACGACTTTTACGACATGGGCGATATGGCGCTGTCATCCGACGAGCAGTGGTTGGCCTGGACAGAAGATACTCAAGGCGACGAGCGTTTTACCCTGTGGTTGAAAGCACTGCCTAACGGGACACCCGTGCAACTATTAAGCGATATTGGTGCGGGGCTATGCTGGGCAGAAGATCAAACTGACAACACAGCGACGCTGCTGTTCACGCGGTTTGACGACACTCAGCGCCCCGACAGCGTTTGGCGGCTTTCGCTTTCACTAATGGAGCCTGACGCTTCAAATGAACCAGCATTAGTGCTACGAGAAGAGGATCCTGAGTTTTGGCTCGGTATTGGCAAAACGCGCTCGCGGTCGTGGCTGCTACTCGAAAGTGGCTCAAAAGACACCAGTGAAATTCACCTGCTTCCCGCCCACGCGCCAGATGCAGTGCCGACGTGTATCCAGCCGCGCCAACCGGGGGTTGAGTACAGCATTGATCACCGACCAGGCAGTTTTTATCGTCTGCATAACCAGGCAGGAGCACACTTTCAACTCGATTTTCTGTCGGAAAATCAACTTGGTCAGTCCCAATTAAATTGGCAAACGTTAATCGCCCACCGTGAAGAAGCCACCCTGGAAGGCGTTGATGCGTTCTCTTGGGGGCTGATGCTGGCTGAGCGCGACCATGCCCAGGCGCAAGTGCGTTTGCGGCGTTTGCTTTTTGATGCCCAGCACAGTTGTACGTTGGATGAGTACCTGGCGCTGCCCGAACAACCCTGTTCGCAGATGCTGGAAGATGCGCCGCACTTTGATACACAGGTGTTGCGACTGCGCGAAGAGTCATTTACCCAGCCCCCCAGTTGGTTCGCACTTGATCTAACCAGCGGCGAGCGGACGCTGCTGAAACAGGCACCTGTTTACGGCAATTTACAGCCGGAGCAGTTAATCAGTCGCCGCCTTTGGGCTACCAGTAGCGATGGCGAGCAAGTGCCCGTATCGGTGGTGATGCGCGCCGATCTGGCGGAGCAGCCCCTGCCCACACTGCTATATGGCTACGGAGCTTACGGTGACGCGCTCGACCCCTGGTTCTCGATCGCCCGGCTGGAACTGCTTGAACGCGGTGCGGCCTTTGCCGTTGCCCATGTGCGCGGCGGTGGCGAACGCGGCGAACCCTGGTATTTAAACGGTAAAATGGAGCATAAGGAAAACAGTTTTAATGACTTCCTGGCCGCGCGTGAAGCACTTGTCGAACAGGGGGTCAGCGACGCGCAACGAATAGCAGCCTATGGCGCCAGCGCGGGTGGGCTGCTGGTCGGCACCTGTATTAATCGTGCGCCGGAAAAGTTTTGCGCTGCTCTGCTGGATGTACCTTTCTTAGATGTGTTACGCACGATGCAAAACCCTGAGCTACCGCTAACCACTGCGGAGTACAGCGAGTGGGGCAATCCTGAAGAGCCAGAGGTCGCTGCCCGAATAGCCGCTTACTCGCCCATGGATAATATCCAGCCCCAGGCCTACCCTGCCCTGTGGATTGAGGGCAGTTGGTTTGATACCCGGGTCAGCTACTGGGAACCCGCCAAGTTTTATGCCCAGGTGGCACAACAGCAGTTGGGGTCAGCGCCGATTCTGATGCGTACCGATATGAGCAGTGGCCACGGCGGCGCATCCGGTCGGTTCAAAGCCTGGCGCGATACCGCCCGCCAAGACGCGTTTATCCTCTGGGCGCTGGGACTGCACTCGCCAGCACCTTCAACTGCTGAGTAAAGTGCTAGAAGGGAACTACATCGGCAGCACGGCAATAATATGCGACTCTAATTGCTGCTCGGGCACCTCGTCCTGGGAAACGGCAAAACTGCGCACACTGACCCCTTTGCGGTGAACCCGCTCGGCGTCGTTGCTCAGCAGCGGATGCCAGCCCGCCAGTTTGCGCCCTTCCGCCACCCGCCGGTAACCACAGCTCTGCGGCAGCCAGGTAAACTCTTTAACCAAGGCAGGCGTCAGTTGGGTGCAGTCGGGCACGCTGTCGAAACGATTAGCATAGTCGCTGCACTGGCAGCTGTGGATATCCAGGAGACGACAGGCAACATTGAGCACCGCCAACTCCTGGGTGTCTTCATCGTGCAACTTCAGTAAGCAGCACTGCCCACAGCCATCGCATAGCGCTTCCCACTCCTGGGGCGTCAGCTCTTCAAGGGTAAAGCGCTCCCAAAAACGTTCGCGCATCGCATCTCTCCTGCCTCGTTGTCACGGTTAAACACTTTATTATGGGGATCTATCTTGATGGCTTAATTCAGCCACCAGCTCTGGCCATAGTGTCTGAAAATCGTTCTCTAACGCCTGATAATCATCCTGCAACCACGGTACTAAAGCAGCCAACTGATTGGGGCCCGATAAACGCCGACCAATGCCGGCAACGGCCCGGCAGGTAAACGCAAAGTCAGCGTAGCCTCTTAACCAGTCGTGCTCGACCAGTATCGGCATCATACCCGCCAGCCGGTTCGGCGCGGTGCGGGCAGCAAGCAGTCGATAGCAGCGCTCAACTAGCGCTTCCTGATCCGCCTGCCCCGCCGTGTCACGGGCCAGAAAATGATCCCACACCATATCCAGCGCAATGCCCGCATAGCGCCGCTGCCCCGCAGGCGCTCGCCGTCGGGCATTAACAACACTAGGATGGCTATCCACCCACGCATCCACCCGGCGGTGATGGCGGATACCCAGCGCAGTGGCCGCAGGCCAAGCGGTTAAATCCCGACCCTTAACGCCATCGGCAATTAAGTTGCCGTAGAGAAAATCATCGCTACCGCCACTCACCAACCAGGCGTGGGCCAGAAAATTCATAACCGGCTATGATGACGCTTTATCAGCGTGTGAGGCAACGTGGGCACGGTGCACGTCGAGTAAATAGGCCTCTTTAGGCGGCGGCATTTGTAGATAGAACCCTTTCTCTTTAATCCCAGCCACCACGTCTGCGGCGTTGACCCGTGACAGTTTTTTGTCAGTGGTCAGCAGCATGGTAAACACCGGCACCGGCTTGCCGAAGGTTTCCAGCAGTTGCTCGGGGACGTCGGCCAACCCTTGCCGCTTGTCGACGTATAAATACATCTCATCTTTACGCGAGCTTTTAAACACTTCGCAAATCAGTTTGTCGCTCATGATGGTCGCTCCTCAAGGGCCTGGGCCAAAGCGTCATTCAAACACTCGCCCCGCCAACCGGTGGGCCAGCTTAGCGGCTCCCCCGCCAAGTCCTGCATCACCAGTGTTTCAATATCCCGGCGGCGCAGTAGCATTTCCGGAGCCACCCCCAAGTCATTGGCTTTAGCGGTTACCGCCTTTTTAAGTGCTTTAAAGCGTGACTTGAACGTCGGGTGCATGGGGTCTGGCCAACGCTTGGGCAGCGCCTCTTCATCACAGTGCTGAGCCTGTTTCACCATCGCCAGCAGTGCGTCGCCCTCTTTTTTGATCAGCATTGGCTTTATGCCTTCCACCTCCGCGAGCTCGAAGCGGTTGCTGGGCATCTTTTCGGCGATGGCAAACAACAGCTTATCGCTAATCAACCAATTGCGCGGCAAGTCCCGGCGGCGTGTTTCGCCTTCACGCCAGGTGGTCATCAGTCGATACGCTTCCATTTGGCGGGGCGTTAAGCGCCATAGCTGGCGTTGACGGGTATACCACTGCTGGTCGTTATCCACACTGCGGCCCGCCAGCTCGATTAAGCTGGCACACTCAGCGTCCACCCACTCACGCCGCCCCAGCATGGCGAGCTTTTCCGCCTGTAGCATCCAGACTTTTAACAGATAGATCACATCCAGTGCAGCGTAGTGGCACTGGGCAGGTGACAGCGGGCGCAGTAACCAGTTTGAGCGGGTCTCCTCTTTAGGCAAGGTTTCACCGACCCAAAATTCGACCAGCTTTTGATACCCCATTCCAGCGTTTTCGCCCAAAAAGCCCTGCACCACCTGAGTGTCAATTAACGGCTCCGGCAGTACGCCCGCCCAGAGCTGGAAGACTTCCAGATCTTCACTGCAGGCGTGCAGTAGCTTGATGGCACTATTTTGCAGCAGCGCTCGGAATTTATCGGTGCAAAGGACGGCCACCGGATCAATCAGATAAGCCTCTTCGCCCGCGGTGAATTGGATCAGCGCCGGGACTGGAAAAAAGGTGTTCTCTCGGAAAAACTCGGTATCCAGAGCGATCACAGCGGCATCGGCTACTTGCTCGCAGGCCGCATCAAGCGCATCTGGGGTATCAAGCCATTGATAAGAGGGGGTAAGAGAGGACAAAAGCATTCTTCCAAGTTGGCGCAAACGCTACCGCGCTTGCGTTTTAAATAGGCTTATTCACTGGCAAACGGCAAACGACCATTAAACGCACGGCTCAAGGTACCGCCATCAACGTACTCCAGTTCACCGCCCATGGGGACGCCATAAGCAAGCCGCGAGAGTTTGACGTTATGCGCTGAAAGCAGCGAGGCAATGTAGTGGGCCGTGGCTTCCCCTTCGATAGTCGGGTTAGTGGCCAATACCACCTCTTCAATGAGCCCTTCTGCCACGCGCGCTTCCAGCAAGTCTAAACCAATTGACTCTGGCCCAACCCCATCCAACGGCGAAAGGTGCCCGTGAAGCACGAAGTAACGCCCTTTAAAGCCACCGGCCTCTTCAATCGCCAGTTGATCGGCAGGCGACTCCACCACACATAGCAGCGAATCATCGCGGCGCGGACTCTCACACAGCGCGCAAATATCGGCCTCGGTGAGTGTGCGGCAGCGCTGGCAGTAGCCGACTTCTTCAATGGCTTGCTGGATAACCTCAGCAAGGCGTTGGCCACCGGGCCGCTCGCGCTCAAGCAGATGCATCGCCATGCGTTGGGCCGTTTTGGGCCCAACGCCGGGAAGCACGCGAAACGCCTCCATTAACTGCTCAACGAGTGGAGAAAAACGCATTGATTAGAACGGCATCTTAAAGCCGGGCGGAAGGTTTAAACCCGCCGTTGCTTCTTCCATTTTCTGTTTAGAGCTGACTTCAAGCTTGCGCACTGCGTCATTGACCGCCGCGGCAAGCAAATCCTCCAACAGCTCTTTGTCCTCTTCCATGACGCTGGGATCAATGGAGACATTGGATACGTCGTGGCGACCATTCATGGTGACCTTGACCATACCGGCGCCCGCTTCGCCCTGCACTTCAGTTTTGGCGACCTCTTCCTGGGCTTGCTGCATTTTTTCCTGCATCTCTTGGGCTTGTTTCATCAAGTTGCCCATTCCACCTTTAAGCATGGTCTGATCTCCAACGTGGTTATAAGGTAATCTCTAGCTATTTTGAGACTGTATGAAAGCGTGTATGACAGGCTGTCTGTAAAGCGCTTAGCGCACCGTATCGGCAGGCTTAACGCTGGATTCTATCAACTTGGCCCCAAACGCCTGCTGCAGCTTCTGTACATGGGGGTCGTGATTGAGTAGATCAACCGCCTGAGCATGGCGCTCTTTATTAAGACGCTCTTCGCGCTGGCGGGGCGTTTCCAGGCTATTAGACAACTCGGCCACGTAAAACGCTATTCGCCGTGGCATGCCCTGCTCTTTTAACGCCCGCTCAATGCGGGTTTGATGCACTTCCGCCTGCATGGCCTCTTGACTGGGATCCAGACGCAGCGTCAGCAGCGTGCCGTCGTCACTCTCGACCAAACAGTTACCCGCCAGGTTACGGGTTAAACCGCCCAAGCCCAGGGAGTCGAAGCACTCCAACCACTTAGCATTATCCAGCTTGCCTGGCAGGGTTGCTGGGACAGTTTCTGGGACAGTTTCTGGAACGGTTTCTGGAACGGCTGCTGGCGTAGAATCTGCCTGGGTTTCTGGGATGGCGTCTGATAGCGCCTCAGGTTGGGCTGTTGGTATCTCAGCTATAGCGGGCTCTAAAGCCTCGGGCCCAGAGACTGTTTCAGGCGTTAAGGCTGGCGCTGGCTCAGCAGCATGTTCCGGTTCAGCCAGCGCCGCTGGCTCAGGGGCTTGCTGCTGGGGAGCCTCCACTTCTGCCACCGCTGCATCAGCTTCGACTGTCCAAGGGGGTGGTTCTTGCAACGGCGGTGCCTCAGCAGCGGCAGGCATGACCGTTTCAGGCTGAGGTTGAGGCTCGGCTGGTGGCTTTGAGTGAACTTCTGGCCGGGCTTCAGCTTCTGGTGAGGGCTGCGGCGGCGCTGATGAGGCGGCTTCCCCCTCTGACACTTGAGCACTCGCATCAGCCACAGTTGTTGACTCAGATGTCTCTGATAATGTCTCGCGGCGCAGGGGTAGCGGGGTACGCGGCGGTTTCGGCACGCCCTGGGGGCGAAAAGCCAGCATGCGCAGTAGCGTCATCTCTAACGCGCTGCGCAGATCCGGGGCATGCACCATGTCCCCGCGGCCCTGAATACCAATTTGGTAATAAAGCTGAATATCTTCAGCGGTGAAACGGCTCGCTAGCTGCAGAATAACGTCGCGATCACCGTGGCTGTTATCCACGGCGTCCGGCACCATCTGCGCCACGGCCAAACGGTGGAGCATGCTGGATAGCTCATCCAGCACTGCGGCAAAATCGGGGCCCTGTTCGGCTAACTGGGCGACCTCGTCCAGCAGCCGCTGCACATCGACATCGGCCAGGGCTTCTGCCAACCCAAGTATATGACGATGATCCAGGGTGCCCAGCATGGCGGCTACATCCGCATGGCGCACGGCCCCCTGGCCAAAGGCAATCGCCTGATCGGTTAGGCTCATGGCATCGCGCATCGAACCTTCCGCGGCTTTCCCCAATAGCCATAACGCACTTTCGTCAAACGCAACGCCCTCTTCGCCCAGCACATAGGTCAGGTGCTCAACCACGCGCTCTGGCGGCATATGTTTGAGGGTAAACTGGAGGCAGCGCGAGAGTACGGTCGGCGGCAGCTTTTGCGGATCGGTGGTCGCCAGCAGAAATTTAACGTGGGGAGGTGGCTCCTCCAGCGTTTTCAGCAGCGCATTGAAGCTGCTGGTGGAGAGCATGTGCACCTCATCGATCAGATACACCTTATAACGCCCTTGGGTAGGCGCGTACTGGACATTGTCCAGCAGTTCCCGGGTATCTTCTACTTTGGTTCTTGACGCCGCATCAACCTCAATCAGATCAACAAAGCGACCTTCATCAATTGCCTGGCAACTGTCGCACTGGCCGCAGGGTGTAGAGGTAATACCTTCATCGCCACGGCCATTGGCCGTGCAGTTTAAACACTTGGCAAGGATACGCGCCAAGGTGGTTTTACCCACCCCGCGGGTACCCGTAAATAGGTAAGAATGGTGCAGACGACCCTGATCAAGGGCGTTGACCAGGGCGCGTTGAACATGGGCCTGACCCACGAGTTCGTGGAATGTGCGAGGCCGCCACTTTCGGGCCAGAACCTGATAGCTCATGAAGCTGTACTTCCTTCGGCGGGCTGACTTGCCCCGCGCTGTCGCCAGCGCGGGGCAAAGGCCACGATGCATAACAAAGATGATGCGAGAACAAACGCCATTCTAGCGGTTGCACCGCAGCCCGCCAACCGCCTGGATAAAGCGGGGTGGTCGATAGCGCCTAGGCGTTATCCCCACCTTCCGCCGCACCCGCACGCTCAGCAGCGGCTTTTACCAGCTTTTCCAGTTCGCCGTTTTGGTGCATCTCAACCACGATATCGCAGCCACCCACCAGTTCACCTTCTACCCATAGCTGCGGAAAGGTTGGCCAGTTGGCAATCTTGGGCAACTCGGCGCGAATATCCGGGTTATCCAGAACGTTAACGAAGGCAAAACGCTCACCGCAGCTCATCAGCGCTTGAACGGTCTGGGCAGAAAAACCGCACTGGGGCAGTTGGGGCGAACCCTTCATGTAAATCAGGATCGGATTTTCGCTAATTTGACGCTGAATGTTTTCGGCAGTCGTGCTCATACTATCTCCTCGCTTATCAATGACCGATACCCTCTCACTAATCTACCTGGCTTGGCCCTTGAATCTGGCACTTGAACCTGATTCTAGAACCTAGCCCTTGTCATAGGTACTTGAGCCAGTACTTAAGAACTAGCATTTAAGAAACAGTACGCAAGAACAGTACCTGAGTAGAGCGCTCGGCTTTAACGTGTAAAGGCCATTCTACGCATGCCGTTCGCGTTGCGCATCCCCTGCGGCATCGCTAGGATAGTGTTTTTGCGCGGAGAGAAGCCCTTATGGCGACACGCCATTTCCTGACCCTGCTAGATTTGACCCCGGATGAGCTGGATTATTTGATCCAACGCGCCATTACGATCAAAACCAATTTAAAAGTCCAGGGCCCTGTTTATACGCCGTTACCCAACCGCACCCTGGCGATGATCTTTGAAAAATCGTCTACGCGTACGCGGGTTTCATTCGAAACGGGAATGGCACAGTTTGGCGGTCACGCACTCTTTCTCTCCCCCCGTGATACGCAGTTAGGCCGGGGCGAACCGATCGAAGACACCGCCCGCGTGTTGTCCGAAATGGTCGATGCGGTAATAATTCGCACCTTCTCCCACGCCGGGCTGGAAGCCTACGCCAGCGCCAGCAGCGTACCGGTAATCAACGCTCTGAGCGATGATTACCACCCCTGCCAGCTGCTGGCCGACGTAATGACCTGGACCGAGCTTCGCGGTAGCGTCAAAGGACGTACAGCGGTGTGGATCGGTGATGGTAACAATATGTGCCACTCCTGGATCAATGCCGCCCGTCAGTTCGATTTTCACCTGCGCATCTGCTGCCCGAAAGGCTACGAGCCCCGTGCAGACATTATGGCGGCGGCTGGCGATAAGGTGACGCTGCTGCACGACCCTCAGGAAGCAGTAAAACAGGTCGACCTGATCACTACCGACGTTTGGGCATCAATGGGCCAGGAGGAAGAGCAGGCAAAACGTGAAGCCGATTTCGCAGGCTTTCAAGTGACCGAAGCGATGCTTGATCAAGCCAACCAAGACGTGCTCTTCTTGCACTGCCTACCCGCCCATCGCGGAGAAGAAATTAGCCACACGCTGCTCGACGACCCCCGGGCCGTGGTTTGGCAGGAAGCGGGCAATCGCCTGCATGCACAAAAAGCACTGATTGAATTTTTACTATTGGGAAAAATCGCTGAGTAATAAAATCAGCTTTTAAGGTCGAAAAAAGCCTCGTTGTTAAACGAGGCTTTTTCTGGAATCCTGGTGAAGCAAAATAATGGTGGAGCCTAGCGGGATCGAACCGCTGACCTCAACACTGCCAGTGTTGCGCTCTCCCAGCTGAGCTAAGGCCCCACACGCTGTCTTGCCGACAGCGAGGCGGATACTACGATGAACATTTATCTCGGTCAAGTTTTTGCCTCAACCGCAGCCAACTAATTCTCCTTTGTCGCAAGCTGTGGCACTCTATGCATAGAGTACAAGGCCAACGCCTGAGCCCATGATGTTTCCATGCAGGAGCCTGTCCATTGATCAGTGTACTTATAGCAGATGATCACCACCTAGTCAGAACGAGCATTGCTCACCTGCTAAACGAAGAGTGCGACATTAAAATTGTGGGCGAAGTCGACGATGGTGAAAGTGCCGTAACACAGTGTCGCCACTTAAAGCCCGACATTGTGTTAATGGATATTCGCATGCCGGGCATCGGCGGGCTTGAAGCCACTCGACGCATTAACCGCAGCATGAAAGACGCCAAGGTTCTGATTTTAACCGCGCACATGGAAGACAGCGTATTGCGCCGGATGCTTGAAGCGGGCGCATCAGGCTTTTTGAGCAAAGGCGCCGACGCCACAGAAATGACTGATGCCATCCGTCAGGTCTTCCATGGCCGGCGCTATGTCAGTCAACAAATTGCCCAGCGCCTGGCCATGTCACACTTTACCGATGAGGATAATCCGTTTAGCCACCTCTCTCACCGAGAGCTACAGATTGCCCTTATGATTGTGAACTGCCAGCGTGTACAAGATATCTCGGATCGCCTGCATTTAAGCCCTAAAACGGTAAATACCTATCGCTATCGACTCTTTGATAAACTACCGGTAGCCACCGACGTTGAGCTTACCCACTTGGCGCTCCGTCATGGGCTGGTAGAGGGGTTTGACGCTACCCAAATATAATCCCACCATCTCCCCTGCTGTTATCGGGTACCGACACGCTGATATGACCTTTGATTCAAAACAGTTCTTGAGCTCGGTAAGCTCCTCACCTGGGGTTTACCGAATGCTCGATGAGCAAAGTAATACCCTCTATGTAGGCAAAGCCAAGCGCTTAAAAGCGCGCCTTGCCAGCTATTTTCGTGGCCAGTTGAACACCAAGACCCAGGCCATGGTGGGGCGCATCGCCGATGTTCAAGTCACCGTCACACGCACGGAGACTGAAGCCCTGCTGCTCGAACAGACGCTAATCAAACAGTTGCGTCCGCCCTACAATATTCTGCTCCGTGACGATAAGTCTTACCCGTTTGTCTTTGTCACCGACCGTCACCCTTACCCGGCACTTGAGTATAAACGCGCCCGGCAACGCAGCGACGATGGGCGTTATCTAGGCCCCTACCCCAGCAGCGGCGCCGTTCGAGAAAGCTTAGCGCTTATGCAAAAATATTTCGTATCCGCAACTGCGAAGATAGTGTCTTTGCCCACCGCTCGCGCCCCTGCTTGCAGTATCAGATACAGCGCTGCAGCGCCCCTTGCGTCGACTACATTTCCGCCGAAGACTACCGCCGCGACCTGGAACACGCCGTAATGTGCCTGGAGGGCAAAAGTGAACGTGTGACCCAGGAATTGATGGAGGCGATGGAGGCGGCCAGCCGGGCGCTTAATTTTGAGGAAGCTGCCCGCCTGCGTGATCAGGTTCAGCAACTGCGCCAGCTCCAGCAACGCCAGTTTGTCGATACCGGTGGCGGGGATGCGGATATTTTCGCCCTCGCCCAGCGCCCCGGCGCGCTGGGCGTTTCTGTGCTGAGTGTCCGTGATGGACGTCTGCTGGGGGCCCGTCATCACACCCCGAAAAACGATCTGGATCTACCGCTTGAAACGCTGCTCACCGAAGTGGTTAGCCAATACTATTTTGGTCAACCACATAATGTGCCCAGCGAAGTGATTACCAGCCACCCGCTAAACGACAGCGAACTGATCGCCGAAGCGCTGACCCAGCAGGCGGGCAAACGCATTCGTGTCACCAGCCAAGTGCGTGGCCACCGCGCCCAGTGGCAGCAACTCGCCATTACCAATGCCGAGCAGCAGTTGGCCTCCCAGCTGGCCAACCAAACCCAGCTTACCCAGCGCTTTACTGCCCTGCAGAAAGCGCTGGGCTTAGCAGAAACACCCCAGCGTTTGGAGTGCTTCGATATTAGCCATAGCCACGGTGAGGCGACCGTCGCTTCCTGCGTGGTGTTTGATCATCAAGGCCCGCGTAAAAGCGACTACCGCCATTTCCGCATTGAAGGGGTCGCCGCAGGTGATGACTACGCTGCCATGCAGCAAGCTCTGACACGGCGTCTTAAGCGGGTAAAAAGTGGAGAAGCGGTTGCTCCGGACATTTTGATTGTCGACGGCGGCAAGGGCCAGCTCAACATGGCTCGTGAAGTGTTTAAACAACTCGACATCAGCAACATCATGCTATTGGGCGTCGCCAAAGGCACTACGCGCAAAGCGGGGCTTGAAAGCCTGTTTGTGGAAACCGCCGACAACCCGCTCGACCTGGATCCGGCTTCTCCCGCATTACACTTGATCCAGCATATTCGCGATGAGTCGCACCGTTTTGCCATTGCTGGCCATCGGGCTCAGCGTGATAAAGCGCGACGCACTTCGACCCTGCAGGATATTCCTGGCATTGGCCCTAAGCGCAGACGGGAGCTACTACGCTTTTTTGGCGGTCTGCAGGGGGTACAAAAGGCCAGCCGCGACGAACTTGCCCGTGTACCCGGCATTAATGCGTCGTTAGCCGAGAGTATTTACCGAGCACTCAACGGATAAACGCTCGTTTGGCATGGATGCCATCGGCCAAGGGGGATAGAATGAGCCCAAGAAACTTCGAATCCTCTGATTTCCCGGCAAGGATCGCACCCTGCGATGAACATACCCAACATACTGACACTGGCGAGAATCGCCTTTATTCCGCTACTGGTAGTGCTGTTTTATCTACCCTTCAGCTGGAGCATGCCCGTGGCGGCTGGCCTATTTGGCCTGGCTTCCATCACCGACTGGCTGGATGGCTATTTAGCGCGCCGCTGGAATCAGTCAACGCCCTTTGGCGCTTTTTTAGACCCAGTAGCCGACAAACTCATGGTGGTCGTCGCCCTGGCGCTACTGATCGAGCGTTACGACACCCTGGTGCTGACGCTCCCTGCGCTGGTGATCATCGGCCGTGAAATTGTTATTTCAGCCCTGCGTGAGTGGATGGCTGAAATGGGCAAACGCGGCATGGTGGCAGTTTCCTGGGTGGGCAAACTTAAAACGACCCTGCAGATGGTGTCGCTACTGATCTTGCTAGCGCTTCCGCCGACACACGAATTTGCCCTGCTAGGCGTTGTAGTCCTGTATACCGCCGCCATTCTAACGCTGTGGTCGATGGTTCAGTACCTGAGAGCGGCTTGGCCGCATCTTAGTCGCTCAATGTAATCTGCTGATAACTCAATAAGAAAGCGTATATAATTCATTGATTGACAACTCGGCGGCGATCCGTATAATTCGCCCTCGAGTCGAGCGGGAATAGCTCAGTGGTAGAGCATCGCCTTGCCAAGGCGAGGGTCGGGAGTTCGAATCTCCTTTCCCGCTCCAACTTGGATAGTGTGGTCTTGGATAGTTTGGTAAAGCAGGTTAGGGTCGTGAGCTGGTGCGCCAGTCCGATCGAATCTCCTTTCCCGCTCCAATAGACTCTTGAGGCTGGATGGCAGAGTGGTTATGCAGCGGACTGCAACTCCGTGTACGCCGGTTCGATTCCGACTCCAGCCTCCATCTTTGTGTAGCAGTGATGTTTTAAGTAGCACAAAACAGCATTGCCGTGTGACGTTGTAATGCATAGCCCGGATGGCGAAATCGGTAGACGCAAGAGACTTAAAATCTCTCGGGGGCAACCCCGTGCCGGTTCAAGTCCGGCTCCGGGCACCATCATCAATACTCACTCCTCCTCCCGCTTCACCCCTTCTATTGTTCTTTAATTCTAGCTCTTTAGTTATAGCTCTTTAGTTATGGCCCTCTAGCTTTCTACGCTGGTTCTCCCCCCTCTTTTCAGCGCTATGAGTGCGCACGATTGTTACGCATTTCTAACGCCACAGCCGTGCCAAAATATCGCTAAACACTAATCGCCACGCTATGATGCCTGCCTTCTAATTATTTGCGCGCCCGGCGAAGCTAGCGACGCTTAGGGGGTAGTACTATTTTGGCCAGCATTGAGTTTGGTCGGCATCAAGAGGGAACGGACACTATGAGCATGCCAACATCCGATGTACTTATCATTGGCGGCGGTGTCGCTGGGTTAACCCTCGCCTTGGAAGTGGCTGATCACAGGTCAGTGACATTGGTGCGCCCCGCTCAAGACGACCAAGGAGCCAGCCGCTGGGCTCAAGGCGGTATTGCCGCCGTGCTCTCGCCGGATGACAATCTGGAAGCCCATATCAACGACACACTGGTGGCAGGCGATGGTTTATGTGATCTTGAGGCGGTTCGCTTTACCGTTACCCATGGGCCCACTGCTATTCAGTGGCTGATTGATAAAGGTGTACCCTTTACCCCCGAGAACGATCCTGCCGCGCGCTATCCATACCATCTAACTCGCGAAGGCGGCCATAACGCCCGGCGAATTATCCACGCGGATGATGCCACCGGTCGCGCCGTGGTGGATACGCTTGTAGACAAAGTGGCGCAGCATCCCAATATCACCCAACGCAATGATTTAACCGTCGTTGGCCTGTTACAAGATACTCAAGGTGCCTGCTGCGGCGCCTATGGCAGCGATACTAACCGCCAGTGGCACTCGCTCACTGCGTGCCACACCGTATTGGCCACTGGCGGCGCAAGCGGCCTCTACCGTCACACGACGACGCCCGCCCCGAGCAGCGGCGAAGGGATGATGATGGCCGCAGAGCTGGGGGCGCGATTAATGAATCTCGAGTTTCAACAGTTTCATCCCACCTGCCTCTTTGACCCCGAAGGCCCGGCGTTTTTGATCAGTGAAGCGGTTCGCGGAGAGGGCGGACATTTGCTCAATGAAGCGGGGCAACGCTTTATGCTCGCGCAAGATAAGCGCGCCGAGCTGGCACCCCGCGACATCGTTGCCCGCGCCATTGACGCTGAGATACAGCGCGGCACCCTAGGGCATGTATGGCTGGATATTCGTCATTTAGGTGAAAAGGCGATCCACCACCACTTCCCCACTATTCTGGCCCACTGTGCATCTCGGGGCATTGATATCACCCGACACGCTATTCCTGTCGTGCCCGCTGCCCACTATAGCTGCGGCGGTGTCGCCACCGACCTGCACGGCGCCACCGACGTTGCCAATCTCTATGCCATCGGAGAAACAGCCTGCACGGGGCTGCACGGGGCCAATCGGATGGCAAGCAACTCACTGTTAGAGTGCTTGGTATTTGCCCGCAGCTGTGCACAGGCGCTGCTAGCCGATGAGGAGCAGCATGACCACCTATTCAGCAATCGAGAATTTCATCCCCCGCCCCAGGCTGCCGCCTTACCCAACGCAGTACTCAACGCTATTCGCCAACAAATGCGCACCACCATGAGCCAGCACGTCTCGATTGTGCGCAACGCAGCCGGTCTGAACACGGCTCTGGCGCAACTAAAGGCGCTGCTAAACCGCTTGGAAACGATTGAGGAAGCCCGAACGGCGCCGGAAGGGATACGACTGCGTCAAACCTTAGCGCTAGCCATCCTGACAGTGATCGCCGCTCAGCAGCGACATGAGTCACGCGGGCTGCACTACGCCACCGACTGGCCCAACCAAAAGCCCGCAGCCATCGACTCTTCGCTTTCGATCAACGATTTACCGGCCACGACAGACCCAAAGCGCTAACGACCAGGACGATGAAACAACCGCCTTACCTCGCGTAGGCTCTGTTGAGGCGCGCTATCAGGCCAGAGCCAAACCCGCTGCTTACCGACATAAAGCCCTATTAACCAGGGCCCTAAATAGTCGCAGCGGATCTGCTGCTCATCACCCAACTCTTCACTTTGCTGCGCCAGGGCTGTCTCCACTGACGACGCCTCGCGCAGCCAGCGGCCTTGAACGTCAGGGATTGTCGTTGTCAGCGAGAGCATGCCTTTAGGCTGACGCAGATAGCCATGCCATCCAAGGGCAGCACCCAGCCCCCCCATCGCCATTGCCAATGGCCCGCCCCCTACCCAATAGCTGATCACCACTACCCCGACCCATAAACCAGATTGAGACAGTAGCCAATACTTAGAGGGTACGATAGGCAGAATTATCGGTGGTTTCAGCATGTTCAACGATCATTTGTACGATACGCCGCTGGCTGGGCTCCTCGGGCCACTCGCGATGCATCAGCCAGACAAACAGATCCTGATCCTCACCCTCAATAAGTTGCTGGTAGGCCAGTTGATCCGCTTCGCTGAGATGGTCAAAACGCTGTTCAAGAAACGGAATAAGCAGCAGATCAAGCTCCCACATGCCGCGCCGGGAGTGCCAGTAAAGCCGTTTGCGCAAAATGGCTGCTGGGGAATTATCGTCGTTCAACGTCAGCCGCTCCGATCTAAGAAATGAGCAGCCAGTATACCTAAGCTGCGGGGTCGCGCCAGCGCCCACCTTCGCCTATGCTGTTAATGAGTCTAGAACCTTGTTTTATCTGAATTGTTTTATACTGAATTGCGCAGTATGCTGAATTTGATGTTAGCGAGGTCGAGAGCGCGTCACGGCCTTCAATGTTCGCAGGGAGCCAACCGATGACTAAATCTGAACTAATCGAACAAATTGCGATGCGTCAGCCGGAGTTGTCCGCCAAAGATGTTGAAACGGCGGTGCGTATTATCCTGGACGACATGACGGATTCTCTTTCTAGCGGTGGTCGCGTTGAGATCCGTGGTTTCGGCAGTTTTTCACTGCACTATCGGGAGCCGCGGGTAGGGCGCAATCCAAAAACAGGCGAAGCAGTTGATCTGGAAGGCAAGTATGTGCCGCACTTTAAGCCTGGCAAGGAGCTGCGCGAGCAGGTAGACGCTAGTCGGGCGCTCGGCTACTAAACGTGGGATGACGTCGGCGCTAGAGTCGTACACAATAGCGCTACCGTGAATGTCACAGACTAGGGAACTCAAATGCGTTGGATTAAAGGGCTGATATTAGCCGTTATTTTGCTGATAGTAGTGCTGGTAGGCATTCTGTTTGCCGTTAATAATCAGCAAACCATTGCCTTAAACCTTATTTGGCTAGAGCTACCGGCAGTATCGCTCTCGGTATGGCTGCTAGCGACCTTGGTGTTTGGCGTCGTACTGGGCATGCTCGCCATGCTTGGCGTCTACGTTCGGTTAAAGGCAACCCTGGCCCGCAGCCAGCGACAAAACAAGCAGCAGCGTAAAGAGCTCGACAGCCTGCGCACCCAGGAGTTTAAGGAACTGGCATAAATGCTGGATGTTGCGCTGCTAAGCGTACTGTTGGTCGCCATTGCCATCGGTTACGGATTAGGTTATCGCCAAGCCGGACGCCGTCGACATCGCTCCGAACCGCCCATGGCCTCATCGCAGGCGCTCTCCCGGGACTACTTCGTCGGGCTTAACTACCTGCTTAACGAGCAGCCCGACGAAGCGATCAACACCTTTATTAATGTGCTTGCGGTCAACAGTGACACGGTGCACACCCATATCGCCCTCGGCAAACTGTTTCGCGCCCGTGGCGAGGCCGATAAAGCGGTTAGCATCCACCAAAACCTGTTAGCGCGCCCCGCCCTTTCACAGCACACCAACGAGCAGATCCAGCTTGAGCTTGCCCGGGACTTTATGGCGCTTGGTGTGCATGACCGTGCCCAGCGACTGCTCAATACGCTGCTGGAACAGAGTAGTGATCACGAACACCGCTACGCTGCTAAACAGCTGCTTATCGATTTATTGGAACGCGAAAAAGCATGGCAGCAAGCCCTCGACGTTATCCAACCACTGCTGAAACAGTATCCGAAGATGCGGCGCCCCGCGGCCCACTGGTTATGTGAACTGGCACTGGAGGAAATTAGCGAAGCCAGCCGTCCACTGGCTAAAAAGCACCTCAAACAAGCGCTTCAACTGGATGAAAATTGCGTTCGCGCCACCTTAATGCTGGCCGAATTGGAGATGGACAACGGGCACTATGCGCGCGCCATAGGGCGCTTGGACACTATCCCGCGCCAAGACATCGTGCATATCCCCACTATGCTGCCAGCCCTCAGGCACGCCTATTTGCGCAATAATGATGAAGCAGGTTTTGAGGCTCACCTTTATCGGCTGCTTGAGCAAGCCCCTTATACCAGCATTATTATTGCGCTGGGACAGCTCGTTCATCAGCGTGACGGGGTCGACAAAGCGATCGAGTTGATCGGCGAACGCCTGCGCGCCGTGCCAAGCTTAGGTGGGCTGGATTACTTGATCGACCTGTATATCGAAAGCCAGCGGCTTAGCGGAAAACCTTCCCCGGATACCCGCCTGCTGCTGCTGAAACATCATACCGATGCGCTGCTGCTTAACCGTACCCGCCATCGCTGCCAGCGCTGCGGCTTTACCAGCGACGCGTTACAGTGGCAGTGCCCCAGCTGCCGTTTCTGGGGCACCATTAAACCGGTGATTGGCGTAGAGGGCGAATAGGGCTCGCTCGCGAAGCGGAGGAAGCCCTCGCAAGGCTGAGAGAGATTCAGTGCGCTCCTAGCTCCGCCTCAATCGCCGCCAGGGCCTCCATAGGCTCATCAGCCTGAGTGACGGGGCGACCAATGACCAGATGGCTACTGCCTGCCTGAATGGCTTCGCTTGGGCTCATCGTCCGCTGCTGGTCATTGGCGGCTGCAAAGCTTGGCCGAATGCCAGGGGTGACTTTCAGGAAAGACTCACCGCATAGCGTTTTAATCCGCGCAGACTCCTGGGCTGAGCAAACCACTCCTTGCAAACCACTCTGCTTCGCCAGCACCGCCAAGCGCTCCACGTGTTCGGCCAGTGGGGCCTTTATACCTAGCTCTGCCAAATCGTCTGCCTGCATACTGGTCAATACAGTAACGGCGATTAAATGGGTCGTTAAAGCGTGCTGTTCCAGACGCTGCACAGCCGCCTCCATCATCCGCCGCCCGCCGCTGGCATGAACGTTGACCATCCACACGCCCTGCTCCGCCGCCGCCTGCACGGCGCTGGCAACGGTATTGGGAATATCGTGAAATTTTAGATCCAGAAACACCTCAAACCCTCTACCGTGCAGCGCTTCTAGCACCGCAGGGCCGCTGCGGGTAAACAGCTCTTTACCGACTTTCACTCGACAGCGGGCGGGGTCTAGCTGATCTGCCATGCAGAGCGCAGCGTCAAGCGAAGGGTAATCAAGGGCAATAATGATCGGGGAATCGGTGGCCACAACGTTGCTCCAAATACGTTTTCGGCCATTATATCAGTCTCGCCCTACTCCTCGCCTCCCCCTTGTTTGTAGGCGATAGGTAAGCCAGATGTAAGATTTTTACCATAAACGGATAGCTAAAAACTTACATAAACCGTCATAGATCTCTTACAGAAACACCTTTGGAATAAAGCTAAGTTAGTAATGCATCGGCGTTTATCTTTCCCAGCGCCGCCTGCGCAACCCAAGTCATCCAACGTTATTAAAAGGATCATTGAAGATGAACATGAAACTTAAAGGGGTGTTGGCCGCACTACTGTTTAGCATTAGCTTAAGTCTTTCCAGTGGCGTGCTGGCCCAGGATGTGGCCCCTATTAACGTCAATACCGCCGACGCTGAACTGCTGGCCGAACTACCGGGTATTGGCCCCAGCCGGGCCGACGCGATTATTGAAGAGCGCGAAGCTAATGGCGCCTTTGAAAGCGCTGCAGACCTAGAGCGCGTCAGTGGCATTGGGCCTGCCACCGTTGACCGCCTGCAGGGGCAAGTGACGTTTGAATAGAGATAACGTTTGTTAGCCACCACCATCGCCCGGTCAACATAAGCACCGGGCTTTGGTATAACCTGCTTTAAATCATCCACAAATCCATAAACTTATGCACTGGCAACGCTTCAAGGGCTGTCTGCTGGCGACAGAGTTGAGTAATGGTTTGGCAACGGGTTGATGGAAAGCGGGACGCCAAATGGCGCTCAAACTTTTCAACCAGTAGCGGCATCCCCGCCTCTCTTCGACGGCGATGGCCTATCGGGTACTCCACTGCGACTTGATCCGTCGCACTCCCATCGTTGAAAAATACCTGCACCGCATTGGCGATAGAGCGCTTCTCCGGGTCGTGATAAGCCGCCGAATACTCGGCGTTTTCTTCTACCACCATCTTGGCTAGCAACTCATCGATCAGCGGATGGGCCGCATGAAAGCTATCCTCATAGTGCTCGGCGGTCAGCGCCCCAAAGATAAGCGGCACTGCGGTCATATATTGCAAGCAGTGGTCACGATCCGCCGGATTGGCTAACGTGCCGGTTTTGGAAATAATCCGAATCGCCGAATCGTGGGTGGTGAGTACGATCTTATCGATCTCGGCTAGTCGATCTTTCACCTGTGGATGCAGCGTCACAGCGGCTTCGCAAGCGGTCTGGGCGTGAAACTCGGCGGGGAAGGAGATCTTAAACAGAATATTCTCCATCACGTAGCTGCCGAATTCGCGCTGGAAGCGAAGGCGGCGGTCAGCTTCCGGCTTCAGGCTCAAATCTTTGTTGGCATGGCTGAACAGCACATCGTAGAACCCCCACTGGGGCGCCGATAGTGCACTGGGAATACCCATTTCACCGCGCAGGGCAATATCTGCCAAGCGCACCCCCCGTGAAGTGGCATCCCCAGCGGCCCAGCTTTTACGCGAACCAGCGTTGGGCGCATGGCGATAGGTGCGCAGACTCTGACCATCCACCCAGGCGTGAGAGAGCGCCGAGAGCAGTTGCTCCCGATTGGCGCCCATCAGCTTAGCGGCCACCGCGGTTGAGGCGACTTTAACCAGCACCACGTGATCAAGACCAACACGGTTGAAGCTATTCTCCAGCGCTAGCACGCCCTGAATCTCATGGGCCATGATCATGGCGTTGAGCACATCGCGCATCACCAGGGGTGCCTCGCCTTGAGCGACCCGCTGCTGAGAGAGATGGTCAGCAACAGCGAGTATCCCACCAAGATTATCGGAGGGGTGGCCCCACTCGGCGGCGAGCCAGGTGTCGTTATAATCCAACCAGCGGATAATACAGCCGATATCCCACGCCGCCTTGACCGGGTCAAGACGCAACGAGGTACCCGGCACCCGTGCACCAAAGGGTACGACCGTGCCCTCCACTATCGGCCCAAGATGCTTGGCACACTCTGGAAAACGCAGCGCCAGCAGCCCACACCCCAGCGTGTCCATCAAGCAGTAGCGGGCGGTTTCCAATGCCTCTTGAGACTCGACCTGATAATTGAGTACATAGTCGGCGATGGCCTGCAGCTCAGGGTCGTAATCGGGCCGCTCGTTGGCTTCGGATGTGGCGGAAGATTTTGCAGACGGTCTGGAAAACATAGCACGCTCTCCTGCGGTTGACTCACCTACTCAGTATGGCTCAAGTCAGTATGGCCCAAGCAATGCTTCCTAAAAGCTGTCATCAGGAATTCTCACAAATCCTTCCATCAACACCCGCGCGCTGCGGCTCATCACTGCCTGTTCGATATGCCAACGCCCTTCCACCAGGCTTGCTTCAGCGCCCACCCGCAGACTGCCAGAAGGATGCCCGAAGGTGACCTCGTTGCGCTTACCACCACCGGCGGCCAGATTTACCAGTGTGCCTTCAATGGCCGCAGCCGCCGCAATGGCTACAGCGGCGGTGCCCATCATGGCGTGGTGCAATTTACCCATTGAGAGGGCACGCACCACCAAATCAATGTCAGCAGCCTTTACGCTTTTACCACTTGATGATAGATAGTCTGCGGGAGACCCTACAAAAGCGACTTTGGGCGTATGCTGGCGGTTAGCGGCTTCGCTGATGTCACTGATCAGCCCCATAAGCACCGCGCCGTGGGCACGAATGGTTTCAAACATCTTAAGTGCTTTGCTGTCACCGTTGATGGCTTCCTGCAGCTCCGTGCCGGTATAGCCAATATCAGCGGCATTGATAAACACCGTGGGGATACCGGCATTAATCAGCGTTGCTTTCAATGTTCCTACGCCTGGAACATCAAGCTGGTCAATCAAGTTACCGGTAGGGAAAATTGCCCCCTCGCCGTCAGCGGGATCCATAAAGGCCACCGGAATCTCAGCGGCAGGAAAAGTCACGCCATCCAGCTCAAAATCGCCGGTTTCCTGCACTTCGCCATTGACGATTGGCACTCTTGAGACGATGGTCTTGTGTATATTCACCTGCCAAATGCGTACCTCGACCACCCCGTTTTCAGGAACACGTGTAGGGTCAACAAGACCATTGCTAATCGCGAAAGGGCCGACCGCCGCAGAGAGGTTGCCGCAGTTACCACTCCAATCCACGAAGGGCTTGTCGATGGAGACCTGGCCAAAGAGGTAATCCACATCGTGTTCCGATGATGCGCTTTTCGACAGAATCACCGCTTTACTGGTACTGGAGGTCGCGCCCCCCATACCATCTATCTGCTTTTCGTATGGGTCGGGGCTGCCTATAACCCGCAGCAGCAGCTGATCTCGTGCAACGCCTGGCTGCTGGGCGGCTTCGGGTAGGTCGCTAAGGTTAAAAAACACTCCCTTACTGGTACCGCCACGCATATAGGTGGCGGGAATTTTAATCTGAGGCATGAACTCATCTCCGTTTACGCAGCGGTGGACTCAAGAAAGTCCTGGGCAAAGCGCTGCAGCACACCACCAGCGGTGTAAATCGACACTTCCTCAGCGGTATCCAAACGGCATTTTACCGCTACACGCTCACTGTCACCGCTTTGACGATGGATCACCAGGGTGAGCATCGCCCTCGGTGCAACAGCGCCTTCCACGTCGTAGGTTTCGGTGCCATCCAAGCCCAGGGTTATGCGTGTGGTGCCGGGTTCAAACTCCAGCGGCATCACCCCCATTCCGATCAGGTTGGTGCGGTGAATACGTTCGAAACCTTCCGCGGCAATTGCCTCTACGCCTGCCAGAGCGACACCTTTGGCCGCCCAGTCCCGGGAAGAGCCCTGGCCGTAATCGGCACCGGCAATAATGATCAACGGCTGCTTACGTGCCATATAGGTTTCGATCGCCTCCCACATGCGGGTCACTTCGCCCTCTGGCTCTACCCGCGCCAGCGAGCCTTGTTTCACCTTGCCGTCAGCGTCGCGCACCATCTCGTTGAACAGTTTGGGATTGGCAAAGGTCGCCCGCTGGGCGGTGAGGTGGTCGCCCCGGTGGGTGGCGTAGGAGTTAAAGTCCTCCTCCGGCACGCCCATTTTGGCCAGGTACTCCCCCGCCGCGCTGTTCAACTGAATCGCATTGGAGGGCGAGAGGTGATCGGTGGTGATATTATCCGGCAGTATCGCCAGCGGTCGCATACCTTTAAGGGTGCGCTCCTTGGCCATATTGCCCTCCCAGTAGGGCGGACGGCGGATATAGGTACTTTGCGGCCGCCATTGATACAGCGGGCTCACTTGGGTGCGGGCACTCTTATCCAGGTCGAACATGGGAATATAGGTCTGGCGAAACTGCTCCGGCTTCACCGACGCTTTAACAATGGCGTCGATCTCCTCATCCGCTGGCCAGATATCCTTCAAGGTAACGGGATTGCCCGCTTGATCGATACCCAGGATATCTTTTTCAATATCAAAGCGAATGGTACCCGCAATG
This sequence comes from Halomonas sp. BDJS001, assembly GCF_026104355.1. Classification (NCBI taxonomy): domain Bacteria; kingdom Pseudomonadati; phylum Pseudomonadota; class Gammaproteobacteria; order Oceanospirillales; family Halomonadaceae; genus Halomonas; species Halomonas sp. BDJS001. The sequence goes on from NZ_CP110535.1 coordinate 2,987,123, forward strand.
GCGTAGGCGACCACCAGCGGGGGTGACGCCAGAAAAGCCTGTTGGGCATGGGGGTGAATGCGCCCATCGAAGTTGCGGTTGCCAGAAAGCACGGCGGTCGCATAGAGATCACGCTCAATAATCTCCTGCTGGATTTTTGGATCCAGCGCCCCGGACATGCCGTTGCAGGTGGTACAGGCGTAGGCCACCACCCCGAAGCCGAGGTTTTCCAGCTCGCTCATCAAACCCGCTTCTTCCAAATACATCTTGACGGTTTTCGAGCCCGGCGCCAGCGACGACTTCACCCAGGGCTTGCGCAGCAGGCCCAGCCGGTTGGCGTTGCGAGCAATCAGCCCGGCCGCCACCATATTGCGCGGGTTAGAAGTATTGGTGCAACTGGTAATGGCGGCGATGATCACCGCGCCATCGGGCATTTTGCCCGCTTTTTCCTCCGCCTGTGCTGCTTCAAGCCCCACGGCGATGCCGCGCTGGGCAAGCTCTGAAGTAGGCAAATGGGCGTGGGGGTTGGAGGGCCCCGCCAAGGTGCGAGTCACCGATGAGAGATCAAAGGTCAGCACCCGCTCGTACTCAACCTCGGTGAGACTGTCCGCCCAGAGGCCCGTCTGCTTGGCATAGGTCTCTACCAGTGCGACCTGATCGTCCTCGCGGCCGGTAAGCTTCAAGTAATCGATGGTTTGGCCGTCGATGTAGAACATCGCCGCCGTGGCACCGTACTCAGGGGTCATATTGGAGATCGTGGCGCGGTCGCCAACGGTCAGCGCATTGGCGCCTTCGCCGTAAAATTCCAGATAAGCACCGACTACCCGCTCTTTACGCAGGAATTCGGTGATCGCCAGCACCATATCAGTGCCGGTTATACCGGGCTGCAGTTTGCCAGTTAGCTCTACGCCAACGATATCCGGCAGGCGCATCATCGAGGCACGCCCCAGCATCACGCTTTCGGCTTCAAGCCCACCCACGCCCACGGAGATAACGCCCAGGGCATCCACCATAGGGGTATGGCTATCGGTGCCTACACAGGTATCCGGGTAGGCAATGCCATCGCGGTTCTGCACCACCGGCGACATCTTCTCAAGGTTAATCTGGTGCATGATGCCGTTGCCGGGGGGGATCACATCGACGTTCTCAAAGGCCGTCTTCGTCCAGTTGATAAAGTGGAAACGGTCATCGTTGCGGCGATCTTCAATGGCGCGGTTTTTTCAAAGGCGCCCTCTTCTGAGCCTGCGTGTTCCACGGCCAGCGAGTGATCGACAATCAGTTGGGTCGGCACTACGGGGTTGACCTTGGCAGGGTTGCCGCCCTTCTCAGCAATGGCGTCACGCAGCCCGGCAAGATCGACCAGCGCAGTTTGGCCCAGGATGTCATGGCACACCACTCGCGCCGGGTACCAGGGGAAATCCAGATCGCTTCTGCGCTCAATCAGTTGTTTCAAGGCATCGGTGAGCAGCTCAGGATCACAGCGGCGCACCAACTGTTCCGCCAGCACGCGAGAGGTGTAAGGCAGTTGCGCGTAGGCACCGGGCTGGATATCTTCCACTGCCGCGCGAGCATCAAAAAACTCCAGCTCAGTGCCAGGCAGTGGTTTACGGTATTGGGTATTCATAGCAGGCATACTCACAAGAAGGGGCTGAAAAAGGCCCGGTGATCAAGCACCGGGCAGCACGCGGGTCAGTCTCGCGCTTCTATCGGCACCCACTCGCTCTTCTCGGGGCCAGTGTAATCGGCGCTGGGGCGAATAATGCGGTTGTTGGCGCGCTGCTCAAACACATGGGCCGCCCAGCCAGTCAGCCGTGACATCACAAAAATCGGCGTGAATAGCTTGGTGGGAATATCCATAAAGTGATACGCGCTGGCATGGAAGAAGTCGGCGTTACAGAACAGCTTCTTCTCGCGCCACATGACTTCCTCAACCCGCTCAGAAACTGGGTAGAGCACTTTATCGCCTACGTCATCAGAGAGCTTCTTGGACCAGTGCTTGATAATCGCGTTGCGCGGGTCGGACTCGCGATAGATCGCATGGCCGAAGCCCATGATCTTATCCTTGCGCTCCAGCATCCCCATGATCTTGCTTTCTGCTTCTTCCGGCGACTGCCAGTTTTCGATCATCGCCATGGCGGCCTCGTTAGCACCACCGTGCAGTGGCCCGCGCAGCGAGCCAATGGCACCGGTTATGCAGGAGTGCATATCGGAAAGCGTTGAGGCGCAAACCCTGGCGGTAAAAGTAGAGGCGTTAAACTCATGCTCGGCGTAGAGAATCAGCGATACGTTCATTACCCGCGCATGCAGCTCTGAGGCGGGCTCACCGCGCAGCATATTAAGGAAATGGCCGCCTACCGAGTCGTCATCGGTCTCGGTATCAATGCGCACGCCGTCGTGGGTGAAGCGGTACCAATAGCAGATAATTGAGGGCAGCACCGCCAGCAGCCGGTCGGCAACATCCTGCTGCTGGTCGAAATTCTCCTCGGTTTCCAGATTACCCAGCATCGAGGTGCCGGTGCGCATCACATCCATGGGGTGGGCATCTTTAGGAATCTGCTCGAGCACTGTTTTCAGCGCATCAGGCAGGCCACGCAGGCTTTTCAGCTTGGCGATGTAGTGATCCAGTTCAGCTTGATTGGGCAGCTTACCTTTTAACAGCAGGTAAGCCACTTCTTCAAACTTGGCTTTTTCAGCCAGCTCTTTGATATCAAAGCCACGGTAGGTCAGGCCTGAGCCGGTTTTGCCTACCGTGCACAACGCGGTGGAACCGGCGCTCTGGCCACGCAGTCCTGCACCTGTCACGGGTTTATCTGCCATGGTGTGTCTCCTATTACTGCTTTTATTTTAACTATCGTGTTCTGAATAATTTCGCTTATTAAGCTTTCGGTAAAGCCGGTTTGGTGAGAGGGCAGGTTGGAGCGAGGGTCTTTCGGCCAGGGATGGCGAAAGTAGCGCCCAGGGATGGGTTTACACCGCCCTCGCGGAAACCTGCCCTCTCACCAGTTGTCTTACTGGTCATCACCTTTCTCGGCAAACAAAGCATCCAGCTTCTGCTCAAAATCGTGGTAGTTCAGGAAGTCGTAGAGTTCGTCGCGGGTTTGCATCAGCGGCACGACCTCTTTTTGGTGACCGTTGTCGAGAATGCTTTGGTAGACCTGTAACGCCGCGGCGTTCATGGCGCGGAACGCAGAGAGCGGGTAGAGCACCATGCGGCAGCCAACGTTGCCAAGCTCCTGCTGGGTGAATAGAGGCGTTGCGCCAAATTCGGTGATATTGGCTAGAATCGGCGCATTGACCCGTTGGCAGAAAGCCTTGTAATCATCCAGGGTGTGCACCGCTTCGGCAAAGATGGCATCCGCCCCCGCTTCCACACAGGCATTGGCGCGTTCAATGGCGGCGTCAAGGCCCTCTTTTTGGAACGCATCGGTGCGGGCAATGAGATAGAAGTCGGGGTCGATCTTGGCATCGGCGGCGGCTTTGATACGGTCGACCATCTCCTGCTGGGAAACAATCGCTTTATTCGGGCGGTGTCCACAACGCTTTTGCGCCACCTGGTCTTCCATATGCACCGCGGCGACACCAGCGCGCTGCATCTCTTTCACAGTGCGAGCGATATTGAAGGCGCCGCCCCAGCCGGTATCGATATCCACCAGCAAAGGTAGCTCGGTGGCGCCGCAGATACGGTGGGCATCCTCCACCACATCATTCATGGTCGTCATGCCCAGATCCGGCAAGCCGAACGAGGCGTTGGCCACACCGCCGCCGGAGAGATAAATCGCTTGATGGCCCACTTTATCGGCCATCAGCGCGGTATAAGCATTGATGGTGCCTAAGATCGGCAGCGGGCGATTAGCGTCGAGGGCAGCCCGAAAGCGGGCGCCTGGCGTCATCTGGGACATGGGGCGTTTCTCCTATTGCTAATTTTTAGTTATGTCATAGCTTTATTTAGTGATGTTTTAACCTTGCGGTTTAGCTGCTGATTGCTCCAGGGCTGCGGCATAGCGATCTGCCACATTGGCGCGGGAGGCACTAACATGGCGGCGCATCAGCAGCTCGGCCAACTCTGCATCGCCCGCTTCAATGGCATCCACAATGCGATGGTGCTCCACAAAAGCGCGTTGGGGCCGGGTGCCGCTGGCGCTAAACTGGGTGCGATAAAGGCGCACAAGGTAGTAGAGATCATCGCAGAGCAGGTTCATTAGCATCTTGTTATGGCTGCCCTGAACGATACAGTAGTGAAAATCGAGGTCACCTTCGCGCTGGTAGTAGGCTTCGCCACGCTTGAGATCGGCCTGGCCCTCGTGCAGCGCCAGCACATCCCGCAAGCCCTGAACCTCTGCCGGTGTCATATGCTCAGCTGCCAGCCGCGCCGCCATGCTTTCAAGGGCTTCGCGCAGATCAAACAGCTCTAGAAGTTCTTTCATCGAGAGCTTAACTACTCGTGCGCCCACATGGGGAACGCGCTCAATGAGTCGATGTGCCTCCAGACGCCGCATCGCCTCGCGCAGCGGCCCACGGGAAATGCCGTAGGTTTTTGATAACCCGGGCTCGGTGATCTTACTGCCAGGAGCTAGCTCGCCCCGTACGATGGCATCCTGCAACTGATGAAACACCCGCTCGGCGAGGGTACGCACTTCAGGCGTCGTGGATTCAGACGAACTTTCTTCGGACGAACTTGCAGTGGTGCTTAGTGAAGGAGTAGCAAGAGAAGCCATAATTGATTGTCGACAATTGAAAAGTAAATAAACTCTAGCGCGTGTCAATTAAACCGTCAACCAGCCTTGTTTACCGATTTTATACGCCTTTCGTTGTATTAGCAGGCGCAACAAAATCCATCTTGTCAACAATCAAGCCCTTTTTTTACTCAACGCTGCGGATAATTCTCTGCGTGAGAAAGGCGTCGAAGCGCTGCGCTGGTGTGATTGTCTACGCGCCTCTAAAATGACCCGCCCTTTACTGGCTAGGCGTTTGCTTAATGACCAAGGCGTTGACGATATCAGCCCTGCCCTATTCACCCGACCCATTGGGTTTATTCGCTCGCCTGCGTACCAGGCCCGGTGCAATACTGCTCGACAGTGGCCGCCCGGTCGCTACCGGCCGCTTTGATATAATCAGCAGTGACCCGCTCGCTACGCTTGAGGTTGCTCATAATGGTGAGGCGAGTATCGCGTCGGATCGGCTTAGCCCTCCGGCGCACTTGGCCAACGATGCCTTTGCCCTTCAGCAGTGGCTGCTGGATCAATTGGATATTCCGGATGAAACCAGCGAACTCCCGTTTCTGGGCGGGCTAATAGGCTACTGGGGATACGATTTAGGCCGTAAAACCTTATCCATCCCGAGCCGTCAAGCAAGCCCGGTCACACTGCCACAAGCCCGTTTAGGACTTTACGACTGGTGTATTACCCTGGATCACATGGCCCAACAGGCGTGGTTAATCGCCACACCGCAACGCCGTGAGCAGGTAGAGGGTTGGCTTACCCAGTCCCCAGCGCCCACTCATGCATTCACATTAACGGATACCTTTAAGGCAGAACTTAGCCACGCCCAGTACGTGGCACGTTTTAACGCCGTTCAGCGCTATATTCGGGCGGGCGACTGCTATCAAATTAACCTGGCGCAGCGCTTTTATGCCGACTACCAGGGGGATGAGTGGCAGGCATACCTGCAACTGCGCCAAGCCACCCCAACACCCTATTCAGGCTTTATGGCCTGGGGCGACAAAGCGGTCATGTCACTTTCACCAGAACGGTTTATTCAGTGCCGCAACGGCGAGGTAGAAACTCGGCCGATTAAAGGCACCCGCCCGCGTGGCACGACGTTTGAAGAGGATCAGGCGCTGGCGGAGCAGCTATTGAGCAGCACTAAAGATCGCGCTGAAAATGTCATGATCGTCGACCTGCTGCGCAATGATTTAGGTCGCGTCTGCCAACCCGGTACCATCCGCGTACCGCAGCTGTGTCATCTTGAGAGCTACCCTAACGTGCACCATCTGGTCAGTGTCGTGCAGGGAACCCTGGCCAATGCCTATACCCCGCTGGCACTGCTTAAAGCAGCCTTCCCTGGCGGCTCAATTACCGGCGCGCCTAAAATTCGTGCGATGCAGATCATCGATGAACTGGAACCCTGCCAACGCAGCGTGTATTGCGGCAGCCTTGGCTATGTGGATGTACGCGGCAGCATGGATACCTCTATCGCTATTCGCACGATGGTGGCCGAGGCGGGAAGAGTGCATGTATGGGGCGGTGGGGGTTTGGTGGCAGACTCCCAAGCGGAGGAAGAGTACACCGAAACGCTGGATAAAATCCGTCACCTAATTGGCGCTTTGGAATAAGCAACGCGAGCTCTATATCAAAAAGGAATATAAAAGCCAAACTAAACGGTATTGGGGCTCGCTGCCTCCTGTTTGGTAGCCTAGTCAGTATTATTTAACTTTCGATATTTAATTCTCGATTAGGAGGCAGCATGTCCTCAGAGCTTGCAGCGATTAACAGAGATTTCGCCAATAATCCTAAAGGGTTAGTTGAATGGGCGCTGACCCAGGGTGCACGGCCTATTTGCACCACCAACTTTCGCCCCTTTGAGGCGGTGATCCTGCATATGGTGACCCAGGTGCGCCCGGATATTCCGATTGTGTGGATGGACAGTGGCTACAACACCGAGGCGACCTATCAGTTTGCTGATGAAGTCATCAAACAGCTCAATCTTAATCTGGTGAGCTTTATACCCCAGCGAACCCGTGCCCACCGTGAGGCGTTGGAGGGCCCTATGCCTGGCATCGACGACCCGCGCCACGCGGCCTTTACTCAGGAAGTAAAAATCGAACCCTTCGAGCGGGCGCTGCGTGAAATGCAGCCCGACGTATGGTTTACCGCGCTGCGCGCTGAAGACACACCAGAGCGCGCCAAAATGCAGCCGGTTAGCCGCAACAGCGATGGCCTATTGAAAGTTGCCCCGCTGCTACAGTGGAGCGCCAAAGATATGTACCAATACCTTCAGGCGCATAACTTGCCCAACAACTTCGACTACTTCGACCCCACCAAGGTGGAAGAGAAGCGCGAATGCGGACTGCATTTACAGCACTGATTTACACCGTGAATTAATATTCGGGCAGGTCTAAGTCATCGAACAGCGACTGTTCATGGCGCGGGCCTGCCATAAGCGCTTCTTCTACCCGGTCACGGGTTAGATGAGGCGCAAAGCGCTCTAAAAAGTCGTACATATAGCCACGCATAAAAGTGCCGCGACGAATACCAATCTTGGTTGTCGAGCTAGCAAACAGGTGACTGGCATCCAGGGCGACGAGATCATCATCAAGTGCCTCATCCACGGCCATATGCGCCACAATGCCGACTCCCATCCCCAGCCGTACGTAGGTTTTAATCACATCCGCATCAGCCGCTGTCAGCACCACATTGGGCGTTAGGCCCTTGGCCTTAAAGGCATCGTCTAACTGCGAACGACCGGTAAACCCGAACACATAGGTAACCAATGGATGCTCGCCAAGCGCCTCTAGAGTCAACGGGCCCTGATGCGTGGCTAGTGGGTGCCCCTTGGGTACCAGTACGCAACGATTCCAGCGGTAGCACGGCAGTAGCACTAAATCGGTAAACAGCTCTAGCGACTCGGTCGCAATAGCAAAATCGGCTTGCCCTTCACTGACCATCTGGGCGATCTGCTTGGGCGTGCCCTGCTGCATATGCAGCGCCACATCCGGGTATTTCAGGGTGAACTCGCTGATAATAGGCGGTAAGGCGTAGCGAGCCTGGGTATGGGTCGTGGCTATGGCCAAGCTGCCGCGACGCTCATCGCTATGCTCCTGGGCCACCTGTTTAATGTTTTCGGTGAGGCGCAGAACCTGCCCCGCCAGGTCAATAATCGACTGCCCGGCAGGCGTGACCCGTGTTAGGTGTTTGCCGCTGCGAGCAAAAATCTCGACGCCAAGCTCGTCCTCTAACAAACGAATTTGCTTGGAGATCCCCGGCTGTGAGGTAAATAGACTTTGCGCTGTGGCCGAGACATTCAGGTTATGCCGATTGACTTCCCAGATATAGCGTAGCTGTTGTAGCTTCATGTCCTCACCTTATTTATTCTCTAGACAGATCTATGTAGACCGTATCTCTATGCAGGCCGAATGTTTAAGCGCATCCATACGCTGGTGCCACATCACGTCTGGCTGGGTATATTGCTTTGCGTTGCTTTACCTTACATTGCACTGCTTGGCTCAACCGGCACTCTACAGCACCATATAGAATAAAAAACACCATAATAATGCTTTTATATTATAAAAAAATGCCCTACCAGCACCCATTAATTTCTGCTATTTAGTTAACTCACCGTGCGGGAAATTTGCCAGCAACCTTCGCGCCCGCTAACATCTGCCCACGCTTATCGCGATAGACACGAGGCGCGGCAAAAGAGCGCCAATAGATCGCGTAATGACCGTTGCTCCATTTGAGGCAACGAACCAGTAAGAGCAACGCAAACGGAGAAGCAAATGGCTAATAATGTTGATGTCACCAACGCCAATTTTGAGCAAGAAGTCCTCAACGCTGAACAGCCTGTGCTAATGAAATTCTGGGCACCGTGGTGTGGCCCATGCAAAGTCATGGCCCCGGTCGTTGATGAAGTGGCCGCCGAACGACAGGAGAGCCTGAAAGTCGTTAGCGTTAATGTAGACGACGCTCCTGAAATTGCTGCCGAGCAAGGCGTTCGCGGTGTACCTACCGTGATGCTGTTTAAATCCGGCACTAAAGTCGCTTCACTGGTTGGCGCGCAGTCTAAATCGCAACTGACGCAGTTCATCGAACAAAACGCTTGATCAGTGCGTTTAGCACTTGTGAAAACCGCCGACACTGTCGGCGGTTTTTCTTTCGCTAGTTTCTGCGTTTCCAGGGTGGCAAACTTGCGTCACTCGACCGGATATCTTTCACACGGCGTTTCCCAGGCCCTAACAGCCTAGCGATCCAGCGGGTTTGTGGATGGCTATCAAGGGCAATCTTCAACGTCATCGTCAGCACCACCGAAAGCAGCATCCCCGCCGCACCGAAGATCCACCCCCATACCACTAGCGATAAAAACGCCACGAAGGTGGAAAGCCCCAACGCTTGCCCCATTACCCTCGGCTCGATCAAGTTACCGAGCACAAAGTTGATCACCAGATAAGCCGAAGCCAGCAATAGCGCCTGAAAGGCACCGCCATCCTGAGATACCAGCAGCAACAGCACCGGTGGAATGGCAGCAATGGCTGAGCCGATATTGGGTATAAAGTTAAGGGCAAACGCCAACACGCCCCATAGCAGCGGGAAATCCACGCCAACAACCACACAGGAGAGCCATACCAGAACCCCAGTGGCCAGACTGATCATGGTTTTAACAGCCAGATAACGCTTCAGTGTTAAGCTGAACTCGCTAAAGCGTTTCAAGCTGGGCGCAGGGTTTTCCAGTGCACGCGAGACTTTGTCACGCACATTGAGTGTTTCAAACAGCATGAAGATGACCAGCAGCCCAACAATGATGCTTTGCATGAACAGGTTGCCAAGCTGGCTCAGTAGCTCTGGCATCCAAGAGCCTTCATCTTCTCCTTCAAAGAGCGAGTTGATCTGATCAGGATTAATCGCCAGCCCCCGAGAAGAGAGCGCATTAAGCAAGTTCCAATACTGCTCATAAAGCCGCGACTCTATCTCAGGCAACGCCGCTATGAAGGTACTAAAGCTATTCACCACCAGCAGGCCAATCAGCGACAAAAACCCTAGCAATACCATTAAGGTTAGAAAGGCAGACACCCGCATACTTAAGCCACAGCGATGCAACCATTGCACTGGTGAGGTACACACTACCGCGATAAATACCGCCAGTAACAGCGGCACAAGTAGATCAGCGCCTACTTTCATACCCGCAATAATCACCACCAAGGCGGCGAGCGCCAAAGTGGCGTTAAGTGGGATACTGCGGTAATCCTCGTCTGACAATTTCGACATGATCCATCCTTAGCTTGCTGTCAATATATAATGGCTGCATACGACATATTGCACAAACCGTGCAAATAATAAGCAACTGTTTTGCGTTCACTCTTCCCTGCTGAACTTTCTCTTCTTCTAAGCTTCAAAACGACCTGTACGCTTCCAAGCAACGTCTACCCTAACGTTTTGAATTTCGGGTTTAACTCAGCGGCACACCAGCCCGCACACTAAGGAAGTCATTTATGAAAGCAACTCCTCTTAATTTGCCAAAGTCAGGTTTTCGTAAACCCGGTCTTCGTAAATCAGGCTCTCAAAACCTGCGCACTAAACGTTTACGCAGTGGTCTGATTGGCAGTGCTCTGCTGGCACTTATTTGCGCTCCCTTAGCCCACGCTTCACCGCCACACACGCCCCCACCAAGCCTGCACGTTCAAGCGCAGTCATGGGTAGAGGTAGAACCCGACAAAGCCACCCTCAATGCCCGGCTATGGGAAAACACGCCAGCCCTTTCCACTCTGGAAGAGAGCGATAGTAGCGCACTTAGCGATGCCCGCGAACGTTTGGAGAGCCGTGCCAGCGAATTAATCGAACAAATGGAAGCCACCGGCCTTGAACGCAGCGCCATTAATGCGGGTTCGTTGAATGTCTATCCCGAACACGTACAAGGGCCACGCAACGAAGATGGCGAGCATGAGACCTTGCAGCGCACGCGTCTCGAGCGCCCAATCACCGTCGAATTAACCGATCTGGATCAGTTGAGTGAAGTGTTAGACGCGCTAATAGCCGCGGGTGTCAACTCATTGGACGGCGTGCAGTTCGACCTTCAAGATCGCGACGCTGCCACTGACGAAGCGCTGGTTAAAGCGCTAGAGAAAGCACAGCACAAAGCGAACCTGATGGCCGATAGCTTAGATGCTGAACTGGGCCATGTGCAGCGTATTGAAGAGACCCAATCGCCTATCTTCCAGCCGCGCATGATGGCAATGCGGGCAGAGAGCGACACTGCTTCAAGCCAATCGGGTGCCGCCAGTGATTACAGCCCCGGCACCATCCGCATTGATGCCGGGGTTAGCGTTGAGTGGGCGCTTAAAGGGCCAGACGCTCCACGCCGCCCAGATAGCGACGTAGCGGCTCAGGAATAACCACCGAACCATCCGCCTGCTGGTGGTTTTCAAGCACCGCCAGCAGGCAACGACCTACCGCCAGACCTGAACCGTTCAAGGTATGCAGCAACTGCGGCTTTTTGGCATCCGGATGGCGATAACGCGCCTGCATGCGCCGGGCCTGGAAATCCTCGCAGTTTGAGACCGAAGAGATCTCACGATACGTCTCCTGGCTAGGCAGCCACACTTCCAAGTCGTAGGTCTTGGTCGCCCCAAAGCCCATATCACCGGTACACAAAGTCACCACACGGTACGGTAGCTCCAGTGCCTGAAGAATGGCTTCCGCATGCCCGCGCATCTCTTCCAGCGCTTCGTAGCTCTTCTCCGGCTCCACAATCTGCACCATTTCGACTTTATCGAACTGATGCTGGCGGATCATACCGCGAGTATCGCGCCCGTGTGAGCCTGCTTCAGAGCGGAAACAGGGCGTATGGGCGGTAAGCTTCATCGGCAGCGCCGCCTGCTCAACGATTTCATCACGCACAAAGTTGGTCAGCGGTACTTCTGAAGTGGGAATCAGATGGTACTCGCGCTCATCGTCCAACTTGAACAAATCTTCGCCAAACTTCGGCAGTTGGCCGGTGCCCATCAGCGAATCACGGTTAACCATATACGGCACGTAGCACTCTTCATAGCCGTGCTGTTCGGTTTGGGTATCCAGCATAAACTGCGCCAATGCCCGATGCAGGCGCGCTATCGGCCCGCGCATGACCGCAAAGCGAGCACCGGTGATTTTAGCCGCCAGTTCAAAATCGAGATAACCGGATTTTTTGCCCAGATCAACGTGATCCAGCACCTCGAAATCAAACGCCCGCGGCGTGCCCCAGCGGTGCATCTCAACGTTATCGTCTTCGCTTTTACCTTCCGGCACGCTCTCATGGGGCAAGTTAGGGATACCACTAATGGCTTCGTCCCACTCTTCCTGCACGTCGGCCAATTCTTTTTTGGCTTTATCCAGGCGATCGCCTAAATCGCTGACTTCATTCAGCAGCGGCTGAATATCTTCACCGTTGGCCTTGGCTTTACCAATCGCTTTGGAGCGCATATTGCGCTCGTTTTGCAACTGCTCGGTTTGGGTTTGCAGCTCGCGACGACGCGACTCCAGCGCCTGCAATCCCGCTTTATCAAGCACAAAGCCCCGGCGGGCCAGTTGTTGAGCAACCGTATCAAGATCACCGCGCAGCAGTTTCGGATCGAGCATGAATCCTGTCCCTTGGCCTGAAAACAATAAGAGCAACGCGCCAATGCGCGTGCATAAAAGGAACTATTGTAGGCAAAAGCGCGGCGGGGAGCCATGGCCGGTATCACCAGACACACGTTTAGCTACGCTTAAAGGCTCTAGCTCCAGAGAAGTCGGCACTAGCAATGCTCTTTATAACGCCACACTCCAGTAGCGCGTGGTAAGCCTACGGCGCACCCGCGAATGCAGTGCGCAGCGCTGCTAGAAGTTAGCGGCACGTAATAGGCTTGCACTATCGCTAAGTAAGATTCAGTTATCGAGTCGACTGTATGTGCTATTACCACTCGGCATATCCATCCCAGCCCATTAGCCAAAAGTGATAGAGTGCCCGCCGATTCCACTGACGAATCGCTCAATAATAGATATTCACAGTTTGGACAGGAGAAAGGCAGTGCAGGAAACAGCACAGCAAGGAAAATTTGCCTGGTGGCGACGAATTGCCCTATGGAAGAAGATTCTCGCCGGTTTGGCGTTGGGTATTTTGGCGGGTGCGCTGTTAGGCGACACCGCCAGCGTGTTTAAACCGCTGGGCGATATTTTTATTAACGCCATTATGATGCTGATTGTGCCGCTGGTGTTCTCAACGCTGGTGGTGGGCATTACCTCCATGCGCGACCCACAGAAAATGGGTCGTATCGGCGCACGCACGATTACGCTCTACTTGATTACTACCGCCTTCGCCATAAGTATTGGCCTATTGTTATCCACCCTGCTACAGCCGGGCGTGGGCGTTGATTTAAGCTTCGACTCTGAAGTGGCCGCTAACGAAGCACCCTCGCTGGTTTCTATTCTGGTTAACTTAGTACCGCGCAACCCACTGGACGCCCTGGCCAACGGCAACATTATGCAGATCATTGTGTTTGCCATTGGTTTGGGTATTTCCCTAACGCTGATTGGCGACAAAGGCGAGCCGGTCATGAAGGTCTTCGATAGCTTTGCCGAGGCGATGTACAAGCTCACCGGCATTGTGATGGCCTTCGCCCCGTTCGGCGTCTTTGGCTTGATCGCCCATGTCTCGGGCCAGTACGGCTTAGAGATACTGCTGCCGCTGGCCAAGCTGATTGGCGTGGCGTACCTGGCCAGCATACTTCACGTGCTAGTGATCTACTCGGGCTTGATCTCGCTGCTGGGGCGGCTAAACCCCATGCGTTATTTGCAGGGCAGCCTGGACGCTATTGTCGTAGCGTTCTCGTCGGCGTCTTCTGCGGGCACCCTGCCGGTCTCTATCCGCTGTGCGCAGAAGAACCTGGGCGTTTCCGAAGGGGTTTCCGGGTTTGTGCTGCCCGTGGGCGCCACCATCAATATGGATGGCACCGCGCTTTATCAAGGCGTGGTGGTGCTATTTATCGCCCAGATGACTGGCACGGACTTGAGCATGATGGATTACGGCATGATTGTTGCCACCGGCACGCTGGCCTCCATTGGCACAGCGGGCGTACCGGGCGCGGGCTTGATTATGCTCTCGATTGTCATGGCCCAGGTTGGCCTGCCGCTGGAAGCCATCGCCGTGGTCGCGGGGATTGATCGTATCCTTGATATGGCACGCACCAGCGTCAACGTTGCCGGTGATTTGATGGTGACAACCCTGGTAGGTAAAAGCGAAGGGGAGCTCAATGAAGAGATCTACAACCGCCGCTAGCCTGAACCTAGCCTTTGATAGCGTCTGAACGGGTGCCCGCTGTGATGAGCAGCGGGCACTGCGCTTTCCCTTCATAGCCTTCCCCTGCTATACAGCAGTTGTGATTCTGACGGTTTCTCGGCAACCTATTAGCATCATTTCCAGCCGAGCAACGCAGCTATGCCTACCGCTTTTAATCAAACGCTCGCCGCCATCGATGCCCTGCATGCCGAGGATCCGCGCGCCACGACCCTTGCCGATGGCACCTCCATGCCCCAGGAACTGGCCTATGCCCAGCGCATGAGCGACTGGCTAGACCGCGTTCATGACAACCCAGACGAAGTGCTGCGCTTAGCGGTACGCGCCCAGCACTTACAGCGCTGGTTAGTGCCGCGTGAAGAGTACCCCGAAGGGCGCGTAGGCTATTTAACCTGGCGGCGCGACCAGGGCAAGCGCGCGGGCGAGACGACCGCCCAGCTAATGCGCGAGGCAGGCTACAGTGACGAAGAGGCCAATCGAGTCAAAACCATTATTGGCAAGAAAGGCCTGGGCCGCGACCCCGATGTGCAGGCGCTGGAAGATTGCGCCTGTCTGGTGTTTTTAGAAAACTACTTTGCCGACTTTTCGCGCAAGATCGAGCACGACCATATGGTACGGATCGTGCAGATGACCTGGCGAAAAATGTCACCCCGCGCCCACGAACTGGCCTTGCAACTCCCCATGTCGGACGCCTCATTAGCGCTGGTAAAAGAGGCCCTGGGTGTGGAGTAAGGGTGGGATAAGCTACAGAGCAATGCGCTACCGTGAGATGCAGCGGGGCAGCCGCTGCGGTAAAGTAGCGGTCTTCTTTTATTGCGCCCCCGGCACTGACGGCTTGATCAACTATGATTGCATCCTTGGACACCCGTACCGCCCCGTTCGAACGCTTGGGCAATGAGTATGTACGTTTTCTACAGGCGCTTAAAACGCGCGGCTTTGAAGGCGAAATCGCTCCCGATTACGCCAACCGCACGGTGCTGGCGACGGATAACTCGATTTACCAGCGCCTGCCCCAGGCGGCGGTCTACCCCAAGCATGCCGAAGACCTGGAACGCCTAACCCGGCTGGCCGCGCAAACCACTCACCGCAGCATTGTATTAACGCCCAGAGGCGGCGGTACCGGTACCAACGGCCAGTCGCTCACCGATGGCATCGTAGTGGATGTCTCCCGCCATATGAACCGGATCCTTGAGATCGACGTTGAAAACCGTCGGGTGCGCGTTCAGGCCGGGGTGATCAAAGACCAGCTCAACGCCGCACTCAAACCCCACGGGCTGTTTTTCGCCCCGGAACTGTCGACGTCCAACCGCGCCACCATTGGCGGCATGATCTCTACCGATGCCAGCGGTCAGGGCAGCTGCGAATACGGCAAAACCCGCGACCACGTACTGGAGCTCGACACCGTTCTGATTGGCGGTCAGCATCTACACAGCCGTGCCCTAACCCCGGACGAAGAGCAGGCCGAGCGCCAGCAGGAAGGCATTCTTGGCCGCGTGCATACCATCGCCGCCGAGATTATCGACCAGCAGCGTGAGCTGATAGAGACAAAATTTCCGCCGCTCAACCGCTGCTTGACCGGCTACGACTTGGCCCACCTGCGCGACGACGAGGGGCAGCTTAACCTCAACAGCCTGCTGTGCGGTTCGGAAGGCTCGCTGGGCTTTTTAAATGAAGCGGTGCTGAACGTGCTGCCGATTCCCAAGCACTCCACGTTGGTCAATGTGCGCTATACAAGCTTTATGGACGCCCTGCGGGATGCCAAAACGCTGAAAGCCGCCAGCGCCCGCCCCACCTCCATCGAAACGGTGGATGACACCGTCCTCCAGCTCGCCATGGAGGACTTTGTCTGGGACAGCGTGGCCGAATTTTTCCCGGCAACCGGAACGGCGCCGATTCGCGGCATTAACCTGATCGAGTTCAATGACGACGATGAGAGCGCCCTGGCCGCGCGGGTTGAAGCCTTCACCGGCCATCTAAGCCAAGACACTACTGTCGAACGCCTGGGCTATACCCTGGCAGAGGGACGCGGGCAGATTCAGAAAGTCTACGCTATGCGCAAACGCTCGGTGGGGTTGCTCGGCAATGTGCAAGGGGAAAAGCGCCCGATTCCATTTGTGGAAGATACCGCTGTGCCACCGGAACATCTGGCGGACTTTATTGCCGAGTTCCGCGCCGCGCTGGATGCCCGCGGGCTCTCCTATGGGATGTTTGGTCATGTGGATGCGGGGGTACTCCACGTACGCCCCGCCATCGATATGAAGGATCCAGAGCAGGAAAAACTGATTCGAGCGGTCTCCGATGAAGTCGCTGCGCTGACCCAAAAATACGGCGGCCTACTATGGGGCGAACACGGCAAAGGTGTGCGCTCGGAGTACGCCCCCCGGTTCTTTGGCGAACTCTACCCCAGCCTACAGCGGGTCAAAGCCGCCTTTGACCCGTTTAACCAGCTTAATCCCGGCAAGATCGCCACACCCTCTGAGAGCGGCGAGGTCATCGCCAAGGATAGCGACCCCGATCTGCTGACCATTGATGGCGTGCCCATGCGCGGCCAGCTTGACCGCACCATCGACGAGCGCGCCTGGCAGGCCTACGACGCCGCGGTGTACTGTAACGGTAACGGCGCCTGCTACAACTACGACCTCGACGACCCCATGTGCCCCTCCTGGAAGGCCACCGGGGATCGCCGCCACTCGCCCAAAGGCCGCGCCAGCCTGATCCGCGAATGGCTGCGCCTGCAGACCCAGGCGGGGATCGATGTCGTTGAGGAGTCGCGTAAGAAAAAAGCCGAAGGCGGCTGGGGCTTTATTAAGAGCTTTCCGCTGCGGGTGGCGAACACCCTAAGCCGCAAGCAGCACCACGACTACTCCCACGAAGTTTATGACGCCATGGCGGGCTGTTTGGCGTGTAAGTCCTGCGCCGGGCAGTGCCCCATCAAGGTCAACGTGCCGCAGTTCCGCTCCCAGTTTCTTGAGGTCTACCACGGCCGCTACCTGCGCCCAGTGCGGGACTACGTGATTGGCGGCACTGAGTTTATGCTGCCCACCCTGGCCAAGGCCGCACCACTGTATAACGCAGTCATCGGCCAGGGCTGGGTGGAAAAGCTGATGCGCAGCACCTTGGGCATGAGTGATTCCCCAGCCCTCTCCCACGCCAGCGTGAAGAAACAGCTGAAGGCCTGGGGCATCGCCGAAGCAACGCCGCTCTCACTGGCGCTGTTAACCGAACAGCAGCGCGCCAACAGCGTGATTATTGTCCAGGACGCCTTTACTACTCACTTTGAAGCCAAGCTGGTGATGGACGTAGTGGAGCTACTATCGCGTCTAAATCTACGCGTATTCGTGATGCCCTTTTCGGCGAACGGCAAACCGCTCCAGGTGCAGGGCTTCTTGGGCGCCTTCGAGAGCACCGCTGCCAAGCAGGCCGAGCGGCTACGCACCCTGGCCCGTTTTGATATTCCCCTGGTGGGCATCGACCCAGCCATGACGCTCACCTATCGCCAGGAGTATGTCAAAGCGTTAGGCAATGAGGCGGTGCCCGAGGTGCTAATGCTGCAAGAGTGGCTGGCAACCCGTATTAACACGCTAGCGCCCAACCAGTTCCAGCTAACCGACCCAGGCTTTAAGCTGCTCTCCCACTGCACCGAGAAGACCAACGCGCCGGGCAGCCCGAAAGCGTGGCAGCAGGTATTTGCGGCGTTTGGGTTAGAGCTAGAGTTGATGGCCACCGGCTGCTGCGGTATGTCGGGCACCTACGGCCACGAAACCCGCAACGCCGCTACATCAAAAACGATCTACGCCCAGTCCTGGCAGCCCCAGGTGGAAGCCAAAGAAAACACAGGCAAGTTACTGGCGACCGGCTACTCCTGCCGCAGCCAGGTGAAGCGCTACTCTGAACAAGTTCTGCTACATCCTTTGCAGGCGCTGCTCATTGCCCTAAAGCGCAGCTAAAGTTTGTACAAACACTAAACCTTGTATAAGGTTGAGGGAGCTAACGGCGTACAGCGCAAAAAGCTGTCATGCTGTTCATTGGCTGTTATTTTTCAGGAGCTGCCTTGTTGTCTCTATTTTCTTCCCTGACTCGCTTCGGCTCAGGCGCCATTTTAACCCTGAGCCTGGTGGCCATGGCGGTCGCTCAGGAAAACCGCGTTGAGACACAGGTGGTGGCTGACTCTCCACGAATTGAGATATTGACGCTTACCGGCAGCGTCAGCGCTCCACACACCTCACAGCTATCAAGTGCTGAAGCGGGTCAGGTCAGCGAGTTAACGGTTGAAATGGGCGATACAGTCACTCAAGGCCAGCAACTGCTCTCCCTGGATATCCGCGATATTAGCCTGGAAAGCCAGCGTGCCCGCGCAGATCTAGCCCAGGCCGAAGCCGAGCGCGACGAAGCGCAACGTTTAGTGAGCGAAGCCAACCAGCTCTCGGCGCAAAACTTTGCCGCCAGCGAACGCCGCCAGCGTGAAAGCACTTTAGCGGCGGCTCAGGCCATCTTTGAAGCGCGCCGAGCCGACTACGCGTTGGCCCAACTGCAGCTTGAGCGTCACCAGATACGTGCTCCCTTCGACGGCATGGTCACCCAGCGGGAGAGCAATGTCGGTGAGTGGGTCAACCCTGGCGATACCCTGCTTACTTTGGTCGATTTAGCGTCTCTTCGCTTGGATTTCTCGGTGCCACTCTCTGCCTATCAACGCTTTGCAGGCTCTCAATTAGAGGTGCGCTTAGAAGGCAGTGACCAATGGCACCCGGCACACACTCTCGCGCGCATTCCGCTTGATGCCAGTTCACGACAGTTTCTACTCCGTGCTGTGCCTGAAAAGTCACTGGAAATGCTACCGGGCATGGCAGTGGAAGGCCGTTTGCAACTTAATGGCGAAAGCGGCCCCAGCGTGCCGCGGGATGCGCTAATCCGCCGCCCGGATGGCAGTGTCAGCGTTTGGCTCGCTCGCCAAGAAGAAGACACTTGGCGAGCTTTTGAGCAGCGGGTTGAGATTGGTAGCAGCCACCAGGGGGAAGTCGCTATCAATGAAGGCCTATCGGCGGGTGACCGTGTCATTGTCGTCGGCAACGAACGCCTTGAAGAGGGGCAAAGCGTGTCCCTGAGCGACGACTAAAGGAGCCGCCCTCAGCTATGTTTGCCGCCATTATCCGTCACGGTATCTTGGTTAGCGTGACGACGCTTATCCTGTTGATTCTAGGCATCGCTGCCATATGGCGTATTCCGGTGCAGATGATTCCCGACCTGGAAACCCGCGTCATCGGCATTGAGACCCAGTGGCCGGGCGCAACGCCTCAGGATATCGAGAAGGATATCCTGATCGAACAGGAGGAGTTCCTGCGCAATGTGCCCAACCTGCAGCGCATGGAGTCCACCGCCAGCAGCGGCAGCGCCGAAATCGAGCTGGAGTTCCCGTTTGGCGTCGATCTCACCGAAACCTTGATTCGGGTTAACAATGCGCTAAGCCAGGTGCCCTCCTACCCCAACAATGTCGACCAGCCGCGCATTGTCGCTAACTCTTTTTCCGCTAACGCCTTTATGTACTTTAACGTTGGCCCCCGGGAGGGTAACCCGCGCCAGCTCGATATGCCCGCTATGCGCGACTACCTGGAGGATAACGTCCGCCCGCGCCTGGAGAGCGTTGCTGGCGTGTCGGAAGTGACGGTTTCCGGAGGTGCAGAGCGGCAGATGCAGTTGCTGATCGACCCTGAAACACTAGTCGCCCGTGAACTGAGTATTGCTGATATTCAGGCCGCCCTTCAGAACCGCAATCAGGATGTCTCCGGTGGCAACCTTGAGACCGGTAAACGCCGCTACCTGCTGCGTACCGTGGGCCGCTTTGAGGATGTTGAGAGTCTTGAAGCGCTGATTCTCATCCGTGACGGCGACGCGGTCACCCGGCTAAGCGATGTGGCTGAGGTGCGCCAATCCTACGCCGAACTCACCTCCCGGGCTTACAGCTCGGACGGTCAGCCGGTACTGAGCGTGCAGGTGCGCCGGGAACCGGGCGCCAACGTCATCGATATCAAGCGCGCCATGCTCGACGAGGTCGATACATTAAACGCTGGAATGCTGGCTCAGCAGGGTATGCGCATGACGCTCTCCAGCGACGACGTGCGCTACGTGGAATCGTCAATTGCCAATGTGTGGGTCAACCTGGGCCTGGGTGCGCTGTTTGCCACCCTGGTGATGTACACCTTTCTGCGCTCTGCGCGCGCAACCCTGGCTGGCGTCATCGGCATTCCTATCTGCACCATCGCCGCCTTTCTAGGCCTGCTGCTGGCAGAGCGCACGCTCAACGTTATTTCGCTGGCGGGTGTCGCTTTCGCTATTGGCATGACCATTGATAACACTATCGTGGTACTTGAGAGCATCGAGACCCAGCGTCGCCGTGGCCTGGCGCGTTTTGAAGCGGCTCTGGAGGGCGTCAAGCAAGTGTGGCCCGCGGTGCTGGCCTCAACGTTGACGACTATTTTAGTTTTCGTGCCGATCTTCTTTATCCAGCAGGAAGCCGGGCAGCTTTACTCCGATATTGCGGTGGCTATCTCGACCTCGATTATTGTCTCGATGGTGGTCGCGATTACCGTGATTCCCACCCTGGGCGCGCATATCGATTTTCGCGGTAAGGAGAGCGCCTCAACCTCTGCTCCTCGCTGGATGCGCGGTTGCCTGTGGGTGGTTAATAGCATTATCCGCACCGCCTCCCGGCGCTTTCTCGCTATCGTGCTGGGCATTGTGGGGGGTATCGGCATTTTTGTCTGGCTGACGCCCCCGGCGGAGTACCTGCCCGAAGGCGAAGAGGCCAAAACCTTTGCCAGCATGAACGCCCCGGCAAGTTACAACCTGGCCACCATGGATGCGATTGCCCAAACCTTGCAACAGGAGTTGGAGCCCCATGTGGGCGCTGAGCCAGAGCGCTTCGAGCGCGGTGACACCGACGTTCCGCCGATTCGCACCATGGGTATTCAAGCAGAAGCCCAGAGCCTGCGAATCATCGCTGAAACCATCGACCCCACCCATATCGAAGCCTTGATGGACGCCCTCACACAGCGCTTTGAAAGATATCCAGACATGCGCGCCTTTGCCGCCCGCGGATCGATTATCTCCAGCAATGATGGGGGCACGCGCAGTATCACGCTGGATATTGCTGGCAACGATCTAAACGAACTCTATACCACCGCCAATGCGATTTATCAGCGCGCCGAGGCGGTGTTCGACAACCCGCGTATTCAGTCGCGCCCCTCCGCCCTGGATCTTGGCCAGCCGCTAATCGAGGTGTATCCCAATTGGGAGCGCGCCGCAGAAGTCGGCCTGGATACCGGCGAGTTGGGTACCACCGTGGCGGTGCTTACCAACGGCGCCTACCTGGATGACTTTTATCTCGACGATGAGAAAATCGACCTCTACGGCTACGGCCCAGACGCGGGGGATATTGATCTCGATGACCTGGCCACCCTGCCCATTCACACGCCCTCAGGGATAAGCGTTCCGCTCAACACCCTTGCTGATATTCAGGAAACCGTGGGAACGGCTACGCTACGAAGGGTAGACGGTCGCCGCAGCGTTACGCTAGACGTCCTTCCACCGCGCAGCGTAGCGCTGGAAGCCGGTATCGAGACGATGCAGCGTGAGGTGATTGACTACCTGAGCGACGAAGGCGAGTTGCCCGCTAACATTAATGTCACGGTGAGCGGTGCTGGCGACCAGCTAGATGCCACACGGCAGGCACTAACCGGCAATGCGTTAATCGCACTGGCGATTGTGTATCTGCTGCTGGTGGCAATTTTTGCTCACTGGGGTTACCCGCTGCTTATTCTCGCTACTATTCCGCTAGGCGCCGCTGGGGGGATTGTGGGGCTCTGGCTGATGAATACGGTAGGCGCTCAACTGCCGAAAATTGGCTTGAATGCCATCAGCCAGCCGTTTGATATGATCACCATGTTGGGATTCTTGATTCTGATGGGGACAGTGGTCAACAACCCGATATTGGTAGTTCATCAGGCGAGGGAGAATTTACGCACGGCGAGCATGGGTGTTCGCGAAGCCGTTCAACACGCGGTAGAAAGCCGCTTGCGGCCTATCGCGATGACCACGCTAACCACTTTGTGTGGCCTTTCACCGCTGGTGTTTCTACCTGGGGAAGGCACCGAGCTTTACCGCGGTGTCGGTGCCATTGTGCTGTTCGGCCTGCTCGGCACGGCGATTGTGACCGTTACGTTCCTGCCCGCTCTAACGGTTGCCGTGCTGAGCTGGAAAAGCGAAAGGCAATCTACTTGAGCCTTGCCTAAAAGAATAGCCGTTTAAGTGCCAAGCCTGGATCACTCTCACGCATAAAGGCTTCGCCGACCAGGAAGCCGTTAACGTTATGGTCGCGCATCAGCTCCACGTCATCGCGGGTATGAATACCGGATTCGGTAATCACCGTAACGCCCTCTGGAATACGCGGCAGCAGATCCAGTGTGGTGTTGAGGCTGGTTTCAAAGGTATGTAGGTTACGGTTGTTGATGCCCACCAGCTTAAGATCCAGCGCAAGGGCGCGCTCAAGTTCCTCAGCATCGTGGACTTCAACCAATACATCCATCCCCAAGTGAGTAGCCTGCTGATTCAGGTCGCGCAGCTGGGCGTCGTCCAGGGCAGCGACAATCAGTAGAATACAGTCAGCGCCAATGGCGCGTGCCTCACAGACCTGATAGCCGTGGGTAATAAAGTCTTTGCGAATCACCGGCAGCGAACAGACATCACGGGCAGCGATGAGATAGTCTTCGTGTCCCTGGAAAAAGTCGGCGTCAGTCAGCACGGAGAGACAGGCGGCGCCACCCTGGGCATAGCTTTTGGCGATATCCGAGGGGTGAAACTCTTCACGAATCACGCCCTTTGAGGGCGAGGCTTTTTTCACCTCCGCAATAATCGCCGGATCACCCGCTGCAATGCGCGCGTTGAGGGCTGCGATAAAACCACGCGGGGCGCTCTGCTGCTCACCGAGGGCGAGCAGATCCGCCTCTGAAACGGCCTGACGGCGCTCAGCCACTTCCTGCTCTTTGCGAGCCAGAATGCGCGTTAAAATAGTCGGCGTTGCCTGTTGAGTCATGTTGATCTCTTTTTTAAGCTTATCTTGTTTAAGCACCTACTGCTTAAAAACGCTGGTGAAGTGCGACAGCTCTTTGAGTTTTTCAAGCGGCAGTTTAGAGGCCTGAGCGTCCTGGGCAACCATCACCCCCTCTTTTAAGGTGTCTGCCACGCCCGCACAGTAGAGCGCGGCGCCGGCGTTTAGCGCGACCATATCGGCAGCCGCGCCTTCACCAGACAGCGCGGCCTTGACCAGGCGTAGGCTGTCTTCTGCAGTGGCGGCTTTCAGCGTTGCCAGGCTCTGGCGCTCAATACCCAGCTCTTCGGGGGTAATGGTATACTGGCTAATCTTCCCCTCTTTGAGCTCGGCTACCAAGGTAGGGCTGGCTAGTGAGATCTCGTCCAGGCCGTCCTCAGAATGTACGACCATTACATGGCGGCTGCCCAGAGTTTTCAGCACTTCCGCCATCAGCGGCACCAGCTCCGGCGCGTAAACACCCAGTACTTGGTTGGGCGCCCCCGCAGGATTGGTCAGCGGGCCTAAAATATTAAACAGCGTGCGCACGCCCATTTCTCGGCGCGGGCCAATAGCATAGCGCATGGCCGGGTGATGATTGGGTGCAAACATAAAGCCTACGCCTACCTGCTCGATACAGCGCGCTACTTGATCAGGCCTGAGATCCAGGTAGATACCCGCCACATCGAACAGATCCGCACTGCCCGATGACGATGAAACGCTACGGTTACCGTGTTTGGCCACGTGCGCTCCAGCAGCCGCGGCGACAAAACTGGCAGCGGTGGAAACGTTAAACAGGTTAGCGCCATCACCACCGGTACCGACAATATCCACAACGTTGTCAGCACTCAGCTCAACGCGCTTCATCAGCTCGCGCATTACCTGGGCGGCAGCGCTAATTTCCGCGGCGGTTTCGCCTTTCATGGCGAGGCCTACCAGCAGGCCGCCAATTTGCGCGTCAGATGCATCGCCGGTCATGATTTGGCGCATCAAGGCGTGCATCGCATCGAAAGAGAGGTCTTCGCGGCGCATCACCGCATTAATCGCATCTCGCATTTGCATGAGCAGAGGGGCCCCTAAAAGCGTGTGAAACCGGCCATTAGCCGCGTTTTAAAAAGTTGGCCAACAGCTCATGGCCTTGGCGGGTAAGAATCGACTCGGGGTGAAACTGAACCCCTTCAATATCCAGTTCGCGATGACGAAATCCCATGACTAACCCGGGGGTTACATCGTCATCGCCTGTCCAGGCAGTGACTTGCAAACAGTCGGGTAGGCTCGCTTTATCAACCACCAGGGAGTGATAGCGAGTCACCTCAACGGGATTATCCAGCCCTTCAAAAACGCCTTGATTAGCGTGTCGCACAGCAGAGGTTTTGCCGTGCATCACCTGCGGCGCACGCACGACCTTCCCCCCATACACTTGGCCAATCGCCTGATGGCCAAGGCAGACGCCCAAAATAGGTAGCTTGCCTGCAAAGTGTTTGATGGCAGCCATGGAGACTCCCGCCTCATTGGGTGTGCAGGGGCCGGGCGACACCACCAGGTGCGTCGGCGCGTGCGCTTCGATTTGCTCAATGGTGATGGCGTCATTGAGGTGGGTGATAACGTTTGCGCCCAGCTCACCCAGATACTGCACGATGTTAAACGTAAAGCTATCGTAATTATCCAACATCACCACTTTCGGCGCTGTCTGCTCCTGAGATGGCTGTTTCTGCACCGACTGAGCTTGCGCCATTGCCCCACTTACTCCATTGCGTCATTACGACCACAGATTAAACCGCTATTGAGTGATGATACCGCAACCGAGCACTCCCTTGCAGGGGGTAAGTGACAGCCAAGTCTTCCCTTTTGACCACCAGCCCTACGGGCTACAGATCACAGCTTTGGATGACCACGTCGATTCGGCAAAGAAGAAACCCTTCGGACGGTCATAAGGCACGCTATGCTTAGAAGTGAAATACAGGCTCTTTTCAGCATAGTGGCCCTCTCCACTTGAGGGTATTCTCCCTTGAGCAATACTTGTTTCGGCCTGCCGCTGTATCGGAACTGGCAACAGGCCACCGCAGTCTTTATTATCTGCCGTCTTTTTCGATAGCTTTTTTAACCAGTTAGGAGCGTGGGATGTCAAAGTGGGTTACCTGGGTATGTGCGCTCTTATTCGTCGCGCTGCTAAGCGCTGCGCCAGCGTATGCCAATACAACGCTGCGCGTTATTGCCTCCTTTTCCGTCATGGAGGAACTGGTAAAACGGGTGGCGGGCGACACAGTCAGCGTTAATGTCATTGTGCCGCGGGGGGAAGATGTTCACCGCTGGGAGTTAACGCCGCCCAACGTGCTGGCGCTGGAAGAGACCCATATCGTGTTTTATAACGGGCTTGGGCTAGAACCCTGGATACGCCACGTCGAAGCGATGTCTGACGATGAGCTTACGCTAGTGGAAGTGGCTAGAGAAGCCGACTATACACCGCTAATCATCTCGACCGGGCAGTATAAAGGCGAGCTGGATCCGCATATGTGGATGGATCCAGAGGGGGCAGCGGCCTACATTGATGTGATTGCCGAGACCCTGGCAGCGCACCTACCCGACCAGGCCGAAGCGTTTTATACCCGTGCTGAAGAGGCACGCAAAGCGTTGAACAACCTTAATCTAGCGGTGAAAGAGCGCCTGGACGGCATTCCACAAACGAACCGTACCTTAGTGACCAGTGAGGCAGGCTTTGGCTATTTCGCCCGCGCCTACGCCTTTGAAGCCCTAGGTGTGTGGGGCGTTAATCACGAAACCCAGGGCAGCGCCCAGGCCATGGCCAAAATGAGCGAATACCTCACTAATAATCGCCCACGACCTCCGTCGCTGTTTTTTGAAAGCACCACCCCAAGCATTCACATGGATGCCCTGTCCAGAGAAGCCTCAATTCCTCTTGCGGGCCCGCTGTATGTGGACTCATTAAGCGGTGCAGACGGCCCGGCAGCCAACTATTCGGCCATGCTGCGCCATAATGCAGAAGTCATGCATACTGCCCTGGGGGGCGCGACGGCAGAGTAGTCGACCCGCCGCAGGTATTAATCAGTTGCCGGTGCCTTCAAGGGAGCGGCCAGTAATTCGGTTAACGAACTGAGCACCAGATCAGGGCAGCTGCTTTCAATCGGTTCACCATGATTATAGCCGTAGGGTAGCGCCAGGGTCGTAAAGCCCGCGGCCTTGCCAGCAGCTATATCATGACGGGAGTCGCCTACCATCACACACGCCTCTGGCGGCACTTGGCAGTGTCGAGCAGCATGCAACAACGGTAAAGGATGGGGCTTCTTTTCGGGCAGCGAATCACCACCAATGCAGAGGGTGAAATAGTCCAGCAGCTCGAAGTGACTTAGCAGCGGCTCAATAAAGCGTTCGGGCTTATTGGTGATCAACACCAACGTCAGGCCTTGCTGATGCAGTGCCTGCAGTGCTTGTTTGACCCCAGGGTAGAGCGTTGTCAGGGTATTGGGGGCAGCGCCGTAGTGCACCATAAACACATCATAACCGCGCTTCAGAAGAGCAGGTTCCGGTGCTGCTTCTAGCGCCCAGGTCAGGGCTCTTTCAACCAATACGGGCGCACCATTGCCGACCCAGTCCCTCACCTCCGCCCCACTCGGCGCTGGCAAATCCAGCTCATTTAAGGTGCGCGCCACTGCGACGGCAAGATCCGGCACTGAATCGATCAGCGTGCCGTCCAAGTCGAAGGCAATCAGCCGTTTTCCTTGTAGCACCGCGTGTCGTTCTGAGTAGTGACTTGAATGTACTTGCAATGCTCTCTACCTCATTTTCATTAGAAAACCATCTTACCTGTTCCCAGCAACGGTGCGCATTAGTAAGAAGCGTCAGAACCCTCTATGCTTGGGCTAATTTAGTTAAAGAGGTAGTGATATGCCCACTCCCAGAATCGTGATTGTCGGCGCCGGCGCAGGTGGTTTAGCCCTCGCTACACGTTTAGGTCGCACTTTAGGTAAGCGCAAACGCGCAGAAATTGTGCTGCTGGATCGCAATACCACCCATGTGTGGAAACCGCTGCTCCACGAACTGGCGACCGGCGTGCTGAACTCCAGCATGGACGAGGTGGATCTTCGCGGGCACTCATCGGCGCACTTCTACCGCTTTCAGCGCGGTTCGCTCACCGGCATTAATCGCGAGCAGCAGACGCTCCAGTTAGCCCCGATTCTTGACGAAGAAGGATATGAAGTGCTGCCTGCCCGAGAGCTTGCCTATGACTACCTGGTCATGGCCATAGGCAGCGTCTCCAACGATTTCGGCACACCCGGTGTGGCGGAGCACTGCCACTTTATTGATTCCCCCGAGCAGGCCAAGGCGTTCCAGCGCGATATGATCAATACCTTTCTGCGCTATACCGACCCCAACCTGCGCCAGCATACGCAGTTGACCATTGGAATTGTCGGCGGCGGAGCAACAGGCGTAGAGCTTGCGGCCGAGTTGTTTGACGCTTCGCGCATGCTCAATGCCTATGGAGTGACGGCGCTGGATAACCAGCAAATCAGTGTGCACTTGCTAGAAGCAGCTCCCCGCTTGCTGCCAGGACTTTCGGAACGGGTCAGTCAAACGGTTAAAACAGAGCTTGAAGAGATGGGCGTGACGGTTCACACCGATACCGCCGTGAAAGAGGCTCAAGAGTACCAGTTGGTCACTGGTGACGATGAGGTGATCAAGACCGACATCAACGTCTGGGCAGCGGGGATCAAAGCGCCGCCGTTTTTGGCGGAACTAGGCCTAACCACGAATAAGAAAAACCAAATTGAAGTCAACAGCACTCTGCAAAGTGTCGATGATGAGAAGATTTTTGCCCTAGGCGACTGCGCCAGTTGCCCAATGGGAGAAAGTGGCACGGTGCCACCGCGCGCCCAGGCGGCTCATCAGCAGGCCAAACTGCTCGCCAAAAATATCGTCAATCGACTCGATGGCAAACCACTCGCCGATTTCCGCTACCGCGATCACGGCTCATTGGTATCACTGGCCCGCTACGATGCAGTGGGCAATTTAATGCGTAGCTCCGCCTCCAAAGGCTTGTTTTTAGAGGGCTGGCTGGCCCGCCAGGCCTATGCATCGCTCTACCGCATGCACCAGCTCTCTATTCATGGGGCGCCGAAGACGGGGCTAGCGTGGCTGGTCGATAAGCTTAACCGTTACTTAAAGCCGCGCATGAAGCTTCACTAAACGACACTACGACACTGACTTTTACTTGGCCAGCGCCGCACGCATCTGCTTGATTACCGTGTCATAGCCGTGGGGATCGCTGGCCTGGTGGGCGCTGAAAATGGCGGATCCCGCCACAAAGGTATCGGCGCCCGCGGCGGCGATCTCGGCAATATTATCCACTTTCACCCCGCCGTCGATCTCCAGGCGTATATCAAATCTTGAGGCGTCAATGCGCGCCCGCGCCTCGCGCAGCTTATCCAACGTACTGGGGATAAAGGATTGTCCGCCAAAACCTGGGTTAACGCTCATTAGTAGCACCATATCGACTTTATCCATCACATAGTCGAGATAGGAGAGCGGCGTGGCCGGATTAAACACCAAGCCAGCTTTACAGCCGCCATCACGAATGAGCTGGAGTGAGCGATCGATGTGCTCAGACGCCTCCGGGTGAAAGGTAATGTAGCTGGCGCCCGCCTCAATAAAGTCGCTGATCATGCGATCTACCGGCTTGACCATCAAATGCACATCGATGGGCGCCGTCACGCCGTGTTTACGCAGCGCTTTGCACACCATGGGGCCAATGGTCAGGTTGGGCACATAGTGATTATCCATGACGTCGAAGTGCACCACATCCGCGCCAGCCGCCAACACGTTATCAACTTCCTCGCCAAGCCGCGCAAAGTTAGCGGAAAGAATAGAGGGGGCAATCAAAAAGTCCTGCGCAGCGGTCATAGCACGTTCCTAAATTAACAGGGGAATAAGCCGGCTATGTTACCAGAGCCACCTACTAAGCCCCATCTCCTATACGGCTTTGCATTGGACATCTGCGCACACTTATATTCTTAAATAGAATATAAAACATGATTGTAATTCCACATTGATAGATTTAACCTTGTCAATATTGCGACGCTACGATTCGGCGATACTTTGCGCTTACTGTTTTAAGGAGCTTCTCTATGGCACTGCCCACCATTTTCCGCCGCAGCCTGATTGCCATTGCACTAGGCGTTACCGTTAGTGGTACCGCTGCTGCCCAGGAGCGGGAACTGCTCAACTCTTCCTACGATATCGCACGGGAATTATTTGCGGCGATCAATCCCGAGTTTCAGGCCTGGTGGCAGGAAGAGCACGGCGAAGAGATTGAAATTAGCCAGTCTCATGGCGGCTCTTCCGCCCAGGCCCGTGCCATTCTTCAAGGCCTGCGCGCCGATGTGGTGACCTTTAACCAGGTGACCGACGTGCAGGTACTCGCCGATGCCGGGCTGGTGGCTGAAGATTGGCAGGATGCGTTTGAGAACAATGCGTCGCCCTACTACTCTACCACTGCCTTCCTTGTGCGTAAGGGCAACCCCAAAGGTATTGAGAGCTGGGACGACTTAGTCAAAGAAGATGTAAAGATGGTCTTCCCCAACCCGAAAACCTCGGGTAACGGTCGCTATACCTACTTAGCCGCCTGGGGCTTTGCCGAGAATGAGTTCGATGGCGATGAAGAGCAAATTGAAGACTTCATGCGCACTTTCCTAGCTAATGTGGCGGTATTCGATACCGGCGGTCGTGGCGCAACCACTAGCTTTATCGAGCGTGAAATTGGCGATGTGCTGATTAGCTTTGAGTCTGAAGTGAACAATATCCGCAGCGAGTATGGCAGCGATGACTACGAAGTGATCGTGCCGCCAGTGAGCATTCTGGCCGAGTTCCCCGTTGCCGTTGTGGGCGAAAATGCTGAGCGCAACGGCAACAGCGATTTGGCCCAGAGCTATCTTGAGTACCTCTATACTGAAGAGATCCAGCGCCTGCTTGCGGGCTTCAACTACCGCGTGCATAACGAGACCGTGGTTGAAGAGTTTGCCGACCAGTTCCCCGAAACCGAACTGCTTGAAGTGGATGAGGTGTTCGGCAGCTGGGATGAAGCCATGGAGACTCACTTCGAGGGTGGCGCCCTTCTCGACCAGTTACAGCGTCGCTAATATTCACTCATGAGCCAGCCTGAACTATGAGTCAACTTGCCTCCTGGCGAACCGGCAGCACCCGTGTGCTGCCGGGTTTTGGCCTTTCTCTGGGTATCAGCGTACTGTTCATCTCGCTGGTGCTGCTCTTGCCGATTACCGGCCTGTTTGGCCAGTTATCCGAGCTTAGCTTCGCCGAATACTGGGCGATCATCACCGAAGGGCGAGTCGTCGCCAGCTACATGGTTACCATTGGCGCAGCGGCCGTAGCAGCGATCGTCAACGCCATCTTTGGTTTATTACTGGCATGGGTGCTGGTGCGCTATGAGTTCCCCGGTAAGCGTCTGCTAGATGCACTGATGGATCTCCCCTTTGCACTACCAACTGCGGTGGCTGGCATCACGCTGGCAACCCTTTATGCCGGCAGCGGCTGGATGGGTAGGTTGCTGGAACCACTGGGCTTTCAGGTCGCCTACACCTGGGTAGGTATTGCCCTAGCGATGGCGTTTACCAGCATCCCTTTTGTCGTGCGCACGGTGCAGCCGGTGCTGGAAGACCTTCCCGCCGAAGTCGATGAAGCAGCCATGTCGCTGGGCGCGACCGACGGAGTGGCCTTTCGGCGGGTGATACTGCCACACATTTGGCCTGCCCTGGTGACCGGTACGGGCTTAGCGTTTGTTCGCTCATTGGGTGAGTTCGGGGCGATTATCTTTATCGCTGGCAACATGCCTTATGAAACCGAGATCACCGCACTGATGATTTTCGTCAAACTGCAAGAGTATGACTATGCAGGGGCATCGGCCATTGCCTCGGTGGTGCTGTTTGTATCCCTGGCGCTGCTGCTGGCGATCAATATTTGGCAAGGGCGTTTTGTACGTCGCCTGCATGGAGGTAAAGGGTAATGCGTCGAATTGGTGATGCGCCACTTATCCGGCGCCTGCTGATAGGTACCGCCCTGGTGCTGTCAGCGCTGTTTTTACTGCTGCCTCTGGTAGCCATTTTTGCCCAGGCATTATCCCAGGGCGTCATGGTGTTCTGGGCGAACGTCAGCAACACCTTCACCCTGCACGCCATTGGCTTAACGCTGGTGATTGCGCTCCTGACCATTCCCGTATGCCTGGTATTCGGCGTTGCCCTTGCATGGCTGGTCACGCGCTTCAGCTTCCCTGGGCGACGCGTTCTGCAAACGTTGATCGATATCCCCTTTGCAGTCTCCCCCGTTGTGGCTGGCCTGATTTACCTGCTGCTCTATGGCCGTAACGGCTGGATCGGCACCTGGCTGAATGGTCATGATATTCAGCTCATGTTCTCATGGCCGGGCATTCTGATGGTGACCATTTTTGTCACCTGCCCCTTTGTTGCCCGCGAGCTGATTCCGTTAATGCAGGCGCAAGGTTCCCGTGAAGAGGAGGCGGCGGTAACCCTGGGCGCCTCCGGCTGGACGACCTTTCGACGCGTTACGCTGCCCAATATCCGCTGGGCACTACTGTACGGCGTAATTCTTACCAACGCCCGCGCGGTAGGGGAATTTGGCGCTGTCTCGGTAGTTTCAGGGGCTATTCGTGGCAAAACCAACACACTCCCCCTGCACCTTGAGCAGCTTTATCAGGATTATAACGCCGTGGGGGCATTTGCCTGCGCGGCCCTACTCGCCTTTATTGCCCTACTGACGCTCGCCGCCAAGGCCGGGCTGGAATGGCGCGCAGCGCGCCGGGAGGCATTTGCATGAGCATTCACTTACACAACATCGCCAAACACTTCGGCAACACTCAGGCATTAGAGCCGATTAACCTGGATATTCACGATGGTGAGCTGGTTGGCCTATTGGGCCCGTCTGGTTCAGGCAAGACCACCTTGCTGCGGATTATCGCCGGCCTGGAGAGTGCCGACCACTCGGCCCAGCCGGGTAAAATTCTGTTTGGTAACCGCGACGTGACCAATGTGCATGTTCGTGATCGTCGCATTGGCTTTGTTTTCCAGCACTACGCGCTGTTCCGCCATATGAGCGTTTACGACAATGTTGCCTTTGGACTGACCGTGCAGTCGCGTAAACGCCGACCCAGCAGCGGTGAAATTCGTGCACGGGTGTTTAGGCTGCTTGAAATGGTCAAGCTGGAACACCTGGCCAACCGCTACCCAGCGCAGCTTTCCGGCGGCCAGCAGCAGCGGGTCTCTCTGGCCCGCGCGCTGGCCGTGGAGCCGGAAGTTCTGCTGCTCGACGAACCCTTTGGCGCGCTCGATGCCAAGGTGCGTCAAGAGCTTCGCCGCTGGCTACGTCACCTGCATGACGAGTTCAATTTCACCAGCGTCTTTGTCACCCACGACCAGGAGGAAGCGCTGGAGCTTTCCGACCGTGTGGTAGTGATGAGCAATGGCCGCATTGAGCAAATTGATACCCCCGATGAACTCTACCGTGAGCCCAAAAACCGCTTTGTGTTCGAGTTTTTAGGCGATGTGAATCACCTGGAAGGCAACATAACCAACGGCGTCCTCACCTGCGGTGACGCCTATTGGCACGTGGATCTACCCGATGGTCACGAAGAGCTGCTGCTGCGCCCTCACGAAGTGCGGCTAACCGAGCAGCCCACCGCTGAGAGCCATCTACCGGTTACTATCACGGCGATCTCGCCGGTGGGCGCCGAGGTGCGCGTGGAACTAGAGGCTGATTGGCTGGCCCAGCCCTGGCTTGCGACCGTGCGCCATACGGACTTTGAACACCTGGCGCTACAACGTGGGCAGCGCTTATTCGCTCATCCACGCCACTGGCGGCGCTTCCCCAAAGTAGAAACGAAAGCGATGGAACAAAGCCGCGTAGCATAACGCTGTTGTAGAAGCGCTAGTTGCCCCAAGCGGGGCCGCTAGTGCTAGCGTTTCATAAGATGATCTCAAAAGCGCATTTGCCTGAAGGTGAGGCTCACCCGCGGCTCAATATCTCTCTTGGTTTTGGGCAGGCTATGTAACCAATTTTTCTGCGTGGTACCTTTCATAATCAACAGGCTACCGTGGGCTAAAACAAGCGAAACACTCTCCCCTGTTTGTCTATTTTTAAACGCAAACTTCCTCTCCCCACCTAAACTCAACGCCCCGATGACACCATTCTCGACAAGGTCTTTTTCGGCATCGCTGTGCCAACTCATGCCCTCCTCCCCCGTGCTATAAAAATTACACAGGCATGAATTAAACACCTCTCCACACACTCTCTCCACCCGCTGTTTAATCTCGCGCAGAAAGTCCGGCCACACTAATGCCATTTTTGTGTACCCAGAGTAAGTATAGGAAACCGGCTTATCCGCATACCAGGCTATCTTGCGTTTAGTAACGATCTCTTTGCCATAAATAAAGGCGCGATCATGCTCCCAGCTTAGTTCGCTTAGACACTTATCCAGATACATATCGGCAGTAAGTGTATCCAAGACTTTGCCGTGGTAGTAAACCTCACCATCCCGCGGAAGCAGATTAATCAACTTCATATCGTCGTTTTCAAACAGATCTGTATACGTCATAACAATGCCTCTTTTGCCCTCACCACTGCATGAAACCCAGCTAAATTGGATTGGATAGTGCAGCGCCACGACAATCTTGATCGTTATTGGTAAAGCCGCATCGCCAGAACATACCGCCAACGCGCTACCCGCGTTATACTGGCGTTTTAGCCATAGCGGAGGATGACCATGCTTCGGCGTCACTTTTTACGGATTTCAGGTGTGCTGCTTGCCAGCGCGTGGCTTGCCGGTTGCGCCAGCCCCCAATACTTACAGCTCAGCCCACAGCGCAGCGCGGAGGTGCCGCAGGTAGGCTCAGGCCAGCAGGTCACGGTGATTGCCCAGGATGGCCGCGAGAGCGATATTATTGGCAACCGTGCAGGCGGCGGCATGTCGACGGCGCATATTACCGTGAGCAGCCATGAGCTGATTCCGCGTTTGCAGGAAGAGGCCGAGCGCGCCGTGCGGGACATGGGCTTTAGCCCCACCACGGAGCAGGCCGAAGGTCGGCCAAGCTTAACGCTGGAACTTGCCAGCCTCAACTACGCCCGTGGCGACAGCGGCCAGCCACTGGTCGATGAAGCGCGCCTTGAAGGCGTTTTCCGCGCGATTGCTAAAAATAAGGGCACCACTTACACCGGCACCTATACATCACGCCGTACCCAGGGTTATGCCCTTAAACCGGACGCTGATAGCAACACACGTATGCTCAGTGACCTAGTTAGTGATGGCTTGAACCGCGCCTTTAGCGACCCGGAACTGGGCCGTTTACTTGCACGTTAAGGCCTCTCTTATTCACAGCAGTGTAGACAAGGGCTGCGTCTTTTAGCTTCTAAAGACGTGGCCCGCGTCGTTCCAGTGCCCATACGCTCTCCTTCCGGCCACGCTCATCGGGTGTGCCCTCTTCCAGAAACGTGAGCGTGAAGTTGGCAGTGAACAGGCTTTCTATTTCGCTATCCGGCACGCTATAGGGCGGCCCAGCACTGCCATCGGGGTGTGACAAACTAATCAGCAGGCCTTTGGCCCCAGGCGGCACAAGCTGCGCAAGGTGGAACGCATAGCGCTGCCGAGTGGCTGGCGGCAGCGCTATCAGCGAGGCGCGGTCGTAAAATGCACCAATCTCGGCAGCCTGCTGAATATGCAGGTGAAAAAAGTCCCCACACCACAACTCCACATTACCTTGGCGGGAAATCGTAAACCCTGCCTGACGGTAGCGGGATACGGCTGTACTGCGCTGAGCCAAAAACTGCTCAACCGCCTCAGGTGCAAACTCAATCCCCAGTACTGGATGCCCTTCATCCGCCAGCCAGCGCATATCAAGGCTTTTACCACACAGTGGCACCAGCACTTTGGTGCGATTAGTAACCCCAAGTGACGCCCAATGGCGCAGCAACGCCGGATGCGCCTGCTGTAGATGAAAGCCAATACGCCCCTCTTGCCAACGCTTGCGCCACTGATCGCTCATGGTTCGGCTGCCTTCAGGTGATCTTAGAACCAGCGGTCGCGCTTTTTACGCCGACGGGGTAGGTGCGGCACAATCAGCCCCACCAATAAACCCGCGCCAGCCACACCGCCTCCGTACATGAAGTAGCGCATCAGCAGGTCTTCTTCCTGAGTTTCCAGGCGCGCCTGGAGCGCCCTCACTTGCCGTCGGGACTGCTCTGCTTGAGCATCCAGCTCTTGGTTACTGGCTTCAAGCTCGGCAATGCGGCGCTCGCGCAGCTCTAACGTCTCCGTCATTGAGGCCGTACGCTGTTCCCAGGTTTCATTGATATCCTCAAGCTCCGCGGTGAGCTCCTCTACCTGGGCTTCTAACGCAGGTAGCTGTTCAACCGCACTAGGCGTTTGCTGAAGCTCACTGCTCAACACCCAGACCGCATTACCATCACTGTTACGCACACGGGTGTAGTCACCGCTAGTTTCCAACACCTCAACCTGCTCGCCTGCGTTGAGCGTACCAATGATGCGATAACCATCGGTGGGGCCGCTGCGCACGTAGGTGCTCAGCTCATCGGTCACCCATGCCTGATTAGCGGACTGGGCAGTGGCATCGAAGCTGGTAACAGTGAGTAAAAGACCAGCCGCAGCGGCATAATTTCGATAACGAGTTCTATTTACTAGCATGACATCATGTCCTGATTAAAAACGCTGCAAGGCGGACGAAGCCAACAGCGCTTATCGCCTAATTTAGCGGTGCGCTTGTCTCATACGCTTACCCTTCGCCGCGCGGAGGCAACGGAAAGGGACGGGGGAACTCCGCTACCCGGGCATCGGTTTTGACCGCCTTCAATGGCCCCTCGCGCTCTACTTCATCAATGCGCACAATAGCATTTAAAGGGAGATAGCTACGTTTGACACCATCGAAGGTTCGTTGCAATTTTTCAGTCGCAGGATCCACTACTACCCGTGAAGCATCGTCAAAGACAAACTCCTCGACTTCAATAAAGCCCCAGAGTTCGCTTTGAAAGATCTCACGGACGTATAAATCCCAAATTTCACCCTGCTGGTGAACCACCACACGGTAGATCGGCTTGGCCGCCATCTTGGCCTAATCCTCTTGCCATTCGTACATTGAGTTGAACCGCCTAGCTTACCATATTCCCACCGCCACGCCTTTACGCTGATAGCTTAGAAAGCTTAGCGGTAATGCGA
This sequence comes from Halomonas sp. BDJS001, assembly GCF_026104355.1. Lineage (NCBI taxonomy): Bacteria > Pseudomonadati > Pseudomonadota > Gammaproteobacteria > Oceanospirillales > Halomonadaceae > Halomonas > Halomonas sp. BDJS001. The sequence goes on from NZ_CP110535.1 coordinate 3,023,464, forward strand.
CGGATAATGGGCTCATTAGCCGCGCATGCCCCCCTCGTGTATGGTGGTGAGCGTGATTTGGCAATTATGTTCGTTCACCAAGTAGGAGTCATCAACATGCAGAAGGATCCCAATAAGGGCTATATCGCTCTATTAGGCTGGAGTCTCAATGCGATTGAAGCGGCCGAAAATTTTGACCGTCGCTACATTGTCGTTGCACCCGATTGGGCGGAAGAGTATTGCCAAAAACACAACATTCCTTACGTGCCTTGGAATTTCGAGCGACTCAATGATCGCTCGATGGAAATTGCCGAGACGCTCAAAGAAAAAGGTGTCGATGTCGCCATTCCGCTTTATGAGGAGACCGTTGAGTGGGCAGGTGCCATTAACTCTGTACTCCTGGATAACCCTCGTCTTTATGGTCAGTCGCTGCTGTTGCGCGATAAAGCGTTGATGAAGCGTCGTGCTCAACTAGGTGGCATCCGCGTGGGCATTTTTGAAGAAGCCCACGATAAAGATGATGTAGTGCGCTTCCTGAAGCGCGTTAACCAGACGCTGCTCAAGCTGGACGGCGACCCCAACGACCCGATTCACCTGAAAGCGTTTGATAAAGCAGGCTGCCTGGGCCACCGCGTTATTCGCACGCCTGATGAGGTCGATACCATCCCGGATGAAGAGTTCCCGGTGCTAATGGAATCGCATCTGGATGGCTGGGAGTTTGCCGTCGAAGCCTGGGTTCATGATGGCAAAATCGCCTTCTTGAACATCTCTGAATACGTGACGCTGGGTTACTCGGTATTTGTGCCCGCCTCACCTGAACTAGAGATTTATCGCGAACAGATTACTCAACAGATTGAAAAGCTCATTAAAGCATTCGACATTGAGTTTGGTTTGTTACATCCAGAATACTTTGTCACCAGCGATGGCGAAATGTACTTTGGGGAAGTGGCTTACCGTCCGCCTGGCTTCAAAGTATTTGAACTACTAGAGCGTGTTTACGGCTTTAATGCTTACCAGGCATCAATGCTGGTATTCGACCCAAAAACCACGCAAGAAGAAGTGGCCAAATTCTTCCCGCAAGAAGTGGTCGATGCCAATGGCTTTGCCGGTTGCTTTGGTGTTTACCCACGCCGCCGCGTGGTCAGCCGCTTGGAAATTCCCGAAGAGACCGAAGATCACCCCTATTTTGAGTCTCATGAGCTAACCTCACCCGTAGAAGAAACCGTTACTAAACGCACTGCGTTTGGTACCCATTGGGGTCTGATCTACTTTAAAGGCGAGGATGCGCATACGATTCGCGATCTGCTAAAACGCCAAGAAGATCTCGACTTCTATGTATAATCCCCGCTAATGCTGGGATAAGGAGTCACCGTGGAGACAGATCAAGTGACGTCTTCTCATGAAGATAACAAGCTCAATGGATTGTTGAGCAAATTTGACGACGCCGTGCGCCTGCTCACCCAGGCGCCCGCCTTCTCAAAGCCCGCCAAGCTGCCGCGTGTATTGGATACGGCGCGGCGCGTCCTGCTTCAGGATGGAGGCTGTGAAGCTCTCGAGTCCCGCGCCCAAGCGTTTGAGGATGCTGGTGTGTTTCTGGGCTCCGATTGGGAAACACCTCAATACTTGGTGCCGACCCTAACCACCTTCGCTTTGAAAAGCGCGGATGCCGATGTGGTCGTCATTGAGGCATTAAGCGAACTTCGACTCCTGGCTGTCGCTAAAGGTAATTTTGAGCACCCGCTGGTATCCGCAGAGCATGCGCACCACTACCTTACTCAGGTAATGGCGATTAATTTATGGCTGCTGTTTTTACCGCCCAGTGAAGCCGAACGGGAAACCCAAGGGCGACTGGCGACCATTCCTCGCCATCTCTTCCAACACCTAGCCGATCGCATTGGCTACGAACATATTGTTGATCAACTAATTGACGAGATCTGGCGTATTTTAAAACAGCGCCCGATTCAGGTTGATTCGATCAAACAGATGATTACCCAAATCGCCCTGTGTCAGGCTAACCCGACGATCGATCTTGGCGCGAGCGGCCAGGGCGCTGACCGTCTGGTCAGCTCGCTTTACGGGCCCACCCAAGCGTGCCGCGAAGATCCTGGCGTCGATGTTTATCGCGAGCGATTAGAGCATATGGATCAGGCTGCTCTGCAGGCCGAATCTACCGGTTTCGCTCGGGCGATGCACGACACCGGCTTGGTATCGCCTTATCACGCCGTGCTATTGCGCCACCTACTCGAAGAGGGTGACCACTTACTCTCCGAGGCGCTGGGGCTTTCATCTACTGGCCGCGACTGCCTACTCTGCTATCGCGAGCTGGTTCAAGCGCTTATCCGAGGCGGCGTTTATCCAGCCACCGCACAAGCGGTTTACGGCCTGGCGCTGATGCTTGAGCGCGGCATTCTTTATCAGCCGCCGGTGGCGCCCGCCATGTGGCGTCAACTTAACCTGCCGCTATCCGAGTGGGCGCAGTCGCGGCTCACCCTGGCCTATGGCGACACCGTTTCTCCCCGGGCGAGACTGATTGAAGGCGTGCTCTGCATGCTGGGGTTACCGCTAGGCGTTGGCCAGGGCAACAATCCTACCTGCCAGTCAGCCCGAGCGCTCTCCATGTGGGCGTACAACGACCCAGACTACCTGCTGCAGATGGTGGCATGGGCAGCCCGCGACGACGAAATCATCATGCATTTCGAGGGGCAAGCCATTTCATCCATGGCAAGCCTCACTGGTGTGGCGACCCAGTTGCCCATCGACCTCGACCCGGTTTCGCTGATTGTGGTGCCCCACCTGGATCGCATTTATGCCGAAATGGGTCGGCGCTGCATTGGCCGTGAAGGTGACCCACACCGCTGGGTAAACCCTGAATTTCATGGCTGGTGGTCGGGACGGGGCTTTCGCATCAATGTCGATGTCGCCACCGGTCAACTAAGCGATGTCGACGACTTCATACGTCACTTTTTCGCCTACTATCACCCCTATTACAATGGCAACCAGCCACTGATCCACCCTCAGCCAGCAGGCATTGCGGTTACCGATAGCGCAGCGCGATTTATTGGTTGGCACGCAATTACCATTTTACGGGCGTCTCTCGACCCGTCTGATGTCATGCGGATTTACTTCTATAATCCCAACAATGATAGCGGGCAGGATTGGGGCGATGGTGTGGTTGTGAGTACATCAGGCAATGGTGAGCGCTTTGGTGAGGCCTCGCTGCCTTTCGATCGCTTTGCATCGCGGCTATATATTTATCACTACGATCCTCTTGAGCGCGTTGACACAGCCGATGTGACCAGCGAAGAGGTGGAAAATGTTAAACATTACTTGCACCGTAGCTGGGGCGCGTCTCGCTTACCACCGACTGAGCTACAAGCGGATCAGGGCGCTAGTTCAACCCTACCCGATTCACCACTACCCAATACGTCCCCAGACGTGGGGTAAGCAGCCCACTTAACGACACTTTTAACCACTATGATGCGACTCGATCAACTGTTGGTCAGCCAAGGGCTGGCCAACTCGCGTACCCGCGCCCAAAGGCTTATTCGTCACGGGCGGATACGGCTTGCCGATAGTGGCAAGCCGTTAATCAAAGCGTCCGAGAAATGGCCCGACGATACCCGTTTTGAAGTAGAAGACGATCCTGAAGAGCGCTATGTCTCCCGGGCAGGATTGAAGTTAGAAGCGGTGCTCACAGCGCTTGAGCTGCGATTTGACGGCTGCACCGTGCTCGATATTGGCCAATCAACCGGCGGCTTCACCGACTGCGCACTGCACTTTGGCGCCCGCCACGTGATTGGCGTCGAAGTTGGCCACGGACAGTTGGCAGCTGAACTGCGCGGAGATCCGCGAATCACCTGCCTGGAAGGGTTAAATGCCCGCTCGATGAGTAGCAGCGAGGCCCTTGCCAAGGTACTTTCAGTTTACCCTCTCGATAGCGCCATTATGGACGTCTCGTTTATTTCTCAAACGCTGATTCTACCCGAGATTGGAGCCCTTCTGCCATCGGGCGGTCAGTTGATTTCGCTGGTCAAACCGCAGTTTGAACTAACGCCTGGCGCCCTGGATAAACGCGGCGTAGTGCGCGACGCAAAGCGTTTTACGGAAGTGGAAGCCAGCATTCGTCGCAGTTGCAACGCCTGCGGCCTGGCTATCCACCACTGGCAGGAGAGCCCAATTACCGGCGGCGACGGCAACCGCGAATTCCTCCTGCACGCAGTAAAAGAGGCTTAAAAAGAGAGCCCTAAAAGTGCACTAAGTCGATGCAGGGGGCAGTTGGTTCGCCGACTGCACTTTAACAGCGTCGCCCTGATCAGGGTGTAGCCACACATCCATCTGCTCAAACGCCACGCGTACGCCGGCTTCGCGGAACAGCGCGTCTATACGGCAGTTGATTTCATCGGCAGCAAACAGCCGATCAAGCAGGTCGTTGACGAAAATCCGCAGCTCAAAATTGAGGCTGTGCTGCCCATAGCTTAAACAGAAAACCTGGGGTTCAGGGTCGGCTAGCACACGAGGATTTTCATCCGCCGCCTGCCGCAATAGCTGGTGCACCTTGGTCATATCGGAGCCGTGGGCCACACCGTAGGTGAGCACGACCCGGGTGATATTATCCGACAGCGACCAGTTGATCAGCTGGTCGGTCACAAAGGTTTTATTGGGGATAATAATCTCTTTGCGGTCAAAATCGGTGACGGTAGTCGCACGGATACGGATACGGCTAACGGTGCCGTGCAAATTGCCAATAGTGATGGTGTCGCCAATACGAATCGGCCGCTCGAACAGAATGATCAAACCGGATATAAAGTTGGCAAAAATCTCTTGTAAGCCAAACCCTAACCCCACACTCAGGGCGGCCACCAGCCACTGAAGCTTGTCCCAGGAAACCCCAAGGGTCGACAGCCCCATGACAATCCCCGTGCCCACAATGGTGTAGGAGAGCAGCGAGCTAATGGCATAGGCGCTGCCCTGTTTCAATGACAGCCGGGAGAGCACCATCACTTCCAACAGCCCCGGCAAATTGCCCGCCATGATAAACGTAATAGCCACAATCAGCAGGGCAGCAAAGACGTCGGATATCGATAGTGCGTTATCTACCAAATCCCCCTCTTGCGCTTCCCACAATGATACGTTATCCAAATAGCCAAGCACCGAAAGCAAGTCCGACCAGACCAAATAAAGCAGCGCACTGAAGCCAATCAACACAATCAGCTTGGAGAGCCGCAGCGACTGACTGTTGATCTGCGCCATATCAAGCGGTGGCTCTTCTACTACCTCAAGACCTCCTTCCGCCCCCTCTTGCACCTGAGCGCGACGTCGCGCCAAGGCACGGCGATAAGCGAGCCGCCGTGCGGCCACCGCGAGACTTCTCACCAGCGAAGCTTCCACCACGACCCATAGCCCCAGCAAGTAAAGGGTGATCGCGAACCGTCCGACTAATCTTAATGCGGTGTATTCGTAACCCCAAACCACCAATCCCAGTAGGATCAATGGCACCGAGGCCATCGCCAGCCCCAACAGCAAGCGGAACAGGTGGACACCAAAAATGGGGATATGCGCCAGGATCAACTGGGCCAGCCACCAGCTCATCGCTATCAAGCCACACGAGAATAACCCCAAGGCAACAGGACGCTGCGCTAGCGGCGTTTCCATCTCTCCAGACATCGCTGCAATGGCGATGACCGGCACCAGGGCGATACCTAGCCCGCCTAACAACTGACGTAACCGGGCGTTGTACTGTGGCGACCAGGTAAAGTGGCGCTCGGCCACCCCATCGGCGACCAGTAGCCTGCGCCCCCAGGCGACGACGGCCCAACTCAAGGCCAATTGAAGTAGCGCCGGGGCAACGCTATTAGCCAAGGGCCCAGCCGCTCCCTGCAGCCCAACGCCAATACCCGCTAATGCCAGCGGGCCGGAGAGGGCCAGCAACGCATTCAGCAGCACCGCCCTGGGTGTGTGCAACTGGGTATCGCTCTTTAACCGACCAATCTGCGAATGCAGCGTGGCCAAGCGGGTCTTGATTTTACGACGCAACCCCATTAGCACCAGACTCAACAACACTAGCGGTGCGCCTCTAAGTACTTCCCATGAAAACCCTTGCCAGCGGGTGGGTAAAATGGCGCGCCACTCCCCTTCTTGCCATTCCAGCTTCAGGTTGCGGGGTAATTGGCGCACCCAATTCAGATCCATAGGCCGACTGTTGGCGACCCAAAAAAGCTGCTCATCGATAGTTTTGCGCAACTCAACGGTTGTCGTTACCAACTGCTGTTGGTTGAGCTGAAGCTCAATCGCCGCGCTTAATAAGCTGCCGTAAGACTGCTCTAGTTGCTCCACCAGCTCACGTCGCGATTGATAAAGCTGCGAAAGGGAATCGACTAACCCCGGCGTCGCCTCAATGCCCGCCTCAGCCAAACGCGTAGTGGCAAACTGCTCGCTTTGGCGCAGTTGATCGCGCTGGCGAACTAAATCGAATTGCTTTAAGCGCAGGTCGGCAATTTCGTCCTGCAAATTGCGTGGAGCCGCCAAGGGAGGAAGTGACTTGCGCTGCTCGCGCAGAATACGCGACAGTAGTTGGCTGCCGCGTATTGCCTCAATTTGTTCATTAAGGCTACGCTGTAACTGGCGCACGTTCTCCAACTGCCGTTGGGCTTCAATATTTTCGCGAACCACCGTGTTGGCACGGTCAGTTGCCCGCAGTAGCTCCAGGCTAAGTGTCTGATTGGTTTGCTGCGCCTGCACCACTACCGGATGCCCCGCAGCGATTAACGGGTTATCTCTGGCGGCATCGGCAATGGCTTGCTCTGAGGCCAACCGGCGCTGCCGATCAATTACCCCTTGCAGCATGGTTAGCTGCTGCTCTTGGTAATCGATCTGCACCATCAGCACATCACGGCGCTCCTGAGCTAGTTCGCGCAGGCGGCTATTAGCGCTTAGCTCGCGCTGATAAAAACTCACTTCACGTTCGGCCAACGCCCGCTCAAGACGTAGTTGGATTAGCCGTGCATCGTTTAATGCAGAGAGTTGACGATCCACTAGCAAAGCCTCGCGCTCATCGTGCTGCCGGCGTAAACTTTCCGCTCGCTGGAGGGTTTCCGCGATTGATTGCTGGGCACGTTCAGGAAGTGTTTGGGCGGCCAGCAGCTGCGAGTTCACTTCAGCCAGTTGGCTTTGCAACTGCTGAAGCTCGACCACGGCGTTAGTTTGCAACGTTTCCAGCTCGTCGAGGGGACGATCGCTCAAGTCGGCAACGGTTAACTGCTGAGAGGCTTCTTCAGCTTCGCTCAACTCGCGCTGCAGACGTGCTAACATTTCAGGGGCTTGCTCTACCCGGGTGTCTAACGCAGTAAGGCGCTCGTCCACAGAGGCCAAACGTTCATAAGCTTCGATAGCCGCTTCCAGGGCCTCTTTATCCCTGGCCTGCTGGTCAGTTAAAGGCTCCTCAAGAGCCTCTAACTGAGCAAGTCTTGAAGCCAGCTCAGCCTGTTCAGGCACCCGGTCAAGCATGTTTGCCTGAAGCGCAGCGTGGGCTGAATGAAATGCGGCGCTACTGCTAATGACGAGCAGCAGAAACAAACAGGTTATACTCCACTTACAGGCGCTTCTTACCACGTTACGTCTCAACACGTTACTTAAGGCCTCGCTGACATCAAATGCTCCGCAGAGACGGAGAATGAGGTTATTGTCAGACGTTCTGATAGCCAGCGCAATCAGAGGTGTTGACTTCCACAGGCGGCGTGATAGAAACAAGCTTGGCATTTGCCTATTCCTTCATTTTGCGAGTCACCTTGATGGTCACCCGAAAACTGCCGTTGACTAAACTTATTGTTCTACTGAGCCTTGCTACTTTTAGTGCGAATGCCGTCGCCGAGTCTCAACAGGAAATTGAGGCGCGTATCCGTGCCCTCAATGCTGAGCTGCATGCTCTGCACCAACAGTTGCAGCAGATAGAGAATCCCGAAGACGCCGTACTAGGCTTACCGTATGAACAGTTGCCTGAAGAGGTCGCACGGGAGGATTTGAACGAGCGTCGTGAGCTCGAGCAGGAGTCAAGTCGCAATCCGTTTTCAATCACCACCCACCGCACCAACTACCTGTTTCCGGTTAGCTTTAACACCAACCAAAACCGTGAAAGCTTTCGCAATATCTCTAACGATGGTGAAGTGAGTGACGTAGAGCTAAAATTCCAGTTTAGCGCCAAGGTTAATCTGGCTGAACGGATGTTCGGTGACTACGGTGACGTCTACTTTGGTTACACCCAGCGCAGTTGGTGGCAGGCGTATAATACCGACGCCTCGTCGCCTTTTCGGGAAACTAACTACGAGCCTGAAATATTTATCGATTTTGATAATGCCTGGGAGGCGCTTGGCTGGGTCAATACCCGCAACCGAATATCCCTCAATCACCAATCTAATGGTCGCTCAGATCCTCTCTCACGCAGCTGGAACCGGATATACCTTGAAAGCACCTTCCAGCGCGGCGACTGGGCATTCACCCTGGCACCCCATTGGCGGGTACCAGAATCCTCAGAGGATGACGACAACCCGGATATCGAACGCTACATGGGATACGGCGATATTCGTCTCGCCAAGCGCCTCAACAATAACCATGAAGTGAGTGGTCAGTTACGCGGCAACCCCAGTGCTGGCAATATAGGCACCCAAATTGATTACAGTTGGCCTGCTTTCAACAGCTTGCGAGCGCATGTACAGTACTACTATGGATATGGGGAAAGCATGATCGATTATGATCATCGCGTACACCGCTTAAGCCTTGGGTTTAGTTTAAATCCCTTATTTAGTGCCTCTGGGCTGAACCGGTAAGGGCATTTACTTGTCTCTACCCATGTGACTGCTATGCTAGTAGCAGCGCTATCATTCACTCGTCAAAGGAAGACTCCATGGCTAAACGTCAGTCCACTTACTCTACTCAAGCCGATCAACTCAAAGATGATCTGCGCCACCTGAGTGAAACCGTTGAAGAGCTGGTCAATGCGACCGCTAAAGATGCCAGCGGAGAGATGAACGATCTACGTAGTCGCGCCGAGCGCCGCTTGAAAGACACTCGTGCACGTCTTGAAGCACGTGGCGAACGCCTCTATGACGAAACCCGTGATTCGCTGACCCATCAAGCCGATGCATGCGACCGCTATGTGCATGAGAACCCCTGGACGAGTATTGGCATTGGCGCCGCAGCGGGTATGGTTATCGGTATGCTGCTCGGTCGTCGCTAATGGCTTTGGGGCCAACCCAACGCGTCTTCTCTGCCGCCAAACGCTTACTGAAATCGCTGATTGCCAATAGCGAAACCCGTCTGCGTTTGGCGGTGTTTGAGTTAGAGGAGGAGCGTGCTCGTTTACTGGTTCTACTGCTGCTCGCAGGGGCAAGTTTACTGCTGATGTTGTTGGGGATTGCCACGCTAACGGCACTAGTAGTGGTGCTATTCTGGGATACCTACCGCCTCACTGCTATTGCAATCAGCGCAGCCGTGTTGATAGGCGCCAGTTTGCTACTTGCGGTTATTGCGATTCGCCAGTCCAAGCAACACTCGCTGTTAAAAGAAACACTCAAACAGCTTGCTGCTGACCGAGCACTGCTTGAGGAGCCCAGTGATGAAACCATCCGCAGACACCGCTAAGCCACACACAAAGCCGCTCAGCCGTGCTGAGCGCAAAGCGCTACTGTTAGCCGAGCTTGAGCAGCAGCGCGTGGATATTTTGGTCGATAGCGAATATTTACAGCAAGCCGCTTCACCACTGGATAGAAACTGGCAAAGCTTCAAACTGCCGCTCTACGCCATCGGTGGCCTTGCTGCGTACAGGCTGATGCGCCACCCAGGCGGCGCCATGGCAGCAGGCAGAAAAGCGCTTGCGGGCTATATGCTATTCAAAAAGCTTAAGTTATTAGCCAAAGTGGCTACTTAACGTTAATGTTTTTTGTACTGGGCTCTTTTGTATAGGGCTAGGATGAATGTGAAACGCATTTCCTAGCCTAGCAAGATTGACCACAGGCGACGCCACTCGCCCACGCCCACTGAAAGTTATACCCTCCCAGCTCTCCTGTCACATCCAAAACTTCTCCAATAAAGCGCAACTGCGGCAGGCCTTTAACCTCAAAGGTTTTGGATGATAACGCGTCGGTATTTACCCCTCCCATGGTCACCTCTGCGGTACGCCAACCCTCGGTGCCCGCTGGTTTCAGTTGCCAGGTGTTGAGCCTTGACGCCCATTCATCCAACGCCGCATTGGCGTACTGGGCCAGTGGCCGGGCCGGATCATGGTCGGGATACCACTCCAGCAGCGCTTGCGCCAAACGTTTCGGAAAGCGTTCGCCAAGCCAAGTCGATAGCTGGCGTTTGGGCGCTTCCTGGCGTGCCTCACGCAGCGATGCCGCTACATTCTCCCTGGGCAGCAGATCAATCGTAATGCGCTCACCAGGCTGCCAGACGCTGGATATCTGCAGCATGGCAGGGCCAGACAAGCCGCGGTGGGTAAATAGCATAGGCTCCACAAAGCGCCGGCCGCCCGCGCTTACGGCCACGGGTACGCTTACCCCTGAAAGCTCTGCAGCGCGCGCCTTCCACGTATCGCTCAGCGTGAACGGCACTAGGCCAGGGCGTGTATCAAATACCTCAAGACCAAATTGACGGGCTATATCGTAGCCAAATCCCGTCGCGCCCATACTCGGAATGGACAATCCACCACTCGCCACCACCACCACGCCCGCCTCTATTCTACCTATCGAGGTCGATAGCCGCATGGCGGCGCCCTGCTGCTCCACCCCGGTAATCTGTGTACTGAGCCTGACATCGGCCCCCGCCCACTCACACTCCGTAAGCAGCGTACGAACGATCTCTTTGGCCGAAGTGGCACAAAATAGCTGGCCCGGCGTTTTCTCCACATGCTCAACGCCATGTCGCTCTACCAGCTCAACAAAGTGCTCAGGGCGGTAACGTTTGAGCGCTGAAATACAAAAGTAGGGGTTTGACGAGTAAAAGTGCTGTGGCGTTGTGCCAAGATTGGTAAAGTTGCAGCGGCCGCCCCCAGACATCAGAATCTTCTTACCCGCTTTGTTAGCATGATCAAGCACTAAGACTCGTTTTCCGGCATAGCCCGCTTGCGCTGCACACATCAAGCCTGCGGCGCCAGCACCGATGACGACAACGTCATAGATCATAATGGACAGCTCATATTAAGGGCGATTCCCGCCGTAAAAGGCAGGCATTCTAACAGGGTCACACTTAAAAATTATTATATGGCAAAATTACCATATACAATAATTGTATAAATATTATCCAACGCTGAGAACACTATGCTTCTGTCTATACATCGACGATGTTTGCTGCGACTCGCACTTGTACCCCTCACCCTGCTGCTGTCCAATGCAACGATGGCTCAATCGATGCCATCGGTCATCGGCACACGAGTGGCCATGACCACGTGGTCGGATCCACTCGAAGCCTTGGGCACTCTTAGAGCTGATGAGAATGTCACGCTTTCAGCTACCGTCACAGACATCATTGCAGAGATCAATTTCCGCGACGGCGAGCAGGTCGAAGAGGGGCAGTTACTTATTCGCCTGGAGGATGCCGAAGAGCAGGCACAGCTGAGGGCCTCTCAAGCACTACGCGAAGAGCGACGTAATGCGTCAAATCGTGCTTCCCAGCTGCAAGATCGCAACCTTGCGGCCCGTGCCGATGTAGAAGATAGCCAATCACGACTGCGTCAGGCAGATGCCGATATACAAGCGATTGAAGCGGAGTTGGCCAATTACCAGATAAAAGCGCCCTTCAGCGGCCGTGTTGGCTTTCGCAACATCAGCATCGGCGCCCTGGTCACTCCAGGAATGGAGCTGGTGACACTCGATAAACTGGATATTATGCAGCTCGACTTTAGCGTCCCCGAAGTGTTTCTCGGCCGTCTTTCACCCGGTTTGATGCTTAATACCACCACTGCCGCCTACCCCGACGAGGTGTTTAGTGGTGAAATTGCCACCATTGGCACACGGGTGGATCCGGTGACGCGCAGCGTAAGCGTCCGCGCTGAACTTGAGAATGCCGATGGCCGTCTGCGCCCAGGCATGCTGATGGAAGTGATCGTTCAACAGCGCGTACGCGATACTATTGTTATCCCGGAGGCAGCCATTGAACCTAGCGGTGACCGCCACTTTGTGATGCTTATCGAACAGACTGACGACACGACTCGCTTGGCTCGGCGCGAAATAGCAATCGGCGAGCGGCGCAAGGGTGAAGTGGAAATTCTTGAAGGGTTGGCCCCCGACGATTTAATTGTCGTGCATGGCCTACAGCTGGCCCGAGATGGACAAGAAGCGAGACTGATCGGCATCGTCGATGACGAGACCGGCATACGAGCGCTGCTGGAGGCCGACCGCTAATGCGCTTATCGGATATCTCTGTTCAGCGGCCAGTACTGGCGATGGTGATCGCAGCGCTGATTATTGCCTTTGGCCTGCTGGCGCTCAATCGCTTGCCGCTGCAAGAGTACCCCACCATCGACCCGCCAGTGGTCACCATCGATACCCGCTACCCCGGTGCCTCGGCCAGCGTCGTCGAAACACGCATTACCCAAGTATTAGAAGACCGCATTGCTGGCGTTGAAGGCATTGAGCTAATCACCTCGCAAAGCGAGGATGGCCGCTCGCAGATTGAAATCGAGTTCAGTATCGATATGGATATCAATGCCGCCGCCAACGATATTCGTGACCGCATTTCCGGCGCGCTGCGCAACCTGCCCGACGATGCTGACACCCCCGAGGTGACCAAAGCCGATAGCAGTGAAGAGATAGTGGTGTGGTTAAGCCTTTCCGGCGAGGACTACTCGATCACCGAGCTGACCGACTACGCTAACCGCTTTCTGGTCGACAGCCTTTCCGTTCAACCGGGGGTCGCGCGGGTGCGTGTCGGCGGCGGCAGCGACTACGCCATGCGCGTATGGCTGGATCGCAATGCCCTGGCCGCACGGGGACTCACCGTAAGCGATATCGAAGATGCCCTGCGGGCAGAGAACGTCGAACTACCAGCAGGCTCGCTTGAATCCGAAGATCGCCAGTTTATTGTCCGCCTTCCCCGCAGTTTTGCCAGCGCCGAAGATTTTCAGCGCCTCGCCCTCAGCTCTCCTCAAAACCAGGAGGAAAACGGCTATCTGGTGCGCCTTGCTGACGTAGCAAGAGTCGAAGTCGGCGCGGTGGAGGATCGCTCGGTATTCCGCTCCAACGGCATCCCCATGGTGGGCCTAGGGATGATCATGCAGTCGACGGCCAATGTGATCGAGCTATCCGAAGCCGTACAGATCGAACTGGAACGTCTGCAGGGAACCCTACCCGAAGGCATGTCGCTAAGCCTGAACTACGATGCCTCACTGTTTGTCTCCGGAGCGATTGAGCAGGTCGTTATGACACTATTCATTGCCATGGGCTTGGTGGTGGTGGTGATCTTTATGTTTTTGGGTAATTTGCGTACCACCCTGGTACCTGCGGTGACCGTTCCCATTGCTGTTATTGGGGCTTTTACCGCGCTGGCAGCGATGAACTTCTCCATCAATCTGCTCACGCTGCTGGCGCTGGTGCTGGCGATCGGCCTAATTGTCGATGACGCCATTGTCGTACTTGAAAACATTAATCGGCGCATGCACGACTACGGCGAAACACCGCTAGTCGCCGCCTTTCGAGGCACTCGGCAAATCGCCTTTGCGGTAATAGCCACTACCCTGGTGTTGGTGGCGGTTTTCTTGCCACTCAGTATGTTGCAAGGCGATATTGGCCGGCTATTTTCCGAGTTTGCACTGACCATGGCCGCCGCGGTAGTGGTCTCTACCCTGTTGGCGTTGACGCTTACGCCGATGATGGCGTCTAAAATTCTCAAGCCAGGCATGCACGACAGCCGGATTGGTAAAGCCGTGCAGTGGCTGCTCAGCGGCACTCAACGCCGCTATCAGGCCACGTTAGAGTGGATGCTTAAAATGCGCTGGCTGGTGGTCGCAGCGTTTGTATTGTTGATTACCGCCACCGCCTGGCTGGCCACAGTACTGCCCAACGAATACACACCCCAGGAAGATCGCGGCAACTTTATCGTATTAGTCAACGGCCCCGAAGGCGCTACCTTCGACTATATGATGGACTATATGGATGAGATCGAAGCACGCATGACGCCGTTAGTAGAGAGCGGTGAGCTGAAGCGCGTGGTGGTGCGCGCCCCACGTGGTTTCGGTAACATCGAGAACTTTAATAGCGGCTTTATTATCGTCAATATGGCCGACTGGGGCAGTCGACGCAGCGCCTGGGAGATAATGGCCGAAGTGCGTGAAAAGCTACGCACCCTCCCAGGGGTACAGGCTTTCCCAGTGATGCGCCAAGGATTTGGGCAGCGCACCCAAAAGCCGGTGCAGTTTGTGCTGGGTGGCGGGACATACGAAGAGCTGGCCCGCTGGCGCGATACTCTCATCGATCATGTACGCGAGAATAACCCGCGCCTGATGGCGCTTGAGAGCAATTACAACGAAACACAGCCACAGCTGCGGGTGGATATTGATTATGAACGTGCCGCTTCGCTGGGCGTTACCGTCATCGAGATAGGTAGAACGCTTGAAGTGCTGTTAGGTGGCCGTAACGTCACTCGCTATGTGGATAACGGTGAAGAGTACGATGTGATTTTGGAAGGCGACCGGGGCAGTCAGAACAGCCCGCGGGCGCTGGATAACATACAGGTGCGCTCTGCACGCACGGGGGAGCTGATCCCCCTGGCCAGTCTCGTCACCCTCTCCGACTTTGCTGGCGCCAGCACCCTGAACCGCTTTGACCGTATACGGGCGATTACCATTGAAGCCAATCTCGCCGATGGCTACCCCCTTGGCGAAGCACTGGCCTATTTAGATCAGAGTGCTGCGGAGTTACTGCCCGAAGAGGTGCAAACCAATGTGGCAGGCGCCTCGCGGGACTTTCAACAAGCCAGTGGCGCCACCGCGTTCCTACTGATACTGGGCGCGCTAGTGGTCTTTTTGGTGTTAGCAGCGCAGTTCGAGAGCCTAATTCACCCCTTTGTGATTATGCTGACGGTGCCGTTGGCGATGAGCGGTGCTTTGCTTGCCCTGCTGCTAAGCGGTCAATCGTTGAATATCTACAGCCAGGTAGGCTTGGTGCTGCTAATTGGCCTGGCGGCGAAAAACGGCATTCTGATTGTCGAGTTTGCCAACCAGTTGCGTGATGAGGGTAAAGCCTTTCGTAACGCGTTAATTGAAGCCTCTGTGACACGCCTGAGGCCCATCTTAATGACCGCCGTGACCACCATGGCCGGCGCCATTCCGCTGATCATCTCGACAGGGCCGGGGGCTGAGTCGCGCCTGGTCATCGGCACCGTGATTATGGCGGGAGTCGGCTCGGCAACGCTGTTTACGCTGTTTGTGGTGCCTGTGGCTTACGACTTGCTGGCGCGCCACACCGGTTCGCCCGGGGCAGTGAAGCGACAGCTGGAGGAGGAAATAGCTAACGCCCCAAGGGGAACCTCCGACATATAAAGACGGTAAACTAAAAGGGCGCCCTAGTGAAGGAGCGCCCTTTTAGAAAGCTACTGCTGGTTATTAACTAACGAGTTATTAACGGCAGAAAGCGATCACTCACACTCGCCAAGATACTCGCCTTCAATCACGGTATTCATGCTCAGCTCTCCCATAGGGGACTGGGTAAGAATATCGACGCTGCCTTCAATACGCTCGCCCATAAAGCGCATTTCGCCATCGATGGTGGCTTCGCCACCCTCAGCGCGACACACCATGCTGTAGCTTAGACCGTCAGCGTTCAGATCCTGGTCGAGCAGCTCGCAGCCTTCTTCTTCCTCAATGAAGCCAAATTCGGCCCCTTCTAGCTCTTCCTGGCTAATACACTGGCGTTCGGTTTCCGTTTGATCCGGAATTTCCATTTCGCCGCTGATGCTGGTTTTGCTCACAAACTCCCACTCACCAGCGGTGACATTGGGGGTTTCAGCCAACGCGACCATCGGAAAGGCCACTAGGGCCGCTACTGCCATGTTACGTAACATCATCGCTACTCTCGCTGCGTTGCTTTGGGAACTTAAATCCTGAGATATCCTACCTGATTCAATCCATTGATGCCCTACCCGACGACCACACTGCTACACTCATTGGGTAAGAAACTGATTTAGCGCATCCGCTATACAAGGTAGCCAACAATGCAAGACGACGCCCTGGTCAATTATGACTTCCACTGCCCCTACTGCGATTCGCCGCTGACCTTCCTGATCGATACGTCACAGGGCAGCCATGATACCTGGGAGGATTGCCATCAATGCTGCGCGCCCATCCAGCTACAAATTATCGTCTCACCGGTGACTGGAGAACTCGATAGCGTCGTCGCCGGACGCGACGACGACGTTCTATAGTTTGACCTAAACATCTCGTAGAGCAGCCTTACGCCGGGTCTCATTACGCCGCATAAAAAACCACGCCAACAGTGTCGCCAGCGATACCGTTAGGATAATCAATGTAGCAAGGGCATTGATCTTCGGCGACACCCCCATACGCACCGACGAAAACACCACCATCGGCAGCGTATTGGCTCCTGGCCCGGAAACAAAGCTGGCGATCACCAAGTCATCCAGGGAGAGGGTAAACGCAAGCAACCAGCCTGCAGCCAGCGCGGGGGTAATGATCGGCAGCGTGATAGAGAAGAAGGTTTTCACTGGAGGTGACCCCAGATCCATGGCTGCCTCTTCGATCGAGTGATCCACTTCCCGCAAGCGTGCAGCCACCACAACCGCCACATAGGCACTGCAAAAAGTGGTGTGAGCAATCCAGATGGTTGCCATGCCCCGGTCGGCTGGCCAGCCGGTAATTTGCGCCATTTGCACAAATAGCAGCAGCAGCGAAAGGCCCGTGATAACTTCCGGCATTACCAGCGGCGCCGTGACCATACTCGACAGCGCCGTTTTACCACGAAAGTGGCCATAGCGCGTCATTACAAAAGCCGCCACTGTGCCCAGGCAAACCGCCATGCTGGCAGCGAAAAACGCGATGCGCAGACTCGTCCATACCGCCGACAAAATTTGCTGATCGCGAAACAGTTCGCCGTACCACTGGGTAGAAAACCCCGCCCACACCGTGACCAGTTTCGAGGCGTTAAACGAATACACCACCAGCACAAACATTGGCAGGTAAAGAAACAGCAGGCCAAGCACCAGCATGACCGTTGAGAAGCTCGGCCGTCGCATGCTCATTATTCAAGCTCCTTGGACTGGTAACGATGAAACCAGACAATTGGCACCAGTAGCAGCAGCAGCATCACCATGGCCAGCGCCGATGCCACGGGCCAGTCACGGTTAAGGAAGAACTCCTCCCACAGTACTTTACCGATCATTAACGTGTCAGGGCCGCCCAGCAGCTCAGGAATCACAAACTCCCCTACCGCCGGGATAAACACCAGCATCGAACCCGCGACGATCCCCCCCGTTGAGAGTGGCAGGGTGACTTTAATAAAGGTATTGAGTTTGCGCGAACCCAAATCGGCGGCGGCCTCCAACAGCGAGTTGTCCATACGGGTTAAGTGGGCGTAGAGCGGCAGCACCATAAACGGCAGGTAGGCATAAACAATGCCGATGGTGACCGCAAACTGGGTATTCATCATGCGCAGCGGCGAATCAATGAGGCCAAGCCCTATCAATAGGTTATTGATCAGGCCACTGTTGCTTAGAATCCCCATCCAAGCGTAGACCCGAATCAAAAACGACGTCCAAGAAGGCAGCATGACCAGCAGCAGTAACAGCAGTTGCCAGCGCGCCGGGGCACGGGCCATGGCATACGCCATCGGATAACCCAGTAACAAGCAGACCAGCGTGGCGATAAACGCCGTCTTTACCGAGCCCCAGTAAGCAGCAATGTAGAGCGAGTCCGAAAGCAGGAAGAGGTAATTACCCAGATTCAGAAATATATGCAGCGTCTGATCAGCGTACTCAAGCAGCGGGCCATAGGGCGGAATCGCAATCGCCCCCTCGGAGAGGCTGATTTTGAGTACCAGCGCAAAGGGCAGTAAAAAAACAGCGTCAGCCACAAAAGTGGAAACGCAATCACGGCACGACGCCCTAATTGCCAGCGTTTGAGCATCGCTGACACACGAGATAGCATCATTTAGAGTGGTCTCCCCGCGGTAAAAAAGCCATGCATCAACGGTTTAATACAATCGTGCTGTGGTCTTCCCAGTAGACATACACACTGTCTTCCCAGGTAGGTCGATCACCGCGACGCTCTGTATTGGCCATACTGACTTTAATGATTTGACCCGATTGGGTGCGCACGTAGTAGAGTGAGAAACCGCCTAAATAGGCAATATCATCCACCTTGCCAGCCGCCCAGTTGTACTCCGTAGTGGGTTTTTCACGGGTAAGCCAAATCTTCTCAGGGCGCAGCGCGACCCAAACCCGCCGATCGACCGCCTGAGTGGTAATACCGTGGTCAATATAAATGGGGCGCTCAAGTGCGGGAGCAACGATGCGGCAGTGGTCGGCAGCGTCTTCGATAATCTCACCTTCAAACAGGTTCACCGTACCGACGAACTCCGCCACCATACGGCTCACCGGGCTTTCATAAATATCGATAGGTGAGCCTATCTGTTCGATCCAGCCATCGGCCATAATCGCCACACGGTCAGCCATGGTCATGGCCTCTTCCTGATCGTGAGTCACCATAATGCAGGTCACGCCCACCTGTTCGATGATCTCCACCACTTCTAGCTGCATTTCAGTGCGCAGCTTCTTATCCAGCGCGCCCATGGGTTCATCCAGCAGTAGCAGCTTGGGCCGCTTAGCCAGCGAGCGAGCCAGCGCCACCCGCTGGCGCTGACCGCCAGAAAGCTGATGGGGCTTGCGTTTGGCAAAGCGTTCCATATGCACCAGCTTCAGCATCTGCGCGACCCGCGCGTCGATATCCGCTTTGGGCAGCTTGTCCTGCTTTAAACCAAAGGCAATATTCTGCGCCACCGTCATATGCGGGAATAGCGCATAGGACTGGAACATCATATTGATAGGCCGCTTGTGAGGAGGGATATCGGTGATATTTTCACCGTCTAAGACAATGCGGCCCTCAGAAGGCGTTTCAAAGCCCGCCAACATTCGCAGCAGGGTTGATTTACCCGACCCGGAACCACCCAACAGGGCGAAAATTTCCCCACGCTTAACCTGCAAATTGACATCATCCACCGCCAGCGCATCATCAAACCGCTTGCTTAAGCGCTTTACTTCCAGCACCACATCTTCAGCAAACCGCGGGGTTTTACCCTGGGGGCGCGACGAAGAAGGCGTGATTGGCGAAGCAGATGAAGGCTCGTTCGATAGGGACGTAGTGACCATTCGCCACTCCCATCAAAAGGCCCGGCAGTCCGGGCATTAAAAAGACGAACAGCGAGTCTGAGCATCAACCCCAGACTCACCATCGGATAAATGTCGGTTTAACGACCAGACTTTACGCGATTCCAAATGCGCGTACGTGCACGCAGCACATCTTGAGGCTTTTCAGCCTGCACGTATAGGTTTTGCATGACCTCGGTTTCCGGGTAAATAGCCGGGTCATTGATGATCTCTTCAGAGAGGTACTCATCGGCCGCCGCGTTAGGATTGGCATAGCGTACGTACTCGGTAATTTCAGCGGCGATTTCAGGGTCGAGGATAAAATTAATAAAGGCGTGAGCGTTTTCAGTATTCGGCGCATCGGCGGGTACCGCCATCATGTCGAACCAGAGCGCGGCGCCTTCTTTGGGAATGCTATAACCGATACTGAAGTCACGTCCGGCTTCCTCAGCGCGCTCAGCGGCTTGGAAAACATCCCCTGAGTAGCCTGCGGCCACGCAGATATCACCATTGGCCAAATCGGATACATAGCGCGAAGAGTGGAAGTAGGTCATGTCGTCGCGCACTTCAGCGATCAGTTCACCGGCGGCTTCCAGATCGTCGATATTCTCACTCAGTGGATCTAAGCCCAGGTACGCCATGGCGGGAGAGAGCATCTCATCGGCGGAATCCAGCATCGACAAGCCGCAGCCCGCCTCGCTTAACGCCGCGGTTATTTCCAGATCAAACAGCAGCGCCCAACTATCTACCGGCGCGTCGTCTCCCAAAATTTCTTTAACGCGATCAATATTATAGCCGATCCCGTTGGTGCCCCACATATAAGGAACCGAGTATTCACTACCGGCGTCGATGGTTTCCAGATTGGCCATCAGTTCGGGATTAAGATTGTCTAAATTGGGCAGTAACTCATGGTCAAGCGGCTGGAAAACACCGGCTTTCACTTGGCGGGTAAAGTAGTAGGTAGAAGGGACTACCACATCGTAGCCGGAACGCCCGGCGAGCAGTGCAGCATCCAAGATTTCATTGCTGTCATAAACGTCATAGGTCACTTCAATGCCGGTACGCTCGGTAAATTTTTCCAGCGTTTCCGGAGCAATGTAGTCTGACCAGTTAAACACCCGCACCTCTTCGGCGTGGGCAGCGCTAGCCGCTGCGGCGAACGAGATGGCCGCAACGGCCGCGGAAAGTTTGTGGATGTTCCCCATTATCACTGCTCCTGTTGTCTAACCTATTCACGTAAGAGTTCAGCATTCACTCAACCATTCAGCCAAACGTCTTGCCTCGTGCTTTTTACCAAGTATGCTCTGCCGCTGCCCGAAGCAGCCGTCAGCGGCTAACCATAGCGTAGGCCATAATGCTGACCGTGCGAATTTTGCGGTGCAGTGACGCCTACCGCAAGCCAATGTGGAAAATTCTTGTATTTTGCCCTAACGACCCCATTAAGTAGTTTGTAAAACCAGCATTCTCATTATTCGCCAATAGGGCAATGCTATTGACTGGATGGCTTTTTTAATTTTAGACATTAGTCTCTAGCCGTTAGTATTAGCCTTACTTTATAGACCTACACTCATGACAACTGGAGATTATCTGAATGTCCTTGATCAACACTGAAGTAAAGCCGTTTAAAGCCACTGCTTATCTGAATGGCGAATTCGTCGATGTGACTGAAGCGGATCTGCAAGGCCAGTGGTCTATTTTCTTCTTCTACCCGGCCGACTTTACTTTTGTTTGCCCCACTGAGCTGGGCGATTTGGCCGATAACTACGCTGAGTTCAAGAAGCTGGGCGTTGAAATCTACAGCGTTTCAACCGACACCCACTTTACTCACAAAGCGTGGCACGACAGCTCTGAGACCATCGGTAAACTGCAGTACCCGATGATTGCTGATCCGACGCTACAGATTTCTCGTAACTTCGAAGTATTGATTGAAGAAGCAGGCCTTGCAGAGCGCGGCACCTTTGTTGTCGACCCCGATGGCAAAATCCAGATTGTTGAAATCAACGCGGGCAACATCGGCCGTAATGCCGAAGAGCTACTGCGTAAAGTGAAAGCCGCTCAATACGTTCGTGCCAACCCGAACGAAGTGTGCCCGGCTAAATGGAAAGAAGGCGAAGAAACACTCGCGCCCTCGCTGGATCTCGTAGGCAAAATCTAAACTGCCCACGGCTGCCAATCGGACATTTTTTAACCCTCTAGTAGCTCTTTTGGCAGCGCGACACCCGGGCACTAGCCCGGGTGTTTTTTTAAGAGCACGTTTTAAGGGCACTTTTTACTGCGTGTCCTGTGATCAAACACCGACATGTTTACTGCGAGGAAGCGACCGTCATGCTGGACGCCAATTTAAAATCCCAGTTAAAAGCGTATCTGGAAAAAGTGACTCAGCCGTTCGAGATCGTTGCCTCCCTCGATGACGGTGCCAAGTCACAAGAACTACTCGGCCTGCTTGAGGATATCAGCAGCCTGAGTGATCAGATTACCCTACACAGCGATGGCCAGGACGACCGCACGCCATCGTTTGCGATTAACCGCCCGGGTGAAGAAACTGGCGTGGTGTTTGCCGGTATCCCCATGGGCCACGAGTTCACATCGCTGGTGTTGGCGCTGCTGCAAGTCGGCGGCCATCCGCCCAAAACCTCTGATGAGCTACTCGACCAAATCAGAGCCCTCGATGGCGAGATGCTTTTCGAGACGTACTACTCACTCTCCTGTCAGAACTGCCCTGACGTGGTTCAAGCGCTTAACCTGATGGCTATTTTCAACCCGAACGTGCGTCACGTCGCTATTGACGGGGCACTGTTTCAGGACGAAGTTGAGTCGCGGGAAATCATGTCGGTACCGAGCATCTATCTAAACGGTAAACCGTTCGATCAAGGCCGCATGACCCTTGAACAGATTCTGGCTAAGGTAGATACCGGTGCTGCCGAACGCGACGCCAAAAAGCTCAGCGAAAAAGCCGCTTTCGATACGCTCGTCATTGGTGGTGGCCCCGCAGGCGCTGCGGCCGCCATTTACTCAGCGCGTAAGGGCATTAATACCGGCGTTGCCGCTGAGCGCTTCGGTGGGCAGGTGGCTGATACCATGGGGATCGAAAACTTTATCTCTGTTTCCCATACCGAAGGCCCCAAGCTGGTAAGCGCGCTTGAAGAACACGTAAAAGAGTACGAAGTCGATGTCATGAACCTTCAACTTGCCACGGCGTTTAAAGCAGCCGAGGCAGAAGGTGGACTGCACGAAGTTACCTTTGAGTCAGGTGCGACGCTTAAGAGCAAAACCCTGGTACTGGCAACGGGTGCCCGCTGGCGCGAAATGAATGTACCCGGCGAACAGCAGTACCGCAACAAAGGGGTGGCTTACTGCCCTCACTGTGATGGCCCGCTGTTCAAAGGTAAGCGGGTAGCAGTCATTGGCGGTGGTAACTCTGGTGTTGAAGCAGCGATTGATCTGGCGGGTATTGTCGGCCATGTGACGCTCATAGAGTTTATGGGCGAGATGCGCGCCGACGCAGTACTGCAGAAAAAGCTTAAAAGCCTGCCTAACGTCGATATCATTCTCAACGCACAAACCACTGAAGTAACGGGCGATGGCAGCCGCGTTAACGGTTTGAACTATAAAGACCGCACGTCTGATGAGAGCAAATCCATCGCGCTGGAAGGCATTTTTGTTCAGATTGGTCTAGTGCCTAACACCGAGTGGTTGAAAGGCTCTCCGATTGAAATGACGCCCCGCGGTGAGATCATCGTCGATGCTCACGGCATGACATCCGTGCCCGGCGTCTTCGCCGCGGGCGATGTAACTACCGTGCCCTACAAGCAGATCATTATTGCCATGGGCGAAGGCGCCAAGGCATCGCTGGGTGCTTTCGACTATCTCATTCGAAACTGATAGTGGCGAAGAAACGCCCGCTGACATGTTGTCAGCGGGCTTTTTAGTGGAAGGAAGCTTCGCTCGCGAAGCCCTTGGCTATTCGCCTATGCTAATTACGAAGAAGACGGTATCTCACCCAACACCTCAGGGATCGTCATCTTCACATAGCGCCCTGGCGCAGGCTCAATCACCTTGAGCTCACCGTCACCGGGTTGGCGCACAGGCACCATTTTTTCGCTATCGGCATAGCCATTGTCGGTCATCCACGCCTGCCAATGGGGCCACCAGGAGCCCTCTTGTGCCGTAGCGCTTTCCAGCCACTCTTCGTGGGTTGCCGGTAACGCGTCGTTAGTCCAGTAGCCATATTTGTTTTTATGGGGCGGATTGACGATACCTGCGATATGCCCCGAGCCACCTAACACAAAAGTAACCGGCCCCTTGGGAAGCAAGGCCCCGTAGTAGGTACTGTTCCACTTGGCAATATGGTCTTCTTTGGTGGACACAAAGTAGCTGGGCGCCGAGACCTTACGCAGATCAATTTTCACGCCATCCAGCTCAATGCCACCGGGCTCAACCAGACGGTTTTCCAGATACATATGGCGTAAGTACCATGCATGCGTCCCAGCAGGTAAGTTAGTGCCATCAGTGTTCCAGTAGAGCAGATCAAAGGCGGCGGGCGTCTCGCCCTTCAAATAGTTATTAATGTAAAACGACCAAAACAGATCATTCTCACGCAGCAAGTTGAAGGTATAGGCCATGGAGCGCCCATCAAGATAGCCCTTCACTTCTAGCGTTTTTTCGATTCCTGCAACGACCCGATCATTTAGAAACACGCCGATGTCGCCAGGATCACGGAAGTCCTGCAGCGTGGCCATATAGGTCACCGACTTTACTTTGCGCCCTCGCCTAGTGCTGGTGAGGTATGCCACTGTAGAAGCCGTTAACGTGCCTCCAACGCAATAGCTGAGTAGGTTAACCGACTTCTCGCCGCAGGCCTGCTCAATGGCTTCTATCGCGCTAATCGGCCCCATCTGCATATAGTCGGCCCAGGTGATATCGCGCTGTTCCGGGCCAGGGTTACGCCAGGAGATCAGAAACACCGTATGCCCCTGATCCACCAGCCACTTCACCATGGAGTTATCTTCACGCAGGTCAAGGATGTAATACTTATTGATCCACGGCGGCACCATTAGCAACGGCGTTTTAAAGGTCTTTTCCGTCGTTGGCGTGTACTGGATCAACTGGATCAATTCGTTTTCGTACACCACCGAACCGGGTGTTACGGCGATGTTTTCGCCCACGCCAAAGGCAGCGCGGTCTGTCATGCGTACATTAATGCCTTCACCAGAGTTACCTAAATCTTCACGTAGACGGGCCAAACCATCCACTAGGTTTTGACCACGGGTCTCAATAGTGCGCCGCATGACCTCTGGATTGGTGGTTATAAAATTAGTAGGCGCCATCGCGTTAACCAACTGGCGCGCATAAAACATCAAGTTACGCTTCTGGGTTTCATCCAATCCACTTAAGTTCTCAACCAGCTCTTCCACCATCTGCGAAAACAGTAAGTACTGCTGCATAATGGCCATGTAGTGCGGATCTTGGATCCAGGCTTCATCTTTGAAGCGGCGGTCACTTTTGGCCGGGGTAATCAGTGGTGTGACTTGCTCTCCCGCCATGCCACGGACGGCTTGCTGCCACAACAGCCATTGGTCTTGTAGCAATCGGCTCTGGGTCTCCCACAACAGGGTAGGGTTCTGCATTAGCGACTGCGCGGCCGCTTCAAAGCTTTCGCGCATATCACTGTAAATTGAATCGGCGGCTTCACTGGGTGCAATACGGGAAAGCAGATCCTGCATCAATCCTTGGTACTGTTCGCTAATCTCTTTAAGCTGATTATTCCAGGCTTCAATCTCTGCTGGAGATAGCCCTTCAGGCACTCCTTGAGAAAGCCCTTGCGTAAATCCTTCGCCTAGCCCATGAGACAGACTTTCAGAGAGCCCTTGCGATATTGCCTGGAACGGATTGTGCCACGCTGACTGCATACTTATTCTCCCTACGCCTATCTTCAGGCGCACCGACCGCTTTGGCTATGTAAGCATATATAAATTTAAGCTTATAAATGCATCGCGGCGCCCTTGGGCGCCGCGATGATGTCACTAATCAGCTCTTACGCGAGGACTGACTAGAGGCTTTGGCAGGCTGCTCGCTTTTAGTAGCCGCCTTGGCTTGCTCGGACATTTGCTGGCCAGCCTCGCTGAACATCTTTTCCATTTCAGACTTAAACTGCAGGCTCATCTCGCTCATTACGCGTGCGTCTTCCTGCATCTGCTGGGACAGCTCGTTCATCATTTCAGCTTGCTTGGTGCCGAAATCGCGCAGGCTCTCTGCATCTTGAATCTCGGTAGCGCTACGAATGCGCTCGGTACCCATCTGGCTGTAGCGCTTCATGGCTTCCAGCTGGTACTGGGTCATTTTTTCCATGTTGTTGAGCATCAGCGAATTAATTTTACGCATGGGCTCAAACATTTGCTTAGTTTGGGCGTTGAAGGCGTCCATCATATTGTCTTGCATAGTGTCTGCTCCTGTTTAGTTCCTTGGCATGAGCCTTGGAGTGACTCATCGTGATGTAGCTGGTCTTACTTCACCTCGACTTGCTGCACTGCAAAAAGAGTAGTCCTACACATGCTGCATTGCAACAGCGATACCGTTTTAAGCCGCAGCATCCGGTAACGCTACAACAACGGCTCCGCATGACGACTCTCATCGCTGGTAGCGACCTTTACCACGTTACCAATCGCTTACAGCCCACTTTCACAATCTATCTTTGCCCGTATATCGTTACCGATTTATGAATCACTGCGTTTGGATGTTGAACGTGTGCTTGAGCCTGAACGGGAGCGTGACGACGCTGTCGACTTGGCCTTACCACCACTGCTACTACTGGCATTTTTATTGGCACTATTCGCCTTGGCACTCGCCGCACTGCTTTTTGCGCTGGTGTTACCGTGGTGCTCCGCCTCACTGCCCTTTGCCGAAGACGCACTGGCATTAGTGCTTGCGCTGCCTGCTTGGCGCAACATATCAAGCATCATTTGCTGATAAGTGCCAAAGTTGGCTAGCCCTTGAGACAGTCCTTCAGAGAGCCCCTGAGAGAGACCTTGCTGCATCATCGGCTGCTGCAGAAAAGGCCGCATCAGACTCATAGGGTCGTAGCCCTCGACGCCAGACTCCATCTGCCGTTGAATATTTTCCAGCAGGTTTTTCTGGAAAGCTTCGACATCCGGCAGTCCCAGCGATTGGCGAAATTCATCGGGAGTAAGATCAAACTCAACGTTAATCTTCATAGGCGGCTCCTGCACGGCTTTTCATGACTGATTCTCATGCATTTGTTTTATTTGAGTGTAGCAGCGAACTGCAAACCTCACCGTATTGCGTTAGCGCTGGGTTAAACGCGGCGTATCAACGCTCACCTCTCCATTTTGTCCACGCTGACGCAGCCAGTGATCCAACAGCGTAATCGCCATCATCGCCTCAGCAATGGGCGTTGCGCGAATACCCACACAGGGGTCGTGACGCCCTTTGGTAATCACCTCCACCGCCTGACCATGGATATCAATAGAGCGCCCTGGCGTGGTGATACTGGACGTCGGTTTTAGCGCCAAGCGAGCCACAATGGGCTGGCCGCTGGAGATACCGCCTAACACGCCACCGGCATGATTGGAGAGAAAGCCTTCGGGCGTCATCTCGTCACGGTGTTCACTGCCACGCTGGGCGACACAGCCAAACCCTGCACCTATCTCAACCCCTTTTACCGCATTAATACTCATCAAACCATGCGCCAGATCAGCATCCAGGCGGTCAAACACCGGCTCGCCCAGCCCTACCGGCACGCCTTCGGCAATCACGGTGATCTCAGCACCTACCGAGTCCTGATCGCGGCGCAGCTGATCCATATAGGCTTCCAGTTCGGCTACGCGCTCCGGGTCGGGGCAGAAAAAAGCATTTTGACCCACCGACTCCCACTGTTTGAACTCAATCTTGATCGGGCCCAGCTGGCTCATATAGCCGCGAACCTGTACGCCTTGGGCAGCCAAATACTTTTTGGCGATCGCTCCGGCAGCCACCCGCATGGCAGTTTCACGGGCACTGGAGCGCCCGCCACCACGATAGTCCCGGTGGCCATATTTATGGTGGTAGGTGTAATCCGCATGCGCTGGCCGAAACTGCTCCTTGATTTTTGAGTAGTCGTTGGAGCGCTGGTCAGTATTCTCAATCAACAGGCCAATAGCGGTGCCGGTAGTCTTACCTTCAAACACCCCGGATAGGATACGCACCTGATCAGGCTCTTTGCGCTGGGTGGTATGCCGTGAGCTGCCCGGCCTGCGGCGATCCAGATCATGCTGCAAATCGGCTTCGCTTAACGCTAGCCCCGGCGGGCAGCCATCAACGATCGCGCCTAGCGCAGGGCCGTGACTCTCACCAAACGTTGTGACGGTAAATAGTTTGCCAAAGGTATTGCCAGACATGGCGGTTAGTTCCTCACTGGAAAGACGCCGCATGGGCGTCGAGTTCAGCGGCGCTCAAAGCAAATACGCCCTGGCCGCCACGCTCGAATTCAAGCCACAGGAAAGGCACGTCGGGAAACGCTGCTTCCACATGGCGATCAGAGTTGCCGACTTCTACAATTAGCCAGCCCCCATCGGTTAGGTGTTCCCGCGCTTCGCGCAGTATGCGCCGCACAATATCCAGGCCATCGCTACCTGCCCCCAGCGCTAACGAGGGTTCATGGCGAAACTCAGCAGGCATGGTGGCCAGGTCGCGGGCATCCACATAGGGCGGGTTGGAGACGATGAGATCAAAACGCCGACCTTCCAAGCCGCTGAAGACATCCGACTCCATCGCTCGCACCCGATCCCCTACATCGTGGCGGGTAATATTTTGCCGTGCCACAGCGAGGGCATCCTGGCTGATA
Organism: Halomonas sp. BDJS001; assembly: GCF_026104355.1. Taxonomy (NCBI): domain Bacteria; kingdom Pseudomonadati; phylum Pseudomonadota; class Gammaproteobacteria; order Oceanospirillales; family Halomonadaceae; genus Halomonas; species Halomonas sp. BDJS001. Next base: position 3,051,641 of record NZ_CP110535.1, read on the forward strand.
TCGGCCAGCGCCACTTCGCAAGTGGGTAAGTAGAGGGCTGTGGCAATGCCAATACAACCGGAGCCAGTGCATAGATCCAGCACGCTGGCGGGCGGCTCTTCGGGGAACCAGGCGGCAAAGCCATCTTCAATCAGCTCGGCAATCGGCGAGCGCGGTATCAGTACGCGCTCATCAACGCTAAACGGGTGACCCGCAAAGAAGCTCTCACCGAGCAGATAAGGCAGCGGACGACGGGTGGTGACCCGCTCCCGCGCCAGGGCAATAATGCGCTGGCGTTCAACGGGCAGCAGCCGCGCCTCTAACACACTGGGGTCAATATTCCACGGCAGATGCAGCGCGCCTAAGCAGAGCGCCACCGCCTCATCCCAGGCTGAGTCAGTGCCATGGCCATAGTGCAGCCCCGCCAGATAAAACTCGCTTGAGACCCAGCGCAGGTAGTCGCGTAGGGTAAACAGCTGGCTCACCAGCGACGACTCCGACAGGGAAAGGGTTGAGTGTGAATGCTCAACGTTTAGATGCGTGGTCACAGCGGCTCCTGGTTAACGGTACTCATGGCAATAATGCGTTATACGTATTACGAATGAAAAGATTGTACCTTTCACTTCGTCCGGTTCACAGCAACGCTCAGCCCGCTATACTGTGCTCCTTTAACTGATTCACTTTTTCTACCACTTGAGCCTGCCCATGACGCGACGCCGCCACCTGCCTAATGATGACGATATCAGTGCCTTTCGCGACGCTTTGAAGGCGGCGGGGGTACGCCCTATCGCCACCAATCAGGCAGACCCTGGCAAACCAAAGCGCGACGATAAGGCCCATGAGGCGCGGCGCCATGCGGCAATAGAAAGCAGTCCCCCCCAATCCAGTGGACGCACCTCGGATGGCCGGGTGGAAGCCGTGCGCCCCTCCGAGTATCTTGAGTTCAGCGTGCCCGACTTGCCGTGGCGCACATTTAGCCAGTTAAAACGCGGCCAAACGGCGTGGCAAGCGGGGCTTGATCTGCATGGCTATACCCTGGAGGAGGCGCGTGCGGAGTTAGAGAGCTTTTTACGCGATTCGGCTAGCCAGGGTCTGCGCTGCGTACTGGTGGTGCACGGCAAAGCCTGGGGCACTACGGCGGATTTTCCTGTGCTCAAAAGCCATACCAACGCTTGGCTGCGGGAGTGGCCGGGAGTGCTGGCATTCTGCTCGGCCATCGATATTGATGGCGGCACCGGGGCGGTGTATATATTACTCCGCAAGCGGGGCCAATAGCCCTCTACTCGGTTGCGTCGGACGCAATGCTGGGCATGCGTCGCTCCAGCGCTTCATCCGCCAAATGACGGCCAAGCCGAATCAAGTCTCGGCCCCGGTAAAATTCATAAGTGCTACACACCGTTTTGGGGATTTCGATCAGCACATCGGGCGGGTACCCTGCCACCTTGTATTTGGCCAACGCCGCCTGGGTAATATCAAACGACTCCAAAATCATATCTAGCTTGCTCCACTCGCGCTTACCGCGCGCTTCAGTGGTTTCCTCTAGCTCTTCGTCGTCGCCCTCCCCGTTTGCGACATCGACATTAGCACCAAGACCTGCCCACAGTTTTTGCGTAGCGGCGCGCACATCGCCGATCCAGCGCCCCATGCGTTGATCACGGTCGATCTCACTTTGGGTGCGACTATCGGCGGTTTCCTCCTCTTTAGGCAGTAACTCCTCTAAGGTCACCGGCAATGGGCTATGGGCAGTCACATTAACTGCGACCACAAAATCCGCCTGGTGGGCGGCGACCATAGGCATGATCGGCAGTGGGTTGAGCAGCCCGCCGTCCACCAGCACCTGATCGCCAAGATGAACCGGGGTGATAACGCCCGGTACGGCCATGGAGGCACGAATCGCCTGCAGCAAGGGGCCACTTTGAAACCACACTTCCCGCTGTCGCACCAGGTCTGTCGCTACCGTAGTGACGGGGATCGGCAGGTCTTCGATGAGAATATCGCCGACCAGTGCCTCCAGTTTGCTCATGACTTTGCTGGCACGCATCGCCCCCATAGAGTTCCAGGTGACATCCACCAGTTTGAGCACATCCAGGTAGTCGAGTTGACACACCCAGTCGCGGTATTCAGGTAGCTTACCAGCGGCGTAAATACCGCCGATCACGGCGCCCATTGAACACCCGGATACCGCAACGATCTCAAACCCTCGCGCCTCCAGCGCTTCAATCACACCGATATGGGCGTAGCCGCGGGCGCCACCGCTGCCCAGCACCAGTGCGACCTTTTTGCCACTACTCAAATATGCCAATTCATTCATACTACGTTCCTTCCCTAGACGGAACCGGAGTTACCCCAGTGACCGCCGATAACCGAGGCAACTTGCGCCACTGCTCTGGGCTCCAAGTGTAAGTGATGGCCGCCGCTGAGCACCTGACGGGTTAACCCTTTGACCACTTGCCGCGCCTCTTGGGCCCATTTTCGTTCCCCAAAATCCCCTGCTCTCCTTCAATTAATAGCATCGGAGCGTTAATGGCTGCCAGCAGTGATAGCACCTGTTCCGGGGTAAAGCGCACCAGGGAAGGCTTCAGTAGTCGGCTGTCAGTGCGCATTTGCACATGGCCATCGGCGGTAGGCTGGGTATTCCGCTCCACCAACGGCGTTGCCGTGATGCTATCCAACGGCGTGACCCCACCAGCAACCCGTGCGGCAACGGCACTCTCGATATCGGGGTAACGCGGTGCCCGCGAAAGCGGCCGACGATAGGCGATTAACCCCTTGCGCAGTTGACTAGCGGTCTCTTCAATAGGCGTATTGAGCGCACCGAGCCCATCAATCAGCGTTAGCCGCTCGACTCGCTCTGGCAGCGAAGCGGCAAGCAGGCAGGCCACTGCCGCGCCCATAGAGTGGGCCAGCAAGCTGGTTTGCTCCAGGTTTAGGGAGTCCATGGCGTCCAGTACGTCGTGGCAATAGTCCCAAAGCGCATAGTCACCACCAGATGGCGCGTGTGCCGAATGGCCGTGGCCGCGAAAATCCAGCGCCACAATACGAATATTCAACGCCTCGACCAACGGCGGGGCTAGACGAGTAAAGCTGGCGGCATTATCCAGCCAGCCATGTAAAGCCAACCAGGTTGGGGCGTCAGCACGCCCCCAGCTCAGCCCCCCTAGGCGTCCTTGAGCAAGGGAAAGCGGCTTTGGCGCAACAGAGTGCGTCGCCGGAGTGTTGTGGGGCATAAATAGCAGTCCTGAATAAACAGCTAATGATCCTAACCGAACGGACACGTCACTGGATCAGTAAGATGACGGCGCAGACGACAAACGTTACCATGCTAGGCATATTTTACTTCAACCTTGTACTTAACACTGCATTGGTGCCGTTATGAAACCACGTCGTGATACTCGCGCCCGTAATCTGGTCTTTTTTGTTGCTGTCATCAGCGCCACCGTCGTCGGTTTCTGGTTAGCTAAATAAGTTCATGATCACTAAGCCTCACCCAATAGCCCCAGGCTGGCTGCCGGTGCCTGACGACGCAAACCTCGCGAAAGCGCGTGTCCAATGACACCGATCAACAGCGCCCCGCCAATGGGCAGTAAGACCCATAGCCCCAGATGCAAACGCGGGGTGAGATCCAGCAGGTAAATATACAGTACGGCCGAGGTTAGCTCTGCCAGCATCGCGCCCATCAAACCACTGGCAAAACCCAACAGCGCGTATTCAGCCCCCTGAACCCGCGAAATCATCCGGCTGCCTGCGCCAAATACGCGCAGCAGACCGCTTTCATGGGCGCGCATCGGAAGGCTTGCGGTCAGCGCGGCATACAGCACGCTAATGCCTGCCAGTAGTACCAAAGCGAGCACCAGCTCTACCGCCCGAGTGACCTGGGCGAGCACATCCCGCACCTGGCCTAAAATCGCATCCACGTTAAGCAACGAGACGCCGGGGAAATCGGTGATCAACTCCCGAATAAGCCCCTGCTCCGCCTCCGGTAGATGAAAAGCGGTAAGGTAGCTATGGCCAAACTGCTCCAGCACGCCCGGCGGGAAGATGACAAAGAAATTAGGCTGAAAGCTATCCCAATTCAGGCTGCGCAGGCTGGTGATTTGGGTAGTGATTTCGTCGCTACCTACCGAGAACGTCATCTCGTCGCCAATCCCCAAACCAAGCCTTTCAGCCAATCCATCTTCCACCGAAATAGGCACCGGGGCCGCTTGGGGCGTGGCATCGACGGCGCCCATCCAGCCTCGACTTGCGTCGCCCTCCGTTTGCGCGGCTGAGAACCACTCGCCGGCCACCACTTGATTGCCTTCTGGCACATCTGATTGCCAGGTGAGGTTGAGTTCTCGGCGTAACGAGTTGTCGCCCCGCGCATCCGGCGGTACGGCGTCTCTCGGCGGCTGATCATTAATAGCAATCACTCGGCCACGCACCATCGGGTAGAGGGTGCTTTGGGTTTCCACTCGCGGCGAAACCGCGGCTTCAAAGGGGTCACGCTCAGAGGGCTGAATATTGATAGCAAAATAGTTGGGCGTATTTTCGGGCAGTTGATCCTGCCAGGTGCTTAGCAAATCACCGCGCACCAAGACAATCATTGCCATGGCAAAGAAGGTGACCGAAAAGGCCAGCAATTGCCCAAGCCCCGCTTGACGCCTGCGCGCCAACTGGCGGCCACCGAGTCTCAGCGCCTGTGACCACTCACTACTCCCAGAGAATCGCTGCACAACACGTAGAAGGCCATTAAGTAGCAGCGCGCTAATCATCCACAGCACACCCAGCAAAAGCGCACCACCGATTAACAACCCGATTGCCAGTGGCAGGCTGCCCGAGTAGAGCCAAAGCAGCCCGCCAAACACGACACTTGCTACGCCCACGACCAGCCAGGCCGAAGGCGGCAGTGGATCAAGCTCACGACGCAGTACTTTTAAGGCGCTGACTTGTTTGATACGCAGCAGCGTTGGCCCTGCAAAGCCAACTAACACAGCAAGGGCTGTGAATACTCCTAGTCCTAGGGGCATTAACCCCGGCGGCGGGAGTGTCATGGGAAGAAAGCTCACCAACAGCCAGATCAGTACCGCTTGGCCAAGCAGCCCAAGCAGCGCTCCGATCGCTGCCGCGACCAGTGCCAAACCGAGTAACTGAAGGGTAAAAATGGTCACTAACTGACGCTGACTGGCACCAAAGCAGCGTAACAGCGCAGCGGTATCCAGGTGACGCTCCACATAGCGGCGGGTTGACATTGCCACGGCCACGCCCGCTAGCAGCACCGCCGCTAAACCGGCTAACCCCAGGTAGCTTTCTGCTCGTTGTAATGCATTGCCTAGCTGGGGGCGGTCAACGCGCACATCGCGTACTTCTACCCCGTCGCGGCGGAGCTCGGCCAGCAGCCCTTGCACTTGATCCAGCGCTGCAGGAGCGCCCGCAGCTAAAATTTCAAACTCAATCCGCGAGCCCTCCTGAACCAGGCCCGTGGCCTCGACATCCGCCGTGTTCATCATCAGGCGCGGATTAAAATTACCAAACCCACCGGACTGATCCGCTTCGCGCTCAATAATCCCACTAACGGTCAGTTCGGTTTGCCCCACTTGCACCCGGTCGCCCAGCTCGATCTCGACCAGCTCCATCAGTCGCGGGTCAGCCCATGCCTCTCCCGGCGGCGGGCCAGAGGCTATTTGCTCAGTGCCATTGCCAAAATCGACGTAGGAGACCCCGTAGTGTGGGTAGACATCATCCACGGCTTTTAAGCTGGCGGGCTGAAAACGGCCATCGCGGCTAATCATCGATACCAGATCTATCTGGTCGCTAAGGACAAAGCCCGCGCTCTCCAAACGTTCGCGCAGCTCCTCGGAAAACGGATCACGCTGCTCTAGCACTAGGTCGCCACCCAGCATCTGCCCCGCCTGGCGCTCCAAACCGCGCTCTAAACGGTCTAGAAAAAACGCGATCATGGTGGAGGCTGCCACGGCCAATACCAAGGCAATAAACAGCGCACGCACATCAGCAGCGCGCAGATCTCGCTTAAGGCTGCGCATCGCCAAGCGCCAATTCACATCACTCATCGCCCATCCTCATCAATCGACACTGCGGTTGGCTCGATGTTTTCAAGTACGGCTTCTAACTTGCCATGATCTAAACGCAAGCAACGATCACAGCGCCGCGCCAGAGCGTGGTCGTGGGTAACCAGAATAAGCGTGGTGCCCGCCTCCCTGTTAAGTTGGAAGAGCAGATCAATGACTTGCGCACCAGTGTCAGGATCCAGATTGCCAGTGGGTTCATCGGCGAATACCAGCTCAGGGTCGGTAACGAAAGCACGGGCTACGGCAACACGTTGCTGCTCGCCCCCGGAAAGCTGTTTGGGTAAGTGATTCACCCGCTCGCCAAGACCCACGCGCTCTAACCACTGAGCAGCGGTATGCGTCTCCCCAGCCCGGGGCGACAGCTCAAGGGGCAGCATGACGTTTTCAAGTGCGCTCAAAGTGGGCAGCAGTTGAAAGTTCTGGAACACAAAGCCGACGCGTCCGGCACGCAGTGCTGCACGCCCATCCTCATCCAAACGGCTTAGCGCGTGGCCAAATAGCGTTAGCTCGCCGTCACTTGGAGTATCAAGACCGGCCAGCAGGCCCAGCAGTGTTGATTTACCTGCGCCGCTTTTACCCAAAATGGCGACGCTCTCCCCCGCCGCTACGCTCAGCGATAGGTCGTGTAAGATGGTGAGCGAGCGTTCACCACTGGTGACTTTTTTAGACAGCTTATCTGCGTGCAGTACAGGCGGCCTAACAGCGCCTAGGGGAACATCGTTAACCGCTTGGTTGTCGGTAGTAGGCTGGCGCTTGCCCTGGGGTGACTCGCTTGACACTGTTTTATCGATAGATGAATTCGCAGTTTGATCTGAGGAGCTGGAATTTGAAGAACTGGAATTTGAGGAGTAAGACATGAAGCGTGGCATCCCTGTGGCATGGCATGGACTGAACCGTATGGTAACCGGATGGCTGGTGCTGCTGATAGTCACCGTTGCCTCACCGTCTATCAACGCAGAGCCTGTTAATGCAGACACTGGCCCCACCCTATTGGTGATGGGCGATAGTTTAAGCGCCGCGTACGGCATAGAACGTGAAGAGGGCTGGGTGAACCTGCTAGCAGAACGTTTAGAAGGCGAGGTGCACGTTATTAATGCCAGCATTAGCGGTGAGACCACATCCGGGGGTCTGCAAAGGTTCTCTGAGATTATCGGACAGCGGCAGCCGGATATTGTTCTTATTGAACTGGGCGGCAACGATGGGCTGCGCGGCTTACCACCCAATCAAATGCAGGCGAACCTAGCCAGCATGATTGAGCAGAGCCAGGATGCAGGTGCTCAGGTACTGCTACTGGGAATCGATATCCCGCCCAATTATGGCCAAGCGTACCGGGATGCCTTTACCGGTGTCTTTTACTCGCTGGCAGAAGAGTATGACGTCTCATTAGTACCCTTTTTACTTGCCGATATCGCCCTTGATGACGCGCTAATGCAGAGCGATGGCATTCATCCTACCGCCGATGCGCAGCCTATTATTTTGGAGAATGTGTGGCCCGAACTTGAACAACTTTTGGAGCCTCTTGTTGAGCGACAGTTAGAAACGACGCAGCAGGCAGCGACTCAATAAGCAACTAGCGCCACCCTTTTGACTGAGAGGTGTAGCACTTCAACCCGCCAGCTTGTAATCTTAACCTCAATTTGGCGGTTATTAACGGCGACTCATGCCTGCACCCTCTCATCACAGCCCTCCTGCATTCTCGCGTCGACAGTTCTTAGCAACAGTCGGCGCGCTTTGGTTAGGCGCAGGTCTTGGCATTCATCCAACGCCTGCCGCAGCGTTTGATCCACAACGCCTACGCCAAAGCATGCAGCAACAGTATGGGCGGGCTGGTTTGTCCGTATTAGAGGAGTGGTTTAACCTGCTTCAACAGCTACAAAACCAAGACGTTCAAGCCAAGCTGCGTGGGGTTAATGACTTCTTTAATCGCCGCATCCGGTGGATTGACGATATCCAGGTGTGGGGGCAAGAGGATTATTGGGCTACGCCTTTGGAAGCAATGGGTAAAGGCCAGGGAGATTGCGAGGATTACTCCATTGCCAAGTACATTACCCTTAAACAATTAGGCATTACTAGTCAGTACCTACGCATGATTTATGTCCGTGCGCGCATCGGGCGTAGTCAAATTACCCAAGCCCACATGGTGCTGGGCTATTACTCGACCCCGGATGCAGAACCGTTGGTGCTAGACAATATTGTACCGTCGATCACCCCTGCCTCTCAGCGGACTGATCTCGACCCACTGTTTAGTTTTAATAGCGATGGACTTTGGGCAGGTGGTTCTTCTGAATCCCGCGCAGACCCATTGGCTCGGCTATCACGCTGGCGCAACGTCATTGAACGTATGCAAACCCAGGGTTTCATTTAAGAGGAATTGGCACGATGTCACTTATCAAACAACTTTGGATTGCCATTATCGCCCTGCTGCTGCTGTCGTTCATGGGTAGTCTCGCCATTAGCATTACCTCTAGCCGCGATTATATCGAGCAGGAAGTGCGTATTAAGAATGAAGACAATGCTACCGCTTTGGCGCTTTCCATGAGCCAGCTCGATAAAGACCTTGTCACCCTCGAACTGCTAATCGCAGCTCAATTTGACACCGGGTACTACCGCCGAATCACCCTGCGCGATACGGACGATAGCGTACTTATTGAACGCTCCGCCGAAGAGTATAGTGGCGATGTGCCCGCCTGGTTTCGTCAGCTTATTGAGTTTGATGTGCCCAGCGGCACAGCGACGATTCAAGATGGCTGGCGACAGTACGGTACGTTGGAGCTTGAGAGCCAACACAGTTTTGCCTACACCTCTTTATGGCGCAGCATGCTGGAACTCGCTGCTTGGTTTTTACTCGCCGGGGTGATCAGCTTAGCAATTGCTACCGTGATTGTTCGTGGTATTAAGCATCCCCTTTCCCGCGTTGTCACGCAGGCACAAGATATCAGCGCGCGTCGTTTCACCACCATTAAAGAGCCACGCACCCTGGAGTTACGCCAAGTCACTCAAGCAATGAACGTGCTATCGGCCAATGTCCATCAGATGCTCAGTCAAGAAAGCCATAAGCTGGATGAATTACGTCGGCATTTACAGCATGACCGTGTCACCGGCGCACTAAATCGTGACGTATTTATGGGCAAGCTTGCATCTCAACTCAACAGTGAGGACGCTCGATCAACAGGTATGCTGGTCATGGTTCGCGTTCAGGCCTTAGAAACACTCAACGAGCAACTCGGTTACGCCGCCACCGACCAACTATTGAGCGCCCTCGTTAGCCAACTGGGGCATTTGGACAGTGTGTCGGCAGAGCCGATGGTAGGCCGCCTTAACGGCAGTGATTTTATCTTTATGCTGCCGCTTATGGACGATGTCGAGGAGCTTAGAATCCAAGTGATGGCCGTGTTGGCCGAGGTTGCCGCCACGGCGCCCGAGGCCAAGGTGTACTTGCCAACGGCCATTGTGCCTTATGCAGCGCATGATGAACGCGGCACGCTTTTAGCCACCCTGGATGACGCCTTGGCACAGGCCGAAAGCTTAACTTCCTTTGAACAGGTAGTTGTACGGCAGCGCAAGCGTGTCTCCCTCTATAGCAGCCATGCCGAATGGCGAAATGCGCTGGAAGCAGCCATTCTGGTAGGCCCGGAGTTAGCGTACTTCCCCGTCGTGGACGCCCAGGGAGAGATCATCCATTACGAATGCCCGGCCCGCTTACTGCTAGGCGGGAATTGGCAAACCGCCGGTGTCTTTATTCCCTGGATTACCCGCTTTGAAATGGAGCCAGCGCTCGATTTAGCCGTGGTCAAAAAAGCGCTCACGAATCTAGAAGATGACCTTAAACCGGTAGGGATTAACCTCTCTGCGGCGTCTATCACTAATACGCAGTTTGTTAATGACCTGCGCACGCTGTTGGTAGCACACCCCTTACTGGCCAAGCAGCTCTGCTTTGAAGTGCCCGCCACCCTTAGCACCCACGCGATTGGCAGCTTACGGGGGCTATGTACGGCCTTACGACCGCTTGGCTGCGCATTCGGTATAGAGCACGTAGGGGCAGAGTTCACCAAACTGGCAGACTTGCACGATGTAGGGCTTGCTTACCTAAAAATGGATAGCAGTCTTATTCACCAACTGCATGCTTCAAATGAGCAGCAAACCATTGTGCGCGGCATGGCCACGCTCTGCCATTCACTGGGTATTCAGGTGATAGGAGAAGGGGTTGCAGACGAGGAGGAGATCGCCTGTTTGTTCCGCGTGGGTGTCGATGGCGCCACCGGGCCAGGCGTACGTGCCTAACAAATAGACTTGAACGGCGGCGACTGAGATATACAACCTAGATAGTGTCGTCGTCGCTTAGCAGCCCCACATCATTTTTTGACCGCAGCGATTTACGCTCCATCACTTTCGCCTGGGCGGCTTCCGGCAGATCAGTGAAGGTGATAATACCCTTGCTCAGTAACACCTCCAGAATATCCTCGACCACCCTAACAAACGCCAAATCAGAGGCGATAAAGTTCGCAGAAGATTCCGGCTGGTCGGCAAGAAAAGCCAGCACCTCAGGTGAATTAGGGGCGATCGCTTCGATGCACTCGGCCGTTGGTTCTTTGCTGAGCATCGCGATCTCGCCGGATGTATTGCGTTTGATGTAGAGCATTATCTATAACCCCATTTTATAAAGCCAAATTTTCCGACTTACTGTAAAACTACTTTTGCGATGTTCTGGCATTTTTCTCAAGATCGAGATTCTTCAAATAACCTTCGTAGGTTTCGCTGTGTGTGATCGCGCGTGCCTCGGAACCTACTTTACTAGCCCACTGGTTGCCACCACACAGCAAAGCTGCTTGCGTAATCAGATCAACATAGGAAGACCGCAAGATAAAAGCGATACTTTTTTCATAATCGCCACCCTCACGCTCCATTTGCGTCGCAATTTGCCAGTTCGAAATAGCATTCATTAGCACTGAGTTCAAGTGTTCAAAATTCTTGCGATAGAAAGTATTTCTTGGAAGTTTAATCAGCACATCAAAAAAGAGCTTATTAATTTCTTCATCACTAAGCACTTTATCTTTATCGATCAAATCGTCCCATTTATGAGCGATATCGCAAATCATTTCTATATATTCGACTGCTAATTTATCGCCTTTCATCCAGCGCAAAAGCTGTATCTCATCAAAGTACATATTGCCCCCTTCACAATTGAAAAAGCCCCACACGAAGAGTATGGGGCATTTTTTATCGCTCAGTCGTACTAATTATTGATCTATCTTAAGTTGGCCATCATCCAACATACTTTGAATAAAGTCCGAAGAGTTGCCACCTTGCGGCATCTCCACATCCTTCAATACGATACGCTGATCCGCATTACTACCATCTGCGGCTAACCCACCATCAGATTTAACATGCAGTACAGTATCAGCGCCCTGCTGTTCTGCTTTAATGTACTGATCCAGGTTTTCCGCATTTTCCCCTTGCAGAAGATCCGCTATATCCAATCGATCGGCCGCAGAGTCGGCGCCAAACTGCCCCATATTGAAGTCCATGACCTGATCTACAGCGGGTGTCTGCTCAGTCCCTTCATCGCTCGAATCCCATACAAAGGTATTGGCGCCGTTACCGCCATACATAATGTCATCACCAGCTCCCCCTACCAGCGTATCATTGCCACCTTGCCCAAATAGAATGTCATCCCCATCACCGCCGATTAGAATATCGTTACCAACGGTACCCGTGGAGTTATTAAACTCTCCATGATTATTGGTAATGTATGTATGGATCTGCTCAGCAGTAACTTGGTTAGAGTCTGCAAGGCCCAACTGGCCTGCAATATAAGCCTTAATAGCGGGCAAGCCGTTACCTTCAATCCCAGCAAAGGTAATCTGATCTCCAAACAGAACATCATTGCCCTCACCACCGGAAATTGTGTCATTGCCAGAAGGCAACTGAACATTTTCACCCAGAATAGCATCAGCGAGCTGCTCCGGATTGATGTTCGACTGAACGATGCCATCAGAGTCATATGCCTGAAGATTACTTTCGTTCAAGCTGCCACCCAAACCAATGGCATTGACCGAGGACTTACCATCCAGCAGTGCAAAGGCTTCCAATGAATTCTGTGCAACCGTCTGTGTAGTACTTCTGCCGTCACCAGCAAGTTCAGAAATTTCGTATGTACCGTCGCCCTCAGGCCTTACCTGACCGATAATACTGCTACTCCAACTTCCACCGCCACATCCAGAACTATGAGTCCACTGTTGCACATTGCCACTTGTATCGATGACCTCTCTCATCTGGCCATCGATATTCATTGAGTATGCTTGGCCAGGTGTGTAATCAATGTCATCGATATTAAGATTCCAGCGATTCCCTCCTCTGGAGCCCACCACCGCACTCTCTTTTTCCTTAGCCTGGTAATATGTCGGTAAACCGTCGGTTATAAAATAGGTCATGTTAGTGCCGGAATTGGCCTGGACAGAATCCGTATAGAACCAGTTGGCAGTCGTTTTAAAGACATCTTCATAGTTAGTACCACCACCTTGTTGGAAGCCATCCAGCACTGTTTGCAGCTTCGACAGCGCTTGTGGATCCGACAAATCAACACTGACATTTCTCCCTGCCTGGGTATCGAACTCCACCAAGAAGATGTTTACTGTGCCGGCATTATCCTCGCCGACGCTCTCTTTAAGGGTATTGAACACTTCGGTCAGTGATGCCTTAGCATTGGCAATATCGGCATTCGACATACTGCCCGATGTATCCACCATGAACGCCAGGTTGTAGTTTTCACCTGGCACCAACTGCAGACCAGCAACATCACCAATAATGATGTCATTTGCACTGGTACCCGTGATGCTATCACCGCCTGGCGAACCTACCACAATATTGTATTGCTCCACGGCGGTGGTATCAGTGCTTGTTTCACTGTCGATGACTTGCTGGTCTCCAGCGGCATCTTCGTATATCTCGCTGGAAGTTACCGTAGCCGTGATATCAAATGCTCCGACACTCACAGGCACTTTCATCGTCAACGTCAACTGGTCGATGCTCTCCCCAGTAGGATTAGCCACCAGCCAGCTGCCATCCGGTTGCATAACGACGCCCTCACCGGTCAGTTCAACTCCAGCTGGGATGTCCGTCAAAATAATATCCGAAAGCACCTCACTGCCGTCAGTATCAGTTAACAGGGCAGAGAGTTCGACCTCGATAATGTCATAGCCGGTTTGGGTAATCGTGGTAGTCGCATCACTGGGCAACATAGTGGAGCCATCGCCAAATATGATCCCGCGGATGTTATTGACACTAATGGTCACACCAGTGGCCAAATCGGTAATCGTTCCGTCATACCCAGAGTTTTGATGCTGCTCGCCTAAATTAACGGCATAGCTCGTTAACGCCTTATTTAAGTAAACATAGTCCTTATCATCACCATTGATCGAGTTTACAGCTTGGTTACCATTCACTAGTTTATTGAAGTCACCGATGAGCGCTATAACATCAGCACCATTAGTATTATTGGCACTACCTGGGTTGAGGTTGCCATCACTAAACGGTGGTTTGATAACTTGACCACTGATTCCTTCAGCACTGATTTCAGTGCCCTCAATGGTAATAGTAGTGCTGCCATGCTCAACCTTAATGACGGAGGCTCGTACCGACTCAAGTGTGTCACCCAGTGATACAGAAACAGTGGGTGCATCGGCAACAGGCACAATGTCAATCGCGAGGGTAGCTTCAGCTCCTTCATTGTGACCATCGATGGGACGGAACTGTAACTGAGCATAGTTAGCTTCCTGGTTTCCTACCCCCTCGCCATCATAGCTATCGAAGCCTGACTCATTAGCCTCTGGCATAAAGCGCAATTGCCCAGCATCTATTTCCGCTCTGCTGAAGTTTGCATCCACAGCCACGCTCTGCCACTGCCCACTGGCATCTTTGAACTCCAATGTTCCAGAGGCAGGCAAATCGGTAATTACAATTCCCTGTTCAGCAACAGGTGAATCGTCAGTGATATTAAAATCACTCCATTTCAGTATTAAAGCGGTGTCTTCCTCACCTGTTACTTGTCCGCCCTCAGCCTCTGGGGCAGCATCAACACCATAATCGCGATCCGCCTCGGCGCTGTAGGGGTTGCCGGCGGCGTCTTCGCCGGTGACTTCCGCACGGATGCTGTCGTTGTCGGCCAGCACAGAGCCGGGCACGTCGATGGCGTAGTTGCCGTCGGCGTCCACTTGGCCGCTGTAGCTCTCGCCGCCCACGGTCAGGGTGACGGTATCGCCTGCTTTGGCGTCGCCGCCGACCGAGCCGGTCACGCTGATGGTCTGGGTGGCTTCTTCGCCGTTGATCACGTCGTCACCGGCGAGGGTGTCGATGGTGATCGTAGCGCTGGCGTCGGTGTCCACGCCGTAGCCGCGATCAGCCTCGGCGCTGTAGGGGTTGCCGGCGGCGTCTTCGCCGGTGACTTCCGCACGGATGCTGTCGTTGTCGGCCAGCACAGAGCCGGGCACGTCGATGGCGTAGGTCAGGTCTGCCGCTACCTGGCCGGTGAAGGTGTCGTCGCCCACGGTCAGGGTGACGGTATCGCCGGCTTTGGCGTCGCCGCCGACCGAGCCGGTGACGCTGATGGTCTGGGTGGCTTCTTCACCGTTGATCACGTCGTCACCGGCAAGGGTGTCGATGCTGATGGTAGCGCTAGCGTCGGTGTCCACGCCGTAGCCGCGATCAGCCTCGGCGCTGTAGGGGTTGCCGGCGGCGTCTTCGCCGGTGACTTCCGCACGGATGCTGTCGTTGTCGGCCAGCACAGAGCCGGGCACGTCGATGGCGTAGGTCAGGTCTGCCGCTACCTGGCCGGTGAAGGTGTCGTCGCCCACGGTCAGGGTGACGGTATCGCCGGCTTTGGCGTCGCCGCCGACCGAGCCGGTCACGCTGATGGTCTGGGTGGCTTCTTCACCGTTGATCACGTCGTCACCGGCGAGGGTGTCGATGGTGATCGTAGCGCTGGCGTCGGTGTCCACACCGTAGCCGCGATCAGCCTCGGCGCTGTAGGCGTTGCCGGCGGCGTCTTCGCCGGTGACTTCGGCACGGATGCTGTCGTTGTCGGCCAGCACCGATCCGGGCACGTCGATGGCGTAGGTCAGGTCTGCCGCTACCTGGCCGGTGAAGGTGTCGTCGCCCACGGTCAGGGTGACGGTATCGCCTGCTTTGGCGTCGCCGCCGACCGAGCCGGTCACGCTGATGGTCTGGGTGGCTTCTTCACCGTTGATCACGTCGTCACCGGCAAGGGTGTCGATGCTGATGGTAGCGCTAGCGTCGGTGTCCACGCCGTAGCCACGGTCGGCCTCGGCGCTGTAGGGGTTGCCGGCGGCGTCTTCGCCGGTGACTTCGGCAGTCACGCTGTCGTTCTCGGCCAGCACCGATCCGGGCACGTCGATGGCGTAGTTGCCGTCGGCGTCCACTTGGCCGCTGTAGCTCTCGTCACCCACGGTCAGGGTGACGGTATCGCCTGCTTTGGCGTCGCCGCCCACACTGCCGGTCACGCTGATGGTCTGGGTGGCTTCTTCGCCGTTGATCACGTCGTCACCGGCAAGGGTGTCGATGGTGATGGTGGCGCTGGCGTCGGTGTCCACACCGTAGCCACGGTCGGCCTCGGCGCTGTAGGGGTTGCCGGCGGCGTCTTCGCCGGTGACTTCGGCAGTCACGCTGTCGTTCTCGGCCAGCACCGATCCGGGCACGTCGATGGCGTAGTTGCCGTCGGCGTCCACTTGGCCGCTGTAGCTCTCGTCACCCACGGTCAGGGTGACGGTATCGCCTGCTTTGGCGTCGCCGCCCACACTGCCGGTCACGCTGATGGTCTGGGTGGCTTCTTCGCCGTTGATCACGTCGTCACCGGCGAGGGTGTCGATGCTGATGGTAGCGCTGGCGTCGGTGTCCACGCCGTAGCCACGGTCGGCCTCGGCGCTGTAGGCGTTGCCGGCGGCGTCTTCGCCGGTCACTTCGGCAGTCACGCTGTCGTTGTCGGCCAGTACGCTGCCCGGGACGTCGATGGCGTAGGTGAGGTCTGCCGCTACCTGGCCGGTGAAGGTGTCGTCACCCACGGTCAGGGTGACGGTATCGCCGGCTTTGGCGTCGCCGCCGACCGAGCCGGTCACGCTGATGGTCTGGGTGGCTTCTTCACCGTTGATCACGTCGTCACCGGCAAGGGTGTCGATGCTGATGGTAGCGCTGGCGTCGGTGTCCACACCGTAGCCACGGTCGGCCTCGGCGCTGTAGGCGTTGCCGGCGGCGTCTTCGCCGGTGACTTCGGCAGTCACGCTGTCGTTCTCGGCCAGCACAGACCCAGGCACGTTAATGGCGTAGGTGAGGTCTTCACCCACGGTGCCTTCGTAGCTGTTGTCACCCACGGTCAGGGTGACGGTGTCGCCGGCTTTGGCGTCGCCGCCGACCGAGCCGGTCACGCTGATGGTCTGGGTGGCTTCTTCGCCGTTGATCACGTCGTCACCGGCGAGGGTGTCGATGCTGATGGTAGCGCTAGCGTCGGTGTCCACACCGTACCCACGGTCGGCCTCGGCGCTGTAGGCGTTGCCCGCGGCGTCTTCGCCGGTCA
Source organism: Halomonas sp. BDJS001 (assembly GCF_026104355.1). Classification (NCBI taxonomy): domain Bacteria; kingdom Pseudomonadati; phylum Pseudomonadota; class Gammaproteobacteria; order Oceanospirillales; family Halomonadaceae; genus Halomonas; species Halomonas sp. BDJS001. Next base: position 3,068,267 of record NZ_CP110535.1, read on the forward strand.
CTTCGGCAGTCACGCTGTCGTTGTCGGCCAGTACGCTGCCCGGGACGTCGATGGCGTAGGTGAGGTCTGCCGCTACCTGGCCGGTGAAGGTGTCGTCACCCACGGTCAGGGTGACGGTATCGCCGGCTTTGGCGTCGCCGCCGACCGAGCCGGTCACGCTGATGGTCTGGGTGGCTTCTTCACCGTTGATCACGTCGTCACCGGCAAGGGTGTCGATGCTGATGGTAGCGCTGGCGTCGGTGTCCACACCGTAGCCACGGTCGGCCTCGGCGCTGTAGGCGTTGCCGGCGGCGTCTTCGCCGGTGACTTCGGCACGGATGCTGTCGTTCTCGGCCAGCACCGATCCGGGCACGTCGATGGCGTAGGTGAGGTCTTCACCCACGGTGCCGCTGTAGCTCTCGTCACCCACGGTCAGGGTGACGGTATCGCCGGCTTTGGCGTCGCCGCCGACCGAGCCGGTCACGCTGATGGTCTGGGTGGCTTCTTCGCCGTTGATCACGTCGTCACCGGCGAGGGTGTCGATGGTGATCGTGGCGGAAGCGTCCAGGTTGACGCCGTAGCCACGGTCGGCCTCGGCGCTGTAGGCGTTGCCGGCGGCGTCTTCGCCGGTGACTTCGGCAGTCACGCTGTCGTTCTCGGCCAGCACCGATCCGGGCACGTCGATGGCGTAGTTGCCGTCGGCGTCCACTTGGCCGCTGTAGCTCTCGTCACCCACGGTCAGGGTGACGGTATCGCCGGCTTTGGCGTCGCCGCCGACCGAGCCGGTCACGCTGATGGTCTGGGTGGCTTCTTCACCGTTGATCACGTCGTCACCGGCGAGAGTGTCGATGGTGATCGTGGCGGAAGCGTCCAGGTTGACGCCGTAGCCGCGATCAGCTTCAGCGCTGTAGGCGTTGCCGGCGGCGTCTTCGCCGGTGACTTCGGCACGGATGCTGTCGTTCTCGGCCAGCACCGATCCGGGCACGTCGATGGCGTAGGTGAGGTCTGCCGCTACCTGGCCGGTGAAGGTGTCGTCACCCACGGTCAGGGTGACGGTATCGCCGGCTTTGGCGTCGCCGCCGACCGAGCCGGTCACGCTGATGGTCTGGGTGGCTTCTTCACCGTTGATCACGTCGTCACCGGCAAGGGTGTCGATGCTGATGGTAGCGCTGGCGTCGGTGTCCACACCGTAGCCACGGTCGGCCTCGGCGCTGTAGGCGTTGCCGGCGGCGTCTTCGCCGGTGACTTCGGCAGTCACGCTGTCGTTGTCGGCCAGTACGCTGCCCGGGACGTCGATGGCGTAGGTGAGGTCTTCACCCACGGTGCCTTCGTAGCTGTTGTCACCCACGGTCAGGGTGACGGTGTCGCCGGCTTTGGCGTCGCCGCCGACCGAGCCGGTCACGCTGATGGTCTGGGCGGCTTCTTCGCCGTTGATCACGTCGTCACCGGCAAGGGTGTCGATGGTGATGGTAGCGCTAGCGTCGGTGTCCACGCCGTAGCCACGGTCGGCCTCGGCGCTGTAGGGGTTGCCGGCGGCGTCTTCGCCGGTGACTTCCGCACGGATGCTGTCGTTCTCGGCCAGCACCGATCCGGGCACGTCGATGGCGTAGGTGAGGTCTGCCGCTACCTGGCCGGTGAAGGTGTCGTCACCCACGGTCAGGGTGACGGTATCGCCGGCTTTGGCGTCGCCGCCGACCGAGCCGGTCACGCTGATGGTCTGGGTGGCTTCGTCGCCGTTGATCACGTCGTCACCGGCAAGGGTGTCGATGATGATGGTAGCGCTAGCGTCGGTGTTGACAGTGATGTCACGTGTTTCGGTCGCGGTCTGGCTGTTACCCGCCGCGTCGGTAGCAGTCACGCTCGCTTCAACACTGTTGTCGGCGATCAGATCGGCGGTTGCCACGGTCGTGCTGTAGCTTAGGTTGCCCGCACCATCATCGACAACGATAGTGATGTAGCTGTTGCCATTTACACTCAACGTGACTTGGTCACCCGCCACCACGTCTCCGCTCACCGTACCGCTGACAGCTGTGAAGTTCTGCTCAGCTTCAGCAGCATTGATCACGTCGTCATCGGCGATGGTGTCGATGGTGATGCCCGCGGCAATCTCGGTATCGACCGTAAAATCACGTGTGGCGGTGGCGGTCTGGCTGTTACCCGCTGCGTCGGAGACGGTCACGCTCGCTTCCACACTATTGTCAGCGATCAGATCCACGGTGAGCACGTCGATGCTGTAGCCCAGGTTACCTGCGCCGTCGTCTACTACGTCGCCGGTGTAGCTGTTGCCGTTCACGCTCAGCGTGACTTGGTCACCCGCTACTACGTCACCGTTCACCGTGCCGGTAATGGTGGTATTGGTTTCAGCGGCTTCCGCGGCGTTGATCACATCGTCCTCAGCGATGGTGTCGATGGTGATACCCGCTGCGATCTCGGTGTCGACCGTGATATCCCGCACGGCAGTGGCGGTCTCGCTGTTACCCGCCACATCGGTAGCGGTCACGCTCGCTTCCACACTATTGTCGGCGATCAGATCCGCTGTGAGCACGTCGATGCTGTAGCCCAGGTTACCTGCGCCGTCGTCTACTACGTCGCCGGTGTAGCTGTTGCCGTTCACGCTCAGCGTGACTTGGTCACCCGCTACTACGTCACCGCTCACCGTGCCGGTGATGGTGGTGTTGGCTTCGGCGGCTTCAGCGGCGTTGATCACATCGTCTCCGGCGATGGTGTCGATGGTGATACCCGCTGCGATCTCGGTGTCGACCGTGATATCCCGCGCGGCAGTGGCGGTCTCGCTGTTACCCGCCGCGTCGGTAGCAGTCACGCTCGCTTCCACACGATTGTCTGCGATGAGATCGGCAGTTGCCACGGCAGTGCTGTAGCTAAGGTTGCCCGCACCATCGTCGACCACGTTAGTGGTGTAGCTGTTGCCATTGACACTCAACGTGACTTGGTCACCCGCCACCACGTCTCCGCCCACCGTGCCGCTAATAGCGGTGAAGTTCTGCTCAGACTCAGCGGCATTGATCACGTCGTCATCGGCGATGGTGTCGATGGTGATAGTGGCTTCTAAGTCGGCATCAGCATCTGCGTCTGCGTCGGCATCTGAGTCAGCGTCCGCATCGGCGTCTGCATCTGCATCTGCATCAGCGTCCGCATCAGCATCTGCGTCTGCATCAGCGTCTGCATCTGCATCTGAGTCAGCGTCTGCGTCCGCATCGGCGTCTGAATCCGCATCTGCATCGGCGTCAGCGTCCGCATCGGCGTCTGAATCCGCATCTGCATCGGCGTCAGCGTCAGCGTCCGCATCGGCGTCTGCATCAGCATCTGCGTCTGCATCAGCATCTGCGTCTGCATCAGCATCGGAGTCAGCGTCTGAATCGGCATCGGCGTCTGCATCTGAATCCGCATCTGCATCGGCGTCTGCATCTGAGTCAGCATCGGCGTCAGCATCTGCGTCGGCGTCGGCATCGGCATCGGCATCGGCATCAGCGTCTGAATCCGCATCAGCATCGGCGTCTGAATCCGCATCTGCATCGGCGTCTGAATCCGCATCAGCATCGGCGTCAGCATCTGCGTCGGCATCGGCATCGGCATCGGCATCGGCATCAGCGTCTGAATCCGCATCAGCATCAGCGTCGGCGTCGGCGTCGGCGTCTGCATCAGCATCTGCGTCAGCGTCTGCGTCTGCATCTGCATCTGCATCAGCGTCTGCATCTGCATCTGCATCAGCGTCTGCATCGGCGTCTGAATCCGCATCAGCGTCTGCATCTGAGTCAGCGTCGGCGTCCGCATCGGCATCAGCGTCTGCATCGGCGTCTGCATCTGCATCTGCATCTGCATCTGCATCTGCATCTGCATCTGCATCAGCATCAGCGTCTGCATCTGAATCCGCATCGGCGTCAGCGTCCGCATCAGCGTCTGCATCTGAGTCAGCATCTGCGTCGGCATCAGCATCGGAGTCAGCGTCTGAATCGGCATCGGCGTCTGCATCTGAGTCAGCGTCCGCATCCGCATCCGCATCGGCATCAGCATCAGCATCAGCATCAGCATCAGCATCAGCATCAGCGTCTGCATCTGCGTCTGCGTCTGCGTCCGCATCAGCATCTGCGTCGGCGTCTGCATCTGCATCGGCGTCTGCATCTGAGTCAGCGTCTGCGTCCGCATCGGCATCAGCATCAGCGTCTGCATCGGCGTCTGCGTCCGCATCTGCGTCGGCGTCTGCATCGGAGTCAGCGTCTGCATCTGAGTCAGCGTCTGCATCTGAGTCAGCGTCTGCGTCCGCATCGGCATCTGCATCAGCGTCGGCATCGGCGTCAGCATCTGTATCATCTAGCTCATCTGAGACAGCCGCTGCGCCATCACCAAACTCAACAAACTCAGTACTTTCTAGGCCGCCTTCAGCAGTCTCGAAACTTAGCGGGTCGGTTTCTTCAGCGATACGTGCAACGCGGACGAAATCGCTACCGCCACCACCGCCACCGGCGCCTCCACCGGCAGCAGTCGCATCAAGGAGGTCGAGGAGATCACCTTCTTCGTCGTCAAGAGCAGCAAGTAACGCTTCAAGGTCGTCGTCTTGAACACTGGCATCGGTGGTGACAATCGCATCAACATCAAGCTCGGGAGTAACAGCAACTTCTTGGCCACCTTCGACAATGTTAGCGCCAGTTCCATCGGCAAAGTCTAGCTCAACACGGCCGTCCGCAGAGGTGATGAGCGTCTCGCCCTCCTGAAGAACATCGCCAATACGCAGTTCGCGTAGATTGCCGTCTTCACCACGTGCCCATGCTTGACCTGAAATAGCGATAACCGTTGCCGTTGCCATGTGTAATGCCCCACCCGCGATTTAATTAAAGGGTCGCCGCTTTAATAAGGCCTAATAAAAGTGGCTATTAGCGGCATTGTGGAACAAGGCTAGTCTTGATGAAGGCAAATTCATATTGTACCGGTGGACAATACGGACAAAGCGATAGGAAGAGGAGTCTGGAGCACACCGGAGGCGTGTTGATATTTGAGCGTCCGTCAGAATAGTTCAACAAAGCCTGAACTAATTAATCTTCCTGACTGATTGCCTCGTAGGCTTTTAGAAGCCCAGCAACCATATTCAGTGCTCCGGAATCGTTATTCGTGTGGCAGCGCTGACAAAACTCATGCGCGCGAGCAGCCAGCGCAACGTAATTCGCCGCCATGGCGGGGGTATTAAATTCAGACCAATCTTGTTGACTACTCGGGTGCTCCCATTGGTTGCCAATCACTTCAAGCACTTCGGCATGCAGTTTTGCAGATAACGGCCAGTATGCCCCAAGCGTGTCATAGACCCAGCCCTGCCAGTCCATCAAAAGCATATGGCTGTTTATGGTTGCCATCCGTGCACTACTCGGGTTTTGCACCGTCAGGCATTTGGGGATTCTTTCCACCGCAGCCACCATTCGTGGCCATAAACGCATAAACCGCTCAACTTGAAAGCTCTCTTTATCCTCTTGGGTCAAATATGCAAAATGCGCAGCGTCTATCTTCTTCATCCACTCGGGTAATGAGGCAAAAGTTGCTGTGTATTGCCCAATAAGAGCGTCGGGTAAAGGGACATGCAGCAGGCATTGGCGCAACTCATGCATCCACGGCTTTCGTTCTTCTGAATTTTTCCACTGAGGAAGTTTGTCACCCAACGCCAACAACACAAAAGAGCACCAAGGCAAGCGGCCACTGTCCAACAGAACAGGTACAGTGGGAATGGCACCATGATAATAGCCGTTTACTTCGTTCAAAAGCGCAGTTTCATGAAGTGCTTCATTCTCCCGAGCAGGCACATAGCACTTGAACAACATATAGCGCGGGGCACCGTTGCTCTCAGTATCACGAACCAATACTTGCGCTATCGTACGTCCATGTAACAGACGGCATTGTAAAATATTGCTGTCACAGCCGCAGTGCTCGCGCTCAACCAGCCATGGTAACAGCCACTGTTTGAGAGCCATTTGCTCAAAACGTTGCACAAAATCAGTGGTTGAAAAGAGCGATACCTGCTGGCAGCGTGGCAAAAGCAGCATGTTAATCTGTTGAAAATACTTGATTATACTTAAAAAACTTACTAACCCATTGACGCTTGCCGCCATTAATTGGCGCATCCCCAGCAGCAGTATAAAAAGCGTTAGGATCGGGCGCATAGTGCCATTAAGGTAATCCAGTACAATGATCAAAAAGCCCAATACAAAGCTGATATTGATAACGGTAAGAACATTACCCTGAAGCATATCCTGGATTTTCTGCACCCTTTCAAATCGATAGTAAATACCAACGACCACCCCCAAACCAACGACACAGACAACGGCCAATAGCGCTAACAGCGGGTGCAAAAGCGCAATCAATAAACAGAATAGTAGCGCAATAAGCGTGGATGATAAGGCACCTATCACAACACCCAGCACACGTTTACCAAGTAATCTGTGGTTGGCGACTAAGCGGGTTTTATTCAAATGCCATAGTATCGATGCAGAGAGAGTGGCAATGGCTTTTTTAACCCGCCATTTGAGCAAGGCATAGGCACAAAAGCAGAGTACTGCCAAAACGATGAGCACCGCTATCTTGTCACTACGAGCCCCCATCTCGACAACCCAACCATCAATGCGGCTATGCCCGGTTATCAACACTTGAAGTAGTTGCCAGGGGAGCACCAAGCTTGCCAGCAGCATTACCTGGATGGCGACCTGCATCAACAAGATAGTGATCACGCGCCAGCGAAATGGCCACAGCACCGCTCGGGCCAGCGCAGCCATTAAGTCACGGACTTGATGGCCATGGATCTTGTTTTTATCACCCTTATCACTTCGCGCCGCTAGGTTGCTCATCAATCAATCAGTGGTTCAATAAGTTGCATAAATGCACGTAACTCGTCCGGCTGGTCGGCCACCGGCATATACGTCGAAACGGCATGATGCACAGCGGAAAGGATGGTCGCATTATGGCGCAGACTACGCTGCTCTGCCTCTGCCCAGCCATATACAGGCCACTGCTCTTGACGAGCCAGCAATACTCCCGCCTCCTTCAGTGAGGAGAATAATTGTGGAAGGAAGGCACTCCCATACAACGTCGTTGCTGCGATTACCTGGCTACCATCGTGATAGCGCTTATCTTTAACCTCATCGGGGATAGATACATCCCCTTGCGAATCAATTAGATAAAACAGCCGTTGCCAAAATGACGCTGCGTCATAGCTCTCTTGCATCACCATCTCAAGTGCCTCGACAGCCGCAGGCAAGGGATGCCCCTTTTGTGCATCACCTCTCAATAATGTTTCCGACCAGCGCGCTAACCCCTCGTGCAACCACGCTTGTTTGAACATCATGTGCGCGTTTTGATAAAGATGGAAAAGCTCATGTGCAGGAGTTACGTTTCGAGCTGCCTCCACCTCGCCTCCCAGAGACATACGAATATGACAATCAGAGGCGGCGGGGCTACGTACAACTTCATCATAAGCCAGCCCACCGTGTGTTTGGTCGTCACGTAAAATCACCATAATGAAATTTGCACGTTGGTAGCGCTGCATAAGCAAGGGCGGTGTAAGGCCCAATACGTCGCGATAGAGGATATCCGCCACCGCTAGCTGCAGCTCCAAGTCATCAAGTTGCGTGGAGGTTAGCACCTCACGCTGGTTGGAAGTCTCACCAAAGAAGTGAATATCATCAACGCTTTCAGTATGAGTCCACTCATGCACCCACTCCTCAAGCGATCTATCACGCTCCAGGTAATAACATTCGCCGGTTTCAGGCTGCGGCTGAGCAATAGCGGGCGTTAGCTTGCCCATCATTGCGCAAAGCAGTATCAGAGCGACCCACCAACGCGGGGTTGACAATAGGCGTTTACTCACGGGGCTGGGAGGAAAAAAACGTGTGCAAACCAATACCGTGAGACGCTTTAACAAGGACGCTATCTTGCGGCATTAGGTGGTCAGGCAGTGCTGATTCAAGGGCTTTAGCATCCGCAAAGCAAAACACTCCGGCGTCTTCTCCACCCAGGAGCGAACCTAGTGTTTGGCAATGGTGGCCACACAACAATATTCGGCGCGCCGGTAGTGCGGCAAGGATAGGAGCGAGCTCTTGGTGCAACACATCGGCCTCCGACCCAAGCTCCAGCATATCGCCAATAATCAATAACTTTTGTTCCGCAGCCACAGGTAGTGCGGAGAAGGACTCCAGCGCCATGCGCATCGATAGCGGATTAGCGTTATAGGCCTCATCATAAAGGGTGATCGCCACTCCGTGGTACTCAATGGCCCGCACCTCTCCCCTCCCTGCCACCGCCTTAAAAGAGGCTAAGCGTGCCATAACGGCATCTAAAGGTAAGTTGTCGTGTCTGGCCACTGCCAGCACTGCCATGGCGTTAAGCAGCATATGGCGTCCAGCGGCGTTCATGCGGAGCGGATAAATAGCACCATCGAACGTAATACGGCCACTATTACCTGCAAATTCAAGCATGCGTATGTCAGCATCAGCATGCTCGCCAAAGCTGACTACTGTTAGGTTGTGGGTTCTTGCCTGCTCTGCAAGATACGCATACTGCGGCATATCACGATAGAGAATGGCGACACCATTGGGTGGCATACCCTGAAAAATAAGCGCTTTCTTGCGGGCAATTTCATCCAAGGTGTGGTGATATTCCAGATGCGACGCAGCAATATTCGTAATAATGGCAATATCAGGGCGAGCAAGCGCCGTATTTTGGGCCATGGAGCCGATGGCCATTTCAACCACCCAGTACGGTGCTTCTTGGGGCATTGAAGCGATATTCCAGGCAATACCAACCGGCAGGTTGGCGCTGCCTTGCGTTTGCCCTACTGAACTATTGTAGCTCAGCGCGTGGGCTAGCATCGCCACTGCCGTTGTTTTGCCTGCACTGCCAGTAATACCAACGACGCGACCAGCATAGCAGCGCCGCTGCCGCTGGCCTATGGCCAATATCGCTGAACGCACATCGTGCACTTTTAACACAGGGACGCCGATATCACGATACGCCTCGCCATCATCGCAAAGCACTGCAGAAGCACCTTTAGTGACCAGTGACTTCACCGCCGCAAACGGCAAAAAACCTTTCTCCATTTCTTTGCCCCGAGCCACCACCACCTGCCCAGGCTGAAAGGATTTTGGCCAACAGCACAACCCTCTTGCCAGCCAACCAACAGGTGGCGCTACTGCCCATACGCCACCTGTTGCAGAAGCCATAGCCTTAGCATCAAGCTTATTCTCTAGCGTAGGCTTAATGCTGGCATATTCACCTTGGCGCAGCATTTGTTGATAGGCGACTAACCCCGAAAGGTAGTGCTCCACATCGTCAATCCTCACCCGAAAACTGTGATGGCGAATAAAAAAACCATTCACGATAGTAGCGGGCGCCTTAAAGTACATCGCCACTTCCGGCCAGAAAAAACCATTTAGCAGATAGTTAGCCCTGGCGTGTAGCGCCCGATAAAACGCATTAACATCAAACCCGTCCAGCACATCGACTAAATCAGGCCGTGCCTCCAGCTGGAGTAGCGTCTTGTGAAATGCCATCGACAGCTCAAGTAGCGTGGGAAAGGTAGTGATTCGTTCGCGGATAAAATCGACATAGCCCGCGATATTACGCACTGCAAAGGCAAAATATTTTCGCTCCGGACGATGTGATACCAATTCATTTGAGCAATAGGCGAGCCAATGGTCGTGTGCTTTTTCATGTCCATTGGCAATAAAGTAATCAAACGCATTGACCACGCAATCCAACCAACGGCTGTCACCTGTATGATCGTAAAGCCGCATCAGGGCAAAGGCAGCTTCACCATCGTAATAAATGATGCGTGTCTTTTCCTTGACCGATAAATCCGCAGCGTTGAGTACATGTACAAAGCTACCATCGGCTTCCTGCATTCTGGCAATTCCCAGCGCAAGCGCATCTGCCAGATCGGTATAACCGTCGTCACCGGTGACCTGGTGATACTTTACCAGCGCAAGGATAGCGACCGCATTGGCACCTAGCTTAATGATATCGCCGGTGTCCACTACATAAGCCGCCCCTTGGCGATGAATAATAAACTGGGAACATAAGCCGGAAAGCGCCCAAACTATCTGTTGGCGTATCAGTTCAAGCTGCTCATCGTTTAAAAGACATTGATCTGCGCAGGCCTCATACCCCTCTACTAAAGCATAGGTGCTGCTGGCGTGCCGTAGCACATTGTAAGTGTTGATGCGGCGGTCAAAGCAGGGGAAATAGCCATACACATAGTGGCCACCTTGACTCACTTGCTTACCCAAAAAACGCGTGGATCGAGCTATCAGTTCCCCAGTAGATACGGCTGTCAGAGGAGGTGTCTCTCGACGCCCCCAGCGCCTTGGCTGGGTATCCAAAGCATGTACACTTGGCGCTTCACCACTCACGTCTAGAAACACGCCAGCAGTGAAAAAGCTCCATACCGGCATATTATCGGCAAAATCCGGCATTTGGCTGGAACCATGACGTGCTTTTATATAACGCTCAAGGTTCGCCTGGTTAACTTCAGCGTGGGCAACCCTATTGCCTGCGTACAAACAGGCATTGGCGTTGAGTTCCATCTCTGTTAGTAAGAGTCGAGGAAATTTCTTACCCACAAACGCTAAACCGCTACGATAATAGTTACGCTTACAGCGCTTAATCTCCTGTTTCAGCGCCTGCCACTGCCACTCTCGCACGGCAAAAGGCCATTCCAACCGACACCACACCAAAGGATGGGAGAACTTTCGCTCCAGCTGTATCAACGCTTGCTTTAAAGTGGGTAATAACGCTGCCCAGTTGCCTGCCTGCAAACTGACCAAATCGAGATGAACGGATGTGACTTGGGCACGTTCATAGCCATCGCTTACCGAAATCAGCATCACCGGTATAAATTCAGTCACCTTTGCATGTTTGTCCAACCACATAGGCATCACCGTATCGCCCATGTTCTCCAAAACACGCGAAACCTCTGCCGCCCGGGCAGAGTGTTCAGCGCTCGGCTGACTTGATGGAAACAAGCAGTGCAGTGAAGAATCTTTAATAGCCGGCATGGAGTGGCTCAGTAATGGAGGCTAATCTGAGGGTCAGCCATATAGCGAAGAAGCGCTGCATCACATTGAGGCTTGCCCGCGCTAAATGAAATAAATTAGAAGCGCTCTGGAACGCGCTCCACTATCGGTGCTAGTTTCAGAATAAGCTGTAAGCGATCTCGAACAGCCAATTTTTTGAAAATAGCGCTAAGATGTGCTTTTACCGTACGTTCAGTAATATCGAGCTGACGCGCAACTTCTTTATTTGTCGCGCCACGCACGACAGCGAGTGCTACTCCCCGCTCACGATCAGTGAGACTCCCAAGCTCGGCGGTATTGAAAGTTTCACCACCTTCAGCCCGCTGCTGAAGCGCTTTGAAAGAACCACCCAGCACTTTCGCCAACAACTCTTGGCCAACCCACACACCTTGATTAGTCACCACAAGTGCTACTTGCTTAAGCACCTCCGGTGCAGCAAGGGTGTGAACATATCCTCGCGCCCCAAGATCGAGGGATCTCAACGCTTCTCGGTCATTCGGCGAATAACTGAGCACAACGACAATGGCTCCCTTAGCGGTTAGTGAACCAATAAGTTCTGACCACCCCTCAACCGTCGTAGACAACCACACCACATCATTAGGCTGTGCTTTACCAATAAAAACATCAGGTTTTGAAGTAACCATCTCGGGAAACGCTTTTTTCCAACGCGCTTTCAAGTTACCGTCGGTGGTAATAAACCAATGCTTCATCAGCGCTCCCCCATGGAATCACGCCAAGCTCTTAAAACAGGCTTGAGCATAAACTGCATCACAGTTCGTTTGCCCGTTACTATATCCACCTGCGCTGTCATGCCGGGAATTACTTGTAATCTATCGGCGACATTTTCGTTTTCTAAACTGCGCACGCGCACTTGGTAGAAAGTATTACCGTCATCATCAGTAATGGTATCGGCACTAATACGCTCTAGCTCAGCCTGTAAGCCACCATAAATGGCATAGTCGTAGGCCGTGAGTTTGATAGTGGCAGGCTGCCCTGGGTGCAAAAAGGCGATATCTTGCGGGGCGATGCGCGCTTCAACCAGCAACTGGTCGTCAGTAGGCACGATTTCAACAACTTCTTGCCCTGGCTGGGCCACACCGCCGATGGTATTAATGTGGATACGTTGAACGATACCGTCAACCGGCGAACGAATTTCGGTCAACCGAACGCGATCCTGCAGCCCTGTGCCCGATTGTTGTAATGCGTTCAAGTCGCCGAGCGTTTGCGCAAGGTCATTCCGCCACTCGCTCCGACGTTCTGCGCTTAGCTCCAGCAATTGCCCCTCGGCCTCTTCTACCGCGGCCTCTAATCGTGAAACGGCAGCATCCGCCTGGTTACGTTCCCCGGTGGCGCTGGATACGTCCCTTTGCAAGCGCAGGACTTCTACCTCAGAGACGGCCCCCGAAGCCAACAATGGGCGCGTCAAGTTGAGTTCCTGACTGGCCATATTGACCTCACGTTGAGCTGTATCACGGCGAGCTTGTGCCTCTCGCAGCTCTTCCCGACGCTGACGAATACGGTCATTAAGTACATTTTCCTGTTCGCGCAACTCTTCGCGGCGGCTCTCATAGACCTCGCGCTCCTGGGCCACAATATCCGGTACTTCTTGGCGGAGCTCTTCGGAGGGTTCAAACGCAGTCCCCGTCGCAAGCGCCCGCAGCCTTTCAGCGCGCGCTTGAAGCGCATAACGCTGAGCGCGGTTTTCGCGAAAATCAGACACGAAACGAGTGGGATCGATTTGCATCAACACTTGGCCTGCCTCAACAATCTGTCCTTCGCGAATAAAGATTTGCTCAATAACGCCACCGTCAAATGACTGAATACGCTGTAACTGGCTGGCGGGGATCACACGCCCCGCTCCACGGGTCACCTCATCGATAGAAGCGAAGTACGCCCACACTAAAAGCGCCACAACGGTCAGCAAAACGGTATACAGGAATAGCCGCGCACGAATGGGCTCTTGCTGCATACGCGCCCAGTCGGTATCGCTTGCCCAATCACGGCTTAAGTGGGCAGAAGAGACGCGCTTGGCAAACAGGCGATCCATAAAAGGGCGAAATGGCTTTTGGCCTTTTTCTGAGAAACGACCAATGGCATCAAAGCCTTTTTGCTCGGAGGTAGAAGAGGATTTGCGCGCCATTACGATGCCCTCCCGATCTGGCCTTTGCGCAATGCCTCGACCACAGTATCCCGCGGCCCATCAGCCACAACCTTGCCGGCATCCATGACGATAATTCGGTCGACCAGTGAGAGGAGCGAGGTGCGGTGCGTCACCACCAGAATCGTTTTTCCTGCAGCCACGTTGGTCAGGTTGGCTTTAAATGCCTCTTCGCTGGCGTTATCCATAGAGCTTGTTGGCTCATCCAACAGCAGGATAGGCGGATCCTGTACCAGCGCTCGGGCGATAGCGACGGACTGTTTTTGCCCACCGGAAAGCGCTTGACCTCGCTCACCCACTTGCAGATCCACACCATGGGGGTGGCTATTGACAAGGGACTCCAAACCCGCCAAACCAATGGCACGCAGCAACGCGTCGTCATCAACGCGGTCGCTACCGCCACCCGCGACAATATTGTCCCGCAGCGACCCTGAAAACAGGCTAACGTCCTGGGGAACATAGCCAATATGGCGGCGTAACTGCAGTGGATCTAACTGACGAATATCCACGTTATCAACCAACACCGCTCCCGACGTTGGCTGATAAAACCCCAGCACCAATTTATTTAATGAAGATTTACCGCAACCAATGCGGCCAAGCAGGGCTACTTTTTCACCGGCTTTGACCGTTATCGATACGTCTTTCAGCGCTTCACGCTCTTCATTGGGGTAGCGAAGCGTCACTTTCTCAAGACGAATATTGCCAATGAAGCTGGGCTTTTCTACATAGGCCTTGCCTTCATGGCGCTCTACCTTTTTGTCCATTACTGCGTTAAGTGACTCAAGCGCCGTTGAGGATTGATGGTATTGCGCCAGCAGCGCCGCTGCCTGACTGATAGGTGCCATCGCCCGTGAAGAGAGCATATAGGCGGCAATCAAACCGCCCTGAGTGAGATTACCTTCGATGATTTGATAAACACCGACAATGATGACGCATACCGCCACGCTGTGCTGCGCCCACTGGGCCACATTGGAGACAGAGGTGCTGACCATTTTTAACTGCGCACCGGTACGGGAAAGGAAGGCCGATGATTTTTCCCAGTGGCGCTGAATACGACTCTCCGCCCGCAGCGCTTTAACATTTTCTAATTGGGAAATCGACTCCACCAACAGCGAGTTGCGCTGGGCACCGACTTCCCAGGTTGTCTGGGAAAGTTCATGAAGCTTACCCTGAGCGGCCAAGGCGTAAAGCAGCACAAATACAATGCCCACCAATACCGGCAGCACTAGCCAGGGGCTGATCAGCGCGATAATCGCCGCAAACATCAGTACAAATGGAAGGTCGACAATCCCCAAAATAGTCGCAGAACCAATAAAGGCGCGTACCGACTCAAAGGATTGAAGTGTCGAGGTAAACGACCCGGTTGATGCGGGACGCTCTTCTAAACGCAAACCTAATGCTTTGGCCATGATTGAAGAAGAGAGCTTCACATCCGCCCGGCTAGCGGCCAAATCGACAAAGCTGCTGCGCATTAGCCTGAGCACTAAATCAAAGCACAGCACAATAAAGATGCCTATCGCGAGCACCCAGAGCGTTTCCGTTGCCTGATTGGGCACTACCCGGTCATAGACGTTAAGCACAAACAGCGGCATGGCGATGGCAAACACGTTAATGGCCACCGACCCGAGCACGATATCGCGATAGAGAGGTCTGTTTTCGCGAATAACGCCCCAAAACCAGTGCTGATCGCGACGCTTCTTGACCCCAGGTTCAGAGGCATTATCGGCGAGAAACTTAGGACGGACATAAATAGCTTCGCCGCTATAGCCCGCATACAGCTCTTCAAGAGGCAGTTCAACGTTTGATTCAGATAGCTCAGGAAAGATGACGTTTGCTTTTTGCTGCTTAAGATCAATCCCCAACAGCACACACGCCCTACCCGGCTCCAACAAGAGAATAGCGGGAAATAGTGCAGGGTTTAGTACCGACAGCTTGCTTTTAACAATCCGCGACGTCAGCCCGGCACGGGAAGCGGCCCTACCAAAGACGGAAGGCGTCAGCTTACCCTCCTCCAAGGGTAAGCCCGCTCTAAGAGCCTCTGATGACACCTCGTGCTGATGAAATGAGGCAACCGCTTTCAAACATTCGAGTAACTCATCGCCTAATGGCTGCTCGCCAGCATTTGCAGCGGTCGGCCTTTCCAGCTTGGTTTGTGTCACAAAGACCTCTTTCCCCTAATGCCTATGTAGGCATCTATTTCCCCTATGATTAGCGGAGGCCGCTAATCCATCGCCGCCAAACGACGAATAACGCTGTTTCTGTACAGAAAACTATTCAAACACATTATCCGTTAGTGACCAGCGCATCCTCGTGGCCCAATTGCAGATACTGGGAAATCATAGCTAGCTGCTCATTGTTGGCATAAGACGACGTTAGCGTATCAGAGTGAGTGGGTAACGAAGAAATACCGCGCGTAAAGTCTTCTAAATTAAAGCCACGAGGCCCTTCCGTTCCACAGGTCATCTCATTACTAAGCGTTATATCGTCGTAGCCAAGTTCGGCAAGGCTAGGAATATCATCGCGCACCACTTCAAGAGTGTGCATAAGTTGCCCCATTGCCGCTAGCGTGCGAGCTTGGGCCAAGGTTAAGTCAAACTCCGCATTTGCGTAGGCTCGGCTGGCCTCGAAATATTCGTTTTCACTGTCAAGCACGTCCAACAACGTTCGCTGGCCAATATCAAACTGCTGCTGATAAGCCCCGCGCACTCGGTTAATCGACTGACGATGCTCATTAAGGTAGCTCAGTTGCTCGCCCAAGCGCTGAGTATCGTTATAGGCAATTTGAGTAGTTTGACGAACGTTTGTACAAGCCGCCTCACGTTGATTGACGGCTTGTTCAATCCGCGTAGCCGCCGCATCAAAGGCGGCACTATCAGAACCACCGCGATAGAGGTTCATACTAGCAACCAGTTGAATACTGTGCTCATCACTACGTCCAGCTATCGAGTCGTCTTGATTATTGGTTCCCGTGCGTCCCTGTATATCAAGGCGGGGCATAAAGGCGGCCTTCGCAGCCCCTTGCTCAGCACGTTGCACAGCGATATTTTCAATCGCGGCATGGAAATCTGGGTTTCCCTCAAAGGCCATCTGGATAGCTTGATCAACATCAGCGGGCAGCTCTGCAGCCAAACTAGGTGCAGGCGACATATTCTGAGGAGGAAGTTCACCTACGATACGCTGATAGCGCGCCGTTACATCGTGTAGGTTCGACGCTTCAGTCATCAAGTTGGATTCAGCTAATGCCAAACGGCCGCTGATTTGCTCCAGGTCAACGCCACGCCCCGCTCCGGAAAGCGCACGCTCTTCAATTTGCGAGAACACCCGTTGGTGCTCGCGGTAATTATCTTGCGCTAAACGCACCATTTCGCGGTAGCGAAGCACATCAAGATAGGTGCGAAAAGCTTCAAGCGTCACCTCTTCACTGGCGCCCAGCAGCTCAAAATAGGCAATCAACCGAGTGCGATCCAAACGCTCTACTTCACTACGGGTGGCAAACCCATCAAACACCATTTGGGTGAGCGTTAGTTCCGCAAAATCACTGCCGTAGCTCCCACGACCATCGTTTTGCTGGTCTTGACGCCCCACACCCGCAGAGATATCAACCGATGGGAGGTAATTCCCCTTCGCGACTCTGACATCGCTACCAGAAGCGCTAAAGTTCGCCCAAGCAGCATTGACATCAGGATTGGAAATAATCGTTTGTTGAATAGTGCTGGGAAGATCAGTGTTGCCAGGCGCATAGAGGCTAGCGGGAAGAGACTGCGCCAATGCGGTAAGCGGAAGACAGGCTAACGAGGTCACTGTCAGCGGCTTAAAAACATGGTGACAGAAGATTTTTTGAGTTTCGATACGGCGTTTTTTTCCATCGTCAGCGTTCCCTTATAGTTTGTCATTCATCGCACGCAGCTCATTATTCGTGTGATTCATTGAGCAGCTATGCTAGGCGGTTGCATCAAGTATCTGCTCGCAAATCACTCATCACTCAGTGAGCCTACAACCCTGCGAGCGCCCAATTTCTGAAGTAAGCCAATGGTAGTTAAACCTTAATCAGCTGAGCTTAGCCTGATTTAGTTAATTTCCTACTCATTCTGAGGACATAAAACCAAATGTCACAAAAAATTACAATAAGAACATCAATAAAACACAAAAAAATTCAGTATTGTTCGTTTTTCTGGGTTTGTTGCAGCCCGAGTCCCAGCAGAATCAGCGCCAACCCGATCAACGTTGACGGCAAGATAGGCTCTCCAACGACCAGGGAAAGTAACAGCAATGAAACAGGCGGTGAGAGAAAGATCAGGTTTGAGACTTTGGCTGTGCGCGACACTTTATGCACCGCCAACTGCCAAAGAATAAACGCCACCCCCATCTCAAAGAGCCCCACATACACACCCGCACCCAAGGCTGGCCAACCATGCCATTGGAAACCAGGGCCAAGCAGTAATAACAGGGTCAGCACCGGCAGGCCCACGCTAAAATTTTGCCACTGGCCTACAAGGGGTGGGCGACTGTCGCGCGCGTTAAGCAGCCAATAAAGCGCCCATAGGAGTGTCGAAGCGAGCGCAAGCACGACCCCGAGCGGATCAGCGAAAGAGACATTAAAAACCGAGCCTCGTGTAGCGATGACCCATACGCCCGAATAGGCGACTAATCCAGCAATGATATCCATACGCGTTAAGCGCTGACCGAGCAAAGGCACGGCCAAAAACGCCATCGCTAAGGCCCAGGTGTAATTGAGTGCCATCGCCTCTTGTCCTGGGAGGCGGTCATAGGCGGCGAAGAGCACCAGATAATAGGCAACCGGGTTCATCAGCCCCGCCCACGCAGCTGTTTTCCAGCCGGTACGTAACGCTATAGCGGTATTGCCCTGCTTGATGACCAGCGCCCCCATCAACGCCCAGGAAACGAGTGCTGCGAGCCACATCAGCTCAACGGGACTCATCCAGGCGAGAGCTACTTTAAAAGCCGTCGCCACCGTCGACCATAATGCGACGGCTCCCAGCCCAAACAGGATGGCTTGTCGATCCTGATTCATCGGTCGATATGTCCCAAATCGCGACCTGGCTCCAACTGGTCGCGTACACGCTGCTTGAGAAGCTTGATATCAGGGAAACCGCCATCGCGCTTGCGCTCCCATAACAGCACCTCATCACACCAGATCTCGAACGTACCGCCATGGGAAGGGGCGAGCGCAACCTCGCTTAATCCTTCACCAAAAGTTGAAAGCAATTCCTGTGCATACCAACCACTGCGCAGTAGCCACTGGCACTGAGTACAATAACGGATTTGAATACGTGACATCCCTGACCTCCAAGGCAAGTTAATGTGGCATCCTAAGAAGATATTCTGTCATCTTGAGATGACTTGAGATAGGTCGTTTGAGATAGGTCAATTAAGAAGGAGCCCCGATGGCCGAACATGATGTTTCACAGTCTCGACTGTATGAGTGGCTGACGGGTGATGACGACAGCCGCATGTGCGACGACATACCTGAAAGCGCCTGCGACGAGCAACCGCACAATTTTTTTCTCCATGTATGGGCCTCTTTGGGCAATAAGTTGGCTGACGAACTGTCGAGCGCGCGTTTGGTTTTACCCTGGCTGATGGGCATTATTGGCGCTCCCGTATGGATGGTAGGCCTACTGGTTCCCATCCGAGAATCAGGCGCCCTGCTGCCACAAATTTTTGTGGCTGGGTTTATCCGTTTAAAGCCCAGGCGCAAATGGGTATGGGTCGCCGGTGCACTTACCCAAGCATGCGCTGCCTTAGCGCTTGCCGTATTAGCGTTATTCGCCAACGGTACCCTAGGGGGTGCGTTAGTGCTCGCAGCGCTCGTTCTGCTCTCACTGGCACGGGGGTTATCTTCAATTGCCACAAAAGATGTGCTGGGTAAAACCATTGCCAAGCGCCGCCGTGGCACGTTAATGGGCTGGAGCGGCAGTATTGCCGGTGGTGCTACGCTGGCCGCAGGGGCGGTGCTAATGCTGTTTGAGAGCCGCCCCGGCAATTTAGTCGTGGCAATACTACTGGTCATAGCCGCCAGCGGTTGGCTAATGAATGCCATCGCTGCCGCGCGCATTCAAGAAGCCGCCGGCGCGGTAGAGGGAGGAGAAAACGGCTGGGACAGCATTAAACTGGGGCTCTCGCTGCTGAAAGATGACCGTACTTTTTTACACTTTAATGTTTCGCGGGCACTCCTGCTTTCAAGTGCTCTTGCTCTTCCCTATATCGCTCTTCTCGGGCAGAACCAAAGCGGCACAGACCTGGGGGGGCTGGGCATACTGATTGTGGTGTCAGGGCTAGCCGCCATGGTGGCCAGCCCGGTATGGGGAAAACGCGCAGATCATTCAAGCCGGGGCGTGATGCGCGATGCAGCGATGGGCACCACTATTTGCTGCTTAGTGGCCGCCAGTCTGGCGTGGCTCCCCGGCGAATGGACACACAGCATCTGGCCCTATGCAACGATTTACGCCCTGCTCGTCATTGTCCACCACGGCGTGCGATTAGGGCGTAAAACCTATCTCGTCGATATGGCAAATCAAGATAATCGCGCCCTTTATGTTGCCCTATCAAACACCTTAACCGGCGTATTAATGCTGCTCGTAGGTGGTGTTATTGGCGCCTTTGCACAGTGGTTTGGTAGCGGCGTATTACTGCTCATTCTGGCAGCTACCGGCGCCGGAGCGATTCTAAGCGCGCATCAATTACCCGAAGTCGAGTAACATGCCGCTGGCAAGCAATATGAAACAAAAGGTTATTTTCAATAAGCACGTTGGCGTTAGGCTAGCGTTCACGATTGCAATACATGACAACGCTCGCCATGATAGGGCCAGATAGCAGTGATGCGTTGGCACATTTGCTATGCTACCTATAATAAGTGAACGGACATTCCGAGGTTCACAGGCGTAGAAACGGCTGTGAATCATGGAAAGGACTTGGAGCTGCAACAGGAACCACTTGATGAAACGATCCCCTTTGATCAGCCCGGAGCTGCTTGAACGTATTGTTGACGCATCGGAAGACGGCATCGTCGTTGCCGAACAGGAAGGGGATGAAAACATCCTCATCTATGTCAACAAAGGCTTTGAGCGCTTAACGGGCTACAGTGCGGATGAAATTTTGTATCGCGACTGCCGCTTCTTACAAAACGAAGACCGTGACCAGGAAGCGCTCGTCACTATTCGGGATGCGCTTAAAGATGGCCACCCTTCCCGAGAAGTACTGCGCAATTACCGCAAAGACGGCACCATGTTTTGGAACGAGCTGTCTATCACGCCTGTCTATGACGAAGCTGATGAGCTGATGTACTACATCGGCGTGCAAAAAGATGTGACGGAGCGCGTAGAGGCCCAACTCGCACTTGCAGAGTTACAAAAGCAGCGTAATCATTAACTTTCTCACTAAAAAAAACTATAAAGCTTGAACTTCATCCCAACTGGCGTTATATAGCGGCAAGGCGCTTGAACTGCGCTAGGCGCTTCACGTTACGTAGCATGTGTTTTTGAACTGCATGTGCACTAGTGTGAAGCCGTTGTTTCGCCGGCACGCCGGCTGGGTTGGAGGACATCACATGAGCCGTGACCCCCTAAGTCGTGAAACGTTTACTACCGATGCACTCGAATCAGACGAGTTTGAAAGCTTAGACGCCGTCAATGATGACCACTACGGCAAAAGCAAACCAAGCAAAGCGGACAGCTTACGTGCGCGACGCCAAGTTGAAGCATGGCTGGAAGAGCGCCGACTCCAGCGCGCCATTGAAGACGACTGGGACGAAGAAGAGTAAACCTTGAGTAGCACGGCCTTCTCAGCAATTGAGTGGGCCTGGCTTGCTATACGTTCCTAGCCTTTCCTGGCGTAGACCACTATCATCATCCCCCTGGTCAGTAATACGAGTCGGCAATAAGAGCCAGTAGTCTGCTGCTGTCGCTTTATTCTTTTCATCAACTTAACGGATCTCCATGGCGCAATACGTTTTCACCATGAACCGGGTCGGCAAAGTAGTGCCGCCCAAAAAGCAAATTCTCAAGGATATTTCGCTCTCGTTTTTCCCGGGCGCCAAAATTGGTGTGCTGGGGCTTAACGGTTCGGGTAAATCCACACTGCTGCGCATTATGGCCGGTGTCGATAAAGAGTTTGAAGGTGAAGCTCGTCCGATGCCCGGCATCAATGTTGGCTACCTTCCCCAGGAGCCGCAGCTTGACGACGAGAAAAACGTCCGCGACACCGTCGAAGAAGCGCTAGGAGAGATTAAACAGGCGCAGGAGAAGCTGGATGGGGTGTATGCAGCCTACGCTGAACCCGACGCTGACTTTGATGCGCTGGCCAGCGAGCAGGCACGGCTTGAGAATATTATCGAGGCCGCCGATGCGCACAACCTGGAGCGTAAGCTTGAAGTAGCTGCAGAAGCACTGCGCCTGCCACCCTGGGAGGCCAAGGTAGGTAATCTCTCGGGCGGTGAGCGACGTCGTGTCGCACTCTGCCGCTTGCTGCTTTCCAGCCCTGATATGCTGCTGCTTGACGAGCCTACCAACCACCTTGACGCAGAGTCGGTGGCGTGGTTGGAACGTTTCCTTCACGACTATAACGGTACCGTCGTGGCGATTACCCACGACCGCTACTTCCTGGATAACGTGGCAGGCTGGATTCTGGAGCTTGACCGTGGTCAGGGTATCCCGTTTGAAGGTAACTACTCTCAGTGGTTGGAGCAGAAAGATCAGCGCCTGAATCAAGAAGCCAAGCAGGAAGCCTCGCGCCAGAAAGCCATCAAGCAAGAGCTTGAGTGGGTGCGCAGTAACGCTAAGGGCCGCCAGGCAAAAAGCAAAGCGCGTCTTAACCGCTTTGAAGAGATGCAGTCAGGCGATTTCCAGAAGCGTAATGAGACCAATGAGATTTATATTCCGCCTGGCCCACGCCTGGGCGATAACGTCATTGAGTTTCGTGATGTGGCCAAGCGCTTCGATGACAAGCTGCTCTACCAGAACCTCTCCTTCACCATTCCCCAAGGTGCAATTGTCGGCATCGTCGGCGGTAACGGTGCGGGTAAATCGACCCTCTTCAAACTGATTACCGGCAAAGAGCAGCCGGATGAGGGCGAAGTCCTGGTTGGAGAAACGGTCGACATTGCCTACGTCGAGCAGTTGCGCGATGCTTTGGACAACAAGCAGACCGTTTGGGAAGCCGTTTCCGATGGCCAGGACATCCTTAACATTAATGGCTATGAAGTCTCTTCCCGCGCCTATGTTGGTCGCTTTAACTTTAAGGGTAATGACCAGCAGAAGCGCTTGTCGGAGCTTTCTGGCGGTGAACGCGGCCGTTTACAGCTTGCTCAAACGCTTAAGCAAGGCGCTAACGTTTTGCTACTCGATGAGCCCTCCAACGACCTGGATATCGAAACCCTGCGGGCACTCGAAGACGCTCTTCTGGCCTTCCCTGGCTGCGCCATGGTGATTTCTCATGATCGCTGGTTCCTTGACCGGATCGCCACGCATATTATGGCCTTTGAAGGTGACTCTGAAGTGGTCTTGTTTGAAGGCAACTACGCCGAGTACGAAGAGGATCATAGAAAACGGGTGGGTAACGATACACCTAAGCGCATGAAGTATAAGCGCATTGATGCCTAATCATTAGCATCGTGTTGGCAGCAAAAGGCCCCGCTCCGCGGGGCGCTTTTGGTTGGTAGTTGCATTGGCGTCAGCGTACCCCCCCCTAACCTCTGCGGCCTGTAAAAAGAGACACAAGAAATAAAATCACAAACAGCACAAACAAAATTTGCGCAATGGAGGAAGCCGCCCCGGCGATACCAGAAAAACCGACCGCGCCCGCGATAATCGCAATAATTAAAAATAGCACCGCATTACCTAGCATCGCCTTACTCCTCTCCTTGGCAACCACTTCCTTAAAACAGCGCATAGCCCATTTTTACGTCGTGAATCCGTATTAGAGATGATAGACGCTTTTAGTCATCGCCTTAGAGGCTAGACGCATCCCCCACTTCACCGGCGCCGGAAAACGAACGCCTCCTGCTTCTAAGGCAAGCTGGGCGTGGTGGGCTTCATCTACGGCCATCTGACGCAATATGGCGCGTGAACGGTTATCGCCACTGGGTAGCGACTGTTGGTGTGCAGCAAGTTGCTTGCCTGCCTGCTCTTCGGTCGCAGCGACCAAGCCCAGGCTAATGCGATCACTGACCGCCCCCGCGGCCGCCCCCACCCCAAAGGAGGCCACATAAAACAGCGGGTTTAGGCAGCTTGTTCGACTCTGCAACTGCTCCAGGCGATCATCGCACCAGGCGAGATGATCAATCTTCTCCAGTGCCGACTGCTCCATCTGGTGACGCGCATGGGGCAGTTTAGCGGTTACGCCCTGCCCTTGATAAAGCGCTTGAGCACACACTTCACGGGTATGATTGATACGCATTAAGCCCGCCGCATGACGGCGTTTTTGATCATCAAGCCCCACTTCAACGACGCCTTCGCCAGGGCTGATACGCTGGGGCGAGGCCGCATGGGGCATCAGCGTCCGTAAGGCGGTATCAAACTGATGTATCAGGCGATCTGAACGACTCTGTTGACGATCCATGGCAACACTCCGTTAAAACTTGCAATGGCTGCTTGCTGAGCTCAACCGGCAGGCCAGGTGAAGGCACGCCCACCCAATAAGTGCATATGAATATGGTAGACCGTTTGCCCGCCCATTTCGTTGCAGTTCATCACCACCCGGTAGCCATCTTCCGCAAAGCCCTGCTCGCGAGCAAGCTTGGCAGCGGTAAACTGAAGCCGCCCAATCAAGGCCAGATCGGCCTCATCGATATCATTGAGCGTGGCGATATGCTTTTTAGGAATGATTAGCTGATGAGTAGGTGCCTGCGGGCTAATATCATTGAAAGCCAGCACATGATCATCTTCATAAATGATATCCGCAGGGATATCACGGTTAATGATTTTGCAAAACAGACAATCCATACAACTCTCCATTGTTTACGTCTTGTCACTCAAGTGTGGAATTATCTCTTCAAGCAATGATAGCGTTGACGGGGAGACAGCAACCCAACGCCCTTCATCAGCGGAAGCGCCTCTGCGCAAGAAGATGCCTGACCAAGGGGGCAAGTATTAACTCCATCGCCAACGACATCCGCGCACCCGGCACCACAAGTGTGTGCGGTCGGGTCATAAACGAATCCCTAATCATTGCCAATAGCCAAGGGAAATCGACGGTGGAGGGATCCCGAAAGCGGATAACCACGAATGACTCTGCATCGGTGGGAATATCCTGCACCTCAAAAGGGTTGGAGGTATCGACGGTCGGCACACGTTGAAAATTGATGTGAGTACGCGAAAACTGCGGCTGGATATAGCGCACATAGTCATCCATCCGCCCCAGGATAGTGTCAATGACCGCTTCTTGTGAGTAGCCACGCAGCTTGGTGTCACGGTCGATCTTTTGAATCCACTCAAGATTCATGGTCGGCGCCACGCCTACCAACAGATCCACATGGCGCGCAATGTCATACTCCTCAGTGACCAGCCCACCATGCAAGCCTTCATAAAACAGCAGGTCGGTACCACAGGGCAGCGACTGCCACTCTGTGAAAGTACCGACCCGACAGCCTGCCTCAATTTTCTGCTTATCTTCAGCGTGGATATAGTGCCGAAAAGTGCCCGAACCATGCTCACCGTACTCACTGAACAGCCCTTCAAGGCGATCCAGCAAATTCGCCTCTACGGCAAAATGCGAAAGCTCATCTTTGCGCTCCGGCTCCTCCCGGAAGATGCGATGCAGATCATCGCGTGTATAGCGATGAAAGGCATCGCCATCGACCATCGCTGCATGCACATCTTCGCGCAAAAACATGCGCTCAAAACTGCGCCGAACGGTGGTGGTACCCGCCCCTGAGGAGCCGGTTACCGCAATAATCGGATACTCCCGAGACATCAGCCACACCTCGCGCGGGAAAGCGCTTGTTTCACCTGCTCAGGCACGTCGACAGGACGCCCGCTAGCAAGATCAATCAGAAGCTGATTGATTCGCGCGGTGGCGACCACCTGCTGAGAATCCAACTGATAAATACGCTGATAGATCGTCAATGATTTACCCTGCGGCTCAGGTACAGCGGTAGCAATCGTTAACGCATCAGGCCAGCGCGCTTCGCTTTGATACTGAACGGCGAGATCAGCGACTACCGAAGGGTAGCCGTGCATATCCCACTCAGGCAGATCCAGTGCCGCGAAAGCTTGAATACGCGCCTCGTGGAGCAGCGACACCAACGCATCATGCCCCAAGTGGCGGCCGTAGTTCATATCGGTTACTCGCACCGTCATAGGGTGACGATGAATAACCGCCTCAGCGGGAAAGTCCAGCTTGACACGCTCCATGCCTGTTTCCTCGTCAGTGAATTAGGAAACCACTGATTAATCGGGGTATCCGTTCAGTATTTGCTTAGCGTAAGGCTTATTTACTCCTCGCGGGCAATCGCCCGGAAGGCGATATCACGGCGATACTCGACGCCATCCCACTGAATGGCACTAACGCCCTGGTACGCTTGCTGTTGCGCTGCTGAGACACTATCACCCAATGCTGTCACACATAGCACGCGACCACCTGATGTGGTGACCTCACCTTTGGCATTTTGCACCGTACCCGCGTGAAACACTTTGCAGCCCGTTGCTTCCGCCGCGGCTAGACCGTGAATCACATCACCCTTGCGGTAACTACCGGGATACCCACCGGCTGCCAGTACCACCCCTACAGCCGCACGGTCGTCCCATTCGCAATGTAATCCAGCCAACTTACCTTCAGCACCCGCTAAACAGAGCTCAGCAAAATCAGAGGTTAAACGGAGCATGATCGGCTGGGTTTCAGGGTCGCCAAAGCGGCAGTTATACTCAATCACCTTGGGGTTCCCCGCTGCATCGATCATCAGGCCTGCATATAAGAACCCGGTATACGCATTGCCCTCTTCGGCCATACCGCGCACGGTAGGCAGAATGACCTGCTCCATGATGCGGGCGTCAACCTCGGGCGTTACCACCGGCGCTGGCGAATAGGCACCCATACCGCCGGTATTGGGGCCGGTATCACCATCGTAGGCGCGCTTGTGGTCTTGGCTGGTGGCCATGGGGACGACATTCTCTCCATCCACCATGACAATAAAGCTCGCCTCTTCGCCTTCCAAAAACTCTTCAATGACGACACGGGCGCCCGCATCGCCAAAGGCGTTGGCTTCCAGCATATCGCGAATAGCTGCCTCAGCTTCGGCCTCACTGAGCGCTACGATGACACCTTTGCCCGCCGCCAGACCATCCGCTTTAATCACAATCGGCGCGCCCATTTTGCTTAAGCAATCAAGCGCAGGGTCTACTTCAGTAAACGTTTGGTAGTCAGCTGAAGGAATATTGTGGCGGGCCAAAAAGTCCTTGGTAAAAGATTTTGAACCTTCCAACTGAGCGGCCGCCTGAGTAGGGCCAAAGATAGTCAGACCCGCCGCCTGAAAACGATCCACGATGCCTTCCACCAAAGGGGCCTCCGGGCCCACCACGGTCAAGCCAATCTGCTCATCACGGGCAAAAGCGACCAGACCGTCGAGATCCGTTGCGGCAATCGCTACATTGGCCAGCTTGGCTTCCGTCGCGGTGCCCGCGTTGCCAGGTGCAACAAAGACCTGCTCAACCTGGGTAGATTGCGCCAATTTCCAAGCCAGGGCGTGCTCGCGACCACCGCCGCCTATCATCAAAACCTTCATGTGCATCCTTCTCAAACGGGAGAGCGTATATCGGCGGCATTATGCCACAGCGCAGCACCAAGTGGGGTCAGGAGGAGGGTTTGTTATCCTTGTTGGCATCGCTGCTATCGCTCTCATGCTGCTCAGCATCACCCGGCTCATCGATCTGCCCTGGCTGATTCAAGGTTTTTGCCAAAAACGCATGTTCTCTTCAGCGAGCTCACGCATAAATTCAAGCGGCGTATTACGCATAGCCTGCTTCCACTGGCTCTGCAGACGCTTCTGCTGCTCCAGCATCAGTTGCGTACCTTGCTCGAGATAACGCGACAGCGGCAGCGGTGACGTCATATCGTACACACGGATTAGCTGCGCCAGCAGATCGTTTGAAAATACTTCCGCTTCGCTATCGGCTTGTTCCTGCTCAATAATGATAGAGAGCAGAATAGTGCGCGTCAGGTCTTCTCCGCTTTTGGCATCCTCCACCCTGAACGGCTCTTCTTCGATGATTAAACGGCGCAGGTCTTCCAGCGTTACATAACGGCTCTGCTGAGTATCGTACAACCTGCGGTTGGCATATTTGCGAATTACGCGCACGGCGCATCTCCTTAAACGCGATAGGGGCTTTTATTCCCGTTACTGGTATTGTGCCTGCACCACGCGCCTATGCAAGCCACCTTAATCGTTTAGATAGCCGCACTGCGCTAATTCTTGACCAATAGACCACTATTATGAATTTGATTCTGCTCAATCCCAACGATCTTACCGACGATGGCCACGTCTGTATCACCGACCCACGCCGCCTGACACACCTTCGCGATGTTCATCGTTCGTCACCCGGCGACCTGCTCACCGTCGGAGTTCAAGGCGGCAACATGGGTAAAGCGCTGCTAAAAGAGCTCACCACTGAGCGGGCGTATTTCCAAGTGGAGAGCCTCAACGAGCCACCGCCAGCGCCATTACCCGTGCATCTGGTCTTGGCCCTGCCCCGCCCGCGTATGTTGGCGCGTACCTTGGAGCATGTGACGGCACTTGGCGTTAAAGAGATCACCCTGCTACATACTAAACGGGTCGAGAAGAGCTACTGGCAATCCCCAGAGCTACGCCCTGATAAAATTCACCAGCATTTGGTACTTGGCTTAGAGCAAGCGCGTGATACGCAGCTACCCTCGGTAATCCTAAGCAAAGGCTTCCGCCCTTTTTGCAACAGCAACTACCTGCTTTGCTAAGCCAACGCCGCGGATTGGTGGCGCATCCTGGCATGGCCAACGCCTGCCCAAGAGGCATCGGTGACCCTACCCTACTACTGGTAGGCCCTGAGGGCGGTTTTATCGCTTGGGAGGTAGAGCAATTGCTGCTGGCAGGCTGCGAGGGAATGCACCTTGGCCCGCGTATTTTACGGGTTGAAACAGCCGTCACTGCGCTTCTGTCACGGCTGTTCTAAGCCTTATTTTAGTGCATCAGGCCGAGAGCATCAGGACTGATCATCTGCCGGGTCGTGGGGTACAACATCAGCGTTTTCCCCGCACTCGGGCTCTTGCAAAAAGGTTTCACGCACATCCAGTAGGCCAAGGTGGCTGATGGTTCGGCGCCCAAGCAGCAGCGGATAGTTCATCTCTTCACGGTCGCGTAGGCTAAACTGCTCTTCGTAAATGGTGTCCCCCATACACACTTCCAGCAGCACCACAGGGCGTTCGTCACGGCCGCCTGCGCCACGCACGGATAGTTCCCGATAGAGCGGGCGCTCGATCTGATCGCTAAACACTTCACCACTTGCCTGATCTTCAAGCTTCAACCGAAAGCGAACCCACTCCTCGTCATCCTGCTCGAACATCTCTATATCGCGGGCGTCTAACGAGGAGGTTAATGCTCCGCTATCCAGCTTGGCTTTTACTTCAATATCCCAGGGCTGCAGGGTAGCTTTTTCAACCCAGCCGAATACCTGGTCATCATTCGCCATCGTCGTGGAGGCAGACAGAAAGGCTCCTAGTACCACACTGCTAACAAATATTTTACCCATCAATTGCATAACATCATCCTTGTAAAGTAAAAGCATCCGATAAACGCGACTTACTGCGAACGCTGACGTAGCTGTTCAAGCAGCTCCTGGGTCGCAAACCCATCCGGTATTACCCCTTGATCACGCTGAAAGTTCCGCAACCCTTGCCGCGTGTTGGGCCCCATAACGCCGTCAGCGCCACCCACTGAGTAGCCTGCACGGTTTAATGCGCGCTGAAGTTCTTGAACATCGTCACGGGTCAGCGGCGCTTGCTCCCGCGGCCAGCTGTGCTGAATGCCCTCGCGTCCAGCGATCGCATCGCCTAACGTTGCGACGGCCAGTGCGTAACTGGTGGCATTGTTATAGCGTAAGATCGCACGGAAATTGGCACCTACCAAAAAGGCGGGGCCATCCGCGCCAGCGGGTATCACAATGGCTGCACTATCAAAGTTCGGCAATTCACCCTGCTGCGCCCGCACACCTTGACTGCGCCACTCATCGCTGCTGCGCCGCTCGGTCTGGGCGTAATCAAACCCTTCAGGCAGTCTTACCTCAACCCCCCAGGGCTGGTTAGCCTGCCATCCAGCTCGGTCAAGATAGTTGGCCGTTGAGGCCATGACATCGGGAATGCTGCCCCAAATATCGCGTCGACCATCGCCATCGCCATCTACCGCGTAGGCTTCGAAGCTGCTGGGAATAAACTGAGTATGGCCCATGGCCCCGGCCCAGGAGCCTTTCATTTCATCAGCGGCAATATCCCCTTGATCAATAATCCGCAACGCTGCGAGCAATTCACCGCGGGCAAAGTCACGGCGCCGACCATCGTAAGCTAGCGTGGCGAGTGACTCCAGGGTCGAAAAATCGCCAAAATTACTGCCGTAATTGCTCTCAATGCCCCAAATGGCGACAATGATTTCGGCTGGCACTCCATAGCGCTGCTGCATTTGCTGTGCCGTTTCGCGGTGTTCGGCCAGCTTTTCTAACCCGTTATTAATACGCGTGGATGAAACGGCGGTATCCAAATATTCCCAAATAGGGCGGACAAATTCCGGCTGGTAACCGTCAAGTTCAACCACCCGTTCACGATAGCGAACGCTATCCAGCGCGTTACTTAGGGTCGCCTCACTGATTCCCTGTTCCGCAGCATACTGGCGAAAATCGCGCAGCCACTGCTGGAAATTAGCGTAGCTCACCTCCGTGGCCGTCTGAGTATCGACTTCAGACATCAGTTGAGGATTAGCAAGCGCTACACTTGCTGCAAACGGCGTGCTTAACACGGCCATTAATGAGGCACACAGCAACGGGCTACAACGCAGCCCAATAAAGAAATGACGAGGCATTATTTCGATCCTTAGGCAGTCCTTGGCATACCAGGGATGATGGCCTAGAAAAGAGCCAGATACCAGCCTTCACGGCGGCTCAAAAGTAATGATTGCTTGCTCTTCTAAACCGCCTGCCTCACCACTAGCAATCAACCACCGCTCCCACTGCTCGGGCACAACGCAAGGAGGCTCAAACACTGAGGGGGCTGCACGCCACGGCTGTTGGCGCGCTAAACCGTGGGGCAGCTTTTCAAGCGGCTTCAGCCAATGAGCCACATAAAGCCCCTGGGGATCATAATGCCCCGCCTGCTTCAACACGTTAAAGTAGCGATCCTGGCGTGGATCGCGCCCAACGCCGGCAATATAGCGCCAGTTGCCCCAGTTACTGGCCACGTCATAATCAATCAGGCAGTGCTCAAACCATAACGCTCCCAAACGCCAATCGACCTTTAAGTCTTTAACCAAAAAGCTGGCTACATTTTGGCGGGCGCGATTGGATAGCCAGCCAGTGTGGCTAAGTTCCAGCATGGCGGCATCTACAAAGGGCAGCCCTGTGGTGCCGCTACGCCAGGCATCGAAGGCGGCACAAGGCCTATCAGTTTGATGGGAGCCAAACATCGTCTCTCCTTCCAACTGAGCGGCACGGATAAAATACTCCCGCCAGAGTAGTTCGAAAGTAATCCAGTAGCTCGATTCGTTACTCCCATTTTCAGCCTCCCACGCCTTCACCGCATCATAGACTTGACGGGCAGACAGGCAGCCACGCGCCAACCAGGGTGAAACTCGGGTTGAAAAATTTGCTCCCAGCAGCCCATTACGGGTTTTCTTATACGTTTCACCGCCCTTTTGACACCACAAGTAATCTTTCAGGCGCTCATGCGCTGATGACTCTCCCCCTCTATAGGCGTAACTTTGACGAGCATCGGGATGCCAGGTAGCGCTCTGCTCACAGACGGCTTTGAGTGGTGGAAATCCCCTTGGCGCCTCGGGCCAGGGGGGCAGTGTGACAGGGGCGCAGCCACTGGCAGGTACGGTGCATTCTCTCTCCACACTGCGCCTAAAGGAAGAAAAGCTCGCCGGCAACGCTTCAAGCCCGAAAGGCAATGACGACTGGTCGATGAGGCGTCCACTCTCAAGACAGTCAAATGCTGTTTGACTAGGCAAGCCTTCCTTAACCGCCCGAATATGAGCGGTTTCCTCAACCCCTGCATGCTCAGCAACTCGGACTTGCCGTGCGTTAAGTGTAGAAGCCAGTTCAATCACTACGTCACTGGGTTTGCCAATACGAACCAGCAGGTCACTGCCGCGCTGCAGAAGCTCCCCACGCAACTCCATTAAACTTTGCCACAAAAAACGCAATCGAGCAGGCCCGATACGCGGTGTCGATTCGCCGTCAAATAAAGGAGAGAACCACTGCTCGTCCAATACGTAGAGGCACAGCAGGTAACAAGGGGGGGCGGTGAAGTGAAAAAGAGGGTTATCAGCAATGCGCAAGTCGTCCCGCAACCAGACAATATCAATCGTGCTGTTCATGCTTGAGCCTCCTAGAGGTGCTTTGATGCCTGGTACATGGATGCTGGTACTTTAGGATATGGCTGCTTAGCACTACGGCGGCACCGCTCGCTGCAGTAGCGCACTTGATCCCAACAGCGCGCCCATTTCTTCCGCCATGTAAACGGTCGCTGGCATTCAACACAGTTTTTTTCCGGCAGGTTTCCTTTGCGTCGCATACTCACGTTTAATCACTTTTTGGCGTTTTATGGTAAAAACATGAACCAATTATCTTATACAGTACAATTATTGTACATTATTTTATTGTACACACTTTGCTTCAGTTGAAATAATAGCGAGTGATTACACACTCCCTACGCCAGACGCAAAAAGCCACCCTAAGGTGGCTTTGGCGGTTACGCATTGGCTGGCGATTTAGCCAGCTCTAAGCAGACGCTAATCAGGGTCAGTCTCGCGGGGTTGGCGCTTGGCATTTTCCTGGGTTTCCAGGCCACTTTTCAGCTCATGGGTGAGTGGATCGTAGTTGGGGCGTAACTCATCCTTTACGGTTCCGCTCCACAGCTTGGAGCCAACGAAGTAGCCGGCGCGACCAATCACGTGAGCCGCCACCGGAGCGGTCATCAGGATAAACACGATAATAGCGAACGAGCGAGCCACTATACCCACTTCAGCAAAGTGCATAGCGGCCGCCAACATAATTAAAATGACGCCTAACGCCGCGGCCTTGGTGGTGGCGTGCATGCGGGTTAACAAATCGGGCAGCCGCAGCAGCCCAACTGAAGCGAGCAGTATAAACAGTGCCCCACCGATGATTAGCACGCCCTTTATAAAGTCAATCATCCCTCGGGCCTCCCCTTTCCAAAAAGCGTGCAAAGGCAATGGCTGCTAAAAACCCCATTAATGCGATTACAATCGCGGCATCCAGAAAACTAGCCACGTCAGATTTGATGGCATAAACCCCAACTAACCCCACCACGGTGGTCGAAAAAAGCTCTAACGCCACGACGCGGTCGGGCAGACTCGGGCCGCGCACTACGCGAACAAAGGTGAGGATAAGCGCCAGGCTCATAATCACCTGGCTGATAAGAATAACGGTGTCCATTAGCGAAACAGCTCCAAAGCCCGGTGCTCCATCTCTTTTAAGTTGCGCCGTAGCTCTTCCTCGTTGTCTAAAAACATCGCGTGGATATATAAGACTTTACGGTCATCCGACACATCCAGGCTCAGCGTTCCGGGTGTCAACGAGATCAGGTTAGCCACCAGGGTAATTTCCATTTCAGTACGTGCCGAAAGCGGCATCGCGATGACGCCAGGCTTCATATGCCAGGGTGGAGTCACAATGTCGAAAGCGACGCGCAAATTGGCTTGAACCAATTCTTTTAGAAAAAAACCAATAAAGCCGATGAAGCGCGGTACACGCGCCGGGTAGCCCTTCAAAGAGTCGAGCTGAGGCTCAATCAATACCAGGGTGATATAGCCAAATATTAAACCGACTAGAAGGTTTAACCCGCTAAAATCACCGCTTAACAGCACCCAGGCAAGACCTAGCAGCAGGTTCCAAATGGCCCCGGTCATGGCGCCTCCTCCTCGGCGTTAGGCTCTGGTGAGGGTGGTTCCAGCAGCACATCGTCTGCACTGGCAGCCACCCCAAGCACCGCTTCAATATATCCCGAAGGTTCGAACAGCTGATCTCCAATGCCCACCATTACCCACATGAGCGGCTCTGCAAGCACACCAATGAGGAGCGAAAATAGCGCCAACACCATGACCGGCAAATACATCATCCACAGGCTGGGCTTTAGCAACCGCCCGTCATCGCCAGTCGGCGTGGTCGTTTCAGGAACGTGATTATCTTCTGGGAGAGACTTCCAAAACACCTCGTTCCAAATTTTCACCATGGAGTAGAGTGTCATTAGCCCCACGGCCAGCGCGATACCGGTAACCCAATAGGCTTCAATCTCTAAACCGGCACGCACAATCACAAACTTGGCAAAAAAGCCTGACAGCGGCGGTATCCCCGCCAGTGAGAAGGCTGAAAGGAAGAACGCTACCGACAGCCAGGGACGCTCCCGGTACAGCCCGCCCATTTTTTGAGCTGATAGGTTCCCTGCAAGCGGTGGGTGATACCACTGATCAAGAAGAGGTTCGTCTTCACCACCATATTATGCACGATGGCAAATACACCGCCGGCAATAGCGAGAGGCGTGTACAGCGCCAGGCCCAGAATCATATAGCCAATCTGGCTGACAATATGAAACGACAAGATCCGCCTAAATTCGTACTGGGCGGCGGCACCGAGCACGCCCGTTACCATGGTGAATGCAGCGCCCCAGAGCATAATGTCCTGAAGGTAGCCCATGGTTTGATCGAACATCAGCGTGAACACACGGAACATGGCATATACACCCACTTTTGTGAGCAGCCCCGCAAATAACGCAGAAACGGCGACAGGCGGTGTGTGGTACGAGGCTGGCAGCCAGAAAAACAGCGGGAACGCGGCCGCTTTGATCCCAAAGGCCACCATAAACATAACTGCAAGCACTTCGACCATGCCCGTATGTTCCGCCGCATCCATGCGCAGCGCAATGTCAGCCATGTTGAGTGTACCCACCATGCCATAGAGTAGCCCCACCGCGGTCAGGAAGATGACCGATGCCAACAGGTTCAAGGTGACGTACTTAATCGCCCCTTCCATCTGCGCGCGCTCTCCCCCCAGAATCAGCAGCGCAAAGGAAGCTACCAGCATTACCTCAAACCATACATAGAGGTTAAAGATATCGCCGGTTAGGAAGGCCCCCATCACCCCGGCGAGTAGCAGGTGCATTAACGGGTAGTAGCCAAATTTTTCGTGGCCACGGCCAGTGGTGGCCAGCGAGTAGATACCCATTGCCAAACCGATAATCGCGGTCATCAACACCATCACCGCGCTTAACAGATCCGCAATCAAGGTAATTCCAAAGGGGGCGGGCCAGCTTCCCATCTGCATGGTGACATAGCCGTCCGACAGCGTGGATACAAACAGCCACAGGCTAACCATTAGCAGCGCAACATTGCCTGCCACCGCCAAGAAACGCTGCATGGGGCGCGAGCGCCAAAACAGCAAGGAAACCGCCCCGGTCAGCAGGGGCAAGAGGACGGGAAGAGCAACTTCAGGCCTCACGTATCAGTATCCTTCATCTTATCGAGATCATCAGCCTTAACGACTTCGTAGGCGCGTCGAATCAATACCACAGCAAAGGCAAGCACCCCAAAGGCAATCACAATAGCCGTCAGCACAACCGCTTGGGGTAAGGGGTCGGCTACCCCGCTGGGTGGCAACATCATGCCTTCTGCGATCAGTGGCGGTATCCCCCGGGTCATGCCTGCGGTGGTAAAAATCAGTAAATTGGCGGCATTAGAGAGCAGCATCAGACCAATCACTAACTTGACGATAGAGCGGCGCAACATCATAAAAATAGCCGTCGCGTACAGCAGGCCAATCGCCACTGCCATTAAAGGTTCCATGGTGTGCCTCCTGTTAACTCAAGGTTCATCCTTGTCGACCTCCATCAGCGTCATCACCATACCGGTGACCGAACCCAACACGGCAAAGTAGACGCCTATATCGAAAATTAGCGGCGTGGAGGCTTTAAAGTCGATAACCGGAATAGTCCACCATTGAGCGGTCAAAAAGGGCTGGCCCATAAACCAAGCCGGTACCACCGAGATCATTCCCAGCAGCAAGCCAACACCGATCAAATCGCGAGAGTCGACCATGCGCAGTACTTCTTTGGTGGCACTGACACCAAAGGCAAACAGATACAGCGTAAACGCCCCCGCCGCCACTAAGCCTGCGATAAACCCACCGCCCGGCTCATCGTGCCCTCTCAGCAGCAAGAAAACGGAAAACAGCAATTGCAGCGGCATTAAAAAGCGCGCAGCGGTATTAAGAATAATCGTGCCTGACTTAACCATCGTAAGGCTCCTTGGCAGCCACTTTACTGCTGTCGGTGGTTTTGGTGTTGTTGCGCAGCTTTAACATGGCGATAACACCGATTGCAGCAAGGGCCAATACGAACATCTCGCCTAGCGTATCCAAGGCACGGTAATCGACCAAAATGACGTTGACGATATTGCGGCCATAAGCCAAAGGCGCACTGTTCTCAATCATATAGGTCGAAATGGGCTCAAACTGTTGAATGCTCCAGGAGGTCATAATCAGCAGGCAGATTAAAATACCTGCCATCGCGGCCACCACGCCGTCGCGTATGCGCTCCAGGCTGGTGGAAAGATTCGAGAAGCGCGGCAGGCGAAACAACACCAGTACCAGCAAAATAACCGTCAAGGTTTCTACCAGCAGCTGGGTAATCGCCAAATCTGGCGCACTGAACAGAATAAAAATCAGCGCGATAGAGAACCCCATTATCCCGACCGACACCACTGCCCCCAGCCGAGATCGAGAAATAGTCGCGAACAGAGCTCCCATCACCATGCTCCCCACCACAACTACCTCATGAAATCGAACATCCAGGTCAAAGGCAAATTGCGGTGAATGGCGCAGCAGAATTGAATTACCTATAAGCGCGATGAGCGTGATTAACATCACCAGGATGTAGTTCCGCATATAGCCGTTTTGCAGTATCCGCGTTTGCCACTCGGAGAAGTGCACAATGCCATTCATCATGCTTTCATATCCGGCCTCAGGGCCATGCCGCATCAGCGGGGCCAACACAGAAAGCTTGCCACGCACGCTATCCCAACGCTTAAACAGCAAAAAGCCTAAGCCAAGGCTAATGATCGACATGATCAACGCAACGTTAATGCCATACCAAAGCGACAGCGCCACTTCTACTGTTTGCCCGGATATAGCCGTGGCGGTTACCGTTAACAATGCATCAGCACCCAGTACAGCGGGCATCAAGCCTAACAGGAGCGACCCTAGCGCGAGCAACGCGGGCCCAAGCAGCATACTTGGCGGGGCCTCATGTGGCTCAAGCAAGGTTTGGTGACGTTTACCGTAAAAAGGCCGTAACGCCACAATGAAAGCAACGGCGATAGTTAAAATAGATGCCAGAAAGGCGAACAGTACCAGTAGCGTTCGGAAGCTATCGGCGCCGAGAACTGATTCCAGCATCAGCTCTTTACCGATAAAACCGAGTAGCGGCGGCACACCAGCAAGCGAAAGCGCAGCCACCAACGCAATGGTGGCAGTCAGCGGCATCACTGAGCGTAACCCGCCCATCTGAGTGACATCTTTCGTGCCGGTTTCATGATCAAGAATACCGGCAATCATAAACAGCGCCCCTTTATAGAGAGAGTGCGCCAAAAGAAACGTAACAAACGCTGTCATAGCGTACTCGGTACCGATGCCCAATAGCATCGTCAGCGTGCCTAGCGCCATAATGGTCGAGTAAGCGAGCAGCTTTTTGATATTGGTGTGATGAATCGCTAAAAACGCCCCCACCAGCATCGTGGTCGCGCCGACCAAGGAAAGAACGCCAACCCACATCGCCGTGCCGCCAAGCTCCGGGTGTAAGCGCGCCAGCAGATAAATACCCGCTTTCACCATGGTGGCCGAGTGCAGGTAAGCCGAAACCGGAGTCGGCGCGGCCATGGCGTTGGGTAACCAGAAGTGAAACGGAAACTGAGCCGATTTGGTGAAAGCCCCCAGTAGCAAACAGATCAGCATAGGCGTATAGAGTGCATGTTCACGCAGATCCGCCTCCTGATCCAGAATCTCCGCCAGCGACCAGCTACCGCTGGCAATCCCTAGCAGCACGAGCCCAGCCATTAATGCTAACCCGCCCGCCACGGTAACGAATAAGCCCTGCCGCGCTGATTTACGTGCATTGATATCAGCGTGGTTAAAACCAATCAGCAAATAGGAGGTAATACTGGTCAATTCCCAAAAAACGAAGAGCGTTAATAGGCCGTCAGCGAGTACCAGCCCCAGCATTGACACCATGAAGGCGACCAAGGCGATATGAAATCGAGCAAGATCAGGGTGATCTTTAAGGTACCCGCCGGCATAGACCAGCACGCAGGCACCCATAACGGTAATCAATAGCCCAAACAGCAGCGATAGACCGTCCAACAGGAAGGTAAGACTGATCCCCAAAGAAGGCACCCACTGCCACTCTAAAAGTAGGCTACCATTCTCAATGATCTCTGGAGCTTGGAGCGCCAACCATGCGGCCAACCCCGCAGGAAACAGAGCCAGCACAAGACTGGTACGCTGACCGAACCAGTGGTTTAACATTGGCGATAGCGCCGCCAGTACAAAACCCATTAACACGGCAAATTGTATCAAGCGAAACCTCCTGAAAAACGAAAGGTTCACCATCAAACAGCGGCTATAGCCCAGGCATCGTGCCTTATCACTGGCATGCCAGCGTTGAATAATAGTGATTCTAAAGTTGTACACCTTATAACAATCAGTTTTAACTGGCCAGTCAAACCCTTAAACGCAAACAGCCGCAGGCGTTTTAATGCGCACTGCGGCTGTTGCAAGCGAGTGTTAACGGCAAATAGTTAAGCTATGGAGCCGATAGCCATCCGGCTAATTCATTATTGATGACGGCTAACAGTGCCTCAATATGGTCATCGCGATCATTCAGGCAAGGTATATAGCTGAACGTTTCGCCACCCGCTTCCATAAAGCTATCGCGAATCTCCTCTTCGATCTCTTCCAAGGTTTCAACACAGTCGGAAGAGAAAGCAGGCGACATAATCGCAATGTGCTTATGCCCCTGCTCGGCAAGTTCGGCCACATGCTTAACGGTTTGTGGGCCGACCCATTTCTCGGGGCCAAACTGCGACTGGAAAGCGGTATCCACCTCCTCTTTGCTAAAA
The DNA here is from genome assembly GCF_026104355.1 of Halomonas sp. BDJS001. NCBI lineage: Bacteria > Pseudomonadati > Pseudomonadota > Gammaproteobacteria > Oceanospirillales > Halomonadaceae > Halomonas > Halomonas sp. BDJS001. The sequence continues at coordinate 3,106,842 of NZ_CP110535.1, forward strand.
CCGAGTTTCTCGCGGAGTAGTCGCGTCGTTTTCTGGCACTGGCAGTGGTAGGGGTCACCCTCCATCAGGTAGCGCTCGGGAACGCCGTGGTAGCTGGCCACCAGCTTGGTCGGCCGGGTCGAGAAACCGTCATAGGCTTCTTGCACCGAATTGGCTAGCGCCTGAATGTAAGCAGGATGTTCAAAATATGCTGGCACCGTACGTATATAAGGCTGCCACTTCATCTTCATCAGGGTGCGAAACGCCTGATCATTCGCCGTGGCCGTTGTCGGAGACCCATACTGAGGATAAAGCGGAAAGAATACGATACGTTCACAGCCCTTCTCCTTTAATCGCGTCAGCACGCTTTCCGTCGAGGGGTTGCCGTAGCGCATGCAAAAATCGACTTCAACATCGTCACCGTAAAGCGCTTTTAACCGCGCGGTCATTTTTTCAGTCTGAGCACGCGTCGTTGTCAGCAGTGGGCTTTCGTTTTTCTCATTATTCCAGATGCCGCGGTAGGCCTTTCCCGATGAGAACGGACGCTTGGTCAAAATAATCAGCTGAAGTAGTGGTTGCCATTTCCAATCGGCATAGTCGACCACGCGCTTATCCGACAAAAATTCATTGAGGTAACGACGCATTGACCAGTAGTCGGTGGCATCCGGGGTGCCCAGGTTCGCTAGCACAACACCCACTTTGGCACGCGCTACCGGCGGATGATCGCTGGGTGCATGGGCCAAACGGCCCTCCCCCGACTGATCCTTGACGACATTCTCGGTCATTACTCATGCTCCTGGAAAAATAACGATGATGCTCATCTATTAATTAATTAAATCCTATCACTTTTCGGCAAAGCGGCGGCATAAAGTTATACTATCGACATTATTTGTATAACTACAGGCCAACTCATGTCCAAGCCTCTGCTTTTGGTGCTCGGCGATCAGCTCTCATTGTCACTCACAACGCTGCAGGACGCGCCCGCCAATGCCGTGGTTGCCCTATGCGAAGTTGGCGAAGAGGCGAGCTATGTGCCCCACCATATCCACAAAATCGGCCTCTTTTTGGCCGCCATGCGTCATTTTGCCCAGGCTCTGCGCGATAAAGGCTTTCAAGTCCACTACAGCGCGCTGGATGACGCGGACAACTGCCACTCCCTTATTGAAGAAGCTGAACGCATAGCCCAACAGTATGGCTGCGATGAGATACGCGTTGCCCGACCTGGCGAATGGCGGCTATGGGAGACGATGCAGCAGCGCCAAAACCCAACGATTCCTTGGCGACTAATTGAGGATGAGCGCTTCTTCACCACCCCCGATGATTTCGCCAACTGGGCCAAAGGCCGCAAACAGCTACGCCTCGAGTACTTTTACCGAGAGCAGCGTAAGCGTACCGGATTCCTGATGGAGGGCGACGAGCCTGCTGGCGGAAAGTGGAATTTTGACCACGACAATCGCCAACCTATCAAAGCCACACTGGATTTCCCTGAGCCACCTCAACATCGCCAGGATGCACTCACCCAAGAAGCGCTCAGCGATGCCAAGCGCCATTTTGGCGACCATATGGGATCTCTGGATAATTTCAATCTGCCAGTCACTCGTCGCCAAGCGCTGGTGGATTTAGACCATTTTATAAACCATGGACTGGCTGATTTTGGCCGCTACCAGGATGCCATTAGCGACTCTGCACCCTATCTGTATCATTCGCGTCTCTCAGCTGCCATGAACATCGGCTTACTGTCACCCCAGGAAGTCTGCGCAGCCGCCGAGCAGCGCTACTATGACGGCGATGTGCCGATCAACGCCGCCGAAGGCTTTATCCGTCAAATTCTTGGCTGGCGCGAGTATGTGCGCGGGCTCTACTGGACACAGATGCCAAGCTACAAAAGCGCCAACAAGCTAGGTTTTGAGCGCGATTTACCCGCCTTTTACTGGGACGCTGATACCGAGATGCGCTGCCTGCAGCGTGCCATTCAGATGACTATCGACAACAGCTACGCCCACCATATTCAACGACTGATGGTCACGGGCAATTTCGCACTGCTATGCGGGGTTAAGCCCGAGGCACTATGCGACTGGTATCTGGCCGTTTATGCCGATGCCAGCGAGTGGGTAGAGTTGCCTAACACCCTGGGGATGGTGCTCCATGCCGACGGCGGTTTAATGGGCTCCAAGCCTTACTGTGCTTCGGGTAAATATATCGACAAGATGTCCGATCACTGCCAGCACTGCCGCTACTCGCCAAAACAGGTCACGGGCCCAAAGGCCTGCCCTTTTAACAGCCTTTACTGGCACTTCCTTGAAACCAACGCTGAACGTCTGAATAAGAATCCACGTATGAAGCTGATTTACGGCTCGCTCAACCGCATGGCCGATGAGAAGCGCGAGGCTATCCGCCAACAGGCCGAGCACTTTCTGGATCAGTTGGAAACGTCATCTGGCTACGGGCAACTCTGCCACACGGCTGGCTATGTAACGTCCGCAACCGAAAGCCAATAAGGAATAACGATGAGCCGCTACTCACCGCTGAAGGCAACCTCGCCTGTTACCCTCTTTCACGATGGCCACTGCCCCTTTTGCCAACAGGAAGTTGCGTGGTTGGAAAAGCATCGCCATCGGGAACACATCGCGCTGGTCGATATTCAGGCTCAGGGCTTTAACGCCAAGGAGCATGGAAAAGAATTTAACGCCATGATGGGCCAGCTGCACCTGCGGGATAGCCAAGGAGAGTGGTATATCGGTATGGATGCCAGCCGTGCCCTCTATGCGGTGTTGGGCTATCGGCGGCTGGTGAAGTTGTCGTGCTTACCGGGTCTATACGGCGCAATAAACGCCGGTTACCGATTTTTTGCCCGTCGCCGAATCCGGCTTGGGCGGTGGTGGGAAAAGCGTCAAACTAAACGTTGATGGGTGTTAACAGCGTTAAAAAACAAGCGGCATGCGCGATGTGAGCGGCTCACTGTAATGCGCATCGCGGCCTATCACTTCATCATGGGGCACATGTTGTACCAGGTAAGCGCGATGGATCCCTGCGCGCTTGAGATCCATATAGGCATCGTCCAACGAGCGAAACAGCATCGGCTTGGTGCGCTGCGTCAGCATATGGCGCTCGCCTTCAACGTCTTCCAGCTCAACCTGATAAAAACGGCTGCCCGAATGGGTAATCACGCGAATTTCAAAATTGTCGTGATTGGCAACAAATTGCTTAAGATCTTTAAGCTCCATGGTTCCCTCCTATTATTTGGCTATTTCATACGTTATGGCAGACGGCATGTCTTCAGAATATGTCATCAGGGCACAGCATGACTGCACCCTATGGCACTTCTGTTGCCCCGTCATTGCAATGTAATGACAACAAGCAATCACTAGACATTAATAGCTAGGAGGCCAATAGTGCAAGAGAGTTCCTGACCGGAAGGTCAAGACATCATTCGATCATTGATATTCAGAGGGGTCGATGGCTTTACCAAGCGAATTGCGGTCAATCCAGTTGCCACCCTTAGTCTCTTTGTAGCGAAACACGACCTTATCTCCCACCGTCACAGGCAGCTCACCATCTTCGGTCTGGTAACTATACTTCTCGCCCGCGACTACCAAATGATAGCGATAAAGGTCAGGCATACCCAGCCACTCTTTGAAAGGGCCTTCCCGCTCTATCGCCTCTAGTTCACCGCGGCCTTCTAACTTAGGAAGACGCTGCCGGTTACCGCGCCGAAATCCACCTGCCATTTGCTGCTCCCGTTTTTACATATCGTGGGTGGGGCATTATACGAGCTCGCTCCCCATCCTCAAGTGACTCATCACAAAGCTGTCTCTGCACACCAGTCGTTACAAAACCAGTCTTTAACAAAACTAGTCGCCGAACGCTTGGCCGTAACTGTCCGGGGCCAAATCCTCAAAACGGGTATATTTGCCGATAAACGCCATATGCACCGTGCCGATAGGGCCATTACGCTGCTTACCGATAATCAACTCGGCTATCCCCTGATTGTCAGGATTATCTGGATTATAGACCTCATCGCGATAAACGAAGGCAATGACGTCCGCATCCTGCTCGATCGCTCCAGACTCCCTCAGATCCGACATAACGGGACGCTTGTTAGGGCGCTGCTCCAAGGAGCGGTTTAGCTGGGAGAGTGCCACGACGGGGCAACTAAACTCTTTTGCCAACCCCTTCAAGGAGCGTGAAATCTCGGAAATCTCGCCGGTACGGTTTTCACCAAAGCCAGGGATCTGCATCAACTGCAGATAATCGATCATCACCAGCGCAATATTGCCGTGTTCACGCACTACACGGCGTAATCTTGAGCGCATCTCGTTGGGTGACAAGGCCGCGGTATCGTCGATAAACAGCTGCTTGTCTTTAAGCAGATTGACGGCGGAGGTAAGGCGTGGCCAATCCTCGTCTTCCAACTGCCCGGTACGCACCCGGGTCTGATCAATCCTACCTAGAGACGACAGCATCCTTAGCATAAGCGACTCGGCGGGCATTTCCATGGAGAACACCATCACCGGCTTGTCGCTGGAGATAACCGCATGCTCCACCAAGTTCATAGCGAAGGTGGTTTTACCCATAGAGGGCCTTCCGGCGATGACCACCATATCGGAAGGCTGTAAACCGGAAGTCATTTCATCCAAGTCACGGAATCCGGTGGAAAGCCCGGTCATCTCACCTTTTAGATTAAACAGCTCGTCGATGCGATCAACCGCTTTGGTCAGTAGATCACTCATGCCAATAGGCCCGCCAGTTTTGGGACGCTCCTCGGCAATCTGGAACACTAACCGCTCGGCTTCGTTGAGTAACTCATCCGCTGGACGCCCCTGGGGCGCAAAGGCGCTATCGGCAATTTGATTGGCCGCACGGATCAACTTGCGCAGCGTTGCCCGCTCTCGCACGATATCCGCGTAGGCGCGAATATTGCTCGCTGAGGGTGTGTTACGGGCAAGCTCGGCTAGAAACGCCAGGCCGCCTACGGTATCCAAATGATCACGCGCTTCCAGCGCTTCGGAAAGCGTCACCACGTCCAGAGGTTGACCGGATTCCGCCAGATGAATCATCACGTTGAATACCAAACGGTGCTCATAGCGGTAGAAATCATCAGCGACCAACCGCTCTGAGACGTTATCCCAAGCCTGGTTATCCAGCATGAGCCCGCCTAGTACCGACTGCTCCGCCTCCAACGAATGCGGCGGCAGTTTTAACGCTGCCGTTTCTTTATCAGCAGAAGGCTGGTCCTGCATAGCGAGCTCCTTTAAACACAACGGTATAGCCGGTGAAGATGCTTATCTTAGCCGTATGTAGCGCGACTACCAACACGATCAAGATGTTGCCTTAAAATACCCAGCAGCAATGGGCTAGATAGTTTAGGCAACACCCAGCACCCAGAAAAACAAAAGGCGCGGGAGAAACCCCGCGCCTTTTGAGGCAGCTGTCTTAGCTGCAGTTAGTAACGGCTTTACACTGTTACTAACTTAATTACACTCACTTACTCTGCAACCACTACTACGCGTACAACAGCGTCCACTTCAGCATGCAAATGAAGGGTGATGTCGTATTCGCCGGTTTGACGAATCGGGCCATTCGGCATACGGACTTCGCTCTTGGCAATATCGATGCCAGCAGAGGAAATCGCATCAGCCAGGTCACGCGGGCCGATAGAACCAAACAGTTTGCCTTCGTCGCCTGCTTTGGAAACCAAAGAGAGCTCGATATCATTTAGCTGCTCAGCACGCGCTTCGGCTTCTGCCTTACGCTCAGCGGCTTGCGCTTCGAGCTCAGCACGCTGTGCTTCAAACGCTTCGATGTTATCTTTAGTGGCCGGTACGGCTAAGCCGTAAGGCACCAAGTAGTTACGACCATAACCAGGCTTCACAGTGACCTTGTCACCCAGGCCGCCCAGCTTACCAATGTTGTCGAGCAGAATGACTTCCATCTCGTAAACCTCTTGTCAGTTGCTGCGGGCAAGGCGTGCGCGAACGTTCGCGAATGTATCAATCAGCCCCAACAGCAGCACAATGAGAATCGTGGGCCAGGTCGTGATCAGTAGCACATAAAATGCTACCAGCCACAGCCCGTTCATCCCCTTTATTCCAATAAAACCATGCACTAACGCAACGCCAGCGACCAATAGCGGAATCCAACCCAGCATCGCCAGAGCATGAGCACCTAGCAGCATACCGATCACCCCAATAACGGCCAGCACGGCCAGCTCTTTGGGGGTCAAGCGCAGTGCGTGGAACTCTTCGCGGAAGCCACCCGGGTTATACAACCCAGCTTGCCAACTCCGCGCAAGTGCCAGACACAGAATGGCTGCCAACAGCACCACAAATCCGGTCACTCCCCCCACTACCAGCGAAGCAATGGTTTGAGTATCGTAGCCCTGATTGGCAAATTCCGTGAGCATGCGATCCACTTCTTCTGAACCTTCTCGCAACTGCTCAAGCATTAGCTCAGTGCCACCTGGCGGACTGAAGATGCCGAGTTGAACCATGACAGCGGCAACCAAGGTTCCCACAATCAGGGTCTCACCCCACCGCATCCTCTCGCGCAGGATAACGGCCATCAGCGTAACTAGCAGTAAGCTAGCCAGCGGAATCACGTCACCCTGGGCCCACCACCAACCGGCCGGGAGTGCTGCAGCGATAATGACCGGCAGCGCAGGTGCAAAACCTTTGCGTAAGGTCATCAACGCGGCGATGGCTGCACCTAACCAGAACAGCCAGGGCACTAGCGTTGCCAGGGCCGCCCCGCCAGCAGCGTAAGGCGTGCCCCGCATTAGCCATCGGGCTAGTGCCAGCATCACGTTAAACGCTTACTGGTGGCTATCGGAGTAGGGCAGCAGTGCCAGATAGCGCGAGCGCTTGATAGCGGTCGCCAACTGACGCTGATAGCGTGCTTTGGTGCCGGTAATACGGCTTGGAACAATCTTGCCGGTTTCAGTAACGTAGGCCTTCAGCGTGTCCAGATCTTTGTAATCGATCTGCTTGATGCCTTCAGCGGTAAAGCGGCAAAACTTACGGCGACGGAAAAAACGTGCCATGGACTAGCTCCTTAAAACGTGCAGTGAATAAAATCAGGCAGTTTCTTCTTCTTCAGCGCGCGGTTTCTCTTCGCGACGCGGACGTTTTTCTTCTGCCGGTTTCATCATCGGGGAAGCTTCAGTAACAGCTTCTTTGCAGCGAACAACCAGGCTGCGGATAATGGCGTCGTTGTAACGGAAGATATTCTCGATCTCGTCGAGAGTCTCACCGGAACATTCAACGTTCATCAGCACGTAGTGGGCTTTGTGGATCTTGTTGATCGGGTAAGCCAAATGACGACGGCCCCAATCTTCTAGACGGTGCACAGTGCCGCTGTTTTCAGTAACGATGCTGGTGTAGCGTTCAACCATCGCCGGCACCTGCTCGCTTTGATCCGGGTGGACCATAAACACGATTTCGTAATGACGCATGGGATCTCCTTGCGGTTTGACAGCTTCCATTGTGTGCCACTGCGAAGTGCAATAAACGACGACAAGGAAGCAAGGAGTTAACTGAAGTGCTCCGCCACCGCACCAGGCGGCCACCGGGACATCAAACAGAACTTTTATTTCAACAACTGTTTTTCACGACAGTTTCAATTACTAATTCTCACAGCTAACGCCCGCTTGCAGACAAACGGGCGCGTGTATCTTAGTAGTACGGCGATTAACTTGCAAGCTGACGCTGGCGGACAGCCTCAAATAGACAAATACCGGTGGCCACCGAAACATTAAGACTAGAGACTTTACCGGCCATCGGTAACTTGGCAAGATTATCGCACGCTTCGCGAGTTAAGCGTCGCATTCCCTTCCCTTCGGCCCCCATCACTAACGCCGTCGGGCCGGTCATATCTATCTCGAATACGCTTGCCTGGGCCTCACCTGCCGTACCGGTTATCCACACACCGGCATCTTTCAGCTTTGCGAGCGTACGCGCCAGATTGGTCACTTGATAAACCGGCACGACTTCAGCGGCACCACAGGCGACTTTGCGCACCGTTGCATTGAGCGGTGCAGCCTTATCCTTTGCCACAATGACCCCATGGGCACCGGCGGCATCAGCACTGCGCAGGCAGGCGCCAAAGTTATGCACATCCGTCACGCCATCCAAAACCAGCAACAGCGGCGGTGTATTCGAGGGCCAGGCGCGCAGCTTAAGCCAAAGCGACTCTTCACCTTCAGGCGTTAACGGCGGACAAAACGCCACCACCCCCTGATGAGCTGCGCCCTGAGTTAGCTGATCAAGCAAATCTCGCGACTGCTCTTTTACTCGAGCACCATGCGCCTGGGCTTGAGCAATCAGCTCCTTCAAGCGACTCCCCGCCCCCTGCTGCACCCAGAGTTCGCGCGGTGCTTCACCTCTGTCCAGCAGGCTTTGCAGGGCATGAACGCCGTATACCTGATCCAGGCCATCGGGAGTCTTTGGCCCCCGCCGAGATGACGCCGACTTCATGCTCAACCCTTATTCGGTGATGGTTTGCGCGGGCCATTGCGGGTGCGCCGGGGGCCACGACGGGTGGCGGGCTTATCGCCATTGGCTTTCTTCTCACCCGCCTTTTTTGCGCTATCGCCTTTCACACCAGCGCCTTTAGCACCAGCACCCTCTTGCCCACCACGGCTCTTACGCGGCTGGCGGCGGGGGCGAGGTTTTTCATCCCCCAGACCGAAGTCAATCTTACGGTCATCCATATCCACACGCGCCACCTGCACGGTAAGGCCATCGCCCAAGCGATAGGTCGTGCCGGTGCGCTCACCTTTAAGGCGGTGCTTCTCAGCTTCGTAGTGGTAGTAGTCCGAAGGCAGCGATGTCACATGCACCAGACCTTCTACGAAGAACTCATCCAGGCGTACAAACAGACCGAACTGAGTGACAGAAGCAATGGTTCCTTCGAACATCTCGCCGAGCTTGTCAGACATAAACTCGCACTTCAGCCAGCTCTCTACGTCACGGGTGGCTTCGTCGGCGCGGCGCTCGGTCATTGAGCAGTGTTCGCCCAGCTCCAGCATCTGCTCAAAGGTATACGGACACCACTTGCTTGGCGGCTCAACCGGGGCACCTTCTACGCGCAGCACCGTGTTGGTCTGACGTGGGCCGCGGATCACCGAACGAATAGCACGGTGCACTAACAGATCAGGATAGCGGCGAATTGGCGAGGTAAAGTGGGCGTAGGCTTGATACGCCAAGCCAAAGTGACCTTCGTTTTGTGGCGAATAGACCGCCTGATTCATCGAGCGCAGCATGACCGTTTGGATGATATCGAAGTCAGGGCGATCAGCAATCGCCTCACGCAGCGCCTGATAATCCTGTGGCGTCGGCATATCACCACCGCCAACAGAAAGCCCCAGCTCGTTTAAGAAGAGGCGCAGTTTGTCGAGGCGCTCTGGCGTTGGCCGCTCATGAATCCGGTAGAGTGCCGGCAAATCATGCTTATCCAGGAAGCGAGCAGTCGCCACGTTGGCGGCCAGCATGCACTCTTCAATAAGTTTATGAGCATTGTTACGGCTACGCGGAACAATTTTTTCGATTTTGCGCTCGTCGTTGAAGATGATCGCCGTTTCAGTGGTATCAAAATCAATAGCGCCACGTTCCACACGCGCTTCTCGCAACAAATAATAAAGCTCTTCCAGATTTTTCAGCGGCTTAACAAGCTCGCTGTGTTCTGCCCGAAGCGCCTCACCCTCTTCGCTCTCCTCATCAAGGATGGCGGCCACCTTGTTATAGGTCAGGCGAGCATGGGAGTTCATCACAGCTTCATAGAAGCGGTAGCGGCTAATCGCACCGGTTTGCGAGATATTCATCTCACAAACCATGACCAAGCGATCCACATGGGGGTTAAGCGAACAGAGCCCGTTGGAGAGTAGCTCCGGCAGCATGGGCACCACTTGCCCAGGGAAATAGACCGAGTTGCCCCGAGTCCGCGCTTCATCGTCAAGAGCCGTACCGGGACGTACATAGTGGGAAACGTCCGCGATGGCGACGAGCAGCTTCCAACTGCCGGATTTGGTTTTCCAAGCACACACCGCGTCGTCAAAGTCTTTGGCAGACTCATCGTCAATGGTAACCAGCGGTACATCACGCAAGTCGACGCGGTGCTGCTTATCCTCTTCCAGCACTTCCGCTGAAATACCAGCGATCTGATCCAGCACTTCAGGCGGAAATTCTGCAGGAATATCGTAACTGCGAATCGCAATATCAATTTCCATACCAGGATCCATACGCTCGCCCAGCACTTCGATCACCTCCCCCACCGGCTGTACACGGGTGGCCGGCTGCTGAACGATTTTGGCCGAGATCACCTGACCATCTTTAGCCCCACCGCAGGCGCTATGAGGAATAATCACTTCCTGAGTAATACGCGGATTTTCCGGAATTAGAATGCCGAACTCGGGGGTATTACTGCGGTAAACGCCGACGATGGTTTGCGTGTTGCGCGCAATGACATCGGCAATGGTCGCCTCATCACGACCACGGCGATCTCGGCCGCTAATGCGCGCGAGCACGTGGTCTCCGTGAAAGACACGGCGCATTTGGCGCGGGGGCAATACCAGGTCGGGTTTTTTGCCATCATCGCGCAGCAGAAAACCGAAGCCATCACGGTGCCCAAGCACCTTGCCTTTAATCAGATCGAGTTTGTCGATCAGCGCATAGGCACCGCGGCGATCGCGCAGCACCTGGCCGTCGCGCTCCATCGCCGCCAATCGGCGCCTGACGGCTTCGATCAGCTCTTCGTCTTCCAGCCCCAGCATGCGGCTCATATTTTCGTGGGTAATCGGCTTACCGTAGCTTTCTAACGCAGCCAGAAGATACTCACGGCTCGGCGCTGGGTTGCCATATTTATGCGCCTCGCGCTCAGCGTGCGGATCATCACTCAACGTCCAGTACTTCATGCGATCAACATCCTTGATGGCGTCATTTGCGAGAGGCATAAAAAAGGCGCAAACGCGGTGCGTTGCGAGCTGGGTATTTCAGCGCTTGATAGGCTGAAATGAATAGGGTTTTGTTTAGTCATAGGCGCAGTATAGCGCTGCACGTTCAATCACCCAACCGTCTTAGACGTTGTTTATACAATTTAACTTATAAAAAGCGCCTGCGGGGTCTTGCATTTAACCATCACCCCGGTATTATACGCGCCACTTGCCCAGATGGCGGAATTGGTAGACGCGCTAGCTTCAGGTGCTAGTGTCCGTATGGACGTGGAGGTTCAAGTCCTCTTCTGGGCACCAAACTGCTTTTATGCTATTTATTTGTATAAGCAGGACGGTGCTAAGGCAGGTGGTAACAAGCAAGGCAAGGTTTGTGTTCGCCCAGGTGGCGGAATTGGTAGACGCGCTAGCTTCAGGTGCTAGTGTCTGTATGGACGTGGAGGTTCAAGTCCTCTCCTGGGCACCATACGAACACAAACGGTAAGTAGCTAATCAAAGCGTTAGATGATGCGCCCAGGTGGCGGAATTGGTAGACGCGCTAGCTTCAGGTGCTAGTGTCCGTATGGACGTGGAGGTTCAAGTCCTCTCCTGGGCACCATGATTTACCCATGGGCCAGTCCGCATCATTATATACTCTTCATATATTCTCGACTCTCTATAGTCTCCCCTCATCGCCTAGACATTTCTTTCTCCTTCTTCAGAATTTACACCAACAGTCGTGCAGTATTGCTGCTTCTTCGTCTTTTAGATTTTAACCTCAAGACATTTCTGTCTATATGGCCAGATAATCTATCAGTGGCCCATGCATTCAACGCATACCCCCATTCCGAGTCTTCGCTTTATGTCAGGATTAGAATGGCGTTAGGTTGTTATGCCATGAAATTCATGCATAGCAATAACGATAAAGGGAGAACGGTATGCCGATACCATCGCTGCGACCGCTGGTCTTCTGGCCAACATTTCTGGTTCTATTTGCTGCAGTCATTGCCAGTTATATCAATTTAGACGCCTTTCTAGCCGTTGCGAGTGGGCTAAATTCAGCCATCCTGAATAATTTTTCATGGCTGTTCAGTATAGGTAGCCTCTACCTTCTCGTTATGGCGGTTATTGTTTACTTCTCTCCAATCGGCCATGTTCGCATTGGTGGCCCTGATGCAAAGCCGCTTTTATCACCTTTGCGCTGGTTCTCGATCACCCTTTGCACCACATTGGCTGTCGGCGTTCTGTTTTGGACCACCGCGGAACCGCTTTATCACTTCATGAGCCCGCCAAGTTCAAGTGGCTTAGAGGCGGGCTCCAGTGATGCCATGGTGTTTGCGATGTCGACCATGTTTTTACACTGGACGTTCACGCCTTACGCTATTTATGCCGTACCCGCACTAATATTTGCCCTGGCGTTTTACAATTTGCGCCTGCGTTTTTCTATTTCCAGCATGCTGGAACCTCTTTTCGGCTCAAGGATTAGACGCTTCGCAGGACTTATTGATGCAATTTCACTCTATGCCCTGGTAGCAGGCATGGCTTCTTCGCTGGGCACCGGCGCCTTAACGCTGGCGGGTGGTGTGGGTCAATATCTGGGGGGCGAAACCAGCCCGCTAAGGCTCGGTATCATTGTTGCCATTATTGTAACAACGTTCGTTCTTTCCGCCGCCAGCGGACTGCAAAAAGGCATTGCGCGATTCTCTTCTCTAAATGCAGTCCTGCTGCTTATTCTGGGCTTGTTCGCTTTCGTCGCGGGTCCCACCATTTTCCGCTTGGCTCTCGGGGTAGAGTCGTTCGGGGTGTTTATCGATAACTTTCTTACCAAGAGCCTGTTTACCGGCGCGGCGGGGGAAGATCAGTGGCCTCAGTGGTGGTCTATATTCTATTGGGCCGTCTGGTTCTCCTGGGCACCTGTCGCCGCCCTGTTTCTCGGTAAGATATCCCGCGGCTACACCGTGCGTGAGTTTCTTCGCGTTAACCTGCTTTACCCCGCGCTGTTCGCCAGCGTCTGGATTCTGATCTTTTCTGGAACTGCGCTTTACTATCAGGCCCACACTGGGGTCGATCTTTACGCCATCCTCAATGACCGCGGGGTGGAAAACGTGCTCTATGAGCTATTCCGGCAACTACCCTTTTCAGGGCTGTGGATACCGCTACTGCTGTTCATTGCTTATATCTCTTATGTAACCGCCGCTGACTCCCAGACCGATGCCATCGGCAATCTCTGCACCCGTGGGCTGACAGCGGATTCAGACCTCAATGCAGGGATTGCCATGAAAGTCACCTGGGGGGTGATCGTGGGTATCGTCGCCTGGGTGATGGTGAGTTTCGTCGGCATTGATGGCGTCAAGATGCTGTCTAATCTGGGCGGACTTCCTGCACTTTTCATCGTACTGATGGCAACAGGTTCGCTTTGGGTCTGGCTAAAAAACCCTGAGCAACTTAATCGTGTTCCTACACTCACCAGTAACAAGCGTGACTCATGAATATCAAGCAGGATTTTCCGCATCGCACCCACGAAATAGAGAATACTTGGATTCCACTGGCAGACGGCACCCGCTTAGCTGCACGTATCTGGTTGCCCGTTGACGCCGAAGCACAACCGGTTCCAGCCATCCTGGAATATCTCCCATACCGAAAGCGAGATGGAACCGCGATTCGCGATGAATTGACCCATCCCTACTTCGCGGGTCACGGCTATGCCTGCGTTCGAGTGGACATGCGCGGAAACGGCGAATCAGATGGTTTGATGGAAGATGAGTACGCCCCTCAAGAGCAGGCAGACGCCCTTGAAGTCATCGAGTGGATTGCCAGCCAGCCTTGGTGCAACGGTCAGCTTGGCATGATGGGCATATCCTGGGGCGGTTTTAATAGCCTGCAAGTCGCCGCTTTGCGCCCCGCGCCGCTCAAGGCCATCATCACGCTCTGCTCAACCGATGACCGCTACGCCGATGATATTCACTACAAGGGCGGCAATATGCTGCTGGAGAATCTGGGCTGGGCGGCCACCATGCTGAGTTTTTCAGCGGCGGTACCAGACCCCGCATTAGTGGGCGCCAAATGGCGCGATATGTGGAAGGCTCGCCTCGACAATATGCCGCTGCTGGCTGAAACCTGGCTCACCCACCAGCATCGCGATGCGTATTGGAAGCATGGTTCTATCTGCGAGGAGTATGCCGACATTGAAGCGGCCGTTTACATGATAAGCGGCTGGGGCGACTCCTATATCAATACGATCCCTAGAATGATGGAGCATCTTCAATGCCCGAAAAAAGCGCTGCTGGGCCCTTGGATGCACAAGTATCCGCACTTTGCACTGCCTGATCCGGCTATTGGCTTTCTGCAGGAAGCGCTGCGTTGGTGGGATTACTGGCTCAAAGGTATTGAAACAGGCGTCATGGACGAACCCGCCTGCACATTTTACCTTCAGGATGGCGTGGCTCCTGCGCCTAAGTATCGGGTGCGGCCAGGGAAGTGGGTGCGCACCCATGGCTGGCCAGCCCCTAACGACGAGTGCGCATCCATCACGCTGACCTTGGGTGATCGCGGTCTCGCCCCCGCCACCCAGCTAAGCCAAGATCGCTTGATTGCATCGCCGCTTACTACGGGCGCACTGCAGGGGGAGTATATCCCGTTATGGTTTGGCGCCGACTTCCCGCCCGACCAGCGCCGTGACGATGCGCTGTCGCTAACATTTGACTCCGAACCGTATGCACATGGGCTCGACATTCTGGGGCAGCCTTGTGTTTCACTGACGCTGGTTAGTCACGAGGCGTGCGGCCAACTGCACGCACGCCTATGCGACGTATCACCTAGCGGTGAAAGTGCTTTGATCACCTACGGCACGCTCAACCTGAACTTGCGCGACGACGCAGGCACAATTACTCCCCCCATTCCTGGTGAGGCCATGCAGGTAAGGCTTGCCATGGATCTGATTGGCTATCGGTTGCCCAAAGGGCACCGTTTACGGGTCGCACTCTCCAGCGCCAGCTTTCCACTGGTGTGGTCGCCTAAAAAACGCGCTGACCTGACCCTTAAGTCTGGGACGCCTAGCCTGGAGCTGCCGTTATCCAAAGCGCCCTATATTCCCATGCCTTTCGAGCCGCCAGAAAGTGCTCCGCCCTGCCGGGTGGACACCATACGCACTGGCCATCCCAAGCGCACAATCAGCGAAGATGTGGGCAGCGGCGAGGTAAGCGTCATCATTGAAGATGATATGGGGGACATCAACTTTCTTGATCACGGCTTACAGGTTGAACAGTACGCCAAGGAGACTTACACCAGTCATCCTGACGATGCCACCCGGACACGCGCCAATATCGAATGGGTGTACCGCGCTCGCCGTGAAGGCGAAAAAGATAGCTTTGCCGTTACCGTGGTCAGCCGCTACCACCTACACTGCGATGAAAGCATGTTTTACCTGAATGCCGAGCAGCACGCATATGAAGACGACAAATTGGTGAGCGATAAAGCTTGGCAGCGAGAAATTCCCCGTACAGCCATCTAGCCTCGGCTATCCAGCCGGGCGGCAGTCGCCGCTCGGCGGTGGTATGCTTGCAACCACTGACTCCCTATTGTAAGGCTTGCTCCATGCGTGATGCTTTACCGCCGCTATCTTGCCTGCGCGCTTTTGAGGTTGCCGCACGATACTGTAGCTTCACGCAAGCCGGAAGCGAGCTAAACCTCTCGCAAAGCGCGATTAGCCGGCAAATCAAGCGCCTTGAGCATGACCTAGGGCGCCTCCTTTTTGAACGACATCACGAGGGACTGCGGCTCACCCCCACCGGGGAGCGCTACTTTCGCGTTGTGCAACGACTATTGCGCGATCTGGGCGATGAAACTGCGCGCCTCAGGCGGCGCGGAGATGACCGGCAATTAACCCTCGCTTCAAGCCCCACCATTGCCTCGATCTGGCTGGCCCGTCAGCTGCCCGCCTTCCAGCGCGCTTACCCCAATATCGAGATACGCATCCTAACGGTAGAAGACCCGCATCGCCTTGATCTGGCGGAGTTTGACCTGGGCATCTATTACCACGTTCCCCATGAAGTCGATCCCCCGGGGCTTTTAGCGAATGCCATTTTTGAATGTGAGAAGGTAGCGGCCGTTTGTAGTCCGATTTACCTGGAGCGTCACGGCAACACCATCAAGCCTGAACAACTGCTCGTGGATCACACACTAATGGTTGTAGAAGACCACTACCATGACTGGCTTACCTGGGAGATCTGGTTCCAAGAACTTGGATTAGCGTGGCAGGCGCCGCTACATACGCTGCGCGCAAACAGCTTCCAACTACTGATGAATGCTACTCTGGCTGGGCAAGGAGTGACCTTAGGCTGGATGCGACTTTTAGATGCCGAACTGCAACAGGGGAACCTTGTTCAAGCACTGCCGCTCACCATACCCAGCCGGGGAAAGCTCTCGCTCTTTACGCCACAGCATCGACACCTGACAGAGCCCATGCGCGCCTTCCGCCATTGGGTATTGGATAAAGACGACTCCCAGATAGGTCAGCCGCTAAGTACTTAAACGACTATTGATAACGCCCTGGCCGCTTCGCTACTTCTTCCAGCGCCCACCCTTGTGTACGCAGCTCGCCTTCCAGTACAGCCTCAAGCGGTGGTGTCAGGTCTGGGAAGAAGTTAAGTCCTGTGCGCGCTTCAATTTCATCGATGGTCACTAAGTAGTCATCTAACGGCTCATTGCCGCGCACGTCTTGCGGCATGATGAAGGCCAGCGCGAGAGGCCCTTCGCTATGCGGCACCACGATGATTTTATAAAACGCTTCCGGCACTTCAACCAGCCCAACGCGATTAAAGACGTTATCCATAAAGTGTTCTGGAAAAATGGGGCCGGTAATCACTTGCAAACGGTCAAAACGCGGCGCGAAGTGATCCATGACCGCTTCTTCCAAGCGCTGCCAGAGCTGTCGGTTCAGGTTGGGCCGCTGGGGGGTCATATTACTCATTAGGAAGGTATCGACCTGGGCACTTCGACCATGCACGGCGGCAATCGCATAATTGGGCGCCATATGCCCTCGATCATAGCCACTACCGGCGTAGCTATCGGTGCCTATCGGCCATAGCGTGCGCCAATCGGCTTGAAAATTTGGCCTTGGGCCAATGCTCGAGTCGTCTACTGCTTCAACCTGATAGCTTACCCATAGCGGATTGACCCGCACATCGGACCAGCCCACCAAGTAGCCATCATTGCGCAATACCCGGTGCATCGTGGTAGGGCGAAACTCCTCCCAAGTGGGCACCCCCATCCAGGTGTAAGCATCTTTATGCTGGCGCTCCTGAAACTCCCATAGTCCTGTGCCAACCACCAAAAAAGCACGGCAATGCCCAGGCGTCGCCCCTGCCGACGCCAGCTCAAAAGCGATGTTCCCAACAGACTGTCCCCTTGTTAAATGCTTACATTAGCGTTTTTTCATTTTTACTGCGTTCGTGAACGCTTTGCGTGTAACCAAATAATAAAGGGCTACCAACCCAAAGAGAACATGGTTTCAAGATCGTGGCGGGAGTGAACCTGCATGGCATTCAGGGTTTCGGTATCGCTGATGCCTTCTACAGCGTTCAGGCGCTCCGTCACCAATTCGGCCAAGCTTTCAAAATCACGGGTGCGAGCAATGGCTACTAAGTCGTAGCGGCCACAGGTGGAGTAAACTTCGCTAATGCCCTCTACATCGGCCAGGCGCTCGGCCACAGCCTTAACCTGTCCTTTATCGGTATTGATTAAAATGACTGCGTTTTGCATGGCGCGCCTCTTTAGAGAAATATAGGTTAGAGAAAATAGTCAAAAGTTGAGAGAAAATGGTCATAAAAGTAGTGTCAAAGCTGGGCAGAGTATAGCAGCGACGAGGAAGCGAGCGCAGCACTCGGCGACAGCGTGACCAATTGTCGCTATACCTGCACCAGTATTCGCACAACCTTTGTACATCCGCTAGCATGTAGTGAAGTATAGGATTGAAAGATGCAGCCAAAAGCTCCGGCTTATATGATGATGCGGAGCATAAAGAGGTGGAGAACCACCCGATAACGTGACCAAACGTCAGACCGTGACGATAAGGAGTAATCATGGCTAATAAAAGCCGTCGTGACTTTATGCGCAACAGCATGCTGGGCCTTGCGGCCCTGCCACTGGGAGCGGGCATTCTTTCTAAAAATGCTTTCGCCCAAGAGCTGCCACGCCTTGATCCTTCCTCAAGCAATGCCCAAGCGCTGAACTACGTGGAAGACGCCAGTGAAGCCAGCGATCACCCTGCGTATGAAGAGGGCGAACGCTGCGATAACTGCATGTTCTACAAAGCAGAAAACGAGGGCTGCCAGCTATTTCCGGAGAATAGCGTAGCGCCTGCTGGCTGGTGCCAATCCTGGACCGCCCAAGCTTAAGCATCTAACACTTGATCGCTGATAAATACCTCTACCCCGCCTTTTGAGCGGGGTAGCTTTGTTGAAGACACGCTAGCGGCTAAGAGGTCGGGCTTTCATCCTCTACCGGCCAGTGAAAACGTCGCGTTACCCGCCCCTCTTGCAAAGAGACGAGATGAACGGGAAAGCCCCATAGCTGCTGTAGGTGGCGAATAACGGGATAGACACTGCGCCCCAAAGGGCGCCGACTATCCTGGACATGATGAAGGGTCAAAGAGCGATCTCCGCGAATAGCCGCTTCGACCACTTGAATATTGGGTTCGCGGACGGAGAGTGCGTACTGGGTGGCAAGTGCCTCACGCACCTGCCGGTAGCCCTGCTCGTTATGAATCGCTGCGACCTCAAGCGTCTCTACCTGATCATCATCCACGACCAAAAACAGCTTATGGTCGCGCATCACCTTCGGTGATAGAAACTGCTGGATAAACGACTCATCCTTGAAGTTGCGCATGGCAAACTCCAGCGTTTCCCGCCACGGAGTGCCTGCAATATCAGGAAACCACTCACGATCCTCATCGGTGGGCGCTTCACAGATCCGCTTAATATCCATAAAGATCGCGAAGCCTAGGGCATAGGGGTTAATCCCGCTGAAGTGAGGGTTGTCAAACGCGGGCTGGTTAATCACTGCGGCATGCGACTGTAAAAACTCCAGCATCAATCCTTCATCGACATTGCCGTCGTCGTAGAGTCGGTTCATCAGCGTGTAGTGCCAAAAGCACGCCCACCCCTCATTCATTACCTGGGTTTGCCGCTGAGGATAAAAATACTGCGCCAGCTTGCGGACAATACGCACGATTTCACGCTGCCATGGCGCCAACAGCGGCGCATTTTCTCGATAAAATAGAGTAGATTCTCCTGGGGCTCCGGCGGGTATTGACCGCCGCTATGCAACCCGAGCGGATCATCTTCTGCATGCAGGCTGCCAGGTAGCGGTGCTTCCCCAGTGGATGTCTCCGGAATAGTACGCCAGAGCATATTAACCTGGGTCTGCAGATAGGCTTCGCGCTCCTCCTGACGCTTCGCTTCCTCTTCGGCGGAGATCGGCGATGGGCGCTTGTAACGGTCGACTCCGTAGTTTTGCAGCGCATGGCAAGCATCCAGTAACTGCTCAACGGCCTGCACCCCGTGGCGCTCTTCACACTTGGCGATATATTTACGCGCAAACACCAGGTAATCAACGATTGACGAGGCGTCGGTCCAGGCGCGGAACAGGTAGTTGCCCTTAAAGAAAGAGTTGTGGCCGTAGCAGGCGTGGGCCATCACCAACACCTGCATCATCAGCGTATTCTCTTCCATTAAATAAGCGATGCAGGGGTCGGAATTGATCACCAGCTCATAGGCCAAGCCCATTTGGCCGCGCTTGTACGCCTGCTCAACGGCCAGAAACTGCTTGCCGAATGACCAGTGGTGGTAACCCACCGGCATACCGACACTGGCGTAGGCGTCCATCATCTGCTCGGTGGTAATGACTTCTATCTGGTTGGGATAGGTATCCAGCCGATACTCATCGGCGAGCCTTGCCAGCTCCGCATCAAAACGCTCCAGTACGCTGAAGTTCCAATCGGAGCCGGTAGCAATCGGCTTACGCTTGCGGGTCGCACTCATAGCCCACTCCTCTACACACGGTCAAGACGACTGGCTTAAGCGGCGCTTAAACAACTCACGAAAGACCGGATAAATATCGCCCGCCTCCACAATCTGGCGCATGGCAAAGCGTTCGGGGAACTCTTTCACCACGCTCTCATACTCATGCCACAGTGACTGATGGTCATGGGGCGTGATCTCAACGTAGGCGTAGTACTGCAGCTGCGGCATAAGCTGTTTGACCAGCAGGTCGCGGCAGATATTGGAGTCATCGTCCCAGTTGTCGCCATCGGAGGCCTGGGCCACATAGAGATTCCATTGGCCAACGGGATAGCGCTTTTCAATAATCTTATTCACCAGATTCAGCGCACTGGAAACAATCGTACCGCCGGTTTCCCGGGAGTAGAAAAACTCCTCTTCACTGACTTCCCGGGCAGCCGTATGGTGGCGCACAAACACCAGCTCGACTTTCTCGTAGTGCTTCTCCAAGAATAGATAGAGCAGCAGGAAAAACCGCTTGGCGATGTCCTTGTGGTTCTGGGTCATCGAGCCGGAGACATCCATAACACAAAACATCACCGCTTGATTGGAGGGCTGTGGCTGGGCGCTTAGCTGGTGGTAACGCAGGTCGTAGGTGTCAATAAACGGCACCCCGGCAATGCGCTTTTCCAGGCGCTCAATTTCGGCTTTCAGCTCGACAATGCGAGCTGGATTACGCAGTACCGGGTCTTTACGCTCTTCGGCCTCCAAGGCATCAATCGCTTCTCTTAGCGCCCGCTTAATCGGCGCGCGCATAGCAATACGCCGGGCATAGGCTTCGCGCATCGAACGGGTAATGCTAATCCGCGACGGCACGCCGTCCCGGGAGAGCCCTGCCCGCACCATTTTGACCTCTTCCAGCGACTTCAGCGGCTTGCGCTGTAGATGGGGCAGCTCCAGGCCATCAAACACAAACTCCAAGAACTCCTCGCGACTAAGGGTAAAAGCGAACTCATCGACGCCTTCGCCCTGATTAGAGGCGCCGCCCTCACCGGTGCCACTGCCGCCTCCCTGGCCACTCGGGCGGCGGATTTTGTCACCGGCGACAAACTCTTTATTACCGGGGGAAACGATATTCCGCGCCCCGCCCGGCCCGTGCTGGAAGACCGGCTCGGAGATATCCTTCGCTGGAATGGAGACTTTCTCCCCGCGCTCCATATCGGTAATGGAGCGGCGGTTAACGGCCTCTTCAACCGAACGCTTGATATGCTTACGGTAGCGCTCCAAAAAGCGCTGACGATTTACCGCGCTTTTATGTTTCGCGTTCGGTCTTCGATCAATAAAGTAGGTCATACGACCTCCTTAAACGCCCATCTTAAGCACGCCACTCCTTACTGGGACTTGCGCACCCGCAGATACCACTCGGATAACAACCGCACCTGTTTTTCGGTGTAGCCGCGATCGACCATCCGCGCCACAAAGTCTTCGTGCTTCTTCTGATCCGAGCGGGAAGCCTTGGCATTGAACGAAATCACCGGCAGCAGCTCTTCGGTATTGGCGAACATCTTGTGTTCAATAACACCTTTGAGTTTTTCATAGGACTGCCAACTTGGGTTCATGCCATTGTTCTGCGCTCGCGCCCTTAGCACAAAATTGACCACCTCGTGGCGGAAATCTTTGGGGTTCGAGATGCCCGCGGGTTTTTCGATTTTCTCCAGTTCTTCGTTGAGCGCCTGGCGGTCTAGCAACTCACCGGTTTCGTGGTCGCGGTACTCCTGATCCTGAATCCAGAAGTCTGCGTAGGTCACATAGCGGTCAAAGATATTCTGGCCATACTCACTGTAGGACTCCAGGTAAGCGGTCTGGATCTCCTTACCGATAAAGTCCACATAGCGCGGCGCCATATACTCTTTGATAAAGCCCAAGTAGCGCTCAAACACTTCCGAGGGCAACTGCTCACGCTCCAATGCTTGCTCCAACACATACAACAGGTGTACGGGGTTAGCGGCTACCTCGGTGCTATCAAAGTTGAAGACCTTGGAGAGAATCTTGAATGCAAAGCGTGTAGAAAGCCCCTGCATGCCCTCATCGACGCCAGCGGCGTCACGGTACTCCTGAATAGACTTGGCGCGTGGGTCGGTGTCTTTCAGATTTTCACCGTCGTAGACGCGCATTTTCGAGTAGATATTGGAGTTTTCCGGCGCTTTTAGCCGCGATAGCACCGAGAACTGGGCCAGCATGCGCAGCGTGTCCGGTGCGCAGGGCGCGGCGTTAAGCGAAGAGTCCTCAAGCAGTTTTTGATAGATCTTGATCTCTTCGGTAACCCGCAGACAATAAGGCACCTTAACGATATACACCCGGTCAAGGAACGCTTCATTGTTGCGGTTGTTGCGAAACGCCTGCCACTCCGATTCGTTGGAGTGGGCCAGAATCACACCATCAAAGGGAATCGCCCCCATACCTTCGGTGGGGTTGTAGTTACCCTCTTGGGTGGCGGTAAGCAGTGGATGCAGCACCTTGATCGGCGCCTTGAACATCTCCACGAACTCCATCAGCCCCTGGTTTGCCCGGCATAGACCACCGGAGAAGCTGTAGGCATCCGGGTCGTCCTGGGAGTAGAGCTCTAACTGGCGAATATCGACTTTACCCACCAGCGACGAGATATCCTGGTTGTTTTCATCCCCCGGCTCGGTTTTGGAGATAGCGATCTGGTTAAGCCGTGATGGGTACAAACGCACGACCCGGAACTGGGAAATATCGCCGCCGTACTCTTTCAGCCGCTTCGCTGCCCAAGGCGACATTACGCTGCGTAAATAGCGCTGTGGAATGCCGTACTCTTTCTCCAGCAGCTCGCCATCCTCTTCTGGCGAAAAGAGGCCCAGCGGCGACTCATAAACCGGCGACCCTTTAATGGCATAAAAAGGTATCCGTTCCATCAACAGTTTAAGACGTTCAGCAAGTGACGATTTACCGCCTCCCACCGGGCCAAGCAGGTAAAGAATCTGCTTGCGCTCTTCCAGCCCCTGGGCCGCATGACGGAAGTAGGAGACGATCTGCTCAATGGCCTCCTCCATACCGTGAAATTCGGCAAAGGCAGGATAGCGGCGAATCACTTTGTTGGAAAAAATTCGTGATAGACGCGGATCTTTCGCCGTGTCGATCACTTCAGGCTCGCCTATAGCTTCCAGCATGCGCTCGGCGGCGCTGGCATAAACCTTCGGATCACGACGACAAAGCGCCAAATACTCCTCAAGGCTCATGTCCTCTTGCTGAACGCGGGAAAAACGGTCTTGAACGTGATCAAAGATGCTCATGGAACTCTCCTGTGGCCCATCCCCAGGCAGTCACCGTCAAACCAAGTGTTTCGCAACGGTGTGCCAAACGAGGTGTCGCTTTTTTAGCGTAGTCAGCATTAGCAAAAAGTGATGACTAAAACCTTCAACGCTGCAGCGATATAGATAAGAGAATTATTCCGACGAATAGTTGCGTTAGTCCAGGCGTCAACAATAAACGCAACCTACTCAACCAGTGACACCGCTGCCATTGGCAGCGGTGTCACTGGTTGATGGGTATACAGCCGCGCCCTCAAGAGCGCAATGACAGGCTTTAGTGTGCTAGCACCAAGCGTATATCGGCCAACAGGGCATCCAGCAGTTCAACGGTAGTGTTCCAAGCACACACAAAACGGGCGCCGCCTGCGCCTATAAAGGTATAGAAGGTCCACCCTTTGGCTTTCAACGCTTCAATAGCGGAGGGCGGCAATTCAACGAAGACGCTATTGGCTTGGGTAGGGAACATAAGCGATACGCCCGGCAGCGCTTGCAACCCTTCCGATAAATAGCGAGCCATCTCGTTGGCATGCTGGGCATTGGTTAACCAGGCACCGCTCTCTAGTAGTCCTAACCATGGGGCTGAGACAAAGCGCATTTTGGAGGCCAACTGCCCCGCCTGCTTACAACGGTAGGAGAAATCTTCGGCCAGCTCCCGGTTGAAAAACAGGATCGCCTCACCAAACGCCAGACCGTTTTTGGTACCCGAAAAACACAATGCATCTACCCCTACCTGCCAGGTAAGCTCGGCCGGTGACATATTTAGGCTGGCACAGGCGTTGGCAAAGCGGGCGCCGTCCATGTGCAGGCGCAGGTCATGCTTATCGGCAATGGCGCGAATCGCCATAAGCTCTTCCCGGGAGTAGAGCGTGCCCACTTCGGTGGCTTGAGTGAGCGATACCACTTTGGGTTTGGGGTAGTGAATATCGCTGCGCTTGGTGACCAGCGCTTCAATGCCTTCTGGGGTTAGTTTGCCGTTGGCGCCGGGCGAGGTAAGCAGCTTAGCGCCGTTTGAGAAGAACTCAGGACCGCCGCACTCGTCGGTTTCGATATGCGCCAGCTCGTGGCAAATCACGCTGTGGTAGCTACGCCCCATGGCTGAGAGTGCCAGGGAGTTGGCGGCAGTACCGTTGAAAACAAAGAAGACATCGCAGTCGTAGTCAAACATCTCGCGGAAGCGATCCGCAGCGCGTGCGGTCCAGAGATCGTTGCCGTAAGCCAAATCATCGCAACGGTTGGCTTCCAACAGGTATTCCATCGCCTCCGGGCAGATACCGGAGGTGTTATCACTGGCTAAAAATCGCGGGCTACACTCCGAGGTCATGACGACAGTCCTTTTATCTGGCGATCGAACAGCGCGAGCTGGGTGCCACTCGCGCCTTTAATATCTAACCATGCTTAATAGTTAGATTAGTCATTTAGTCTATCGCCATTTATGGGCTAACGTCACCTGCTCAACGTTCCTGCACAGAACTATCTCATGACGCACCGGTGACGAGGACAGGTTTCCGCGAGGGCGCTGTAAATCCATCCATGGACGCTACTTTCACCATCTGACCGCCATGGATGGCGGAAATGCCGGCATTGTCGGGAACATTATTCCGGCCATGGCGAAAGACCCTCGCTTCAACCTGCCCTCACACCTAGTGAATGGGCGTTTATAAAATTTACTCTAACCAGCCTACAGGCCAGCGGCCAAACGAGTGCCCTGCTCAATGGCGCGCTTGGCATCCAGCTCGCTGGCTTCATCCGCGCCGCCAATAATATGTACCGCCGCACGCGAACGCTCCAGCGGCGCCAGCAGATCTCGCACCGACTCCTGCCCGGCGCACACGACAATGCTGTCAACGTCTAGCACTTGATCGACACCGTCGCGGCGAATGTGCAACCCCTCATCGTCGATTTTGAGGTATTCGCAGCCGGTAAGGGTTTTTACCCCCCGCTGCTTAAGCGATGCGCGGTGTACCCAACCGGTGGTTTTGCCCAGGTACTTGCCGGGCTTTGAAGTTTTACGCTGGAGCATGACAATGTCACGGGGAACCGCAGGCGGCGCGGGTGCTTTTAGGCCGCCCCGTTCGCCCACCGCCAAATCCACGCCCCACTCGTCACACCACTCGACAATGTCCAGTGCCGGGTGGCCTTGGTGCGCCAGCAATTCAGACACATCAAAGCCAATGCCCCCCGCACCGATCACAGCCACTTTACGGCCAACGCGCTCAGGGGATTCGATCGCCTCGGCGTAACTCAGCACCTTGTCGTGGTCGTGACCTGGAAGATTGAGTTCCCGGGGCTGAACGCCGGTGGCCATCACCACCTCATCGAAATCGGCGAGGGTTTCTGCGCTTGCCGTAGTGTTTAGACGTACTTCTACCGCATATTTCTCCAGCATTACCCGGTAGTAGCGCAGGGTTTCATTAAACTCCTCTTTACCGGGAATCTTACGCGCATAGTTAAACTGCCCGCCCAGCTCGCTGCGCTGCTCAAACAGCACCACACTATGGCCGCGGCTTGCGGCTGTCACAGCCGTTGCCAGCCCCGCCGGGCCACCGCCCACTACGGCTACCCGTTTGGGCGTTTGTGTCGGCTCAATAGTCAGTTCGGTTTCATGGCAAGCGCGAGGGTTAACTAGGCAAGACGTCAGCTTGCCAGCAAAGGTGTGATCCAGGCAGGCCTGATTACAGGCGATGCAGGTATTGATCTCTTCCGCCAGGCCCTGTTCAGCTTTGCGCACCCAGGCGGGGTCAGCCAGGAAAGGTCGCGCCATGGAGACCATATCCGCGTGGCCTGCTGCCAGTACGCGCTCGGCCACCTCAGGCATATTGATACGGTTGGTGGTGATAAGCGGGATGGAGAGTGCCTCCTTAATGCGGTGGGTTACTTCGGTAAAGGCGGCGCGGGGCACGCTGGTGACAATGGTGGGCACCCGCGCTTCGTGCCAGCCAATGCCAGTATTGATCACATTCGCCCCGGCAGCTTCGACCGCCTGCCCCAACGTAACGACCTCTTCCCAGGTGCTGCCCTCTTCCACCAAATCGATCATCGAGAGACGGAAGATAATCACAAAGCGCTCCCCCACCGCCGCGCGAACCCGACGCACAATCTCGACCGCAAAGCGCATGCGGTTCTCAAACGCCCCGCCCCACTCATCGTCACGCTGGTTGGTGCGTTGGCAAATAAACTGATTGATCAGGTAGCCTTCTGACCCCATGATTTCAACACCATCGTAACCCGCCTGTTGAGCAAGCTTGGCACAGCGAACATAGTCGGCAATTTGTTGCTCAACCTCTTCGCTAGCGAGTGCTTTAGGCATAAAGGGGTTAATCGGCGCCTGAATAGCCGAAGGTGCTACCAAATCCGGCGAGTAGGCGTAACGTCCAGCATGGAGAATCTGCATACACAGGTGGCCGCCCTCAGCATGCACGGCATCAACCACCCCTCGGTGTTCCGGCAACTGCGTTTCATCAATAAGCGCGTTGGCACCCTGGAACACCGCGCCCTCTGGATTAGGCGCGATACCGCCGGTGACAATCAGGCCAACGCCCTCCCTCGCCCGCTCGGCATAAAAGGCCGCTAAGCGCTCAAAGCCATTGGGCGCCTCTTCCAGATTGGTGTGCATTGAGCCCATCAACACGCGATTGGGCAGGGTTAAATGGCCTACGGTCAGTGGGCGAAACAGGTTTGGGTACGCGGGCGTTTGGCTCATCACAGTCTCCTTAATTTTATTAGAAGCATTATAAAACAAATTCAAACAAGCGTATGACATCCTTAACGCCACGTATAGCCCCTAGATACGGGTCTCTCGATACCGGGTCTCTCGATGTTTGGTTTCTAGATACTGGGGCCAACCGCTTGCCCAGCGTGCAAATCCGCGGCACATTACCCGGCTAACGATAAGGAACCGTTGCTATGCCCTTGATGTATTTTTTGCCGCCGCTCGCCACCGTGCTTATCTGGTCGGGCAATATGACCATTAATCAGCTTAGCGTAGGCGCCATCGCGCCAAGCAGTATCGCTTTTTTACGCTGGCTGCTTGCTCTGGCGGTGATGACCCCCTTTGTGCTCCCCGCAACGTTACGTCACCGTGACGAAATCCGCCGCCAGTGGCCTAAGCTAGCGCTGCTTGGACTACTCGGCATGGGTCTATGGCAAGGGCTGGCCTATGTGGCGGCCGAAACGACGACCGCTACGAACATGGGGATTCTCGCCGCCATGGTGCCGTTGTTAACGGTGCTGCTGAGCGCGCTGATTCTGCGCGAGCCCCCCTCATTAGGTGGCGTTTTAGGCGGCGTACTGGCCTTCGTGGGGGTTACCGTGCTCCTGGGCCGCGGCAATCCCCTCTCACTGCTACAGCTCCAGGTAGCCCTGGGAGATGCGCTGATGGTGGTAGCCGCCACTTGCTACGCGCTATATGGCGTGATGCTCAAGCGCTGGTCGATGAATTTACCGCCCTGGGTGATGCTGTACGCTCAGGTCTGTTTTGCGGTGCTGTTCTTGCTACCGCCCTATTTGATGGGGCCAATGACGCCTATTGATAGCCAAAACATCGGACTCATCGTTTATGCGGGCATCCCCGCCTCTGTTATCACCACCTTTCTATGGATGCGCGCAGTACGTCAAATTGGTGCCAACCAGTCGAGTATTTTCATCAACTTGATGCCGCTATTCAGTGCGTTGATTGCGATGGCGTTCTTGGGTGAACAAGTGGCGGGGTTCCACTTTACCGGTGGGCTGCTGATTCTGGCCGGGGTGATCATGGCGCAAACGCTGACACGCCCGTTAACACGCGGTTTAACCTCGGATAAGCCGAGCAGCGCCCGATAATGCTAGAATGGCCGTCGATTTCTAACGCTGGAAAGCCCTGATATGTCCCTGGAAGAACTGCATCTGAATCTGCGCAACCTAATGAGCGATGACTACGATCAGCTCAAGGCATTGATGGACGCCGTCTATCACGATATCGGCGGGTCATGGCCGAAGCACACCATCGACAAATTAATTCAGGAATTCCCCGACGGCCAAATCGCCATTGAAGACGACGGCCTTCTGGTGGGCGTAGCGCTCACCGTACAGGTGGATTACGACGAATTCTCCAACCCGCATAAGTACGATGACCTGATCGGCCACCGCGAGATCATCCTCAACGATGAGGATGGCGACGCGATGTACGGGCTGGATGTACTGATTCACCCGGACTACCGGGGCTACCGCCTGGGCCGCCGCCTTTATGAAGCGCGTAAAGAGCTGTGCCGCTCCATGAACCTGCGGGCGATCCTGGCCGGTGGGCGGATCCCTGAGTATCACCAGCATGCCGATGAGCTCACCCCCGCTCAATACATCGATAAAGTCTCCCGCAAAGAGATCTACGATCCGATCCTCTCTTTTCAGCAGGCCAACGACTTCCAGGTAAAGCGCCTACTGCGCAAATACCTGCCGGAAGATGAGCAGTCGCGGGGTTACGCCACTCTGTTGGAGTGGAACAATATTCTGTTTGAACCCGCGGCCAGCGTGCTCGACAACAAGCCGACCCAGGTGCGGGTGGGCGCGGTGCAGTGGCAGATGCGTGAGTTTTCCTCGGTGGAAGCCGCGCTTCAGCAGATCGAATACTTTGTCGATGCGCTCTCCGACTACCAGAGTGACTTTGCCGTTTTCCCAGAGCTGTTTAACGCGCCATTGATGGGCCTACAGGATCGCGCCGCCCAGCAGGATCAAATGGGCGCGATTCGCTTTTTGGCCGGTTTTACCGAGCGCTTTAAAACTGAACTGTCGCGTATGGCGGTCTCTTACAACATTAATATTGTTGGCGGTTCGATGATTGAAGTAGGTGACGATGATCGCCTCTACAACATCGCCTACCTGTTCCACCGCGACGGCACCGTTGAGCGCCAGGCCAAGCTGCACATTACCCCTCAAGAGCGCCGCGACTGGGTGATCGAGGGCGGCGATGAGCTACAGGTGTTTGATACTGACGCAGGCCGCGTAGGCATCCTGATCTGCTACGACGTGGAGTTCCCGGAACTTGGCCGCCTGCTGGCCGACCAGGATATGGACATTCTGTTTGTGCCCTTCTGGACCGACACCAAAAACGGTTACCTGCGGGTGCGCCATTGTGCTCAGGCGCGGGCAATTGAAAACGAATGCTACGTAGTACTCTGCGGCAGCGTCGGCAACCTGCCTTCGATTGAAAACCTGGATATCCAGTACGCCCAATCAGCGGTGTTCTCGCCCTCTGACTTCGCGTTTCCCCACGATGCCGTACTAGCGGAAACCACGCCCAATACCGAGATGATCTTCTTCTCGGATCTGGATCTCACCCGCCTAACGGTAGTACGTGCCGAAGGGTCGGTGACCAACCTTAAAGACCGCCGCAAAGACCTGTTTGATCTACGCTGGCGCGACTGGTCGTGGAAGTCGGGGGCTAATTTGGAGGATTGAATCGTGAATCGCGAGAAGGCTCACCAACGCAATTCATAAATACAACAACGCCGCCCAAATTGGGCGGCGTTGTTGTTTCTAAAAGTGTTTTATATAGCTTAATCAGGCCAAACGAGGTGCGCTGGCACGCGGCCTTTGGCATCAAACAACACCCCTTCATCGCGTAGCTTACGATGCTGACGTTCAGCGCCACCGTGATCGGCAAGTTTCAAAGACGATGCGATCACGCGATGCCAAGGCAACTGGTGGCCATCCGGCAGATGCCGCATCGCTGAACCCACCATGCGCGGCGTAGCGCCTTCGGTCATGGCGGCTATGCGGCCATAGGTGGTGACACGCCCCGGTGGAATTTGATCGACAATGGTGTAGATTTG
This sequence comes from Halomonas sp. BDJS001, assembly GCF_026104355.1. NCBI lineage: Bacteria > Pseudomonadati > Pseudomonadota > Gammaproteobacteria > Oceanospirillales > Halomonadaceae > Halomonas > Halomonas sp. BDJS001. Next base: position 3,136,873 of record NZ_CP110535.1, read on the forward strand.
TTCGAGCAGTTCCGGCCGGGCCATGTGATTATCCTTCTATGCTTTAAGATATGCCTTGAGAGCGCTTCTAAACGTGCTTAAAGCCCCTCAACCAATTGATCGATCGCTTGGAAAGCTTCTTTGATCGCCGCTTCACGCTGTTGCTCACCCACATTCAGGCCTTCAGCATAGACTACGTCAACCTCTTTAATGCCCATCAGACCTAGCATAGTTTTCAGATGAGGCGTTTGGCTATCCATCTCGGTGCCAGCATACATGCCGCCACGAGCGGCCAGAATAATCGCTCGCTTCCCCTCTACCAAACCTTGCGGGCCGTTTTCGGTATAGCGGAACGTTTCACCGGCACGCAGAACACGGTCAAACCACGCCTTTAACTGTGAAGGAATACCCAGGTTATACATCGGTACTGCAATCACCAGAACATCATTGGCGCGTAGCTCAGCCAGCAGTTCATCCGAGCACGCGGCTAACGCCTGCTGTTCGGCATTACGTTCTGTGGCCGCCACTTGCCAAGCCCCTAGTTCACTGATATCCAAATGGGGCAGTGCGTTCTTGACGACATCACGCTGGGTGACCTCGATATCGTTACTGGCATTCGCCTGTTCAATAAAGCGATTCGCCAACGCATTGGATTGGCCATTTTCAGCCAGAATAGAAGAAGTAATCACCAGGGCACGCGTTGTCATTGAAAGCTCCAAAATCATTAAGGGGAAGGAATGGGAGCTATTCTACGGCGCTTTCCAATAAGCAAAAGCGCAACGTTTTCCGACTTGTATTCGATTAAATCGAATTGTGCGACGACCAATAAAAAGCCCCGCGACGCAAAATGCGAGGCGGGGCGCAGTCAGTGGATTAAATGGCTAGCTCGTTTACTTAAGCTCGATTACTTCTTGGGCCAGGCCTTGGGATCGACTTTATTAACCAGCTTGGGGAAACGGCTGGGGTCGAATACCGGCTCTTTACCCGCTTTCAACTGCTCTTCGTAGTCGCGGAAGAGCGAGAAAGCCACCGGCGACAGCATTAAAATAGCGACCAGGTTAATAATCGCCATCATGCCCATAGAGAGGTCGGCAAAGTTCCAAATCGCCCCCAGGCTTGCCACCGAGCCAATCATGATCATTGCCAGCACCGCTAAGCGGTATATAAACACGGCAACCGGGGCGCGGCGCCCGGCCAGATACTCAATGTTGGACTCGCCATAGGAGTAGTTGGCAATCACCGAGGTAAACGCAAACAGCAGAATCGCCACCGCGACGAACATACCGCCCCACTCGCCCACATGGCTGGAAAGCGCCATTTGAGTCAACTGGATGCCGTTGTTCTCGTCCCCGGCCATCAATTCAGGCCCGGCCATAATGATGATGGCCGCCGTGGCAGTACAGATCACCAGCGTATCGAGAAACACCCCAAGCATCTGAATAAAGCCCTGGGCAGCGGGGTGATCGGGCCGCGTAGAGGCGGTGGCTGCCGCATTGGGCGCCGAGCCCATGCCCGCTTCATTGGAAAATAGCCCGCGCTGAATGCCGTTCATAATCGCCTGGGAAACCGCGTAGCCTACCGCCCCACCGGCCGCCTGCTCAAAGCCAAAAGCACTGCGCACAATGGTCATGATCGCTGCGGGCAAGTCGCTGATATTCAACCCTACTACCACCAGCGCCAGAATTAAGTAGAGCAGCGCCATGAGCGGCACCACCAGTTCAGCCACCTTGGCAATCGACTTCAAACCGCCAAAGATGATCGGCGCCACCACCACCATCAAAACTAACCCCATTGCCCAGGTGGGAACGGCAAATGCCTGCTCCATGGCCTGGGCGATAGAGTTGGCCTGAACGCTGTTGAACGCCAACCCAAAGGCAATAATCAAACAGATAGAGAACAAGACCGCCAGCCAGCGCAGCCCCAGGCCTCGCTCGATATAACGTGCAGGGCCGCCACGAAAGGTGTTATCACCGTGGTCGGTTTTATACGCCTGAGCCAGGGTTGACTCCACAAAACTGGTAGCCATACCCACCATGGCGGTCATCCACATCCAGAAAATGGCGCCAGGGCCACCAAAATAGATAGCCACCGCGACACCGGCCAGGTTACCCGTGCCTACCCGGGCCGCCAGACTGGTTGAGAGTGCTTGAAACGAAGAGATACCACCATTTGATTGGCGGGAACTGCCCAGCAGCTTGAACATATGGCCGAAATAGCGCAACTGAATACCGCGGGTCAGCACCGTAAAATAGAGCCCTGCGCCTATCAGCAGGTAAATCAACACACTGCCCCAGAGCAGGCCGTTGCCGCGATCCACCAGCGATGTCAGCAGCGGAGGAAGAGTAAAATCCATGAAAGTCACGCCTTTTTAAACAATGAAGGCGCATCATTCTTCACGGCTGCACCAAAATGGCAAGAAAATTGGAAAAAGAGCTAAAAACAGTCATAACCTCTTACGCTATTGAATCACAAAGCCATCGCCACACTAATTCAGCTTCATCGCTCACAATCCGACGGCTAGGGCGAACCAGCCAGAAGCGCTCTTCGCTGGGTACACTGAGTTCAAAAGGCGCCACTAAATCGCTACGTTGCTCCATTAAGCGGCGGTGAGTTAGAGCGATACCACCACTTTGGCTAGCCAAGGCCAACGTCATCACCTGATTATCGCAAGTGAGCGACCAGCACTGCGCTTCAAGGTGGGCAACCCCCGCTTCCTGCAACCACCCCGGCCACCCCACGCCAAACCCCACTGCGTGGAGCAACGTATGCCCAGCTAGATCGCTCGGCGCGGTTAGCATCTCCGCTAAGGCATGCGAGCAAACCGGCAGCAGTTGCTCTTCGCCTAGCGGCTGCATTTCGATGCCCGTCCACTCCCCTTTGCCATAACGAATCTCGATATCTGCTCCTTCGGGGCCAAAGTCGTCCGGCCAGATAGCGCTCACCAGGCGAATCGCCACCTGGGGGTGAGCGCGGTGGAAAGTCATCAAGCGCGGCGCCAGCCATGACTGCTGAATAACCGGCGTGGCCCGCAGCGTTACCGGCTGCTCGGAGGTGCTACCAAACACTTCCAGGGTGCCTTCGCTAATACGCACAAAGGCATCGTGAATACTTGGCAGCCACGCCTGCCCGGCGGGGGTGAGCGTCAAACTGCGCGCATGACGCACAAACAACTTCTGCCCCACGCGGTCTTCCAGCAGCCTGACGCGCTGACTAATGGCCGCTTGAGTGACACCCAGCTCATTGCCGGCGGCAGTAAAACTCAAAGTGCGCGCCGCTGATTCAAATGCTTGCAGCCATAGCAGAGGCGGTAACTGACTCATGAAAAAGAGACCTATAAATAAAATGACATCTAAGGGGTCAGATTAATCGTTTGTCACTGCCGCGGCTACTCCTCATCCTAAATAACGCTTACGTACACCTTTTATGCACAACCCTTTAAGCAAAGCCCTTACACCAATACTTCTGGGGCACTGCCGCTAAGGAAGTTAACTGGAGTTATCATGAATATCTCTGTACAAGCCTCACTAACGGCTCCCCACATCCCCGATATGGGCGAATTAACGCCTTATCACTCAGGCCCGGCACTCACTCAAGCGACGCTGACTCAGCATGGCGTAGCGCTAACGTGGCAAGATAGTCAACAAACGACCCTGCCCCTGCGTTGGCTACGAGACCACTGCGCCTGCCCAGCCTGCCGCCACCCGCAGACCCGTGAACGACTCTACCTGCCCCTAGAAGCCATCACCGAGCCGCCCAGCGTTGCGCTACTGGATGGTCACTTGCACCTTACTTGGCTGGATGGTCATGTCAGTGCCTTTCATAGCGGCTGGCTCTATCAGCGCCGTCCAGAAGCCACGCTCGCCTCAGCCGTTCCCAGGGTTGCATCGTGGGAAGATAACTTTGCTCCCGAGCGCATCCGCCATAGCGACTTTTTAACCCCTCAGGGCGAAAAAGCCTGGTTGACCGCCATGCTACGGGACGGGCTGGCATTGATGACCGATGGCCCACTGGTGGAAGAGGAAGTGAGCCGTTTAGCCGAGCGTATTGGCCCCCAGCGCGCTACCAACTTTGGCGCCCGCTTTGACGTGCGCTCCAAACCCAACCCCAATAACGCGGCCTATACCGCGGTGGGGTTACCGCTGCATATCGACCTGCCCAACTGGCGACAGCCGCCGGATATTCAGCTGCTCTACTGCCTACAGAATGGCGCCAGCGGCGGCGAATCGCTGTTTGCCGATGGTGCGCGTGTGGTCGAAGCCCTGCGTCGGCAAGACCCGGCAGCGCTGGCGATTCTTAGCGAAACGCCGATTGATTTTCGCTTTCAGGATGAAACCCACGATATCTCCATGCGGGCACCGGTGATCACCCTGGATGGCGCGGGTAACCTGGTCGAAATGCGCTTAAACAACTGGATTCGAGATGCCCTTCATCTGCCGGTAGAGCAGATGGATGCCTGGTACAGCGCCTACGCCCTGCTATGGAAGCTGTTTCACAGCGAAGCGCACCAGATAGAGTTCACCCTTCTCCCAGGGCAGATGGTCGCTTTTGATAACCGCCGGGTACTCCACGGGCGGCGCGCATTTGATCCCAACAGCGGCGCACGCCATTTACAGGGCACCTATTTAGACCGCGATATGCTGGCTTCACGCCTACGCGTGCTGGCCCGCAACGTTTAGTGGCATCCAATAATAACTGTTGAACGACAACACCTATCCAGACAAAAACCAAGCAAGGAGATCCTATGACACACCTCAAGCCTCTCGCCTCAGCCATTGCCCTCGCCACTACCGCGATGTTTGCCTCGGCGGCCCATGCCGACGATCAAACCCTCGATTTCGGTGTGCCCGCCTGGCCCGGCATTACGGTAAAAACGGCCATCGCCGAACAGCTTTTAAACCCACTCGGCTACGCAACCAGTACCCAGGAAATCGGCCTGCAGGTGATTTACCAGGGTATCGAGAGCGGCGATATCGACGCCTTCCTAGGGGCTTGGCTGCCTGCCCAGCGTGAGATGTTCGATCCCCGCAAGGAGTCGGGTGTACTGATTGACGTAGCGAATAACGTCGATGGTGCGCAAATGACCCTGGCGGTGCCGGAATACCTGTATGAGAACGGCATTCAGAGCTTTGCTGATTTAGACGAAAACCGTGACCAGTTCGACGGTAAAATTTATGGCTTTGGGGCCGGCTCCGCCGCTAGTGAGATTCTCCACAATGCCATTGATAACGACACTTGGGGTCTAGGTGACTGGCAGGTAGTCGATACCAGTGAAGTGGGCATGCTTTCCGCTGCACGTGATGCCATCTCCCGTGAAGAACCGATTGTCTGGGTCGGCTGGACGCCCCACTGGATGAACCTTGATCTTCCCATGCGCTACCTGGAAGATCCCGAAAACCTATTTGGTGAGAACAACGGTGAAAGCGATGTGTTAACGCTGCTGCGCAGTGGCTATGCTGAAGCCAACCCCAATGTGGTGACCTTCTTTGAGCAGTTTACCTTTTCGGCTGAAGAGCAGAGCTGGATGATTCAGGCGTATGGCCAGGAAGAGCAAGACCTTAATGATGTCGCCGAACAGTGGATCAACGACCACCCGGAACGCATAGAAGCCATGCTGGCAGACGTCACCACCGCTGACGGCGACCCAGCCTGGCCCGTCATTGAAGCACAGCTCGCCAACTAACGCTTGGTGTAAACGCACCTTCATCCCATCGGATAGCTAGCGTATGCTAGCGCTTTTTTCGCCGATGGGAGGGGGGCATGTCGCGGACATTGAGCAAGGGCGTAGGCCTGCTGGTAGTCGTCGTGCTGCTGGGCGTCATGTGGCAGTTACTGCAGCGCTACGACCTACTCACCCAGGCGCGGCTTAGCGAATTGATCGGCTACGTTCGCCAGTGGCGTACCGCGCCCTGGATGTTTGCCGCGGTGATGGTCACTTACGCCAGCGCCCTGTTGGTGATGTTTCCGCTTAGCCTACTGGTCGTCATAACAGGCTTACTATTTGGCCCGATATGGGGGCTGGTGTACGCCACGTTAGGAACATTGACGTCGTCGGTTGTATCTTACTGGGTAGGCCACTGGCTAGGTCGAGAGGCGCTCATGCACTATGGCGGGCGCCATCTACGCGGCCTCTCCGGCTATCTATCGAAGCGCGGCATTCGTACCATGACGGTGATCAACCTGCTGCCGCTGGCCCCGTTCACACTCACCAATATGCTGGCGGGCGCCTTCCACCTCAAGTTCCGCGACTATATGATTGGCTCCACCCTGGGTATCGTGCCTGGGTTGGCAGCGGTGATCCTATTGGGCAGCCAACTCGGCGCCCTTTTCACCGCGGCTTCAGCTAAAGAACTCATCCTCGCGGCTGTCGGACTCGCTGCCGGAGTCGGCCTGTTAATAGGCCTTAAACGTTATGCCAGCCATCGCCAAGCAGCAAAAAAACAGCCTCACCGTGAGGGCGAGTGATACTTGGCCAGCACCTCAGCGTAAAAGCTCGCCACGGCTGAGGCGAAATTGACGATATCGAACTCCTCAGCAAAGTGGCTGGCCTGCTTGCCCAATTGCTGGCGTAGCTCTGCGTTATCTTTTAACTTCACCACTTGCTGCCCCCACGCTTGGCGATTTTGCGGTGTTTTGAAGCCGTTTACTCCCTGGCGTACCACGTCATCGATACCGCTGGAACGCACCGCCACGACGGGCAACCCCGCCGACATCGCCTCAAGAATCACCATGCCCTGGGTTTCTGAAGTCGAAGCGAACACAAATATATCGCCTAGATGGTAATAAAGTGCCATGCGCTCCGGCGGCACCGCTCCTGCCAAGGTGACCTGCGAGGTCAGTTTCAAAGTATCGATTTGTTTTTGAATCGCCGCTCGATCCGGCCCATCACCAATCAGGAGAAGATGAACATCGGCGTGCCCCTGTGCCTTAAGCTCGGCGAGGGCTTCCAGCATAAAGCCAATATTTTTCTCCTTGCTAATCCGCGAGACGCTGATCAATATTTTGCTCGCAGGGTCGATACCTAATTGCTCGCGCAACGCTTCCAACGCACTCCTTTCAACCTGGGCAAACCGAGCAACATCTATGCCCGTGGGTTGCACCAGCGTGGGGGTTTTCACCCCTATCATGCGCAGATACTCCTCTGCGGAGTGGGTCGGCACAATCACCCCTTGGCAGCGGTTGGAAAAGCGCTTGATCAGGTAGTGCGAGATCAGATTACGAAACAGCGCACCGGGCAATGGCACAAAGTGGGCATAGTGCTCCAGGCGGGTGTGATAGGTGTAGATCACCGGCACCTTGAGCCGACGGCCCATAAACAGCCCCATGGAACCGAGCCAAAAAGGGTGGTGGACGTGAATAAGATCAGGCCCGAACGCCCGTAGGCAGCGGCGAAAACGCGCGCTAAAGGGATTGGTTAACCGGAACTCGCCCTTCTGGCCAAACGCCATCAGCGTGGGGATGCGTCTTATCGAACTGTCGTCCTGCCACGTTTCTCGGTAGCGCGGCACAAACAGTTGGATGGTGTGGCCTAGATCACATAAGCCATTGCGCAGTCGATCCACGGAGACCGACACCCCCGACACAAAGGGGAAGTAGTTATTAGACACCATCGCTACGCGCAAAGATTTACCCAGGAAAGGCGTCGGGTCGATATCAAAATCGGGGTAGTAGTCGCGATCTTCAAAAATCAGCCGATGCAAGCGCATCGCGAGCAGCGCCAATACCCCCACAATCAGCAAAAACCGGGTATAGCTCACGTAGAAAAATGCATACACCGTAGAAGCCACACTACTCAGCATCCGCCACCAGCCAGGGCTATTCACGTTCAAACGTACTGGTGCAATAGTCACACTGTCACTGTCGACATCGACGATAACGTAGTGGTGAAAGCTACTGTCGGCATCGATCAGGATGCCGCCCGCACCACCGGTGGTGACGTAATCCACCCCATTAACCGTCTGCTTAGAGAAAAGCGTCAGGTTGGCGGAGAACACGGTATCGACATCGTGCGCCTCCGCCAGCGCCATAATTCCATCAGCCAGGCGGGGATCATTGAGGTAATTGTCCGCTTCAAACAGCGGCGCGTCGCTCACCACAGTGTGCAGCGGCAAACCAACAAACAAAAATTTATGTTGTGCTTCTGAGGCCGCAAGCTCCCGCTCCAACCAATCAAGCTGCCAGGAGGTAGAAGACTTCCCGGTGCCGTCAAGGAAGATAAAGTGGCTATTACCCGCGACAAAGGAGTAAAAATGGGGGCCAAAGTATTCGTAAAACAAGTAGCTACCAAAATCACTATCTTCGTTTTCGCCGTAGGTGAGTAAGTAAGGGACATTGAGCGTCTCCAGGCTCTGATAGATCGCTTGGTAGCTCTCCTGTCGCCCTCCATTCACGGCATTGCCCGCAGAAACCAGAAAGTCGATACCGCCCTGATTGATGAGCGGCACAATCTCCTCCTGAAACACGTTTACCGAGTTATTGATATTGCCCACCACCGCAAAGCGGTAGTCGGTTCGATCCCTCAGTACCTCGCGTATATCAGCCACTTCAAGGGTATGCACCGACTCAAATTTGGGTTCTGCGACATACAACCAAATTTGGTGAGCAATTAGCCCCACCACCAGGGCGAGATTAAGGTAAAAGAACAGCCGCAACCAGCGCTGACGGGAAAGGCGAAAAAAGGAGCGTCGAGGCATTTAAAAGCGCTTTTCAATAATAAACATGATGTAGCCGCCACGCTGGCGGTTTGAGCCTAAAAACGCCTTTACTATACAGCAACGCTGCCTAGAGTTGGCGGCCCAGGTTAGCGCGCCTCGCACCCGTTTAGGGTAGCCAGTAACCGCCGTGGCCCCGCTTGATTGCGGTGTTCCCCCAGCCATATGCCCTGCCAGGTACCTAAGGCCAGGCGTCCATCCCTCACCGCCAGGGTAAGCTGTGTACCCAACAGGCTAGCGGCTACATGGGCGGGCATATCATCAGGCCCCTCCAGGGTGTGGCGGAAATAGGGTAAATCTTCGGGCACCAGTCGACGCAGAAACGCATCTAAATCGTGGCGCACATCCGGATCAGTGTTCTCATTGAGCGTTAACGAGGCAGAGGTATGCATCAGTTGCAAATGCAGCATGCCAATATGGCAGTCGTTTAAGCATGGCAGCGCGCGGGCTATATCATCCGTAATCAAATGAAAACCGCGCGCCACTTCGGGGAAATGGATCTCTTGTTGGAACCACATAAACACTCCTTTGTTTGCTGTTTAATAACGGCACGACATCACCAACGTGCTCTTCTTGTATGGCAAAATAGCGTCAAATAGTCCTTAAGATAGCCGATCCCGATGATTTTTCGCCAAGGAGCGCGTTAATGAAAGCAGTGCTAGGAAGCAGTGTCATCACCATGGCCCTACTCACGGGGTGTACCGGCATCCCTGATGGCACCGAGCCCGTCACGGGCTTTGAGCTAGACCGCTACCTGGGCCAGTGGTACGAAATAGCTCGCCTGGATCACTCCTTTGAACGCGGTCTTGACTGCGTTACCGCCACTTACAGCCTGCGCGATGACGGCGGTGTGCGAGTGATCAACCGCGGTTACAACCTTGAGGAGCAAGCGTGGGATGAAGCCGAAGGCCGCGCCTACTTTATTGATGACGAAAACGTCGGGCGCCTGAAAGTGAGTTTTTTGGCCCCTTCTACGGCGGCTATAACGTCCTTGCGCTGGATGAGGAGTACCAATGGGCGCTAGTGGCAGGCCCTAACCGTGACTACCTGTGGATCCTTTCGCGCACGCCGGAGATGGATAGCGCGGCAGAAAACCACCTGCGCCAGCGAGCAGCCGAACTGGATTTCCCCACCGATGAATTGATCGACATTACCCAGGGCGAGGCGTGCCCCAGCCGATAACGCCTTATCCCGCTGGCAGCGCCGAGACCCTGCCGGTCATCTCACACTGAATATAATCGATAAAAGCGCGTAGCCGGGCGGGCACATGGCGGCGCTGCTCGAACACCGCGTAAAAATCCGCCCTCACGCCTTGCCAGCCAGGCAGCAGTTCAACTAATGCACCGCTGGCAAGGTGTTCGTTCACGTCCCACCAGGAGCGCAGCATGATACCGTGGCCGTCCAAGGCTAAGCGGGTAATGACCTCTCCATCGTTGCTGGCTAATCGACCGCTGACCTTTATCGACTGCACCTTGCCAACGCCTCCTTGTGCAGGCTGATCGTTTTGTTCAAAGCGCCAAAGTGGAAAGTCACTGTCGTTCTCGCGAATCACCAAACAGGCGTGCTGCTGTAAATCTGCCGGTACTTGCAGAGGCGGCGCCATGGCAATGTAGGCAGGCGACGCACAGAGCACCCGCCGATTGGCCAGAATACGCCGAGCGACCAAGCGCGATTCCGGCGGCTCACCCACGCGAATACCAATATCAAAACCATGGTCGCTCAAATTGAGCGGAAAATTGGTTAACTCTAACCACCCTTCCACCTCGGGGTGTTCGGCACAAAAGCGCGACAGCAGTGGCGCGATATGACGACGGCCAAAGCCAAAGGTGGCGTTAACCCGCAAACGCCCGCTAAGTGCTTGGTCAGCCCCTCACCCAGTGAGTTTTCCAGTTCACCCAGCTCATCTAAAATCAAAGCGCCACGGGCCAGATAGCGCTCCCCCTCCGCCGTCAGCGTCAACCGCCGCGTGGTGCGGGACGCCAGCTCTACCCCCAGGCGCGCTTCCAACTGTTTAAGCCGCTTGCTCACCGCCGAGAGCGACACTCCCAGCTCACGAGCCGTCGCGGTGAGGCTACCTGCCCGCGCCAAGAGCTGAAAAAAAGCCAAATCATCCAGATGCGCCATGCCTCTCCCCAGCCATTCTATACTTTTACGCAACAATAGCTTGAATAGTAGCCTGATTATCTCCACCAAAATAGCCGCTACACTCTACTTACTACTTACTATTCACAACTCACGACTCACGACTCACGACTCACGACTCACAAGCATAAAAAGCAACCCACAAGATAAGGAACCAGTATGACCCACCGTATCGCCATTATCGCCGGTGACGGCATCGGCACCGAAGTCATGCCCGAAGGCATTCGCGCCCTTGAGGCCACCGCCAGGCGGTTTAATATCGATCTCGAGTTCACCACTTTTGAGTTTGGTAGCTGCGACTACTATCTCGAACACGGCCAGATGTTGCCGGATGATTGGTTTGAGCAGTTAAAAGGCTTCGATGCGCTATTTTATGGCGCGGTGGGCTGGCCGGATAAAGTGCCCGACCATATTTCCCTGTGGGGCTCGCTACTGCAATTCCGGCGCCGCTTTGATCAGTACATCAACCTGCGCCCCTGCAAGCTCATGCCTGGGATCAAAAGCCCGCTGGCAGGCCGGAAACCCGGCGATATCGACTTTTACGTCGTGCGTGAGAACACCGAAGGCGAGTACTCAAGCGTTGGCGGTAAAATGTTTGAAGGCACCGACCGGGAAGTGGTGATTCAAGACACCGTTATGACCCGCACCGGCGTTGACCGGGTACTGAAGTACGCCTTTGAGCTGGCCCAAACCCGCCCGCGTAAAAAGCTCACCTCTGCGACCAAGTCCAACGGCATCTCTATCACCATGCCCTACTGGGATGAACGGGTGGTCGAAATGGCCAAGGGCTACCCTGAGATTGCAGTGGATAAATTTCATATCGATATTCTCACCGCCAACTTCGTTCTTCACCCGGATTGGTTTGATGTAGTGGTAGGCAGCAACCTGTTCGGCGATATTCTTTCTGATCTCGGCCCCGCCTGCACCGGCACCATTGGCATTGCGCCTTCGGCCAACATCAACCCGGAAGGCAACTTTCCCAGCCTGTTTGAACCCGTACACGGCAGCGCGCCGGATATCGCCGGTAAGGGTATCGCCAACCCGATCGGTCAGATCTGGTCAGGCGCGATGATGCTGGAGCACCTGGGCTATAAAGAAGCGGGCGATGCAATGGTAACCGCCATTGAAAACGTGTTGAGTGAAGGCGATACCACCGTACTTACCCGGGATGTGGGTGGCGAAGGCACCACTGCAAGCCTAGGCAAGGCAATTGCCAACGCTATTTCGCACTGACACAGCTATGTCATAGCATTTGGCTGTCCGATTGAACCCAATCGGACAGCCTATGTATGCTCTTCGAGCACCTATGTTCTACATTTGTCCTGAGGGTGGAAGAAACGTTAGTTTCACTCCGCTCATAACAACATCAACAAACAACCATCAGGACAATGCTATGAAACTTGGACGCCGTCAGTTCCTTTCGGCATCGGCCGCCCTGGCCGCTGTTGGCACATCGCCCCAGCTTTTTGCTATGCAGAGCTCACCAGGCTCCACCCCGGAACGCTACCCAATTGATGCCTGGAAAGTCGAAGATTCCCGCTTTAGTGATTACATGATTTTTAACACTCCTCTAGAGCGCCACTGGAGTGGAGGACTGTGGACAGAGGGGCCAGCATGGAACGCCGTAGGTCGTTATGTCGTGTTCAGCGACATACCCCGTGCCAAGCAGATGCGCTGGGACGAATCCACTGGTGAAGTCAGCATTTTGAGAGACAATGTCGGGTACTCTAACGGCAATACTTTCGACCACCAGGGTCGGCTAATTGCTTGCGAACACTACCCCTCACGCGTTTTGCGCTACGAGTGGGACGGCAGCACAACGGTGCTCGCCGACCGCTATCAGGGCAAACCGCTCAATGCCCCCAATGACGTGGTGGCACTGCCCTCTGGAGGAGTGATCTTCACCGATCCAGGCTATGGAGCTCACTTCGATTACGAGGGCAAAAAACGAGACCTGGAGCTAGAAACGGCCATCTATTACGTCGATGACAGCCTGGATGAGCCCATCATGCTGACCGACGATATTTATAAGCCAAACGGTATTGTATTAACGCCGGATGGCGAGGGATTCTACGCCAGTGACAGTGCCCCCACCCATTTCGACGAACCCGCGCGAATTATTCGCTGGTCGCTGGGGGATGAGGGGCGCAGTGTCAGCGATCGGCAAGTTATCGTGACCAGCGAAGACACGATTTTCGACGGTATGGCCTGCGACGAGGATGGCAATATCTGGTCAAGTGCCAATGGTGGCGAAGGTATCGACGGAGTAGTGGTCTTTTCACCGGAAGGCACCCTGCTGGGCCGAGTATTGCTACCCGAAGTCTGCTCAAACGTGTGTTTTGCGGGCAAGGGCCGCAATCGGCTATTTATGACGGCCAGTCAATCTGTCTACACCATTTACACGGCAGCGCGAGGAGCGTAGTAAGGCGATAATCCCAGCCTCCATATCCCAACCCAAAAAGCCTCGCTGGTTATGTCCAGCGAGGCTTTTACCATGACTAACTCGTATATGGCTTGGCTAGTGAGCCCATTAACTGGCCAGTTTAGCCGCCGTTTTCGCGACCAGCTCGCCCTGGAAACGGGCAATTTTCAGTTCCCGCTCGTCCGGCTGGCGCGAACCATCGCCACCGGCCAGCGTTGCGGCGCCGTATGGTGTACCACCGCTTACCTTAGAAATATCAAACTGCTCTTCTAGGCCGTAACCAATCGGCACAATGATCATACCGTGGTGGGCGAGCGTGGTCCAGGTAGAGGTAATGGTCATTTCATCGCCCCCGCCCGTACCGGTAGAGGTGAACACGCTGGCGACTTTGCCACGCAGTGCGCCATTCGCCCATAGACCACCGGTTTGATCCAGGAAAGTACGCATTTGGCCGGCCATATTACCGAAGCGGGTCGGAGTGCCGAAGATAATCGCATCATAATCGGCAAGCTCTTGAGGCGTCGCTTCCAGCGTATCGTAATCCTGCTTACCGCCTGCATTCTTGAATGCTTCGTCAGGCATGGTTTCCGGCACGCGCTTGACGGTGACCTCTACGCCGCTTACCCCTTTTGCACCTTCTGCCACGGCCTTGGCCAGCGTATCGATATGACCATACATGGAATAATAGAGTACCAGTACCTTCGTCATTACTATCTCCTTCACTTAGACCTTCATTAATGAGTCGCGCAATGGGCCTCGCCCAAAAGGTAATACAAACAACATAGCGCACTTAAACGTAGAAAAAAGCGAATGTTTTCGTCCGTGGGCGTCGATTTCATCGACGCACGCCACCTTGCACTTTACGCCAACCACCACTAACTTTTGACGTGCCTACATCAAACGTATCCAAGGAGTCTGGAATGACGATTTTTGAAGCCCTGCGCCAGGATCACGACATTCAGCGCGATCTGCTCGCCCGCTTAGTTGAAACACATGGAGATAGCGACGAGCGCGATAACCTATACCAGCAGGTGCGTGCCGAATTGCGCTATCACGCCGCCGCCGAAGAGCGGGCGCTCTATATCCCGATGATGTCGATTGACCTGACCCAGGAAAAAGCCCGCCATAGCGTTGCTGAACATCATGAAATTGATGAGCTTTTAGAACTGCTCGATGAAACTGACTACAGCGCAACTCATTGGCTCACCCACGCCAAACAGCTCCAGGATTTAGTCACCCATCACCTCGATGAAGAGGAGCAAGAGGTTTTCCAATTGGCTGGCCGGGGCCTGCAAGATAAACAGAAGACGTCTCTCGCTGGGGAGTACCAAGAAGAGATGCAGCGTCAGCGTTCAGCGTAACTGGATGAACAAATTGAAAAACGCTCATGCACACCATGGGCGTTTTTTGTTGTTAGCGATTAAAGAAAGCTACTTGTCAGTTCCCGCTTGTCTCATGATTACGCTTTTTCACGAATACGCTAGGCTTTTACACGCGAACGACCTGCAGGCTTGTGGCATACGCCCAGCATGGTAAACCTAGGCTCGCTTTTATACTGACAACGATACTCAAAACAGTTAACTGAGGAGCGACAATGCTAGGCCAATGGCTCGACTGGTCGCTTGATGGGCAACTCCCCACCACCAGCCAAGGCGTCTTCGCCAGCGGCACTTACCATTTGCATGCGCCTGGCATTTTGGAACTCTCTCCCAACACGGCTAGGGAGGGCGCTCACGCGTGCATCTTTTCAGCGGCCATCCACGGCAATGAGACTGCGCCGGTTGAATTGATAGGAGAGTGGTTAAGCGGCGTAGAAGCAGGCAGCATATCGCTTGCCGCGCCCGTGCTGGTGATTTTAGGCAACCTGCCCGCGCTTAAGGCGCAGCAGCGTTTTCTGACCACCAATTTAAACCGGCTATTTAGCCGTGAACTCACCGCCAAGGGGGAGGAACCAGATCGCGCCAGGGAATTAATGGCCGCGGTGGATGGTTTTTATGCCCGCCATTCCGGGCGACCCAAACTGCACTACGACCTACATACCGCCATTCGGGATAGCCGCTACCCCCGTTTCGTCGTGGAACCCTTTGCCGAATCTTCCACCGCTGCCGAGCAGTGGGGCTGGTTAGCGGCGGCGGATATGCAGGCGGTGCTACATCAACACCAGCACAGTTGGACGTTCTCCCACTACAGCAAGCACTATCATGGCGCTCAGGCATTTACCTTTGAGCTAGGGCGGGTAGCGCCTTTTGGCCACAACGATATGGCATCATTGCAACCGATGCGCACACTACTCACCGCGCTGAGTGAAGGACATACGCCGCCGAATCAGCCCACCACGCAAATGCAGTTTTTCCAGGTTCAACACGAGTTAATGCGTCACTCGGAGGAGTTTACACTCTGCTTTGCCGAGGACACGGCCAACTTCAGCTGCTTTGAGCCGGGTACACTGCTGGCCCAAGACGCTAAGGCGGGTGAATTCCGGGTAGGCGATACTCCCCTCTATGTGGTGTTTCCCAATGCCCAGGTAGAAGTGGGCGCCCGCGCCGCGCTGTTGGTGGCGCCTATCGTTTAATCCCCCAAGCCGGAACTACTTTAATTAAGACAATAATAATGGTGAGGCGATAAATGGGCTGTCGATGTCGATTCGACTATCGTCGAGTGCATAATGTTATAAGGAAAGCGCGCATAATGCGCCCAGCCTGATAGAATCGCCCCTTTTTTCGCGCCAGCCGCATCAAACCCATATGTTGCTGCGGCAACTCTGTACTGGAGCCAATGATATGGCCGCTACGCCTACTCCCCTTGAAGTGCGTAATATTAAAAAACGCTTTGGCGATACGGAAGTTCTGAAAGGTCTTTCACTACAAGCCCAAAAGGGCGATGTGATTACCCTGATTGGTGCCTCTGGGTCGGGTAAAAGTACTTTTTTGCGCTGTATGAACTTACTGGAACAGCCCGATGAGGGCGACCTCATTGTTCATGGCGAACCTATTCGCTTTAAAACCACTAAGCACGGCCGTGAACCCGCCGATTGGAAACAGGTGGTACAGATGCGTGCCAAGCTCTCCATGGTGTTCCAGAGCTTTAACTTGTGGGCGCATATGACGCTGTTGGAGAACATCATCGAAGCGCCGATACATGTGCTGAAAAAACCTAAAAAGAGGCCTTGGAACAGGCTCACGCCTTGCTCGATCGGGTGGGCTTAACCGCCCGCGCAAACGCCTACCCTGCACAAATGTCCGGCGGCCAGCAGCAGCGCGGTGCGATCGCTCGCGCACTGGCGATGGATCCAGAAGTAATGCTGTTTGACGAGCCCACCTCTGCCCTTGACCCTGAACTGGTGGGTGATGTGTTGAAAGTCATGCACGGCCTCGCTGAAGAGGGCCGCACCATGGTGGTGGTGACGCACGAGATGGGATTTGCCCGGGATGTCTCCAGCCAAGTGATTTACCTTCACCAAGGTCTGGTGGAAGAAGCCGGCCCCCCAGCGCAAGTGCTAGAAAACCCGCAATCACCGCGTCTGCAGCAGTTCCTGGCACCTAAATACTGATCCGCGAGGCTCACCATGATTGATTTGCAAGGTTATGGTCCCCGGCTGATCGAGGGGGCAGGCGTCACCATCCAATTAGCGGTGCTGTCGCTGATTTTAGCGATTATTTTGGGGCTACTGACCGCCAGTGCAAAGATGTCGCGCAACTGGTTTTTAAGACGCACGGCAACGGTTTACACCACACTTATTCGCGGCGTACCCGATCTTGTCTTGATGATGCTGCTGTTTTTGGCGGCCAGATTGGCGTTAACGCCATCAGCGATATTCTCTATTACGATTACGGCATCGATATATACATTAATTTCAATGCCTTCGCGGCAGGCGTCATTACCATTGGGTTTATCTTCGGCGCTTATATGGGCGAGACCTTCAGGGGCGCCTTTATGGCGGTGGATAGCGGCCAGATTGAAGCCGGTAAAGCCTATGGCATGAGCGATGGTCTGGTGTTTCGACGCATTCGCTTTCCGCAAATGATGCGCCACGCGCTGCCGGGGTTATCTAATAACTGGATGGTACTGCTCAAAACCACCGCACTGGTGTCGGTCATTGGCTTAACCGATATGGTGCGTGTGGCCGCGGAAGCCTCCCGGGCGACCCACGAGCCGTTTACCTTTTTGCTACCCGTCGCCATAGCGTACCTGCTCATCGCCAGCGTGTCTGAATGGATTTTCGCGCGCCTGCAGAAACACTACGACATCGGCTTTGGAGGTCAGTGATATGCTCGATATTTCCACCTGGTTCAATGACCTTCTCGCTGGCAACACCATCTTCACCGCCAATACAATGGGATACTACTGGGAAGGCTTGGTCACGACCACGCAACTGGTATTTTTATCGCTTGTGGCAGGGTTAATTCTGGCCGTACCGCTGGCCATTATGCGCAGCTCCAAGCATAGATGGATTAGTCTGCCGGTTTATCTGTATACCTATGTATTTCGTGGCACACCGCTGTTGATTCAGCTCTATATCATCTACTACGGCGTGGTCTTTGTTGACGGTATCCAAGAGAGTTTTTTGTGGCCAGTGCTGCGTGAAGCCTTCTATCCAGCGCTGATTGCCTTCACGCTGAATACCGCCGCCTACACCACCGAGATTTTTCGCGGCGCCATCAAATCCACGGCTAAAGGCGAGATTGAGGCCGCCCGCGCCTATGGCATGTCGCAGAGCCTGATGATGCGCCGCATCATCTTACCCAGCGCCTTTCGTCGCGCCCTGCCCGCCTACGGTAACGAAGTGATTTTTATGCTTCACGCCAGCGCTATTGCCAGCGTGGTGACGCTGATGGATCTCACCGGTGCCGCTCGCTTTGTCTACGCCCGCTACTACGCGCCGTTCGAAGCGTTTCTGTTCGTGGCTGCGATTTATCTATGCTTAACCTTCGCGATTTTGTTCTTCTTCCGCTATTTAGAGAAAAAGCTACTCGCACACCTGCGGCCGCAAGATGCTTAATCATGGAAAAGCGGTCGATGATGGAAAAACGGTGCAACCATCAAACAAACGTTGGTTCACAAGCCAACGCCCCCTTTTCGTCAACGCCAACCTGGGTTAGTTTAATTGTCGGCTAACAACTATTTGTCAGTTAAAAACGGGGCTCTCTTTCAAGTGAACCCGCTTTCTACGGAGTAATAAGATGAAAAAACTACTATCCCTTTCACTGCTAGGCTTGGCAGTAGCCGCCGCTTCCTCGGCACAGGCGCGTGATTACGAAAACGTGCGCATTGGCGTTGACGTTCCTTACGAGCCTATGGAGTTCCGCACCGCTGAAGGAGAACTCACTGGTTTTGACATCGACCTGGGTAACGAGCTGTGTGACCGTATGGGCGTTACCTGCGAGTGGATCGAGCAGGAGTGGGACGGCATCATTCCCGGCCTAATGTCACGCAACTACGACGCCATCATGTCGTCAATGACCATTAACGACGAGCGTCGCGAGCAAGTGCTGTTCTCTGACCCCTACATCACTATGCCCTCAGCATGGTTTGCTGCCAGCGACCTGGGCATCAGCGAAGCCACTGAAGAGACGCTGGAAGGCATGACCATCGGCGTTCAGCGTGGCACCCTGCAGGACAACTACGTCACCGATAATTTTAGTGACGTGGCCGAGATTAGCCGCTACTCCACTGCCGACGATATGGTGCTGGATATGGAAGCTGAGCGTCTGGACATCGTATTCCTCGACTTCCCGATTGGCCAATCCACGCTGCTGGAAAGCGAAGATGCTGAGTACGTGGTGATTGGCGAGCGCATCAGTGAGCCTAAAGAGTACTTCGGTGACGGTTTTGGCATCGCCTTCCGTCAGCGCGATGAAGCGCTCGCCGAGAAGTTCAACGAAGCCCTGGCTGAAGTGCAAGAAGATGGCACTTACGACGAAATCTATACCCGTTATTTTGGTGAAGCCGAGTAATCCTCACAGCAAGCTTGAATGGCTGTCACAACAACCATCACCCCGGCAAATGCCGGGGTGATGCGTTTCTGTCAAACGTAGCCAATTCAGTGAACTAGGTAAAGCGACCTCTGTCTGTGTATCATTGCGCATGTTCAACACGGAGGTTTTATGGCTCACTCGACTAGCCCGCATGCAGGCACGCTCCCTCGCCCTTCTTCCCATTGGACCGGCTGGGGGCAGTGGCTGGCACTGATCACCATGACCGTGGATCACCTCACGCGCTATGTGCTGCCCGGGGACTGGGATTTAAGCTGGGCGGGATCTTCCATTGGCCGTATCGCCTTTCCGCTGTTTGCCGCCATGGTGGCCTGGCACGGGCTGTTTAATACCCGCAACCCGCTACGCTACTCACGACGAATTTTGGTTATCGGCTTGGTCGCCCAACTTCCCTATATGATGATGCCCCGTGCATCAGACGCCTTTATCCTCAACGTCTGCTTTACCCTGGCCAGTGGTTTAGCCCTAGGCACCTTAGTGCGTCAAGGCTGGCAACACTACCAGCAGCAAACGTTAGGTTTACCCTGGCTGTTAGCAGGCGCGGCGGTAGGCGTTACCGTTTGGTACTTGCTCGGATTCTGGGTGGAATACGGGCACAACGGGCTGCTGCTGATTCCGCTGTTAATGTTCGCCATGCACGCCTTGAGCCAGGCAGAGAGCCACTTTCAGGCGCGCTTATGGGCAGGCTTAGCGGCCTTTCCAGTACTCTGGATAGCCGGGCAGATGAATGCCTCTGATATGGCCAAGTCGTTTACCGTAGGCACGTGTGTCATCGTGCTGTTGCTTGCCGCAGGCGTAGCGCAACGAATCCCACCTGTCCGTTTGGTTATGCCACGCCGTTTATGGCTGGCCTGGTACCCCGGCCACTTTGCATTAATCGCCTTATGGCTACTGCTCATCGGTCAGTTGGCTTAACTAGCCGTCTCAATCTGAAAAACAACTGAGCGTAAAAAGCCGCCCGAATAATAAGCGGCTTCAGTAGCTACTGCTTAATGGAAAAGCTTAAGGCTGGAGTTGGCGCCTCCGGTAGTAACGCGCTGCAGGCGTTCACTTTTTCCAGTAGTTCGGCATGATTAGGCGCGAGGATATTCACGTGGGCGAGCTTGCGGCCGGCGCGCTCAGCTTTGTCATAGCGATGCAGATGTGTATTAGCAAGCGCCAGAATCGCTGCGTTGTCGCCTTCACGACCAATCACGTTAATCATGCAGGTAGGCGCAATCGCCTGGGTATCGCCTAAGGGTAAGCCCTGTATCGCCCGCAGGTGGTTTTCAAACTGGCTGGTCACTGCGCCGTCCATCGTCCAGTGGCCGGAGTTATGCACCCGGGGGGCCATTTCATTGGCCAGCAGACTGCCATCGCGGGTTTGAAACAGCTCTAGCGCCAGCACACCCACGTAATCCAGCTCATCCAACAGCGCCCGAATATAGCCATCAGCGGTCTGCTGAACGCTGGCATCCAGGTCAGGCAGTGGTGCCACGGAGTAGCGGAGAATGCCATCCACATGCTGGTTTTCGGCCATGGGATAGAACACCACCTCACCATCGCGACCGCGCACGGCAATCATCGAGACTTCACGCACGAAGTCGACGAATGCTTCAACGACCAACTGTGAATGACCGATAGCGCTCCACGCCTCGAAAGCCTGCTCTGGCTGTTTTAATACCGCCTGTCCCTTGCCGTCGTAACCTTCAGTGACCGACTTAGCCACCACCGGGCAACCCAATTCACGGGCGGCCGCTTCGAGCTGCTCGGCGCTCTCGACCACCCGGTAAGCGGGTGTGGGGATGCCTAAACGATCAAACAGCGTCTTCTCCTCGACCCGGTTCTGGCACACTTCAATGGCGCGGCTGCTGGGATAGACCGGTTTGTGTTGTTCAATTTCACGCACCAGTTGAACAGGAAGGTGTTCAAACTCGTAAGTCACCACATCAACCTTGGCCAAAAACTCAGCCAAGTGCTGGTTGTCAGGATCGACAATCACTTCCCCGATACCTGCACTGGGGTGACCGGTGGTATCCAGAAAGGTAAAACGATTCCCCAGCGGATAACCTGCCAGCGCCAACATACGCCCTAATTGGCCTGCGCCAAGTACGCCGATGTTTTTTGCAACGTCGGTTTTGACGACGGCGCTCTTTGCAATACCAGAGTTCATGGACAGGCTCCTTATTCCGCTTCCGGCTCGGGGCGCGGATCAGGGTTATCGAGGACTTTTTGTGTCTGCTCTGCGCGAAACGCTTCAACCGCGCTGCGTACGGACGCATCCTGTAGTCCAACAATCTGCGCCGCCAGCAATCCCGCATTGGTGGCGCCCGCTTTGCCAATCGCCAGGGTGCCCACCGCGATGCCGCCGGGCATCTGGGCAATGGAGAGCAGTGAATCCAAGCCTTTAAGGGCTTTCGACTCCACCGGCACACCCAGCACAGGTAGCGGTGTTTGCGAGGCCACCATACCTGGCAGGTGCGCAGCACCGCCCGCACCCGCGACAATGACCTGTAAGCCACGCTCAGCAGCACTCTTGGCATAATCGAACAGCAGGTCAGGCGTGCGGTGCGCCGAGACCACACGGGTTTCATAAGCCACGCCCAAACGCTCCAGCATGGAGACCGCATGCTCCATGACCGGCCAATCAGACTTGGATCCCATGATCACGCCCACCTTGGGTGCGCTGTTCGACGACATGCAAAACTCCTCGGCCCAACGGCCTAAAAAAAGCGAAACCGAATTAAAAAAACAGCGTGCGCTGCATCAGGCACACATCAAAATTGGAAGGCGGATAGTCTACCAGAGCCACGGCGTTTGCGGGCTTTGTCGAGGTCGTGAAATTTTCATCAAAATAGGCATTGAAATACGCACCAGTTGGCGGCATTGTGTGATTGTCATTTCAGACTGATGGAGCCACATGAGCACGGCACGCGCAACTGCCACTGCGGAACAGCTTGATCCTCCGCGAAGCAGCCCTGACCTCGACGTCAGGGAACTTGAAAAACGTACGCGATTAATGCGTATCATCACGCGTCTGATCGCCGTATCAGACCTAGGAAGCCGAGAAATTGCCCGCCGGGCAGGACTTCCCGTTCAAAAAATTAGCGACTTGCTCGCCGGAAGGCTAGAGCACCTGGGGGTAGATGAACTTCACGCCCTGCGTCGCACCTTAGAGCTGGAGGCGCCATAGCCGAGAGCCAATCAACGCCTCGCTTAAGCGAGGCGTTTTATCTTTCGATAACCGTTAATCTTCGCGCTGCTCTAACGCCTCTGCAGCCTGAATAGCCTCCTTTTTGGAGGTATGTTCGGAAACGACGACTTCGTTTTCGGGCACTGTCTCATCAATCACCAGCCACCCTGTGACAGTCTCTTTTAGATCGTCGGCATCAATAACGGGGTCGATACGAGCTTGTCTAGACATTGCAGACTCCTTGTCAATGTTGCAGCAAAGCGATGTAGTTGGTTAAAACTGCATATTACTGGGCTCTTCCATTACCTCTTCCCCAGCCGGGGGACGATTAAGTTCATTGCAGGCGCACCCCTCATGAATACACTCCCTTCCTGCAGGGTGGCCAGCGGCACATGCAGTACAGCAATAGGTGCGCCCTTCACTGATAGCCGCATGCTCGCTGGAGACCTGATGCTCACAGCCCGTACAAGCACACACTCCCATGTCAGTCATAGTGACGTCTCCCAAGTTTGCCATTAATTGCACCTTTACCAGCGTAGAAGATAACCACTGAGTAGGTAAAACTTGAGACGCACGCGATACAAGCGTTAGGTTATTAACCATCATGCCTGCAGTTTGAAGCATCGACATCTACTGAAGAGGAATAAATACCCCTGCAACCGCCAATAGGGCCACCACTACCCAAGCGGGCAACTTCCATACGGTTAATAGCAAGAAACCGGTAAGCGCCAGGGCAAACTCTTCCGCACCAATGATCGCGCTCGTCCATACCGGCTGGTAAAGCGCTGCACCTAAAATGCCCACCACTGCGGCATTGGCACCGCGCATTAGCGCCTGGGCACTGCCCCACTGACGAAATTGGTTCCAGAAAGGCAGCACGCCCACCAATAACAAAAAGCCAGGAATGAAGATGGCCAATAGCGCTAGCAAAACACTAACTAAACCATTAACCCCAGGCAGCAGCGCGCCTAAATAAGCCGCAAAGGTAAACAGCGGCCCCGGTACCGCCTGGGCGGCACCGTAACCAGCCAAAAACTCATCCGGCGTCACCCAGCCCGATTGCACCACTTCCGCTTCCAACAGCGGCAGCACCACGTGCCCGCCGCCAAACACTAATGCACCTGAACGATAAAACGCATCGGCGATATCCAGCCACGCAGCCATTCCCGCCAATAGCGGCAGCAGAATCAATAGCCCTGCGAACATTCCCAGCGCCACCATGCCTGCCTTCCGCGTTACCGGAAAATGCAGCGATTCACTTGCTGTGACAGCAGAACTTTCGCGACACAGCGCTAGCCCGACCAAGCCCCCCAAGATAATCGCCGCGACCTGGCCCAGCGGGCCGCTGACCAATACCACTGTAAACACCGCCGCAAGCGCGATTCCCGTGCGGGTTTTATCCGGGCAGAGATTGCGCGCCATCCCCCACACCGCATGGGCTACAATCGCCACCGCCACCACTTTTAAGCCGTGGATAATGCCACTGGCAACGGGGCCATCCAGCACCGCCGCGCCAAACGCAAACAGCACCAGGATAATTGCCGAGGGCAGTGTAAACGCTAGCCACGCCATGGCAGCTCCCCAAGGCCCCGCACGCAGTAAGCCCAGGGCAAAGCCCACCTGACTGCTGGCTGGCCCCGGCAAGAACTGACACAGCGCCACTAGATCTGCGTAGGCCTGCTCAGAGAGCCACTGGCGGCGCTCCACAAAGGCCGTGCGAAAATACCCCAGGTGCGCTACCGGACCGCCAAAGGACGTTAAGCCGAGTGCTAAAAATACCCAAAACACCTCACCTATACGCCCGCGTACCTGCGATTGCTCCACCATTTCGGCCACCTGTTATCCCAATAAAAAAGCGCAAGGCTCTTATAGTAAGCCTTGCGCTTTAATTGTTTATGACAGCATGTTCATGACGATACGTTCATAGCGGCAACACGGATTACTCCTGGTCGGTCACCGCGCCGGTGCTGGCCGAGCTAACCAAACGCGCATACTTAGCCAGCACACCCCGTGTATAGCGGGGTTCTGGCTGCTGCCAGGCAGCGCGGCGGCGCATCAACTCTTCATCGGAGAGGTCAACGTCGATGGTATCCGCTTCGGCATCAATGGTGATGGTATCGCCATCTTCCACCAGCGCCAGCGGGCCGCCGTCAAAAGCTTCCGGTGACACATGGCCGACCACAAAACCGTGACTGCCACCGGAGAAGCGTCCATCGGTAATCAGCGCCACATCGTTACCCAAACCACGGCCCATAATCGCCGAGGTCGGTGTGAGCATTTCGCGCATACCGGGACCACCTTTCGGTCCTTCATAGCGAATCACCACCACATCGCCGGCAACTACAGTGCCATCGTTAATGCGCGCCTGGGCCTCTTCCTCGGAGCCGAACACCCGCGCAGAACCAGAAAACCGAGTACCCTCTTTGCCGGTAATCTTGGCTACCGCACCTTCCGGAGCAAGGTTGCCATAGAGCATGCGCAGATGGCTTTCGGTTTTAACCGGATTGCCCAGCGGTGCGATGATCGGCGGCTCGGCAGGATAAGGCGCGACCTCGGCCAGGTTCTCTTCCAGCGTTTTACCAGTGACGGTCAAACAGTTGCCGTTGAGCAGACCCGCGTCCAGCAGGATCTTCATCAGCGGCTGAATACCGCCAATCGCCACCAGTTCGCTCATCATATAGTGGCCGCTGGGGCGCAGGTCAGCGAGTACCGGCACACGCTTACCAATCTCGGTAAAATCGGCCAACGACAGCTCAACGCCAATGGTGCGCGCCATGGCGATCAGATGGAGCACTGCATTGGTAGAACCGCCCAGAGCAATCACCACAGTAATGGCGTTCTCAAACGCTTCCCGGGTCATAATATCGGAAGGTTTGATATCGTCGGCCAGCAGCGCCAGCACCGCCTCACCCGCCGCTTTACAGTCGTCGCGCTTCTCTTGAGAGATGGCATTTTGCGCCGAGCTACCCGGCAGGCTCATGCCCAAGGCTTCAATGGCCGAGGCCATAGTGTTGGCGGTGTACATGCCACCACAGGAGCCAGGGCCAGGGATCGCCGTTTCTTCGATGTTCTTAAGCTCGATCAGGTCGATATCACCACGGGAGTGCGCGCCCATGGCCTCGAAGACCGAAACGATATCGGTATGCCCCTTGCCGGGCATAATGGTGCCGCCATAGACGAACACGCTGGGGCGATTCAAACGCGCCAGCCCCATCAGGCAACCGGGCATATTCTTATCGCAGCCACCAATGGCCACGAGGCCATCAAAGCCTTCACAACCGGCGACGGTTTCGATGGAATCGGCGATTACTTCCCGCGATACCAACGAGTACTTCATCCCTTCGGTGCCGTTGGCAATACCATCGGAAATGGTGATGGTATTGAAAATCACACCCTTACCACCGCCCGCATCGGCGCCATCGCGGGCAAATTCGGCCAGTTCATTAATATGGCTATTGCACGGCGTCACCATGCTCCAGGTAGAAGCAATCCCCACCTGAGGCTTTTTGAAATCTTCGTCGTTAAAGCCCACGGCGCGCAGCATGGCGCGGCTGGCGGCTTTGCCGGGGCCATCGACCACTTGGGAAGAGTGGCGGCGGGAGTTTTGCGATGACTCGCTCATTGGGGATTCCTCTTTGCTTGGCTCACAGTATCCGCATAGCTTGGCGATATATATCGCATCCCGCAAGATGATTAACTCCTGACATCATAGCGTTCCCCCATCGTTTCTTTGCTTTTGATTAGGCGTCAACCAAAGTTGACACTCGCAGAACTGCCAACTATAGTTATCAATATGGTCGAGTTGATTAAAACCGATGTCTTCGATAGATGGCTACGAGAGCTTCGCGATATCCGTGCCCGCGCCAAGGTTGAAGCGGAGATGTGAAGCCGGTCGGTAAAGGCGTTTCTGAACTGCGAATTCCTTATGGGCCAGGCTACCGCGTCTATTATATTACCAAGGGGCCTGTGATCGTGGTGCTGCTATGCGGTGGTGATAAAACCAGTCAGCCCCATGATATCGAAAAGGCCAAAGCCATTGCCGCGCAATGGAAGGAGTAACCCCATGACCGTTCCTAATGTTACTTTCAGTCACTACGATACTGCTGATTATCTTCAAACTGAGGAAGATATTGCGGCCTATCTTGATGCAGTAATGGAAGAAAATGATCCTGCTCTTCTTGCCGCCGCACTTGGTGATATCGCCCGTGCCCGCAACATGAGCCAACTCGCCAAAGACGTTGGAATGAGCCGGGAAGGGCTCTATAAAGCTCTTTCGGGGGAAGGCAATCCTGCATTTTCGACCATCAGCAAGGTCGCTAATTCCTTGGGAATGCGCCTATCTATTAAACCGCTATCGCGGCCAGAAGCGGGCAGCTAGGACGGCCTAGCGAGCATCGCGGAAAACGATTAACTTATGATACCTAGCTCTACAACATGACCTCTGTCTTAAAAGAAGATCAAAATAAAACAATTACTGCCAGGAGCGCGCGTTGTGGGGCAAATCACCTTTCGGATCATAGACCTCTAGACTATCGTATTCTGTTAACGTTTCGGTATAGAGGACAAGATTAGTACCTGAAGCATGTGCCAAAGAAGGAAACAGTATTCCTTTAACACCTTGCTCCAACGCCATATCGCCTAGTAACCAGCTAGGCGGCTCAATACGCTGATTAAACCAATACTTACGCCAGTCACAGTTAAGCTCTTGCCAGAGGCTATCCCATTTCGAGTTATAGCCTGATCGAAAATCGATAATAGTCGTCACGCTGACCGTATAGCTAACAATCAGCCCAGGTGGCATTAATGCAGAAAGCTGTTTGTACTCCGCTAACGCTGTTTGCTCCTCTAGCGACAAGTATAATGCATCGACGCCAACTCGGTTTAGCCTTCCTCCATGCTCTCTCGCTCCAGCCCCACTAGTAGGCGAAAATGCCCAGCGCGGAACATGTACACGGTATGCCTGAGTTTTCAGCTCCGGCAGCACTATCATCCCGCTACACCTGCTTGCAGCGCCTGAACATAGCGCAACAAGTCTTCTGCGCGCCCTTCACTTACGAGTTGCTCGGGTGTTTTATAGTCAAATGCGCTAAGCGGCTCGTTGCGAAACCAAAACAGAGCGTCATGAAAGTCACCATTAATATCCGCCGCTGCACCGAGCACACGAAGTGCATCACGAAGATAACGTTGAAGTTTTTCTGCCCCCTGAGCACGTGAGATCGTCGTACGATGCACGTGCGCTTGACTAGCAAGCGTTTGGATATCGATGCTCAATGCACTGGCAAACAACTTCGGGTTAATCAGTGGGTGGCGATCTTCTCGAGCAGCGCCCTTCAAATCAGCCAAAAACCGCTCAAACGAATCAGGCACCAGATACCCGGATGACTCATTAAGGGATTCTTTTACAGTGTCAATTGCCATGGGCAACCTCCTGCTACGCTTATACAGCCAATATGCAACTCATATGCATCGTATTTTCATCATAGCAAATCTAAAGCAGGACGCTAGGGTTTCAAGCTTCAGAACTAAACTTATGGCACCATACACTTAACCTCTCCGCCACCGCCGTGAAGGAACCATCCATTAAGGAACACCGTGCATGTCTGCAAACTCGCCACTTTCACAAACGCCGCTAACGCCGGGCTTTATGGTAGTGCATGCCAATCGCCTGGAAGATTTGCGCGGCTTGGCGGTAGAGTGGATGCGTCTCCATCCGCTCGGCCCGCTGGAGAATGAGACCATTCTGGTGCAGAGCAACGGTATCGGGCAGTGGCTGAAGCTGGCGCTGGCTGAAGACCAGGCCCAAGGCGGCGCAGGTATAGCGGCGGCACTCAACGTCACGCTACCTGCGCGTTTTTTATGGCAGGCCTACCGCACGGTGCTGACGCAGCTGACCCATGACGAGCAGGCAGTGCCCGAAACCTCGCCGTTTGATAAGTCGCGGTTGATATGGCGCTTATTGCGCCTACTACCCAGTCTAGCCGAGCAGGAAGCGTTCGCACCGCTGGCGCGCTTTTTAGAGGTCGACCGCGACCAGCGCAAGCACTACCAATTGGCCGAGCGGTTGGCGGATCTGTTCGATCAGTATCAGGTGTATCGTGCCGACTGGCTGGACGCCTGGGCGAAGGGCAACGATGTGCTGATCACCGCCCGTGGCGAAGCCCGCCCGCTGGAAGAACACCAGCTGTGGCAGCCAGAGCTGTGGCGCGCACTACGCGATGATGTGGCTAATAATCTTGGCGATGCAGGCCTTAACAGCAGCCGCGCCCAGGTGCACAGCCGCTTTCTGGAAGCCGCCGTTCAGCTTGAAGGCCAGGACTGCCCACACGGCCTGCCCCGGCGGCTGATTATTTTCGGCATCTCCTCGCTGCCGCAACAGACATTAGAAGCACTGGCGGCGCTATCGCGCTGCTGCCAAATCGTGCTCTGCGTGCACAACCCCTGCCAGTTCTACTGGGCGGATATTATCGAACACAAAGACCTGCTACGCGCGAGCCGCTACCGCCAGCGGCGCAAGGCAGGCATGCCCGATGCGTTAGATGTTTTGGGCACTGGCGACGCCAGTGATGCCCTGCACCTGCACGCCCAACCGCTGCTGGCCGCCTGGGGCAAGCAAGGACGCGACTACCTGCGCCTGCTCGATGAACACGACGATTCGGGCAACTACCAAACGCTATTCGAGCAGCAGGCGCTGCGCATCGATATGTTCGAGCCGTTTAGCGATGGCGAACACAGTTGCCTGCTCAGCCAGCTCCAGGACGATATCCGCGAGCTGCGCCCGGTAGCAGAGACCCAAACCCACTGGCCCGCCTTAGACCCGGCCAGCGACGCCTCTATCGTGTTTCATATCGCCCACGGCCCCCAGCGGGAAGTGGAGATTCTTCACGATCAACTGCTCGCGGCCTTCAGCGCCGACCCAGACCTGCGCCCGCGGGATATCATCGTCATGGTGCCGGACATCGACCGCTACGCGCCGCATATTGAAGCCGTCTTCGGCCAGTACCGCTCCGCTTTCAGCAGCTATGCGTTTAACGCCCGCCCCGACGACCCGCGCTACATTCCCTATACGCTGTCGGATCAGGCCAGCCGCCACCGCCTGCCGCTGATGATTGCGCTGGAAAAACTGCTGCGCCTGCCGGAACTGCGCCTCTCGGTAAGCGACCTGTTAGACCTGCTGGAAGTCCCCGCGCTGCGCACCCGTTTTGGCATTGATGAGCACGACCTGCCCACCCTCAGCCGATGGATCGAGGGCGCGGGTATCCGCTGGGGACTCAATGCCGAACAGCGCACTCGGCTGGATCTACCCGAGGGCCTCACCCAAAACACCTGGGCGTTTGGCCTGCGCCGCCTGCTGCTGGGGTATACGGTAGGCAGCGCCGACGCTTGGCAAGGCATCGAGCCATTCGATGACATTGGTGGTCTGGAAGCCTCACTGGCAGGCCCGCTGGCGAGCCTGTTGGAAAAGCTGGAAAACACCTGGGAAACGTTCTGCCAGCCCACTGATGCCGCCACCTGGGTGGCCCGGCTGCGGGAGCTACTGGAAACCTACTTCCTGACCGACGACGCCCAAGAGAGCGTCATGCTCACCAAGCTGGAAACCGCGCTTCAGCAGCTACTGGACAGTACCGAAGAAGCCGAGCTTTTTGACCCAATGCCGCTCTCCATGGTGCGTGAACACTGGCTGGGGCAAATCGATGAGCACAGCCTCTCCCAGCGGTTTCTTGCTGGGGCGGTAAACTTCGCTACCCTGATGCCGATGCGGGCGATTCCCTTCAAGCATGTGTGCCTGCTGGGCATGAACGACGGCGAGTATCCGCGTTCCCAGCCGCCGATGGACTTCGACCTGATGGGCAGTGACTACCGACCCGGTGACCGCTCCCGCCGCGAAGATGACCGCTACCTGTTTCTGGAAGCACTGCTCTCTGCCCGCCAGCAGCTCTACATTAGCTGGGTCGGCCGCAGCCAGATCGACAACAACCCAATGCCACCCTCGGTGCTGGTGGGCCAACTGCGCGACCATTTGGCAGCGGGCTGGCGAACGCAAACCGGCGAGCCGTTGCTGGAAGCCCTGACTACCGAGCACCCGCTGCAACCATTTAGCCGCCGCTACTTTACCGAACACGCCAGCGACTCCCCCGCTCAAGCTAGGCTCTTTACTTACGCGCATGAATGGCACGCCCTACACGTCCCGCGTAGCGAAAGTACCCAAGGCTCAAAAGCACCTGAGCTTAAGGCGGACAGGGAACAACAGAACACCTTAACTCTGGCCCAGCTAGGCGGCTTTCTGCGTGAACCGGCCAAAGCGTTTTTCAATAACCGGCTAGGGGTCTACTTCGAGCAGGAAGAACTCACTCAACTGGATGTAGAGCCCTTCACCCTGGACGGGCTACAGAACTGGCAACTACAGGATCAGCTAATCGCCGCCCAGCGCCACGCCGTGGATAACGGCCAGCCGCGTATCGAAGCGCTGCATGCGGCACTGGAACGCTTTAAAGGCCAGGGCGTGCTGGCCGTAGGCGCCTTTGGTGAACGGATGCGCGAAGCGCTGGCGGAACCGATGGAGGCGCTGTTTGATGCTTACGAAGACGCACTGCAAGAGTGGCCCCACGCAGTAGCCGCACCACAGGCGGTGCATGTTGTTGAAGAAAGCATTGTTGAAAGAGCTCAAGGAAGGGTAACACTGGAAGACTGGCTGGGAGAGCTTCGCCAGGATAGTGAAGGCAACCGCTGCCGGCTGCTACTGCTCAGCAGTAGCCTGGTCAGCCAAGGGCGCGGTCGTGGCCAGTACCGCTGGCAGCACCTGCTCCCCCCCTGGGTCGCCCACTTGGCGGGCAACATTGAGCGGCCGATGACCACCCAGCTACTCTCAAAAGCGGGCCATGTACGGCTGGAACCGCTAGACGCCGAGAATGCACACTACCAGCTACAAAACCTACTCAGCGCCTGGTGCGATGGTATGCAGGCCCCGCTACCGCTGGCCCCCCAGGCAGCTTTCGCTTGGCTCGCCAAGCTGGGCACTCCCGAATCAGAACCCGACAGCGACGCCTACGCCGCCGCCGAAACCGCCTACGAAGGCGGCCGCTTCCAAACCGGGGAAGTCGCCCAAAGCGCCTACCTTTCCCACCAATGGCCTAGTTTTGAGCGACTGTTTAACGAGCGCGCCCTAGGGCATAGCTTCGTCACGCTGACCGAGGCGCTCTACGCGCCGCTGCACCGTTCGGTCAAGGGGTGACTTAACGTTACCGAACCAGGAATAAACGATCAGCGAAAGCAACCAGCCTTTGGCTAAATAATCTGCCCATTCAGCGACAATACCCGCTTCGCCAGCGCGATCATTTCCGGGTCGCCGGTGTTCTTTTCCGCCACGTCGGAAAGCTTGATCACCGGCAGCCAGCCCTGCCCTTCGGGGCGCGCCTCGACCATCTTGATCACCATATTCATCGGTTCAGCGCCCACATCGTTGGTGAAGTTGGTGCCGATACCGAACGCCATACCGATACGATCCTGGCAAAAAGCCTGGATCCGCTCGACCTTCTCCGGTGTTAGCGCATCGGAGAAGATAATCGTCTTGCTCAGCGGGTTAATCCCCAGGCGCTCATAGTGCTCTATGGTCTGGGAGGCAAACTCGATAGGGTCACCGCTATCATGGCGAACGCCATCGAACAGCTTGGCAAACTTCTTATCGAAGCTGTCGTAAAAGGCCCGTGAGGTAAAGGTATCCGTTAAGGCGATCCCCAGATCACCGCGATACACATCCACCCAATGTTCCAGCGCCAGGCTATTGGCCATTTTGAAACCGAAGCGGGCACCGTGGAACATAAACCACTCGTGGGCGTGGGTGCCGATCGGCTTGACGCCGTGGCGCATGGCCATCAGCACATTGCTGGTACCACTAAACGCCTCGCCGCCGTGGTGGCTAAGCGCGCCAACCACCCGGTCGTGAACGTCAGAAGAGAAGCGCCGCCGGGTGCCAAACTCAGCAATTTTCAGCCCCAAGCGGCGATAGAGTTCGATCTTCTCCTTGGCACGCTGCTCAATCTTCGCATCGGCGTCAGGTGTGATCGTTACGCCACGCAGCCGATACCACAGCTCGCTGATCAACGCCATCAGCGGCACTTCCCACAGAATAGTGCGGTACCAGGGCCCTTCAATGATCACCGAAAGTTCACTGCCCTGCTGCTCGACGATCACTTCGCTGGGGTTGTAATGAAACCCGGCAAGGAAATCGAGATACGTCGGGTCGAGATAAGGGCACGTGATTTCGAGATAGCGCTTCTCGCCATCGCTCAATCGCAGCGATGCCATCTTATCGACTTCGCGGCGAAGTTCGGCGCCAAAGCCTTCAGGAAAAGCATGCTCGCCACGATTGATAAAGGCGTAGCGCGCATGGGCATACGGAAAGCGTTTGATCACGGCGTTCTGCATCGTGATCTTATAAAAGTCATTATCCAGCAGCGATGTCAGCATGAGATCCCATCGTTAGAGTGAACCGAAGCCGCCGGTAGCGTAAACTAAAATGCACCTAAAGTGGCTCGGCAATAAGATTATCAGGTGGCGGGGCTGTCATACAGTTAAGGAGCTGACTTCATGCGTATTACTCAAACACATCGCGCGATCATTCTCTCCGGGGTGGAAGAGTATATTGATGCTGATGTGGAAGTTCTTGTCTTCGGTTCACGACTTGATGATACCAAGCTAGGCGGCAGTGTGGATCTATTGTTGACCTCCAAGACAGAGATCTCCGAACTTTCTTGCGACGAACTTAAAGGCATATTGGAAGAGTATCTTAAGCTGCCGGTTAACATTATAACCTATGATCCGTCCGATGAACCAAGCCCGCTCCAGGAGAAAGCCTTAGCTGAAGCTCTGCCTATTGATTAAGTAGCCGAGACTCATTCAGTCAGGACTAGACTTTAACAAGCAGGAGCTGTCTTCATGCGTCTTACCCAAGCACAGCGCGCCGCCATTCTTTCAGGCGTGCACGAATTCATGGGCACAGATGTCAATGTTCATGTGTTTGGCCCGCGTCTTGATGATGCAAAGCGAGGCGGCGATGTGGAGCTACTGTTGATCTCCCAGACAACGATTCCGCTGCTTGCCAGCGCCGAACTCAAAATGGCACTCGAACAACGCCTCCAACTGCCTGTAGATATCGTGACCTATGACTCGACGGCTGAACCCACACCCTTCCAAGCAATCGCCTTGGCACAGTCGAGCCCGGTTGAAAGTGAGGAAGCGGCATGAGTCAGGACGTTCTTAAAACCAGCAATATATTAACAACGCTCATAAAGCGTGCAAAATGGCAATATGCCAGTTTCAGGGTGGCAGTTGATGTACTCAAATGGCACGCCCTCGGTTAACAGGAAGACTTCATGCCAGGTCACCACTTCACGCTTTTTGCCATACTCCCTATTCTTCGCGATGGCATGGTCATAAATGGCTTTATGGGTAGGATGTGAACTGGCCCAGCTTTCCATCTCCTCCAAAGAAGCAAAGTAAGCATGTACCGAGGTTTCGTAACGCTCGTCACCATTATCATCAAGGTTTGACATGACCCTCAAGCAGAGCGTGCCCGTTTCCTCCTTATGGTCGAGCAAGTACTGCATACCTTCCATCAATTTGGGGCGTAATGACTCCTCGTAGTCGTCAAACTGTTCCTGCTTCGCCTCCCCCCAATACTGACCGGATCGAATCGAGGTCAGGTTATGAGGCACTTGAGCAAACAAACGTCGCCCAAGTGTCGTTTTGCTACCCGGAGCAGGCATCTTCACCTTAAAGGTGCTCGAGAGTGGATCCACCGCAGAGACCGGAAAGCGGTCACGGGCAGCGCCAAAATAGCCGTTGGTAGTCATGGGAACCACCTTGGTGTCAGGACAACGCCCCAACCCTATTAGATAATTACCTTCTGAGTAGATCGTTTCATGACGGTCATAGTGGACGTGGATGGTCTCCCGCCAATAGCCGAACGTATCGTCAGTGCGCTGTGGCTGTGCCAGCCACTGGATAAACGCAGCATCCCGCAACCACTCCATATAGACCGAAGGATCGGTCCAGTAAGCGACCAGCACCGCATTGGTGTAGCCCGCTTCATCGGTAAAGCGCAGCGTTTCGTGGGCTTCTGCCGCGGAGTCGATAACAAAGGAGTCTCTGATACGGCTGAAAAACGCCGCCTGGTCATCCCAGGCAAGCTCGCGCCCCTGGATGCCAAAATAGACACAGCAGAGTCGATTGACCGGCCGTGTCCAGCGCAATGTATAGCGGGGGGCCGCCGGCTCATGACCGGGTGGCCGCCGCTCGGGTACCACTCGGGGGTAGTCGATATGAAAAGTCATGGCAATACTCCATCTCAACGATGGCTGATCCAGTGGAGCATGAAACAGCCATCGGATGAGTTGATTTCACAGCAAGCTTAAACGTGATCAGTCACTTCTTACCGGCGACTTCGCTTCTGTATCCACATGCAGGCTGAATACATCCGGGCGGGCATAGTGTCCGACCGGGTCGAAATCGAGCTTGCTGCGTACGATGACGTCCTGGGAGACCTCGGCATAGAGGATGCCCTCCTCGTTAAACAGCGGGCCGGCAAGAACTTCTCCCATGGGACTTACGATCATGCTCGCGCCTCGCATCAGTATCGTTTCCGGCTCACTCGCCGGTGCCAGCAGGCAGTCATAATCGTCGGGAAAATCGCCCCTAGTCAGATACTGGCAGGCGCTTAACACATAGCAACGTCCTTCAAGAGCGATATGCTGCATGCTGGCCAGCCACGTATCACGGTCATCAGCGGTGGGCGCGCAGTATACATCGACCCCCTTGCCATACATGGCCGAGCGCATCATGGGCATATAGTTTTCCCAGCAAATCACCGCACCCACCGTACCTGCACCGGTCTTGAAAACCGGCAGCGTCGAGCCATCGCCAAACCCCCAGATGATACGCTCACCGCCAGTAGGCATCAGTTTGCGATGTTTGCCCACCAAGCCCTGCTCAGGATCTATATACAGTACCGTGCAGTAGAGGGTATAGGCCGTACGCTCAATCACCCCCATGACCACGAAGACGTTATGTGCCTGAGCTGCATCGGTAATCAGGGTCAGCTCCGGCCCATCAAGGTCGATGGCGCTTCGGTAGTAGCGCAGAAACTCATCACGTCCCTCCTCGGTTCGTTTGCCTACCGGACTACCGAAGCTTGCACCCTTAGGGTAGCCCCCCAAAAAAGCTTCTGGAAAAACCACCACCGTTGCCTTTTTGGCGGCAGCTTCACTGATTAACCTTGCCCCCTTTTCAGCGGTCAACATAGGGTCAAAGGGATGGGATCCCGCCTGAACGACGGCGACTTTTTTAGTTGATTGCATGAGCAGTTACCTTTTGCGTAGGTTGCTTGCCATAGAGCTGAGCGAACAGCGCATGGTAGTCATTGTCGCCATTCACTGGCGCAGCCTGGGTAAAGCGACTAACAACGGCCACCAACAGGCCATTGACGATGATCGCGCTGATACCCGGGCCAAAGAACAGCGTGAAATCGGTAGCAGCACTCACGAACAGTGTGATGACGCCCGCCACCATCCCGGTTAACGCCCCAGCGGGAGTAATCCAGCGGAAATAGAGCATCCCCAGCGCGGTGGGTACCAGCTGCAAGCCAAGGCTGAAGCCCAGGGAGGCGACGGGCACCAAGTAGCCAGCCCCGGAAGGGCTAAGGGCAAGCACCAGAACAATGCTGGTGATCAGCCCAATGACCACCTTATTGACCAGCCGCAAACGCTTTTCACTCATCTCTTTATCGAAGAACCTGCGCCATACATCCTCAGCCACCAGGCTTGCCGAAGAGAGCAATTGGCTGTTGATGGTAGAAATGGCAGCGGCAAGGATACCGGCGACCACAAAGGAGCCGAGAATGGGTGCATATTCAGCAAAGATCAGGGGCAGAATCGCATCGCTATTGTCTGCCGCCCCTGGCACCAGCCCAGGAATGTTGGCAGAAAGGCCTATCACCAGCGGAATGCAGGCCATCATCCAGGAGTTCCAGAAAGGGGTGAACATGGCCACCTTGCCCAACACTTTCGCTGAATGCGCCGAGTAGAACTTCTGCCACATGTGGGGCAACGCCCAGGCGCCAAAACTCAGCCCGACCCATAACTCCAGCATGGCCACCGGATTGCCTTTATTCGTCAATAGCTGTGGCTCGACTTCGGCCACGTTCTGCAGGAACGACCAGCCGCCCGCTTTACCGATGATGAAGACCGCCGTGAACACCAGTACCGTGGCAAAGAATGTCCCCATAAAGGCATCCGCCCATGCGGTGCCCCTGAAACCCGCCCAGAGCACGATAAAGCCGACCACCACCGAGGTCACGATAACCCCAACGGCATAGGGGATAGCACCGCCGGTCAGGCTTTCCAGGGCACGGGCACTGCCCGTTACCTGAATCAGCATCACCGGAACCAAAGCGATGATACCGACAATGGAAAACAGCAAACGAAGCGTGGGGCTCGAGTAGTAGTGCTCTACCATTTGCCCAGGAGTAATGAAGTTAAAGCGTTTACCGATATACCAAATGCGCGTGCCAAACAGCCAAATAAACACACTGCCCTGAATGATCGCCCAAGTGGTAAAACCCGCGAACCAGATCCCTTCCCGATAATAGACACCGAATGAACCCAGCAGCGTCCAGGTAGAAAAGTAAGTCGCTCCCATGGACATCAGCAGCAGCGCGGTATTCATGGAGCGCCCACCCACGACGTAATCGTCAATGGTCGACGCATTATGCTGCCGGGCACGCAGCGATATCACGACAAAGATAGCGATGAACGCGATCAGTATGATGATAGTGACAGCGGTGCTATTCATGCCCGCCCTCCTTACGTTCAAATGCATCAATACGTTCAGAGAGTGGCTTGAAGTAGAGTGGATAAAGTGCAATGGCACAAAGTGTCAGCACTATATTACAGGTCAATACCCAGGCCAGAGGCAGAGATAGTGGGCCTACCCACACCAGTTCATTGAGAATATTAAAGTAGGGAAGCCAGCTTCCGATAAGTGCCAATATAAGCACTAACCAGAACAACTTCCGATTCATTCCTGTCAACATTTAAGTCACCTTTAAGCGTAGAGCCAAAGCCAACATCTCTTTTTAGCTTTACTTGTTAGTTTTATAACAAACCGTGTTGAGCAAGCGTCTCGAATTTCCTTAAGCTATATTTACAGACCTGTTTACAGACACATATTTATACAAGCCTTCACATAGCTTACTGAGCTCACGATTGTCGCTATCAAGAGATACCCAAGTACTGCATTGCAGTAAGGTAGAGGATAGGAAGGGCCAGGGTATGAGAAAAACGCTATTGTTAGCACGACTCGTTGCCGAAAAGTGAACACCTATCTACATTATTGTTTTAATTAAAAAACAGGGAACCAACATGCAAATTTCAATGTTCAAGTACTTTTTGGCTGTCGCGGAAACGGGGTCGATACGCCAGGCGTCACTCTCCCTTCATGTCAGCGCTTCGGCCATTAGTCGCCAAATACAGAACCTTGAGCACAGCTTCCAGACAACGCTGTTCGATCGCTGCGCGGATGGGATGCTGCTTACGGAAGAAGGCAGGGTTCTGGCGCTCCACATGCAGCGCACCATGCGTGAAATGGAGCTGGCAAGAGCCAAAATAGCCGATATACACGGATTGACGGCAGGCACGGTGAGGTATGCCACTATCGAAGGCGTTGCCAGGGCCTGGCTGTTCCCTGCCATTGCAGAGTTTCAAAAAGCCCATCCACTCGTCGAATTCAAAGGGCGTATTTCAGGGGCAGAGGCCGTCTACCAGGCCCTTGAAAATGATCAGGTGGATTTCGGAATTACCATGCAAGATGACTTCTATCCTGATATCGGTATCGTTGAAAAATTCACGACCCAATTCAAGGCGGCCATGCCTCACCAACACCCATTGGCCAAGCATAGTACGTTGAACCTGAAAGACTTAACCTCTTACGAACTTACAATGCTCGATCCAACGTTTCATACTCGGCGAGCGCTTGATACCTCCCTGTTAAGGCTGGATCTTACCGCCAGGATTGGCTTCGAACTCGACCACATCGAGTTGATCAAGGTACACGTCATGCAGACCGGTAACCTCACCATATTACCCGACTACGCGGTGAGCCATGAAGAGAAGCACCAAACCATGGCCATTGTCGATATCGCAGAAAACGAGCTCCCCTCTGCGACGACGATCCTCTGTGTTCGCAGGGGACGTATATTGACTAAAGCAGCCGAGGCGATCATCAATAGCTTACGGGAACGCCCCATTACGCCGCCTTTATAACGACAAATAAAATATATAAAAGACGGCGGTCTCAATGACTAAGCCACGCCAGCTTTATATCTCTACTCAAGCACACTGGTTAAAATGCACTTTTTAAATTAAGAACCAGAACCTATTCAATAACTGTAAACAATGATGTGTATTTATTGATTGAATACAGGTAGCCTGAAAAAGTCATAGTAACGACTTCCAGAAAAGCCCGACTTCTACCCAGCTACCTTCTCGTGTTCAAATAAGCATTGGACAAGCCTCGTCCTACAGCGCCCTGCCGTGCTGACCAGTGAATACTGCTCGGGATACCGCCATGCCTTCTATCACATCTCTTGACCCCCTGAGCCTCCCGCTCCACGGCAGCCGACTGATAGAGGCAAGCGCGGGCACCGGTAAAACCTTCACCATCGCCCTGCTCTACGTGCGGTTGGTGCTCGGTGGCCACAGCGTTGATGACGACACCGCGTTTATCCGCCCGCTTACGCCGCCGGAAATTCTGGTCGTCACCTTCACCAACGCCGCCACCCAAGAGCTACGCGAACGCATCCGCAACCGGTTGGTAGAAGCAGCAGAAGTGTTTCGAGCTGAGGACGTAGAAGGAGGGGCAGATCCACTACTCCTCCAACTCCGCGACCAATACGCCCCTGCCACCTGGCCCGCCTGCTCCCGGCGCCTGGCGCTGGCCGCCGAATGGATGGACGAAGCCGCGGTTTCCACCATCCACAGCTGGTGCTACCGCATGCTGCGCGAACACGCCTTCGACAGCGGCAGCCTGTTCTCCCTCAACCTGGAAAACGACCAGCGCGAACTGGAGCAGGAAGTGGTGCGCGACTACTGGCGCAGCTTCTACTACCCGCTGGACAGCGACGCCCTCGGCATTGTCACCCGCTACTGGAAATCACCGGACGACCTGCACGCCCCGCTGCAAAGGCTACTGCCCGAAAGCGAAGCGCTTGGCGGCGCAAAGCCCGAACCCAGCAAGACCCTGGCCGCCACCCAGGCCGAACGCGCCGCCCAGCTCAACGAGCTCAAAGCCCCCTGGGCCGCCTGGCTGGACGAACTAGTGCCCGCCCTGGAAGAGGCCGCCACGCGCAAAGCCTTCAAGGGCCAAAGCTTCAACGCCAAAAGCCGCGCCAACTGGCTAGGCGCACTGCGCGAGTGGTGCGAAAGCGATGCCGACCGCCCGGCGCTCACCGACGCCGCCTGGAAACGCATGACCCCCGACGGCATGGCCGATATCTGGAAAGAGGGCGCACCGCCCTGCCCGCAAGCCTGGGAAGCGCTGGCACAACTACCGAAAGCGCTGGATGCCCTACCCGAGCCACGCAACGACCTGTTGATTCACGCCGTACAATGGTGCCGCGCCCGACTGGAGCGCGAACAGGAACGCCGCGCCGAGATGGGCCCCAACGACCTGCTCACCCATCTGGATCGCGCCCTGAAAGGCCCCAACAAAGAAGCCCTGGCCGCGCAGATCCAGCGCCAGTTCCCCGTGGCACTGATCGACGAGTTCCAGGATACCGACCCGATCCAGTACCGCATCTTCAACGCCGTGTATGACGTCGCAACGCCCCGCCGCGATAGCGCCATCCTGCTGATTGGCGACCCCAAGCAGGCGATCTACGCCTTCCGCGGCGCGGATATCTTCACTTACCTGCAGGCCCGCCAGCATACTGAGGGCCGCCACGTCACGCTGGGCACCAACTTCCGTTCCAGCCAAGCCATGGTGGCAGCGGTCAACCACTGCTTCAGCTACGCCGACCAGCACGATGCCGGGGCCTTTCTTTTCCGCGCAGAAGGTGGCGACAACCCACTGCCGTTTAACCCCGTCAACGCCAAAGGCACCGCTGACACCCTGGTACTCAACGGCAAACCGCTACCCGCGATGACGCTATGGCCGCTTGAAAGCGAAGAACCGCTCTCCAAAACCGCCTACCAAACCGAGATGGCCGAGCGCTGTGCCTCGCATATGGCCGCGCTACTGGAAGCAGGCCGCCAACAGCAGGCGGGCTTTGCGAAAGTGGCTAATGACAGCCACGATAACGGACTCACTCCGCTGGCCCCCTCGGACATGGCCGTGCTAGTCAACGGCCTGCAGGAAGCGCGGGCGATTCGTCTGGCGCTGGCCAGCAGGGGCATCAAGAGCGTCTACCTTTCCGATCACGACAAGGTGTTCAGCTCCCCCATTGCCCCGCAGCTAGCCATTTGGCTGCGCGCCTGCGCCGAGCCCCAGGCCAACTCCCGCCAGGCGGAAGCCAAGCTGCGCGCCGCCCTGGCAACATCAGTACTGGGGCTGAGCCTTGAAGCACTCGACCACCTCAACCAGAGCGAGCTGGCCTGGGAAGCGCGGGTCGAGCAGTTCAGCGACTACCACCGCCTATGGCAGCGCCAAGGCGTGCTGCCGCTGGTGCGCCGTTTGATGGTTGATTTTGATATCGCCGCACGGCTGTTGGGCGAGTTTGCCGAGGGTGAGCGTTTGCTAACCGACCTGCTCCACCTGGGTGAAATGCTGCAGCATGCCAGCCAGGAACTGGATGGCGAACACGCGCTGATTCGCTTTCTGGCCGAAGCCATCGCCGACCCGGATAGCCACGGCGACAGCCACAAGCTGCGCCTGGAAAGCGACGCAGATCTGGTCAAGGTCGTGACCATTCACAAATCCAAGGGGCTGGAGTACCCGCTGGTGTTCCTGCCGTTTATCGCCAACCACCGCCCGGTGAGCGACACCGACCTGCCGCTGCGCTGGCACGATAGCGACGGCACGCTGCAACTCAGCCTAAGCGCCGATGAAGCCACGCTTACCACCGCCGACCGTGAACGCCTGGGCGAAGACCTGCGCAAGCTCTACGTGGCGCTCACCCGTGCCCGCCACGCCACCTGGCTGGGGCTGGCGCCGCTAAAAGGCAGCGAGAATAGCGCCATCGGTCACCTGATCAACGGCGGCAAAGCCATCGCCCCCAGCGGGTTTACCCAAGCGCTAGGCGAGCTAGTGAAAGGCAGCGATATCGCACTAAGCCCCGCCCCGGAACCCACCGCGCTGCGCTTCACCCCGGCACCGGAACAGCAGGCGCTGGGCCACGCCCGCACGCCGCTGCGCCCCGCCCGTGAACAATGGTGGATCGCCAGCTACTCGGCGCTGCGTACATCAGGCGCCGTCTCAGAATCGATTCCAGGCGCGGCGTTGCCAACGCCCACGCCGGAACCCACCACGCCCCAGGAGGCCACCACCCTGGAAGTGCTGGATGAACCCCACGACAACGCCATCAACACCGAAGCGTTTCACCTGCACCGGTTTCCGCGTGGCCCAGGCCCCGGCACCTTTCTGCACGGGCTTTTAGAGTGGGCGGGCCAGCTAGGCTTTAACAAAGCGCTAGAAGACCC
Organism: Halomonas sp. BDJS001; assembly: GCF_026104355.1. Lineage (NCBI taxonomy): Bacteria > Pseudomonadati > Pseudomonadota > Gammaproteobacteria > Oceanospirillales > Halomonadaceae > Halomonas > Halomonas sp. BDJS001. Next base: position 3,178,974 of record NZ_CP110535.1, read on the forward strand.
CGACGCCCGGGAAGACATGCTGCGGCGGCGCGTGCAGTTGCGCGGCTGGCAAGCATGGCACGACACCCTGGCGGGCTGGCTGGAAGAACTGCTCGCCACACCGCTTCCCCTGCCTCTTTCGCTGTCACATCCCAGCGAAGGCAGCCAAGTGGCGCTATGCGAACTCGAAAGCTATCAGGTGGAACTGGAGTTCTGGTTTGCCGCGCACCAGGTACAAACGCGCAAGCTGGATGAGCTGGTCAGTGACCACTTACTGCCAGGGGTATCGCGCCCCGTATTGGATGCTGACACCCTCAACGGCATGCTCAAGGGCTTTATCGACCTCGCCTTTGAGCATGAAGGCCGCTTCTATGTGCTCGACTGGAAATCCAACTACCTGGGCAGCGACGACAGCGCCTACACCGCTGACGCCCTGCGCAACGCCATGCTCGAAAAGCGCTACGACATGCAAGCGGCGCTGTATATGCTCGCCCTTCACCGGCTGCTGAAAGCGCGCCTGCCCGACTACGACCCACACCAGCACCTGGGCGGCTCGATGACGGTATTTCTGCGCGGCAGCCGCACCACCGCCCGTGGGGTACACGCCGTGCCTGCGCCGGTCGCGCTGATCGAAGCGCTGGATGCACTCTTTACAGGCTCAGCAACAGCGTCAGCAGCAAGCAACCAGGAGGCACTGGTATGAGTAAGCGAGACACGGCCTCCAAGAACGAGTCCATGAATCTTGACCTGTTCTACGATGACGCCCCGGCCGCTGCACCTGATTCAACCGCATCGGTAACACCACCGACAGAATCCACCACCAGTGCCGCTCAGCCGCACCCCGCGCTAAGCGATACCGCCGCGCTATTCCTGCTGTGTGAGCGCTGGGTTTCCCGTGGCTGGCTGCGGGATTTGGATCTGGCCCTGGTGCGCTTTCTCGACCGCGAAACCCAAAACGCCCCGCCGCTGCTGTTGCTAGGCGCGGCGCTGGCCAGCCACCAGCTTGGCCGAGGCCATGTGTGCCTGGATATAGCCGCTACGCTGGAAGCGCCGGATTTTGCGCTTTCGCTGCCGCCGGAAGGCGACGACCTGAACGACCCGCCGCCGCTGCCCAGCCATGTGCTGGCCACGCTAACGCTGCCAGAGTGGCAAGCCGCGCTCAACCACCCCACACTGATCAGCGACGGCCCCGGCAATACGCCGCTGGTGGTAAGCCACAGCGGTAATACCAGCAAACTCTACCTGCGCCGCTACTGGCAGTTCGAGCAAACGCTGCACCAGGAAATCGCCCACCGGGTTAGTGTGGATAGCCCGTTAAACAGTTCGGCGGATAGGCCGCTACTCAAAAGCGCGTTAGAAACATTATTCCCCGCTAGCGATAGGCTGGATTGGCAAAAAACGCCTGCGCGCTCGCTGCCCGCAGCCCGTTTGCAATCATCACCGGCGGCCCCGGCACCGGTAAAACCACCACCGTGGTGCGCCTGCTTGCACTGCTGCAAACCCTGCAACTGGCCCAGCCCAACGCCCACCCGCTGCGCATTCGCCTGGCCGCTCCCACCGGCAAAGCCGCCGCACGGCTAAATGAATCCATCGCCGGGCAAGTGAGCCAGTTACCTTTCAGAGGGCTAATATCATTGTGGGAGGCAGCTTCAGCTTTGGTTCGACACATCGACGAAGAAAAAGCCACAGAGCTGCTTCAAGCCACTATCCCCACAGAAGTCAACACACTTCACAGACTGTTAGGTGCCAGAGCAGACACCCGCCACTTCCGCCACAACGCCGCCAACCCGCTAGCGCTGGATGTGCTGGTGGTAGATGAAGCCTCAATGGTGGATATCGAAATGATGACGGCGCTGCTCAGCGCCCTGCCCAGCAGCGCCAAGCTGGTGCTGCTGGGGGATAAAGACCAGTTGGCATCCGTAGAGGCAGGCGCCGTGCTGGGCGACCTATGCCGCCGCGCCGACGCGGCCCACTACACACCCGCCACGGCGCAGTGGCTAGCCGAACTCACCGACCACCCGCTGCCAGAGGCATTAATCGACCCGGACGGCCAACCGCTGGATCAAGCCATTACCATGCTGCGGGTAAGCCACCGTTTTAATGCTCAAAGCGGTATCGGCCAGCTCGCCCAAGCGATTAACCAGCCGCTAAGTGAGGCAATGCGGGAACGGGATAAACACCAAGCCGTGCATGGAGTACTGAATAACGGCTACGCCGACCTGCACCACTTAGTGTTAAAGCCAGATGCACAAAACGAAGACAGCGCCCTAGAGCGCCTGGTAATCACCGGCAGCCCGCAAAGTTTTCCCAACGCAGGCGAAGGCCGCACCAATTTCAAGGGCGAGCCAATTGCACCGCCCACCGGCTACCAGCACTACCTGAATACCCTGGCGAGTGAACGGCCTGATACCACCTTGGCATTTGAAGAGAACGGTGAGATTTACGATACCTGGGCGAAGCAAGTACTCAACGCCTACAGCCGCTTTCAGCTGCTGTGCGCGCTACGCAAAGGCCCCTGGGGGTAGAAGGATTAAACCTGCGCATCGCCAAAACGTTGCGCCGCGAAAAGCTGCTGTTTGGCAACGACCACACGTTAGAGAAAGGCTGGTTCGAAGGCCGCCCGGTGCTGGTCATCCAAAACGACTACGGCCTAAAACTGATGAACGGCGATATCGGCATCACAATGGCGGTGCCTGATCCACGCTCTCCCGGTAGGTCATTATTAAGAGTCGCCTTTCCGACCAGCGACCCGGAAAACCCCATTCACTGGGTGCTGCCTTCCCGCCTACACGCGGTAGAAACCGTGTTCGCGATGACAGTACACAAATCCCAAGGCTCGGAGTTTCAGCACACCGCCCTACTGCTACCGCAAACACCCAACCCGATTCTCACCCGTGAACTGGTCTATACCGGCATCACCCGCGCCCGTGATTGGCTCACGCTAATCGAAGCCAAGCGCGGGATATTGAATGATGCGGTGGCTAGGGAGGTTATGAGGGTTAGTGGTTTACAAAAACTATGCTAGCGTTATATGTTAAGCATATATTTAACAGTAGAACGAGTTAACGATGAAAATAATGCGATTCTTTAAAGCTCAAAAAAAGACATATCAAATACCAATATTCTTGACTGGGAGAAATTACTATCTTCAAACAGAAGAAAAAATCCTGATAAAACTCTAAAAAAAGTCAGTGTCGATAAAGTAGACAGAACGGAAATTGAAAGAGATTATGATAGAATTGTATTCTCGGCGCCTGTAAGACGCTTATCAAATAAAACTCAAGTTTTTCCCCTGGATGAAAATGATACTGTTAGAACACGCTTAACTCACTCTCATGAAGTATCGAATTTAGCTAGAGGCGCTGGAGTGTCTTTATGTTGCAATGGTTTTTTTAACCAATCTGACGTAAACGATAAAAGATTATTGCGTGACATCCCATCTCTCTTAGCAACCTCAGGCCTTGTTCATGACCTAGGCAACCCTCCTTTTGGTCATCAAGGAGAAGAGGCAATAAGAGTTTGGTTTAAAAAGCACTTAGCTGACAAATACAAAAATGAAACATCTACACCTTCAATCTATAGTGACTTTATTCACTTTGATGGAAATGCTCAAACGTTCCGCTTAGTCACCCGATTACATGCTGCTGATGGTGATTATGGCATGGATCTCACTTATGCCACTTTAGCTACAATAATAAAGTACCCCTCACTTAACAATAACTTAGGCCCTTACAAAAAAGCAGGGATCTTTTATTCAGAAAAAGAAATCGCTGAAGATATTTGGAAACATACTGGACTAAACAACCACCAGCGTCACCCTCTTACTTTTATAATGGAAATTTGTGACGATATCGCTTATGCCACTATAGATGTGGAAGACACTATCAAGAAGGGTTACGCATCATTTAATGACTTAAAAAACTGGATTAGCAGTGACAGCAGTATAGATAAAGATTTTTTGAAAGCATATATAAAACTATCGATGAAAAAATAGTCGACTTCAACAGCAGGAGCGAAGAAAAACTAACAAGTGATACAACTAGAGAAGTATCTATGGAGATATTCCGCTCCATAGTCATAAACAAGCTTCTCTCAGAAGCCACCAATAAATTCAATGAAGACTTCATAAATGACTCTCTGGAGTGGAAAAAACAAAACGAGCCTAGCTACTATGAAATCTCGGATAATTTTAAACATAAAAATGAGCTCAAGTGCTTGAAAAAATTCACAGCTCACTATGGATTCAACAACAAAGAAGTACTAAAACTGGAACTAACTGGTGGTAATTATATAAAAAAGCTAATGGATGCTCTATGGTTAGGTTTTGAAAACATTGATGAAAACTTAAAAGGCCAAAATCACTATCAGAAATATATCATATCCTTAATTTCAAAAAACTATCTAAGAGAATTCAAACGAGCATTTAAAAAATGCAAAGAGAACAAAAGAGATCAAGAATTAGATTATTATCGCTATCAGCTAATGACTGACTACATTTCTGGAATGACAGAAAACTTTTTAATCAGAATGCATGACGAAATCATACCTCTTTATGAAAACCACATCAGCTCAAGATAAATATAGCGTTGTTGATAGTCTAGAATCATTACAAAAGAGAATGGTATATTTTTGTGATTCTTTTACGCCAACTCAAAAACCTTTAATGCGTTTTATAAATCTCTTATTCCCTCACGGAAGACCCTATATTTTTGGTGGGGTTATAAGAGATATAGCCATTCATGGTTTAAATAATTTCAAATCAGATATTGATATTGTGTACACAGGAATTATTCAAGAAAGAGAACTAAAAGAACTATCTATAAAAAATAAATTTGGAGGTTATCGTATAACATTCAATCGTTGGATTATTGATATTTGGCCCCTAGAAGAAACTTGGTCTTTTAAGACTGGGGCAATAGTTTATGAAAGCCCAATATCGCTCCTTAAAACTACGCAAACTAATTATGAAGCAATAATGTACGACATTAAAGACAAAAAGCTAATCTGCGGAGACAACTATATTAATGATATTAAAAGCGGATACCTTAAAGTAGTTAATCCGACTTCTCCATCCAACTTAAAATTACTAAAAAAATATTAACTTCAATATATAGAAACAATGTTAAATATTGCGACCAATCACTTTCAATTTTAGTTTCGAAAGTTACACAAGAATACAGCCAATCAGAAATAGTCAATGAACTATTACAAGGCGGCGCACCGTATAGCTTCTCAAAAAAATCATAGAAAGAGCTATTGAGTTTGAAAACGATCTATTTCCATTTCCTATATATGATAAAAAGCCCGCGCAGTATGACCTCCCATTTAGCTAACAGTAAAATTCATTTTAATTAGCACTGTTATACCGATGAGATTCTCAATACTTTGTCGTCTTTTAAGCATATTCAACGGGCTAAAATTAATCAGGTGAACTGCGGTGACAAGTGTAGTTGTAATGTTATCGCCATCCATGTATTTATTTCTGCTGTTATCTAATCATCGTCTTCACTAGAGACGATTTAGACATTTATTTTAGGACTTAGCGCTCAAACTCCACTTTTGAAGCCCTCTAATAGTGGGAGGATTACCGAGGGTCATGATAACAAATCATCTAAGAAACTTGATTTTAAAAAAATCCAGACTAAATATTAAAAACTAGAGAAAGAACATAAAAAAACTGGCGATATCCAAGGAAAGCCATTGACCGTAATACATTAATTATTAGAAACAATAATAATACAGAAAAAAGAAATAAAAATTTTTTTATATAAGGCACAAAGCATTATCAAATAAAATTAATAGGCATCTCTAGAAATATAAATAAATTTATTATTCCACTTCAATATCTTCTTTTGATTCAACAGTTTTTTTCTTAAGTGGAACTGTATTATAGTATTCATCTTCTACATAACTTTTGAGATGAGACCGCAAAAGTTCCATTTTTAGTTTTGTACGCAAACTATAGCGTTGCTCTTCATCCATATCAAGACCTTGTTCTGAAGCCTCAGACACATCTTTCGCAATAATACTTATTTTAGAAAGGCTCAATCTTTGAGTATTTATTTTGATGATCTCACTTATAAATAGTTTCGCTATTTTGTAAGATGCGCCTACAATACCAAGAGCTACCATTGCAAATGGAAGGCGAGAGAGAAAAACTGCAATCATGTTATCAGTTGTAACCAAACTGTATGCTTGCAAGAAGTCTGCTGCACTATTAAAAACATAGAAAGTAACATATGCAAGTATAAAAATCGGTAAGGATGCAAGAACTGTATACCTTGAAATATTTCGAGCCCCTTGAGAAACAAACCCACTTATTTCTGTTGGGAACAAGTTCACATCATTTTGCAAATTTTTCAGCTCTCGTTCTTTATTTACAATCTCTTGATTTAAAGACTCTCTTTGCTTATTTTTCTTATCAATATCATCATCAAGTTTCGCAACTCTTAATTTCACCTCACTCTCTTCCGCATTTCGTCGATTTATATCCGAATTAATTTCAGCTTGCTTTTTCTCCAGGCTAGCAATCAAAGCCTCTTTTTTTCATTCTCCTCTTCTAATAAAACAACTTTATCATTTAGCTCATCTTCTTTTAAATCTAACACCTTTACCTTTTCATTAAGCTCATTAAACTCATCTACTTTTTCCTGAGCAGCTAATAACAATTCATCACGATATGCATCTAAATCACCAGCATCAGAAAGCGCACGTTCAAACTCAAAAGCGCTTAACCCGTAAACCGTTACTTTTTTTATTAAAGTCTCTCCACTATACTGCCTACTTGGTTTAAAACAAAAATCTTTTACAAAATCATTAACTCTTACTACAAAAACTTCGTTAGAATTTTTTTGACTTCTTTTTTTACACTAGCCCCAGAAAGACTATTCCAAAAAAGTCAGCTGTCTTATAATTAAGATAGCCCTCAGTCTCTACACGAATAGACTGGATAAAAAACGGTTCTTCCAGTAAAAACTTATACTCTCGATGCTGGCCTTTAACATAGTTTTCAACACTTTCGTTGCCAATTAACCTTGTTGTCTTATTGCTTCTCTTATTAAATCTACTAATTGATATTAAATGCGAGCTTTGAATATCTTTATTAGCAATATTTTCTAATGACTCGTTCACACTATCAGACATTAAAAGTTCTCCCTCAATTTTCATAAAAAATTAAATTCAATTAAACACTTTGATCTTGTGTCATAAACCTTACGTTTAAAGAATTTTACGCATCAACCTGCACGCGCTAACTAACGCAGTAAAGCTCAGTACATGAGTTTTTTGCATTTAGATTGTCCCTGCGACGGTTTTTCGCTCTAGTCATTTCAGATTAGCAGTTAAGTCCGCTGAAACCCATGTTTACTTCTTGACACTTTAGACTATAGCTAAGCAGCACGTGCAGAGCTCTGTGCTTCTTTGCATATCAGAATTGGCTAGGGAGAACGCCCCACGGTAGCGAGGCAATGAAGGCAGCAATGGTATTGGCGTGGGCTCTGCTAAGCGAACCCAGTCTCCTGTAAACTTACACGTGCAGTCACACCAATGTGCCATGCTTGAAGCTGTGGGTACGCTTATCCCCAGTTCACCTCTTGCAGCCTGAAGGCTAAATAATCAAGCGCGACCGCAATAGCGATTTCCTCCCAGGTTGATGGTCGGGCGTGCAGCTGTTTAGCGCCAAGCTCACTGCTCAGTTGTTTTAATAGCCGCTGGCCCAGCTAGGCCATAATGCTTTCTGGCAATCACGGTCGTGAAAGCGCCATCCATCAGGTTTTGGCCCAGCCCCGCCAGGTGCAGCACATTCCCCACGTTGGCTGCTGGCAGGCATGGGCGGGTTGGGGCTTACGCTATCTAAACGGCAATCAGCATTGATTCGCTTAGCGTGGTGCCCTCCTCCGTTATCAGCGCGGGAATACGTCCGACGGGGATGGCCTTTAATTGATCACCATCGCCTGGGTAGCGGCGAAAGCGGCGCTACTTGCTAGTTCATACCTATTACTCACCCAGCTAGCGCGACCGCCGCCACTGGGCCAGAGCCTGAATATCCTCCGGTGTCGTCCGGCAGCATCCGCCAATGCCTGACGCACCTGCTGCCAGCCATTGTTCTACCCCTTGAGCCAGCCCGGAAATATCCGCATCGGTATGATCACACAGAGCCGGGTGCCAGGTTTTGGTTACCGCGTCGTACACTTCCCCAGAGTTGGGGTAGACCAATATAGGCAGATCGCACTGACGCCGTATCGCCTGAATCAGCGATTCAATGTGGGCCAAGGCCGTGCAGTTCACACCGATCGCCGCCACGCCTGGGCAGTTGGCCAGGGCAGCCGCGCACTCCTCAATTGGCGTGCCATCGCTGATGTGTTGGCCATCCTCCGCCGAGAAGGTTATCCAGGCCTGGGAGCCTGAGTGCTCAGCCAGCAAATCGGTGATCGCCAGCGCTTCTTCCAATGAGGGCAAAGTTTCAGCGGCCAGTAGATCCGCCCCCGCGGCCAGCAAGAGTTCAAAACGCTCACGGTGAAACTCAACCAGCCCGGCGCGATCCAGATCATAGCCACCCCGGTACTCACTGCCATCCGCCAGATACGCGCCATAAGGGCCGACGGATGCGGCCACCAGCGGTTTGGGGCGATCGGTTTGGCCCGGCTGCCAGACCGTATCCCGCGCTTGCTGCGCCAGCGTGACCGATAGCTGAATCAACGCCCGCGCCTCTTCTGCCGTCATTCCCGCCTGCGTAAAACCCGGCACCGTGGCCTGATAGCTGGCGGTAATCGCACAATCGGCACCGGCTTCAAAGTAGGCTTGATGCACCTGACGAATCTTCTCCGGGGCTTGCGCCAACAAGCGCGCCGACCATAGGGCGTCATTGAGGTCGCAGCCGAGCGCTTCCAGTTCGGTGGCCAAGGCACCGTCGATAACCATAAAGGGTACGTCGGCCAACAGGGCTTTGATCGGATTTAACTCACTCATGCGGTCTTTTCCTCAACGGCGTTGGGCGAATGCTCAGAACGTTGGGAGGCCGAACGGTGGCGCACGAAGTGCACCAGGTAGCACAGGCCAATGAAAGGCACACCGAAATAGAGCGCCACGCGTTGATGCGGGTCGAAGGCAATGCCAATGCACGCGGCCAGACAGGCTGCAAACGCAATAATCGGCACCCAGGGGTAGAACGGCGTGCGATAAACCAGATCCTTCAGTTGCCCGCCTTCACGCAGGTAGTGGCGCCGGAAGTTAAACTGGCTAAGCGCAATCGCCATCCAGACCACCACCACAGCCAAACCGGAAATCGAGACCAGCACCAAATAGACGGTTTCAGGGGCATAAACGCTGGAGAACAGCGCGCCCAGGCCACCGACCATGCTGAGTAAGAGCGCATTCATCGGAATGCCACGCTTGTTGAGGCGGCCAAGCGACTTGGGCAAGGTGCCTTGGTCAGCGAGCGTCCATAGCATGCGCGACGAGGCATAAAGCCCTGAATTGGCCGCCGAAAGCAGCGCGGTAATGATCACGAAATTCATGATATCGGCTGCGCCCGGCACGCCAAGGCGCTGGAATACGGCCACAAAGGGGCTTTGACTGAGCCCGGCTTGATCCTGGGGTAACAGCGCCGCAATCACGACGATGGTGCCGACGAAAAACAGGATCAATCGCCACAGGGTCGCGCGGATCGCCTTGGGCACATTGCGGGCCGGATCCACCGTTTCTCCGGCGGCAATGCCAATCAGTTCGGTGCCGGAAAAGGCAAACATCACTGCCAGTAAGGCGGTACCAATGGCCATCAGGTTGGGCGGCATGGCGCCCTCTCCCCACAGTGCCGATAGCCCCGGTGAGGCGACCTCTGCGCCAGCGGCATCATGCAGCGGTACCCAGCCAATAATCGCCACGGCGCCCACCAGCACAAACACCACCACCGCAATCACTTTGATCAGTGAAAGCCAGAATTCAGACTCGGCAAAGAAGCGCGAGGTAAACGCATTAACACCAAAGACAATCGCTGCAAACAAGCCGCTCCAGTACCAGCCGGGGATGTCGGGAAACCAGCGCCCCATAAAGACCGCCGCTGCGGTGAACTCTGAACCTAGCGCCACCGTCCAGGTGAGCCAGTACATCCAGGCCACCATATAGCCGGTGCCGGGGCCGATATAGCGGCTGGCATGGGCGCTGAAGGCGCCTGAATTGGGCATATGCACCGCCAGCTCGCCCAGGCACATCATCACCAGCCAAGCAACAATGCCACCCACCAGATAGGCCAGCACTGCCCCAATAGGCCCGGCCTGCTGCACGGTATAACCGGAACTCAAAAACAGCCCGGTGCCAATCACGCCCCCCAAGGAGAGCATCACCAAATGGCGCGTCTGCATGCTGCGCTTGAAGTGCGCCCCCTCTTGATCACTTGCTGGCTCACTCATGGTGACATCCCTATCGTTGGCCTAACGCGGCGGCAATCGCCCAGCGGCCTGGCTCAGAAAGGGCGCCATTTTAGTGCATACTTAATTTACTAAAAAGCATAAAAGAGATTTTTAATATTCTTATTTTGAATATACAACCTGGCATGAGTGATAAGCGCGGGAAGTGTCAATTTAGAAAATCGTTGGTGCCAATCAGCGATACTAACTGAATGCAGTCTGCTCAAAGCTTGCACGTGCTGTCACGCTAGCGTGCCATGCCAGAAGCTGCGGGTAGTCTTTTTTCCAGTTCACCTCTGGCAGCCTGAAGGCTAGATAATCCAGCGCCACTGCGGTGGCGATGTGGCCCAGGTTGATAGTTAAGCTCTGTTGTTCTTCGCCAAGCTCACCGTCCAACTGTTTCAGTAGCCGCTGCATGGCTCGCGAACGCCGTTGGCCCAGCTCGCTAGCATCAATCTCTTTGCCGTAATGCTTTCTGGCAATCACGGTGTTGAACGCGGCATCCATCAGGTTTTGACCCACCCCGGTCAGGTGCAGCACCTCACCTAAACCAGCCGTGGGGATCATCGGCTTGTTAGGGCTAACGCCATCCAGATAAACGGCAATCAGTATTGATTCACTTAGCGCGGTGCCCTCCTCCGTTACCAGCGCCGGAATACGCCCGGCGGGATTGGCTTCTAATAGATCGGCATCGTCTGCCCAAGGGTCGCACCACTTCAGCGTGACGCTTTCCGCTAGGCCTTTTTCCAGTAAAACGATTCGCGCCAGGCGCGCATAGGGTGATGTAGCGTTTAGGTAGAGTTCCATTATTGCCTCCCAGGATGTGATGTAGATTGCTGAGTAAAGTGCGCGTGGCGTTGCTGTACACCACGGCTAAGCAGCACCAACAAAAAGCCTGCTGCGAGCATAATGCCGCTAATGGCAAACAGTGGCGCGTAGGTCTCCCAGGCACCATAAAGCGCAGACATGGCATATCCCGCCAGCGCCTGGGCAGCCGCAAAAGCAGCGGTTGCCTGCCCCCATAGCTTCTTGTGTGCGGTCGGGCCTACTAATTCAGCAATGCGCCCGGAGGTGAGTGCGACAATACCGGGGATCATCGCCCCCACAATAAAGGAGGAGGCGGATTGGCTGAGCAGTGCTAGCGAGAACACCGGCAGCAAGACAGCGGCGGCCTTCGCCACAAAAGCGATCGCCAAGCCGCGATGCCAACCCACACGCTGCACTAGGACGCCCACCATTAGCGGCCCACACACGGCCCCCAAACCGAAGATGCCCCACTGTAGGGAAGCGGCGTGGTTACCCAGGGCGTTTTCCCTGGCAAGATAATCCACCCAGAACACGGTATGGGGCACAAACCCGACCGCGTCCAGGGCATAGGCGCCGATGACCAGCCACACCACTAGCTTGACTCCCGCAACGCCCTTTTGGCTATTGGCCGACGGGCTAGCTGCCGAAGGTGAAGCTACGGATAAGTGGTTAACTCCCCAGTCACCTAAAAGACCCGCCGCAATGCAAAGCAACCCCAGCGTCCCCCAGGTGACCGTTAGGCTTAATTCAAGAAGCATGGGCACAATGGATGCCGAAAGCAGCGCGCCGAGACCAATACCGGTAAACACCATGGCACCAACGCTGGCTCGCCTTTCAGGAGGCGTGGCCGCCAGCGCCAGCGAGGGGCCAACCACCATTAAAATGGCCCCGGCAATACCGGATACCAGTCGCCAGAAGAAGAACCAGGTGAAACCGCCCGCCCCAGCGCAAAGCATAAAGCTGAGGGCGATAGCCGCGAAGCTTGCGCCGATGACTAAGCGGGGAGAGAAGCGCTCACTCAACGCGTGGGCGCAGAGCGCGCCGACAAAGTATCCCAGCAGGTTGGCGGCCCCCAGGTAGGCGCCTTGGCTGGCAGTGAACCAGCCTTCCTGAATAATCGCGGGTAGTAGCGGCGTATAGGCAAAGCGCGCAATGCCAATTCCCGCCAAGGTTGCCATTATCCCGGTTATTAGGGCGGGTCGGTCTTGGGCAGTGAGTGTTCGATTCATCATCTTGTGTCCTTTTCGTGCCGCCATTCAGGCAAGGTGGGCAGCGCGTTGGTACACAGCCAGACTACGCGTGAAGAACTATTTCTAGAAACGATTAATTTTGATAGCTACTATCTTTTTTGAGATAACGCTTTGTCGAGATGGCGCTTTTGACATAACAATCGCTTGGCGGGGAGATGGGGTATGCAACTTAAATCACTGCGGCTATTTATGGCGGTGGCCGAAACGGGCAGTTTCGTGGCGGCTGCAAATCAGTTGCACACGGTGCAATCCAACGTGACGGCTCATATCAAGAAACTTGAGGATGAGCTAGGCGTCCAGCTTATTCAGCGCCTGGGCCGCGTTCGCCCTACGAGCGCTGGTTTGGCATTGGTGGAGTACGCTGAACGCATGCTGAACGCTCACGATGAAGCGGTATCGCTATTCAAAGGCCAGGAGAAAGCGTGTGGACGGCTACGTATAGGCGCCATGGAGACCACGACCGCCCTGCGCCTGCCGCCGATACTGGCGGCGTACCACGCAGCGCAGCCTGACGTTGATATCCAGATCAAGACCGGGCCAACGGCGGAACTGGTCGAGTTGTTGCTGGACGGGCAGGTGGACTGTGTCTTTGTGGCAGGTCGACTTGAGCATGGCTGCTATCACTTGCTCAATGCTTTCAGCGAGCAGCTTGTACTGGTGGGCTCAACGCCGATGATGACGATGCCCTCTTCTCAGGAGCTGATGACGTCGGCATTTCTGGCGTTTCGCCAAGGGTGTAGCTACCGTCAGCGTATCGAGCTATTGCTGGCCTCCCATGGGATTAATGCGGGCCGGATATTTGAATTTGGCTCACTAGACGCGATGCTAGGCTGTGTCGCGGCTGGAATGGGCTACACGGTGCTGCCCCGTGGGACAGTCGAAGCCCACCAACACCGATTTGGAATTCACACCCTGGAACTGCCCTCGTCCATCGCCAATGTCGATACTTACTTTGCCGCCCTCGAACCCAAGACCTGGACACCCGCTCTGGCAAGCTTCGCTGAAACGTTGCGTGGCGCAGTGGTTAAGGAGAGTGCGGGGATCTAGAAGAGGAGTATCAAGGATGCATAACCACCCGACCAAACGGCTTTCCACGTTCAGCATACTCGTGGGCATCGGCCGCATTCTCCAAGGGAAAGCGCCGGTCTATAAGAACCTTGAGCTTGGCGTTAGCGACATCGTCGAGCATACGATCCACCGTGGCCGCGACGTTTGGGTACCCGAATTGTGTGCCCATAAAGACGCCAAAAAGAGAGTGATTGGCCTGTAGCGCTGGCCAGAGATCCACAGTGAGCTCGCCGCCTCCCGCATTACCGACGAAAACCAAGCGCCCTTCAGGGGCCAGCGACTGAAGCGAAGTCTGCAAAGTCGATCCGACAGGATCAACAGCGAGATCAACTCCCCTGCCCTGTGTGTACTCAAACACTGCCTTAACCACGTCTTCGCTTTGATGGTCGACGACATGATCAGCGCCCAGTGATTTGAGTTTCGCAAGCCGTTCCGAGCCGCTTGAAACGGTAATGACAGTAGCGCCGATCCGTTTCGCAAGTTGAATAGCGGCAATACCGACACCACCCGCACCAGCCTGTATTAAAACGGTCTCTCCACTCTGGAGTGCGCCGCGCGCAAATAGGCAGTGATGTGCGGTACCAAAGGATATGGGCAACACCGCAGCCTCAGCAATATCAACGCCATCGGGAACGAGCCAAGTCTGGCTTTCGGGAATAGCGCGTAGTGTTGCATGCGAACCATCCAATCCGAAGCTCGTTACTCTGTCACCAACCTTGCGCGTACGCACCGCACTACCCAATGCAACGACAACGCCTGCCGCTGCATATCCCACGATGTAATCTACTTGCGGAGGGGGCGTCATCTGGCGGTTGATTAAATCACCACCCTCTATCGAGATCGCCTGAACTTCGATGAGCACGTCAAATGCTCCGAGCTCTGGGTCAGGAACATCCGCATAGCGCAGAACCGTTGGATCTCCGCATTTGTCATAGACTGACGCTTGCATCTTAATCTCCGATTTTATGGCACGAACATCGTCGATATCCACTGGCCTTGAGAGCATAGATTTATACCGGATCAAGTCTTCCTTCAACATCAGGGGAAGCGCAAGGCCCAATAAATTGACGGTTTCATAACGATCAAAAGCTATATGGAGCGGTACCCAAGTCTGGCTGGCGGCATCTAAAATGTGGGCACCTTCAGCGTTGCCTACTTCCACCTTAATGTCTTTATACTTGAACTGGACATAGGTTAAATCCCAGCCCTCTTCGCAGTAGTGCGCAGCGGGTTTGGATATGTGCGCCTGCCCTGCCTGCACCACTGTCATAAAATGCTCATCGGGGACAAACAGGTCAATATCATTCAGCGCTCGCTCAGCACCATAGCCCTTTGCGGCGAGCCCTCCGCAGATTTGAAACGGGATATTTCTCTCTCTGAGTAGACCCACTATCCATTGGGCGGCTAACGAGTGCATGACTGTTCCATCTTTTAGCTAAGTTTTGGTTAACCGTCGGCGAATGGATCTATTGTTGAGGACACTGCGGGCGCACGAAATGGCTAGTATCCTATTAGAAGCTCACTCAACGCGACGAGATCTTCAGCCACCAAATCCCATTCTTGCTCGGCTGTTAAATCTTTGCTCTGTTGCGGGCCATACTCTGTACGCCGGGGTATAAACGCCGTTTTCATTCCCAATGCACGGGCAGCCGCCAGGTCGTAATTGTGCGCTGCGCATAGCATCACCTCTTCAGGCGGCAGGCGCAGCAGGCGGCAAGCCCCTAAATAGACCTCTGGGTCAGGTTTATAGTGCTGGAATAGCTCGGCGCAAAACACCATATCCCATGGCAGTTTGGCATAACGGGCAACGTCCACCATTAACGACAAATTGCCGTTGGTCAGGGTGGCGATGATGGTGTGCTCTTTCAATTGTTGAAGACCGCGCTGAACATCCGGCCATGGGTCTAACTGGTGCCAAAAGTGATTGACGCGATCAATGGTCGCTTCGTCTAGCGTAATCCCGTGTTGCTTGAGCAGTGTGACTAGGCTTTCCCGATGCAGATCATCCAATCCCGTCCACGGAATTTCGCCTTTACGCACCCGGTCCATAGAGGGCGCATAATGCTGACGCCATTGATCCGTCAGCGCTTCGCTGGGTAGCTCAATTCCCAACTCTTTTTCTAACGCCCGGAACTGGTTAATCAAACTGGAGCGCCAATCGACAATAGTGCCAAATACGTCAAACACGATGGCTTTCATTCACGTCTCCTTGCCGTTGGATGGTCATTAGTAGCCCCAGCAGTGTCATGGTAATCAGCAGGCTCCAGCCGAGCATGAAGCTGCCCGTTATATCCAGCATCCACCCCAGCAGTGGCGGTACCGACACAATTGCCAGTTGGTTAATCGCCATGGCCAGCCCCAGCACAAAGCCGGTTTTATCGGCGGGTGCCGACTCCGCCACATAAGCCACCCAAGGGCCGTACCAGCCGAAACCAAAGAAACCCAACCAGCCCATCAAGCAACCCAGCATAAACATTGAACTGAGCGGTAGCCAAACCAGTACCAGCAACCCGACGATTACCGCTACCATGCACACCATGACCGGAAAATAGCGCGAGCGACAGCGATCACTCCAGGCCGCCAGCAAAATACGCCCGGCAACCCCGGCACCCTGGGCCACAAATAGCAACGTCGCGGCCTGCAGCACGTCCATCTGCAAACGACTGTGCAGATAAAGCACGGTAAAAATCAAAATACCGTATTGAACCGAGATTAAACTAATACCGGACGCCATAATCTGTTTCATGGCCGGTTCGCGAATCATCGCCAGTCGCGACAAGACGACGTTTGTTAGGCTACCTTCAAAGGCTTTTGCGACCGGCACCGCGCCAGCAGGGGCACGATAAAAGAGCATAAAGATCAGCGCCCCGAAGATCGCAATCAGCCCACCCACCAGAAAAGAGGCGCGCCATCCCCAGGTGATCGCGACGGTTGGCAGTACGATCGCCGCCAGCGCCCCGCCAAGAGGCAAGCCTGCCTGACGAATGCCCATAGCAAAACCGCGCTGGGATTTATTAAACCAGGCAGCTACCGATTTGCTACCACCGGGTTGGGCGGTACTGTAGCCCGCCCCGACGATGGCCAAAAACAGCAGCATGGCCCAGTAGCTCTCAGCCAGCACGGCAGCGCTTAGCGCAACGCCAACTATGAGAGTGCCTGCCCCCACCACTAAACGCTCACTGAACCTATCCAGCAACTCCCCGGCAACCAACAACCCCACCAAAGGCACCAGTTGGGCCGCCGAAACCAGCGCTCCAATCTGAAATGCGGAGAGCCCCATATCTGCCTGTATATAAACGCTGATGGCGCCGATACCCTGCACGAAAAAACAGGCCGCTGCTTGCGCAAGGGTGGCTATCAACAGAATAACCCAGCGGTAATGTCGGTTGGCAGTCATCGGCGGCACGCTTGTCAGGTAAGTTCAGATTTTAGTCAGGCCTTCTTCACAAAATGGGCGGTCACCATCATGTCGCCGACGCCGTCGACTTTGCAGTCCAGTTGGTGATCTTTACTATCCACGAGCCGTTTGATCACGGCTTTGGTGCCAACCTTGAGCACCAGTGAACTGCCCTTGACCTTGAGGTCTTTGATCATCGTTACCTTATCGCCTTCCGCTAACAGGGTGCCGTGGGCATCTTTTACCGTCACGGAGTCTTCCGCCTCAGCCTCAGCAGGGTTCCATTCGTGGGCGCACTCGGGGCAGATGAACAGGCTTTGATCCTGATAGACGAATTCGGATTGGCAATGGGGGCACGGTGGGCATGACATGGATGATGACTTCTGTGGTTTTGGTTTAGGCTGCTTATAATACTGAGCCAGGAGCACCGTGGCGAATACCTTCACGCCTGACTAGGAAAGGAGAACAACATGAACAAACATGACCTGAAAGCGACCTACCGTGATTACATCACCTGCCTCAACAATCAAGACTGGACGAATCTTGGCCAGTTCGTGCATGACGATGTCCACCACAACGGCCAGCGCCTGGGGATTGATGGCTATCGCGCCATGCTGGAAGCCGATTATGAGCAGATACCGGATCTGCACTTCAATATTGAGCTGTTGGCCGTTGATTCACCCTATGTCACTTGCAGGCTGCGCTTCGATGTAACGCCTAATGGCAGCTTCCTGGGCTTACCTATCAATGGGAAAAAAGTGACGTTTTGCGAGAACGCGTTCTACCTCTTCCGTGATAATAAGATTCAGGAAGTCTGGTCGGTGATCGACAAGGCCGCAATAGAAGCTCAGCTGGATTGAGGCTCCAAATGCCACCCTTGCTCGGTTGCCAGCAAGCGGTCTGTCAGGGCGAGGTTTCCCAGAAACGCATCATCATGGGATACCACCACTAACGCGCCTTGGTAACTGCGCAACAGCGTTTCCAGCGCTTGTGCCGATGGCAGGTCGAGGTGGTTATTTGGCTCATCCAGCAGCAATAGTTTCGGTGGTGAGTCGGCGTAGAGGAGGCAGGCCAGTGCACCTTTCAGACGTTCACCTCCGCTTAATAGTCCGCTGGGTGTGGTGATCTTTTGCGCGTCCAGGCCTAGTTGGGCCAGTAGCATACGCAACTCGCCTTCCGTCGTTGAGCGGTTAGCCAGTTGCAGCTGTTCGAGCACGCTCTTTTCGGGCTCAAGACTCTCCAGCCGCTGGTCGAGATAAGCCTTTTCTGGAGTCACCTTGCAGGTTCCGGATAATGGTTCGATCTGGCCCGCTAGCACGCGGAGCAGCGTGGATTTACCGCAGCCGTTGGGGCCGACAACTCCGATTCGCTGCGGCCCTCTTAGCAGTAGGCTAATCTGACGAGTGGCTCCCATCACGAACGGTAGCTCTACCCTCTCCAATTCTGCCAAACAGCGCTTGGCGACCTGATTGACGGGTATCTCGTGCAGGGTGATGTGAATTGCGTCTTCTACCTGCGTTGCCACCTCCCGCACGCGCCAGTTCAGTTGTTCACGGCTGGCCGCCTGCTTTTGGCGCAACGCGCCGGTGGAGTTTTCGCTGCGCTCTTTCTGCCCATCCAGTATCACCTTAGCCTGATTGGCTTCCTTACCCTGCCGTTTACCGCGGGTTTGGCGTTTCTCCTGGCGTTCACGCTGTTTGCGCATTGCCCGCTCCTGGCGTTGGTGCTCCAGCTTATGTTGATTGAGCTGATCAATCGCCGCTTGCTGCTCATGAGCTTTCGCTTCTGCATAGAAGGTGTAGTTGCCACCGTAGCTGTGCAGCCCCAAGGGGGAAAGCTCCACAATACGCGCCATGGATTCCAGTAGTTGCCGGTCATGGCTAACCACGATCAGCCCACGCGACCAACGTTGCAACTGTTCGATGAGCGCTTGACGGTTGGGTCGATCAAGGTGATTACTTGGCTCATCAAGAATCAGAAAATCGGCATTCGAGAGCATAGCGCCCATCAAGGCAATCCGCATGGCTTCCCCACCGCTCAGCGTGCTGGCCGGTGTGCTGGCCTCGAGATAGCCCAGGCCGCTGCGTTCAAGTTCATGGCGAAATCGCTGGGGCATATCCCAACGCTCATCCACGGCCTCAAAATCCTCTATGGCAGTGCTGCCAGCCTCTATTCGCGCCAGCGCATCCAGCGTTGGTTGAATACCTGCGAGATCGGCGACAGAAGCACTCTTGGGCGGGGCTACTTGCTGGGCAAGGTAATGCACGCTGTTGGGGCGCTGACATTCGCCAGTGGTGGGTTGCAACTGGCCCGCGAGGATTTGGGCCAAGACTGTTTTACCGATACCATTGCGCCCAACCAGCCCGGTTGGGCGTGTATCGAACTGCTCATAAAGGTCGGTAAAAAGCGTTCTGCCATCCGACAAAACGTAGGAGACACCTTTTAAGGTGAGATGGGTAGTGGTCATAGTTGATTCCAGCGATGCCGAGTTCTCCCCCTGGGTCAGGGGCTAATGGAGACTGGCCGTCATTGCAACGGCGGGCATCAATGGTTCATTGGACAACTACCTCTGTTTAGCGCGGAAAGACTCATCATGATACAAATAATGCTGGCGACCCGACAAGGGTATGACTGCAGCGGAGTCGGTGATCTGCCGCTGAACACAAAACGTCAGTCTCCCCTATTACAGAAGCGCCCCGGCTGGGGCGCTTCTCACTACTCAGGCACTTAGAAAGATGCCCATTCATCAGTGCCCTGCTGGCTCCCCAGAACGTGGGGCTTCGGCCGTTGGGCGGCCCGTGGCTGACTGGCATTGTGTCGTACTGTTGCAGGTAATGCGGTCTGGTGCTGCCCCGTGGTCGCCCCTCTAAAGAATGACACTTCTTTCAACAATGCCGCCGCTTGAATTTGCAGTGAACGGCCTGCCGCGCTGGACTCTTCCACCAGACTCGCATTCTCCTGGGTGACACTGTCCATCTGCGCAATGGCCGTGTTGACTTGCTCGATCCCTTGGGACTGTTCGCGGCTGGCGGTGGCGATCTCACCCATCAATACCGAGACACGCTGTACACCGCTGACGATATCTTCCAGTGATTTACCCGCTCGGTTGACCAGCTTAGAGCCGTTGTCCACTTGACCGATACTTTCATCGACCAGCTGTTTGATCTCTTTGGCCGCATTGGCACTGCGCCCCGCCAGATTGCGTACTTCGTTGGCAACTACCGCAAATCCGCGCCCCTGCTCACCCGCACGTGCCGCTTCAACCGACGCATTCAGCGCCAACAGGTTGGTTTGGAAAGCAATCTCCTCAATCAAGCCCACGATACCCGCGATTTTGCGACTTGAGGCATTGATCCCCTCCATTGCTTGTACGGCTTGGCCTGCAACCTCCCCACCGGCGTTGGCTTGCTGGCTAACGTCATAAACGAGCTTGTCAGCTTCTGAGGCGTTATCAGCGTTCTGCCTCACGGTGGAGGTGATTTCATCCATTGATGCGGCTGTCTCTTCGATGCTGGCGGCCTGCTGCTGAGTCCGGCTGCTCAGATCTTCAGTACCCCGAGCAATGTCATCAGCGGCACTATTGACAGACTCGGAGTTATTGCGCACGGACATCACCACCTGTGAAAACTTCGTTTCCATGCTCTTTAACGCTGCCAACATGTCACCGAATTCATCTTTGCAGGTGATGTGGATTTGGTTATCCAGTTTGCCCTCTGCCATGGCGTTGGCGAGCGCTTGCGCCTTACTCAGCGGGGTCATGATGCCGCGAATCAACCATATTGCGAGCAGAATGCTGAAGATGATTGCTGCCGCCATAACCCCCATAACGAAGTTGCGCGTCCAAATATAGTCACTAGATGACTGCTGGTTATTGGCGGCGGCTTGGGTGCTGTTACGTTCGATGAGACTCTGAATAGCCGTGAGTACTTTAGGGTATGCGGCACGTAGCGTGGTGGTGGCAATCTCCCTTGCGTCATCATAATCATTGCCGATCATTGCCTCGTTAATCTCGTCGATACCAGCACGCAAACTGGCAAGCGAGACGATGAACTCTTCGGCTATCGCACGCTCTTGATCATCAGACACACGATCAGGGAAGTAATCACTCCAGGCGGCGTCGATAATGGCATCGTTCTCCACGATCTCTTGTTGTGTCGTAATGGCAGATGCTGGATTCCGATCACGCTGTTCGGCCGTTATTTTCACCCGATTGCCGAGCAGGGCTTGGTTAATCTTAGTAAGGTTACCCAAAGTGAGCACGTTACCCTCATAAGTTCTATTGAGGGCATCGTTGGCGCTACTGAGGCTAAAGAGACCGATAGTACCGACGACGATTAACATCAGGATGCACGCGCCTAAACTCACGGCCAGCCGTAGTTTAACGCTTCGATTCAGAAGTAGCATGGAAAGATCTCGTAGAAGCCCGCAGTACTTGTCTTTGGGCAGGTGAAAGCCATCTCGGTAACTGCAAGAGTTCGGACAGAACGTACCCTGCTAGTCACCGTTTAGCATTATCGGCTCACGTTCAGAAACATTGAGTATTTATCTTGAAAGTTGCCAATAATGAGTGCGCCTCCATGCCAACCGACCCGGTGTAGGCTAACCTGCGTCAATCCAATCCCATAACGTATAAAAACTAAACGTTATGGTTATCTCCATTCACGAACGAATAGAGCAAAATATCTGATCGATAGGCCCAGCCCTGGCTTGTCCAAAACGTCTGGGCGGCTTCGTTCTCGGGAAGGATCATCAGGTGCGATTTCAGGATGCCTTCGTTTTTGAGTGCATCCAGGCAAAGGTTGACCAGCTTTGTCGCGATGCCTTTGCGGCGATGGGAATCCGCCACCGACAAGTGCTGAATATAGCCGCGCTTGCCATCATGGCCCGCCATGATCGTTCCCACCAGTTCCCCTTCTCTTTCTCCTTCTGCCACAAAGCTCAGGCCGGGATTGCGCAGCAGGTACTTCTCAATGCCTGCTCGGGAATCCGCATCGCGCAGCCGCACGCCTTCGCTTTCGCTCCACAGGGCAATGGCGGCTTCGTAGTCGTTGATGGTCATGGTGCGGTAGTGCATCAGGCGGCTCTCATTGGGTGGTGGTATCGTCTTGTTCAGTCTGCTGGGCAGGGTGGTTGAAGTGCTACTTCTGCTCTGCCCATTTCAGCAAGGCATCCAGCGCCGGGCAGAGCGTTTGCCCCCATTCGGTCAGGCGGTACTCCACTTTTGGCGGCACCTGGGGATAGACCTTTCGGGCCACAATGCCATCCGCTTCCAGTTGGCGCAGCTGTTGGGCCAGCATTTTCTGGGAGATCTCGGGGATGAGTTTTCCAAAATCGGAGTAGCGCTGCACTTTCCCATCGAACAGATGAAAGAGAATAATCAGCTTCCAGCGCCCTTCCAGCAT
Source organism: Halomonas sp. BDJS001 (assembly GCF_026104355.1). Taxonomy (NCBI): domain Bacteria; kingdom Pseudomonadati; phylum Pseudomonadota; class Gammaproteobacteria; order Oceanospirillales; family Halomonadaceae; genus Halomonas; species Halomonas sp. BDJS001. Next base: position 3,201,280 of record NZ_CP110535.1, read on the forward strand.
TTTTAATACATTTTCCACATCGCTTGCGGCGGTAGCAGGCGTATAAATCTTTCTCATGAGTAAGCCACTTACCTTTTTGTGCGTTCTTGCTAACGCGTAATTCCAGGCAGAAGATTCTCGCATATTAACCCTTGCGAGAGATGACCATCATGAGTTTGTCACTGCCAGACGCGATCACCACTTACTTCAGCATCAGCAACGGGGCGGACGACACCCACCTTGGCGATTGCTTTACCCAAGATGCCTGTGTGTTTGATGAAGGCGAGACGCACCGCGGGCGCCCGGCTATTCAAGCCTGGCTGCGCGCCACCCGTGCCAAGATTGAGTATTGCGTCGAGCCGGTCAGTGTTTCCCATCAAGACAACACGATGGTGGTTACCGCCACCGTGACCGGCGACTTCCCCGGCAGCCCGGTGCAACTGGATCACACTTTTCAGCTTGCCGATGCGCAAATCCAGTCATTGGAGATTCACTAATGAACCTGAACTTGAACGGGCGACGCGTATTGATCACCGGTGGTAGCAAAGGGGTTGGCGCTGCCGTGGTGGCACTCTTTCGCGAGGAAGGCGCGCAAGTGCTAACAACCGCCCGTACTCGCCCCGCCGACCTGCCCGATGAGCTGTTTGTAACCGCTGACCTAACGACGGCCAAAGGCTGTTCCTCGGTGGCCGATGCGGTCAACGAACGCTTGGGTGGCGTGGATATTATCGTTCATGTGCTGGGTGGCTCATCCGCGCCCGGCGGTGGATTCGCAGCCCTTGGGGAGGAGGAGTGGCAGCGTGAGCTCGACATCAACCTGTTTCCCGCCGTACGGCTGGATCGTGCCCTACTGCCCGGCATGCTTGCCCAGGGCGATGGAGTGATTATCCACGTGACCTCCATTCAGCGTGAGCTCCCCCTGCCCGAATCGACCACGGCTTACGCGGCGGCCAAGGCGGCGCTATCCACCTATAGCAAGAGCTTGTCAAAAGAGGTGTCACCCAAAGGGGTGCGTGTGGTTCGGGTGTCGCCGGGCTGGATCGAGACGGAAGCCGCCGTTGCGCTGGCCGAGCGGATTGCCCAAGATGCAGGCACCGATTACGCAGGCGGCAAACAGATCATCATGAATTCGCTGGGCGGCATCCCGATTGGCCGCCCTTCAAAGCCTTCTGAAGTAGCCAACCTGATTGCGTTTCTGGCCTCACCGCTGGCGGCTACCATCACGGTTACGGAATATGTGATTGATGGTGGTACTGTGCCTGTTGCTTGAGGGTGGTAGGAAATTGAGATCGCCTAGTTTATATCGCTAATATCGGTGCTCTCGACTGGCCTTAGCCCCGTCCCTCTGACCACACGGCAAACTCGTTGCCGCTGGGTTCAGTAAAGTGAAAACGGAAGCCTCCGGGAAACTCAAAAATCGGCTTTACGATCTCGCCGCCATTGCCCACCACCTTGGTGTAGGTCTCTTCCAACTGAGCACTATAAAACACCAGCAAGGCGGCGCCGTTGTCGGTACGGCTGCAGGCGTCCGCCTGGTAGAAGCCGCCATCCAAGCCCTGGTTGGAAAACGCACTGTATTCCAGGCCGTAGTCGGTGAACTCCCAGCCAAACACCGCTGAGAAAAAGGTTTTAGTGGCGTTCAAGTCCTTGGCGGTAAGCTCGACGTAGTTGAGCTTTTCACGCTGGTTCATGCCCTGCTCCTTTGTTTTGTTGTGCTTTTTGATCCTGGCTTTTTAATCATCACCCTGCCCCAAGCCGATGTCCAGGCGCATCGCTTGGAGGCCGTCGAACTCGGCGCTTACCTCGTCTGAAAACACCGGGTGCCCTTACACCGCTAAATCCAGCGCGAGCACAACTAACGTGATAAAAGCTTTTTCATCGCGTTTCTCAAGTTGTCAGAACGTTGCGGTGTTCACCACCCGCCACCCCCTCTCCCTCCGCGAACGAGGGGATGATGCCGCTGGCTGGATCCACCGCCGCCACCAGCGCCTCACGCACCCGGCCCACCAGCGGGTGATCCTCGCGGTCGGCAAGCAGGAAGGCCAATGCCAGCACAATCATCAGTGAAAAGAGCTTTCCCATGCCGAATACTTGGCGGTGTTCACTATCGTTAGGCCATCATTGCACAGTCGATGAGCAATTATGTACAAGCATCCGTGGCGCTAACGATTGGGTTTGCGCATGTGTGGCGGCCACTTACCAGCGCTTAGCACCCACGTACTATCTATTGAGTTGCTAGTGGGAGGCTTTTATCGACTGAAAAATCAGAAGTCCTTAGCCAGAAAGGATTCAAGCTTCAACTCGGGATACTGCTTCGCCACATTCGCAACGTCATTGCGTGTTTCTTCTATTATCCACTCCCGAACCTGCTTGGCTGCATCGCTTAGCGGCTTCTTACGTGAGTGAACCAGGTGGCATAGCCGCTCGGTGGCAATCGCGGTTGGTGTGGCGGGAACCAGCGAGCCGGTCTCCAGCCAGTGGGATGTGATATTCAGCCAGCCGATGGCGATACCCTGGCCCAGCAGGGCCGCCTGGATCACGACGGCATAGTCCGAAAAAACCAGTGAATGCGTCGTTCCATAAGCCTGCAGATGGAAATTGGGCAAAAGCTCAAACCAGTCTATGCGGCTATCGCTGAGGCTAATCAGGGTGGTGGAGACATCGTTACCGGACGATTCGAGCTGCTGCTTTCGATAGGCCGGACTGCAGACCGGTACCAGTATCTCCGGCAGTATCAAAGAGGCATCATGCAGGATGTCCTCCCCCGTAACAAAGCGAATCCCCAGGTCAACATCCTCGACCGAGCCGCTGACCGACCCCGATATCAGCTGAAAGCGCAGATCGATATGGGGTAGCTGCGCCTGCAGCCTGTGCATGCGCGGCATCAGCCAATGGGTGGTGAAGGCGGTTGACACCGATAGCGTGACGGTTTCAAGCCCGGTGCTGCGCGCCCGAATTTCCTGAATCGCCGCTTCGATATTATGAAAGCCGTCGACCACGCCTTGGTAAAGTATCTCGCCACTCTCGGTCAGCTCGGTTTTACCGGGCGTGCGCAAGAACAGCTTAACCTCCAGATACTCTTCCAGAAGCGCCAGCATGCGGCTGACCGCCGGCTGGGTAACCCCGAGCTCGGCGGCAGCTTTGGTGAAGTTACCGCAGCGGGCCGCGGACTCAAAAACAAACAGGGCGTTGGCGCTGGGTAGTTGTCGGCGCAATGTAGGCATGATTTCAGGTTATGCCACCACCAAGAATTTCGCAATTGTCCGTGCCCCCCTTATCTGCTGTACTCAATGACAACCGATAGGCATCACAACAATGAAAGGTGATAAATCCTATGGATGAGCGAGACAGTGTGGGGGTTGCCATACGCTCCATCAGTAAGCGGTATGGCAGCACGGTAGCCCTGAAAGACATAACCTTAAATATTGAGCCGGGTGAATTCGTGTCGTTGCTGGGCCCTTCGGGCTCGGGAAAAACGACTTTGCTTGGCGCCTTGGGCGGGTTCGTCATGCCCTCTTCAGGGTCAGTATGGGTCGGTGATCAGGACATGACCTACATGCCGCCGCACAAGCGCAACATCGGCATCGTCTTTCAGAGTTACGCTCTCTTTCCTCACATGAGTGTCGGCGAAAACGTCGCCTTTCCCTTGCGGGCTCGTCGCCTCCCCAAGTCAACATGGCCGGAGCGGGTTCGTCAGGCGCTGGCCATGGTGGAACTGGATGGCTATCAGGATAGGGGTGTATCACAACTTTCAGGCGGCCAACGGCAGCGGGTCGCTCTTGCCAGAGCAATCGTGTTCGAGCCACGGCTAATCCTGATGGACGAACCGCTTTCAGCGCTAGATAAGCAGTTGCGCGAGACGATGCAGATAGAGCTGCGCCGCTTGCATCGCAAGCTGGGGGCTACCGTGGTGTATGTGACCCACGACCAGCGTGAGGCACTGACCATGAGCGACAGGGTCGCGATCCTTAAGGATGGCGAACTGGTTCAGATCGGCGCCCCCGAAACGCTGCACAACAATCCTAAAGACTCTTTTGTGGCCAGCTTCATCGGTGATTCCACCCTGCTCCCGGTGATCCGCATCGATGAGCATACTGTCCGGTTAGGCGATCAAACACTGCGTTCGGCCAAGCCTATCACTCCTCATGCCGAACTACTGCTGGCGATTCAAACCGAAAAACTGCTGATCGATGACGGCCAGCATGAACCGGGCATCAATCGCCTGCCATGCCGAATCATGGAGGCCGTCTACCAGGGCGATAGCCTGCGATTGTTCCTCGAACTGGAAGGCGGCATCTCCATCAGTCTGCGTCAACCCAGCCACCATGCCGCAAGGCTACAGATTCCACCGCTCGGCGAGCGCTTGAGCGTGGTACTGCATCCAGAGGACACCATCATCGTGCCTCGTTCGGGATGCCCCACTCCGGCGACCAACGTTGCCTGATATAACTTTAAAGCACCTTAGCAAGGAGTCATACACGATCATGGAACTTTCCAATTTTAAAGTTCTTACCTTCGATGTCGTGGGCACGCTGATCGATTTCGAAACCGGTGTACTGGACGCTGTCCGTCGAATTGGTGGCCATGCTGCTCAAGACCTGAGCGACAACACCATCTTCGAGGCCTACAAACGTGGGCGGGATCGCTACCCTGGCCGTTCGAGCAGTGCCATGGCGGATGTCTATCGCTCGCTGGCGGAGGAGTTGAAGCTACCTGCGGATTCGGTTTCGGCCGACGCCTTCCAGTTGGCGGTGCTGCGTTGGCCCGCTTTTGAGGATTCGGTGGCGGCACTGAAGCGCCTTCGTAAACACTATCGCCTGGTGGCGATGACCAATGCTGATCGCACAGCGTTCTCCTGCTACTCGCATATTCTCGACAATCCATTCGACGATAGCGTGACCTGCGACGAGACCGGTGTAGCCAAGCCCAATCCTCAATTCTTCGCTTACAACCGTGGCCGTCAGACAGCCCATGGCTATCAGTTCTCGGAAATACTGCATGTCGCCCAGAGCCAGTACCACGACATCGGCATTGCCAAGGAACTGGGTTACACCACTTGCTGGATTGAGCGTCGTCAAGGCCAGCCGGGGTTCGGCGGCACACCGGAACCGGCACAGGTGACAACGCCAGACTTCCATTTTCCCACGCTGAAGGCGTTGGCCGACGCCGTGGAGAAGGTGTGACATGAATGGGCCTCAGCCGGTATCCCAGATTGCTTCGCTTTGGCGTGATACGGCGAAGACTGCCCCGAATTTTTCGCGTCTTTCCAACGATAAAACCGTCGATGTCGCAATAATCGGGGGAGGATACACGGGATTAACAGCGGCCCACCGGCTGGCAGAAAGGGACGTTCAATCGATTGTGGTGGATGCCAACCCTATCGGCTGGGGCGCAAGCGGACGTAATGGCGGAGTGGTATCCGCCAAATTCCGACTATCGTTTCCCAGCATCGCCCAGGCCCACGGCGTGCCGGTCGCCACTGCCATGCACCGGCTCTGCCATCAGGCAGTGGACGAGGTGGACGCTTTGATTCAGTTTTATAGCCTGGAGAGCGCCCGCTTCACACGCTGCGGCAACCTGCGCTGTGCCCATACGGCCAAGGCTCTGGAAGAGATTACCGAGGAAGCCAACTGGATGCGGCGGGAAATGGGCGATGATTCGCTGCGCTGCCTTTCTGCTGGCGAGGTAGCTGAAGAGACTGGGTCTCATGCGTTTAAGGGTGGGGTTTTAGGGCTTGGCGTAGGTACCTTGCACCCTCTCGACTATGTGCGGGGTTTGGCGGAAGGGCTCAACCAACGCCATGGCGAGATTGTCTTCGAGCGAACTCCGGCCACTAGCATTCGCCGCCTGAACGATGGTGTTCATATCACGACGCCAAACGGTGAGATCAAGGCACGACAGGTGATCCTGGCCACTAATGCCTATTCGGACATTACGCCTGTCAGTGCCACGATCAAGGCGCGCCTGGTGCCGTTTAGAAGTTCGATTATCGCCACTCACCCTCTTCCAGAGGCGCTGCAGAACTACCTGTTGATCAAGGATAGAAGCTATGGCGAAACCCGACGAATGATGCGCTGGTTTCGCAAGGTCGATGGACGGATCGTATTTGGCGGTCGTGGGGCGTTTGGGAAGCGTGATTCTCAGGCGGCGTTCGATTCCCTGCAGAGCGCCATGGTGTCGCTGTTTCCAGCGCTTGCCGATATCGGCATTGCCTATCGCTGGTCGGGGCATGTGGGCATGACGCTGGATGCTTTACCCCATGTCGGCAGATTTGACGACCGTGTTTGCTACGCCGCCGGTTACAACGGCGCTGGCGTGGCCATGTCGACATTGCTCGGGCGGTTGGCGGCAGACTACGCCATGGGTGAAAGCCCTGACGTGGCGCTGCTCGCCGCGGATCGGCTCAAGGCCGTCCCGCTTTACCCCTTGCGTGAAGTCGGTATTCGACTGGTAGCGGGTTACTACCAGTTCCTTGATGCAATCGGGCGCTGATTGGGCGTCGGAAGCATTTACTCAGTTGGAGGTCGCAAGATGAAAGATACTAACTGCTTCAAATACTTGCTTGGTTCCTCGGTAATGGTTGTTGGTGCGCTTGGCGCCGGGCAAACGCTGGCCGACGGCGAAATCACGTTCGTCTCTCAGGGTGGCGCGTATCAGGAGGCCCAGACGGTGGCCATTCTTGACCCGGTTGCTGAGGCGCTGGGCATCACCATTCGTCAGGAGAGTGCCCCCGACGCCTGGCCGATGATCAAGACACAAGGCACCACCGGCCAGGCGGTATGGGACGTGGTCGACACCCCACCATTGAACTGTGTGCGGGGCGGCAATCAAGGGCTGATTGCGGAACTCGACTTCAGCCAGATTCCTAACGCCGAGTCGATGCCCGAGGAGTATAAGACGCCCTACTCGGTTGCCTACGAGTTCTACTCCAGCGTACTGGCCTACAATCCAGAGGCCTTCGATGGCAATCCGCCGCAAAGCTGGGAGGACTTCTGGAATGTGGAGGAGTATCCCGGTAACCGTGCTCTGCGCAACCACCCGCTGGGAACGCTTGAAGCCGCCTTGATGGCTGATGGTGTTGCACGAGAAGAGCTCTATCCGCTGGATGTTGACCGGGCCTTCGCCAAGCTCGAGGAGATCAAACCGCATATCACCACCTGGTGGACCTCCGGCGGGCAGTCGGCGCAGCTCCTCTACGATGGCGAAGTGGATATGTTGATGATGTGGAATGGCCGAGTTAGCGCCATCATCAATGAAGGCGCTGATGCTGACTTCACCTATAACGATGGGGTCTTGCAGAACACGCACCTGTGCATTATCGAAGGCGCGCCCAATCAGGAGACCGCCGCCGAGTTCATCAACGCAGCTATCGACCCTGAGTATCAGGCCAACCTGCCTCTGCATATCGACTACGGCCCCGGTAACCCGGCCGCCTTCGACACGGGTAAGATTCCTGATGAGCGTGCCAGGGAGTTGCCAAGTTTTCCTGAAAATGCCGAGCGTCAGGTGTTGATGTCATACGAGTGGTGGGCTTCTTCGGCAGGTGAACAGGCGGAACGTCGTTGGCTGGAGTTTATGCAGCGATAAGCGCGTCGTTGCCGTAGCACTCCTGCGAGTTGCGGTAACGCTTGTCGACTTCCCGATAGGAGACATCCTTTGAAAGCGACCGCCATCAACAATAATTACCCTCACGTTCGTCACCGGGATGCGTCACTGGGCTATCGGCGGCGCGAGCATGCGCTCATGCTGCTCCTGATGTCACCTGCCGTACTGGTGGTTTTCGTGCTGCTCCTCATCCCCCTTGGCTGGTTGATTGGTCAATCGTTCTATGCCAATGGTTTTTCGCTGGAGCATTATCAGCGAATCTTCACGGAAGGTATCTACTGGAATACGTTCTGGGTCACGTTTCGCATCAGCTTTATCGTGACGCTGCTGGCGCTGCTGATGGGTTACCCCATTGCCTACGCCGCCTCGATATTGCCACGGCGCTGGTCGATGCTGATATTGGCGCTGGTGATTCTGCCATTCTGGACCAGTGTTCTGGTGAGGGCCTATGCCTGGCTGATTCTGCTGCAACGCTCAGGCGTGGTGAATGAATCCCTGTTGGGCGTAGGCCTTATCGATGCGCCGCTGGCGCTGGTGCATAACGAGCTGGGCACGATCATCGCCACCGTGCATATCCTGCTGCCCTTCATGGTTTTGCCGCTTTACGCCACTATGCAGAAAATTCCCGGCGATCTAATACAGGCTGGCGCGAGCCTTGGAGGCACGCCTCTGCACGTTTTCATGCGGGTGTTCTTCCCTCTTTCGCTTAGTGGCGTGTTGGCGGGTATGACACTGGTGTTCGTGCTATGCCTCGGCTTCTATATCACCCCCGAACTAGTAGGCGGGGGGCGCACGGTCATGGCTTCGATGCTGGTCAGCCGCAACATCCAGCTGTATAGCGATTGGGGCGCCGCCAGCGCGGTTAGTGTCGTGCTGCTGATCTGCGTGCTGGTTATTTTCTATGTGGTGAGCCGCCTCGTTCCCCTTGAGAAGATACTGGGTGCAAAATGAACAAACTATCCTTGAGTCGAATAAGTTTTATTGGCTATGTGGTCGTGGTGCTGATCTTCTTGATCCTGCCACTGCTAATCGTTGTGCCCATGTCGTTCTCGGACAGCCGTTTCCTCTCCTTTCCGCCCAGCAGTTTCTCATTTCGCTGGTACGATACCTTCTTCAATAATCCGGGATGGATGTCTGCAGCGAAGACAAGTCTGATCGTGGCGTTTTCCACGGCATTGATTGCCACACCGATTGGCGTGGCAGCCGCCTATGCCATCAATAGCTCAACTCACTGGCTGATGCGTTATCTGAAGCTCGTGCTTCTGCTGCCATTGATCGTGCCGATCATCATTGTTGCCACTGGCGTGTTCTTCATTTACGCCCTGTCGGGGATGCTCTATACCATTCCAGGCTTGATCATGGCGGATGTGATGCTGGCGCTGCCCTATGTAATTACTGCGGTAACCGCAGGCCTGCACGGTTTTGATCAGACCCAGGAGATGGTGGCCAGAAGCCTGGGCATGAATCGTTTCCGTAGCTTCATGAGCGTCACCCTGCCGCAGATCATGCCGAGTGTGGTAACCGGGGCGATCTTTGCGTTCATTCAGGCGCTGGACGAAACCATGGTGGCGCTATTTATTTCGGGTGGTCAAAACCAGCCTTTGACCGTTCGCATGTTCACTGCGCTGCGCGACGAGATCGACCCAACCATCGCCGCTATCAGCACCTTATTAACGGCCGCTTCCTTCGCGCTGGTATTATTACTGGTGCTGGCTCGCAAGCAGTCACCGGCGTAAAAACGTCATCCTGTTCGTGGTTACCGCTGATTAGCAATTATGTACAAGCATTAAGAGGCAGGGCTGCATAAGCTAGACGGTGTGACTAATCAGGAGGGGGCGGCATGAGTAACGCAAGCCGATTTCAATTCATCAAGAGCCAGCACGTGCCAACGCTAACGGTGCTTCACGCAGCGATTGAGGATTTCAGCTACGACCGCCACGCCCACGAGGAGTATGCCTTCGGTGTAACGCTGGCGGGGCGCCAGGATTTCTTCAGCAGCGGGCAGTTTCACCGCAGCCCACCGGGCAACGTTATTCTGTTCAATCCGGAGGAAGTTCACGACGGCCAACCGGGCGGGGAGCACACGCTGGATTACCTGATGGTGTATGCCCACCCTGAACAGGTTAACGCTCTGTTTGCTAACGCACTGGGGCACGAGCACACGGCTGACTTTCGCTCAAAGAACACCCTTGTTCAGGACATTTGGCTACGCAATGCCATTCTGGAATTGGCGCGCTTAGTTACCTCTCACTCTGGTAGCTGTATCGACCAGGAGAACGCGCTTTATCAGGTAATCGAGCGAACCGTGCAGCTTGGCGGCATGACCCAGCCAAGCCACGGGACTAACCGCCCCGATGCGCTGCTGGGCCTGGCGAAAGAGTACGTTCATGCACACCTGGACGCCGATATCTCCCTTGATGACATCAGCCAGGCAGCACACCTATCCAAGTACCATTTCTTGCGTCTGTTCCGTCAACATTACGGCATCACACCCCACCAATATGTGATTAATTGCCGGATTAACGCGGCCCGTTCGGCGCTAGACCTGGGCGCTTCCCTAACGGAGGTCGCTTTGCGCTATGGCTTTGCCGACCTCAGCCATTTCAATCGCCGCTTTAAGCGCATTTATGGCATGACGCCCTATCAGTACCAGCGTGATATCGCACGCTAACACCTAAATACCACCATAGAGGTTTAACCATGTTAGGAATTGTCGCCTATGCCCTAGGCGCGATGTATTCACCTGGGCCTGTGAATCTGCTTGGCTTGAATATTGGCATCAATGGGCAAGCCAGGCAGTCGGTTGGGTTTTGCCTTGGGGTAGGCACTGCGATGCTGGCGTACTTACTAGTATTGGGTTGGGCGGGTGCGGCATGGATCGATGATGAAGCACTCATCGTAGTGAGCGCCTTGGGATGCGGCTATATTGTTTATCTCGCGAGCAAGATTGCCCGTTCAAGTGTTGATATAAGCGAGCCTGACAACGCCCCACGGCTGGTCAATTATCGTGATGGGCTGGTCATGCAATTGCTTAACCCCAAAGCCATTGTGGCCACCCTGCCCATTACCACACTGCAGTTTCCTGCGGCGGGTATTGAGGGGATTAGCTTAGTGGTTTGGGCGTTAGGGCTGGCGATGTTGGCCGCTGGCGCGCCTGGCAGTTATATCGTGATCGGCAGTTTAGTGGGCCAGCGTATTGGAAACGCCAACATCGTTAAGCGCTTCAATTGGGTGATGGCAGGGTTGCTGATAGCCGTGGCGTTATCGATTGGCTATGAGCATGTGTGGGTGCCGCTCACATCTATGGCTCTCTAACTTGACTGTTTGATTAGGGGCGCAACTCCGACCAGACCGCAAACTCGTTGCCACTGGGCTCCTGAAAGTGAAAACGGCAGCCGCCGGGAAACTCAAAAATGGGCCGAATGATTTCGCCTCCGCTCTTCTCAACTTTGTTAAGCGTTGCGTCAATGTCAGTGCTATAGAAAACCAGCAGTGCGCCACCGTTTGAGGTTTGGTTACAGGCATCCGCTTGGTAGAAGCCGCCATCTAGCCCTTGGTTTGAAAACGCGGTGTATTCAGGGCCGTAATCGACAAACTCCCAACCAAACGCCGCTGAGAAAAACGCTTTTGTTGCAGCTAAATCTTTCGCGGCGAACTCGACGTAGTTGAGCTTTTCATGCTGGTTCATAGCCTGCTCCTTAGTTGTTTTTTCAGACGACAGAGGCGTTATCTATTGGCCGAAGCCGATGCCTAAGCGCAGAGCTTGCAGCCCGTCGAATTCGACACTTACCTCGTCAGAGAATAAGGGATGACCCTTTACTATTAAATCCAGCGTCGCCTGAGAGCCGCGATAAGTGACGGTTACTTCTAGGTTCGCGATCGTGTTAATAGGCGCCAGCACCCCATACTCAATGTTATCCACGCTGACGGCAGAGAGGCCGCGGTCATCCAGCTGCTGCTGAACTTCCCGTTCAACCACAACGCCGTAATAGAAGTAGATACCTGCATAGCCAAGCGCTACCAATACCACCAGTGAAAAGAGCTTTCCCATTATTTCTCTCTGTTTTATAGAACCTTAGGTCACTAGCGCAATTCCCTGGCTGTGAGCGACCTGATCTATTGCCACATCATTGGTTCTCGACCCAAACAGCGTCACATCGGCATCTAAGCCAAACACTTCTTGAATCGAGCTCTTAACGACATTGACCTCATTCTCTGTCAGCCGCATCGCTGTGTACCTGATATATATCTAATGATTGAGTATAGCAACTATGACGTGATGGCTCGCGCTATCAGAATGCTGACGATGTTTTGCTTCCGCCCCAAGTTGAAAGCGCACCTTCATCTCTCGAGCTTTGCCTGGAGGTTAGCGAATACTTGCTCACTCGAAATCGCAACTGCCTTACTTGTCCAGGTTTATCTAATTTACAGGCTTTTATAGCCCTTTTTGCGCCCTAGCAATGGCAGCGGCAATAGCTGATTTGGATTGTGGGCTGTTTTTCCAACAAGTTGTTTGCAGCATGTCGGCCACCCTATCGGCTATCTCATCGACCTCGCGGGCAGCAAGCGTGCTGAATGAATCGATACCTATCTCTTCAAAACGCTTTATAACGGTGGGGCCAACGCCCTTCACGCTCAAAAGCGCGCCTCGTTCTGCATCCGAAAAGGCCACTTGTTGCTACCTCGCTGTTTGTTAATCAGTTGCGTATTCTGCTGAGCGTTTTCTCCTAAAACCTGGGTAAGAATCCCCGCCCTTTGCAGGCCTCTCGTGGTTTATGTACCACTTAAGCGCGTTCAGAAAAGTGACGCCAAGGAACAATTTTTATTAACCTAACATGGTGACCTAACTTATAGCCGATGCTTCCAACAATGTGGCTCACGATGTAAATGCATGATAGCGAGAACAAAAATATCTTCGTTCTCAAAAGCATAAAGGACACCGAAAGGAAAGCAGCGTACCACCGAACGGCGTATATCACCCTCTAATACGGCCCATGCTTCTGGGTGGCTATTTGCGCGTTCGATGGCTGAGTGCACTTCTAGTGCAAAGACCCATCCTAGGCCAGGTTCAATGGCTTCATAGTATTATGTGCTTTCAGCTAGCTCTGCTTCCGCCTCTGGGTGAAAGCGAACATTCATCTTTCAAGCCTTGCGCGCAGATTAGCGAACACTTGCTCACTTGAAACGGTAGCCACCCTATCCGCCCGGATATCATCTAAACGACATTGGGCAGCATTGACCCACTGCTTGTCGATAGTGGATTCAGGAGAATTGAGGCTACGCAGCAGCGCATCAACTACTCTTGCACGCTCTTCAACGGGTAATGACTCTGCTTCACTAACAAGCTCTTGAATGTTCATAGCGCTACCTTATTAATGCATCAGGTTGAAGGTATATCACCTATTATCTTTTCGATATCCCAACGTCTATAGACAGCCTGGGAAGGTCACGAGCTAAAGCTGCCTCCCATGTTAAAGCTTGCTCACTCTTTTTTAGCAAGCAATAGCCCTACTCCTGCGCTGGCCAATAAGCCTGCGCAGCCGCGGTTGAATAAACTCCGCATGGCGGGGCGTGAAAACCAGTGGCTTAAAAAGCTGCCTGCATAGGCGTAACCGGCAATCGCTACCCATTCCAGCAGCAAAAACAGCGCACCTAGCACTATAAATTGCTGCCCTACATTGCCGCTGGGCTCCACAAACTGCGGCAGGAATGCAGTAAAAATCAGGATGGCTTTTGGATTACCAGCGGCAAGCAGGAACTCTTGTCGCGCCAGCTCAAACAGGCTCTTGGGCTGGGTGCTTTCGCCAACACTTTCAGTGCTGTCGGCACCCCATAATTGATACGCCAGCCATATCAGATAGAGGCCACCTACTACCTTGATGACCAGGAAAATCTTTTCAGAGGTGTAAAGCAGCGTCGCCAAACCGGTAGCAGCCAGCGTAATCATGCCAACAAAGGCTGCCAACCGCCCAATACCTGCTAGACAAGCGGCCCTAACGCCATAGCGCTTGGCATTGGTCAGTGACAGCAGATTGTTAGGCCCTGGCGCCATATTGAGAGCGAAGCAGGCCGGAATAAACAGCAGTAGCGTGGTCAGGTTCATGAAAATCGCCTCTCTAGGCTCGCAGCAAAGTACTTCATTAGCATTAGACTATATGCCCAAGTGCTTAGATTAGCTGCTCACGAAGGCTTGGCTCAATCTTTGATACCAAACAGAGGCGATACATTTCCCAACAGCAGCGTTAATCGGTAAGTAAGGGACGTATACCCTGATCAGCAAACTTGCGGCTCAACCACCTCCCGGCAAGCCCCGACGCTTTCCGCCAGTTCACTTACCAGGCCATGCACACGCTCCACAGCTTCATCAGGCGTGTTGGCATTTTCGATACAGTCAACGAGTGCAGAACCGACGACGACTGCATCGCTGAAGCGGCCGATCATGGCCGCTTGTTCGGCTGTACGGATGCCAAAACCAACGGCGATGGGCAGTTCAGTATGTTCACGAAGCTCGGCTACTGCGCCTTCCAACCGTTCTGGGGTGGGAGCACTGCCTCCGGTGACGCCCGCCACGGAAACGTAGTAGATAAACCCGGAGGCGTTCGCCAGCACCTTGGGCAGGCGTTTGGCATCGGTGGTCGGCGTGGCCAGGCGAATAAAATCAATGCCGTGTTGCGCCGCTGGCTGGCAGAGCTCTTCGTCGTGCTCGGGCGGCAGGTCTACCACGATTAGGCCGTCTACTCCGGCCTTGGCGGCATCGGTCAAGAAGCGCTCGACGCCGTAGCAGTAAATGGGGTTGTAGTAGCCCATCAGCACAATGGGAGTGGTGCTGTCTTCTTCACGGAAGCGGCGCACCATTTCCAGCGTTTTGACTTGGGTCTGGCCATTATTCAAGGCGCGCAGCGCGGCTTTCTGGATGGCGGGGCCATCGGCCATCGGGTCGCTGAACGGCATGCCGAGTTCGATGATATCCACCCCCGCTTTTGGCAACCCGTGCAACAGGCGGCGGGAGGTGTCGGCATCCGGGTCGCCGGCGGTCAGGTAGCTGATCAGTGCCGGGCGGTTTTGCTGCTTGAGTGTGCTAAAGCAGTGTTCGATACGCGTGGGCTTGTGCATGGTCTGATTCACGATAGTGTTCATCGCGTTGTCCTGGATCGCGCTCATACGTTTTTCACTCCGAATTTATCGCCAAGGTGATGGGCGACGCTCGTCATGTCCTTATCGCCACGGCCGCTGAGGTTGACCACCATTAAGTGCTCGCGTGGCAGGCTGGGGGCACGCTTGGCCACTTCGGCCAGGGCATGGGCGGTCTCCAGGGCGGGGATAATACCCTCCTGGCGGCAGCAAACCTGGAAGGCTTCCAGCGCTTCGTCGTCAGTGGCAGAGACGTACTCGACCCGCCTCTGCTCATGCAACCATGCGTGCTCTGGCCCAATACCGGGGTAGTCCAACCCGGCGGAAATCGAGTGAGCGTCGATAATCTGACCATCTTCGTTTTGCAGCAAGTAGGTGCGGTTGCCGTGCAGCACGCCGGGGGTGCCACCGTTCAGGCTGGCCGCGTGCAGCCCGCTTTTAACGCCCTTGCCACCCGCTTCCACGCCAATCATCTTCACATCAAGGTCATTCAGGAAGGGGTGAAACAGCCCCATAGCGTTTGAACCACCGCCAATGCAGGCCACCAGCGAATCCGGCAGTCGGCCGTGCTTTTCGAGCATTTGCGTACGGGTTTCGTGTCCGATTACCGCCTGGAAATCACGCACCATCGCGGGGTACGGGTGTGGCCCCGCTACGGTGCCAATGATGTAGAAGGTGTCGTCGACATTCGTTACCCAGTCGCGCAACGCTTCGTTCATGGCATCTTTTAGCGTGCCTGTGCCCGAGGTAACGGGGATGACTTCCGCGCCCAGCAGCTTCATGCGGAATACGTTGGGCTGCTGGCGTTCGATGTCGGTTGCGCCCATATAGATGACACAGGGCAAACCAAAGCGCGCCGCAACGGTAGCGGTGGCAACGCCGTGCATGCCCGCACCGGTTTCCGCGATGATGCGCTTCTTGCCCATCTGTTTGGCCAGCAACACCTGACCGATGCAGTTGTTGATCTTGTGCGCGCCGGTGTGATTCAGCTCTTCGCGTTTGAGATAAATGCTCGCCCCGCCAAAGTGCTCGGTCAGCCGTTCGGCGAAGTAGAGCGGGCTTGGCCGCCCCACGTAGTCACCCTGGAAGTAGGCCAGCTGGCGCTGGAATTCGGAATCGTTCTTGGCGGTGGTGTATTCGTCTTGCAGCTCTAGAATCAGTGGCATTAGCGTTTCGGCGACAAAGCGGCCGCCGAAGCTGCCGAATAGCCCGTTGGCATCGGGCAGGCTCTGGGATACGTCTACAGGTTGATTCATCACGACCTCTGAATGCGTTATCAAACAATGTAGTGAAAGTAGCGCAAGCAGGTGGGGATAAAAATCGATAAGATGTCAGCAACATGTGAGCTTAAGTCAACTATCAGCAGGATGTCTCATGCAACACAGCATGCCGCCGCTTAGCGCTCTGCGCGCCTTTGAAGCCACTGCCCGTTTGGGTAGCGTGACCGCCGCTGCCGATGAACTAAGCGTGACTCACGGTGCTGTTAGCCGCCAGCTAAAGAGCTTGGATGACCATTTTGGCGTGGCGCTTTTTACCAAAGCGGGCCGTGGCATTGTGCTGACACCACACGGCGAGCGGCTGCAGAGTGGTGTGGGTGAAGCGTTCTCACGCTTGAAGGATAGTTGTGCAGCGCTCAAGCGTGACGTGGAAGAGGCGCCCTTCACCCTGGCCTGCCCTGGCAGCCTGCTGGCGCGCTGGCTGATTCCCCGTCTGGATCGCCTGCACCGCGAGCTGCCCCAGCTGAAATTGCAGGTAGTGGTGAGTGAAAGCGAGCAGCCGGGCACGCAAACGGATGCCAGCGCCACCCTGGCATTTGCCGAGCCACCCTGGCCCACAGGTGTTGAGGTATTCGAGCTGATGGAAGAGCAGATATGTGCGGTGGCAAGCCCGCAGCTGGCGGCCCAGTGCGATGCGACCAAGCCCGAATCGCTGCTTGCCAATAAGCTTTTATATACATCTTCCCGCCCCCAGGCATGGCCGCAGTGGGCCACTGCCAAAGGGCTGGAGCTAGCACAGCTTGAAGCGACGCTAAGCAGAGGCCAGGGGTTCGATCACCTTTACTACTTGATGGAAGCGGCAGTGGCGGGCCTGGGTATCGCCATCGCGCCGAGGCTATTGGTGGAAGACGACCTGAGGAGCGGGCGGCTAATTGCGCCCTGGGGAAGTATCGAAACCCCCGCCCGGCTGTGCCTGTGGTTGCCCAGCCAAGCCGACTTACTCACCCACCCTCGCCGCAGCGAGCCACTGGCAGAGTGGCTCAAGCGGGAGCTGGGGGCTGACCGCTGCTAATATGACTACTTGATGAACGTTTATTTCACGCAAAGGATGCGCGATATTTGCTCACGCACCCAACGATGCGCGCTGTGACCATGATTGCGCTCATGCCACACCATACCGACTTTGAATCCCAGTGATTTAATGGGGGATTCAACAATTTTAAGGTCGGAACGCTGGGCAACTAAACGCCGCGGCACCAGTGCTACAAAACGTGAGTGAGCAACAATCTCAAGGACGAACAGGAATGAAGATGTCGACAGAACAACATTGCGTCTATAGCCCAATGTTTGTAAGACCTGATCCACCTGAGTGGAAAAATCGCCTCCGCTGAGCGAAACGATTACATGCTCGAGCTGGACATACTCTTCAATCGTCATTTCTTCACTTAGCTGTGAGTGATTCCAGCACCCAACCAGCACATAGTTCTCATCATACAGCGGCCTGATTCGTAAAACCTTGGGCGCCTCTTCGGGTGTCATGAGTGCAAGATCCACTTCACCCCGTGCCATTTGAGCTTCCAGCCTGGGTGGCTCCAGACTACGTATGGCGATTCTAATGCCAGGTGCTTGACGCCTTAATTCGTTCATGACCGCCAAACCAATGACCGCTTGAAGGTAATCGGTGCATGCAATCGTAATGGTCAGCGACGCTTGGGCAGGTTCAAAGTGCTGGTGCGTTATCAGCGTCTCTCGCACCTGATCCAGTGCAATACGTAGTGGGGTAAGTAACTCCAACGCTTTGGTGGTAGGCATCATCCCGCGGTGAGCCGGAATGAGCAGCGGGTCGTTGAACATATCCCTAAGGCGGCTCAGCTGAGCGCTAACGGCAGGCTGACTAAGATGCAGCCGTGCGGCGGCTCTCGTGACATTTTGCTCTTCAAGCAAAGCCTCTAAGGTCGCCAACAAATTAAGATCCAGCCTTTTAGTATCCATATTTTATATAGTAGGTCATAAAACTATTAATTTCATTGATAGCTTATTCTTGCCCACAATCTCTAGCGTATCCACTAAGTAAATTCGCCTGTAGGAGCATTAGAGTGTCCAAGACCATATTAATTGTGTATGCGCACCCAGAGCCCACATCATTGACCCGCCGATTCGTAACTGAAACGGTACAAATACTGGAGCAACAAGGCCAAACCGTGCTGCAGTCAGACCTATATGGCATGGGTTGGAAAGCGACGTTTGATGAGCACGATTTCCCCAACCGTATAAACAATGACCGGCTAGGCTTTATTCAAGAGTCGCAGCACGCCTATGCCACTCACCAGCAGACGCAGGATGTCGCCGCAGAGCAGGACAAGCTGCTTGCCGCCGACGCCGTCATATTCCACTTTCCCTTGTGGTGGTTTGGTATGCCCGCCATTCTCAAAGGCTGGATAGACCGGGTGTACGCCTATGGATTTGCTTACGGATACAAAGATGAAGGCAATCGTTATCGCTATGGAGACGGTATTCTCAAAGGCAAACGGGCATTACTGTCGGTAATGGTGGGTGGCCCAGCGGAGGACTATTCACCCCGAGGTATTAATGGCCCCTTGGAGGAATTGCTATTCCCCATCACCCACGGCGCCCTGTTTTTCCCAGGTATGGATGTACTGCCAACCCATGCCGTGTATGGCACCGGCAAACTTTCGAAAGTCAGCGTAGCGAAGGAGCTAGCCGCTTGGCGTCTACGCCTCGAAAATCTTTTTAATGAATCTCCTATTCCATTCCGGCGGCAAAATGGTGGGGAGTATCAGCAAAATATACTCGCTGACCATATTGCTATGGGGAAAGAGGGACTGACCATTCACATCGACCATTAGCAGATTTTTAGACAGCAACATCATGCAGACAAAGTATTATTAGCTGCACAATATTACCAGCACGTGCAACTATGAATTCAGGAAATCTAGGCCAAGCGCAGCGATAAAGCTATCGCTGCGCTTGGCCTTGTCGGAGCTAGTGAGATATAGTTGTACGGAATTTCCGTACATTATGGTGACGTTATGGATATTATCAGTGTTAACAAATTCAGAGACAACCTGAAAAGCGTAGTAGAACAAGTGATTAGCCAGCACGAACCCTTAAAGGTAACCCGTCGTGCCGGAGAGGCGTTTGTGGTGATTAGCGCTGAGGACTGGGAAAGAGAGCAAGAAACACTGCATGTGCTTCAGAACCGAGACCTCATGCAACAAATTGCGGCTTCTCTAGATACCCATAGTCGTGGTCAAGGATACCAACCTGATAATGAGCAGATGAATGAGATCACTGGTATTTGAGGGCCGTACGTGGGAAGCCTATGAAAAAATGCGTGAAACAGATAAGAAGCTGCATAAAGCGCTCTGCAAACTCTTAAAAGAAATGCTCCGCTCTGACGATCCAACGGCTGGTATCGGAAAACCCGAGCCACTCAGACACAATCTTTCTGGCTTGTGGTCAAGGCGCATTTCACACAGAGATCGGCTGATCTACCGGTTCGATGACAAAGCCATTTATATTTTTGCCATCGGCGGACATTACGATCAGTCCTGATAATAGTTAATTGATGAAAAGCACGACGCTACCTTTTCTGCACTATCAAATAAGTATGCAACTCCGGGTGCTGATCGTACTCCAGATGTCTGCACACCGCGCCTAACTTCATCAATAAGGATACGAAGCCGTTTGTGCCAAGCGTAGAGTAGTAGACCTCGGGCCCCATAAAACTATCGGTATGCTCACCAGGTTCGTCGGTACCGCCGAAAGAGAAGATCAGTACCCCACCCTTATTCAGGCTTCCGATAAGTTTGGTCATCACACTTTCCTGCTGCACTAGCGGAATATGCCAAATGCTGTCCCAGGCGGTGATAAAGTCGTATTTTTCCAGCGGCTGCCACTGGCAAATATCCTGGTGGTGAAAGGTCACGTCAGGGTGCTTCTGCTTAGCGAGGCGCAGCATTTCATCGGAAATATCCACGCCTTCAGGCGTAAAGCCTTCTTGTTGCAAGAAGTCGATAAAGCGGCCGGTACACCCACAACCGATATCGAGTGCCTTTCCTCGGCCCTTCACAAACGAAAGCGCCCTTTTGTGCGCCTCTATCCCGTTAGCGAGATTGAATTTTTCGCTTTCCCAGAGGTGGGTGATCTGATCGTAGGCGCTGCCAATATCAGTGGGTGTCATGGATGGCCTGTAAGATAAAAAGTGAGTAATTAGTGACTATATCACCCACTCAAGCGCTTGCGGTTACTGGCCACCAGCTCAGTCAGAAAGTCCGCCACGGCCCGGGTACGGCCTGATTGGGTGAGATCCGTCTGAATAACGAGATAGATGGGCTGATCCACGCCAATATCCGCAGCGACACACACCAGTCCAGCCTCCAACGCCAGAAAATGCGGCAACACCGCTATCCCCAGCCCCGCTTTCGCCGCCGCTAGCTGGGTCGCCAGCGAGGTGGTGGTTAACGCCGGTTCCTGCCCTTGCAGAACCCGCTCAACCCATTGGGCGGCAGGCAGGTGCGCCTGCGTTTCGCCCCAGGTGATAAAGGCGTCGGTGTCGTAATTGCCAGCATCGTGGTGAGCCTCACGCTGCGCTACATAATGAGGGCTGGCGTATAGCCCGAAACCCAGGGTGCCAAGGCGACGAAGGGTGACATTACCCCGCTCGGGCTTGACCATTCTAAGTGCTACATCGGCGTCGCGGCGGTGCAGATTAACGGTGGTGATATCGGTCACCAGCTCAAGTGTGATGCCGGGGTACTGAGCATAAAATTGTGGCAATGCAGGCAGAATCAACGACGTGGCCAGGTTTTCAGCCGTGGCCAAACGCACCCTGCCGCTCAGTTGCGTAGCGAGTGCGCCGCCGCTAGAGAAGGCCGCTGCGGCGGCTTCCAGCGCTTCGGCTTTTTCGATTAGCCCGGCCCCTTCCTCGGTAAGCTGATAGCCCGACTGCTGGCGAACAAACAGCGGCAGCTTTAAGGCTTTTTCCAGCCGCTCGATACGTCGGGAGAGCGTCGCGATACCCAGGTGGAGTTCCGCTGCTGCGCCGCTCAAAGTGCCATGGCGGGCCACCGCCAGAAAGGCTCGTGTGTCATCCCATACCCAACCACGGGGCATCTGGTTTTCAAAACTGGTAAACGGCTTACCGAAATCGTTAATTTTTTTCATTATTGGATAGTGCCACGCTGTTATTGCGCGTTTCAACAAGCACTCGAAAACGGCTCACGATCTCTTGATGAGCCATGGTTTCGTAAGTAATGACAGGAGACATAGCATGCAAAAACGTACACTCGGAACCGACCTAACCGTTTCCGCCATTGGCTTAGGCTGCATGGGAATGAGCGAGTTTTATGGCCCCCGAGACGATAGCGAATCGCTTCGCGTATTGGCCCAAGCGGTGGAGCTGGGGATCAACTTTTTCGATACGGCAGATATGTATGGGCCACACCATAACGAGGAGCTGATTGGCCGTTTTCTTGCCAGTCATAAGCCAAACGTAAGTATCGCCACCAAATTTGGCATTGTGCGCAACCCCGGCGAGTATCAGCGTAGCCTGGATAGCAGCGCCCGTTATGCCCGCCAAGCCTGCGAGGCGTCGCTAAAGCGGCTGGGCATCGAACAGATCGATCTCTACTACGTTCACCGCGTTAACCCGGAAACCCCTATTGAAGAGACCATGGAGGGCTTAGCCCAGTTGGTGGCAGAAGGAAAAATCGCCCACATTGGCCTCTGCGAAGTCAGCGCTGATACCTTGCGCCGTGCCCATGCGGTACATCCGGTCACCGCTGTGCAAACCGAATATTCGCTGTGGACACGGGACGTGGAGCAAGCGGTACTGCCCACCTGCAAGGAGCTCGGCATCGGCTTTGTGCCCTACTCTCCTCTTGGCCGAGGATTTTTAACGGGTAGGTTTCAAGAAAACGCTGATTTCGGCGAAGACGATTTTCGTTCTAACCTGCCGCGCTTCTCTGAACAGGCCATGGATACTAACCGCCGAATCGCTGAGGTGATTGGTGACATGGCAGCACTCAAAGGCTGCACCCCTGCGCAGCTCTCGCTGGCCTGGCTGCTATCCAAAGGCGATAACATTGTGCCGATTCCCGGCACCAAGCGGCTGCGCTACCTTGAAGAGAATGCGGCAGCGGCGTCCATCTCCCTGACCACCGATGAGCAGCAAAAGCTTGAGGCGGCCACTGCACTCCATCCGGTCATCGGCGAGCGCTATACACCGGAGGGCATGAAGGGGGTGAATGCGTGAGTGGCGGCCAGTTGCCTACTGAACAATCTCACTAATCGGGCGCTTACCATCCAGCAGTAGGTACTCTTGGTTTACAACACCTGGGGTTTGCACCACATGCAACAGTGCGTGAGCCACATTGGCACGGGAGATCTGGTTATCGCCAGACTCCTCCACCGTGCTGGCAAACTGCTGGCTAGCGGCTTCGTCGGTTAGCCTTCCGGGCTTGAGAATGACATAGGGAAGGCCGCTATTGCGTAGATGCGCGTCAGCTGCAAATTTCGCAGCCATGTAGGGGCGCATTTTCTCAGGTGCCTCCAGCGGCTTTTCTGCCCGCATGGCGCTCACCATAATGTAGCGTGAAAGACCTTTTTGCTTGGCTAAGTCGGCGGTACGAATGGCACCATAAAGGTCGATCATCAGCGTCTTATCTGGCCCGGTGTGGGGGCCAGAACCCGCCGTGAAGACCACTTGATCGCAGCCTTCAAAGGCGTGCTCAAACTCGCCTTCCAAATCGGCTATTACGGTGTCGATTTCGCGCTCTTTAAACCACGACGCCTGCTCTTCACTACGAATCATTGCTTTAATAGGCGTGCCGGCTTGCTGGGCCAGCTCGCAAAACTGTTTACCAATCTGTCCGTTCGCGCCAATCACTAACGTTGTCATAACGGCTCCTTGTGAATCAATTACTCCCTTATGAGTGCAGGCACTTAGGTGGAATTCAACCCCGGGATGCGAGCAGTGTCGGCGCAGCTTGCCTCTAAGCCATCACGCCAAACAGGTGCCCGATGGCGGATGTTAAAGCCATGGCGAGCGCGCCCCAGAACATTACTCTTGCCGCCGCTTTTAGGATGGGTGCTCAGCCCACTCGGGCAGCAATAGCACCCAGAAAGGCTAAAAAGAGCAGTGAGAACAGCGCTACTAGTGGAATCAGCAGTGCATTTGGTGCCCACCACGCGACCAGCAGCGGTAGCAGTGCACCGATGGTGAACGTCGTAGCGGAAGAGAGTGCTGCCTGAAGTGGGCGAGCCTGGCTGGTGTCGGTGATGCCGACCTCATCTCGCGCATGCGCGCCCAGGGCGTCGTTGGTCATCAATTGCTCAGCGACCTGCTTTGCCAGTTCAGGCGCCAAGCCGCGGGTTTCATAGATAGCCGCAAGCTCTTCCTGTTCTAGTTCGTAATGCTCATCCAGTGCTTTGCGTTCGATCTCAAGGTCAGCGTTTTCGGTGTCTGATTGTGAGCTTACCGAAACATACTCGCCTGCGGCCATCGACATGGCACCTGCCACCAAGCCCGCAATACCCGCCAACATAATATCACTTTGAGTGGTACTGGCCGCGGCAACGCCCAGTATCAAACTACTCGTCGAAACGATGCCATCGTTAGCGCCCATTACAGCAGCACGCAGCCAACCGTTACGGTGAGATCGATGATGCTCTGAGTGGATCATAGGTTGATTACCCTAGTAGTTGCGCCTCAGCGTTGACGTTTAAATATGCTTAGCACCTTACAAGCCTGGTTGATCTCTGGAATTGACCATGGGTATCAGTTGCCCATTGACGGATCAGTTTATAAGATGCTTCGCCACTTAAAGAGGACTCACCATGAAAATAAACGTGGTCGGCACCAGTGGCAGTGGCAAGAGTACCCTTGCAAAGCAGTTCGCGGACGCCTTGAACGCCCCATGCGTTCAGCTTGATCAACTATTCTGGCGAGCTGACTGGCAAGGCACACCAGATGACGAGTTTTTTGTCGCCCTGGAAAAGGCGTTAGCCGCTTCACCCGAAGGCTGGGTGTTGGACGGTAACTTCGACCGCACTCGGCATATAAAGTGGCGTGATGTGGATATGGTGGTGTGGATCGACTACCCTTTTTGGCGAGTATTTAGCCAAGCCCTCACCCGTGCTGTTAAACGCATCATCAGCCAAGAGGAACTCTGGCCTGATACAGGTAATCGCGAGAGCTTCCGCAAAACATTTCTAAGCCGTGATTCGGTTCTGCTATGGTCGCTTAAAACATGGAGACAAAACCGGAAACGCTACTTTGCCGATATGATTAACCCCCGCTATGCGCATATACAGTTTGTACGTTTGACTTCCATAAAAGAAGCCCAAGCCTTGGTGAATAGTTTCAAGGTCGGCGCTTAGGCTTCAGAGAGGGTAGGTCTATTGCACAAAGGCTTAGCGTTAATCAAGCCCAAGCTGTTCCAGTGCCTGCTCCACTCTTCTGCGATCATCCCCTTGCAGCGCTTGCAAGGGCTGAGGTAAACAGGGCTGGCTCACTCTGCCAGTGACTTCTGCAATAGTAGCCGCTACTCGCAGACTCCCCCCGTATTCACGGTAAAGCGACCACAGTGGCTCAAGCTGTTCTGAAAGCTGCTGAGCCGCTTGGGCATTCCCCGCCTGAGCAGCTCGGGTGAGTGCCAGCGCTGCTTTCGGGAATATTCCACCGATAACCGAGTACCAGGCATCGCACCCCGCATTTAGACCGATGGCTGCCGCCGCGTCGCCGCTAATACCGATGGTGACATCAGAGGGGATTAGCTTGCGCAGCCGTGCAACTCGTTCCGTTGCTGCTTGAATATCGCTGTTCACCGGGGGAATCTTGATAGAGCGAACCTGGGGCAAGTGGGCGATTCGACCATGCAGCTCATCGCTGAATTCGAAATGGGTGGTACCAGGGTTGTCGTACACGCAGAGCGGCACACTCAGCGATTGACATACCGTGGCGTAGAGGTCGAATACCTCGTCATCGGTGAGCTTTTGGTAGGAAACTGGCGCAAGCAGCACCCCGCTGGCGCCTGCCTCCTGAGCACTCTCTGCATGGGCCAGCACATCACGAGTACGTAACGCACCAATGCCCGCGATAATAGGCACACCCGCTGCATTTTCAACGCTAAGCTTCACAACACGGGCACGCTCAGCGTGGCTTAAATAGGCGTAGCTCCCCGTCGAGCCCAGCACGCCAATGGAGTCCACCCCAGCCTCAGCTAAATGCTCAACCAAACGGGCAAACTCAAACTCCTTGATGCCCTGCTCGCTCACAGGGGTTAGCGGAAATGCACTGAGGCCAGTAAACATAGTGGATGCTCCTTTTAGATAGATGCCAATCTCAGTGTCGCCCAGACGATTAGCTATTATGTAGAAACATACGGTAATGGAATAGCCTCAGCTTATCCTCGTTATTCGTTGACATAACTTTCTGTTATTTTTCTTGAATTGATGTAGTGTTTGCGTATACGCCGTATCGATACGGCACAGTTACTTTAGATGTTTATCTTTCAGTCATACTATCATGGCTGAATATAAAAACAGTATTGTTAGTGCTGCGAGGGAGAACACGTCATCAATTCATACACATTTTCAGTGCAGAGTAGAGCTGCACCGTGCATGAACCTGGCGTTCATCAATCAACCAGTAAGCCATCACCAATGCCATTACCCGTTATAAGCGGCTCTCTAATACGATTGGCCTTACTGACAGTGACCACCTTTATTGTCTTGGTGGGGTTCACTTTCGCAACAACGAATGCCATCGCTCGAGAAGCACCGCTTTTTTTAGTGGCTCACCCTGACGTCACTACCCACTGGCTGAACCGTGATACTACCCGCGCGATTTTCGCCATGCGCCAACGCACCTGGCCGGATGGCCAAGCGGTTAGGGTTTTCGTTTTTAGTAACAACAACCCATTGCATGCTCGTTTTACCAAAGAGCAGTTGGCGGTTTACCCGCACCAACTTCAATTAGCCTGGGATCGCATGGTTTTTTCAGGTACCGGGCAAGCCCCCAACCGAGTAAATGACCAGGAAGAGATGCGCGAGCGCGTCGCCTCGACACCGGGTGCTATTGGGTATCTTGAAAGGGAGTATCTGGATGATAGCGTCCAAGTCATTTCGATGGAATGAATGCCGAGCCGTTGCCGCTGTGCTAGGCACCGTTGTGATGGGGTTATCTGCTGACGCCCAAAGCGATGAACAGGTGCTGGATACTCTGCAGGTGCACGGTTTTCTTAGTCAGGCGCTGGTTATTACTGACGATAACAATTTTTTTGGCCACAGTAGTCGAGATGAAGGCAGCTTAGAATTCACCGAGGTCGGCCTTAATGTCTCCTTACGTCCTCATCAGGATGTGCTTGTTGCTGCTCAGGTGCTGAGTCGTCGAGCCGGTGGCGATATCAGCGATGCAGAACCAAAACTGGATTACGGTCTGATCGATTATCAAATGATCTCTAATCAACAGCGTAACTTTGGCGTACAACTAGGCCGAATTAAAAATCCTTTTGGTTTTTATAACCAAACACGCGATGTAGCCTTTACACGACCAAGTATCTTGCTACCTCAGTCTATCTACTTTGATCGAACACGCTCAATGGCTCTTACAGGCGACGGAGTGACGTTTTATTTGGAAGAGCGATTGAACAATGGAGTTCTACGGGGGCAGGTTGGATTAGGTGAACCCCAGGCTGGAGATGACTTAAACCAAACTCTTCAGTTGAATCGTATTGCGGGTACCTTCGATCCGCAGCAATCCGCCATTGCACAGGTTCGCTATGAGCATGACGGGGGGCGCGTTGTTGCAGCGGTGAGCAAGGCCGAAGTGAAATCCCGAATAAAGTCACACCAACCGGGAGTAAGCGACGGAGATTTCTACTTTACACCTTGGGTATTTTCCCTCCAGTACAATCAAGAGCTTTGGAGTTTAACGGCTGAATACGCGCTGCGCCGCTCAGGTTTAAAAAACTTCGATCAGTCCTCTTTGAATTTTGATACCACAGGTGAGAGTTGGTATTTACAATATACAAGACGCTTTTATGACGATTGGCAGTGGCTAATACGATATGACAGTTTAATCAGTAATCGTAATGACGCCTCGGGGAAAGCGTATGAGGCTAATGGCCAGGGGCCTGCACATACCCAATTTGCAGATGATCTAACTTTTGGCCTGCAGTGGACACCGCATCCTCAAGTTATGTTGGCAGGGGAATATCACCATGTGGACGGCACTGGCTGGCTGCCCATCCAGGACAACCCAGATTCATCAGCAACAAGCCGCAGATGGAACATGTGGTTATTCCAGCTATCGTTGCGCTTTTAAGGCTCCCCTCACTCCTGGCTAGGACGTTACCGCAATGAAAACACCTACCCTTTTGCGAGCGCCTCAGCGCCTTAGCCTGACCTGGAGGGTTATCGCGTTAAGTAGCCTGCTGCTTTTAGCGCTGGTATCACTTTTCACTTGGCTAGGTCACGACAACTTAACTCGTCAGTTTCAGGAAAGTCGAACTCAGCACCATGAACGCCAGCAGCGAGAAATCCGCTTAGCGATACTCCGCTCATCGGAAAATTTACGGCAGCTAGCCGGCTTAACGGCCGCCTCTGCGAGCCTTGGAGTGCCCTTAAAACAGGCAGTTCAGCCGAGGTCGGGCAAGCTCTGGACGCCCAGTGGCCCGCTCTACAGCTGGAGGCAGGGATTGATGAGATTCTAATCATTAATACTAACGGAGAAGTCTTGGGCAGTTGGGGCACCGGGAATTCGCAAGGACAGCTCCCCCTACTGAGCTGGGTAAGGCGTGTCATCAATTCCGAACTACCTCTCTCAGCGCTTCGCTGCTCAACTAGCTGCCAGCAGTTCGCTGCCGTGCCGGTGCTAGAAGAGGGCGAAAGTGTCGGTATGGTCGTGTTGTCCCGCTCGCTAGCCGATGTCACTCGGCAAGCCAAAGAAGTTTCTGGCAGCGAAGTCGCGCTACTCGTAACAGGGCCCGTTGAAGACAGCCAGGTAACCGCGACACGGCAGTTACAAGCGTGGAATGGTCAGTTGCTGGCACTCACCAGCGAAGAACATAGCTTAATACCTCTACAGCAAGCCGCCGATACGACCTCTGTTCGCCGTTTGATGGAAGCCCCCCTCAGCCTTGAGTATGGCGGCAGACATTTAGAACTCAGCGCAGTACGTATGGAAGAGGATAATGAACGTAGCAATACCGGGTACTTCCTGCTGATATCAGACATTACTGAGCAAATTAAGGCGATTAATCAGGATACCCGCATGCTGCTGTTCGTAGGTGTGCTCGGCTGGATTGCCGCTGAACTACTGTTATTAGTCATATTGCTAGGCCCAATGGCTAGGTTACGAAGAATCGCCGGGCTGCTCCCTGCCCTAGCCGACGGCAAGTTCAGCGACATACACTCCGCCATTCCCAGCCACCGGCGACGGATCCCCGATGAGATAGATGTGCTTGAGAGCAGCACGCTCGAGCTCTCGAAGCAACTTGAATTGTTAGAAGGCGAAGTGCAGGAGCGCGGTCATCAACTAGCCGAGCGCATTGAAGAGTTAGCTGAAGAGCGTGATTTCATTAGTGGCCTGCTAGACACAGCGCAGGTATTTATTATTGCCCAAGACGGCACTGGTCGGATCAGCCTAGCCAATGAGTATGCGCAGTTGATGTTGGGACTAAATGAGGCTTCGCTGCTTGGAAGACATTTTGTTGATGTTTTCGGGGCAGGTGCCCCTACCGCTGTGCATACGTTTTCCCATCCCCAGCAAGAAGAGAAAACGCTACGCACGCCCGATCACCGGCTTCATACTATTGCTTGGTACCATGCACCGTTACAAACAGGTAGTGAGGGGAAAGTATCTCGCCTATCTATCGGGCTCGATATTACCGATCGTAAGGCTGCCGAAGCACGTCTAACCTGGCTGGCAGAACGCGACCCGTTGACAGAGCTATACAACCGTCGCTATTTCCAACATGCGCTGCAAATAGCTCTTGATCGTCCCTCGAAAAAAAATGGGGCGGTACTGCTGCTGGATTTAGACCAATTCAAAGAGGTAAACGAGCTGAGTGGTCACCATGTGGGCGACAAATTATTAAGCGAAGTGGCCGACACCCTCCTTCATAACCTTGGCCGCCGTGGTGTTATTGCCCGCCTTGGTGGCGACGAGTTCGCACTCCTGTTAGAAGACACCAATGCAGATCAAGCAGTCAGTGTGGCGCAATATATAGTCCAACTGATGGATAGTATTGGCTTCGTTGTCGGCGAGCGACGGCACCGCGTAACTGCCAGTATTGGCATTGCTCTATTTCCCACCCATGGCAACACACCTGCCGACCTTATGGCCAGTGCTGATGTGGCTATGTACAAAGCCAAGGAAAGTGGTCTTCATCACTGGCATCTTCTTTCCAAATCAGAGAATGCAAAGGACGAACTACAAGAACGAGTTTACTGGGTTGATCGCATACGCAATGCACTTGAAGAGGATAGCTTCGAGCTAATGGTGCAGCCCATCATGCGCTTGGAAGACAATGACGTAAAACACTACGAAGTACTGCTGCGAATGCGCGATACAGATGGCGGCCTTATTTCTCCCGCCCATTTTATTCCTATTGCTGAACAGAGCGGACAAATTATCTTAATAGACCGCTGGGTATTGCGACACAGTTTAAAAGCACTTAGCCAATTGCAGGATCGAGGTATTACTCTAGCAGTGAATCTTTCCGGGCAATCCCTTCACGATGGAGGCTTAAAACAGTATTTGGCTGACGAGCTGACTGCCAGTGGAGCTGACCCTCATCACCTAATACTGGAAGTCACAGAAACAGCGGCGGTGACTGATTTCTCTACCGCACGCGGCGTACTACAGACAGTACGCGACCTGGGGTGCCGCACCGCGCTGGATGATTTTGGGGTTGGCTTTAGCAGTTTCCACTATCTAGGACAGTTGCCCGTCGATTATATAAAAATTGATGGCTCCTTTATTCGCAGCTTATTAATCAGCCCTGACAGCCGCGTTATCGTACGTGCTATTGCAGACATTGCTAAAGGGTTTGGTAAACAAACGATTGCGGAATTTGTTGACCAGGAAACAATATTACCAATCTTAAAGACTTACGGCATAACTTATGGGCAAGGATACCACCTTGGCAGACCAATAAAACTTAACACAGCGTTTGGTATAACCAAAAATCTACCGTAAATTTCATTCTGGGTTTAAATAGGGATAGCGCATGAAGCCTTCACAGCAGAAAGCTAACAATAGGGAATCACCAGATGTATTGATTGAGAGATTCATTAAAGAATTCAAATTCAAGCTTTGCATAGCCGCACATGAGAAAGAGCTGGTTTATCGCCTAAGGCATGACGTTTACTGTGAAGAGCTTCAATATGAAAAAGCCAGCGACCCCATTAAAAAACTCGAATTTGATATCTATGACCAAAACTCTATTCACTGTTTGATTGAACATCGCAGAACTGGACTAGTAGCAGGCTGCGTGCGAGTTGTTGTTCCAACTCCCTCTAACCTCTATCCGCTTAACCAGCTTCCTTTGCAGTCTTATGGACGTGATAGCCTGACACACGCTGAACTACATCCCGACAAATTAGATCCAGAGAGTTTTTATGAAATTTCTCGGCTGGCTGTAAATCGTCTTTTTAGAACAAGGCCTAAGGAGGAGATTGTGTCTACTACTTCTAATTCCATGAATGATACTCCTGCTTTTTCTACTGAAGAGAGAAAACTTTTTCCTTTACTAGCTACCAGCCTATTTATCACAGGCTATGTTTTAGGTAGACAACTAGGTAAAAATCAGGTTTTTGCAATGATGGAACCTAGTTTACCTAGACTTCTCTCCCTTACTGGGTTTCACTTCACCAAGGTAGGCGAAACGATCGACTTCCATGGTCGCAGAAGCGCCTACTACATCAATAAGCAACAAGCAGAAAACGGATTAAAACTAACACTTTTACCACTCTATCAACATATACAAGAAACACTAACGCTCCAATTGAGAGAAGTGCCTCATGAATTTGCTAGCACCCCTCTCACAACTTGAGCCTTGCGTTTATATTTCTACGGTGGCCCCTCCACGTTCATCCAATGATGATGAGCGTCTAAAGTCATTAACCGTTACACTGGTAAATTTTTCCAAAAAAAACACTAGCGTTTCGGGATAGTGGAAACGCTCTTCAAAGCTCTCTTGACCCTCTTGCGAGCGCCGCGTCACGCTTGCTTTATAACCTTCATTCGATTTAGACACTTTCACGCTATTCTCACGGGAGCCGTCACGCTTAATTGCCGTAATTGGGGAGTGCTCGCTGAGTAACAAGTCTAGCTGCTGAGCGGCAGTGCGCTCCTCGTCGGATGCCCAGAGGGGCTGATCCCGATCGCCATAACGGTAAAGCATAATCACCAGCATGACGGAGAATATGCTACTGGTCAGCATCCAGGTTAGTAAAACGCTCGAAAGCGATGATGTCAGCATGATGACCAGTTGAACCACAACACCCACCGCCAGCACACCGGCCAAGGGCCTCCACATACGAGGGTTCATGAACCCTCGTTTGAGGATGTATCCCCATAGTCCAATCACGGCTAATGCACCCAACAGCAAATGAATGGGAGCAAGTAGCGTTCCCCCTCCAGCCAATATGGCAATCACCCCAATGATGACCATCAAACTGTAGAAGGCAGCCAACAGGTAGTAAGCACGATCCAGGGTCATATACAGTCTCCATGCAGAGTAACCGATGGCTTATGGCGCCATCGACTTTATTGTTATAGGCATGCGGATAAAGCCTTGAATTGCAGTATAGATGATCACCACAATTCTTCACTATTACGGTGGCAATCAGCAGGGGTATCAGCGTTCCGGGTCACAGTCCTTGCGCGCCCCGGCGTAACCAGTCGTGGACAAAGGCAAGCTTACGACGAGCCATCTCTGATAGCACAAACGGATACAGATCCGGTAATCCCATCGAGCGGTTAACATGGTTAACCCCGACGGTTAGCGCTGCTGCCACGTATATTAAACGCTCGGCATCAGGCTCGGCATAAGGATCCCACTGGGGGCTTGGCAGCTCCGGCGAAGCCAGATCTGATGCTGCAAAGCTATCGGCAATATCAGTTAAATGCAGCAGGTGCGCGGCCGTTTCGGCCCAATCTTCGTGTGGGTGTGCTGAGGCGTAGGTAGTTAAATAGTGCTCTTTCCAATCGGGCGGTGGGCCATCCTGGTAGTGGCGCTGTAGCGCAGCCTGATAGTCTTGACGCTCGTCGCCAAACATCTCGCGAAAAGCATCCAGGAAATCTTCACGTAAGCTGAGCCGCCACCAAAGCATATGCGAAATTTCGTGACGCATATGTCCGATCATCGTGCGGTAGGGCTCTTCTAGTGCTTCTCGACGGGTCGTGACTAACACAGGGTCTACTTCGGCCACACTAATGGTCACCACCCCCTCGATGTGCCCCATGGGGACAGGCGAACGCCCCTCCGCCAATAGATGGAAAACCGGCGGTGCGCCTGGATCTTCCGGGCGGAACCAGTGCCAACGGCCCAGGTTATCTAAAACCCAGCGTTTGGCTGCTTCTGTTTTTGCCCAATTTGGCATCGCATCGGGCAGGTTAGGGTCGGGCGCCAGCGCTGTCATAGCACAAGCGCGACAAAAAGCGCCTTCTTTAGGGGCGATCCAGTTACAGCCGATAATGTCGCGGTTGATGCAGAAAGGCGGCATGGGCACAAAGGCACGGGCCTGGGGGTCATAGGCAACGGGGATACCGTCTGCGGTGGCGAGATTGTCGAACCATAGAGAGCCGGATCCGACGGGATTTGAAAAGACGCGCATACGGTAAAGCTCCTGAAAGCAAGGAGAAGAGAACCTCTGTCGCGTGACTAAAGCTCTCTTCTCCAAAAGTCCTGTAAAAAGTGTGCTGCACCCCTTACTTCATTTCGAAACCGCGCTCGATCAAAAAATCGCGCATATGAGGGCGCAACTTGTTATCGAACAGGGGCTTAAGATTGTGGGACCAGTCGGTATCTTTATTACTACTGCTGCGAGCCTGATAATAAGCCTGCATCGTGGTGTCGAAGGCCTCTACCTGCTCACCGTCTTCAGTGTAGTAGTCTTCTTTGAGAACCGCCTCCACGGGTAAGCGTGGCTTTACTTCAGGCGCTTGGTCAGGATAGCCAAGGCACATACCAAACACCGGGTAAACGTGCTTGGGTAGGCGTAGCAGATCGCTAATCTGTTGGGGGTTATTACGGATGCCGCCGATATAGCAGATTCCTAGTCCCTCAGACTCAGCGGCTACCGCTACATTTTGAGCCATCAACGCTGTATCTACTGTCGCCACCAACAGTTGCTCCGTCATGCCGCGAACAACGTTCGCACCCGTGCGCTCTGAAGCTTCCGTTGGACGCTTCATATCGGCGCAGAAAACCAGAAAGTCTGAGCAGGTGGCAATATAGCCTTGTCCTCCGGCCAGCTCGGCTATCTGCTCACGGTTCGCCTGGTTTTTTACATGGATAACGGTATATGCCTGAACATGGCTGGATGTGGCTGCACCCTGGCCGGCTTGAATTAGCTCGCGCAGTAACTCGCTTGAAATCTGCTGATCACTAAATTTGCGGATCGAACGGTGGGATTTCAGTAACTTAATAACGTCGTTCATGGAGCCTCGCTTTTCTGGATAACGCTTATCTGACATAACTAGCCGATAGAGTAACAGATTCGTACAACATGACGGGGTTGGCTGATTGTTTTAAAACTGACTACAGCAAATGGATAATTGCACCGCGCACGCCACTTTCATCAATCCATAATTTGCCTAGCGTAATAGGCAGCTTGAATCGCCGCTTTCCCGCCGCACCAGGGTTAAAGAGCAGCTTTCCTTCCTGATGTTCGTTGCGTGGCTTGTGGGAGTGGCCATGCAGAACAGCCGCACAGGGAGTCCTTGGATCAAAATCCTCTAAGCGGTGGACAAGATGCAGGTGTTTTTCGTTCACAATGATGTCCTGGTGTATGGGCAAACTCATTGCCCACGTTGGCGTATCGATATTGCCCTTTACGCAGTGCACTGGCGCCATTGCCTCCAAACGTTGCAAGATCTTTATATCCGCCTCTTTGCTGCCTACATCCCCCAAGTGCAGAATGAGCTCGCACCCGTCAAGTAGATAAAGAGCCTCATCACGCAGAACACCATGGGTATCGGCAATTACGCCAATAGGAGTATCAATGCTGTAGCACGGTACGAATGGACACATTTACAACCTCACTGCGCAGACAAATCGCATATTTGTAGCTTTTTTTGCTAGAACGCTATTAAAAGTTGCGCACCGGAGCCGATATCTAAGCTATCAACCAGAGAGCCGATGGCGACTTATTTATTAGATTTTCATTGTCTATCTAATAAGTTAGACACCAGCAAGCTATACTGTTAAGGCTATACGCTGATAACTGCCATGTGGCGGAATAATAACGTCGCCAGGAAGCCAATATGACCAATACCTCTCAAAATGCACCCGGGCAAGAGTGGAATGCCAGCAACTACGCCCAGAATGCTAACTTTGTACCTAAGCTAGGCAGTGAAGTGGTCAAGCTATTAGCGCCTCAACCCGGCGAACGTATTTTGGATCTTGGTTGTGGCGACGGTTCATTGACAGAGCGCCTTATACAGTTGGGCGCTGATGTTCTCGGGGTAGATGCTTCAGAAGAAATGGTTGACGCCGCCCGCCAACGCGGCATCACCGCCCGAGTCATTGATGGGCATCAACTGCCTTTCGATCATGAATTTGATGCGGTGTTTAGCAATGCGGCGCTGCACTGGATGCTAGACCCCCAGGCAGTGCTTGCTGGCGTTAAGCGTGCCTTAAAGCCGGGAGGCCGATTTGTCGCGGAGTTCGGCGGTCATGGCAATGTGGCTGCTATTTGTACCGCCTTGATCGCCGCCCTGCAGTTTCGGGGCATTAGTGCCCGTGGGCGTCACCCCTGGTACTTCCCTACAACGCACGAGTATGGCCATATGCTGGAAACCGTCGGTTTCAAAGTAGAAAGCATTGAGCTAATCCCCCGCCCTACGCTACTGCCTGCTGGAATGATCGGGTGGCTGGAAACCTTTGCCAGCCCTTTCTTGCATGGGCTCGACGAGGATGTGCGCGATGCCGTACTGGAAAATACCTTAACGCTGCTGGGCCACAGTCTTCGTGATGAGCAAGGAAACTGGACAGCAGATTATGTGCGGCTGCGCGTTGCTGCCCGCGCATAAGCGTTAATCCCCTATCTAGATGTAAAAAAGCCGCCGACGATAAGCGTACTTATCGTCGGCGGCTTTTAGCTTATTAAGAACTAGAACTCATCCCATTCATCGGCGGCCTCTTTTTTGCTTTGCGTCACATGAGGGCGCGGCGCGAGATCACTGCGACCGCCGACCTGTTGCTGCTGTGAGGCGCCCTTATGCGTCATCGCAACAGCGCTGGCAGTGTTCTCATCAATGCGGAAGGTCGCCATCAAGTCGGCCAGCTCGCGGGCCTGCCCCTCTAGCGAGCTAGCGGCCATGCTGGTTTGCTGCACGAGTGCCGCGTTTTGCTGGGTGACCGAGTCCATTTCGGTAAGGGCAGCATTAATCTGCTCAATGCCACTATTTTGCTCCCGCGTCGCGGTCGAAATTTCGCCCATCAGGGTAGTGACCTGGCGAATAGCATCCACCGTTTGATGAATCGTCTGGCCACTGCGCTCCGCTTGTTCAGCGCCACCGTTAATTTTCGTGGTGGTCTGCTCAATCAGGTGGCGAATTTCTTTAGCAGAGTCAGCGCTGCGCGTCGCTAGTGAACGTACTTCACTGGCCACCACGGCAAAGCCACGGCCTTGCTCACCGGCCCGAGCGGCTTCAACGGATGCATTGAGTGCTAAGATATTGGTTTGGAAGGCAATGGAGTCGATAACGCCGATAATATTGTTGACTTGGCTGGCACTGGCGGCAATCTCGCGCATGAGTTGCACCGTGCGCTCCACCTCTTCGCCTCCTGACTCCGCCGATTGTGACGCCGCGACCGAAAGCTGATCCGCCTCTTGAGCTGTTTCAGCGTTTTTACTGACTGTCGTCGACATCTCTTCCATGCTTGAGGCCGTTTGCTGGAGAGCCGAGGCTTGCTGTTCAGTTCGTGAAGAGAGATCCTGGCTTCCTACAGAGATATCACCTGCCCCGCTGAACACCCGCTCGCTACTGCCTCTCAACGCCATCACCAGTTGTTTTAACTTCTCCTGCATAGCCGAGAGACCACTATACAACTGACCAATTTCGTTGCGCCCACGATCCTCAATCCGGTCAGTTAGATCGCCGTCGGCAATCCTCGCAAAGTGTTCACTGGCACGTCTAAGGGGTCTCACAACGCTACGCATCATTGCCCACCGAATCACCACCACCGCCACGAGTGAAATCACTAAAAGGGTAATGGCAATGCCACCAATAGTCGTTGCCAAGCGATTGAGCCGTTGAAGGACGCTGGCGCCGCGCTCCTCTGTATAAGAGATAAAACCACTCATGGCCAGATCCAGTTCGGCGCTTAATGCCCCCAGCTCCTCTTGCCTGCGTTGAATTTGAAAAGGCGCGGCCTCGAGCAGTGGCGAAATACCCTCCGTCACAAAAGCATCATAAGCGCTGATAATCGCATCACGGTGGGATGCCAGCGCGCCGTCGGGATTGATTGGCACAGCACGAAACTCATCAAAACGCTCCTCTGCCTCAGCTACCGCTTCTGTGGCCATGGCAAGGCTTTCCTGCCCTTTTTCCGGATTACCCTGGGTACTGAAACTTGCCGAACGGTCTAAAAATGTTTGCGCTCTAAGTGCGTGTACCTGGGTGCGGTTGGCTAAGTTAACGAGCCGGACGTTGGTGGCAGCCAATTCTTCAAGCGCCTGCGAGCTACTATGACTGGAGTAAAATCCAAGGCCACTGATCAAGCCAATCATAAGCACCAGTAGGGCTAACGCAGCAGTCAGGCTCCATTTGATAGAGAGGTGCTTCATTCGGTTTATTCCTTAATATTTATAGTTTATTCAACATCATATCGGCCAATATAAAATAATCTAAAATGCTATAGGGTGAATTTAGATCCCGTCCTAACATGGCCTTTACAACACCATGGCAACCCTTTGGCGGTTGGCAGATTGAGCCACGTCTACCTGAAGCCAAGCCCCTGCCATACACTCCAAGCGAGGAGCCTCGACCACCCCCTGTAAGCGTGCCCGCGATAGCAGCGTGGCCTTGGTATTGGCTTTAAGCGTACCCACCATATGCCCGTCAATATCGACACAACTCCCCTCAATATAAGACGCTACGTGGCCAGAGGCGGTCACAGAGACAGGGTGATTTGGCGCTATGAGCGTACCCTCTAAGCGGCCTTTAATAAGTACCGGCTCATCAGCGATCACTTTGCCTAGAATGTGGGTGGCTGACCCAATGCGGCTGCCACTCGTTATACCCTCTATGTTGGGAGTCGACACAGTAGAGGCATTTGCTTGGGGTGGTGAGATCGGTTCAGCGGGTTGATTGGAGATGGGCGCAGCCTCCACTGCCTGTTTTTTTGCGTTATACCAGCCGCACTTGAGGAGCGCTGCTTTAGCTTACGTCGCTTGCCATCCCATACGATCAGCGTCATTACGCCAACGCCCAGCACAATAAACCATACTTGAATGCCCATACCCTTCCTGCCGCTTTAGATGTAGTTGCCCCAGCTAACGTTATACTCGTTCTGTTATATTGCGGCGGCGTGAATAAGCCCATTCACTTGGCTTAACTCCAGGCTTTAAGACGTCTCCAAGCCGATTAAGGTATTTAATGCTCATTACCATGTACCCCAAAGGCGCTCTGGCGTCGTTCACTAGGAGTCACCCTATGTTTAACAAAGCCAAGAATGCCCCGCCTGAAAACAAGGCCGCGACGCCAATAGCACCTGATACGCGCTCATCAGCAATGCCCAGCACCGCGACCAGCAGTGCGCGTCCAAGCCTCTCCGTAATTGGGGGACATACACAAGTGGAGGGGGATATTAATAGCGATGAAGATTTGACGGTAGAGGGGCGCGTCAGCGGCGTTATCACTTGTAAACAGCATACCGTTACCCTAGGTGTCAATGGGTATATCAATGGCGATGTATTCGCCCACACCCTACATGTATCCGGTGAAGTCATTGGCAACTTAGTGGTATTGCACCGCGCGACGATCCACAAAGGTGCCCAGGTTTCAGGCACCATTGTTGCTCCTTGTCTGGTATTGGAAGATGGCAGTGTTTTCCATGGCAGCATCGATATGGATCCCGACAACGAAATGCTGAAAAGTGCCTTTAACGACGCCACTGAAAGCACAACCAAAACGGCTGCACTGAACAGCGCCTCAGGCGCTAACGCGCCCAAGACAACCGCCGATAAACGTGCACCCCTTAGTGCCGACCCAGCGGAGCAAGAGACAGCGGAAGTAAAAGCAAACGATTAAAGCGTTGCCAGCAGCATCAATGGCGCTGAGCGCACACCGGACAAGCGGGATCACGGGGTACTTGAAAATGCCGCCACTGCCCGCTTAAGCCATCAAAGGTGGAGAGCCCCTGATGGGCAGAACCTGCACCACTCAGCAGCTTGAAGGCTTCTACCGCCTGAAAGCAGCCGATTAAGCCCACCAGTGGCGCCATTACCCCACTTTCTGCACAGCTAAGCGCTTCGTCTCCGCTGTCATCGGGTGGATAGAGGCAGGCGTAGCAGGGGCAAGTTACGTCGCGGGGATCAAATACCGCCAGTTGGCCTGTAAAGCGAATCGCTGCCCCAGACACCAACGGTACTCCGGTCTTTTGTGAGGCGGCATTCACCGCATAGCGACTTGAGAAACGATCAGTACAGTCGAGCACCACATCCGCCGAAGCGACTAAGCGCTCCAGCGGCTCGCCCGCCACATGCTGATCTAATGCAATCACGTGGCAGTGAGGATTGAGTGCCTGCATGCTGGCCTGGGCAGAGTGCGCTTTATTCAAACCAATACTGGCGTGCTGGTGGGCAATTTGACGTTGAAGATTGGAAAGCTCGACGTGATCGGCATCAGCGATGGTAATGCGCCCTACCCCCGCGGCAGCTAAATAGAGCGCTGCCGGAGAGCCCAAGCCACCAGCCCCAATAATCACTGCATGAGCAGACTGCAGGCGCTCCTGCCCCTCGATATCCACTTCGGGCAGCATGATTTGGCGGCTATAGCGCAGCAGCGCCTGGTCATCCATCATCGGCTTACTTATCCTCAAATTCCTCGAAGGCGGGGATGTGTAAATTGAAGCTCTCTTTTACCTCTTCCATCACCACGTAGCTTTTTGACTCTTTTACGCCCGGTAGCGTTAACACCACATCGCCTAATAGTTGACGGTAAGCAGCCATTTCGGGAATGCGGCACTTCAAGATGTAGTCGAACTGCCCCGAGACGAGGTGGCACTCCTGAATCTGCGGCAGCTTCTCGACAGCACGGCGAAACTCATCAAAGACCGCTGGCGACTGCGTTTCCAAGCTGATCTCGACAAAGACTAATAAATTGGCCTTCAGAGCCCGCGGATCAAGGATGGCTTGGTAACCACGAATAATCCCTGCTTTCTCCAAACGCTTAACGCGCTCAAGGCAAGGGGTTGTGGATAAGCCCACTTCAGCAGCTAAATCAACGTATGAAATACGCGCATTCTCCTGCAAACAGCGCAGGATTTTAAGGTCGATACGGTCCAGCGTTCTATTTTTTGGCTTCATGGCAGGATCCAATACTGATGAATCAGGCAGTTATTAAAGGTGACCCAGGGTAACCCGTTCATGCCCCCCCAGGTCACGAACACTTTCAACGTTTTGGTAACCTGCGTCTTTGAGCGCCCCACGCACCTTGTCAGCCTGGCTGTAACCATGTTCAAGCAGTAGCCAGCCTGAAGCCGCTAAATAACGCTGCGCCGAGCTCACCAAATGTAGCAAGTCCGCCATCCCACTGGCACCAGCAACAAGCGCTGAGCGAGGCTCAAAACGCACATCGCCTTCACCTAAATGAGGGTCATCTGCGGCGATATAGGGGGGGTTACTAACGATAATATCGAAACGCTCCCCCTCTTCCACATGGTTTCCCAAGGCGGCAAACCAGTCGCTCTGTAAGAATTTGGCGTTGGCAATCCCCAGCGCTTGTGCGTTACGGGTTGCCAATGCGACCGCTTCAAAGCGCAGATCCACACCCAATACTTGCCAGTCGGGCTGCTCGCTGGCGAATGCCAGGGCAATGGCGCCAGTGCCCGTACCAAGATCGAGCATGCGGCCTGTGGGCTGGCTCACACAGCCTAACGCAAGCTCTACCAGGGTTTCGGTATCGGGCCGAGGTATCAGAGTGTCAGGCGACGTCGCTAGGCGCAGCCCCCAAAATTCGCGTTCGCCGGTGAGGTAGGCAACCGGCGTACCTTGAGCACGGGCAGCCACTAGCGCATCAAAGCGGGCCTGTTCCCAGAGGGAGCATGTTTTATCGCCCCAGGTGTAGAGCCAAGTGCGGTCACGCCCAAGCACGTGGCATAACAACACTTCAGCATCAATACGTGGCGAGCTGGAACCCGCTCTCTGCAAGCGCTGGGCGGCCTGTTTAAGCAGCGCATCAAGGGACATCAGACGTCCTGAAGGGCCGAGAGTTGCTCTGCCTGATACTCATGAATCAGCGGGCTAATCACATCATCCAACTGCTCACCGCTAACCACTTCATTGAGTTTATAAAGCGTCAAATTTATACGGTGATCGGTAATCCGTCCCTGGGGGAAATTATAGGTGCGAATGCGCTCACTACGATCCCCGGAGCCCACTAGTGAACGGCGAGCATCCGCCTGCGTCTGACGCTGGCTATCGACGGCGTTACGCTTTAACTTAGCGGCCAACAGCGACATCGCTTTAGCACGGTTTTTATGCTGACTGCGCTCTTCCTGACACTCCACTACTACACCGGTGGGCAGGTGGGTAATGCGGATTGCAGAGTCGGTGGTGTTAACGTGCTGACCGCCAGCGCCGCTGGAGCGGTAAGTA
Organism: Halomonas sp. BDJS001; assembly: GCF_026104355.1. Taxonomy (NCBI): domain Bacteria; kingdom Pseudomonadati; phylum Pseudomonadota; class Gammaproteobacteria; order Oceanospirillales; family Halomonadaceae; genus Halomonas; species Halomonas sp. BDJS001. Next base: position 3,242,291 of record NZ_CP110535.1, read on the forward strand.
TCAACACGCAGATCCGCAGGATTAATATCGATATCGCCCACGTCATCCACTTCAGGCATTACCGCAACGGTGCAGGCAGAAGTATGAATGCGGCCCTGAGATTCGGTCGCCGGTACCCGCTGCACACGATGAGCGCCGGATTCAAATTTTAGCTGGGCGTACACACCCTCGCCTTTCACCCGTGAAATAATCTCTTTGTAGCCTCCCTGCTCCCCGTGGCTTGCACTCACCACCTCGACCCGCCAACCGCGTTTTTCCGCATAGCGTGAGTACATGCGAAACAGATCACCGGCAAAAATAGCCGCCTCGTCACCGCCCGTGCCCGCACGCACTTCCAGAAACACCCCACGGCCATCGTCGGGGTCTTTCGGTACCAGTAAGCGCTTCAATTCGAGATCCAGCTCGGCTAAGCGTTCACGCCCTTCGCTTAACTCCATCTCCGCCAACTCGCGCATGTCAGCGTCGCTATCACGGCTTAGCTGCTCGGCTTCGTGCATATTGGTTTCGATCTCACGGTAGCGCTGCCAGGCAGCCACCAGCTCCTCTAACTCAGCGTATTCACGAGAGTAGTCGCGAAAGCGCTGCTGGTTATTGATCACTTCGGGATCCGATAGCAGCATCGCCAGCTCTTCAAAGCGTTCGGTGAAGCTGTCTAAGCGTTGGCGTAGCGTCTCTTTCATGCGGGCGTATCATCCTTCTGGCGGTTAACCGTGGGCGCAGGCGTGGTCTCGAATGCAGGTTTTATAGGCAACAGCAGGCGTGGAGCGGCATTCAGCAAGTCGTGCTGCTCTTCAGACGCCGCATCCCGTATCGCCTGGGTAGGCTGGTGGAGCAAACGGTTGGTCAGTTGGTGGGCCAAGCGTTCAATGACCTTAGCAGGGTCTTCACCCCGCGCCAGCCGTTCCAGCGCTTGGTCGCGGGAAAGATCTCGCAGCGCTTCGCCATGCTGGCGGTAGTCGCGAATCAGATCACCGCCACTACGAATACGCCGCTCGTGCTGCCAACTCCCCACCCCGTGTTCAATCAACGACTCGGCCTGATCAGCAGCCACCTGTCGGTGGCGACGATTTTCCTGGATTACCTCCTCCAAATCGTCCACGGTATAGAGAAACACATCGGCCAATTCGCCCACTTCGGGCTCAATATCCCGAGGCACCGCGATGTCGACCATAAATACCGGACGATGGCGGCGTTTTTTAAGTGCGCGCTCCACCATGCCTTTGCCAAGTATGGGTAAAGGTGAGGCGGTGGAAGAGATCACAATATCGGCGTGTTCAAGGGCGTCAGGAATCTCTTGCAGGGTAATCGCCGTTCCCTCTAAGGGGCCTGCCACCAGTTCAGCCCGTTCACGAGTTCGGTTGGCGACAGTAAGCTGGCGAACGCCCGCTTCGTGCAAATGGCGAGCGACCAATTCGATGGTTTCACCGGCGCCAATGAGCAACGCCCGTGAACGGCTAAAATCATCAAAAATGCGGCTGGCCATACTGACCGCAGCGTAGGCCACTGAAACAGGGTTTTTACCGATCCCTGTTTCGGTACGCACTTGCTTGGCTACCGCAAAGGTGTGTTGGAACAGACGTTCAAGCTCGCCGCCCAACCCCTTGGATTGACGCGCCTGCTGATAGGCATCTTTCAACTGGCCCAGTATCTGCGGTTCGCCCAGCACCATAGAATCCAGGCCAACCGCTACGCGCATTAAATGGCGCGCTGCATCGTTGTCCAAATAGTGGTAGGCACAGCGCGTCAGCTCATCGACGCGTAAGTTATGAAAGCGTCCGAGCCAATTGAGTACTGCCTGTTCGCCAGCCGCATCCGTGACACAGTAAAGTTCCGTGCGGTTGCAGGTAGAGAGCACCGCCGCTTCACTAACTTGTGGCAGGTCGCGCAACTCTGCCAACGCCGTTTCAAGCTGCGTTGGCGTAAAAGCCACCTGCTCACGCACGGCCACGCTGGCGGTACGATGATTTATTCCCAGGGCAAGAAGCGTCATGCGTTATGCGTCTTCGCTAGTGTGTCGGACTTTTGTCAGCCGCTCTTGAGATAAGCAGCTGCGCCATCGGTTACGGCTTGCTAAAACAAGTCTTTTGCGTGGTTCAAGCGCTGCCTACAATAATCTGTCATAAGTAGGCATAAAGTTTGCTGACCACTTTTTCAAGGAGGAACATTCTATCACAGCAGGCTATCATCTGGCCCACACCACTTTGCCGCAGGCAGGCAAGCCGCTATGCTGGGCATTCGGCCACTTAATCGAGAGACGCATGCGACCTCGCTTTTCATTATCGGGCCCTGTATTAATGGGCTCCACCTGTTCGGGCTTCTCATTAGTGAGCGCTATGTTACGGCATTCAATACTATTACCCGCGGCTGCCTCTGCGGCTCTACTGCTGAGTGGCTGCCAATCAACACCCAGCCCACAGGATGGCCCTCTCGGCACCTGGGGCGAGGATCCGATGCACAATGCGCCGCCGATCACTCGGGGGCTTGATGCTAGTGGACTCAGCACGCTACTCGGCGCCGAGCTTGCGGGCCAGCGTGGCGACTATCGCTACGCAAGCCAGGGCTACCTGGAAGCGGCTAAGCGCTACCGCGAGCCAGCGCTGGCTGAACGTGCCACCTTTGCGGCGCGCTTTGGCGATGAAGCCTCATTAATAGAGGCTTCTGCACTACGCTGGCGAGAGCTTGACCCTGAGGCAGAAGCGCCTAATCGTTTGCTGGCGGCCTTCTCACTCCAGCGTGGCGATTGGTTAGACAGCCTCGAACAGCGCCTGGATATCGTCGAAGCGGGCGGCCACGGCGATATCACCGCCTTTGCCGAGATTGCCGCGGCAGAAGAGGAGGCGCCATTGAGGTTAATTGCCCAGCAGTTGCAGGAGCATTTAGCTCGCCCTAACGCTGACCAGTTGCCACACCACAGCGATGTGCTGCTGGGCACGGCTTTGATCGAGGCTACCCTTGGCGACACCGCACCGGCGCAGCGGCGTCTTGATCAAGTCGAAGTACTCGACCCAGAATCCGCTGCGTTATGGTTAGTGAAAGCACGCTTGGCACTGGAAGTTGAGGACTACCCCACTGCTCAGCGCGCTGCCCAGCAGGGCCTGGAGCTTGCGCCTGACGATGTGCGCTTCATTCTGTTGCTGGCTCAGGCGGAAATTCGTCTTAACAATATTAGTGCCGCGGAAGTGCAGACTAACGCCCTACTGGAAAGCCATGGCGGTAATGAGGATCTACGCTTATCGCTAGCCCAACTCTATCTTGAGGAAGGCCACCCCGAACCCGCGCAACGCTTGTTGCAGCCGCTTATCGGCCAGCCACAGGTGCCGGATTTAGCTTATTACTTACTTGGCGCGATCACTCAAGCGCAAGACGATATCGATAATGCGCTGCTTTATTACCGCCAAGTTAGCGAGGGCAGTGAATTTTTACCTGCTCGCGCGGCGGCAGCGCAGATGCTGATTGAGGAGGATCGCCTACTGGATGCTCGTGCCTTCCTGCGTATTGAGCGAATGCGTTTCGATAACTACTTCTCTGAGCTGGTGATGCTTGAAGTGCAGTTGCTGGACGAGATAAATCAGCCTGCGGATGCCGATGCGCTATTAGACCGCGAGATTAGCCGTACGCCTGATGATGCATCGCTACTTTATATGCGTTCTATGCGACGCTGGGAAGCAGGCAATATTTCGGGCATGGAGCAGGATTTACGTCAGATACTGCGCACCGACCCAAACAATGCCGAAGCGCTCAATGCCCTTGGCTACACCCTGGCTGACCTTAACTTGCCTGGACGTTTACAGGAAGCCTTTGAGCTGATTGAGCGCGCCTACGAGGCCGACCCGAACAACCCTGCGGTACTCGACAGCATGGGCTGGGTCTACTTCCGTCTCGGGGAGCCTGAAGAAGCGTTACCCTGGCTTGAAAGTGCCTACACGCAGCTACCTGATCAAGAAGTTGCCGCACATTTAGCCGAAGTACTCAAAGCGTTGGGGCGTGATGACGAGGCGCGCCAACTGATCCAGCAAATCATGCAGCGAACGAACCAGCATCCGCTGATCGACGAGCTGCTTGAACGCTACCCTGAACTAACGCCGCCAGAGACACCCTAACTCTGCGAACCACACTTTTTAAGCGTATTACGCCGTAACTACCTAACACGGAGCCTGTTTATGTTGACACTGACGTCCCCTTCCCGCCGCTGGCCAATGACACGACACTCTTCGCGCCTCTGGTTTGCCGGTTTTACGCTACTCTTACTCGCCGGGTGTGCTTCCCAGGCGCCTATGGATGAAGGCGGCCGCCAGGCAGGCCAGTGGGAACGCCAGCAAGCTGAGGTAGAGGCGTTCGACACCTGGACACTGGTCGGCAAAGCCGGATTGCGTACACCAGAAGAGAATGTCAGCACCAACCTGGATTGGAATCAAACCCCCCACTATTTCCGTATGCTGATCAGCGGCCCCTTTGGCGGCGGGCGCAACGTGCTCGAAGGTCGCGAGGGACGTTTCTCGCTCTCCAATAGCGACGGCCGCTTTGAGGCAGAAACCCCAGAAGCACTAATGGAAGAGCAGTTGGGTTGGTCGCTACCCGTCACCGCCATGCCCAACTGGGTACGCGGATTGCCCGGTGACCCGGATAGCGACAACGCCAGCAGCTATCAGCTAGAAACCGACGAACTGGGCTTCCCAAGCCACCTTGCACAGGACGGTTGGGAAATTGACTACCGCGACTGGGAAAAAGTCGACGACCTGTGGCTACCCCGTCGCATGGTCATGCATTACGATGATGTGCGGATTACGCTGGTCGTTAATCAGTGGCAAGCCAGCGAGTAAAGGTAGGCTTTTACATGAACGCGCCGTTAACGCTCCCGGCTCCGGCCAAGCTGAACCGCATGCTGCATATCGTGGGCCGTCGTGATGACGGTTACCACTTACTGCAAACGCTTTTTCAGTTTATCGATCTATGCGATCAGCTTACGCTAACTCCCCGCAGTGACGGGGAGATCCACTTGATCAGTGAGGTGAGCGGCGTTAGCCACGATGACAATTTGGTCGTGCGCGCAGCACGGTTATTGCAAACCCATAGCGGCACACCATTAGGGGCTACGCTTAAGATTGAAAAGCAACTGCCCATGGGCGGCGGTCTCGGGGGCGGCAGCTCCAACGCAGCCACCGCGTTAGTGGGGCTTAACCACCTTTGGCAGCTCAACCTATCGCTTGTAGAATTAGCCCGCCTCGGGCTTCGTCTTGGGGCTGACGTGCCGGTCTTTGTCCACGGCCATAGCGCCTGGGCCGAAGGGGTCGGCGAACAACTCACTAAGGTCATGCTTGATACTCCCTGGTTTGTGGTTATTCACCCCAGAATAAGTGTCTCCACCCCCAGCGTCTTCCAAGACCCGCAATTGACACGTGACAGCCGCCCCATTACTATGGCGCGCGCACTGCAGGGGGGAGCGCCGGAGTGGCGCAACGACTGTGAAGCCGTGGTAAAGGAACGCTATCCGCCAATTGCGGAAGCCTTTCACTGGCTCGCACAGCACGCACCCAGCCGGTTGACCGGCACGGGCGCTTGTTTATTTGCTACTTTTGAAACACAGCAAACAGCACAGGCAACCGCGCAATTAGCGGAACAATACTGGCCGACATGGGTTGCACGCGGACTCAACACCTCTCCTCTACATGCTGCACTGGGCTATTTTTAGTAAAAGCCCGCTCTGGGCTTTTAGTAAGAGCCCGCTCTGGGCAGTTGAAAGCGCCCGGCTAACGAAGGGCCATTGTTGGGGTATCGCCAAGTGGTAAGGCACCGGTTTTTGGTATCGGCATTCCCAGGTTCGAATCCTGGTACCCCAGCCAATTTCATTTTATATATGGCCTAAGTATGATCTGCGTTTTCTCCCCTGATCCCCAACACTGCAAAGGTGGCTGCGCGTGTCAAAATTGATGGTTTTCGCCGGGAATGCCAATCCCGCACTCGCTCAAAAAATTGCCGAGAGCTTAGACAGCCGTATGGGTAACGCCACGGTGGGTCAATTCAGCGACGGCGAAATCGCAGTCGAGATCAATGAGAACGTGCGCGGTAAGGATGTTTTCATCCTGCAATCCACCTGTGCACCGACAAATGACAATTTGATGGAGTTGATTCTGATGGTCGACGCCCTGCGTCGCGCCTCGGCAACTCGCATCACAGCGGTACTGCCTTACTTTGGCTATGCCCGCCAGGATCGCCGCGTGCGCTCCGCACGGGTGCCGATTTCCGCTAAAGTAGTGGCGGATATGATGGTTAAAGCGGGCGTTGACCGTGTAATGACCATGGATCTACACGCAGACCAGATCCAAGGCTTCTTTGATGTCCCGGTCGACAACGTCTACGGCTCCCCCATTCTGCTTGATGACATTGAACGTCAGAATTACAGCGACCTTGTGGTCGTTTCTCCTGATGTAGGCGGTGTGGTTCGCGCTCGAGCCATCGCCAAACAGCTGAATGCCGATCTTGCCATTATCGACAAGCGTCGCCCCCAGGCTAACCAAGCCCAGGTGATGCACATCATTGGCGAGATTGAAGGCCGCACCTGTGTTGTGGTTGACGATATGATCGATACCGCAGGCACGCTGTGCAAAGCCGGTGAAGCGCTTAAAGACCACGGCGCTAAGCGCGTAGTGGCCTATGCGACACACCCGATTTTGTCCGGCCCAGCGGTCGACAATATTACTAACTCCGTACTGGATGAAGTGGTGGTGACCGACACCATCCCGCTATCTGACGTTGCTCGTCGGAGCGGAAAAATTCGCCAGTTGAGCGTTGCAGGCCTGATAGCGGAAGCGATTCGCCGGGTCAGCAATGAAGAATCTGTCAGCGCGATGTTCCACTAATTCGCTGACGATAAAGCCCCCCTTTTGGGGCCACGGAAGCGCTGTCGTCTGGTCGCGGTCGGCAGCGTATTCCTTACTTTAACTAAGAGGCAATTCCATGTCTGATTTTATCCTGAAAGCCAGCGTTCGTAACGACCTGGGGAAAGGTGCGAGCCGCCGCCTGCGTCGTGCGAACCAGCAAGTGCCAGCCGTTGTATACGGTGGCGAAAAAGGCGCGCAGTCCATCGCTGTTGAAAAAACCGCTTTCTACAAAGCGATTGAAGATGAGTCTTTCTTCTCTTCCGTCATCAAACTGATGATCGAAGGCAAAGAAGAGCAAGTGGTTGTTCGTGACCTGCAGCGTCACCCCTTCAAGCCGCTGCTGACCCACGCCGACTTCCTGCGCGTTGATGCCACTCACGAAATCACCATCAACGTGCCGCTGCACGTGACGGGCGAAGAGAAGTGTGTCGGCATTAAAGACCAAGGCGGCGAACTGCACGTACTGGCCAACGAAGTTGCCATCAGTTGCTTGCCGAAAGATCTGCCTGACTTTATCGAAGTCGACATCACTGCCGTGGAGCTGGGCACTACCCTGCACCTGTCTGACCTTACCCTGCCGGCCGGCGTCACTTCGGTTGACCTGTCCCACGGTGAAGAGCACGACAATGCAGTACTCAGCATCACTAAAGTAAAAGTGCGTGTTGATGAAGATGAAGACGGTGAAAGCGAAGGTGAAGAAGACACCAGCGCCGAGTAAGCCTCCGTCAAGCACTTCTGCTGGGGCTATGCCTGCATAGCCCTGGTGGTGCTGACATGATGTTAGAATCAAGCGCCCCGGCGCTTGATTTTTTTTGGGGCCATCGCTGGGACGGCGTCAACCATGTTTTCTGGATAGTGTTGCTCTTCTGGATATTTTTATGAGGTGGGAAGATGAGCCAGGTAACAGCCATTATTGGATTAGGTAACCCCGGCGCAGAGTATGCCGCCACACGCCATAACGCCGGTTTCTGGCTGGTAGAAGCGATTGCGCAGAGCGCCCATGCAGAGCTGCGCCCAGAAAAGAAATTTTTTGGCCACTACGCCAAGGTACGCCTAGGCGACCATGAGTTGCACCTACTCAACCCCGCCACCTTTATGAATCGTAGTGGCGCTGCGGTGGCAGCCTTGTGCCAGTTTTTCAAACTCGCCCCTGAAAACCTACTGGTTGCTCACGACGAACTCGACCTCCCCCCCGGCCAGGCACGTTACAAAACCGGCGGTGGTCACGGCGGCCACAACGGCCTTCGCGATATTATCAGCGCATTAGGCGATCAGAAGCAGTTTCACCGCACCCGCATTGGCATTGGCCACCCCGGCGAGGCGCGGCAGGTGACGAATTATGTGCTGGGGCGTCCTGGCAAGGCCGAGAGCGAAGCTATTTTTCGTGCCCTGGATGAGTGCATCGCCACGCTACCGCTAGCGCTCGCGGGTGACTGGGCCAAAGCCATGAACCAGCTACATAGCTTCAAGCCAGAATAGACGTCGCCAAAAGCCGGCTAGTCACGCCGGTAGCTGACGGCCTGCGCATCTCGTAGAATGGCGGTTACTTTTACGCCCTACCACTTTATTCTCAGGAACATTTTATGGGTTTCAATTGCGGCATCGTCGGCCTGCCTAACGTCGGCAAATCCACACTCTTCAATGCACTGACCAAGTCAGGCATCGATGCAGAAAATTTTCCCTTCTGCACCATTGAGCCGAACGTGGGTATCGTACCGATGCCGGATCCGCGCCTTGATAAGCTCGCAGAGATCGTCAAGCCGCAGAAAGTACTGCCCACGACCATGGAGTTCGTCGACATTGCAGGCTTGGTTGCTGGAGCCTCCAAAGGCGAAGGCTTGGGCAACAAGTTCCTGGCCAATATTCGTGAAACACAAGCGATTGCCCACGTCGTTCGCTGCTTCGACAACGATAACGTCATCCATGTAGCCAACCAGGTCGACCCACGCGCCGATATCGAAACAATCAATCTAGAGTTGGCGCTGGCCGACCTGGATACCGTCGAAAAAGCCAGCCAGCGCCTGGTTCGCTCGGTGAAGGGGGGCGACAAGGATGCCATTGCCACCAAGGCAATTCTTGACCGTATCCAGCCCCACTTGGCGGAAGGCATGCCGCTACGCAGCTTTGGCTTAAGCGAAGAAGAGCAGCGCCAGGTGAAAAGCTTCGGTTTTTTGACGCTGAAGCCGACCATGTATATCGCCAACGTTAATGAAGATGGTTTCGAGAACAATCCCTACCTGGATATTGTTAATGAAATCGCCGCTGAGGAAGGCGCACTGGTGGTGCCCGTATGCAACCAGCTGGAAGCCGAAATCGCCGAGCTGGATGACGAAGAGCGCTCAATGTTCTTAACCGAGATGGGCATGGATGAGCCAGGCCTTGATCGCGTGATTCGCGCGGGCTACTCACTGCTAGGCCTACAAACCTACTTCACGGCCGGTGTTAAAGAAGTGCGCGCATGGACAGTCAAAGAGGGCGCCACGGCCCCAGAAGCCGCAGGCGTGATTCACACCGACTTCCAAAAAGGCTTTATCCGCGCTGAAGTGGTGGCCTACGAGGATTTCGTATCGCTAGGCGGCGAACAGGCAGCCAAAGACGCTGGCAAGTGGCGCCTGGAGGGCAAAGAGTACATTGTCAAAGATGGCGATGTAGTGCACTTCCGTTTTAATGTGTAATCAGCAGCCAGCACACTTACGACAATAAAAGATTGACGAAAGACGGGGTTATCAGTATCATTCGCCCCCGTTGAAAGGCTACGTAGCTCAGCTGGTTAGAGCACATCACTCATAATGATGGGGTCCCCTGTTCAAATCAGGGCGTAGCCACCAAACATATTAAAAGCCCGCTAATTTTATTAGCGGGCTTTTTTATTTTATGTTGCCAAACGCTTACTGCTAAATAAAATTCACCTATTTGCTTAGATTAGCTTAATGTCGGGCGGTTTAGAAATTGCGTTAGAGCACGGGTGAGGCACTCAACATCTTTAGTACCCGCGGTCTCCCGAATCGAATGCATCGCCCATTGAGGCACTCCCACATCAATGGTGGGCACACCCAACTCGGTGGCGGTAATCGGGCCAATCGTACTTCCGCAGCCCATATCCGCCCGGGTTACAAACGACTGCACGGGTACGTCAGCCTCACGACACACATCGCGAAACAGCGCGCCAGTGACACTATTGGTGGCGTAACGTTGGCTGGCATTCACCTTGATGACCGGGCCACCGTTAATCGCCGGGCCATGGCGCTCATCGTGCTTATCGCGAAAGTTAGGGTGGAGCGCGTGGGCGTTATCGCAAGAGATCATCAGCGACGACTGAATCAGTTGAATCAGCGACTCGTCGCCCCCCTTGCCCACTTGGCCATTAATGCGCTTTAGCACATCCGCCAAGAATGGGCCTTGAGCACCACAGGCACTGGCACTGCCGACCTCCTCGTGATCGTTGGCCACCAACAAAGCGCCCTGGCTGCCATCGCAAGCAAGCAGCGCTTCTAAACCTATAAAGCAGGAGAGCAGGTTATCCAGTCGGGCACTCGCTACCAGCTCTTGCTTCACGCCCACCAAGGAGGGTGGCTGAACGTCGTAAAAGGCTAATTCGAAATCAACTATTTCCACAGCACGCAGCCCATGCTGCTCTTCTACCCACTGCGCCAACAGCTGCTCCAAAGTGGCAGAGTCGCTCTGCATTAACACCGGCGCCATTTGCGTCTGCGGATTGATCTGACGGCCAGCGTTGACATCACGATCCAGGTGAATCGCAAGGCTTGGCACCACGGCAATCGCCCTGTCGATATTGAGCAACACACTTTCCAAGCGGCCATCGGCATGGCGCACATACACCCGCCCCGCCAACCCAAGATCACGATCAAACCACGGCGCCAACAAAACACCGCCGTATACCTGCACGCCCATCTGCAGCCAACCAGCGGAACACTGAGTAGCGTTGGGCTTTAGGTGCAGGCCCGGACTATCGGTGTGAGCCCCCATCATCCGCAGCGCCGTCAATTCAGACTCAGGCAGTTGAAACGCAATAATTGAGGAGTCATTACGGGTGACGTAGTAGCGCTTGCCTGGCGTTAGCTGCCAACTAGCCTTCTCTTCCAGCCGCTGAAAACCGGCTTGCTCCAATCGCGCGGCCATATTACTGGCAGCGTGCCAAGGGGTCGGTGACTGGCGCAGAAAATCGCATAACCGCGTTAAACGATCAGCGTTGAAAGTCTCGGACATGGAAATCCTCATAACAGTAATGATTGAGTCTCATAGCGCAGGTGACCTGCTACAATACTCCCTCGACCTACGCAACTCATGGGTCATATGCGAGTCTAGGGAAGAATGAGTGTACACAAATCCGGGAGAGCTTGACTGATGAGCTTGTTTGCAACGCTTTCGCGTTCGGTCGCCCTGGCTGTCATGCTGGTTATTACCAGCCCAGCCGCCTTCGCGCAACTTGAACCGACCGATGAACAACGCCAGGCGGCAGTGGAAATTGCGGACTCGCTCCGCTACGGCCACTATGCTGATATTACTTTTGACGAAGCGTGGTCGCAGGACGCTTTCCAACGCTATCTGGACATTCTGGATGGCCAGCGCGCCTACCTACTACGCAGCGACATCGAGCCCTATCGTCACTTGGAGACGGGCATGGCAGACGCCCTTTTCAATGGCGAGCTGGATGATGCGTTTAATCTCTATAACGCTTTCAGTGAGCGCCAGCGGGCGCGCCTTGAGTCGCTGCTCGCGCAGTTGGACGAAGGCCTTGATTTCGATTTCGAAAGCAATGAGCGTTTAGAAATTGATCGTGAAGAGTCACCCTGGGCATCCCGGCAAAGCGAGCTTGACGAGCTATGGCGCAAGCGGCTTAAAAACGACGCTTTAACGCTTGCCCTGACCGACCAGGATAGCGAACAGATTGAAGACAACCTGCGCCAACGCTATGAAGGCCAACTAACACGGCTGGAGCAAACCGAGTCTGAGGATGTATTTGGCGTACTGATGGCAGCCGTTACTAGCAGTATCGACCCACATACTGGCTACCTCTCCCCCCGCCAGGGCGAATCTTTCGATATTCAGATGAGCCTCTCCCTTGAAGGTATTGGCGCCCTACTTCAGTCGGACGGTGAATATGTCAAAGTCTCCAGCCTTGTGCCTGGTGGCCCTGCAGAGCGCGCCGGCGTGCTTGAGCCAGCGGATCGCATTATCGCTGTAGGCCAGGAAGAGGGCGAGATGGTCAATGTGGTAGGCATGCGCCTCGACAACGTGGTGGATCTCATCCGTGGCCCCAAAGGCTCCGTGGTTCGTTTGGACGTGGTGCCCGCCCAAGCGGTGGATATGACCCGCTCCCAGACCGTTGAGATTACCCGCGACACCGTCAGCCTTGAAGATCAAGCCGCTCACGGTGAAGTGATTGAAGTCGAGCGCGACGGCGAACCTCACCGCCTTGGGGTGATTAACATCCCTACTTTCTACGTTGATTTTGACGCTTGGCAAGCGGGTGAAGAGGAGTATCGCAGCACTACCCGTGATGTTGCCAAGGAAGTCGAACGGCTTAAAGAAGAGGGTGTGGAAGGTATCGTACTTGACTTGCGCAACAACGGCGGCGGCGCGTTACAAGAAGCCAACTCACTTATTGGCCTGTTTATTGATCGCGGCCCCACCGTACAAGTGCGTGATGCCCAGGGCCGTATTCAGCTGTATGGTGACAGCGAAGCCGGTACGCTCTATGACGGCCCACTAGGGGTGCTGGTGAATCGCCTTTCTGCCTCCGCTTCAGAGATCTTTGCCGGTGCCATTCAAGACTATGGTCGCGGCCTGGTACTGGGCACGCCCACCTTTGGCAAAGGCACGGTGCAGACGCTTAACGACCTGAGCCATGGACAAATCAAGCTAACCCGCGCCAAGTTCTATCGTATTTCCGGCGACAGCACCCAGAACCGTGGCGTTGAGCCGGATATCGACTTCCCCAGCCTGATTGACCCCGAGCGTATCGGTGAAAGCAGCCTGGACAACGCCCTGGCCTGGGACACCGTGCAGAATGTTCAATACCGCCGCTATGGCGAACCCGAAACGGTGTTGGACAAGCTGATTGCCCAGCACGATACACGCGCTCAGGACAACGCTAACTTCCGCTATTTAGAGCGTCAGTCCGCGCTGGCCCGCCAGCTACGCGAGCAACACACCAGCGTGAGCTTAAACCGCGAGCAGCGTAAGCGAGAAATGGAAGCCCAGGAAGCCGAGCAGCTTTCGCTGGAAAACCAACGCCGGCGCGCGCTGGGTCTTGAAGAACTGGACGAGTGGATGGATGCCCGGACGGATGCTACCGAAGGCGTCGGAATTGAAGACGCAGAGGCTGCCAGTGAAGAGGAAAACGGCGAAGATGACGCACTGGCCGTTGATCGCGCCTATGTACTCGAATCGGCTGAAATTTTGCTCGACTACGCCCACCTGCAAGACACCCAGCGGCTAGCCGCAAAGCGCTAAGTACGCCGAATAAAATAAGCCAGTTAAAAAACGCCGCCTCCTGCGAAGGGGCGGCGTTTTGGTTTTAACACTCTGGCCTTAAACCTAGTTTCAACATAGCGCCGCCAGACGCGCTGGCCGGTCACCCATTTTAGTTAAGCGCCGAGTCAGCGCCGCTAACTGAACGGCACTGCCCTGACTCCCCGCGCGAATAATCTCAAGGGCCCATGCAGGTAGCTTTGGTGCAAGCCGATAATAGACCCACTGGCCTTCGCGCTGGTCACTCAGTAGCCCACACTGACGCAGTTGCGCCAAGTGGCGCGACACCTTAGGTTGCGACTCCTGCAGCGCATGGGTCATTTCACACACGCAAAGCTCTTGCTCTTGAGCCACCAGAAGCACCAACATCAAGCGCGTTTCATCGCTTAAACATTTAAACACCTGCAAGGCTTGCGGTGTATTTACTTTACCCACCATAAAGGCCCCAGACCGATTAACCATCTATGCACTGTATATAGTTTACGTCACAACCATCGCTGGCGGTAAGCACCACTCGGTTACGCAACAGACAGACACGACAAAACACCCTGACGCCATAGTTAGCATCGGGAAACAAAAAAAGGAAAGGATGTGGTGCGGAAAACTAAATGGCTCCTCGAGCAGGACTCGAACCTGCGACCCAATGATTAACAGTCATTTGCTCTACCAACTGAGCTATCGAGGAACAACGTATAGATATCAATCAACAGCAGGACAACTTGGCTCCTCGAGCAGGACTCGAACCTGCGACCCAATGATTAACAGTCATTTGCTCTACCAACTGAGCTATCGAGGAACATTGTAAGTTGTCGTGTCTAAAACAGAACCCAACCATTACCAGGTAGATTAAAAAAACCCAGCGAAAGATTGGCTCCTCGAGCAGGACTCGAACCTGCGACCCAATGATTAACAGTCATTTGCTCTACCAACTGAGCTATCGAGGAACTGCTCAAACACGGTGCGTAGTATACTCATAGAAACGTGAGGGTCAAGTATCGATTATGGATGAACGCTAGCCGCTGGTTTCCTGTATCCGTATAATGCGCCTATACATGACAGTGGTTGGCACAGCATACTTGCCGACCGCGCGACAACACTCCATTCATCCTCGTCCACCGACGACTCATAGATGACAGGTACCGATGGCGAAGAAGCTCTTCATCAAAACGCACGGCTGCCAAATGAACGAGTACGACTCCTCCCGCATGGCGGATCTGCTCGGCGAATCTCACCAGCTCGAACTCACTGATAATGAGCGTGAAGCCGACGTCATTCTGCTCAACACCTGCTCGATTCGCGAAAAAGCGCAGGAGAAGGTGTTTCATCAGCTGGGACGCTGGAAAAAACTGAAAGACGCTAATCCGAACCTGGTGATTGGCGTAGGTGGCTGCGTGGCGAGCCAGGAAGGCGAAGCCATTCGCAAGCGCGCCCCTCACGTGGACATGGTATTCGGGCCGCAAACCCTTCACCGCGTGCCCTCCATGCTGGATGCCCGTGGTAACAACCAGATTGCTGCCGTGGATGTCACCTTTCCCGAGATCGAAAAGTTCGATTACCTGCCCAAGCCCACCTCCGACGGTGCGACGGCGTTTGTATCGATCATGGAAGGCTGCTCCAAGTATTGCACCTTCTGCGTGGTACCCTATACCCGCGGTGAAGAAGTCTCACGCCCCTTCGAAGCGGTAATGGATGAAGTCATCCATCTTTCCGACCAGGGCGTGCGCGAGATCAACCTACTGGGCCAGAACGTTAACGCCTACCGTGGTGAGAACCAGCTTGGCGATGAAATCGACCTGGCCGAACTGATTGCCTGTGTGGCGGCGGTAGAGGGCATTGACCGCATCCGCTTTACCACCTCACACCCGGTGGAGTTTACCGACAGCCTGGTCGACGCCTTTGCCGATATCCCTGAGCTGGTGAGCCACCTACACCTACCGGTACAGTCGGGTTCAGACCGTATTCTTACTGCCATGAAGCGCGGGCATACGGCGGCCGAATACATCGAAAAGATGGAGCGCATCCGCGCCAATCGCCCGGACATCAGCTTCTCCTCTGATTTCATCATCGGC
The DNA here is from genome assembly GCF_026104355.1 of Halomonas sp. BDJS001. Lineage (NCBI taxonomy): Bacteria > Pseudomonadati > Pseudomonadota > Gammaproteobacteria > Oceanospirillales > Halomonadaceae > Halomonas > Halomonas sp. BDJS001. The sequence continues at coordinate 3,257,733 of NZ_CP110535.1, forward strand.
TTCCCCGGCGAAACAGAAGAGGATTTTGAAGCGACGATGAATTTAATTCATCAAATCGGCTTCGATCATTCATTCAGCTTCGTTTACTCCGCACGCCCCGGCACACCTGCTTCTGGCCTGCCGGATGAAACGCCGGAGAGTGTCAAAAAGCAGCGTCTGGCAATTCTGCAGGAGCGGATCATTCAGCAAACCGCACAAATTAGCCGCCGCATGGTCGGCAGCACACAGCGTGTACTGGTTAACGGCTTTTCGCCCCGCGACCCTGGCCAGCTCTCAGGTCGCACCGAGAATAACCGCGTGGTTAACTTCCGCGCTGCCAACCCCACCGAGCTGATCGGCTACTTTGTCGATGTAGAGATCACCGAGGCATTTCCCAATTCGCTTCGCGGTGAGCTTGCCTCACCTGAGCGCTATTGATTGTTTAACGCATTTATAAATGCCCGATAACGAGTGCGAGAACAGGTTGTAGCAAGGGTCTTTTGCCAGGGCCGGAAAGGGTTCCCAACAATTCCGGCATTCCCGCCATCCATGGCGGTCAGATGGCAAAAGTAGCGCCCAAGGAAGGGTTCACAGCGCCCTCGCGGAAACCTGCTCTCGGCACCGTACTGTATAAAGTACCTTTCAGTTAGCATAGATCATTGCCCCGCTTCTGGTGGGGCAGTAAGCTGAACGATACACACACTAACGAGGGGTTCCCCACTCTTGAGCCAGCCAACACCTCAGGCCAATCGCATCATCACCTTAAGCCTTGAACCCAATGATCCGCAGCGCCTTGCTAGCCTTTGCGGCCAGCAGGACGAGCATTTGAAGCTGATTGAAAGCCGCCTAGATGTGACGCTGCGCAACCGGGGCAATGTGTTCCAACTAGCGGGCCCAGCCAACCGCATCAAAGCAGCGGCAAACGTGTTGGAACACCTCTATCGCGAGACAGCGGCGAGCGAACTCGACGCCGATACCGTGCACCTGTTCCTGCAAGAGTCAGGGCTTGAAGCGCTGGAAGAGGAAGAAGACGGCACCGGCAGCGGCGATGAAGTGATCATGCGCACCCCGCGCACCATGATCAAACCGCGCGGGCTTAACCAGCAACGCTACGTCTCTAGCATCCGCGAACACGATATCAACTTCGGCATTGGGCCTGCGGGTACCGGTAAAACCTACCTTGCCGTTGCCGCCGCGGTAGAAGCACTCAATCAGCAGGAAGTACGTCGTATTCTGCTCGTACGCCCGGCGGTTGAAGCAGGTGAAAAACTTGGCTTCCTGCCCGGCGACCTGGCCCAGAAAATCGACCCTTATCTGCGCCCTCTTTACGACGCCCTGTACGAAATGATCGGTTTTGAGCAAGTCGCAAAACTGATTGAGCGCCAGGTGATTGAGATCGCCCCGCTGGCCTATATGCGCGGCCGTACGCTCAATAACTCCTATATCATTCTGGATGAGAGTCAGAACACCACCCCGGAGCAGATGAAAATGTTTCTGACCCGGATTGGCTTTGGCTCTACAGCCGTGATTACTGGCGACGTGACCCAGGTCGACCTACCCAAGGGCCAGCGTTCGGGGCTGATTCAGGTGCTCGACGTATTGAAAGACACTCAAGGCATCGGCGTCACCCACTTTGCCGCCAAGGACGTGGTACGCCACCCGCTGGTTCAGCGCATTATCGAAGCCTACGATATGTTTGAATCCCAGCAGGAAGTGGAAGAGCGCGCCCGCCGCGAAGTGCGCCAGCAAGAGCGCGATGCACGCATGCAGGCACGTGAAGGCGCTTGGGATAGTTCGCGATGAGTGAAGGTACAAAGAATGGATGCATCGTTGATCGCCAGGCGGCGATCAACGATCCCCAGCTCCCCTCGTTAACACAGCTTACCCAATGGGTGGACTGTGTGTTTGCTCACCACCCAGACGATCAGCGCCTTGAAGTGACTATTCGCTTTGTGGACGAACTCGAAAGCCAAACGCTCAACCGCGACTACCGCGGCAAAGACAAAACCACCAACGTGCTGTCCTTCCCCTTTGAGAGCCCGCCGGGTGTGGAATTACCGCTACTCGGCGACCTAGTGATTTGCCATGCCGTGGTGGCCCAGGAAGCGGCTGAGCAAGGTAAGCCGATTGAGCATCACTACGCCCATATGGTCGTGCATGGCATCCTGCATTTAATGGGCTACGATCATATGGATGATCAAGAGGCAGAGGAGATGGAGCAGTTTGAGCGCGAGCTGTTAGCGGAGCTAAACATCCCCGATCCCTATGTGGACCACACCCGCATGCCCAATAGTGATGACGCTTAAAAGCCTGACTCTCTATTATTTGGCGGTAGGTGCGTTAAATCACGTAGCAACTAATCTGGTACTATCCCACGTTTCAGTGATAAAACAGCTACCTGACGACCTAGTCAATGAGATAGCAACTGTCTGCCCGCAAACGAGAGAATTGACGCATGAGCGAAGACCGATCGAGCAACCCCAATCAAAAATCCTGGCTCGAGAAACTCTTTGGCGCCCTTTCCGGAGACAATGACGAACCCAGCTCGCGGGATGAGCTGATGACGTTTTTACGCCATACCGCAGGGAAACTAAAGCTGGATCAGGACGCCATCATGATCATCGAAGGCGCCCTTGAGATCAGCGACCAGCAGGTTCGCGAAGTGCTGATACCCCGCTCCCAGGTATCCGCCATCGCGCTGGATCAAACCAGCGACGGCTACCTACCGCTGATTCAGGAAACCGGTCACTCCCGCTATCCGGTGATTGGCGAGAACTTGGATGATGTAAAAGGCATTCTGCTGGTCAAAGACCTGCTCCCCCTACTCTCCCAGACACAGGCCCAGCGTGATGCGTTCAAGTTAGATGACATTTTGCGCCCGGCGATGTTTATCCCTGAATCAAAACGGCTCAACAGCCTGCTCAAAGAGTTTAGGGATACCCACAATCACATGGCGGTGGTGGTGGATGAGTACGGCGGCACCGCGGGCATTATCACCATCGAAGATATCCTTGAGCAGATCGTCGGCGACATTGAAGATGAGCACGATACCGATGAAGAGGATGATATCCGCGAATTAGAGAATGGCCATTTTGCTATTCGTGCGCTGACCCCCATCGAAGACTTCAACGAACGCTTTGACACCGAGTTCTCTGACGATGAGTTCGATACCGTTGGCGGCCTGGTAATGCAGCAATTTGGCCATCTGCCTCGGCGCGGTGAACACACCATTCTAGGCGGCTGGCGATTTGTGATTCTCAATGCCGACACTCGGCGCATTCGTCTACTCGAAGCCTACCGCGACACCCGCCGCGGTGATGAAGAGGATGATGACCAGGAGAACAAGCCCGACTAGGCGCTTGCTGTCGTGCTGCTCTCTACCCACTTTCTTGCACCTTACCGTAGATAGGTTATCGCTATGGGTTTCCCCCCCGCGTTTTTGTTACAGCTGCTTGCTGCCCTGGTGGCGGGCGGTTTCACCACCCTAACGGCTTCCCCTTTTGAGCTTTGGTGGCTAGGTCCGGTGGCGATTGGTCTGCTCTATGTTGGCCTGCACACCTTAACCCCCGCCCAGGCGGCTCTGAAAGGCTGGTTATACGGCGTGGCACTGTTCGCCAGCGGCACCTCATGGGTGTATGTTTCTATCCACGACTACGGCTACACCGGCGTACCGCTAGCTGTTTTCCTCACCGCGCTGTTCGTGACGATTCTGGCGCTGTTTTTTGCTGGCACTTTCTGGCTCTATCGACGCTTTACCTCCGCCCGCCTCGCGTTTATCAGCTTTGCGGGCGCCTGGGTGCTGGGCGAAGTGCTGCGTACCTACCTGTTTACCGGCTTCCCCTGGCTACTACTGGGCTCTGGTTTTGTCGATTCGCCGCTGGCCGCCTGGGCGCCCGTTGGCGGCGTCTACCTGCTCTCGCTGCTAGTCGCACTTAGCGGCGCGCTGGGGGCTGAGCTGCTGCTTCGCCGCCAGTGGTGGACACTCGCCCCCCTTGCGGCTATTTGGTTAATCCCCCTGGCACTCCCCCAACAATGGACCACGCCAGAAAGCGAACCTACCCGTGTGGCACTGCTACAGGGCAATCTGCCGCAGCTGTTGAAGTGGACGCCCGAAGGGCAGCGCACGGCGGCGAATACCTATAGTGAACTCACCCGCGAAGTCGCTGATGAGGTCGACCTGATCATCTGGCCAGAAACCGCCCTGCCAATGATGGAAACCCAGGCTCGCCCAGTCCTGGAGCGGGTGCAAGCGAACCTGCCCCCCGACGTCGCCCTACTCACCGGCATCGTTCAGCGCGACGAACAAGAGCGCTACTTCAATAGCGTGATTGGCGTTGGCGACGTAGAAGGCAGCTACCAAAAAGAGCACTTGGTGCCTTTTGGTGAGTACCTGCCGCTGGAGAGCATATTGCGCGGGGCGATCGATTTTTTCGACCTACCCATGTCCACGTTCACCAAAGGTGCAACGGAGCAAACGCCGATGCAGGCCGCCGGGATCTCAATTGGCAATGCCATTTGCTATGAGATCATCTACCCGCAGTTGGTCGCTCGCCGAGCCCAAGACAGCGGTGTGATCATGACGGTGTCTAACGATACCTGGTTTGGCGCCTCGATCGGCCCCCACCAGCACCTGCAGATGGCACGCCTACGTGGGTTAGAGAATGGTCGCTATGTGGTGCGTGCCACCAGTAACGGCATTACCGCTATTATCGATCCCAATGGGCAAATTGTTGAACGCGCCCCACAGTTTGAAACCACAACGCTTACTGGCGAGTTCTACGCTATGGAGGGCCTGACCCCCTTCACTCGCTTGGGTAGTTGGCCTGCTTGGTTGCTGGCTGGGTTGATGATCTTACCGGGTATGCTAGCAGCAAGAACCACCCGTCAGGCGTGAAGCTGAAATGACAACAGGCAGCTGCGGCAGTGGGTTACCGCAGCGTGCCTCAGTTTAGCCGCGACTATAAGCGCTACTTTGGCGAGCCGCCGCTTCAGCATCGCCGCCAGGAACAGGCGTTACGAGCTTAAAACGAGATTTAACGCAGGGCTTATTTAGCAAAATTTATTTTGCAAAGACCTGGCTCATATCTTTAAACGCTTTGAATTCCAGGGCGTTGCCACATGGGTCGAGCAGGAACATAGTGGCCTGCTCGCCGACCTCGCCTTTAAAGCGCACGTAAGGCTCAATCACAAACTGTGTATCCCTCGCTTTCAAGCGCTCGGCCAAGGCCTCCCATTCGTCCCACGTCAAGATCACGCCAAAGTGCGGCACCGGCACGTTGTGTCCATCTACCGGATTGGTGTGTGCGCTCTCTTGCCCTGGCGTTTTGGGCTGTTCATGAATGACCAGTTGGTGGCCAAAGAAATTAAAGTCGACCCACTGCTCGCTGGAACGCCCCTCTTCCAAACCAAACACATCGTTATAAAACGCCCGGGCTAGCGCAACATCGTAAACGGGAATCGCCAGATGGAAGGGTGAAAGGCTCATGGTCATTCTCCATATTATGGGAAGTTATCAGGGTTAGCGGGCACTTTATAAGGCTCCACTCTGTTCATCCTAAGGCGGCTCATGGGAAAATAAAATCAATAACTATTTAGCTGATTCACAAAAAGGATTTATCAATGATCCGCGAGCTAAAAACGCTTATTGCGGTTGCACAGGAAGGCACCTTCGCCGCCGCAGGCAACAAAATCGGCCTGACTCAAGCAGCGGTCAGCGCACAGATGAAACGTCTTGAGGAAGCGCTGGGTATAGCCCTGTTTGAGCGCAAAGGGCGGGGCGCCATATTGACCCAGCGTGGTCAGGAAACGTTAAAGCAAGCCCATGCGCTGCTCACCCTCTACAGCACACTGGGTGACACCACAGCGGGTCAACCAGCCAATCAACGAGTCAACATTGGCGCCATCGCTTCGATACAGCGCTCGCTGTTGCCCGATGTGCTAGCTCGCTTTCATCACCTCTATCGCGAATGTCGCACTCGCGTAGTACCTGGGCTATCTATGCAACTAGTGAATCAAGTCGACGCTGGGGAGCTGGACATGGCAGTGATTATTCGCCCGCCCTTTTCACTGCACAGCGATTTGCGCTGGACGCCCCTAGCCCATGAGCCTTTTCGATTAATCGTCCCGCACCATATTGACGGCGACCAGTGGCAGGAACTCATCACCCAGCAGCCGTTTGTCCGCTATGACCGTGCCTCTTTTGGGGGCCGTCAGGTAGATCGCTTCCTTCGTCACAATCACTGCAACGTGCGTGAAGTATGCGAAGTCGATGAACTGGAAGCCATTGTTAAACTCGTCGCCAAAGGAGTAGGCATTGCCCTGGTGCCCCAAGCGATAGCACAGCCACGCTGGCCATCGGGAGTGCGTGCGATTGATTTAGGCGAGCGCACTTTTCACCGCGATGTGGGTCTGATTCATCCTACCAGCGGCCATTTAAACGAACCCGCTAGGGCGCTTGCTCATCTGATTGGTGAAATCGCCCAGCGACCTGAAAAAGGAGTAAATGGATGAAGCCAGAGGATCTGGAAAAATTAGTGACGCGTACCATGCCCTTTGGCAAGTATGAGGGTCGGCTTATCGCTGATCTTCCCGGCCCTTATTTAAACTGGTTTGCACGGGAAGGGTTTCCCTCCGGGGAGATTGGTCAGCTGCTGCATTTAATGCATGAAATCGATCACAACGGGCTTGGCCCGCTGCTTGATCCACTGCGTAAAGCGCCGAGTCAGCGTGGCGAAATCTAAGGATTTGCGGTTTTATCGGCTTTCTAACGCTCGTTCAGAGCACGCTGAAATTCAGCCCGATAAGCCGTCTCATGCTGTACAGTATCCGCAGGAAAGCGGCCTAGGGCGACCGCCAGTTCAAAAAAGCCAGCCGCGGGCAGACCATCGCCTCGGCGGCTGACGACAAGTGCCGCAATAAAAGGCTTCTGCTGGGCAGCGTCTTCACGCATTAACTGCTCTAACGCCTGGGTGACTTGAGCAATAGTGCGCGGCGGCGTGAGCGCTAGTGCACTAGCCACCTGCTGATACGTCATGGGTAGAGCATCAGGCGGTGCACTGAGCAGTAGCTGGCGAAGCGCGGCTACGTTATCGGTCATATCTATCCTATCGTCTGGTTTAAAACGTTCACACTGCCCATTGGCGAAGTATTTGTGCTAAGAATAGCGAAATACGCGGTGATAAGGAGAGAACATGGTAACGCGACTAACAACGGTACGCTCTCGTGGAGGCCGTTGGCCAGGTATACTGGCTGGCTTGGCCATTCTGCTGCTAGCGGTGGCGGCCCTAATAATGGCGGGCGCTGGGCCTGCTTACCGGGGCGAACTCGTCAGCTTAGGTGAGGCGTTTAACTTACTTCGCAACGGCGTCTATGCCGCCGGAGCCGCAATAGCGATCAGTATTATCACGCTGCTGTTTAGCATGCTGGTGCGTCGTTCCAGGCCGGCATTCATCGCCACACTGGTCATCGTCGCCGCGGCTGCACTGCTTTACATACCCTGGCAGCATTGGCAACGCGCTCAACAGGTGCCCGCGATTCACGACATCACCACAGATACGCAAAACCCTCCTGCCTTTGAAGCGTTAGCTGACGCACGAGAAGCGGCACCTAACGCGGTCGACTATCCAGGCGATACCACCGCTCAGCAGCAGCAGGCTGCTTACCCTTATATCAAGCCACTGATCCTGGACGAAGCGCCGCAAACGGTGCTGGCTGCCGCCCAGGCTGAGGCCGAGGAGGCGGGCTGGCGGATCGCCCGTATCACCGACAATCACATAGAAGCCACCGCAACTACCCGCTGGTTTGGCTTTGAGGATGATGTGGTCATTCGCTTAACCGAGATTGAAAACGGGGTGCAGGTAGACATGCGCTCGGCATCGCGCCTGGGCGCCAGCGATGTGGGCACAAACGCGGCAAGAATCGAAGCGTTTTTAACGTCGCTGGAAGCGCGGCTTAAATAGCTCGTATTCGTTAATGTATCTGATCGCGCTTATGGCTATCTTCGCGCGCTAAAATTTGCTCAGCATCCAGGGTGGCGATAGGCACCTGGTGATGGGTGGGGATATCTCCACTCAACTGAAGCGCTTGATAACGCAGGGCACAAACGCGTAAAAACGAGGTGAAGTTACCCAAATCATGCCCAGCGTCAATGGATTCGTGATACAGCCGGGTAATCATTTGCGCGGTGTTCATTCCATCCCGCTGGGCAATCTCTTCAAGAATGTGCCAGAAGTAATTCTCCATACGCACGCTGGTGACCATACCATCGATGCGCAGCGAGTGCGTCTCGCTGCGCCAAAGCGACGGGTCGGCTTGAATAAAGAGCTTACACATGGGCGTTGTCTCTCGTGTCTTGGTATCTACGCTTAGCATAGCGGCATTTATGGACACGGCAAACAAGAGCGCCCGGCAACTGCCGGGCGCAAGCGTCATAAGTTCCTGCGACCAATATCACTTATTCAGTAGTGTCATAAACTGCGCAAGCCAAGCTGGGTGTGCAGGCCATGCAGGGGCAGTAACCAGGTTGCCATCGGTTACCGCATCGGTTACTTCCAGATTGGCAAAGTGACCACCGGCAAGCTCCACCTCCGGCTGGCAGGCCGGATAAGCGGAGCACTGCTTCCCTTCCAGTACTTTTGCAGCGGCTAATAGCTGAGCACCATGGCAAATCGCCGCCACGGGCTTGTTGGTCTCAAAAAAGTGCTGAACCATGGTTAGCACCTCTTTGTTCAAACGAAGATATTCTGGGGCACGGCCACCAGGCACCACCAAGGCGTCGTAATCGGTGGGGTTAATGCTGGCAAAATCGGCATTCAATGCAAAGCGGTGGCCGGGCTTTTCGGAGTATGTTTGATCACCTTCAAAGTCATGAATTGCCGTCGCCACCGTATCGCCTGAGGCTTTCCCAGGGCAGACAGCATCGACACGGTGGCCAACGGCCATGAGTGCCTGAAATGGCACCATGGTTTCATAATCTTCGGTGAAATCACCGGTGATCATTAAAATGCGCTTGCTGCTCATCTCAGTGCTCCTCTTATCTATCTTATGGTTATTGATCGAGTGTTTGAGCACACGCGGGGCGTGTTAGATCAGACTAGCAAGCGCGCCCAGCCATCGGGTAGTAGGTCAATACTACAGTGAAACTTCCTTCTGCGGCGGCAGCGTCAGTTGAGGTTGTCCGGCATGGTCGCTAACACGGAAGCGCCCTACCAGCGCATGCATGTCACCGGCACGATCATCCAACGTGTGGCTGGCAGTGGTCGCTTCTTGTACCAAGCGGGCATTCTGATGGGTCACTTGATCCAACTGCGAAATCGCCTGGTTGATCTGGTCGATCCCAGCCGATTGCTCATGGGTCGCTCCCGCAATTTCGGTAACATAGCGTGTTACCTCACTCAGGCTATCAATGATTTCCTGCAGGTGTTTGCTTGAGGCGTTTACCAACTGCTCACCTTCGCTTACCTTGGCGACACTATCGTCTACCAAATGGCGAATTTGGGCGGCTTCTTCGGCGCTGCGTCCGGCTAGTTTGCGAACCTCCTGGGCCACCACGGCAAACCCACGCCCCTGCTCTCCTGCACGCGCCGCTTCAACAGATGCGTTGAGCGCCAGCAAGTTGGTTTGAAAGGCTATATCGTCGATGGCTTTAATGATCGAGGTAATTTTCTCGCTTGCCTCGCGAATATCACTCATCGCCGACGTCGTGCGCGTGGACACATCGCCTGCGGCGCGGGCACGCTGATCGACATTGCCGCTGGCGTCTTTGGCCTGATCAGCATACTCAGCGGTTTGCTTCACCGTGGCAGTAATCTCTTCCAGACTTGAGGCCGTTTCCGCCAATGACGCCGCCTGTTGGTCAGTACGCTGGGAGAGGTTTTCATTACCGGCGGCAATTTGACGGCTGCTGGCCGCGATGGCTTCAGCGCTTTCGCGGATTTGCGCCACCATGCTTTCAAAGGTATCCATCATATTATTGAACGCTTGAGCAGTTTGGCCCACTTCGTCGTTACGCTTTAGCTCAAGGCGCATGGACAAGTCGGCATTTTCACCCGCGGCGCCGCTGATGTTTTCCATCTGCCGACGCATGGCGACTAAGGGCCCCAAGACACGCACCATGGTGCGCCAGCCAAAAATCGCAAGTAACACGATAACCGCTAGAGTGACCATGATCAGTAACGAGCGACCAGCGTTGGCTAGCGTCTCTGCTTGCGTTGCGGCACTATCCGCCTGAGCAACGGTGTACGCTTCGACATCACTTAGCGCCGTGCGCATCTGAGTCATGGCTTGGGCAACATTAGTGAGCGCCGCTTGCACCTGGGCGCTTAACTCCAACTGCTGTAAACGAAGCTCATAGACAGCGTTATCATCGGATACCATCAACCCATCCAGCTCTACGATGACATCATCTAAATCGTTGATTAGCGCGCGCTGATCTGCTTCGGTGCTAGGAGCGTCGGCGATCGCCGCCAGTGATTGGCGAGCTAAACCCACCTGCTGAGAAATTTCATTGTGGCGCAAGTTGACCAGTGCATCGGCGCTATTCGTCTGCATCATCTGGCGTCCAAGGTCAGATAGCTGCGCTAATGCCATACGTGCATTGCCGCTTAAGCGGCCGATATCCGCTTGCACCGTATACATATTATCTAATAACTGCGTAGGCAGCGTGGTCATGCCATCTTCGCGCCAAGCTTCCATTAACACGCGCTGCTCACGGTCACTACGTACCTGTGCTAACGCCGTACGCCCGGCAATATCTTCGGCACTTAGCATTACTTGAGAAATAAGCGCTTGCATTGCGCTGATGCGCTCAGCCATCTGGGTCTGTAGGCTCAGCTCTTCACGGCGTACGGCCTCCAGCGCCGTATCTCCCTCAAGCAATGCTTGATAGTGGCTATCCAGCTCACTCAACCCTTGCCCTTGACCAACCTCATGGAGACCTTGCCGTGCATCATTAAAACGCTCATCCAGTGCCGCTTGAGTGGTGGCCTCATCTATACCAGTCATGCTTTCTGCGGCAAGCAAATCCGCATGGCGTTGGCCAAAGGCCCCCATGGTAAGCACCATGCCCATGCTGGCATTCTGAAGCGGCAATACTTCATTGGTAATATATCGCTGGGAGTCGATCAGCCGTTGGTTGGTCGTCCAACCGGTTGCCGCCAGTACCACGGCGCCCAGCACCGCTGCTAAGAACAGGCTGATCAGCATTGCTCGAATACTTAAGGTTTTTTTCATTATCTGTTTTCACTTGTGTCAGGGTCTTACAGGTAACGTAAGCTTTGTGAATCGAAGCTTTAAGGCAACAAGCTCGCCCACTCCACCGACTCGAAGCGGCCATTGGCAATAATAGTTGGCCACACCGCATCACTGGCTTGATGGTCGTTCGGTCCCAAGCTAACGGGCTCTTCCAGTCCAATATCAACCGACCCCAAACCGAGCAAGCCATCCACGATAGCGTCACGGTCTGGGTTGGCACCGGCGGCTTTCACACCCTCCACAAAGAGCTTCGCGGCCAGGTAACCTTCGAGCGAAATGAAGTCCGGTTCACTACCACTGGCATGGGCATCCAACGCTGCACGGTAAGCTTCTACGGCGGGCAAGTCAGCATCCAGGGGGGGCACTACCTGAGTAATAATGACGCCTTCGGCCAGTTCACCAAGTTCATCCATAAGCGCCTGGCTACCCACAAAAGAGACATTCAAAAATACCGCGTCAGGTAAGTCGTTTTTCGCTTCACGAATAAAATCAGCGGCGGGGCCGTAGGTACCGACAATGATAATGGCGCGAGGCGTCACTGGTGCTTCCAGAATAGTCGCTAGCCCCTGATGGATATTGCGCGTGCCACGCGTAAAACGCCCATGGGCGAGTGCTGCGATATTATCGACGCCATGGGCAGTTAATGCCTGGATGGCACCATTGTATCCCGCATCGCCAAAGCTATCGTTTTGGGTAAAGAAGGCAATTTCTTCGGGCAATACACCGGCTTCCAGCAACCCATCCACCATCGCGGCAGTTTCTTGTACGTAGCTGGCCCGGTAGTTGATCACGTAGCGATCAGGCGGCGACTTGCGCAGCACCCCGGCGCCGGTAAAAGCACCGTAAAGCAAAGTCTTATATTCATTATAAATGGGAATGGTCACCGTAGCGGTGGGTGTGCCGACATTACCAATCGCCGCCAGTACATCGTCATCCTGAATCATCTGTCGGGTATTGCTGGCGGCTTGTAGCGGTTTGTACTGATCATCTCGTGCAATCAGCGACAAATTTTCGCCATTAACCCCGCCCGCCGCATTGACCTCGGCAAAGTAGGTTTCGATACCTTTTTGCATGCCCAACCCAAGCGGTGCAGCGCCTCCACTGGACGGGGCGACAATGCCAAAGGTAAGCTCTGCCTGCGCAAATAGGGGAGCAAACACTCCGCCTAATACAGCCATTGTGAATAAAGCCCTTTTTAGCAAGGTCTTTCTTAACAACTTGGTTCCCAATCGTCGCATTGATCTGCTCCTTAATAGCTAGATCACTTCCCCACGTAAGTAGCATGGGCGAAAGTGCGTAGCTTTCCCCTCACACTTTCGCCACATTACCGAACTTTTGTTTATTGCTATCTGAGTATTACTGTCTGTGTATTACTATCGGCAGGAGAATATACGACTAAAGGTTAATTATCGTTAATTAATGAGTAACGTTTGTTACCCACTCTGTAACACTCACTCACAAGCTGACAAAGCAAGCCAAATGATCCCAAAAATCATGCTCTTAAAATCTCAACCGGTTGCTAAGCGGGCCTTTCGATAGCGAAACGATCGCTAATGCGGATGTAATCGCTGCCTGCTAGACGTCCAACAGGTTTGAGTAAATCCATATCCACATGGCGACCGTCCCACAGCGAATCATCAATATGGATGGAGACGACTTGAGCCAGTACTAATGTGCCTGCCAAGGGTTGATCTCCAAAGCTAATCATATCGAACAGTTTGCAACCAAACGCCACGGGCGCGTTGGCAATCCGCGGCACGCTAACGCCCATCATTTCAGCCTTTTCAAGCTCTGCCAGGGCAAACTCGTCCTCCCCTGGCGGCAAACTGGCACTGGTGGTATTCAGCGCTTCAATGAGCCCTTCACTACCCACGTGCACGACACACTCTGGTACTTCATTTAAATTGCGCACGGTATCTTTACGTTCGCCGCTACCATTCAGTAGCGGCGAAAACGCCAGCACTGGAGGGTTTACGCTGGCCACATTAAAAAAGGAAAACGGCGCCAAATTGGCATTTCCCTGCTTATCCTGGGTAGATACCCAGGCAATGGGCCGTGGGCAAACGCTACCGGATAGCAGCCGGTATATAACCCCCGGGCTTAGCGGTGCATCCTCTAATAGGTAATCACTCATTGATGACTCCTTGGTGGCAAGATTTCAGGTTAGTATCACTTTATAACAGCAAAGCCCACAACGCTCTGTTTTGCCATTATCGATGCGGCCAGTTTGAGGATTCCATTTAATGAAGATTGTTATCCCTGATGATTACCAAGACTGTGTGCGCCATTTAGACGCCTTCAAACAGCTAGATGGTCACGATGTAAAGGTTTACCACGATACGCTGACCGACCTTGACGCGCTGAGTGCACGTTTCCAGGAGGCAGAGGCGTTAGTGCTTATTCGCGAACGCACACCGATCACGGCGGCCCTACTTGAGCGCCTGCCCAACCTGAAAGTGATTAGCCAGACAGGAGGGGGTGCTGCCCATGTGGATATGGAAGCTTGCCGCCGCCATGGCGTCACCGTAATGACGGGGACAGGTTCGCCGTACGCCGCTGCAGAACTTACCTGGGGATTGGTGCTTTCGGCTATGCGGCACATACCGGCAGAAGTTGGGAATTTGAAAGCGGGCCGCTGGCAACGCACGCTAGGCACCGGTCTCAAAGGACGCACACTGGGTATTTTCGGCTACGGAAAAATCGGCAGCTTAATCGCACGCTACGGTCAAGCATTTGAAATGAAGGTGTTGGTGTGGGGCCGTGAGGGTACTCGGCAACGGGCTGCTGATGTCGGGCTAGAAGTGGCCGAAAGCCAGGCTGACTTGTTCCAGCGCTCAGATATACTGAGCCTGCACCTCCGCCTGAATGACGACACCCGGGGCATCGTCAACGCTGAATCACTTGCCCAAATGAAGCCAACGTCGTTACTGGTCAACACCAGCCGCTCTCAGTTAGTGGCGCCCGGCGCACTAGAGCAGGCGCTAAAAGCCGGGCGCCCTGGTCAGGCAGCAGTCGATGTATTCGATGCTGAACCTGTGCTCCAAGACTCGTTGCTGGAATTACCCAATTTGCTCGCCACTCCCCACCTTGGCTATGTGGAAAAAGATAGCTACGAGCTCTATTTTGGCGATGCCTTTAGCAACCTGCTGGCGTATATTGATGGTCAACCCGTCAACAATCTAGCCCGTTAATTGAGCGTGCTAGAGAGCGTAACGGCCACCGCCTCTGTGCCAATTGTGCTAGCCTATAAGCCAATAAGTAGCACAGAGGCCATTAATGCTCACCATTTCTAGCAACGTTACCCTGGCTGATTGGGAGATTGATATCAGTCAGATTCGCGCCCAAGGTGCGGGCGGACAGAATGTCAATAAAGTCTCCTCAGCGGTGCATTTGCGCTTCGATATTCCCAGCTCCACGCTACCTACTCATTATAAAGAGCGCTTAATGGCGCTGTCTGATCAACGCATCAGTAAAGAGGGTGTGGTGATTATTAAAGCGCAAAGCCATCGTAAGCTTGAGCTGAATAAAGAGGATGCGTTGGCGCGTTTAAAAGAGCTGATACAAAGCGCCACCAAACAGCAAAAAGTACGCCGCGCCACCAAGCCCACCAAAGGCTCACAGCGTCGCCGCGTCGATCACAAAACCCGTAAGGGCAAAATTAAATCGCTGCGCGGTAAGGTGTCGGCCTCTTAATGACTAAAGACTCCACACCTCCCGCTCAGCGCCCTCTTTCTCCCTGCATACAGATCTGTCAGATTGAACCAACCACATCGGTATGCGAAGGGTGTGGCCGCACGCTGGATGAAATTGCGCTTTGGGGCAGCATGACCGAGGCCGAAAAGACCCCGGTATGGGAACGCTTGGTAGTCGAAGGCTATGTTTTTAAAGACTATGTTTTTAAAGACTATGTTTCTAAAGACCATGTTTCCAAAGGCTACGTTTCTAAAGGCAGGGCTTCCGGCGGGTGACGGTCGCGCAATATATGGTGTAGCTCGCCACACGCGACCATCGGGTCATCACAGTTGATAACGATATCCGAGTGGGCCAGTACATAGCTGCGGCCGGTAATGGTGTTTTCGACGACCTGGTAAGCCCCTTCCTGATGGGTGCCAATGAAGGTGCCAATAAACCCCGTCTCGCGCAGTGATACCGTCTCTAGCTTATCACCTACATTCAAACGTCCTTCGTAATTCATTAGCGCTAGACGTGCCGAGGTGCCGGTGCCCGTTGTGCTGCGGCAAATAACACCTGGATGAACGTAGGTCGTTGACCGTGAACGTGTATACCCCTCCCCTATCTGCTCTTCAGGGCCCATAAAGTGCAAAAATGGCAGCGGCCCTACATCGCCCAGGGTGTAGTGGGAAAAGCCTCGCTGCGCTTTTATCGCTTCAACAATTTTGTAGGCGCACTCCGAAAGCGCACGCTCCTCATCACGGGAAAGCTTAAAGCCCAGCTCAGTGGCGTCGACCAAAGCGTAAAAGCCACCGCTATAGGCGATGGAGTAAGTCACTTCGCCAATACCCGGCACGTGAATCTTATCGCGATAGGTATCGATATAGCTGGGCAAGCCGCCACAGGTCACCGATTCCACCACACCGTTGTGCACTTTCGCTTCGATTTGCACTAACCCCGCCGGGCTTCCAACTTAAACCGCTGTATACCTTCCCGCTTGGGGACAATCCCGCTCTCAAGCACCGCTGTCGCAGTACACAGCGTGTTGGATCCGGAGTAAATGGGGTACCCCATCACTTCCATAATGATGTAGCCCGCCACCGCTTCAGGGTGACAAGCCGGCACCAATAGATCCACCGACATTTCCGGGATACCGTAGGGCTCTTCGAGCAGCAGTCGGCGCAAACCGTCGGCGTCATCGCGCAGATACTCCATCTGCTCGCGCACGGTAGCGCCAGGCAGACTATCTATCCCCCCCGTGACGATACGGCTAACATCGCCTCCTGCATGGGTGTCCATTAGCTGAATAGTATGAAGGTTAGGCACTGGCGGTGCTCCTAAACGGCAGTGGAGGAATTCTCAAGGGCGAACGGCGCACCATGGAGTGCCCACTGGGCATCGGGGACAAGCACGATTTTACCCAGGTAGTTGCTACCCCGATTGACAAAATAGCGCTCGGCAGCGTGCAGATCAGACAACTTAAAGGCGGCGTGAAGTACTGGTTTTAACTCCCCGCTGCGAATCCACGCCACCAGTTGTTCGGCCTCTTCTCGGGTGCCGTGGGAAACGCCAAATATCTGTACTTGATAAAGATAGATGCGGGTCCACATCATTTCGCTAAGGTTGCCACCGCTGGCACCGGCAATGGAGAGGCGCGGGTAGCTCTTACGCCCCTGCATATCGACAATCATGGTGTCGATAAACAGATTGGTCATCTCACCGCCGACCAAATCCATTACTGCATCAATCGGTTTGCCACCCGTGCTTTCCAGCACCCGCTCAACAAAAGTGGGCAGATCACCACGGTCAATCACCGTTTCTGCACCGAGTGCTTTGAGCGCCTCGGCTTTATCAAGTTGACTGACTGCGTAAGGAATCGCGCCCACAATGCGACAGAGTTGAATGAGCGCGGTGCCCACACCGCCGCTGGCACCGCTGACCAGAACGCGCTCTCCGGCCCCCACCTTGGCGGCAGTCATCATATGATAAGCGGTTTGATACGAACACATGCCCATTGAGGCTAGTTCGGCATCATGCAGCTCTGGGTTAGGCACGTGATAAAACTGCTCCGCAGGCACGGCGATATACTCAGCAAAACCGCCGTCAGCCCCGTGGCCAAAGTAATCTGGGGTTAGATTGATATCCCGGCGTTCATCGGCGTAAATATTAAAATCCAGCAGTCCGCGCTGACCAATTCGCTTGGCGTCAACGCCTTCGCCAACCGCCACTATACGGCCAGCAACATCGGCGCCTTGAATCCGTGGAAAGGTTAAGGTTGGGGTGCCGCCCATGGCAAAGGAAGTCACATCACCTTTGTCTTTGGTCGGGTACAGGCCTTCACGCGCCTTGCGGTCCGTATTATTCTTCGCCGTAGCGGTAACCTGAACCAACACCTCGCCCGCCTTGGGCTGCGGCGTGGCGACATTCTGATGGTATTCCAGCTTTTCGATACCGCCATGCCCGGTCAATAGCATGGCAGCCATGGTGGTGGGCACCGTGTGTGTCGTCTCGGCCATGGAGTAACTCCTAGGTTGGGCTAACGTCAAACTGCTCAAAACTGATTAGCTAAAAACAGGGACGCCAATCAGCACTGTGTGCAGATAAAAAGCAAACAACACATACGCTATCAAGCCGACGAGCACGGTAGCAATGGTGGCCATTTTATGCGTACTGACGGGCGCAGGCGGTGTCAGGCGGTCGCGCTTTTTGGCGGCTTTAAACGCCAGGATAGCCCAGATAAGAAAGGCAGCAAAAAAGATGATATCGCCCAAGCGTCCGTTGGCCAGCAGGTGAGCAAACGCCCAGATTTTTACCGCCAGCATCATGGGATGGCCGAGCTTGGCCTTAATCGCGTTATGCGGAATGTAGGCCGCCACCAGCATAATAAAGGCAGGAACCATCAGCAGCGCCACCGCGTGGCGCATTCCCATAGGCGGGTACCAGATATAGAGAGGGGCGAGGCGCATCTGCCCAAAACCATAAATCGCAATGGCCAGGCCAACGATGGAGACCGCCGCATAGGCGACTTTCCAAGTGGATTCACCGTGTTTGGCAATCTGCTGCTGGCGCCAGTTTTCAGCAAAAATACGTACAGAGTGACTGCCTAAAAAATCAGCAGCCCGATAATCATAATCGTCATGGAACAACTCCCAGTGAAAACGCTAGTCGACGGCTTTATGCCTTATAGTATTGGTCACTGGAGAGGATGCCACACTCAGCCACCGACCACCTATGCATGCGTCAACTTTTCGCTCACGGGCTAAAACCAATGCTTGCGCTTAAATAGCCAAATCAAGATACCCGCAATACCCAACATGGCTCCCCAGACAAAAAAGTAGCCGTACTGATAGCGCAGCTCGGGCATATTTTCGAAGTTCATACCGTAAATCCCGGCAATAAACGTAAGAGGCACGAAGATCGCGGTAATCACCGTCAGCACCCGCATGGTGATATTTAGCTGGTGAGAGGAAATAGAGATATAGCCATCGATTAGGTCACCGCAAATGTCGTAGTACATTTGGGTCAAGGTATAGAGGCGCTCGAAGCGATCCGCTACATCGTTGATCGCGTGCAGGGTTTCGCTCTCCTCCCGCGGTAAATGCTCATAGTCATAAGCGATGAGCTCTTGGGTAATACCCTGGTGGTAGCTAAAGATGCGGCGCATTTTAACCAGCCGCGAGCGATAGGTAATGATCTTGCGCATTAGTACATCATTACCATTTCGAGCAGCTCGTCTTCCAGGTCGCTTAACGCCGTTTCGAACTCAAGTAGGCTATCGATATAAAAGCCCGCTGAAATATACATCACCCTCAGCGCGACATGTTCCGGCGAGTGGGCCAGTAGGGCTTTACCGTGCTCGTTGAATAGCCGTTCTATGGAGAGCGCTTGGCCGGGATGGAGGGTGACCAGAAATCGCTCGCCCACAAAGAAACAGACCTGTTGGGGCAGGTAATTTAGTTCGGCATCGAAGGAGGAGATGCCACGATAAATAATTAGGGTGTGATTATCAAACTCTTCGATTTTTGGCGGATGGCGCTCTTTGTGGGCATCCTGAATCGCCATGGGATGGAACTCAAACGCCTCTAAAATCGCCCGCTCACTTTGTTGGGACTCGCCCTGCATATCGATGCAGATATGGCTGCCAGGGTTGGAGTGCCACACGGCCATTAGGCGTTCATCGCCCTCGTGAGTTTCGCCTTCTGGGGTGGTCAAAATCGTTCGAATCATGCTCGTCCTTGAAGGTTTCCCTGGTGCTTAACAAGCTTTATCAACAGGGTGGGCAATACGCACTTGGGCTTTTCCAGAGCGCTTGGCTTCATACATCGCCACATCGGCACGCTTTAGCAGTTCGTTGGCGGTCTCTGCGCTGGCGGGTAGATACAGAGCAACCCCAATGCTAACGCTGACGTTTAGCGCTGCTTTGCCAGCAGCCATTGGCTCTTGAACTACCTGGATTAATTTGTCAGCCAACTGCTCAATGGCCGTAGGCTCACTGCCTTCCAAGAGTAAAACAAACTCGTCCCCGGCCCAGCGCGCGACATAATCGGTTTCACGAATAGCCTGCACCAACCTTTTAGTAATCACGCGTAGCAGTTCATCGCCCATGGCATGGCCATAGATATCGTTAATCGCTTTAAAACCATCCAGATCCATAAACAGCACGGCTAAGGGTTGCTGGGTACGTCGAGTGCGAGCCATTGCTTCAGGTAAGCGCTCATCCAAAGCCCGTCGGTTAGGTAGCTTGGTAAGCACGTCTTCACGCGCCTGTTGATCGCGCAGTCGCTCAAGCTGCTGACGCTCGGTAATA
Source organism: Halomonas sp. BDJS001 (assembly GCF_026104355.1). Lineage (NCBI taxonomy): Bacteria > Pseudomonadati > Pseudomonadota > Gammaproteobacteria > Oceanospirillales > Halomonadaceae > Halomonas > Halomonas sp. BDJS001. The sequence goes on from NZ_CP110535.1 coordinate 3,277,441, forward strand.
TCGTGGATAAAAAGGCTGCGCCGCTCGCGCCCATCAATCATTAACGCCTTAATACGAATTTCAACAGGTAGTTCAGTATCATCCCGGCGTCGTGCCGTCGATATAATGGCAGCACGGTTATTGCTGGGAGGTAATCCGGTGGGGAAAATAAGCTCCGTTATTGTCCTTGCCAGTGCTTCTTTGCGCGGCCAACCAAACATCACCTCCGCTGCTCGGTTCCAGTCCAAAATCACGTCGTGGGCATCAATGCTGATATAGGCATCATAAGCTGACTCGATGACTAAATTGAGCTCATTGGTACGCCGCTCGATTTGGCACTCCATACTGCGGTGTAATTCATTCAATTGTTGCTGATATGCCTCGGCATTTTTCTTCTCCAGCACCACCCGCTCACGCAAATGCACTTCCTCTGTCGCTATTGCCGCTAAGTCTTGCAAGGTCGCTAACTCATCCGCGCTCACGACGCGTGGCTTAGTGTCGAGAGCGCAGAGTGACCCCAGTGCCAAGCCTTGCAAAGAGTGTAATGGAATACCCACATAAAAACGGATGCCATCGGGAGCAGCCACTAAGGGGTTTTGAGAAAAACGGGCATCTTGGCTGGCATCCTCAACAATAAAGGGCTCTGAGGACAAAATGGTATAAGCGCAGAAAGCCACATCGCGAGATGTCTCTTGGGTCTCAACGCCAATACTCGACTTAAACCACTGCCGTTGCGCATCTACCAACGTCACCGTCGAGATAGGCACGTTTAGCAGCTTGGTCACCAGCCTCGTAATGCGGTCAAAAGCAGGCTCTTCAGGGGTGTCTAAAAGTGCAAGCTCATAAAGGGCTGCTAACCGCGCATCTTCGTCAGGTGCCGTGGGGAAACTCATTGTCATATCAACCATGAGGTAGCTATTATTCTGCTAGCATAACGCGATCAGCTCTTTACTGCTTACATCTCACTTTTTTCTGGTTGAAAACGCGAGCAGCACACTCGTTAACGTGGAGGCGATTAACGCACCGACGAATGGCCCCAGGGTAGGGATACTGCCTGGAAAACTGGCAGCCAAGATCCCTGCTATCAGGCTTCCTTGGCTTAACCACCCAGGAAGAATGGCACCTAGCAAACCTGCAACACCACCCCCAATGGCTGCAATTGGCGTCATACGTTGCCACAGGCCAAGCAATACAGGCACCACAATCGCGGCACACAGCAAGTCGGCAATCAAAAACAGCCGCAGTACCGACAGCCCCTGTAAGGCAATCAATACCACCGGAATCATCACCACCACCGTTACCCAGCGGGCAGCCACCAGTGAAACGCCCTTCTGCTCGCTGCGTGCGACCACCAGCGAGGCAATACCGTTTTGCAGCGTATCAACGCTGGAGGCGACTAAAGTCACCGCTAATATCAAGGCGGGTAGCGTCAACCAAACAGGCGCATCGCTTAGCAGAGCAAAAAACGGCATTGGTGGCTCTCCCAGTTGCACACCACTCATGGCAGCCAAAACGCCCAAACCGCCAATGACCATGACGACGACCACCGTCATCGCCCCACCTAACCATGCTCCGCGCCCCAAGCTCTGATCGTCTTGCGCAGCCCACACGCGCTGCCAATAGCCTTGGTGGAAAAGGTTAGCTGCAGTAACCGCGATCACTAGCGTTAACGCTACGCTGAGCGCACTGGAAACGGGAATAGAAGGAAGCACAGCCTCAGCGGGAATAGTGGGAAGTCGCCATAGCGCCATGATCCCCACCACACACAGCAGAACCAACAGCAGCCACGCCTGCCAGCGGTCAGTGGCAAGGCTGGCTCGCAGGCCTCCCGCTGCGGTATACACCAGCGTAGTAAGCGCTACGCCAATAATCACCAGTGCAGGGGGCACATCGGAAAGTAACGCAGTGATTGCCCCAATGGCGGTTAGCTCGGCGGCTAAAAAACAGGCCATATAGGCAATGGATACCAGCGTTACCCAGCGCCGTACACCCGCACCATAGCACGCCTCAGCAAACTCGGCGATGCTGCGCCCCTCGGGCAGCGCACGGCGAATCTTTGGCCCATACAGCCCTAAAACGATAAATGGCAGCGCAGAGCCAAGGGCATAGCCTGCCAGGGCCAGCGGGCCAACAAAGGCACCAATTTCAGGGGGCGCAAAGAGAATCCATGCCCCCATCCCGGAGGCTAGAAAGGAGAGTCCAAGGGTAGAAGCCGTTTGCGAATTACGAGCAGTGACATAGTCGTCAAGTGGGCCATCCACCCAGCGAGCTCGCAGGCCTAAATAAGCAAAGCAGCACAGCGCCGCGCCAAGCACGGCTGACGTCAAATAAAGCATGTCGCGCTTCCTCCGCCGGTACGAACCGGATCAGGTTCCAGGGTCTGCGCAGCGCGCATCTCAGCCCTTTAAAGCAGGGCTCCCCTGGCGACAGTGAATGTAGATACGAGGTTAAGAACTGATTCAGGAACTATTCTCAATCAGAATAACCGCTTAGTAAAGCTTAGGATACCGTGGCCGCATGTTAGCGAGGTACACGCCCCATTAAGTAGAACTCCTCATTGGGCGGCGTGCCCGCCAGGGTGACCAACCGATTCGACAGGCCAAAAAACGCCGCGATGGCGCCTATATCCCAGCAGTCCTCTTGGCTAAAGCCTACTTCCAGCAGGCGGGAGAGCCATTCATCAGTCATTTCACCCACATCGATAGCGCAGTGCATAGCAAAATCGAGCATAACACGGTGGCGCTCGCTAATCGGCGCTACACGATGATTGATCGCCACTTGATCAGCGAGCAGCGGGTCTTTACTGTAAATACGCACCAGGGCACCGTGAGCGACCACACAATATAAGCAGCGGTTGCGTGCACTAGTGGCGACCACAATCATCTCTTTCTCGGCTTTGGTGAGCGTTTCCGATTCGCGCTCCATTAACGCATCATGATAGGCAAAAAAAGCCCGAAACTCAGCGGGGCGATGGGCCAGCATCAGAAACACATTGGGCACGAAACCCGCTTTCTCCTGAACCGCTAAAATGGTACTGCGAATATCTTCCGGCAGGTCATCCAGTGTTTCAGGAACGTTAAAACGACTTAATGATGCAGACATGTTCACCTCTTTATTGTTAAATTTAAATATCTGGTAAAAACGGTTTAGCCGATGGGTAACAAAAAGCTAAATTAAGAGGCTTTTAATCAGCCAACCTGCTCGCCATACTGATGTATCGATCTGTGATAAAAACCGCGCGCTACTCTTAATAAACAGTTCGTTCAAAGGGACACTGTCATGAACCAAAACGAAGCCGAAGCCAAGGAACATACCCCTGGTCGTCTAAATGAGCTGTTTACTGACCCCTATCGAGCATTTGAAAATGATACCGATGAGCGCCAGTTGCACATTCGTATTATGCTGCATATGTTACTTGCACGCCCAATGAAACGGGATCAGATGACCCTTCGTGTTATCCATGGCTGGGAAAACGGCGGCTTTGAGCCTGAAGACTTACAGCATGTCGACTACGCGCTCGGTGGTGTGCCTGACTTTAAGCGCGCGGTACAGGATTTTGAACAAGCCTCCAAGCACAACACGCCGTTACCTGCCGACAAAAACGCCATCCTTGCCGCCCCACTCGCCGATGCAATTGCAGACGCCAAAGCTGAAGGGCAAGACCTTACCAATGACATTCGCGATACCCCAGCCCGCTGGCCCGCGTTTGAGGGCGGTTTAGCCCTGTATACGCTGTTTAAAATGTACCATCGGCTGATTTATGGCGAAGATGACACCTACCGCTGCACTCAGTGCATGACCCCGTTGGGTATGCGCGAAATACACGAATTTCACCTTGAAGAGGGTGAATTCGCCCTACTGGTTCCGCCCGCTGAACACTTCATGGAGGGAGAGTCAATGTTAGTGCTGCATGAAAGCCAGCTCGGCCCTATCGAGCAACTACTCGAGGAAAGCCTACCTTTATTCGATAATTTTTAGCAAGGAAGGCCAGCACCTCCCCCATCAACTGGCCCTGCTTTACGCAGGGCCAGTTTTGTTAATACAGGAAGCAAGGCTCTTTAACCCAGCGAAATCGTGCTATTGATACCGCTGGAAACATTTTCTGGTTCGAACCAACGTGCCGTAACGGTTTTGGTTTGTGTCCAGAACGCTATAGCCTGCTTACCGTTAGGCCCTAAATCACCCAGTTTTGAAGCTCTTGAACCGGTGAAACTAAAGTAAGCGACCGGTACGGGGATTGGTACGTTAATACCAATTTGACCAACGTCGATATCGGTTTCAAAACGGCGCGCCACCCAACCTGAGTTAGTAAAGATGGAGGTACCGTTGCCGTTGGGGTTGGCATTGATAAAGGCGATCGCCTCATCCAGCGTTTCAACGCTGACCACACACAGCACGGGGCCAAAAATCTCTTCGCGATAAATGGTCATATCGGCGGTAACGTCAGCAAACAGGGTTGGCCCCACAAAGTTACCATTGGGGTAACCCTCTACCTGCACCTTACGCCCATCGACCATCAGCTTGGCGCCCTCTTTTTCCCCCGCATCGATTAAACGCAGGACACGATCCCGGGCGGCCGGTGACACCAACGGGCCCAGATCTGCATCAAGCTGAGTGCCCGGGCCTACTTTCATTGCTCGCGCCGCATCGACTATATCGCTTAGCCACTCGCGCGCCTCGCCAACCAGCACCACTACCGAGTTCGCCATGCAGCGTTGGCCCGCAGCACCAAAGGCTGAGCCCAGCAAGTTATTGATCGCTTGGCTGCGGTTTGCATCAGGCATTACCACACAGTGATTCTTGGCGCCCATCATCGCCTGCATGCGTTTACCTGCTGCTGCCGCACGGTTGTAGAGTAGCGACCCCACATGGGTGGAGCCGATGAATGACAGCGCTTTGATATCCTGATGATCGGCTATTTGGTTGGCCACCTCCGGGCCACCGTGCACTACGTTGAGCACGCCTGCTGGCACACCGGCTTCGTGGGCAAGCTCCACTAGGCGCATAGTGGAACTGGGATCTTGCTCCGACGGCTTAAGAACAAAGGTATTCCCGGTGGCAATTGCCAACGGGAACATAAAGCAGGGCAGCATAATGGGGAAGTTAAAGGCGGTAATCCCAGCCCCGACCCCAAGCGGTTGGTGCATGGTGTAAACGTCCACCTCGTTGGCAGCGTTTTCGGCTAATTCACCCAGTTGCAGGGAGGTAATCGAGCAGGCGTGCTCCACCACTTCCAAACCACGACCGACTTCGCCTTCCGCATCAGGCAGGGTTTTACCGTGCTCTTCAGTAATCAAGGCCGCCAGTTCCGAGGTGTTGTCGCGAATCAGTGCCTGTAGTTTAAGCATAATGCGCATACGTTTACCCAGCGGCACTTTGCGCCACTCTTTAAACGCCTCTTTCGAACTGCTGATGGCACGCTCCACTTCGTCAGCGGTACAGAACGGCACCCGAGCCACGACCTCTTGCGTGGCGGGGTTGACCACGTCGCGCCACTCCTGGCTTTGTGACTGCACGGGCTGACCATCGATATACATGGTAATTTCGCGGACGGACATAGCGCTGCTCCTATTTATGATTGTGTATTTACGACTATGGTTGCTATGGTCTTGACGGTGATAAAAAAGCGGTCTTTAAAAAGTGTTTTGCGTTAAGGCAAGAACACAGGGTATAGCAGTAAGTTGACGTTAACGTCAATCAAGTGTCGCATGAGTAAACTAAATCTTCAGCAGGAGGTCAATTAGCCTTTCCATTGTGGTGCCACGCTGGCTATGCTTCGGCTTATCAGAGTGCACGTGTTTAAACACAGGGGATTATCTATGCAGGACTTTCACTGCCGCTGTGGCAATCCGCTGTTCTACGAAAACACCCACTGCCTTGCCTGTCAGTCAGAGGTGGGCTGGTGCCCTGTTTGTCGCAATATTACCGCCATTGAGCCCCTGGATAACGGCGGCTACCGTTGTACCCATCCAGGTTGCGATACACCGCTAATGAAGTGCCACAACTACGCTGTTGAGAATGTCTGCAACCGAATGGTGGTGTTGGAGCGCGGGCATGCGGATACACTCTGCGACTGCTGCCGTTATAACGAAGTCATACCCGACCTCAATGTAGCAGGCCACCGCGAACGCTGGGCAGCACTTGAAGCAGCAAAACGACGGCTATTTCATACTCTGGATTTGCTTAAACTCCCCCACGGCACCCAAGAGGATGATATAGCAGTGCCGTTAAGCTTTTCGTTTATGGCTGATGCCTTGCCCGATCAGGGCTTATGGCGTTCTACCGCCAAGCAGGAGAAGGTGTATACCGGCCATGCCTCGGGGCATATCACCATCAACGTTAAAGAGGCCGACGACGTTGAACGCGAGCGCTTACGGGTTGATATGAACGAATCCCACCGCACGCTGATAGGTCATTTCCGCCACGAAATCGGTCACTACTATTGGGATGTGCTGGTTAAGGATCGCGATGAAGAGGCCTGCCGAGCGGTCTTTGGCAACCACCACCGGCCAAGCTACGCAGAAGCGTTAGAGCGTTACTACCAACAGGGAGCCCCTGCCGACTGGCCTAACCGCTTCATCTCCGCTTACGCCACCATGCACCCCTGGGAGGACTTTGCCGAAACATTTGCCTATTACCTGGATATGGTCGCCGTGCTGGATACCGCACTGCACATGGGTATTACCCACGTTGAGTACGACGGCAGCCTGGAGAGTATGCTGATTGCCTTTCACCAGGTAGGGATGGCAGTGAATGAACTCAACCGGGATATGGGCCTGCTCGATTTGGCCCCTGGGGTGCTTGCCCCGGCGGTGCGCGAGAAGCTGGCCTATCTGCATCAAATCGTACAGGCCGCCAATCCGTTAGAACGTAATTCCGTTACCGGCTAGTCGTTATCGTTATCCCCCGCGTGGCTTTGACTTTGGCTCTGACTCTGGGTTTGGGTGACACGGGGCACGCTGTCATCATTCACAAAGTAGGTGGCGCTAAGCGTATCGTGGATGGCGGCAAAGCCGATCTGCAGTTCGTCGATAAACAGGTGCAGCTTGCTGGGTGAGTGGGCCAGCGCTTGAATATCGGCATCCACCACGTCGGCACGCACCAGCGAAACGGTGGCCGCCGGGCGATCCTGTCTCGGCAGTAGCGCCAGCTCATGGCCCAGTGTCTCCAGACTACAGGCAATCGAGCGCGGCAGGTTCGGGTCTTGCAGCAAAAAGCGCAGCACATCGGGGCCACGTACGCGCAAACGCACCTGCTGACGGTACATTTGGTAGGCGGTGAGTGACTTAAGCACGCTCATCCACTGCAAGTTCTCAAACGGCAGCAGCTCTTCCGGGTTTTGCGGCAGCAGGCTGGCGGAGCGCACGTCAACAATGCGAGTGGTCATATCGGCCCGCTCTAACTGACGCCCCAGCTCAATGAAAGTGCGCGCTGAGCCATGGCTTAGCGTGCCTTCAATCAATCCTGTCAGCGCTTGGCAGCCTCGGATAACGCTTTTGAGAAAACTATCCCGACGGCGTGGACTCACGCCATTTTCGGCATGATCGGCCACACTCAGATAGAGCTGGTTCACCTCTTCCCAAATCTCCCGGGGAACCACATCCCGGGTCGTTCTCAGGTTCTCCCGGGCACTGGCAAGGGCGGAGATAATCGAAATATCGTTGTCGGTATCGGCGCATAAAAAGTGCACTACGTTACGCTCTTCGAAATCGGTATGGCGTGCATTAAAGGCTTCCAGACTGCCAGTCATTTCGATAAGCGGCGCCCAACCCAGCGGCAGGCGCCCCGGCAAATCGAGCATAAGGTGACTGTTGACGCTCAGCAAACGGGCGGTATCTTCAGCGCGCTCAATATAGCGCGCCATCCAGTAGAGGTTCTCTGCAACGCGTGACAGCATGGCGTTAGACTCCTTGCACCGCGGCCGCTGCCGCCTTTTCGTCAGTTTCTACAATCCAGGTATCTTTACTGCCGCCACCTTGAGAAGAGTTCACCACCAGTGACCCCTCGATCAATGCCACCCGAGTCAGCCCCCCGGTAGTGACATGAATTTCAGGCCCAGAGAGTATGAAGGGGCGTAAATCCACATGGCGTGGCTGCGGTAAGCCATTCGCCAGCGTAGGCGTCGTCGACAGGGCAAGAGTAGGCTGTGCCATATAGTTGCGTGGGTTCGCCTTAATCAAACGGGCAAACTCTTCGCGGGTCTCTTTGGTTGAGCGCGGGCCAATCAGCATGCCATAGCCCCCCGACTCATTGGCCGGCTTCACCACCAATTCATCCAGGTGATCAAGCACATAGCGTCGGTCGTCCTCGAACATACACAGATAGCTGGGCACGTTGGGCAGCAGCGGCTCCTGGTCGAGATAGTAGCGAATCAGCGCAGGCACGAATGCATAAACCACCTTATCATCCGCCACGCCAGCACCGGGTGCATTGGCCAGCGCGACTTTTCCCGCCCGCCAAGCCCGCATCAGTCCCGCCACCCCCAGCATGGATTCCGGGTTAAACGCTTCCGGGTCGAGGAACTCATCGTCTACGCGGCGGTAAATAACATCGACCCGGCGCAGCCCTTCCACGGTGCGCATATACACTACATCATTGTCATCGACTAGCAGGTCGCTGCCCTGCACCAGCTCGACACCCATTTGCTGGGCAAGGTAGGCGTGCTCAAAGTAGGCAGAGTTATAGATTCCAGGCGTCAGCACCACTACCTGGGGGTCATCCCCCGGCCTTGGCGACATCGCCGCCAGCATGTCATAAAGCTGCGCGACGTAATCATCAACGGGCAGAATTTTTCCAGAGGCAAACAGCTCCGGCAGTACCCGCTTGGTAACGTTACGGTTTTCCAACATATAGGAGACGCCGGAAGGAATGCGTAAGTTATCTTCCAGCACATACAGCGTTCCGTCGCCGTCACGTACAAGGTCTGAGCCACACACATGGGCCCATACGCCGTGGGAAGGATTAATGCCCACGCACTGGGGGCGAAAATTAACCGACTGCGCCAGCACCTCGGCGGGCAGCACTTTGTCCTTAATGACTTTTTGGTCGTGGTAGAGGTCATCAATAAACAGATTCAGCGCCTGCACGCGTTGTTTGAGGCCCGCCTCGGTTTTGCGCCACTCACTGGCGGGGATAATTCGCGGCACAATATCAAATGGCCAGGCGCGGTCGATCATTGCGCCTTCAGAGTAAACCGTGAAGGTAATTCCCATGGTGCGAATCGCGATCTCCGCCGCGGTTTTCCGCTCGGCCAACTCCTCGGCGCTAAACCTTGCCAACATGTTGCAGAGTTCACCCGCAGACTCGCGTGGCTGACCGGGTGCGGCCATCAGCTCATCGTAATAGTCACGGCACGCATAGTTTTTCCAATTCACTTGGCTCATGGGCGCTCTCCTGGCGCTGGGGTGGAAGCGGCAACTTCCTTAATGCTCAGTGTAGGCCTGCCGCGCGCAAAACAATCAAACAATTGACAGCAAAATACGTACCATCTTTTGCGATATTTCAACGTTTGCTTACCGAAACGCTACTTGACAGGGAGCCAGGAGTAACATGAGACGCCTTTTCGCTCTGGCATGGTGCACATAAGCAGCTTCAAGTTGGTGCACAAAGCGATTTCCACTTTAGTTAAACGCCTTAGTTGAGATAGCGGCTGCAAAAAAGTAAAAGTGGAACGATACTTGCGAAACGTTCGGTTATTCCCTAACCCAGCCGATAAACCGGTTGATAACGGTTCCTTAGAGGGTGGCCCATGACCATTCGCGTTGCCTTGTACCATCGTACGACCTACCACTTTGACCGTCCGGTGCGTCTTTCGCCCCACGTTATTCGGCTGCGGCCAGCCCCCCACTGCCGCACCCATATCGAGGCGTACTCGCTTAAACTCTCCGGCGACGACCACTTTTTAAACTGGCAACAGGATCCGTTTGGCAATTTTAATGCCCGCGTAGTGTTCCCCGAACCGCGCAAAGAGTTAACCATTGCCGTCGAGCTAATTGCCCCGATGACAGTGATCAACCCGTTCGATTTCTTCTTGGACGACATTGCGCAAAAGATTCCCTTTACGTACCCGGAAGCACTACGCCAGGAACTAAGCCCCTACCTTGAAATCACCGAGTCAGGGCCACGGCTAATGGAGTGGCTAAAAGCCGTTTCCCGCGAACCGACCACCACCGTCGATTTTCTGGTCGCGCTTAATCAGCGCCTCCAGGACGACATTGGCTACCTGGTACGCCTGGAACCCGGTGTTCAGAGCTGCGAAGAGACGCTAACACTCGCCAGCGGCTCCTGCCGAGACAGCGCTTGGCTGCTGGTGCAGATTTTTCGCCATCTGGGCCTCGCCGCACGCTTTGTCTCCGGTTACCTCATTCAGCTTAAACCCGATGTCAAAGCGTTGGATGGACCCAGCGGCAGCGAGGTGGACTTCACTGACCTGCACGCCTGGACAGAAGTTTTCCTGCCCGGCGCTGGCTGGGTAGGTCTCGACCCCACTTCAGGGCTGTTCGCCGGCGAAGGTCACATCCCCCTTGCTGCCACGCCGACCACAGGCAGCGCCGCGGCTATCACCGGCTTTTCGGATAAGTGTGAAGTCACTTTCGATGTCACTATGGAAGTGGAGCGCATCCACGAAGACCCACGGGTCACCAAGCCCTATAGCGATGAGCAGTGGCAGCGTATCTGCGCATTGGGTGACGAAGTAGATGCCGAGCTGTTGCACGAAGACGTGCGTCTTACCATGGGGGGCGAACCCACCTTTGTCTCTATTGACGATATGGAGAGCCCGCAGTGGAATACCGAAGCATTGGGCGAACATAAGCGCAAGCGCGCCGAGGCGCTGCTAACCCGCCTGCAATCCGCCTATGCGCCCGGTAGCGCTATTCAACAACAGCAAGGCAAGTGGTACCCCGGCGAACCGCTGCCCCGCTGGGCGCTGGCCTGCTACTGGCGTAAAGATGGCGTGCCACTGTGGCGAAATCCAAAATGGCTCGCCTGCATGGAAGGTGCGCCCAAGGTCGACGTCGACAGGGCAATGGCACAGCGCTTCACCAAAGCCCTTAGCGAACGCTTGGGCGTGGCCGAGCGCTACTGGATACCGGCGTTCGAAGATGCCTATTACTACCTCTGGAAAGAGCAGTCACTGCCGGTCAATATTGACCCACGGGAAGCCAATCTCAAAGATGACGCCGAACGCCACCGTCTAGCCCGTTTGTTGGAGCAAGGGCTGGATGAAGTGGTGGGCTACGCCCTACCGCTGCGCCACTCGATTAGCCAAGCCCACCGCTGGGAGAGCGGCCGCTGGCCGCTCAAGCGTGAACACCTGTTCCTGGTACCCGGTGACTCCCCCATGGGGCTGCGCTTACCCCTTTCGGCGCTGCCGTGGGCTGACCCAGAAGAGCAACCCCAGCCTGAATCGCTATTCGCGCCGCGCCCGGCACTGGGTGATATTCATGGTGAAGTAGCCCGGCGCAACGCGGAACAGCTGCATATCAGCGATGCCGAGCGATTGGGGCGCTCCAGCCACCCTAGCCTAACGCACCCCGAGGGCGAAGCCGTTCAACAGCAGCCAAGGGCCGATAGCGACCAGGAGAGTGGCGTTATTCATACCAGCCTCTGCGTGGAGCCACGCGATGGCCGCCTGCACATTTTTCTGCCGCCGCTGACCAGCCTGGAGCACTATCTCGACCTGATTAGCACCGTTGAGGAGTGCGCCAAAGCGCTCGCTTGCCCGGTCATGGTAGAGGGCTACTCGCCGCCCCGGGATCCACGCCTGGAGAGCTTTATGATCACCCCCGACCCGGGCGTGATCGAAGTGAATATTATGCCCGCGGCCAGTTGGCAAACACTGGTCGCCCAAACCGAACGTCTATATGAAGAAGCGAGAAAAACCCGCCTGGGCACCGAGAAATTTATGCTCGATGGCCGCCATACCGGCACCGGCGGCGGCAACCATGTCACCCTTGGCGGGTTGACGCCTGACGACTCACCGTTTTTGCGCCGCCCGGATCTGCTCGCCAGCCTGGTCACCTACTGGCAGCACCACCCCAGCCTCTCTTATCTGTTTTCCGGTCTGTTCATTGGCCCCACCAGCCAGGCGCCGCGGGTGGATGAAGCGCGTCATGAAGCGCTTTACGAATTGGAAATTGCCCTTCAACAAATGCCCGAAGGCGAGGTGGTACAGCCCTGGCTGGTGGATCGTCTATTACGCCACCTGCTGACGGATTTAACCGGCAATACCCACCGTGCCGAGTTCTGTATCGATAAACTCTATTCGCCGGATAGCGACAGCGGTCGCCTCGGTTTATTGGAGCTACGCGGTTTTGAAATGCCACCCCACGCCCGCATGGGATTGATGCAGATGCTGCTGATTCGCGCGTTGGTAGCACGCTGCTGGAAAACGCCCTACCGGGCCAAGCCGGTGCGCTGGGGTAGCGCACTGCAGGATCGCTGGATGCTGCCTCACTATCTGTGGAGTGACCTTGACGACGTACTGGGTGACTTGCGTCGTCACGGTTTCGATTTTGACCTGGAGTGGTTCGCCCCTTTCCTGGAGTTCCGCTTCCCGCTGCATGGGCGCTTGCACACCCCCATGTTGGATATTGAGCTGCGCCAGGCGATCGAACCCTGGCATGTATTGGGCGAAGAAGCCTCGGCTGGCGGCACTGCCCGCTATGTGGACTCATCAGTCGAGCGCCTGGAAGTCAAAGTCAGCGGCATGAGCGGTGACCGTTATGTGGTGACCTGCAACGGTCGTCGGGTGCCCCTTTCTGCCACAGGGAGAAACGGCGAAGCGGTGGCCGGGGTGCGCTACCGCGCCTGGCAGCCACCGTCTGCGCTGCATCCGCAAATTCCCATTCACGCGCCGCTGGTGTTTGATGTCATCGACACCTGGAACCAGCGCTCTGTGGCGGGCTGTACCTATTACGTGGTGCACCCCACAGGGCGCAATTTCGACACTTTCCCGATCAATGCATTTGAAGCCGAAGCGCGCCGCCTGGGGCGTTTCAGTGACAGCGGTCATCGCCATGGCCATCAGGTACCCAAATTGGAAACGCCCAGTCTGGAACTGCCGCAAACCCTCGATCTGCGTTGGACGCCGAGTTAAAGTTTTTTAACAAAGCTAAGGCTTTTCTCTTAACGCCCGGTACAGGATAATCCGCCCCTTACCCATCAGGATTACAAGGATAATGACGGCCCCTGTCTCTACCTCACTTCTCGCGCCCGTGGCTCAAGGGCTCGTTGAGGATTACTTACACCAGCTAGGCAAGGGACAGCCCGGCACGTTTGACGCCATGCTCGATGGCCAGGGGCAGTTACGCCCCGGTTGGCAGAGCATATTGGACTCTCTGGAAGGCATGAGCTCCTCGGGGCGCTTACAGCAGCATGAAGAAATACAGCGTCTGCTGGCAGAAAACGGCGTTATTTTTAATATGCACGATGAAACCCAGGGGCGTTCATGGCGGCTTGACCCGCTCCCGTGGGTGATTGATGAGCCACAATGGCATGCTTTGGAAGCGGGGCTCATCCAGCGCAGCCGTCTGCTGAGCGCCCTCTACGACGATATCTATGGGCCCAAAACGCTCTTTGAGGTGGGGCTGCTGCCCACCCAGGAACTGCTTTCCTCAGCGCATTTATTACTGCCCTGCCACCAGTCGCTGCCCAATGACCGCGCGCCGATTATTTTTCACGGCGTGGATGTGATTCAGGATACCCAGGGGCAGTGGCGGGTGATGGCAGATCGACTACAGGCCCCGTCAGGCACAGGGTTTGCGCTTGAAAACCGCATATTGATGGCCCGCGCGCTGCCGGATATGTATCGCAATGCCCCCTTAAAGCGGCTTGCCGGTTTTCTTGACCTCCACCACCGCACGCTGATCGCCATGGCCTATCAGCACCGCGATAACCCCACACTTATCTTGCTAACGCCGGGGCCAGGGAGTCCACGCTATTTTGAGCACGCCTATTTGGCCAACTACCTCAATATTGCCCTGGTAGAGGGTCAGGATTTGGTGGTACGTGACACTCAAGTATGGCTGCGCACTCTGGGGGGCTTACAGCCGGTGGATGTGATACTGCGCCACTGCGACGACGCTTACTGCGACCCGTTAGAGCTGCGGGGGGACTCCCAACTGGGCGTTCCCGGGCTACTCCAGGCCATGCGCGCTGGCGGCGTGGCGCTATCCAACGCCTTGGGTGTAGGCATTCTGGAAGCGCCGGTGCTGGCAGACTACTTACCGATGCTGTGCGAGCACCTGCTAGGTGAGACCCTGCTACTGCCCAACGCCGATGCCACGACGCAGCCAGCCACTGCGCCAGTTTTCGATAGTCACCTACAGCGCCTGGAGCCCACCAAACTCAACCTACGCTGCTTTGTGACACGCACACCGGGCAGCGCGACGGCTAAAAACAGCGCCACTGCCACAAGCCGTCCAGGCAGCGAATACCAGGTCATGCCCGGTGGTTTAGCCTGGGTTGGCGAGCCAGGTTTGCCATCACTCAGCAGTACCATCGTTAAGGATGTTTGGGTGACGGCCTCCTCGCCCCAGCCCCATGTTAGCCAGCTCCGCCAAGCCCGCGGCCCGGTGGTGGCCACCCGCGACGGCATAGACCTACCCAGCCGAGTAGCCGAAAGCCTATTCTGGCTCGGCCGTTACGGCGAACGGTTAGATACCCGTGCGCGACTGCTACGTGAAGCGTTGCTCAGGCTGATGGAGTACGACCAGGATGAGATCGCCGATCAACTGCTCGATGAACTCCTGCTAGCGCTCGATATCACCACCCTAAACGAAGAGGACGAACAGCGGCTGAAGGCACCACTCATTGGCTTTGAGTTAAAGCGCACCGCGCTGCTGGCCCAGTTTGACGACGTAGACCCCCAAGCCTTGCAACCGCTTTTTGCACAGTTATTGCGCAACGCACGCAGCGTGCGGGACCACTTGGGCGACGACTCCTGGCGAGTAGTGCATCAACTGCGCCAGCGCATGGCGACCTTTAATCCCAGCTTAGGTGCCAGCGCTGCACGACGCGCCTGCGAAGGGCTTTCTTCCCAGCTAGCCGCCTTCTTTGGCCTTTGTAACGAAACCATGCCCCATCACTACGGCTGGCGGTTTATGGATATTGGCCGTTTCCTGGATCGCGTACTGGGGCTGCTTTCGCTGCTCAAGCTGACCCTCAATGCGCCCCACTCGCCGGGGTTAGCACTGTGGGAGGTGGTGCTCGCCACCACCGATAACTTCACTGCCTATCGCCGCCGCTACCGCAGCGAGCTTCATCCTGCAGCGATTCTGGATCTACTGCTGTTCGATGAGACCAATCCCCGCTCGGTGGGCTATATGCTCAAACGTATTGAGCGACAGATGGATCGCCTGCCCGGCAGCTCATCCCCCTACCGGAACGCTGAACGGCGACTGCTGATTCAAGCCAATGCGGCACTGCACCTGGCCGACATTGACCGCTTAAGCCACTTGGCCGATACCTCAGAGGCACAAGATGCCTTAGCGCAACTGCTGGATGCTCTGATTGAGCCTTTAAGCGCGCTTTCTGAAGCCATCAGCCAGAGTCATTTCAGCCACGTGGAGCGACCGCGCCAGTTAGTCAGTATGGAGCCCGATGCATGAACTACACGTTGCGCCATACCACCCGTTACCACTACAGCGCCCCGGTGACCCTGTGCCATAGCGAAGCGCGGATGCTACCTCGTAAAACGCCATATCAGCAGTGTGGCGCTTCAGAGCTGAAGATCAGCCCCGCGCCACAGGTGCAAATGGAGCGTCGCGACGTATTTGGCAATCGAGTGCTCTATTTCGCCATGGAGGAGGTTCATAAGACGCTGGATGTCACGGTGATAACGCCACTAAGCACGCAACCCTTATCAGCGTTGCCACATGCTTCCTCAGCGTGGGAAAACGTTGCTCAGCAGTTGAGTCAGACCAATAGCTTTGACCTTCAACTCTACCGTCTCGACTCCCCGTTTATTCGCCGTAACGCTGAATTAGCGGCCTTTGCTCACAGCTGCTTCACCCCAGGCAGGCCAATAGTTGAAGCGGCACTGGCGCTTAATCAACTGATTCATCAAACCTTTGAGTATGACCCTAGCTTTACTACACTGGCGACGCCGCTAAGCGAGGTGCTCGCCAACCGGCGCGGCGTGTGTCAGGACTTCGCCCACCTGGCCATTGGTGCGCTGCGCTCGGTCGGCCTCGTCGCCCGCTATGTCAGCGGCTACCTGGAAACACAGCCGCCGCCTGGGCAGCCACGCCTAATAGGCGCAGATGCTTCCCATGCCTGGCTGGCGACCTGGATTCCCGAATGGGGCTGGCTGGCCCTCGACCCTACCAACGGCACCGTGGCTGGAGAGCAGCATCCGGTGCTGGCCTGGGGTCGGGATTATGCCGATGTTGCCCCGCTCAAAGGGGTTATGAACGGCGGCGGCGAGCATCAACTGGAGGTCGAAGTCGATGTGATGCCTTTAGCTAGCTAATGCAAACAGCCCCCACCTAAGGTATAACAGCAGTACGCTTAGCAGGTGCAAGGAAGACTCGATGCGGCATGGTATGAGCGGTCAAAATGTTAGCTATATGCCTCACCTGGTTTCCCGGGGCCTACTCTTAGGTTGTTTTTTAGTATTACTGTTTGGCGCTATTGAGCAATTTCACCAACCTCATTTCGCGGCATTTCATCAGGCCGATGAAGATCTGCAAAGCCATTCAACCCAGTACAGTGTTACCTCGCTTCCCGCTAAACTACGTATTAGACATGAATCAACCAAGTGGCTGGCAGATGAAGCTGTAGCGGAGAGTTTGGTTCTACCTATCAATGATGAGCTATTTCCAGGCGCTATTAACACACTACCGCCAGTAATTTTGTATCACGCTGTGTTAGCCAGGGTAGCGTTCCTCTGCTCCCACTCCAGCCGCACTACTCTCCCCCCAACGCGAGCTCCACCTCACATCACAATCCGTTATCTAACGATTGCTTAATGGTTGCTGGCTGCAAAGAAATTAACTGCCAGTACGTGCTATAGGTATTGTTTAAAAGGGCTCTCCTTTTATGTTTCCCGTTGATCATCTCATTCTACTTGCTGCGATTTTAATATTAGTGGGCATTGTTTCCAGCAAGCTCTCTGCGCGTCTTGGCTTGCCAGTGTTGGTACTATTTTTAGTGATCGGCATGCTGGCCGGTGAGAGTGGCATTGGCGGTATTGCCTTCGACAATCCAGCAGGCGCCCATGCGCTAGGTACGCTGGCGCTGGCGATGATCCTGTTCGATGGCGGGCTACAAACCCCCACTGCCTCGATTAAAAAAGTCTGGAAACCTGCTTCTCTACTCGCCACGTTAGGGGTATTGATTACCGCCCTTATTACCGGTTTAGCCGCTGCCTATATTTTAGGCCTGCCACTTTTAGAGGGTTTCTTACTAGGCGCCATTGTAGGCTCAACAGACGCTGCAGCGGTGTTTTCGTTACTGCGCAATGCTGGCATACATATTAATAAAAAGCTTAAGTCGACCTTGGAGATTGAAAGCGCCTCGAACGACCCGATGGCTATTTTCTTGACGGTCGGCCTGCTGGAAGTGCTGGTTAACAACATGCAGCCAGGCACGGGATTACTGAAGCTTTTTATACTACAGATGGGCCTGGGTGGATTAGTGGGGTTAGGGGTTGGCTGGGTATCAGTAAAACTCATCAACCGTATCCACCTGGTCGCCTCTGGGCTTTACCCGGTCATGGTCGCAGCTTGCGGCTTTCTCTCCTTCGGCATCTCAGCCAACCTGGGCGGCAGCGGGTTCCTGGCCATTTTCTTAACCGGGGTATTTATTGGCAATCATCGAATTGCTTTTCAACGCAGCACTTTCTTGTTTCATGATGGGCTCGCCTGGTTAAGCCAAATCGTCATGTTTGTGGTACTCGGCTTACTGATTAATCCCGTATCACTGCTGGATGTATGGCTGGAAGGTTTATTAATTGCGGCAGTGCTTATTTTAATTGCACGCCCCATTGCAGTCTTCCCTATCATGAAACTGTTTGGTTTTAATGCTCGTGAAACCAGTTTAGTCGCCTGGGTGGGTTTACGCGGTTCCGTGCCCATCATCCTGGCTATTTTTCCACTTATGTTTGGCCTGGAAGGAGCAGAGTTAATCTTTAACGTGGTGTTTTTCGTGGTACTGATTTCAGCAACGATCCAAGGTACTACTCTGCCTATCGTGGCACGTAAATTAAGATTGACCGAGATGCCCCCCGCAGTACCTGCTGCAAGTCTTGAAATTACCGCGCTGGAGGAGGTGGATGCCGATATTGTGGAGTACACCCTGAGTGATCACCCACGAGCCGCAGGTCGAAGGCTTTCACAAATGGCACTGCCCGACACCACGGTGGTCGCCATGATTACCCGGGGTAAAGATGTGATTCCCCCACGAGGCTCAACAGAGCTAATGGCGGGCGACCACTTATTTGTAGTGCTGCGCCCAGAAACGCGCCCCTTTATAGACTGCGTCTTTTCAGACGCCATTGGCGTGGTGAGTGAAGAGCTTCCCGACCAGGAATTAAAGCTGAAAGGCAGCACAAAAATAGATGATTTACGCCACTCCTATGGCTTGTTCATCAAGGAGCAGAATGGGCAAATGACGCTGGATACACTACTGCGCAACCACTTATCTAAACAGCCCGAAGTAGGCGATTCAATGCAAATAGAGGGCATCTCGTTAGCAGTGCTGGAAACACTCGGCGGTCGTATCACCACGGTAGGCTTAACGGTTCAAGGATCCTCATTAACGGCTGCCAGGGCTTGAGTCCGTTGACGTTTCACGCACGGCCACGATGAAACGCCAACAGCACCTAGCCTCTCACGAGGCTAGAAAGAAACACCCTTATTATTAAGCACGTTGCTACGCTGAGGCCGTCTCATAGGCGGCCTTGAGACGATAAAACTCTTCGACAATGGCGGCCATTTCATCGGCGTCATAATCACAAAGACCGCTCACTACGAGCTTTTTTGAACCAACGCCAACCGCTTCACCCGCAGACTCAATCGAGAAGTCCAGCAGTGCGTCAGCGCGCTTGCCATATACCTCTAACGAGGAGTGGTTCAACGTTAAACCGGGGGAAAAGCCATCCAATCGCTCAAGCGAAAACCCCATGCTATCGTAGATAACCAAAGGGCGTTTAGGGTTAAACATTACCCCGTGTTGCTCCATCAATGGCTTGAGATAGTGGGGGAAATTTTTGCCAGAGAATGCCACGTAGCAGCGTGCAAATGCTTCCACCGCTGCCGTATCGCGGGTAATTTCGCCGCTGCGCACCACCTGCAGGTAGCACTTACCGCTATCATCGCAGACGTGCAGCGTGCCATCGTCTGCTTCGCTAAACTTAAGCGGCGTGTCGGCTCCCACCATATTGGTGAAGCGAAATTCCATTTGCCGTGATAGCCCAAACGTTGCGAGAACCAGCGCAAACAGCAAGTCACCGGGGACACAAAAGCGGCGTGCATCCGGGTTATGAATAGGGTTGTAGTCACCCGCCACGCCTTTGGCGAAACGACTGGCCTGCTCTGCGGAGATCACCACATACTCTCCGCGCTGCGTGTAAAAATCCTTGAACATGGCGTTTGTTGCCTGCCTAGCGTTGAAATCGAAAACCCGTCACTGCCCAACGTCGCGCATATTGCCACAAAATACGCCCCAACAGGAGCTATCTGCTAGGGAAGCCACTATGTCAGACGCGAACACTCGTAAAAATCGCCTACCTCGCCTGCTGCTGAGGGTATTGATCGGCCTACTCTTTATCATCCTTGTTTGGGTGGCAGGCAGTTATTGGCTGCTTAATAGCCAGTGGTTGCCAGCGCGCCTTTCACAGTTTGAGGGCGTCGATATCCGCTGGGAACAGGGCGTTAGCCGACACCCAGGCCGCTGGGAAGTAGAGGGGCTCTATCTGGCTCGTGAAGATGAAGCACTGCCCATCTCGATTGAGGCCGAACACGCCACTCTTTCGCTCTCGCTACTGGCCCTACTGCGCGGCGAGCTGCATATCGAGGCACTCGATGCAAAGGGTATTCGCCGCCTGACCGTTGGTGACATTGCGCTTGAAGCTGACGGCCAGTTGCAGGTGGCAGAAACGACGCTAAGCCGTGACACCCTCGCGATCCCTAACGTCTCCCTCGCCATCACTAATGGTCGTTTAGTTCGCCTAAGTGATCAAGCGACCCTGGTAAGCGCTATCAATCTTAACGCTGAGGCGACGCTCAAAACGATAACCCCTGTCAATGCCCGCAGCGGCGAGCTGAACTCCAACCTGCTGGCAGCGCTCTCCGCGCAACTACAGTTGGATGCCCAAGCGGATGCCTGGGATGTCTTTATGCCCTACCTGGACGCCCTCCCCTGGTTAACCCTGGAGGGCCGCGGGGCACTGACGGGAACACTAGAGCTCATCGCTGGCAAGTTACAAGCCGGTAGCAACGTTACCCTGAACGCCCCCTTGCTGCGTTTAGCCGTCGATGAGCAGCGTTTACGCGCACCCACTGACACACCAAACTGGCTAATTGCCGACGATCCACCGCCACGCCACACAGCCACCGGCCAAGGCCAGGTTCGTTTGGCCGTTGAGAGTGATCAACTGCATTTTTCGACCCAGCTCAACGATGTAACGCTTGCTGACACTCATCCTTACGCCGAGAATACCGACCTTCATTTAGCGTCCCAAATTCCCAACCAACGCCTGGATCAGCTTGAGCTACCCACGACAGCGACACTTGCGTTAAAGGGCGATATCACGCGCTTGAATATGCTTGATCGCTTCCTCGCTCTTGATAACGAAGCGTCTGGCATGGAGTCTCCCGTTAGCCCAGTTAACAATGAAGGTAACATCCACCTTTCCGGTCATGGTCAAATTCAGGCCCATGCCAGCATTCGCGACTCACGCCCCCATGATGCCAAGTTGACGATTCAAGCGCCAGAACTGGCCGCCGATACACTTGGCTTCATCGCCCACGGCAGCGGCTCACTTAACGCCCAACTGACGCCGCAGGAGATCATAGAGGCAACGCTTAGCTTTGCCGATGCCACGCTGCACCACCAAGAGCGGTTGCTGCTTGACGAAGCCGACATCAACATCGTCGCCACCAGCCCCATTGACCCGCAAAAAGTGCGTGAAAAAGCCTCGGCAACGCTGCGTTGGCAATCCGCACGTCTGCCAAATATTAATGTGTTACAAACCTATCTAGGCACCATTTTACCCGACCCGGCACCGCTACAGCTGCTTAGCGGGCAAGCCGCGAGCCATGGACGACTCGATATCACCGCCGAGCAGCTCAGCGGTGAGGTGAATGTAGCCGGAGAGGGGCTTACTACTCGCTGGCAGAGCGAAGAGCAAGTCGGCACGCTAACCAGTGATATGCAGCTTTTTCTGCCTATTCGGCAGGCGGCAATGGATGGCTCAACCTTGAATATCAGCGGCACCCGATTGAATTGGCAAGTAGCCGACGCTGATCAACCGGGCGAGCGCCTAGCGAGTGTACTGGTATTAACCGACGGCCGTTTTCAACGTCGTGGTAACGCACCGAGTGGGCAGTTTTCGCTGGAAGGAAGCGTACAACAACTGGGCTTTTTGAATGCTTTCCTGCCTGATGCGCATGGTTTGGCGATTGCGGGCGAAGGCCAGCTCTTCGCCCAGGGAGCCTTTCGAAATAACCGCTTGCTGGCCCCTACCCGACTGAGGGTTAACGCCGACCAGCTAGAGGTTTCGTTTTTAGATTATCTCGCCACCGGGCGCGGTGAACTCACCGCCCAATTGGATAGCGCCGAACAAGCCCAGCTCTCACTGGGCATCCCCCGCTTCGCCTTAAGACGCCAAGACGACAACAGTCCCCACCTGGAGGGTCGCCACTTTGCCCTCACCACGCAAACTGAGCACTTTAGCGACGTGCTTGAATCTCCCCAGCCGGAGCACTTCACCACCCGCATCGCGCTGCCAATTACCGAAGTGCCCGACTTCACCCGCTACAACCGCTACCTGCCCGAAAGCGCGGGTATCAGGTTGCTGGACGGGCAAGCCAGCCTGGAGAGCGAGTGGCTGCTGGAAGGCTTAAATGCCCAGGGCGAAATCACCCTACGCGCTTTTGGCGCAGAGTTAGCGTTGCTGGATCAGCGGCTACGCGGCGACTTGCACCTTTATCTAGCGCTAACCGAGGGAGACCTGGAAACACGCCGCTTTACCGCCAACGACTCCTTCCTACGCTTGGAAAATGTAAGCCGCCAGAGTGACAACGACTCCGCAGATGCCGGTTGGTGGGTAACGCTTTCCATGTTGGATGCGCAGTTAGTGTGGGCAGACCCTATTCGCCTCGCTAGCCAGCTCCGCCTTGAGATGCGCGATACTGGCTTACTCGCCAGGCTGTTCCTCGCCCGGGCAAGGGACAGCGACTGGCTAGGACGACTGTTGAATGTTCACGATATCGAGGGCACGGCACAACTAGCGACCAGCGGCGAGCAAATTAGCCTGAGCGACTTAACACTCACCGGCGGCCCACTGTTGCTCCTTTCGGATGTCACGCTGGCCAAGCGCAGTGCCAATGGCGCGCTCTATGCCCGCCTCGGCGTGCTTGGGTTAGGGGTAGAGCTTAACGACAGCGAGCCAACCTTGCGGGTTATTCAACCACGCCGCTGGTTTGACCGCTGGCGTGAAACAAACCGCTCCCAAGGCCCTAATAATTAGACTTAACGTTTTTTGCGTTCCCGGCGAATCATCCTCACCCGCTCTTTGGCCTTTTGCGGGGTAGAGAGCGGCGCCGACGCCTCGTCATGGTTTTTAGGCGGTACTGTGACCCAGGCAAACACCGGCAATGCCAGGCGCCAATGAATAGCCGCCAAACGCAGCCCAAGGGTGACGCTGAGTGAGGCAGCAATGGTCAGCGTTAGCGGCACCGCCAGCGCATTTAGCGCTACGTAGACGATTCCCCCCGCCATCGCAGCGGTCGCATAAATCTCTTCGCGCAGCACCATGGGCACCCGCTGGGCCAGCACATCACGAATCATGCCACCTGCCACACCGGTCATCATGCCCATTAACACCGCCACCGTGCCAGAGGTACCCAGCAGCAATGCTTTATGAGTGCCAATCACCGTAAACAGTGCTAACCCAAACGCATCGGCAAACGGTAAAAAGCCCCGCGACAGGCGATGGATATAGTGAAACCCCATCAACGATACGCCCACGGTCGCTAAGATCACCCAAAGGTAGGCTGGATCCGTCACCCAAAAAACCGGTCTTACGCCTAGCACTAAATCCCTCAGCGTCCCTCCACCAATGCCCGTAACGGCTGCCAGCACCAGCATACCTATAGGATCCATACGTGACCGGCACGCCAAAATCACACCCGAAAGCGCGAACACGATGACACCCGCCATATCCAGCCAGTAAACAACGCCCGACACGCCCCTCTCCTTTAATACTCGCTATCGTTAAAGGCAGGCAGGATAGCACTCCTGGCCGCTCAGCACCTCGACGAGCAATGCTGAGCCTTATTTCATGCTGATCTTGAACGCCATCTACTTAAATGCGTTACGCTTAAGCGCAAACGTGAACATCGCCATGAATAGGAGAGCCCATGGACTGGAACCCAGCTTATAGCTGGCTAGTACTCGCTTTATTGCTGAGTTTGGCAGAGCTAACTTCTGGCGCGATGGTGCTGCTTGCGATCGGCATTGCCGCAGCCCTAACCGCTGCAGTCACCGCCTTGGGACTTTCACTCCCCTGGCAGCTACTGAGTATGGCTATCTTTACCGGCGTGTTAATGCCTATTTGCATTCTGGTCATTCGCCCTCGCTTCTCTCCCCGCGGCGTTGCTTATGGCACAACAGGTACAGGTGTGGAAAAAGGTAATCGCTATACTACTCTACGCCGCGATTTTGATGATGCCACGGGCATTAAAGTGAACGGTGACTTCTACCGGTTACGGGTACTGGAAAGTGGTGAAACCGAATTACCCAACGGTACTCAGGTCGTATTTCGACGCTTTGAAGGAACCACTGCGCTGGTCACACTACATCAGCCTGCTCACATCACCCCGCAAGATGACAATTCCCAACGCAAGGAGCCTTAACCATGGATTTACCTATAAGCCCAGGTTTATTGATAAGCCTTATTATCGTCGTGATCGCGGTACTGATCATTTCAAAAGGTCTGATTATTATTCGTCAATCGGAAGTGATGGTGGTTGAGCGACTTGGCTCGTTCCACCGTGTGCTGGAAAGCGGTATTAACATCATTATTCCGTTTATTGAGCAACCTCGCGCAATCACCATGCTGCGTTATCGCAAAATGGGCGAGGAGTACACCGCCATTACCTCCGATGAAACCCGCATTGACCGCCGCGAGACGGTGATGGATTTTCCCGGTCAGCCAGTGGTCACCACCGACAACGTCACCGTGCGTATCAACGGTGCGCTCTACTACCAAATCATCGACCCTAAGCGGGCCGTTTATGAAGTAGAAAATATGAGCCAAGCCGTAGAAGTACTGGCCAAAACCACGCTGCGCTCAGTGGTCGGCAAGATGGAGCTGGATAAACTGTTTGAGTCCCGTGCGGAAGTGAATAACGAGATCCAGGCGGCGATGGAAGAGCCTGCCTCCAAATGGGGCGTCAAGATTTCCCGGGTCGAAGTACAGGATATTGCCATGCCGGAAGAGGTGGAGAGTGCCATGCGTTTGCAAATGGCCGCCGAGCGCAAGCGCCGCGCCACCGTGACCGAAGCCGAAGGGGAAAAGTCAGCGGCGATTGCCATGGCCCAGGGGCAGCGCGAATCCTCAATCCTTAACGCTCAGGGGGACAAAGAGTCGGCCATCCTTCGCGCCCAGGGTGAGCAGGAGTCCATTAAACTGGTTCTGAGTGCTATTGGCGATAGCGAAGAGAACAAACGTACCGTCGTGGGCTACTTGCTGGGACAGAGTTATATCAAGGTACTACCCCATATGGCGCAAAATGGCGAACGGGTATTTGTGCCCTATGAGTCCTCTGCCCTGCTTGGCTCTATGGGTATGTTCCGTGAAATGGCTGGCTCACCAGAGGACACCGTGGCTAACCACCTGAAGAGAAGCAATGGCAGCGACAATAACCTTCGCAGTGGCATTGTCGGTGGCGCCGCAGGGGGCAATTAACGTTGTAGCGATTAATAATGACTGCCTAATCGTTTAAAAAGTCCTATTTCAATACGAGTGTGCTTAGTGCTATTTATAGTGGCGGCGCAAAGCACGATTTGGCTGGATCGTGGGAGATCCAGCTATACCTTTTTAACCCTTGAGTGCTATAGAGTGCTGGTGGAGGCGTCGCCATCACCTGACACAGTAAACTGGCGCCTAAAATAAGTGCTTGCTTATGCGCTCACCACCCCATCGATAGACACCAGTTGAAGCACTGACCAGTAGAAGTATCATAACCAAGAGGTGAGTAAGACTATCATGCTGCCACGTTGGCTTGCCCTACGTCACTATGCTCAGCTACTTCTCCTCCTGGTCATCCTGGTGATGCTTCCCAGTGGCCTCCAGGCTGCTGCTCTGCCTCAACCGCTGCAAAGCTGGGAGTATCGCTGGGGCGACTCTCCTTATGATGGCAATAACCGCCCTCAATGGCTACAAAGTGACTCAACCGAGTGGCAGTCGATCGACTCCCCTTCTAACCCACCTGGTCGCAATGGGCGCGAACACCTCTGGTTACGCACAACGCTTCCCGCGGGTGACTGGAGCGACCCAGTCCTCTTTATCACCAGCATCAATTTGATTGGGCAAGTGTATCTAGGCGACGAACTTATCTATCAATATGGTGAGTTTGACGATCAGGGCAAAGGCGATTTTGCAGGCTGGCCCTGGCACATGATCGATCTCCCACACGATGCCGCCGGACAAACGCTCACCTTTCGCTTCTACTCTTACTACACCAGTATTGGCTTATGGGGCCAAGTACAGGTAATGGAACGCATTGACGTTCTCAAGCAAGTTATTCATGACTCCGCTCAGGATCTCGGCGTCAGTGCGCTGGTTCTGGTACTCGCTATCCTGGCCACCATTTTCGCGTTAATAGGTCCTGAGCGCCGTGGTTTCGGGTCTATTGCATTGTTTGCCTACGCTTCGGGATTAATGCTTCTGGCTGAGACACCTGCACGTCAATTCATTGCTGATGGGCCACTGGCCTGGGACACCCTCCGCGCCGGCAGCTACTACACCTTGCCGGTGGCACTAGGAATGCTGCTCAGCCACTGGTTGGAAGGCGCCGCTAGGCGCTGGATAACACGCCTGTGGATTCTCCATTTGGCGTATCTCATTGTTGCGATTGGCTCGGTTCAACTGGGGGTGGTGAGCCTTTCACTCACCTTCCCCGTATTTGATGTCATGCTGGCGATAACGCTCCCCATCATGTTGGCGCTCGCGCTCATCCGCTTTCAACGGCTCTCTCTGGAACAACGCCTTCTGGTAGTGAGTTTTACTTTTTTTGCCCCGCTGTTGTTGGCTGACATGGTGGTTGCCCACGGTTTTGTAGACTGGCGCAGCGTGCCCTTGAGCTACGGCACATTGGTTTTTTCTTTAGCTAACGCAGCTATTTTTCTGTGGCACTACCGACATACACAGCAACAGCTGGCGATGGCCAACGAGACCCTAGAGCAGCAAGTTGCAGCGCGAACCGCCGACCTTGACCGGTTAGTGCAAGAGCTGGAAGGTCTTTCGCGCAAGGATCCGCTAACAGGCCTGCATAACCGACGTCATTTCGATATGGCATTCGAACACCAGTGCCAGCGCGTAAAGCAGCATGCCAGTCATCTTTCCGTACTGATGATGGATGTAGATCACTTCAAGCTAATCAATGACGATTTCGGTCACGATGCAGGCGATGCCGTACTGGTCGAAATCGCCTTGTTATTGCGGCATCACCTTCGGGATTTGGACGTAATCTGTCGCTTTGGGGGTGAAGAATTTATTGCCTTACTGCCCGCCACCTCTCGAATCGCTGCCGAAACACGCGCCAAGGCGCTGTTAACGTCCATTGCTCATCAGACATTTACCCATCAGGGCACTCCACTACGGAGAATCACACTCTCCTGCGGGGTAGCAACGTACCCTGATCACACTCAAGATCCTAAGAAATTGCTACGACTTGCCGATGAAGCGCTTTATCAAGCCAAGCACAGCGGCCGTAACCGCTGTGTCGTTTGGGAAGAGACACTTGAAGAGCAGGGATTTATGCTGGGTAGGCAGCAGCCGCTGTAACCGTCCAGGCGATTGGCTGTTTAAGCCGTCCCCGCGGCCAGAAAGTGATCAATAAACACCGCATAATCCTGCTCTGTGCAGTCAGCGTAAGCAACCGCCAGTGTCGACACCACCTCAACAAACAGCTCTTCACGCCCTTTTAATCGCTGGCCAACGGCCTTGGCAAAGCGTGTTGAGTCACCCTGGTTAAGCGCCTGGGCACCGCGCAGATGTTCACGGGCGAGAATTTCTCCCCACTGCCGAGCCAGTTTTCGATATGACTTACCGCCTGAAAGTTTATGGGTCGGAAAGTCTTTCTTGAACGGCGAGCGCTCACGCACCGAAAATACCTTTCCGTTCATGGTTAGCCAGCCGAGATAAGCGTCCGGATGCTCGGCAATGGCGTGGAAAGCAGCTGCATGGCGGATGGCCTCGTTAGGAAACAATTTACGCCACGCCTGCTGCTGGTGTTTATCCATCAAGCGAAACGCTTCGGGGGGAACCTGCTCCTTAACGTCCAGGATAATGTCATCGTGCTCGTGCTCAACGCCGCCCTCAATCAAGACGTAATAGCGTTCCACACCCAACGAACCAGTGCCTGCATCCAAACGCCGTGCCGTATCCTTGACGCGAAAATGGTGGGGATCACTCTCTTTAACCGCCTGTTGCAGCGTTTGTTGGTACTCCTGCTCAATTAGGCGGCGCAACTGGCTGGCCACATCTGCCGGCAGGTTAGCCAGTTTGCCAGGCCGCTCGGCGAACTGGCGGCCTTTCTGCTCATCCAGGGTCGTCCACTTTTCGAGCATGCGCGCACGGCTCTGCTTATCGGCAACTTTGCTCATAAAGGGCTTTAGCGTGCCTTTGGCGCTATCAAGGGTCACGGCGTGAACAGGTTTGCCGTCAACATGGTTCGCCAGGGTTTGGTAATAGCCCTTTATTAACTTTTTTAGCGCTTTACCAATCGCTTTTGGATCCAGCTCAGCATTTTCACGAGCATCTAATACGACGCTGATAGCCAACCGCCACAAGTCATATTGGTAGTCGCCAATCAGCGCATCATCGAAGTCATCCATGCCGTAGCGCACTTGATCATCATGATGACCATAAGCGCCAAAATTGTAGACGTGGGCGTCGCCCTGCAACCAGGTTTGGGTCTCCGGCCAGCCGCCAAACAGGGCAAAACGCCAATCGTGCCATACATCATTCCAGTACAGATGATTGCTGCCGCGGAAAAAGCGGTAGGGCGACGCAGCCATTTTGGCGTACTTGGCTTGGCGAGTGGCCGTTGGCAAGGTGTTATTTGCCTGTTGGGTTGCCTCAATCACCCGCTGAGGGCGGTTATGTCCAGTCAATGCATGACTCATCGAATTACCTTTGTTGATGCAAAAAAAACTTTAGTACAAAGGTAGTCGATAACCATGAATAGATTAAGTCAGCACTCACCCCGCAGCACTACATCTCCGCTGGGTAAAACCTCTTGGAGCAGCAATCCTAAAGAAGCGCTCCACCACCTCAGCGTGGGTAGCAGGCGTCATCAAAGAGACAGCGACAAATACCGGCAGATTGAGCATCAGCCCCCAGAAGCCCGCGTGAATACCCAGTGGGTGTGGCCAAAGGACAGTAAATGCCGTGGTGATCAAAAAACCTATCACGATGCCCGCCATGACACCCAAGCGAGAAGCCCGCGGCCAAAAGAACATGCCGATAAAGGCAGGCAACACCTGGGAGGCAAAACCCAGCCCCACTAACAGAATCATCACCAAACTGCCGGGCTCGGCAATTGCCAGCGGCGCGACCACGAAGAACATAATGGGCAGAATCAGCAACCGGGCGAGCTTTCCGGTAACACCATCAGAGAGCTTTAGCACCGGCTGAAGAACATCTTTGCTCAGCGACAGCGATACCGAATGAATAAATGGCTCGCTGGAAGACATTGAAGCCGCCAGGGTACCCGCACCTAGCAATCCTACTAATACTACCGGCAAGTGCTGCATGGCATACTCAAGTACCACAGTGTCTGCTCGGGCCAGGTCAGGTAGCGAAAAGATTCCGATAAAGCCTACAACGACCATAGGCAGAATAACCACGTAATACGTAGGCAGCCACGTCGCGCTACGGCGGATAGTGCGTGCCGAGGCCGCACTCATCCACTGCGTCCACACCGGCGGCATAAATGAGAACATGGAAACGACGATCGAGGTCGTCCAGAAGCTAAAGCTCATATCACCGCCTGCGCCTGGCAGGGTGAGAAACTCACTATGCTCGGCCTGAATGCGCTCGAATACCCCAGCGAAACTTAAGCCACCGGTTGCGCTATGCATGGCCCAAAGGCCAACGGCCCAAGCCACAATCAGCATCAACACGCCTTGAAAGGCATTGGTGCGACCAATCGCCCGCTGACCACTGGCGTAGAGATAGACGGCTATGCAAGCCAGCACCAGCACGACACCTAGCCAAATAGGAATCAAACCACCGCTCATCACAAACAGAATATAGGCTGAGCCAATGGTTTGCAGTACCGCGTAGGCAATAGAGCCAATGGCCATCACGAGCGCCGCCAGCGCACCCAACGCGGGGCTTTGGTAGCGGTCTGAAATGGCGCTTGCCTGGGTAACATGACCAAACTGCTCGCCAAACTGCCACACCTTCGGCCCGAAGTACCACGCCACCAATGCCAGGTAAGCAAGATAAATCGCCACATAAAACACCGCGACGCCTTTGGAGTAAGCCCAGCCGGGTGCGCCCATAAAGGTGTAAGCACTTACACTACCGGCGGCGATCAGCAGGTAGAGCGTCACCGGCCCCATGCTGCGGCCCGCCACGCCCCACTCCTCCAAGCTATTCATGGAGCGCCCTGCCCTGGCGCGCAGGCCAATCACCATGGCGATAGCGACATAGGTCAAGGTAATCAACAGTGGCCAAGGACTATTCATGGTCGTCTCGCTCCACGATACGGTTGCCGATCAGCATCACCACCACGCAGGCAAAAATTACCAGGTAGCTCCACACCACCATTAAAGGCAGCCCCATTACCAGCGTTGCCCGATTGACCAAGCCGATGACCGGCCACGTTCCCGCCATGACCAACGCCACAAACGCAATTAACAGCCCCCAGCCCGCTCGGGAGGTAGGCAGCACCAACAAACGTCCCATAAGAGTTCCCCTTAGTTTTTAAAGACCGTTTTTAAAGACCGTTTTAAAAGTGATTTTATAGAACAGCCGATTTACCATCTGGCAGCGCAGGCCAGCGAGCTGGCAAGGCTAAGCGCGCTTCTAATTGCCGCGCAAGCTTCAGCACAAAGTGATCGGCAAAACGTGGGCCAACCAGCTGCACCCCAATAGGCATATCTCCACGGCTAAATCCCGCATTGAGCGAGATCGCAGGCTGCTCCCCCATATTCCACGGCACGGTATAGGCAATGTGCTCAAAGGGCTGACGCGGATCGTTGGTGGGCGATGGCCACTCGGCCGGAAAGGCAATGTTGGGTGTGGTGGGTGACATCACCGCATCGACCTTATCAAATACGGCTTCGGTGGCACGTCGCATCGCCATGGTTTGCTGAAAACCTTGCACCGCCTCTACACCACTTAAGAGCGCGCCACCGTCGGCCCAGGCTAAAATGGCAGGCAGTACCTGCTCACGCTCTTCTGGCGAGAGCTGTAACAGCTCGCTCCACTGTCGGGCTTGCCAGAAGTGATCCAGCCCATCCAGCATTTCCCGGGTGAGCACTGGCGCCAGCGGCACCAGCGTTGCCCCAGCGGCTTCCAACTGCTTTGCGGCCTGTTCCACGTGGTGGCGAATCTCATCATCCAAAGCTAACCCACAGCCCGCCGCCATCATCACGCCCACTCGCAAACCTTTAACGTCGAGTTCCAGATCCATCCAATCAATCGTTTCCGGCGGCAGGCGCATCGCATCGCGTCGATCCGTGCGGGCAAGCGCTATCATCATAAGCGCGGCATCCTCGACGCTACGAGTCATTGGCCCAGCACAGCGGCCTACATAGTAAGGGTCTATAGGTACCCGACCCAGGGTGGGCTTAAAGCCGATGACGCCGCACCACGCCGCTGGCAGGCGTACCGAGCCACCAATATCGGTACCCACATGCAGCGGCCCAAGCCCAGCGGCCGCCGCAGCACCCGCCCCCGAGCTTGAACCGCCAGTATTACAGGCTAAATCCCAGGGGTTGCGGGTTAAACCATGAAATGATGAAAGGCCGGATGAGAGCATGCCAAAGTCGGGGCAGGTAGTTTTTGCCAACAGCAGGGCGTTGTCTTCTGCTAGACGCGCAGCGGGTGGGGCATCCTCAGTGGCAGCCATCTGCTCTCCCAGCCCGGTGCCTACCGGTACCGGCATACCTTTCGTTGCAATCAACTCTTTAAGGGTGACCGGGACACCATCCAAAGCGCCGCTTGGCTTGCCTTTTGCCAGCGCTGGGTAGACGCTTCTGCTGCTTGCATGAAGCCATCGGGCTGATAGGCATACAGCGCGTTAATGTGCGGCTCCCACCGGGCTACATGCTTAACCAAGGCATCCGCCAGCTCATAAGGGGAAAACGTTTTAGCGCGGTAGCCATCAATTAATTGAGTGGCGGTGAGTTGGTGTAGTTCAGGCATCACATTACCTTTTTGCTGTTGTTATCAGATTGTCACTATCAATAACCTCAGCATGAACCCACATAGCGCACTCTGCTATTTCAATATTGACTGCAGCGTGTCCACTTTTTGTGTGCACTCTAGTCTTTCAGGATCTTCTTTCAATATCTTTCAAGATGATGGAGATTGCAGTGTTTGTAGGGCACTTGCCAGCAACGAAAGGCACGCCTCGGTGGCAAAACTACGCTGGCGATGGCGATAAACGCAGAGATCTACCCGCGCTGCTTCAAGCTCTAAAGGAGATAAGGGAATGCTAACGAGTTGACCCAATTGGCACTCCCGAGCTACCGCCATCGGTGGCAATACCAGAACACCTGCGCCGTTAAGGGCGAGTGCTTTTTGGGTTTCCAGTGAAGCAGTTTTGAAGGTGGGGGCCAGCACGATCCCGGCCTGATGAGCGGCACGCTCCAGCGCTTGGCGAGCGCCATAGGATTCATCAGGCAGAATCAGCCGGTGCTCTGCCAAGGTGTGAAGGCTTACCTCAGTAGCTGCGGCCAGCGGATGATTCGGGGCTATCACGGCATGGTGATGTAACTCGGCGCTGGCAAAAGGCACAATGTCATCATGGCGGGGCATAAAGAACGACAGGCCAATATCCGAATCGCCTCGGCGCAGTGCCTCCACCATTTGGCTGGCGCTGGCGATTCCGATATCAAAACTCAAATGAGGATAGCGTTGCCCCATCTTGGCTAACGCAGGGGCTAACAGGCCAGCCACAACGCCTTCCGCCACCTGCAAACTGACCCGGCCAGTGCGTAAACCTTTAAGGTCGGCAATATGCTCCTGCACCCGCTCAAGATCACGCAGCGTGCGCTGTGCCTGGGCAGCTAATAGCTCCCCCGCTGCTGTTAGGCTAATACCATTGGGGCCGCGCTCGATGAGCGGTGCGCCAAGCTGATGTTCGAGCAGATCGATCTGACGGCTAATCGCCGTAGGGGCGATATGCAGCTGGGCAGCGGCTTGGCGCAGCGAACGACACCGGGCCACAGTATCGAAATAGCGTAATGCGCGGCCACTGATCATAAGCGCCCCTTAAAGCCCCAACTGCCGTGACATCACTGTGACGGTCTCACCCCGGTACTCAAGGCTTTCTAACGCCTGCCACCCCAGGCGTCGATAAAGCGCCTGTTGATCAGGAGTATAGAGATAGAAGCGCTCAAAGCCATGCGTCGCTGCTTCGGCTTCTACCCGGCGTACCAACGCAGAGGCAATACCCTGCCCGCGCCATTCAAGCACGACGAATACGGAGGCCAGCCAGGGGGTAAATTCACGGCGAATACTCATATCATCAGCAATCAAGCTGGCAGTTCCCACGGGGGTTTCGCCGTGCATCGCCACAAAGATTGAGGGCACACCGCCCTGTCCACATTCAGCCTTGAAACGCTCAATAGCCTGTTCCAGCGTTAAGCCTGGGTGCAAATGCCCCCAGGATTCAAATGTCCAGCCCGCGACTATTTCAGCATTAGGGTCGTCGGCTCTTAGCCGCTGGAGGGTGATATCGCATTGCATAAGTGGCGCCTGTCTTATTTAGCACAAGCAAATACAGTAGCGATATATGAATAGGCTGGCTAGCACCGATACCTTCTGCACACGCCGCTAGCCAGAGTTCTCAGCACCATGCGCTGTCAAAAAACTGCAACTAGGTAGGGCTAATCTCACCTTGCAACAAGCCCTGTTCGCTTAAGGGCTGGGCAGCAACACAGTCAATTCATCAGGCGGTCACAGGCTTTAAGTGCTTAGCCAGTTCATCATCCAACTCATTGGCACGCTTGGCTGCTGGCCTGCTTTCCATGCGCTCAATGTACTGCTTGAACACCTTGTTGGGCGGGATGTTCTTCTGCATCGTTTCCCACCAGAGATAACTGCTAACCAAGATATCTGCGGCAGTAAACTGATCGCCGCAGATATAAGCATTTTCACTGAGTGCTTTTTCAAGCGTATTGATACTGTCTTCCACTTGGCCACAGCCGACAGCCTGTGAGTTGCTGCTGTCGATTTTCCAATCATAAGTCATGGCGCTGGTGGCCATTTCGAACGGGCCCGCCATAAAAAACAGCCAGCGATAGTAAACGCCACGTTCGGGAGATTGCGGGGACGGTGACAGCTTTTTATCTGGAAACTGATCTGCCAGGTACGCGCAGATAGCCGCTACTTCCGTCACCACAGTGTTGCCATGTTTGATGGCAGGCACTTTCCCCATGGGGTTGATGGCCAAGTAGTCTTCGGTTTTCATCTCGGGGCCGAACTCCATCGCCTTTACCGAGTAGGCTATGCCTACTTCTTCCAGCATCCAGCGCACCACGCGCCCGCGAGACATAGGGTGAGTGTAAAACGTTAGCTCTGACATATTAGGCTCCTTTTTCAGTCAATTTTTCGGTGACATAAGGTACTGCCAGATCAGATTAGTGTGTTAATAGGTGATAATCCGTCCTAAATAAAAGCAACAATGCATTTTTCTGCAAGACTTTAACGATGGCTTCAGGAGGGAGGCGCTAATGGCAGGCCCCACAACACGCATACTTGCGGTGCTTGAGTTGCTGCAGGCTAATGGTCAGATGGGCGGCGCAGAGTTGGCCGAACGCCTGGGCGTGGATCGACGCACTATACGGCGTTACATTACGGCGCTGGAAGATATAGGTGTGCCGATAGTGACCGAACAGGGGCGCTACGGTGGCTATCGACTGGTGGCTGGCTTCAAGCTGCCACCGATGATGTTTACCGACGAAGAGACATTCGCCGTTTCGTTAGGCTTATTGGCCGCCAGCCAGCTGGGACTAACAAACGCAGCGCCCGCCATTGCCAGCGTGCAAGCAAAGCTCGAACGAGTGATGCCTACGAATTTACAAAGACGGGTGCGCGGTATCAGTGAGACCACTCAGGTGATTTTACCCCGGCGTGAACCCAGCCGTGATGACCTTGCACTTGAGACGCTGACGAAAGCTACTGAAGCCATGCGAACCGTCGGGCTGATTTACCACTCTCCGCAGCACGACCAGATTGAGCGTCGGATCGACCCCTATGGACTGGTTTTCCAACAGGGCCGGTGGTATGCCGTTGGTTTTTGCCACCTGAGGGGCGCCATGCGCTCATTTAGGCTGGATCGTATCAGCGGTGTGCACCTACTAGATGATACCTTCTTACGCCCCGCTCACTTCAATGCAGCCGATTTTTTGAGCGAAAGCCTCATGTCCTGGGGCCCAACTCATGAAGTATCACTGGTGCTACACATCGATCATGCCGTGTCCGCTGACGTTGAGAACCGATTTTTCTGTGCAGGACCGTTCGAGGAGGTTGAAGGTGGATTACTGCTCAACACCCGAACCGACAGCTTCGAGTGGTTTGCCTATTGGCTGGCACAGCTCCCGTTTCGATTTACCGTTCTCAAGCCAGATGGCCTCAAAGCGGCACTTCGCGAGCACGCCAACCATTTACTGGCCAGTTGCGAGACAGCTTCATCATATCCAATCGATACGCCCTGACACTGTCTGCAACTTATGAGAATGAAACGCACTATTCGTCTGACGCCAGGATAGGGCTTCTTAGCCGCTTAGGTGCTAGTCTGTTGGTCAAATAACGTTAAATAAAGACTCACGAATGCAACCTTCTTTGAGACGCCCACACCGTCTTGCATTGGCAATAATTGCCCCACGCATTTTTGCCTTTTGCCATACCTTCGGGCTAACCGTATGGATCGCCGTCGCAGAAGGCAGCGGCTGGACGCTTATTCTACCTGGGATGTTGCTGCTGCTATGGCCCGTCGTCGCCTATGCGCTTGCCGCACACGCCCAGAACTCCAAGCGTGCCGAGTTCAGGAACCTTCTCTTTGACAGCCTGCTATTTGGTTTTTGGTGCAGCGTACTGGATTTTTACGTTTTAGCGACCATCACCATTGGGCTTGCCTGTTTGATGAATAATTTAGTGGTTGGTGGAGTGCGGAAAATGCTTATTGCAGCCGGACTTTTCATTCTTGCAGCTTTGTTTGGAAGCGCCCTAACGGGGTTCACTTTTCGTCCCTATGTAAGCAACCGTTTAGACATCTATCAATGGGCCGGTGCAGTGGTCTATTTTCTAACCATTGGCCGCGTCACCTACAGTCAGAATCGCCAGATTGGCCGCAGCATAGGCGAAACTAGGTTTCAGAACCGAGTCTTTCACGCCTTGCTTGATCTAGGAGCCGTCGCAAACCGCGCGATCAATATCCATACGCTGCTGGTTGACTCCTTAAACCACCTACAGACCCACTTCCCCGACTACGGATTTGCGGTTTTTCTACAAGAACGGCAGCGTTCAGAAGTGACACGCTTCGCGGCTGTTGCAGGGCTAAGCTCAGAGGATGAAAAACGTCTAAGATGTTTATTAGCAAACGTTCATGGGCAAGGAGGAGACCCGGCCACACTGCCACAAACAGAGGCAGGCGAGAATCTGTATGTCGCGTCGATGGCGGGCCGGCTAAGCATGTATGAAGGCTGGCTGATTGTGAAAGCTCCCAGTCGGGACGACGGGTTGGAGCAAATACTGTCTTTGTTTGCCGACCAGTTGGCGGCGGCTACCGAGAATAAATTGCTGCATTTGGAACTGAAGAAAACGGCTGAGCGTGACGGACTCACCGGGCTTTATAACCGAGGCTTCTTGGAATCAGCGCTGCAAATGAGTATTCAGGGCAAGGTGCAGACGCCAAACCTGGATTTTGCGGTGCTGATGCTGGATGTCGATAGGCTCAAGGACGTAAACGACCATTATGGGCACGTGGCAGGCGACCAACTAATTGCCTGCGTTGCCCAGTACCTGCAATTTCACTGCAGAGACAGCGATATACTGGCTCGCTACGGTGGCGATGAATTCGTCATTCTGTTCCCCTCTGCCGACCTAACGGCAGCTAGGCGTATGGCCAACTTGATCCAGGAAAACTTGCCTGAACAGCGCTGCACTATCGACACCGCCAGCGGTGAACATGAAGAACTCATGCTTCATGTGAGCATAGGCTGCGCCAGCTCCAGTGAAGTTCCCGCCCAACAGGTGTTTGCGTTGGCAGACGAGCGCATGTACGCAAATAAAAGCCAACGCCGTAAGCAATGGGCAGATGGACTGGGCACAGCAAGCAGGCCCTTCCTATAGAAGCGTGCTCACAACCCACTGCTAAACGGCTGCCCCCACTTATCGCCATGCACCAAGTCACTTAAAGGCAGGCGGGAACGCCAGCCTTGCGCTTCAAGCTCTGGCTGATCTAAAAACTCACTCACGTAGCCAAGGCAGAGATACGCCAGCGGGTAGACGTGCTCAGGCAGATTTAACGCAGTGCTCAGCTGTTCCTGGTCAAGAATACTCACCCAACCAACGCCAATCCCTTCCGCCCGCGCTGCCAGCCAGAGGTTTTGCACGGCTAAACAAGTGCTAAACAGGTCGGTTTCCACAATGCTATTGCGCCCTAGCACATGGGGGCCGCCTCGGCTGCGGTCGCAGGTAATGCAGAGATTAAGCGGGCTTTCCATAATCCCTTGCAGCTTAAGGCTGCGATAATGCTCTTTACGCTCACCTTCAAAGCGCTCGGCGGCCTTCTGGTTCTCTTGCTCAAACATCGCCAGCACCGTCTCCCTGACGTCGCGACTCTCAATCACGATGAAATCCCAGGGCTGCATAAATCCCACAGAAGGCGCATGATGCGCAGCTTCCAGCAGTCGGGCCAGCACATCCTTGGGAATGGGGACGGGCAGAAACTGCGCGCGCACATCGCGCCGCTCATATATGGCGCGGTAGAGCCCACGCCGCTCAGCATCGGAAAATAGGTGGTTCGCGTTGTTCATGGCGCTGCTCGGGCCTTTTACTGATCGGTGGTAGAGACAAGTGAGAGTCTACACGAGCTCAGCCTAGCCGCCATCGCAGCGGGTTTGTCTGATGTAAAACGCCCTCATCGTCCCAGTCGTCCCAACCCGTAAAGGGGATGGGGCGTTCGCCACTCAAGCTCACCAGACGAGATGCCCAGGCCGCCTTGCAAGCCTCTAGATGGTTAATGATGTCAGCCTCTTCTTGATAGCGAATACCGCCACCCTGAATCCCGTAGCTCACCTGAGGCGCTAACACGTCAAAGCCAACGTAATATAATGATGCGTGCATAGGCCATAGCCAAGCGACCATATCACCCGCACGCCCAAAGGGCTGAAAGGCTTTTTCAGGAGAGCCGACGGTGACTGAGAGCATGGCACGTTTGCCACGAAAGTAGCCATGATCGTAACGCATACGGCTTGTGTAGCGCCCTCCATATACCAGTACGCGATCAAACCAGCCTTTCAAAATAGCGGGCTGGGCGTGCCACCATAAAGGGAACTGGAAGATCACTAGGTCAGCCCACTCCAACCGCCCCAACTCCCGCTGAACATCCTGCGGTAATGTGTTTTGCTGGTAGTGAGCCCGCTGCTCATTGAGGGGATAGAAGTAGCCCGACGCCACGGCGCTATGCGGATATTGCTCAGCGTGCTCTACCGGATCAAACTGTTCAGCATAGAGATCATCCACCTCAACTTGATGACCCGCGTCCTCTAGCTGTTTTACCGCCACATCCACCAAGCCGCCATTAAACGACTTGCGTTCAGGATGAGCCAAGACGATCAATACATTCATTCTGCGCTGCCCCTATTGATTGGTTCAACGACAGACTAACCTGTACAAATACGCTCAAACATTCGCGAAAAATAACAACTCAGCTTGCATGAATGAACAGCAAATAAAGTGGGACGATCTAGCAATTGTCCTCGCGACTACAAAGGTGGGGCGCTATCCGGCATCAGCCGCGCGCTGTGTATCAGCCATGCCAACGTCTACAGGTATTTAAGCGAAATGGAACAAGATCTAGACATGACTCTTTTCAATAGTGGCGAATTTGCCACTATGACAAACCTCACTCCTGCTCAACCCCCGCTAAGAACTGCTTAAGCAGAACATCGAGTTGCGCTCGTTGCTCTTCAGTCAGGGCGCTGACCAGCCGCGCCTGGGTTTCCACATGAGCAGCAACGGCTTCATCGATTAACTCGAATCCACGTTGAGAAAGTGAGATGAGGAAACCACGACCATCGTCAGGGTTTTTGACCCGTTTGATCAAACCCACCTTTTCCAGTTGGTTAATGCGGTGAGTCATGGTGCCTGAGGTCACCATCGTGGATGTCATTAAATCACCCGGCGATAGCGCGTAGGGTTCCCCCTCTCTACGAAGGGTCGCCAGAACATCAAAGCTCGCATCAGTCAGACCGTATTTCGCCCAGGTCTTCTCCATTGCGCGCATTAAAGCGTGGTTAAGCCGTTTGACCCGCCCGATGGTACCCATCGGGGCTACTTCAAGGTCAGGCCGCTCCTGCCGCCACTGTTTGAGAATGTTGTCTACATGATCCATAAGCGTATTTTGCGCTTAATTATCTTGACGTCAAGACTAATCGCACATACCTTGATATCAAGATACTTTCAAAAACGGTATGAATGAGAACATCGCTAATGACATCATCAAGCACTACCTGCACACACTCACGCAAAAGAGCTTGGCTTGCCCCACTGGTGTATCTGTTATCCGGTGGTGCCTTGCTGGGTTTATCGACTAATTTGGCAAAACTTGCCGGTGACATTCAGCTACCAGCGCTCGCTTTTCTGTTTTGGTCGATTTCAGGTGCGGCGCTTATTTTATTGGTTCTCGCCGCCTTCCGCCGAAATCTACCGCCAGTTAACGCTCGCACCATTGAGTATTACGCTATTTCCGGGCTGCTTGGCGTAGCGGGTGCCAACCTGCTTTTTTTCTCAGCTATCCCCCATGTGGGTGCGGGGTTCGTGGCATTAATCATCACCCTTCCACCGCTACTCACCTACGTCGGCGCCTTAGCGTTAAAAATGGAACGGTTTCAGGTGTTGCGCGCAGCGGGGGTAATATCAGCCCTGGCGGGGGCCGTCACCCTGGCTTTCCATAAGCTTTCCGCGCCGGATGCCAATTATCTCTGGATTTTCCTTGCCTTAATCGGCCCCGTACTGCTGGCCATCGGTAATCTTTACAGAACCTTGCGCTGGCCAGAAGGCGTCTCCAGCGATGCTCTGGCGCCGGGGATGCTTATCGCCGCGGCCACCATTTTACTCAGTGTGGGGTTTCTGCCGGGCTTCTCACTGAACGTTCCGATAGAACGCTCCCTACCGTTCTTGCTAATTGCACTCCAGGCAATGGTCTTCGCAGGCCAGTTCTTACTGCTCTTCCTGCTACAGAAAAGTGGCGGCCCGGTGTTTCTAAGCCTGCTGGGTTCCGTTGGCGCCGTGGTAGGCGTTCCGGTCGCCATAGTGCTGCAGGGAGAAACCGCCCCCGAGGGCTTACTGCTAGGCACCCTGTTAATTGGTGCCGGTATTGCCCTGCTCAATATTGGCAAAGCCAAACAAGCGCCTAATAAAACCGCCTAAACGAAGAGAACCACGATCATGGCTAGACGCCCAGTAAAGGGGCTCACCAGTAGCCGTTAAACAGACTTATTTTTACCATTAAAAAATGCGCCGCTGCATGTAGTGAGTATTATCTTCAGTTTTACAAATACGAAACCCCATACGCTCGTATAGCGCTATTGCTGGGTTGATACAAAACACACGCAGCCGAAGCAAGCGGATGCCCGACTGTTGGGCGATTTCCTCCGTGTAGTGAATGGCCGTTGTGCCTAAGCCTTGACGCTGCCACTTCTGATCAATTTGTAGCTCTCGAATATAGTAAGCGGCTTCATCGTGATTTATGCATAACAACCCTACTGGGCTAGCGTTAATAACTAATTCGTAGCTGTCTAACTCATCCCATTGTTTATCAAACAGGGCTGTATTCCAGCGCATATCCAACTGTTCGTAGTAGGCAGACATATTTTGGCGAATTAATTTTTCCGCAAACGCCTTGTCGTTAGTAGACCGAATAATAGGCGTCATATCTCGAATCCTAGTGCTGCTTTCACGAACTTGTAGCAAGAAGTGCAGTGTTAGCTTGGGCTATTTCATACTGACTAAACACGTGCACACCATGTTCCTGGAGCAGTGCGGCTGTTACTCCCATACCCGGTACTTTTTTACCAGAGAAACTGCCGTCATAAATAGCGGTGCTTCCGCATGAGGGGCTGAACTCAGCAAGCACTGCGATATCGATATCGAATTTACGGCACAAGTTCA
The DNA here is from genome assembly GCF_026104355.1 of Halomonas sp. BDJS001. Classification (NCBI taxonomy): domain Bacteria; kingdom Pseudomonadati; phylum Pseudomonadota; class Gammaproteobacteria; order Oceanospirillales; family Halomonadaceae; genus Halomonas; species Halomonas sp. BDJS001. Next base: position 3,318,452 of record NZ_CP110535.1, read on the forward strand.
AAGCGATAGAGGCACCTGCTAAAAATTCATTGGTCACCTTGCCCCCATCGTTTTCGATAACATCGACCTCACCGTTTAAAACGCCCTTACCACTGCCCTTGAAAATCTCCGCAGGCGGCCTGGGAATACTCATCCCCGCCTCAACTTCAGGACAAACAGAAACGATTCGGCCTTCAGAACGCCACTGCTCAACGATCTGATCATCCACGGAAAGGGCGCCACCATCATAGCGAACCTTTTTACCCAACAGACAGGCACTCATTAATACCTTCTTCAAATCACCGCTCCAATCAATGCGAAACGCCAAGGCATGACCTTGGCGTTTTATCTTACTGCTTAACTTATCCCCTACCCCAACTGAAACGGATAAACCGGGCCAATTTTCAGCAGTTGAGTGAGTTCATCCAGCGCGGTGAGGGACTCTTCTGCCAGCTGTGGATCGGCCAAATCATACGGGGCCAGCCGGTCGCGGTAGTGACGATGCACCCACGCGGTCAGTTCATCATAAAGCGCATCGGTGAGCAGCACGCGGCCGGTGAGCGCTGCGCGTTCGGCGTCCGTTAGCACCACGCGCAGGCGCAGGCAGGCGGGGCCGCCGCCGTTGCGCATGCTCTGCTTAACGTCTTTGACGATCACTTCACTGATCGGGTTATTACCTGCTAGCAGGTGATTTTGGATGGTGTTCCATACCGCTTCGCGTTCCTGGCATTCGCCGGGCACTACCAGGGTCATGGTGCCGTCCGGGTTGGAGAGCAACTGCGAATTGAAAAGATACGATGCCACGGCATCTTCCATACTCACTGCTTCAAGGGGCACCCGCACCGGGATAAGGGGCGTACTCATTTTGGCGCGCAGCTCATCCAGGGTGCCCTCTTCGTCCAGAAACGCCATTTCGTGGTAGAGCAGTACAGGGCCGTTGCCGACTGCAATGACATCGTTATGGAAGACACCAGCGTCGATGGCATCCGGATGCTGCTGGGCAAACACTGTTTGCGCTTCCGTAAGCCCGTGCTGGCGGGCTACAGCCTGACTGGCTTCCAGGGTTTGCCTGGCTGGGAATCGTGTTGGCTCACGCTCGCCGCTACGCACGTCACCAAACGCATGGCGGCCATACACAAACAGATGGACGCCGGGTTCACCGTACTCACCACATAAACGGGTGTGATTAGCCGCCCCTTCATCGGAAAAGGCTGGCGTTGCAGGCAGCACCGGATGGTGGGCGAAGTGCTGTTCGTCGCGGAAAATTGCCTGCAGCACGCGACCGGTGGTTTGTGGTTCTAAATAGCGGTGAAAGCTGGATTGTAGATTCGCTGGGGTGAAATGTACCCGACTATCCGGTACATCCATGCTGGGCGTCATCGTGCCCGCGTTAGCTGTCCACATACTGGAAGCTGAACATACCGCCCGCAGTAGTTCGGGTGCCTCTTTTGCCGCGCGAGCCAGCACGTCGCTATTGCTGCCGCTAAAGCCTAAATCGCGCAGCGCGCCAATATCTGGGCGCTGCTGGGGTGGCAACACCCCTTGGGCATAGCCCGCGTCCATCAACGACTTCATCTTGAGAAGACCCTGCAACGCGCCCTCTTTGGGGTTGGAGACCAGGCCGCCGTGACTCATGGACGCGACATTGCCCACGGCCAACCCAGAGTAGTTGTGGGTTGGGCCGACCAAGCCGTCAAAATTAACTTCCCTGGCGCTGCTGATGTCGGCGGCACTCATAGGCTCACTCCCGGCGGCAGGGTCTCGGGCATCTCCAGGCTGTCGGCTTCCATGGAGGCCACCGGGTAGGCGCAGTAGTCCGCCGCATAAAACGCGCTGGGGCGGTGGTTGCCGCTGTCACCAACGCCGCCGAAAGGCGCATCGCCGGAGGCACCGGTGGTTTGGCGATTCCAGTTGACGATCCCGGCGCGAATACGCAGCAGGAAGTCATCCCAATCGGTTCGATCACCGCCAATTAAACCGGCGGAGAGCCCGTAACGGGTATTGTTGGCAAGCTGTAGCGCTTCATCCCAATCGCGATAGCGGTGGATTTTCAGCAGCGGGCCGAAATGCTCCTCATCCGGCACGGCAAGTCCGGTCACATCAATTAGCGCGGGACTTAACAGGCTGGTGTTCTCTTTCAGGCGCTGCATGCGATTGATCACTATGCCCCCCATGGACTCCAGCTCATCTTGAGCCTTAAGCAGGCCATCCGCCGCCGCTACGCTGACCAAACCGCCATAGAACGGCGCAGGATTTTCTTCGAACTGCCCCGCCACGTGTAGCTTGGTGATCGCCTCTGAAAGCGCATCGATCAAGCGATCGCCTACTGCGCCCTCCGGCACCATTAAGCGCCGCGCGCAGGTGCATCGCTGGCCGCCGGAGAGATACGCCGACTGCAGAATGGTCAATATCGCGGCGCGCTCGTCGTCGACATCTTTCACTATCAGGGGATTATTGCCGCCCAGTTCCAGCGCCAGAATTTTATCCAACTGTCCGGCAAACTGCTGGTGCAGCATACCGCCCACTTTGGCGCTGCCGGTAAACAGCAGTCCATCAATATCGGGGTTACCTGCCAGCGCCTGGCCTACCGGCACACCGCCTTGCACCAGGTTAATGACGCCTGCCGGAAGCCCGGCCTCTAGCCAGCACTGTAGGGTTAAATCCGCCGTGAGCGGCGCCTGGTCACTGGGTTTAAAAACCACACAGTTACCCGCCAATAGCGCAGGCACCATATGGCCGTTGGGCAGGTGTCCAGGGAAGTTGTAAGGGCCAAACACCGCCATCACACCATGAGGACGATGGCGCAGCACCGCATTTGCACTGCCCACCACTTTTGCCCGTTCCCCGGTGCGCTCGTTATACGCCTTAACCGACAGCGCCACCTTGCCCACCATGGCTCCCGCTTCGGTGCGCGCCTCCCAAAGCGGCTTGCCGGTCTCTGAAGCAATCGCCACGGCCAGGTCTTCACCACGTGCTTTCAGCACCTCGGCAAAACGCTCGACAAGGGCCTGGCGCTCGGCAAAGGGTGTACGTGCCCAACCGGGGAAGGCACCGCGGGCGGCTTTCACAGCGGCCGTGACCTGTTCTGAGCTAGCCGTCGCTGCTTGCCATAGCGACTTGCCAGAAACGGGGTCGTACTTGCTCAACGACTCTGCGTCGCCTACGACCCAGGCGCCATTGATCAGTTGCTGCTGTTGGGCGTGCATAAAAAACTCTCCTGTAAACGTCGCCTAGGAAACCTCTGATTAACTATTACGCTTGGCCATACTGCGTTAAAAATCGCCTCGTGCGCGAGTCCGATCAAAATGCTCATTTACACCCCGTAAACTCGCACGCGAATCCGATCCTTTTTTCGTTGATTTTTGCCTTGTCTGGCCTGCGCTCATCACATTAATCAGAGGCTCCTTAGGTCTCGAGTAGCCGTAAGGTATCGCCAGTGGAAACGCCTAAGCGCTGCGCTTCTTGTTCGCTCAGCACGACGGTGTTGTCTTCGTTGGGCGCGCGGCCTATCCAGCTGGCGGTAAAGTTGAGCATCTGGGTGGTGGCCGCCAGCCAGCGGCTGACACTCTCTTCACTGGCAGCGGCAGAGACCTCCACCTGGCAGAGCCGTGAGTTGCGGATGGCACGTACGTCATCAATGTACGCCTCCACCGTGGGGCCACCGTCGAAAATATCGATATAGCCTTCCCAACGCAGCCCCTCTTTCTTAAGCATCTCCAGCGCCGGGCGGGTGTGGCGATGCACCTGACCAATGCAGGCCCGCGCTTCTTCAGCCATAAAGGTAGTGTAGATGGGGAACTTGGGCATCAGCTCGCCGATAAAGCTCTTCTGCCCCAGGCCGGTGAGGCGATCCGCTTCGCTGAAATCCATGGGAAAGAAATGTTTGCCCAGGCTCTCCCAGAAAGGGCTGGTGTTGTTTTCATCAAACACGCCACGCATTTCCGCCAGCACTTTATCGGGGAAGCGGTCACGGAACTGGGCGATAAACAGCCAGCGCGCTTTGGAGAGCAGCGCGCCGTTGCGCAAATGTTTATTGGCTTCGCCGCGGTATTCCGGGCGCAGAAATAGCGAGCACACCTCGGCATCACCGGTATGGTCGGAGCTTAAAAACAGCGTGTCGATAGTGCGGTGCAGATCCAGCTGTACCGAGGAGTGGGCCAGGGTACCCAGCCGGTAGTTGTAGAACGGCACTTCACGGCCGACTTGGCCCTCTATGGCGCAGCAGCCCGCCAGCTCGCCGCTTACTTCATCTTCCAGCACAAAGAAGTAGAGCCGGTCATCCACAGGGGTACGCTCTTCAAAGGCACTGGCGGCCGCTTCAATCTTACCGGCTAGAAACTCGCGGTTATCCGGCAGCGAGGTAAAGCCAACGCCCGCCTGCTGCGCAAGCGCCTGAAGCCCATCCAAATCATCACGGGCAATGGGTCGAATGCGCATTACATTTCTCCTTCATCGAGCGCGTCTACCGCAGTGGGTAGCGTCAGCGGCGCAGCCAATACTGCTCGCCCTTCGGTCACGCCCAACCGCTCGGCGTGCTCCGCTGAGAGCATCAACTGGCCCGTGGGCGAGAGCGCGTAGCGCGCGACGATACAGCGGAACTCACCCAGTTTTTGATTGGCAACCAGCGCGGGCTCGGCATCGGGCAACGCGTGTTCAGGACGAATGCGCACCGGGTGCCAGGCGGCACTGCGGAAGGTTTCCAGCCGCTCGCGCTCGGCTTTGACGATCGGCCCTGCGTCGAAAATATCCACATGCCGCGAGCGCACAAAGCCCTCCGCCAGCATCTCCTCCAGCGCCTCTTCGTGTGCGGGGTGTTCGCGACCAATCGCCGCCCGCGCCTGGGGCGTTAGCAGCGGCAAATAGAGCGGGAACTGGGGCATCACTTCGGCGATAAAGCTTTTCGAGCGTACCCCGGCAATATGATTCATGTCCTGAAAGCTGCGGGCGAAAAAGTGCCGCCCGACGCTCTCCCAGAACGGCGACTCATTGCGAGCATCCAAGTAGCCGGGAAACGCCACCGCCAGAATGCGCGAAAAACGCTCGGGGTACTGGGCGATAAACATCAGCCGCGCACGGCGCAGCAGGCTCTCCGCACTAGTGCCTTTATAACGCGGGTTAAGCGAAAAGGCGCACAGCAGGGTGGCGTCCGAGACTTCATGGGAGAGCGCCAGCGTCTGTACTTCACGGCGAACGTTCAACTGCTGTGAAGCGTGAATCAGCGTTTCCTGGCGGTAGGTGTAATAGGCTTCATTGGCGCCCGCCTGGGCACGGATAGTGGCCGTACCTAGCACTTCCTCGCGACTATCGTCGGCGAGTACAAACGTATAGTGCTCATCCTCAGGAAACTCGACATCGCCGTTGAAGGCGTCCTGGGAGCGCGCAATACGCTCCTGGAGCCGTTCGCGATTTGCGGGCAAGTTGGTGAGCCTCGGCACCGCGTGCTCAGCCAGTTGCTCCAGCGCCATCAGGTCAGCCGCTTTAACGGGTCGAACTACCAGCATCCTCGACGCCTCCCCTTCAGTTAGCACGATTGACGCAGCCTGTTGCTCACTCATGCGCTCGCAACTAACCGCTCAATCGCGCGCTCTAGGCGAACCATACCCTCGGCGATATCCGCTTCCGGAATCACCAGGGAAGGCGCCATGCGCAGTACGTTCGGGCCGGCGATCAGTGCCATTAAGCCCTCTTCAATCGCCAGCGGTAGAATGTCTTTGGCCCGCCCTTCATAGGCATCCGACATCTGGGCGCCTATCAGCAGGCCCATACCACGAATCTCTTTAAACACCCCGTGCTTGCGGTTGATGGTTTCCAGGTGTTCACGAAACAGGTCGTGACGGTGTTTAACGCCTTCGAGCACCTCAGGGGTGTCGATAAACTCAACCGCCGCCAGGGCAACGGCTGATGCCAGCGCATTGCCGCCGTAAGTAGAACCGTGGGTGCCCACCACCAGCGATTTGGCCACCGAGTCGATTGCCAGCATGGCGCCAATGGGGAAACCGCCGCCCAGGGATTTGGCACTGGTAAGAATATCCGGCGTGATACCGTAGTTCTTATAAGCGTAGAGTTCGCCGCTACGACCAACGCCGGTCTGCACCTCATCAAAAATCAGCAGCGCATTGTGCTCGTCGCATAGATCGCGCAGCCCTTGGAGGAATTCTTGGGTGCCCGGCACGATACCGCCCTCGCCCTGCATGGGTTCGACCATAATTGCGCAGGTGTCGTCGCCCACCAGCTTGCGCACGCTTTCTAGGTCGTTGTAGTCAGCGTGTAAAATACCGCCAGGCACCGGACCAAAGCCCTGAGAGTACTTGGGCTGACCGCCAACGCTGACGGTGAAGAAGGTGCGGCCATGGAATGACTGATAAAACGAGATGATTTTATCTTTATGCTCACCGTAGTTATCCACTGCCCAGCGGCGCGCCAGCTTCAGCGCGGCCTCGTTGGCTTCACCACCGGATGAGCACAAGAACACCTTATCGGCGAAGGTGCGCTCCACCAGCGTCTTGGCCAAGTTTAGCGCTGGCTCGTTGGTATATACGTTGGAAAGGTGCCACAGCTTCTCGCCCTGCTCTTTGAGCGCATTGACCAGCACTGGATGGCAATGACCAAGGGAGTTAACCGCGATGCCCCCAGCAAAGTCGATATATTCACGCCCTTGTTGATCCCACAAGCGGCTACCTTCACCACGCACAGGAATGACCTGCTGCGGGGAGTAGTTAGGCGTCATGTAGTGGTCGTAATCTTGACGGCTTGGGGTATGGCTCATGGCACGCTATCTCCAGTGGAGGAAAGGAATGAAAACAGTATAAGGGGCCAGCCGGCTTAACCGCTTTCAGCAATGGGACGGCAAATTATGAATAGCGGCGCTTAGTGATGCTAGTGGCCACCTTGAAGAACCCTAAAAGAGTCCCATACTTATTAGCAAGCTATGAAGCTATCCGTTGTGTAGCGAGGTATTGATACTCAGGACGAGAGGAGACCAACGTATGCATATTGATCTAAGCGGCAAACACGCCATTATCACCGGCTCGACGGCAGGCATCGGTTTTGCAATTGCTCAAGGACTCGCCAATGCTGGTGCTCACGTGGTCGTGACAGGACGCACCCAAGCACGAGTTGATGACGCCATCACCGCGCTTAAAAACGCTACCCCCAATGCAAAAGTAGAAGGCGTAGCGGCTGATCTCGGCACTGCTGAAGGTTGCCAAACGCTTATTAAGCAGCAGCCAAGCGCGGATATACTGATCAATAACGTAGGCATTTTCGGTCCGCAGGACTTTTTCGATGTAGATGACGCTACGTGGCAGCAATTTTTCGATATTAATATCATGAGCGCGGTGCGGCTTTCCCGCCACTATGCCCAGGGCATGCGCGAGCGCGACTGGGGCCGCATACAGTTCATCTCCAGCGAGTCGGGGATCAACATCCCTAGCGAGATGGTGCATTACGGCATGACCAAATCGGCGTTGCTCTCCGTCTCTCGCGGGCTGGCCAAAGTGCTCAGCGGCACCCAGGTCACCGTGAATGCCATTCTCCCCGGGCCGACCCGTTCAGAAGGCGTGCTCAAGATGATTGGGGAAATGGCAGAGAAAGAGGGTATTTCTCAGCAAGAGATGGAAGAACGCTTCGTGCAGGAGAACCGCCCCTCTTCAATCATTCAGCGTTTGGCGACACCCGAAGAGGTGGCGAGCATGAGCGTTTACGCTGCCTCGCCCCAGGCCAGCGCCACCACCGGTGTGGCACTGCGCGTGGAAGGCGGCATTGTGGATACCTTAACCTAATCCTTTTCTAACCCAGGCGCTCTTCCCGCGGTGTCATGCCGAAATGGTGCCGGTAGGCGGTAGAGAAGTGGGCGCCAGAGGAAAACCCCGTGGCAAAGGCAATATCGCCTACCGGCCGGTCACTCTCTCTAAGCTGCTTGCGGGCTTCCTGCAAGCGCAAATCGAGATAGTAGCGGCTGGGCACTGCCTGCAGATACTTCTAAATAGCCGCTCCAACTGACGCCGGGAAATTCCCAGGTGCTCGGCAAGCTCCAGGGTCGAGAGCGGCTCCTCTATATTGGCTTCCATCAGCGTGACAGCCTCCACCAGGCTTTGTGGCGCATGGCCCAGGCGGCTGCGCAGCGGCACGTGTTGGCGCTCATCGGCCAAGCGAATGCGATCACAGACAAACTGCTCTGACACCTGCTCCGCCAAACGCGCGCCGTGATGCTGGCCAATCAGCGTAAGCATAAGATCCATGGCCGCGGTACCGCCCGCGCAGGTCAGCCTGTCGCAGTCAATTTCAAACAGCTGTTGAGAAAGGGTTACTTGGGGATAGGCCTGGGAAAACGCTTCAAAACGCTGCCAGGGGAGCGTTGCTCGATAGCCTTCAAGCAACCCACAGCGTGCCAATACCTCTGTGCCACCGGCCAGCCCCCCCAGAGCCACGCCGCGCCCCTGGTGCCCTCTTAACCACTCATTCAACTTGGCGGGCAGCGTATAGGGCAACGGCGTTGGTGCGCATACTAACAGCAGGTCGAGTGGGCCTAGAGCAGTGCTTAGCTCATGCTGCGCGATTAGCGAAAGCTGGGCGCCACTGCGCACGGGCTCGTCATTGAGGCTTAGCGTGACGGTGTGATAAAGCATCTGCCCACTCAGCTGATTGGCCATTTGCAGCGGTTCCAGTGCACTGGCGTGGGTCAATAACGAAAACCCCGGCAACAGCAGAAAGGCCACCCGTCGACGGGGCGGCGCTGCCTGTGAGGCTAACGGGTTAGGCTGCATGATAACTGATTGAGCTGCTTGAAAAGATGCTTGAAACGCTGCATGAAAAACCGCCATCGCCGTAGGTAAACGACCATCTTACCCAATTGCGTAGCGGATGGCAGTGTTATGACCACTGCAGCAAAAACGTGACGCATGAATGCAAATTGCCGGGCGCAAGGCCCGGCAAATAAGAGTGCATGGCTAAGTACTAGTTGCCCCGGTTAATAATGCCTAACACGACGATACTGACCACAATCACGCCGAGAATGATCACCACTAGCGGGAGTAGCTTATACAGCCCGTCTGGCCGCTTCTTGGCTTCAGGCTGTAGATGCGGTTTTGAGGTTTCATAATCCTCAGGTACCCGCTCATTGATAATATGCTGCTTCTCTTCTTCCGGGGTTTTGCTTTCCCTAGTATCCATAAACACCTCCAGCGTTCCGGTCGAATTGGGCGGCTCTACCGCCTCTGTGAATGGCTTACAGATTCACGACATCAAACGTCACCTCTGGATTGACGTCGGCATCGTAATCGACATCATCACGCTCAAAGCCAAACAGCTTCAAGAATTCGTGCTTATAACCAGCATAGTCGGTAATTTCGAATAAGTTTTCAGTGGTGACTTCCGGCCAAAGATCCTGACACGCCTTTTGAACGTCATCGCGCAACTCCCAGTCATCCAAACGCAGGCGTCCAACGTCGTCAGTGGTAAACTCGCCGCGTAGTCCCTTGGCCGAGTAGAGCTGCTCGCCGAATAGACGGTTCAACTGATCGATCGTGCCTTCGTGCAGGCCCTGCTCTTTCATGATGCGGTAGACCATGGCGATATACAGCGGCATTACCGGAATCGCAGCACTCGCCTGAGTGACCACCGATTTGAGCACCGCCACATTGGCACCGCCACCGCTCTCTTTCAGCTTGGCATCGATCGCCGCTGCAGCGCGGTCAAGGTCTTCTTTGGCTTTACCCAGCGCACCGTGCCAGTAGATCGGCCAGGTGATTTCAGTGCCGATATAGCTAAACGCCACGCTCCGCGCACCTTTAGCAAGCACACCCGCTTGGTCAAGCGCGTCCATCCACAGTTCCCAATCTTCGCCACCCATCACAGTAATGGTGTCGTCGATCTCCTGCTGGGTAGCAGGCTCCACTTCCGCTTCGATAATCGCATCTTTATTGGTATCGATAGCAGTGGCACGGTAGGTTTCGCCAATTGGCTTAAGGCTTGAGCGTTTCACTTCGCCGCTATCCGGCAGTTTGCGAACGGGTGATGCCAGCGAGTAGACCACCAGGTCAATCTCGCCCATGTCCTGCTTGATCAATTCAATGGCTTTTTCCCGCGCTTCATGGGAGAAGGCATCGCCATTAATCGACTTGCTATATAGCCCTTCCTGCTTGGCAAACTTATCGAAAGCGGCACTGTTGTACCAACCCGCGGTGCCCGGCTTTTTGTCGGTGGCGGGCTTTTCAAAGAACACACCCAGGGTGTCGGCGCCGTAGCCAAACGCCGCGGTAATCCGGGCAGCCAAGCCGTAGCCACTTGAAGCCCCAATGACGAGCACTTTTTTTGGGCCAGCCTGCTTATCCAAGCCGCGAGCACGGGTCGCTTCAATCTGTTCGCGAACGTTCTGCTCGCAGCCAATTGGATGCGTAGTGGTACAAATAAAGCCGCGCACTTTGGGTTTAATAATCACATCGAACCTCGTTATCGGATTGATTTCGCTTTTGACATCATAACCAGCGACATCGTTTTGCCATAGTCTGTGCCAAAGTTTTTGGCACAGTATTTGATATCGTGTTCATATCGTTTTTGCCATGGCAGTGTTATGACTCATAGGGAGTATTCTAGCGGTCTAGCGACGCCCTGTCCGCTATTAAGCTATTGTCCGCTGAGCTATTATTCTCCCTTGAGCTAACGACGCTTTCGCGTCACGATAGCCGTCTATGCATGTATATAGACACTTATTGTAGGTACTTATGTTGTAGGTACTTATGTCGGTGCTTATATCAGCAACGACTTACCAAGAGGCGAGCATGAATGCACAGCAGCTAGTAGATGAACGCGGCGACCTTTGGTTAGCGCTAGCCCCGCTGTGGCTGGATCGTGAACCCAGCGAGCGCGATTACGCGCGTATGGTCGAGGTCATAGAGCGCTATGATATGACCCTTAACGAGCTTGAATGGATGTTCCGCCTGGAAATGGCACCGGTGATGTCTCGCCATCAGCTGTCAATCGCCAGCGAATGGCGACAATTTGACGACTACAAGCTGATGAAACAGTTGGTAAGCCACAACCTGCGGCTGAAAGGCTGGCGGCGCAAAAGTTGGGCGCTTTTTTCAGGGCTAACCACCATGATGGTGCGACATCGCTGGAACGCGGTCATGAATCGCGTGGCCGTTTCTCGGGGCGAAAAAGTCTAGCAGCCTCGACGCTATGGATAGCGTTGATCCAGAGCCTCTTCCACTGCCAGGCGTAGTGGGCGCCCGTGGTCGCGCGGCCCAAAGCGGGCAATCACCTTGCCATCGCGGCCTACCAGAAACTTGGTGAAATTCCACTTGATCAGCTGTGTACCCAGCACGCCAGGCGCCTCACGTTTGAGATGGACAAACAGCGGATGGGCATGGCTACCATTGACATTAACCTTCTCCAGCAATGGAAAACTGACCCCAAACTGCTTTTCGCCAAACTGACAAAACGCTTGGGCGCTTTCCGGCGACTGGCGGCCAAATTGGTTACACGGGAAACCGAGCACGGTGAAGCCACGATCCCGGTAACGCTGAAAAAGGGTTTCGAGCTCTCTTAGCTGCGGGGTAAAACCACACTGGCTGGCAACGTTAACCACCAGCAACACTTGGCCGCGTAGCGCACGTAAATTGAACGGCAGCCCTTGGTGGGTATAGCAGTCATTGTCATAAATTTGCATCACTCAGCCCCACAAAACCCCAAACGGCATAGGTATCACCATGCCACGGCTAGACTTTTTACACCAGCGGTCCGGCAACCACACGTAGTGCCAGTGCGATTAAAAGTACCCCGGTAATGCGGTTAATCCAGTGGGCACGCTGCTGCAGCCAGGGCAGAATCTGCGAGTGGGAAAGCACCACCGCCACCAACACGTACCAACCCCCGTCAATAATCATCGCTGTTAATACAATGATAGCTTTAGCGGCACCACTCATCTCCGGGGTTACAAACTGGCTCAGTAGTGCAACAAAGAACAGAATCAGCTTCGGGTTGCCTAATGCCACCAGTACGCCCTCTTTGGCGGCCTGGCTCCGATTAGTGGCAACAGCACTGGGCTCTAAAGCACCGGCTCTACCAGCGCGCAGCGCCTTAATGCCTAACCACGCCAGGTAAGCCGCGCCGAACCAGGTAATCAATTGGAACAGCAGCGGAAAACCGGCGATTAAGGCGCCTAGGCCCCAAACAGTCAGCAGCGCATAGAAGCCCACACCAAAAGCATGGAAGATGGCGGCCGTCACCCCGGTAAAGCGACCGCCGCCTAACGTATGGCGCAACACCAGTGCCAAACTCGGCCCCGGCGACATAGCCCCCATGGCACAAATCGCAGCGAGTGATAGCCAGAGTGTCAACGGCATGCCTGTTTCTCCTTGAATAGTTGATATTACCCTGAGGGGACTGGCGGTCAGTATACGCCAAGCCAAGCAATGCTTCGGCGAGCGCCTTAAATAACGCTGTTAGCATGGTACGCTGTTGGGTAAAATTTACTCTTTTCGCTCTTTGACTCTTTTGAAAACATCCACCCCAGCGCTCGCTGCTGGGGCGTATAGAAAACATAGGACGGCAACATGGGTAGGGCTTTTCAGAACCGTAAGGAATCCATGGCCAAAACGGCCGATGCAAAGACCAAGGTCTACAGCAAATATGGACGCGAGATTTACGTTTGCGCCAAAGCGGGCGGCACTGACCCTAATGGCAACCTGGCGCTGCGCGGCTTAATAGAGCGGGCCAAGAAAGACCAGGTTCCCTCTCACGTGATTGATAAAGCGCTCGACAAGGCCAGTGGCGCCGGTGGCGAAGATTTCTCCCCCGCCCGTTACGAAGGCTTCGGCCCCGGTAATGTGATGGTGATTGTCGACTGCCTTACCGACAACCCCAACCGCACCTTTGGCGATGTGCGCGGCTGCTTCACCAAAACCAAGAGCAAAATCGGCACTCCCGGCAGCGTCAGCCATATGTTTGACCACTGTGCCATCTTCTCCTTCGCTGGAAGCGATGAAGAGGCTGTGCTGGAAGCACTGATGGAAGCCGATGTGGATGTCACCGACATTGAGCAAGAGGGCGAGCGCATCACCGTTTTCGCTCCGCACACCGACTATGCCAAAGCCAAGCAGGCGCTACTGGATGCGTTCGGTGAGATTGACTTTGAGGCGGACGAGATTCAGTTCCTCCCGCAAACCACCACCCCGGTGGAAGGCGATGACGTAGCGATGTTTGAAAAGTTTCTTGCCATGCTTAATGAGCTGGACGATGTGCAAAACGTCTATCACAGTGGTGAATTGCCCGCAGAGAGTGATAGCTAGTCACCACCTCTTGAGTAAGCTGACCCCACCGCGTTGCGGGTATCCAAGGCCGCATCCGGTGGTAACATCGCTGACTGCACACCCGCGGCACTCAGCACAGTTTTGCCGCGTACGGTGAGGTCGGTAATAAATAGAAACTGCTGACGGGGATCCACCGGATAGGCGCGTATGCGGTAGTGAGTGCCCCAGGGTTTCTCCTCAGCCACCACAATGATCGGCTGGTCGAATTTAAGGTAGGCACTGGTCAGCGCTACGTCACGCAGCGCTTTCCGCACCCAGCCTGCCTCGTGCTCAGGGTGAAGATAAAAGCTCGCTACGCACTGCAGGCTGGTACCGCCGTTGTTGGCATTATAAACGGCGTGATCCCACAGCTTTAAATGCGGTACATAGACCAAATCATCGTCGGGGGTTTGGATGTCAACAGTGCGTAAGCCCACGTGTTTGACTTCGCCGTAGGTATCTTCAATTTGAACCCAGTCGCCGGGTCGATAAGGGAGCTCTACCGCCGAAACAACGCCCGCTATTAAGCTGCTCACGTAATCTTTCATGGCAAAGCCAATGGCTAAGCCCAGTGCACCCAACAGGGTCACCATATTGCGCAGCGACGGCTCAATAATAATTGGTACGATGATGGCAAGTGCAGTAATCAATATCAGCAAGCGCGTCATCGGCACCAGAGCAAAAATACGAAAGCGAACTTGGCCATGCATTCGGTTGCCGATCCAGTTCAGCCCCCGTTGGCTGACAATAATCAGTACGATGGCTGATAGCAGCACCATCCCAAGGGTAATCAGCGCTTGGCTATCGATATCGTTAAACAGTCGCGCATATTTCTGCTGTTCTTCCATGGGTCGCCCTCCACGGGCCTGTCACTTATAGCGGGTCTACTTAGAGAGGATCCACTAGATAGTTTCGCGACTCTAGTAACTGCCGAACGCTCGCGTAGCTTAAAGGTGCAATCTGCCAACGTCCTTCACAGCTTGAAACAATGCCTTTGCGCTGCAGGGCTAGACGGGCATTGAGTGCTTCATGGTGTGAGAACGGCAGCACTTCTCCCAAAGAGTCGTCATCCAGACCGCCATGAACCACTAGCGCATGTAGCACCAGCGTGGCGATATCCTCGGTATCAACGGAAAGCTCCGCCTCTGCTAGGGCATCCACTAGCCACAGGGCCTCGTCATCACCTGCTTTTGGCTCACGAAGCCGCTCGCGCCAATAGTGCCAAGCAAGACCTATATGACCGCGGCAGTGAGCCGCTAAGCGCTGCAGTTCTTTATTAGGCGCCTTACTCTTTTGATTAGATGCTGAGTCGAACAATACCTGCTTACCGGTTCGCGTGCTGTAAACAGGCGGTGGCTCCCCCGAATGGGTCGCAATTTGTGCAAAATAGCGTGCCAGCTGCTCGCCTTCCATGGATTGAAGGGTAAACACCGGCGCCCCATCAATACCGATTACATGTTGAAGGAAAGCGTAGGTCCAGCTGTCACAACCAATCACTCCTTTGCCCAAACGTCCACTTAAAGCACGCTCAAGAAACTCCCGAACGCCCTGAATACCCTGGATGTGGCGTAAAAAAAAGCGTTCCAGAGCGGGAATGGCCCATTCTCGTTGACTGACACACTGCTCTACCCACTGAGTACTACCCTCAGCTATTTCGCTAAGCGTGGGCGGCGCTAAGCAGGCAACCTGATGCGTTTCAGCCCAATGAGTTACCACCGAAGCATGGCCGCTGTAGGGCGTGGTAATAAAGAACGTTACCGGCGCATCCTGGCCTTCTAGCTGCTGTCCAATGCGCTCGCCGCGGGAGCCCAATCAATAGGCGGCACTAAATGCGCTAGCCGAACCTCAGGTAGCGCACGCAGCTCGCTTTCGTCTTTCACCTGCTGCTCGGTGCTGTTTTTGCCCCCCAACCACGTTGAGATTGAATGTAACGAACGTCGCCACTGGCTCGCCTGGGTCTGCTCGGGGGTACGAAATTGATCTAGTTCCACGACCTCCCAAAGCGGCGTATCCACCCACGATGGTTGCTCCCCCATGACTATTTCCCTTTTGGCTAGCGGTAGACATCAACCTTAGCACGGCGCGCCCAACAGCTGATCTCCAATACGAACTTATGGTCTAAAATAAAGTCTTTACAAGCAGTAGTTAGCGCACTTAACGGACTATTTTTTATTGCGAAAGCAATAGCAGAAGCTAAAAGGAGAAAGCGATGAGTGTTGTCCCCGTTAGCGAAGCAGAGCTGCACGCCAAACTTGAGAAGTGTATTGCCGGTGAACGGCTGCTGATTGAGCATGAAGGGAATCGCTTTAGTGCCAGAATCCAGCACGTAGGATTGATGGGCGTGAAGGTGATACCTGAAACCGAGATTAAGAACAGCCAGCGCACACCGGGTGACGTCGAAGGCGTCATGGTGCCCTACGACGAGATACTGGAGCTTGAAGTAAAGGGCGTGGTCTACAGCCGTTTACCAGAATAGTCTGCACTTGCACGCCCGGCAAATACGCAAGGCGTGCAAACTGTTTTGTCTATGACTCACTTCCTCGAAAGTAAGCCAACTGATTTAAAACGTCAGGCAGATCTTGCCGAAGTGCTGCCCAGACTCCTGATAGCGGAAAGCGTCGGCAATCTCGGCAAGCGGGAACTCGCGGTCAATGACCGGATGCATATCAAGGGTTTCAAGGGCGCGAATCATCTCTATTTGCTGGCGACGACTGCCCACAATCAAGCCCTTCAAGTTCGCCTGCTTGGCCATTAACTTGGCCGTAGGCAGCTCACCTTCACGGCCGGTGAGTATGCCAATCAGGGCGATATGCCCGCCGATTTTAATCGCATCAAAGGATTGTGGCAGCGTACCAGGGCCGCCCACTTCGACGATATGATCAACGCCTTCGCCGTTGGTGAGCTCTTTGACACGCTTACCCCAATCAGGCGTCTCTTTGTAGTTGATGGTGTGCTCGGCGCCCATCTCGCGCAGCCGCGCCAGCTTTTCGTTTGATGATGAGGTCGCGATGACCCGCGCGCCCATCAGGCGGGCAAACTGCAGGGCAAAAATCGATACCCCACCAGTGCCCAGCACCAGCACGCTATCCCCCGCTTTGATACCGCCATCGACGACGAGCGCACGCCAAGCGGTTAAGCCAGCGGTGGTTAAGGTAGCGGACTCTGCGTGGCTATAGCCCTTGGGCTGATGAGTAAACCACTCGACCGGGCGCACCACCTGCTCACGCGCGTAGCCATCCACGCCGTCGCCCGGCGTGGTGCGAAAATCGCCCACTCTCGCCGGGCCTTCCAGCCAGTGCGGGAAGAAGGTTGAGACCACTCGGTCGCCAACGGCGAATTCGCTGACGCCTTCGCCGACCGCTTCCACCACCCCCGCGCCGTCCGACATGGGAATGCGGTTTTGCTCTGTCGAGATCATCCCGGCAACCACTGCGTAGTCGTGGAAATTCAAGGAACTTGCATGAAGGCGTACTTTAATTTCACCAGGGCCAGGCTCGCCTGGGGCCGCTAGTTCAACGACCTCTAGCTTGTCTAAACCGCCGGGCTCTCGAAGCTGAATGGCTTGCATCACTACCTCCTATTGAACGCATGTCGTTAAAAAAAACGACTGGTCTATTTTGAGATGAGGGCACTCTCTTCAAGATCAAGGTCGTGACCTAAAAAACCACCCGACTGACGCTGCCAAAGGCTGGCATAGATCCCCCCTTTCGCCAATAGCTCCTGGTGCGAGCCGGTTTCGACGATACGGCCCTCATCCACCACAATCAGCCGGTCGAGCATGGCAATGGTGGAAAGCCGATGGGCAATAGCAATCACTGTTTTGCCTTCCATCAAGGTATCCAGCTGTTCTTGAATGGCGGCTTCCACTTCTGAGTCCAGCGCGGAGGTGGCCTCGTCCAGCACCAGAATCGGGGCATTTTTGAGCAGCACCCGAGCAATCGCAATCCGCTGGCGCTGACCGCCGGAAAGCTTCACACCGCGCTCGCCCACATGAGCATCCAGCCCGCGGCGCCCTTTCGGGTCGACCAGGTCATTGATAAAGGTGTCCGCATGGGCGCGGCACACCGCGCTCCAAACGTCTTCGTCGCTGGCGTGTGGACTGCCGTAACGGATGTTGTCACGCAGCGAGCGATGTAGCAGCGAGGTGTCCTGGGTGACCATGCCAATCTGGTGGCGCAGGGAGGTTTGGGTCACCTCGGCAATGTTCTGCCCATCGATCAAAATCCGCCCACCCTGCACGTCGTAAAAACGCAGCAGCAGATTGGCGAGAGTCGATTTACCCGCGCCTGAACGGCCGATCAGACCGATTTTCTCGCCGGGCTTGATGGTCAGGCTTAGTCCATCAAAGACGTTTTTACTCTCCCCTTTCGCCTGAGCGTATTGAAAGCGCAACTGGTCAAACACAATTTCCCCATGGGGAACCTGAAGCGCTTTCGCATTGGGCGCATCGTTGATGGTTGGCTCCTGGGCAATGGTGTTCATGCCATCCTGGACGGTGCCGATATTTTCAAACAGCCCGGCGACTTCCCACAAGATCCAGTCAGACATAAAGCGGATGCGCATCACCAGCGCGATAGCAATCGCCAGCACGCCTAGCGAAATCGCCTCCGTGTACCAGGCGCTGATCGCCATGGCCGCAGTGCCCACTAACAGCGCCGTATTCAGCAGCGTCAACCCCACACTCATGATCGTCACCAAGCGCATCTGGCGATGCACGGTGACCATAAAGCCTTCCATGGCATCCTTGGCGTAGCCTTGTTCCCGCTCAGTATCTGCAAACAGCTTAATAGTTTGGATATTGCTGTAGCTGTCCACTACCCGTCCCGTCATCTGGGCGCGGGCGTCCGCCTGGGCCATGGAGACATCCCGCAAACGCGGTACGAAGTAGCGCATGATCCCCAAATAACCCACTAACCACAGCCCCAGCGGGATCAGCAGCAGCCAATCTGCCCGGCCCAGCAGATAGGCCGCGCCGGTGAAGTAGACGATGGCGTAAACCAGCAGATCCATCACCTTGGTGACGGTCTCGCGGATCGCCAGTGCCGTTTGCATCACCTTTTGCGACACCCGCCCGGCAAACTCGTCCTGATAAAATGCCAGGCTCTGGCTCAGCATATGGCGGTGGGATAACCAGCGTCCAATCATCGGGTAGTTACCGAAAATACTCTGATGGGTGACAAGTGACTGCATCAGCACCAAGAGTGGCAAACCGATCAGTAGCAGCAACCCCAGGCCAGCAAGCCAGAGGCCGTTATCCGCCCAAAAGCCTGCCCGTTCAACGTTGCCCAGCCAATCGACCAGTTGGCCCATGTAGCTAAAAAAAACCACTTCCGCTGCCGACACTAGCGCTGTAAACATCGTCATAAGCAGTAACAGCGGCAACATCGGCCGTGAGAAGTGCACAATAAAGGGCATTAAGCCTTTGGGCGGCGTTTCCACCTTACCTTCTGGATAGGGGTTAACCCGCGTTTCAAAGTAACGAAATAACGGCTGTAAAACACGCGATAGCATGAGGCTTCCTTACGTTACTGGCGTTGGTATTAACGGTCTTTAATTTGTTATGTGTAAGTGTGCAGAGGGTAGATGTCGTTAAAATGTCATGAAGGATGGGAGTGGCGCAGCAGCCAACGCGCCCAGAACGGTGCAATAATCATCAGCGTCACCATACGCAACAGGTGATGAAAAGCGACAAATACCGGATCAATATTTAACGCCACGGCCAAAATGGCCATCTCGCCAATGCCGCCCGGTGCCAGCGCCAGCAGCGCCACATCGCGCCCTACCCCGAGCAGTTGGTGAATCAGCTCGGCAAATAGCGCCAGCACAAGCAGCGCTAACAGTGTCGCCACGCCAGACTGCCATAGATAGCGCCCAAAGAGCTGCCGCGTCATGCCCTGAAAGCGCGAACCAATGGCGCTACCCAGCACCCACAGCATCAGGTTCATTCCCCACTCCGGTAGCGTAAGGCTGGCAATATCAACACCGGATAATAGAGCAGCGACCAGCAGTGGCGCCAGTAAAGCGGGGCTAGGAATGCGCAGCCATCGGCCCAGCGGCAACAGTAACGGGATCATCAGTAGCATCCAGCCATGTTCCAAACCACTTTGTACAGGGCCGATGCCCTCGCCACCACCCTCATAGGCCCAAAACAGCGGCGGCAACACCAAAATCACTAAAATGATCCGCAGCGACTGCGCCACTGCAATACGCTGGGGGTCGCCGCCGCACTTTTCACCCAGCAGGATCATCGCCGTCATAGCACCAGGCGAGGCACCGAACCAGGCGCTAACCGGATCAAACCCGCAACGCCGATACCAGGCAGCAGCCACCGCGGTGGAAGCGGCTACTCCCAGCAGCAATAGCGCGGCAGAAACAGGCCAATCCAGCACACGATGCGCCAACTGCGGCGTAACCTGGCTACCCAGCACCAGGCCCATGACGGCTAAAAAGACATTACGTAGCGGCTCAGGTACCGAGACCTTAACACCTTGTGAAGAGGCCAGCAGGTTGGCAATCAGCGGGCCCAGCATCCAGGCCAGGGGCAAACCGGTGAGTTGGAATAGCGTGCCACCCGCGGCGCCAACGATTAGCGACACTGACAGCGCTTTAGCGCTTCCTGCACTCAGCATGATGCCCTTCACACCGCCTCCCTATATCTCACCACTCAGCCCCCTGAGATAATAATTAACCTGCTAAGAGCATCGTAGTCTACCACTGAACCAGCAACTTGGGCTTTAGGGTGGCGGAGGCAGGCCTCTTCTATTGTTGGAATCGGCTTTTAGCCGTGATCCTGAATCACCGTTTCTTGTCATGCTAATAGTATCCGTTAGCCCGCAAGCAAGCGTATAATACCCACCGCCAGTAATGGCGAACTTTCTCAGGGCGGGGTGTAAGTCCCCACCGGTGGTAATGCCATATCTTAATAGATGCGGACAAGCCCACGAGCGCTCAGCCAAAGGGTGTAACCCAACAGTTGAGGACAGCAGATTCGGTGAGATCCCGAAGCCGACGGTCATAGTCCGGATAAAAGAGAAGGTTTCCTAGTGATATTACCCGTAGCGTTCCAACGCATGCGGGTGCTGTGCTATTGGATGCCTCATGCCCTGGTTCTGGTAAACAATCCCTAAAGGATAACCATGAATCAGACCCAACCTTCTTCATCCCCTCGCGTTGCCTTTATCGAAGCGTCTTGGCACCACGATATTGTTACTCAGGCCAGAACAGCCTTTATGGCTCAACTTACCGGCGAGCACGGCTTTTCAGCAGACCAAGTCGAAATATTCCAAGTCGCAGGGGCTTACGAAATCCCGCTTCAAGCGAAACTGCTCGCCAAAACTGGCCGTTATAGCGCCATTGTGGGGGCAGGATTTGTCATTGATGGCGGTATCTATCGGCATGAATTTGTTGCTCAAGCAGTCATTGAAGGCATGATGCAGGCGCAACTGGAAACCGAAATCCCCATTCTTTCGGTTGTGCTAACGCCTCATCACTTCCATGAACACAGCACGCACCATGATTTTTTCTTTGATCATTTCCGTGCCAAAGGCAAAGAAGCTGCTGAAGCGTTGGTCATGACCCTGGAAAATCATAAAAGGATTCAAGGGCTACGGTAGGTCACTGCCTAACCTCTGGTTACGCTTAGGTAGCGGGCAGTCTAAGGATTGGTCGTTGCCTAAGCTATTCAGAAACGTTTTCAAATCTGCGATATTACGGAGTGGTAAGGTCGTTTACTCACTCACTATATTCCAGGACACTACACATCACCCCATCAACCTCTTCCGCCATCGGAATGCTACTAGCAGCGCCGCGTTTTTGTACCGCCAGGGCAGCCGCCGCTGTTGCCCGTTGCAAGCACGTTGAGGGCGTTCGGCCAGCTTGCCTCGCAGCAAGGAAGTAGCCCACAAAGGTATCGCCTGCGGCTGTTGTATCAATGGCTTTTACCTTTAAGGCCGGTTGAAAAAGGGTTTCGCTGCGGCACTGATACCAAGCCCCCTCGCTACCTAAAGTAAGCACTACCTCGACATCGCCAAGCGTTTCTTTACAACGTCTTAGTAAATCTGCAGCACTCGACTCTACCGGCATTTGTAATAAAGCGGCGGCCTCTGTGCGGTTAAAGAAAAGTAGTTCACACTGCTCTAAAGGCAGTGATGCCACCTTCGTGGTCATTGGTGCAGGGTTAAATATCACTTTGCAGCCGTGGCTCACTGCTAATGGAATAAGCTGATCAAGCCCGTTACATTCGTTCTGAATAAGTAGTGTGTCGCCAGGCTCGGTTTGCGCAATCAGCGCTGCCATTCTCTCCCGCGTAAAACCATGATTAGCGCCTGAGAATAGAAGAATAGCGTTTTCACCCAGTGCGTCAATTTGAATAATGGCATGCCCACTTGGCTCTGGGGTCAATTCGATATCTTTCACACCAACACCCGCAGACTCAAGCTCACTGGTCACCCAGGCATCTATCGATGACACTCGCCCCCAGTGGCTCACCGCCCCCTTGGCGCGTGCTATCGCCAACGACTGATTGACGCCCTTCCCACCCAAGCCAATATTATACTCACCGCTTTCCAAGGTTTCGCCGGGCCGAACAAAATAGGGTACACGATAAGTATAATCGATATTGATAGAACCAAAATTAAAGATCATTGACACGCCCTCTTATTCAAAAAGCCAGCCAGCGTTAACGCTGGCTGGCTTCTCATCATGACTTTCCAATCCTTGCTCTTCTAAACCCTACTCTTCTAGAACAAAAGGAGAGGTATAGTTATCAACATTATCAGACGTAATAAGGATACAGTCATAAAGCTGCTTTTCACTATCTAGCCCTGTTTCACCTGTATTGATGTAATGATCAGCGATTTTTACCGCATCTTCTGCAAATACGGCTACCGGTTGTAGAACAGTATAAGCCAACTCCCCCGAGCGAACCGCATCAACCGCATCGGGTGAACCGTCAAACCCACCAACCAATACATCATCGAGCAGCCCCTCCTGCTTTAGGGCGACAATAGCGCCTAAGGCCATTTCGTCGTTACCGCTAATGACACCTCTGATATCAGGATGAGAACGGAGCATGCTCTGCATTTTATTACGCCCTTCGGTTCGATCCCAATTAGCGATGTCAGATGCCGCCAGGGTAAGGTCGGGGTACTGGCTTAACACCGTCTCATAGCCATTGGATCGTGTCGCAGCATTGTTATCAGAAGGAGGCCCTTTTAATTCTATATATGATCCCTCGCCATCCAATTGCATTGCCCACTCTTGCGCACCTAACGCGGCACCCTGTGCATTATTGGAAACCAGTTGCGCCTTGGCCAACCCCTGCTGGTTAATCTCAGCGTTAATAATAAATACCGGAATTCCCGCATCAATTGCTCTTCGCACAGCACCTATTGAGCCATCCGCGTTAGCAGGATCCAGAATGATCGCTTTAGCCCCATTGGTAATTGCCGTATCGACCTGATTGCTCTCAGTGTTGGTATCACCCACATGGGAACTTACATTTGCGTCATAGCCCAACTCCTCTGCTGTGCGTTCAGCAATGGTGCCTTCCGTTTGCCAATAGGGATTTGACATATCATTGACAATAATTGAGATCAGCCCCTTTTCCTGAGCAAAAATAGAGCCGCTAAAGAGCATCGAGACACTGGCGAGTGCTGTAAAAAGCATTTTTTTACTTTTTGGAAGCATGATTATTACCTCATCGTTATGATTGTTAGTCTTTAAATCGG
The DNA here is from genome assembly GCF_026104355.1 of Halomonas sp. BDJS001. Lineage (NCBI taxonomy): Bacteria > Pseudomonadati > Pseudomonadota > Gammaproteobacteria > Oceanospirillales > Halomonadaceae > Halomonas > Halomonas sp. BDJS001. The sequence continues at coordinate 3,341,448 of NZ_CP110535.1, forward strand.
TAGACCTGAGCAGGTCACGCTTCTAAGCAGTGCTACGTTAAGTAGCGCTTGCCCTAGAACCTTCGCGCTTAATTTCTGCAGCTTTCTCAGCCTTTTTCGAGGACTTGTTTTTAGCGCTGTATTGAACATTATTTAGCATGACAGCGAAGACGATAACACTGCCCGTGAATACCATCTGCCAGTAGGCAGACACACCGATGATGACAAGACCATCAGCCAGAAAACCAATCACAAAAGCACCCAATAATGTATTGCGAACCGTGCCGCGCCCCCCCATTAGTGAAGCACCACCAATCACGACTGCCGCAATCGCGGTCAGCTCGTACGTTGTTCCTGCCGTAGGCCCGGCAGACGTCAACTGTGAGGCGAGCACAATTCCAGCCATGGCAGCACATACGCCAGAAATGATATAGACAGAGAGCTTAACGCGATTGACAGGAACCCCAGAAAGCTCGGCAGCACGCGCATTGCCACCTGTAGAGTAAATCCACCGGCCAAAAGGCGTACGGCTGAGCGCCAACATGCAGATAATCGCGACAACAAACAGAATCAAAACGCCTACCGGAATACCTAATAGCTTATTAAATCCAAGCCACTCAAACCCCGTATTACCCAATGCGGGCTCACCACTTAAACTATTGAAAGTTAAGCCATCCGTTAGCAAGAGGGCGGCGCCGCGCGCAACATACAACATACCCAGTGTGGCCACAAAAGCAGGCACTTTGAAGTAGGCAACTAATACGCCATTGATCGTCCCTACTAGCCCGCCTAGCAAGCAGGTAAGCACCACGACGACCCAGACTGAAGGAAAGAGAGCTAAATCAAGCGCCTCAACCTCTATCCCTTCTAGCAACATACCGGCGAACACTCCGCAAAGTGCCAGCGTAGAACCAACCGACAGATCAATACCGCCAGTCAGAATGACAAACAGCATACCGATGCCTAGCAAGCCAAAAACAGCCACATGTGAAGACATGGTTAAAAAGTTACCCGTTGAAAAGTAAACAGGCGAGAGCATGGAAAAGACAATAATGATTACGATTAATGCGAAAAAAGCCCGACCTTCCAGCAAAACCTTGACGATATCGATACTGCCTTTTTCAACTGCGTTACTGTTGTGATAAGACATAGTCATTACCTATCCGATTGAGTAATCATGCAGCAACTGATTCGCCCGAAGCAGCCATAATTTCATCTTTCGTTACACCCGGTTTAAATTCAGCAGAGATCCGCCCTTTGCTCATCACCAGCACTCTGTGCGGGATACTCAAGCACTCGCTTACTTCAGACGTTGTAAAGACAACCGCCAACCCCCGCCGGGCCCCTTGGCTCAATAACTTGAATACTTCGGCCTTGGCGCCCACATCAATGCCGCGGCTTGGCTCATCGAGCATGATGACGTCGGGATGCGTCGCCAACATCTTCCCGATGACCACTTTCTGCTGGTTACCGCCAGACAGTGAACCAATAGCAGCCTCTCCACCGTCTGTTTTGATGTGCACCCTATCGATAGCTGATTTAATCATTTCTGCCTCCAGGCCGGATGACGTAAGCCCCTTGCGAGTAAACGCATGAATACTGGCTAGTGACAGATTTCTACCGACGGACAGGGTGGGCACTAAGCCATCACGCTGACGATCCTCAGGCACTAACACCAACCCTCTCTCGATTCGCTGCGCAATGTCGTAATGCGAGACATCATTTGAATTGAGCAAAATATCTCCCATGGACTGCCGGGTTCGTCCTGCCACGCACTCCAATAATTCTGTTCTTCCAGCACCCATTAGCCCATAAATGCAGACAATCTCGCCTGCACGCACATCAAGTGAAAAGTCCTCAACAACATAGCGATCTGCCACTTTATCGTCGCTTACGTAAAGGTTCTGGATGGAGAGCGCGATGGAGCCCTGCTCATACCCCGTGGGCGGTGAGCCAAGATCGAAATGCTCTCCCACCATATTCCTAACAATCCACTGCAGGTCGATATCACTACGTGGGGCGTAAGCAGTCATGGCACCATCGCGGAGAACAACGGCATGATCGGTAATCTTTAGCGCTTCTTCCAAATGGTGAGAAATATAAACAATCGAGACACCCTTGTTTTTGAGATCCTGGACGACTTTGAATAACGTCTCTACTTCCGTTGCACTCAGTGCGGAAGTCGGTTCATCCATAATCAAAATGCGTGAGTTCTTGGACAGCGCTCTAGCGATTTCAACGATTTGCTGCTGCCCCACTCGCAGGTCTTCGACTAGAGTGAGCGGGTGGATCGGCTCGTCAAGCTCCTCCATTAACAGCTCAGCCTGACGCGCTTCCTCTTTATAATCGACGCTGCCCCTCCCTTTCGTCAGTTCACGACCCATAAAAATGTTGTCGCGCACATTCAGGTTAGGGGCCAAGCTCAACTCCTGATGAATAATGGCAATCCCCAGCGCTTCAGCATCCGACGGCGACGAAAAGCTGACACTCTCGCCTTCCAATACAATCTCACCCGCCGTCTGAGCAATGACGCCAGACAAAATTTTCATCAGCGTGGATTTACCCGCGCCATTTTCACCAAACAGCGTTGTCACCTGTCCTCGATATATATCGAAGTTCACCTCTTTGAGGGCTTGCACGGCACCGAAACGTTTTTCGATATTGCGTGCAGAAAGAATCACCTCGGGTGGAGCCACTTCAAGTGTTGATCTATCGATACTCATCGCCACCCCTCACTCAATGATCGCTATACTCACGGGAGTAATTAGCCAGTTATTAGGATTTATCATGGTAAAGGAGCCGACTACTTCTAACGTTTTTCCGGTTAAGTCTTGTCCGGAAATGTCCGCCAGCACTTGACGCTTCATTTCGTCATTGAGTGCCGCACCGGCATCTTGGTACTCAATCTGATTGGTGAAGTCACCAAATTGAATAGTGCCGGTTGTATCTCTCAGCGTAGTTCCATTAATGGCAGGGCCTGTTTGTACACGAATGACGATATCTGAAGACACATCGGCAACATCAAGGGTATAAACACCTCCTCGCCCTTCTACGGCAATACCGGAGAAAGAGACTGGCACAATATGACCAATGCCAGCAGCTACACCGTACCTCTCACCTGCCGCGCCGGCATCTTGAAGCACTTCTGGCGCCAATACCGATGCATCTACAGCGTTATCCTCGACATATGCCTGGATCTCTGGAAATGTTTCCTGAGCGAACTGCTGGGGTGAAAACCCCACCTCGCTCTCAAGTTCAGTCAGGCTAATGACTTTGGTATCAAACGCCATGAGTGCAAACAGCACTAACACAAAAGCAGTTGCCACATAGACCCTTATACGCTTTTCACCGGGCACCGAATTTAATGTCGCCGACATAATCACTCCGGTTATCATTGTATTTATAAAGAAGAAACTTCCGTCATCTATTTCCCGTCAGGTATAAGCACAACCTTCAACGCATCAGGATCATTGCGCATTAAATCTAGCCCTTCATGGAACTTTGTTAACGGCAGCTTATGCGTCACTACGTGATCCGTTGGAAAATCACCATTACCGATGCCTTCGATCACAAGCGGGTAGCAATAGGGGCCTAGATGCGCCCCCAGAATATCGAGCTCTTTACGATCGCTAATAATGCTCCAATCAACCGTCACAGGCTCTTTGAATACGCTAAACTCGACGAAACGGCCAAGTTTACGAATCATATAAAGACCTTGCTCAACCGACTTAACGGCACCGGTGGCCTCAATATAGATATCGCAGCCATAGCCTTCGGTAATACTTTTCACGTAGTCAACAACATCGACATCAGCAGGATTCAGGACAATGTCGGCACCAAACTGTTTGGCAAGTTCTAAGCGCTTATTGTTGAGATCCAGCACGACCAGTTTGGAAGGCCCGGACTTTTTGATTGCGCCAATCATCCCCAGCCCCAGGGTTCCAGCACCGGAGAGTACAACCACATCACCCAGCTCAATCTGCGCACGCTTAACGGCGTGTAACGAACACGCATAGGGTTCAATAAGAACCGCCTTCTCCATTGGAATCTCATCGGGCAACTTGTGATTAATGGCTTCTTTGGGAAAGACCATATATTCGGCCATACCGCCATTCACGTTATGTTGAAACCCATAGACATCGTGCTTTTCACACATCCAGTACTGACCACGGTGACAGAATCGGCACTCCCAGCAAGGCACAATTTGCTCAGAAATAACGCGATCACCGATTTCGAAACTCTGTACACCCTCCCCCATTGCCATCACATGACCAATAAACTCATGACCTGGAATCATCGGCGCTTTGATATAGGCAGGCTGGGTTTCGTCTCCCCAAAAGCTGGGGGCGCCTTCATAGGCTTTGAGATCGCCAGCACAGATGCCGCACGCTTCGACCTTAATCAGTACTTCACCCTCTCCCGCCTTCGGCACGTCCACCTCTTCAAGGCGATAATCACCAGGCGCGTAGGCGACGACGGCTTGCATGGTCAGTGGTAGTTCGGTGGGATTGTTGTTATCAGCATTATGCATTATTCACTCCTAATGTATCTTGTAGTGCCTAGCTAGCGAAGCCTGCATTACAAAAGATCTTATTATGTACATATGAATTAACTGCTTTAAGCATAGCTGAGTCAATCCATAATGGCATTTTCTAATCTTATACTTTAGGCCAACAATTCAATTTATTGATTTTTATACTTAAATTTAAAAAATGGAAAATATTTGTTAAGCGGCAATACCAACTTAAGGCATAAAATATGTTCTATTATTGTTCATATGAACAGATATTAGCTAGTCGCTACCGATATCTTGGCGGGAGACGGGTAGGTAAACCAGGCATGCCATAAGTGAACATGCCTCAGGGAGCAGAGCTGGGTTGGGCGCAATGCACCCCAGAATCTTTAAAAGAGAGCTACGTTTGAGTACAAATTAAGCGCGCGCCTCTCCTTGAGTCGCCTCATCAAGACGCAGAATAGTGTGTGCGTTAGTGACGCTAGTGGCCAATGTATCAATGACCCCAGTACGCAGAGCACCGAGTATGCCGACCGCTTTAGTATTCTCACTGGCGATAGCGATAACGTCGGGAATACGCGTGAGATCCTGGATATTGAGCCCCACCACACGCCCCTGCATCTGCGTGGCAGAAGGCTTCCCATGGATATCGATAAAGTCATAACCCATCATATCGCCCACGGTTCCAGAGAGCCGTGCTTCAGCAATCTCCTGGGCCGAAAACCACCCCATGCGCACCATATTACTGTCTTCACTGACATCGCCTACACCAATCAAAGCAGTATCCGCGCGTCGAGCCCGGTCTAGCGTCTGGCGCACGGTGGAGTTTTCATACAACGCATCCCTAAGCTCCCCATTCTGCACCAGCGCAGGGGCATACAGCGTCTCACTGTCACCGCCAAACCTACTCGCCAAACGTCGACAAATATGGTCGGGATTCATATGCTCACCTGCGCGCAGCGAGCCACCGATTGCGCACACAAATGAAACTTTTAAAGACTCCGCCAGGAAAACGTTATCCGCCACCGCGGCGACGTTACGCCCCATCCCAACGGCCACAATCTGGCCATCGGTCAAGCTACGCGACAAATGGTCGGCGACCAGACTCGCAACCGACGAGCGCTGTACATCCGGATCGGCATTATCCAGAGCGATCAATGCTCGCTTCAGGCCAAAGCGCCGTTTGAGCTCCTGCTCGATCTCAACACTCACGGCGGGATGCAGGCGCACGCGAACATCGACAATTCCTTCTGCCTGAGCACGCTTGAGCAGCCGCCCTATTCGCACACGCGAGTGGCCGAGCCTATTGGCGATCGCTTCCTGCGTTTCCCCCTGCACATAGTAGAGCGTTGAAATCTCTGTCATTAAGTCTATATCTGCAGCGTCTTGACCATTCATCCTCGGCATCCAGGAGTTGTTGGAGGGCATGTATCATGTCAGTTTGCTTGACACTTTTTCAACACAGGAATCAGCGCCTGAATAATCAGTGCCAATGAAACTGAGCCGGCATCAGGCGTACCCACGCTTTTTTCGGCTAATGGGCGCGCGCGACCAACACGGGGAATTAGCTGCCTGGTAGCCTCAGCCGCCTCACTCGCTATGCGTGCAGAAGATTCCCAGCAAACCAAAGCACCCTGGCCTTGCTCAGCCTCCCAAGACAAGGCATCGGCAAAAGGCACCAGCACATCGACAAGGGTTTTATCACCCAACTCAGCCTTGCCGAATGCCATCACTTGTTGGCGGGCCTTGACCACTCCAGCGGCAAGACGCCGCCCTGAGAGCGGCTGCTCATTGCCAAGCGACTCGCCCATCGCTTTTAAGATCACCCGCCAGATAGCACCAGAGGTGCCACCCGCTTTATCCGACCAGCGCTGCCCAGCCCACTGCAGCACCGTCTCCGCGCCCGCCCCGCCGTCAAGCGCCTCTTTAGCCGCCTCAAGCGCAGCCCTGCTGCCTCGCTGCATACCAATACCGTGATCACCATCCCCAGCAACCGCATCAATCTGGCCCAGCATCTCGCAGTTTTCATTGACCGTATTGGCGAGCACTTCGAGCGCCTCAACGACGCCCCTGGCTAATGCTCGCGAGGCATCGCTCGCCTCGGGAATCTCATCTTGCGTAACCAACTCTACCTCGGCAGGATCCAGCGCCTGCGCTGGCGTCACGCTGCCTTTTCGATAGCCCGGCGCATCCGCAGCGGCGGTCCACAGCGGCTCCATGCCTTTATCAAGCCAGAACAGCGTCAGCGAAACCCCGGCCATATCAAGACTGGTCACTAGCTCGCCCACATCCGGCTCGACGATGATCACACCAGCCTCCTGCAGCAGCTCGTCAACCTTACGATAAATAACGAACAGCTCTTCATACTTAACGGTACCCAAGCCATTGAGTATCGGCGCCACCCGCGCTCCTTTAAGATTGATACCTTCTGGTACTTCTTCCAATAATCGGGTAACGAGGATCTCTGCCAAGCCGTCTGCGGAAGGGATATCCGTCTCACTAATACCCGGCTCACCGTGAATCCCCAGGCCTATGGCCATCCTGCCTTCGGGCACATGAAAGAGCGAATCGGCCGCACCCGGTAACGTGCATCCCTCAAACGCCACTCCAAAAGAGCGCGTGCAGCGATTTGCCTCCTTCGCCACTTGAACCACTTCTTCCAGTGATAATCCCTTTTCTGCTGCAGCGGCGGCGGCCTTGAAAACGGTTAGATCACCGGCGATGCCACGGCGCTTATCCATCTCCGCCAAGGGCGCACTGGCGACATCATCAGTGACCAGCACGATTTCACAGGGAATACCGTCCGCGATCAAACGCTCTCGCGCCTCGCCAAAATGCAGCACGTCCCCCGCATAATTTCCAAATGAGAGCAGCACACCACCGCCGTTGTTGGCGGCTTTGGCGACGGAATAAACTTGCTGTGCAGAAGGCGAGCAAAACAGATTTCCCATGACCGCTCCATGGGCCAACCCTTGCCCAACCAATCCCGCAAAGGTGGGGTAATGGCCACTACCACCGCCAACCACGACCGCAACACTATCTGGCTGGCTGCGCGTACTGCGTACGACGCCTCCCGGTACAGCCATCAGCTTATCGCGATGAGCAGCTACCAAACCTAAACGAGCTTCTTCAGGGAAATCACTTGGATCATTAAATAGGCGTGTCATTATTATATCCTCTGGAGTGAGGCCAAACTGCGTTATCACAGCTTGCATGCTGTTGTTATTAGTCGACGAATATGAGCAATCCCACGGTTACGGAGTATTCAAGCGAGACTCATATTCGTCAATCTTTGCTATTTTTAATTCGGAATTTCCACCCGAAAAGTGGCTATCCAAAAAGGTTGCCACTATTGATTTAGCCAACTCCGGCCCAATCACTCTGGATCCCAGCGTGACAATCTGTGCATTATTACTGGTGCGCGCCTTTGCTGCTGAGTAAGTATCGTGTGCCTGCGCAGCGCGGATACCGGGCACCTTATTGGCAGAAATAGCCACTCCGATTCCCGTGCCACATACCAGTACTGCACGATCGAAGCGCCCCTCCTTAATCGCCGTCGCCACCTCAAAGGCAACATCGGGGTACAGCACCGGCTGGGCATTAAAAGTGCCAAAATCTTCAACCTCGTAGCCTAACTCTCGGATATAACCAATAAGAATCTCTTTCAAGTCGTAAGCGGCCTCATCACCGCCAATGGCGACTCTGAGAGAAGACATCGCACTAGACATTCATGCTCTCCCTTTCTAAGCAATAGAAACGCGGACGACTAACAACGATGAATACCGCCCCGCAGTTGCCAGCCGTCTACTGACGCTATTCAATCTATCACTAACCGAGCATTTGTAAACACATCGATCATAAGATCCATTTGCATTTTTTGAGATACCTAAAGACAAAAACAAAGATAAAAACAACAAGTATTTGATAATAAAAGAATTATCTGGAAATAAAACATTACCTACCAAGCACTATACTTTTGTTCGACGGCCTTGAAATCGATTTCATCAGCAGACCTGTTTGACTAAATCGGTACAAATAGACAATCATTTGAACACATATTGTTCATTTTTACGGAGAGTAGGCAATGTCGCTTCTGGATGGATTACGCGAGCACTCTTTGGTCGTGGCCGACACGGGCGACCTGGAGGTTATAAAACGCTATCAACCGCAGGACGCTACCACTAACCCCTCATTGATTCTCAAGGCCTTCGAACTGCCTCGTTATCAAGCGTTGATCGACAAGGTGCTTGCTGAATCATGTCGTGATGAGAGCGACCTGAGCCGGATAGTTGACCAACTTTCGGTTGCGATTGGCGGGCAAATTGCCAATGTGGTGCCTGGACGAATATCGACAGAAGTGTCCGCACACCTCTCTTTTAACACCCAAGCCAGTATTCACAAGGCCTACGAACTGATTGAGCACTACGAACAAATGGGTATTAGTCGCAGCCGTGTGCTGATCAAGCTCGCGTCTACCTGGGAAGGGATCCGTGCGGCTGAGCAATTAGAGCGTGAAGGCATCAACTGCAACTTAACGCTCTTGTTCAGCGATGCTCAGGCGCAGGCCTGCTTCGATGCGGGGGTGTACCTGATATCGCCCTTCGTTGGCCGCGTTAGCGATTGGTACCAAAAACAACAGATAAGCAGTTCACCCCAGAAGAAGACCCTGGCGTGCTATTTGTAAAGGGGGTTTGCGAGAGAGCTGCCGCTGGTCATTACGACACTGTCGTCATGGGGGCAAGTTTTCGTACCACCGATCAGGTCTTAGCATTGGCGGGCTGCCATCGCCTGACCATCTCTCCTGCACTGCTAGAACAGCTTGATCGCATGGAAGGAGAGGTGGCCTCAAAAATCCAACAGAAAACCGTCACTCGTGAAGCATTCACACCGCTATCAGAAGCAGGCTTTCGTTGGCAACACAACCAAGATGCAATGGCCAACGAGATGCTGGGTGACGGAATCCGACGCTTCGCCAACGACCAGCAAACATTAGCGTCGTTGATTACTCAGCGCTTGACTGCCCGCGCCTAACGAACCGCCACACAATAGAACAGCCAAGGTATCACTGCTATGAATAGCCGCTTTGAGTTCGCCAATGCCTGAACCACTGGGCGGTAGCGCCGATTTAGCGCTAACCTTCCGGAAAGGCGCTAAAGCGGTCACGCCCGAAAACGCCAGCGGTAACTACCTGCACGGCAGGTCTGTTGCCACTCATGATGGCGCCACCTTCCTGATCTTTATGGCGTACATGGCGTAACTCGAAACGGATGGCAGCATTGATGGGCCAGCAGGTGATCTACGTCCTTACCCATGACGCCATTGGCTTGGGTGAAGCTAGCAAAAACAGCTTAGTAAGGCTGGGGAATCTCGCCATCATCATCGTCGTCATCGCGCATACGCGCTTGGCGCTCCGCCTCCTCCTCTTTGGCATCGTCGATAACTTCCATCAACTCATCGACGTTAGCAATATGGGTGTCGGCATCGAAGTGGCCGGTGAGCTTACTATCCGGATGCAGTTCACCGGTTTCGTACAGCGCCCACATCTCTCTGCCATATTCGGTGTTTAGAAGCTCTGGCGCAAACTGGCCGAAGTAATTGCGCATGTTATCCACATCGCGATACAGCATCGCGGCCGCGCTGTTATTGCCGGCGGCATCAACGGCCTGGGGCAAATCGATAATCACCGGGCCGGAGGCATCGACCAGCACGTTAAATTCCGACAAATCGCCGTGAATCAGGCCCGCGCAGAGCATTTTCACCACGTCTTGAATGACCTTGGCGTAGTAGGTCTGGGCCTGCTCTGGCGTTAGCGTCACTTCGTCCAAGCGCGGCGCGACGTTGCCTTCGGCGTCGCTGATCATCTCCATCAACAGTACGCCGTCCACAAAGCCATGAGGCTCAGGTACCCGCACACCCGCCGAAGCAAGACGATAGAGGGCATCGACTTCAGCATTCAGCCACGCCTGCTCCTGCTCTTTCTGACCGTAACGGGTTTTTTGGCCATTGCCCGCGAGCGGCGGCTATTGCGCTCTTTACGCCCCTCTTGATACTGAACGGCCTGTTTAAAGCTGCGCTGTTTAGCCTCTTTAAATACCTTGGCGCAACGCACTTCCTCACCGCAGCGCACTACGTAGACCTGCGCTTCCTTGCCACTCATTAACTGCACCAACACCTCGTCGATCATTCCATCATCGACAAGAGGTTGTAATCGCTTAGGGATTTTCATGGTTAGCTGCGTCGGCTCCTCTTTGGTACGCGTTCAGTAACGGATACGGCGAACACGGAAAGCACGCCCTTTTAATTTATCACGCTCGAGTTTGGCCTGAGCTTGTTGAATCACGTCTCGCTCAACGGCCACATAGGCACTGCGGGCGAGCACTTTGATTTTACCCACTTGATCGCCGCGCAGCCCACCTTCACTGGTTAGCGCTCCCAGAATATCACCGGGGCGCAGCTTATCTTTCTTACCACCAGCTAACTGCAGCGTCGCCATTAGCGGCTCGAACGGTACCGAGTACTGGGGTTTCGGCAGGGGCTCGGTTTTAATCGCCTGCTCCAGCAACCCTTCCAGCCGCTCCAGCCGGTAACTCTCTTTAGGGGTTACCAACGTGCAGGCAATGCCACTGGCCCCGGCACGCCCGGTGCGACCGACCCGGTGCACATGAACATCAAGCTCGCGGGCAATTTGGTAGTTAAACACGGCGTCCAGTTGGGCAATATCCAGGCCACGGGCGGCAACGTCGGTGGCCACCAAAATAGAGGTACTCTGGTTAGAGAACAGAATAAGTATGCGATCGCGGTCTTTCTGCTCTAAATCACCGTTTAACGCCACGGCACTAAACCCTGCATCGGTCAGTTGCTCAGCCACTGCCTGGGTTTCGCGTTTAGTGTTACAGAATACCACGCTGGTCGCGGGCCGATAGACCAGTAACAGTTGGCGCAGGGCGTCGAATCGCGTCTCTTCATCAGCGACACTATAAAAATGCTGCTGGATCGTAGTGGCGTCGTGTACCTCGGCGATTTTGACCATCACCGGTTCACGCATAATGCCGCGGGTCATCGCCGTTAGGCCGCCCGATGACTGCTCGTCTGGGAAAGTCGCGCTGAACAGCAGCGTTTGGCGGTCGGCTGGGGTCTCAGCAATAATGTCATCAATGGTCGCCTGGAAGCCCATATCCAGCATCCGATCCGCTTCGTCCAGCACCAGCGTCGTGAGGGACTCCAGGGTGAGCGAGCCTTTGCGCAAATGCTCGTCTATACGCCCCGGTGTGCCCACCACAATGTGCGCGCCGTGCTCTAAAGAACCGAGCTGAGGGCCAAAGGGCGCGCCGCCGCAGAGGGTGAGTATTTTTACGTTGGCCATGCCACGAGCTAACCGGCGCAGTTCTTCTGCCACCTGATCGGCCAGCTCCCTTGTGGGGCACAACACCAAGCCTTGCACCGCGAAGCTCTCTACTTTCAATTTAGCCAGCAGGGCCAAACCAAACGCCGCCGTTTTCCCTGAGCCGGTTTTCGCCTGGGCCAATACATCGCGCCCGGCCAGCATGGGCGGCAGGCTCTCCGCCTGCACCGGCGACATTTCGTGGTAGCCAAGGGACGCAAGGTTGCTTAGCAGAACGTTTGGCAACGCTAACGAGGAGAAAGAGGAGTCAGACACGGTATTACCTTGCTTGGGCCACAGCGAGGTGGCCATCGAAAAAAACAGCGTGCGCTACCTTAAGGGCAAATGACACACGCAAATATTACCGCACCATACCAGAAAGTGCCCGGGGCTGCGCCGCCATCACATCGACATCAGCTTGCAAGGGGCACAAAGATGGCCTGACTTAGCTTGGCTAAGTCCCCAGGCGCCAGCTCGATTTCAAGCCCGCGTCGCCCGGCACTCACATAGATACTGGCAAAATGTTCGGCAGAGTGATCAATAAAGGTGGCCAAGCGCTTTTTCTGCCCTAAAGGGCTAACCCCTCCTAGCACATAGCCGGTGGTGCGCTCTACTTCCGACGGCTCCGCCATAGTGGCTTTCTTTGCGCCGGCAGCTTTGGCGATCTGCTTTAACCCCAGCTGGCCATTGACCGGCACAATGCCTACCGCCAGCTGTTTGCCATCCAGCTTCACTACTAGAGTTTTAAATACCTGCTCCACCGCAACGCCTAGTTTTTCAGCCGCCTCCAATCCATAGGAGTGTGCAGTGACGTCGTGATCGTACTCATGGATTTGAAAGGCAATGCCTGCGTGTTTCGCGCTATTGATAGCCGGTGTCATGTCGTTCTCTTCTTTAACAGCGTTGATACGATGACGTTACAGAGTGGCCCACTTCGCCTAATAGGTTAATAACGTGGCAGGCAAAGGGAAGTCAACGGGGGCATGAATATTAGCACGCTATGAATGGAAAGCTGAGCTCTAGCGACTATCCTTATCAGTGCAATGCTCAATAGTGCAGTAGGTAAATGGAAGCTAAATGAAAGGAGATCAGCAATGCCAGCAACCTCTAAAGCGCAACAGAAAGCAGCGGGCGCGGCACTCTCTGCTAAGCGCGGAGAAACCAAGCCCAGTGAACTTTATGGTTCGTCTAAAGAGATGTATGACTCCATGAGCGAGGAGGAGCTAGAAGACTTCGCGAGCACAAAGCGCAAAGGCAAGCCGGAAAAGAAACAGGATTGATCATCCTCTTGCCCCTGCCTGCGAAAAGAGCCATGTAAGGCAACAGCGCCAGCTTCGATAAGCTGGCGCTGTTGGTATTGACTAGCTAACCGTCACTGCTTGCAAGGCACCACTTTACGCAGGGTGTCTTTTGCCCAAAGCGTTTGGCCATCCGGTGTACGGCCGTGCTCATTCCAGCGTTCGGCGGTTTCCAGGCAGAACGATCCAGTGCTTTCAACGCTCGCATCGCGGTTGGCCGGGCGCTCACCACCAATCCGCATGACGTCAGGATTGTCGGTGGTATAGCTTGGCGCAATGGTAGAACTTGCACAGCCAGCGACCAGTGCGGGTAAACAGCGGCGCAGTGGCATGTTTTTACAACCCTCAACGTAGCACTATTAAGCCGACACCTATTGTCGGTAGCGCTAAATAGCACTGCCGCTAACAGCACGTCAATCTTTTTTCACCCCCCTCAGCCAGTGACTAAGGTAAGACTGGTAACCGGGCGCAGGTTTAGCCGTTTACAGCGCTTTTCTACGCTATCCACAATCTCTTGGGCGTCGTCGAATTGCTGCTTATCGAGCTGAATATCGACCATTAAAAAGCTGCCCACCTGGGCCAGGCGCACATCGTCGGCGCTGACATCAAAGTCAGCGACATCCTCCACCACATCGCGCCGCACGCTGCTGCATGAGCCACCAAACATCAGCTCACGCAGCGCCCCCTTCACCATACGGATAGGCATGGGTAGGAAGTAACCCGCAATAATCAGTACCATCACCGGGTCGGCAAAGCGTGCGTAGCTGGCCCAGGGCGACTGGGTTAACAGCCAGGTCAGCCCAAACCCCAGCATAACGGCGGCACTCAGCCAGGTATCCATCTGCCACTGACGTAGCTCGGCGGCCAACAGCGAAGAGCGCGCCACCCGGGCGTAGCGCGCCAGCCACCACCAGGTTAATAAACAGCCCGTGACGTTGACCACACCAAACATCAGCGCCAAATCCAGCGTGACCAGCCGCCCGCCGTCAAGCAGGCTCCATAACGCCGAAACCAGCGAAACGATACAGACCATAGCGATCACCACACCTTTGAGCAGCACTGCAAGTGGCTCTACCGTCAGCCGCCCAAAGGGGTAGTGATCGTCTGCAGGTTTACGCGCCTGCTTTAGTGCAAATAACGATAGCGACGCCAGCACAAGGCTTAACAGCGAGTAACCGCTATCAAAAAGAATCGTTATAGAACCACTGGTCAACCCTAGCGCCAGCCCGGTAAACGCAAACAGGCTAGCAGAAATGGCTGAAAATCTTAGCGCACGGCGCTCGGCAATAAAGGGGGTCACGCGGATAACTCCATCACGTTAGGCGAATTGTACGCCATAATAGAGAAGAGTTATGACAATCACGAATCGCTCAGCGCCAAGTTAACTGGCGCTCAACGCATTAAACGAGATGACTATGCGCGCTGAACAGGTACAGGCTTTTATTGATGTCACCGAGCACGGTTCCTTTGCTGCCGCTGCACGGCACACCGGCTTAAAACGGAGCACACTGAGTGCCGCCGTCAATGCGCTGGAAGATAGCCTGGGTGTGGCGCTATTTGAGCGTTCGGGCAATAGCCTAATGCTGACCGCCGTGGGCGACAGCGTGCTTCCCGACTGCTATCGGCTGCTGACTAGCGCCAGTCGGATCAAAAAACACTGCCACCAGCACTTGCAGGGCGTTGAAAGCCAGCTCGGCATCGCCCGGGATGACGCCCTGCCCGAGGTGTTTTGGCGCCAGGTGATGCATGATTTAAAACAGCAATTTCCGCTAACCGCGATTTCGGTATACCTGGTGCCGCCCCAGGAACATACCCAGTTTGTGCAGCGCCAAACGGTGGATATTGCCTTTGGGCTGTATACCGCCGAAGGCATTGATGCCAGCGCAGCCAACCTGGCTCCCGTCAACATGCGTTTAGTGGCAGCGCCCCACCACCCACTAAGCCGCCTCCCCAGCGTTAACCGCGACGACTTGGCCCAGTACACTCAAGTGTGTTTTACCCACGTGCAGGATGACAAGCTGATCAGCGAAGCGCTGTTTTCAGGTAACTATCTTGGCCTCACCATGTTTGAGGTGATTCGCGATGCCGTCATCAACGCGACCGGCTGGGCGCTGCTGCCTTACCCTTTAGTCAAAGGCGCCTTGGAAGCGGGCACGCTCTGCACGCTAAATCACGATCTAGCGCTAGACAGCCACTATTACCGTTATGTGGAGAGTGATAACTGCGGCGTGGTCGCCACTGCACTGTTAAATAAAGTGACGCATTTTTTGGCTACGCTCAATTAAGCCAATACGAACCCACTGACATATCGTTGAAATCTTTTTATGGAAAAAAACACCAAAGCCTTCCACGCTATTACAAAGAGCTAAATAAGGAGCCGCCAGGACACGCCACGTGAGGAACACTGGTAAGTGTCATCTGGGCGTAATACGCACCTGCCAGTGTCGATGTTGCCGTCAACCAAGGAGTGATTCCAACGATGGTACGACTCGATAAGAAAGCCACTCGGCTGTATGTGTTGGACACCAATGTCCTCATTCATGACCCCACCGCGCTCTACCACTTCGATGAGCACGACGTTGTTATCCCCATGACCGTCCTGGAGGAACTTGATAAGCACAAAAATGGTGTACGTGAAATTGCCCGCACGGCTCGCCAAATCAGCCGTACGCTCTCTGACCTTACCAGCCAAGTCACCTTTGATGAGATCCAACGCGGTATTCCGATTCCCCGACTCAGCGGCGACACAGGACGCCTGCACTTTTTATGCTACAACGATTTAAAGCTCTTTGACGCCCTCGACGATAGCCCCGATAACCGCATACTGGCGGAGACCTGCCGCCTTCGCGAAGAACGCCCCGACGCCTCGGTCATTCTGATCACCAAAGACATCAACCTCCGCGTTAAAGCCGCCGCGCTGAAAGTGCCCGTTGAAGATTACCTCAACGATCGCGCCTTCTCCGACAGCGACGCCATGATTGAGGGCGCTCAGGTCTACGCCTCCGCTGGCCAGCATGGCGCTTCCCTGTGGGAAGCGTTGAATGTCGACGTCACCGTTGAGCGCCTGGATCACCACACTTTCTACCAGCTCACTGGCACTATGCCCCGCCACTGGCACGTGGGCATGCTGGTCTCGGATAGCGAAAACGGGGCAGAGTTCGAAGCAATCGTTCGTGAACTGGGGCCCTCTTCGGCGCGCCTTCAGTTGCTGACGAACTATCGCCACCACGCGGGCGTTTGGGGCGTTCACGCCCACGACAGTCGGCAAAACTTCACCTTAAACCTGCTCATGGATCCCGATATTGATCTGGTCACCATTGCGGGTAATGCCGGTACGGGTAAGACCTTTATGACCCTGGCTGCCGCTTTTCAGCAGACCCTGGATGCCAAGCTATTTGAGCGTATTGTGTTTACCCGCGCGCCGATCCCCATGGGGGAAGACATTGGCTTTCTACCCGGCACCGAGGAGGAGAAGATGTCACCGTGGATGGGTGCCTTCCACGACAATATGGATAACCTGCTGCGCAACGAGGAGGGAGAAACCAGCTGGGATAATGGCGCTACGCGACAGCTGATTGGCTCACGGGTACAGATCCGCTCACCAAGTTTTATGCGTGGTCGCACCCTGAATGACACCTTTTTAATCATTGATGAGGCGCAAAACTTCACCCCCAAACAGCTTAAATCGCTGGTGACACGGGCGGGGCGTAACACCAAGATTGTCTGTCTGGGCAACGTCGGGCAGATTGATACACCCTATCTAACGGCCAACACCTGCGGTATGGCCGCAGTAGTTGAGCGCTTCCGTGATTGGCCCCACGCTGGGCATATCACACTGAAAAGCGTTGAACGCTCACGCTTGGCTCTGGCGGCGGAAGAGCTGCTTTAAGCTTTCTTCTTTAAACCTGCTTTTTTAAAACTAACCGCCTCCCACCGCTGGTGGGAGGCGCTCCACCACCCTCAAGTATCGTTACTCTCCTCAATATCCCTCCACGGCCGGGGGGCGCCAATGGTGTCCGCGGCAAACGCCTCGCGTTCCCCTAACGGACGCGCCTCGCCAATGGTGGTGTCGTTGAAGGTTTGGCGCTCCATCTCACAGTTGACCTCTGCACCAAACAGCACCACAAAGGCAGACAGCCAGAACCAGAGCATCAGCGCTACCACCGCCCCCAGTGAGCCGTATAGCTCGCTAAAGGTAGAAAAGTAGCGAACGTAGAGCGAAAGGCCGCCGGAACCTAACAGCCACATCCCCGTTGCCAGCAGAGTGCCGTAACTCAACCAGCTCCACTGGACCGAACGTCGATAAGGCGCATAGCGGTAGAGCAGCGCTATTAGCATACTCATTACAACCAACAGTGCAGGCCAGCGCAGCCACTGCAAAATCTGATTCAGCGGCGGATCAATCGCCAGGGAGTTGACTACCACCGGTACGATGGCGATAAACGCTAGCGAGATCAGCGTCATAAAAATCAAGCCAAAAGTCAGCGCGACCAATACCACAGTGCGGTGTATCAGGCTGCGTTTTTCGGTTTCGCCGTATACCACATTAAGGCCAACAACCAGCACTGCTACCCCTTTGGAAGCGATAAACATCGCAATCAGCAACCCGGCTAGAGCCCCCAGAAAGCTACCTGACTCCGCACTTTCAACTACCTGCTGGGCCTGCTTATCGATTAACTCGGCAGCATCCGGCGGCATAAAACGACTGATTTCATACAGCTGCTGGCCAGCTTCATAGGGGTCAAACAGTAGCCCCCAGAGGGAAATGACCGCCGCGATAGTAGGAAACAGCGCCAGCAAGGCGTAAAAAGCCACCCCAGCCGCCAGCATGGTCAGGCGGTTACGACGCGCGGCGCGCACTACCCGCCAGATAATGTCGTGCCACCCCCGCTGAGGAATATCGCCAGGTACCTGCGCGCGGCGGCCACGGGGGAGTTTACCCATAGCAGGCTCCTGACGAGTTCATCCCACACAGTCGTCTCATCGCTGACCTTCCCACATCATTAGCGCCGCAAGTAGCACGGCAAGCACCATCATCAACCCGCTGGTATGGTGACGCAACCAGAACTCAGACGACAACAAAGGCGTTAAACGGCGCATGAATCCCTCCTCCACTTTTTCTCCAGCGAGCACACTCGCCGCTTTAAGCTCGGCACAATACTGCCCAAACAGACGTATCGGCACCAATGCAGTGCCGACCATCCCCGCATAGAGCCACCATAGATCACCGGCGGGGAGGGATTTACCCTTAAGCGGGCGGGTTAGTAGCCAACCCACCGCGGCGAACAGCATCCCCACCGGGAATGGCCAGATAATCCCCAGCCACTCTTTCAGGGGCGGCATCTCAATACTGCCCGCAGGTAGAGGGAGCCAAAGAGGCGTTAACAGCGCTGCGGCGATGGCGACTAGCCAGGCGCCCCACTGCTCGCGGTTACTGCCCCCGTTATGACGCTGCTGCCACTGACGCCAAAGGGCAACGCTCACGAGCGCCGCTGTGCCAACAGCCGCCCAGCTGAGCAGCTTGATCAGCGATTCATGGTGCATTTCGTAGAGCGGATTCTTCACGCCCCACTTGGTGATCAGACCCGCACCAATGGCTCCCGCCAACGAGATCCCCGGTAGGGCCAGCCCCCCCCAGACCAACGGCAGCGGCCAGCGCGGTAAGTGCTCGCTGATACTGGTACCCATAAACAGCGAACCTTTGGCCAGCGCGTGATGGGCGGCAAAGAGTACCAAGCCTGGCCATAGAAGCGACCATACCTCTGGCGCGACTAACCCCATGGCCACTAGCGCGGTCATCATGCCCATTTGACTGATACTAGAGTATGCCAACACGGCTTTTGGGTGGCGTTGAAAAACGCCATACAGGGCGGCACCAAAGGCCGCCGCCAGCCCTGCGATTAACATGTAGTTGCCAAACTGGGCTAGCGATTGCGACACCTGCTCCTCGCCTAGCGGCAGCACGTTGATCCAACCCAGCAGCCCCGCCTTAATCATCGCCCCACTCAGCACGGCGCTGGCAGGGGCTGGTGCCACCGGATGGGCCAGCGGTAGCCACACATGCAAGCCAATGACCCCGGCTTTTACGCCAAAGCCCAAGCACAGCAGAGTGGCCATCCATGCCCCCTGTTCCGCCTCCAGAATACTTTCACGCACTCCTTGCAACGTCAGCGTATTCGCCTCACCAGCCGCCCATAGAAAGCCGCCTAGAATTAACCCTTCCCCCACCACGGCTAACATCAAATAGGCCTTGGCTCCCAGCCGAGCCTCTTCGGTACCGCTATGCACCACCAGGGCGTAGGCAGCAAAGGTCATCAGCGCAAAACCTAGGTAAAAACTGGCGATATCCTGGGCAATAATCAGCAGTACGTTACCAAGCAGTGTCAGCGGCCAGAGCAGCGCTAAACGCAACAGGCGTCGCTCGGCGTCTTGATCACCGTTTTGGGCCTTCGCCTGCTCCGCGGCAAAATAGCCTCTGGCATGAAACGCTGCCAGGCTCCAGAGCAGCGCGGTAAACGCAAGCCAGGGACGGCTTAGCGAGTTGAGCGCCCATTCGCCGCCCAGCATCCAGGCATCAATCGTCCACTGCGCTTCACCGCCGTAGGCTAACAGCAGCGCGGGCCAAGCGGCGCTTAGCCATAGTGCTGAAAAATAGCCCTGCTGCGCAGCGGGAGTGCGGTAGGCGCTCCATAGCGTCCAACCGACGACGACCAGCGGCCAAAGTAGCGCCAGAGCAAGCAGCAGCGTCATCATGGCAGATACTCCCCGGACGCGACACGAGCGGCCCAATCCAAGGGGCTAAAGGGCAGCCCGGCAAACAGTCCGGCTCCCAGGCTTGCCATGGCGGTAAACACCATGGGCCAAAGTAACCAGCCATGGGTTTCTAAACGGCCTAGACGCTGCTCTTTGGGCCAACTGCCTTTGCCATGGGCGGGCCCTACGCGGAACCACAAACGGTGCACAATGGGTAAAAAATACATGGCGTTGAGGGTACTGCTCGCCACTAGCACAACGACCACCCAGTACATCTCGGCTTGAATGGCGCCAACCCCGAGGTACCACTTGGTAATAAACCCCGCTACCGGCGGAAGGCCAATCATACCCAGCGCGCCGATGGTAAACGCAATGCTGGTCAACGGCATACGTTTGCCGGCACCGTCCATTTCATCAATACGATGAATCCCCAGCTCCTCGGCATAGTTACCCGCACAGAAGAACAGCGTGACCTTCATTAAGCCCTGATGCAGCAAGTGCGCTAAAGCACCGACGGTGCCGAAAGGGCCGAATAAGCCGATGCCGAGAATGACGTAGGAGACCTGGCTAATCGTGGAGAACGCGAGGCGTGGTTTGAGCTCCTCTTGAGCAATCGCCCTTAACGAGCCATAGATAATCGTAATAGAGGCCGCTACCGCTAACGCGGTGATAACGCCCAGCTCCACGCTCAGTTCAATGCCAAACAAATCGTAAACGACTCGCAGAATCCCGAATGCCCCCGCCTTTACCACCGCTACCGCGTGAAGCAGCGCACTCACCGGCGCGGGCGCCACCATGGCTCTGGGTAGCCAACCGTGCAGGGGCACCATAGCCGCTTTTACCGCCAGCCCACCCACTAACAGCGCAAATATCAGCGTTAGCAGGCCACGGTGATCGTTCACATAGTCGCCCAACCCCTCTTCTGAAGAGAACGATTGATCCCCGGTCAGGCTATACAGCAGCACAGCCCCCAGTAGCAGCACCACACCAGCGCTTAGTGTATAGCGTAAATAGACGCGTCCCGCATTGAGGGCTTGCTGGGTGCCCTTGTGAACCACCAACGGGTAGGTGGAGAGCGTCAACATTTCGTAAAAAACCAGGAAGGTAAACAGGTTATCGGCAAGGGCAATGCCAATCGTGCTCGCTACGCAGAGACTAAAAAAGCCAAAAAAGCGCTTCCGGTTGGCAGAGCCTTCCAGATAGCCGATGGCATAAACGGTAGTGCATAGCCAAAGCAGCGACGATAACCCGGCGAACATCACCCCTAGCGCATCGCTGCGCAGGACAAAATCAACGCCCCCTACTACCTGAAAGCTAAAAATATCCTCATGTCCCGCGGCTACCCGCCTGACCATCAGGGCGACCAGAACAATTTTAACCACCGCCGCCGCTAGGTTAATCGTCGTGCGCAGCCGCCGGGCGTCTTCCGGCAGCGCAAAGATAATCACCACCACCAGTAGCGAAGTGGCCAAAGCAGTCAGCGGTAACCAGGCGGCGTTCATGGGCTACCTCCATGCATCAATTCCAGCGGGAAATGCGCCAATAGCCCTAGAGCGAACGCAATCAGAGCAAGCGTTAGTGCGATCAGATCCATACCCGGCGCCAAGGGTTGATAACGATGCCGTGGGGCGGTCTCATCAAAGGAGTAGCGAAACATGCGAAACACATAGGCCGCGGTTAGCAGCGTACCGGTTAATAGCGCCGCTACCGCCCACCACTGCTGGGTGATGATCATCGCCTGAAGCAGCATCCATTTAGCCGTGAAGCCCGCACTGGGCGGAAGGCCCATCAGGGTGATGGAAGCGATGCCAAACACCAATAGCGACAGTGGCAAACGGCGACTGGTACCGGCCAAACCTTTGAGCGTGCTCTCCCCGGTGGCCAGTATCAGGTTGCCTGCGGCCATAAACATGGCGGCTTTGGCAAAGGCGTGGCCCATCAGCTGCAGCCAAAACCCTTCCCAGGCTAACGCACGGGGTAGCGGCGTAATATCCGGCCCCAGCAGCAGCGGAAAAGCCACCATGAGATACCCCAACTGCGCCACGGTGGATGAAGCCACCAGGGTTTTAAGTGAATCGGTACGCCATGCCAGCAGCCCGCCCCATACAATCGCCAGCATGCCTAGCCAGGCGATAACACGCGGGGCATAGAAAGCATCAGGGAGCAGAATGCTCCACAGCTGCAGCAATATAAACAGCGACGCCTTGATCACCAGCGCCGCATGCAGCACGCTTACCGGCGTCCAGGCGCTCTCATGGACGGGTGTCAGCCACGCATGTAGGGGAAATAGCGCGGCTTTTAAAGCCAGCCCCGCACCGATCAGCGCAGCGGCAAACCACGCCACCGGCCCTGGCTCTACGACCTCAGCCAAGCCTGGCAAATCCAACCGGCCCCAGTGGCCCAAAATCAGCGCCACTCCGAGTAGATAGGTGAGCGAGCCCACCAGCGCCAGCAGCAGATAGCGCATTCCTGCCACGAGTGCGGGCGCCTTTCCCGATAGCATCAGCATGCCGACCGCCGCCAGCCCCATTAGCTCCAGCGCTGCATAAAGGGTCAATAGGTCGGTGGCCAGCCAAATTAACGATAGCGCGCTAAGCACAACACCCATCAAAGGCCACAGCCAGCGTGCCAACGGCCCCGTTTCGCTTAAACGCAAATATCCCGGCGTATAGAGCGCTGCCGCAACGCCGATCACCTGGGTCATTAACAGCAGTAGCACGCTCAGTCCGTTTAGACGCAACGACAGCAGGATACCGGCGATTTCCCACTGCCAGCGCAGTAGTCCAGCTTGATCGTAAGCAGAGAGCAGCATTAGCCCAGAGACCAATACTGGCAGACTGGCTAGCAAGACGGGCCATGCCCGCTTAGGAGGAAAGAGTGCCGCCAGCATGCCCAGTAGTGGCGGTAAGCCAAGCGCCGCTAGCAGCGCCCAGTGGGTAGGGAGAAGGGGGTCAAAGGTGCTATCGAAAAGGCCAAAGCGCCAAATCATATGGCGCCCTCTTTAGGTTTACCGTCACGCCCCAAAGCCCCGACCCCTTCCAAATGCAAAAGCTGCCGAATCAACAGCGCACCCAGCATTGACCCCTGCCAGGCGACTAGCAGCCCTACACTAATCAGTGCCTGAGCAGTCGCCGAGGTACCTGCCACGCCTGCCAGCAGCATAAACACTCCTGAGCCGAGAATATTGAACGCCAGCAAACGGCGCAGCAAATGACGGTGAAGCGCAAAGGCGCCTAAGGCACTGGCGGCAATCACCACCCCGGCAAGCAGCAACGGATGCTCTAAAGGCGAATACGCCATGTCGGCGATTACCGTGCGAATCGCGGCGCCCACCATGACAAACCAGGCGAGCGCCAAGAGCACCCGTATCGCCACCCGCGATCTAGGCTCGCTGAAGTTATCGCGCTCAAGAGAGGAGGAAGCGCCGGGGAAAACGTGGCCCAGGCATAAAAAAACAGGGCCGGTTAACCCTAGCCCCAGCACCAGCTCAGCAGTTGCCAGCCAGGGAGTACCGAGTTGCCACCATGCCACCGTCATTGCAGCCGCAAAGACCACAAAAAAGTAGCAGGCACGCACCAGATGGCGATCAAACAGACACACCAGCGCCGATACCATCAGGCCCAGCGCCAGCAGCACTTCGATTACACCAAAAGCGGCTATCGCCTCAAAGAAAGCTATCATTCGTTTTCGCTACATCCTTGCATCGGTCACGAATAGGTGCTCAGTTCAACCGCGAACTCAGCCACTTGCCGATATCATTGACCTGCTGTGGGCAGAGCGCATGGGCCATGGGGTATTGGCGGTAGTTGACCGCGTAGCCCATCGCTTTTAAGCGCTCGGCGCCGCTGCGCCCCAGGCTTTCAGGCACAATGGGGTCAAAGTTACCGTGTTGAACCTCAATAGGGATCTGACGATTGGCTTCCGCGAGGTCGATATTGTCGGCGGTCGCAAAGTAAGTCGACATGGCCAACAGCCCTCCTAGCGGCGCAGGGAACGTCAGCGCGGCATGGTAGGCAACCGCGCCCCCTTGCGAAAAGCCCGCCACGATAATGCGTTGGCTATCGATACCCTGATCGATCTGCTCTTGAATCAGCGCCTGGATTCGCTCAGCCGATTTCTTGAGCTGCACCTCATCGACCCGGCGGCCCAAATCCATGGCTAAAATATCGTACCAGGCAGGCATCACCATACCGCCATTAATCGTCACCGGCAGGCGTGGCGCATGGGGCATGACAAAGCGCACGTGAGAATCTTTGGGCAGCGCTAGTGCGGGCACCAGCGGCTCAAAATCGTGCCCATCCGCGCCCAAACCGTGAATAATAAACACACAGGCATCGGCGGGTTGACCATCTTTCGGCTCAATAACCAGTTCGCCAGGAGCAGTCATAACGTCGCATTCCTTATGCAAAAAGCGTCACCCTAGCGCAAACCCGCGTTAACAGCGAGCGGGAGAGTGCCTAAAATCGTGACAACACATTTAAAAAGGCCAGACCAGAGGTATTAAAACCAGCGCTATGGCACCCGTCAGTATATTTAATCCACTGCCCAGGCGTAAGAAATCGCTCACCCGGTAACCACCAGGGCCATACACCATCAAATTGGTTTGATAGCCGATGGGGGTTAAAAAGCTCGCTGAGGCGGCAAACATCACCGCCACCACATAGGGCATCGGGCTAACGCCCAAGCTTTCTGCGGCACTCATCACCACCGGAAAAATAATCACCGCCGCTGCGTTATTCGTCACCAGTTCGGTCAGCAGCGCCACCACGCAGTATGTGCCAATTAACAGCAGCAGTGGATTACCTGCCACCAGGGTCAACACCCCACCGCCGATCACGCCGGCAGCACCGGAGCTCTGCAGAGCCGCCCCTACCCCAAACGACGCGGCAATGGTGAGCAGCACCTGGGTATCCAAGCCACGTTTGGCGGCGCCCACCGAACAGCAGCCCGTGAGTAGCGCCAATGCAGCCCCCAGCATGGCAGCGTTGAGCATGCTCAGCACACCGAAGGCGGCGAGCAGCACGGCGCCTAGCAGTAAGCCCCACGCTAGCGGCGCTTTCTCATGGATAGGCCGCGCCGCGCCATTGAGCTCACTAATCAGCAAAAAGTCCCGCGACTGTCGATGCCGCTCAATAAAGGGGGGCCGCGCCTCCAGCAACAGCACATCGGCGGGCTGCAGTCGCACTTGGCCAAGATTACCCTTAACCCGCTCTCCGCCACGGCAAATCGCCAGCACCGCTGCCCCATAAAGGGTTCTAAAGTGACCATCGCGAATACGCTGGCCTATAAACTGACACTGGTTGGAGACCACCGCCTCAACCAGGCGGCGCTCTTTAAACTCCTTCTCCAAACTGGAAGTGCCATCCCGGGAGGGGATCAAGCCACGGATTTGCTGCAACTCAACTGCTGCATCAGAGGTGCCTACAAACACCAAGCGGTCGCCGCCTTTGAGCTGCTCACCAGGCCCTACCACGCTCACCACGTTGCCTGCGCGTTCAATCTCGACCAGAAACAGCTCCTGTAGGTGACGTAATCCCGCCTCTTCAACGGTGCGATCCACCAGCACGCCTGCCGGGTCGACTTCCATTTCGATAGTGAACTCACGTGGGTTGGCAAACGCATTGGCCAGCCCTTCCCTAGCGGGCAACAAACGTGGCCCTAACAAGACGAGATAAGCAAGTCCTGCGATTGCCACGGGTACACCTACCCAGGCCAAATCCAACAGGCCCATGCCAAGCTCAGGGTAGCGCTCCAACAGCAGCCCATGCACCACTAAGTTAGTGCTGGTGCCAAACAGCGTGATGGTGCCCCCCAGAATAGAGGCGAAACTAAGCGGCATCAGCAGCCGTTGGGGTGACAGGCGCAGCCGACGGCTCCAGCTCATGACCGCGGGGATATAGGTAGCAACGACGGGGGTATTATTAACAAAGCCGCTAAGCGAGGCCACCGGCAGCAGCAGGCGAACCAGCGCACCTCGCTCACTTTTGGGCCGTTTAAGCACATAGCGAATAATCAGGTCGATGCCGCCGGTTTCGCGAATGCTGGCCACCAGCACATACATAAACGCCACGGTAAACAGACCGCTATTGGAGAAGCCCCCCAGCGCCTGCTGTGGGTCAATCACACCCAGCGTCATCAGTAAAATAACCGCGCCCAGCAAGATAATATCTGGCCCCAGGCGTGAAAAGGCCATCAACGGGAAGATGGTGAGCACCACCCCGACCGCTATCCAAGCATCCAGCGACATAACCACGACATCCTTAACAAATAAGCATGGCGGTATTGTGAAGCCAATCTTATATTCTAAAAAGTTATTTTTAGAAACATTTAAAGATCGAAATGGAATATGGTGTGAGGTGTGAGGTGTGAGGTGTGAGGCAAGTTTAAATTACCAAACCTAAAAAGCAAAAACCCCGCGTTTTTGGCGGGGTTTTCTGGTCAATCAACGCTAAGCGGTGATTGCTAACATCTCATTGCTTAAGAATTAACTTAAATAACTTTGATGTTAGAAGCCTGAAGGCCTTTTTTACCCTGGGTGACGTCGAAGGAAACCTTCTGGCCGTCTTGCAGAGATTTGAAGCCTTCAGCCTGAATTTCTGAGAAATGCGCGAACAGATCGTCGCCATTGTCGTCAGGAGAAATGAAGCCGAAACCTTTAGTGTCGTTAAACCACTTAACGGTACCAGTTGCCATGATCGAAATCCTCGATGTTGCTAATTAAACCGGGAAATACCCGAATTACAGTGGGTATAACAAGAGACTTTCACCAGATTTAACGCTAGAGGCGCTTCTATACTGCTGACAACGTTCGACTTGCTAACCTACTTCCGCCATTTTGCGCTTAACCACCCTCCCACGTCAACACCCCGATAAACGCCGATTAATAGCTCTACGAGCTACCAGAAACTTCTCCACGCTCTGCCAGTAACCAACTAGCAGCCTTCTCCGCAATCATTAGCGTGGGCGAGTTGGTATTGCCGCTGGTGATCGTCGGCATCACGCTGGCGTCGGCCACTCTCAATCCATCAATACCGCGCACTCGCAGCCGCGCATCGACCACAGCCATGGCATCATCCTCGCGGCCCATTCGTGCGGTGCCCACCGGGTGGAAAATCGTCGTGCCGATATCGCCGGCCAACCGGGCAAGCTCCTCATCGCTTTGGTACTCGACGCCGGGTTTCACTTCTTCCGGCGCGTATTTGGCAAACGCAGGTTGCTCGGCGATGCGCCGTGTCACGCGCAGGGAGTCCGCCGCCACCTTGCGATCCTCTGGAGTACTCAAGTAATTGGGAGAAATCGCCGGGGCCTGGCGCGGGTCGCTGCTTTTAAGTCGTACCGTTCCCCGGCTAGTAGGGTTCAGATTGCAGACACTGGCAGTAATCGCTGGGTAAGGGTGTAGCGGCTGACCAAAGGCTTCCAGGCTTAGCGGCTGCACGTGGTACTGAATGTTAGGGTGCGGTTGATCCTGGGTGCTGCGGGTAAAGGCCCCCAATTGCGAAGGCGCCATACTCATCGGCCCCGAGCGTTTAAGCAGGTACTCCAAGCCAATGCCTGCTTTACCCCACAGCGTGCTGGCCATGGCATTGAGGGTTTTGCCATTGGTGATTTTATATATCGACCGAATCTGTAGATGATCCTGCAGATTCTCTCCCACGCCGGACAGTTCATGCACTACCTCAACACCTTTTTCGCGCAGCAGTTCGGCTGGCCCAACCCCAGAAAGCTGGAGTAAATGGGGTGTACCGATTGCACCGGCGCAAAGCACCACCTCTCCGCTCACCATGGCACGTTGGGAGTCGCCATTACGCTCCACCTCCACACCCCTGCAGCGCAGTGCTTCTCCACTCTTATCAAACAGCAGGCGATTGACCTGCGTGGAGTGCCAGAGCGTTAAGTTTTGGCGTTTCAGCGCGGGGCGCAAAAACGCTTTGGCGGTATTCCAGCGCCAGCCCGAGCGCTGATTGACCTCAAAGTAGGCCACGCCCTCATTGGAGCCGCGGTTAAAATCGTCGGTACGCGGGATGCCCGCCTGGACGGCTGCTTCGGCGAAATCATCCAGCACCTGCCACTTGAGGCGCTGCTTTTCGATCCGCCACTCCCCACCGTGGCCGTGAAAATCCCGGTGCTGGGCGTCTGCATCTCCGCCCTCGTCCAGACGGTAGTGGTCTTCGTGTTTGATAAAGTCGGGAAGGCAGTTCTCCCAGCGCCAAGCGTCGTCGCCGGTGACGTCCGCCCAGTGGTCGTAGTCCCGCGCCTGGCCGCGCATATAGATCATGCCGTTGATGCTGGAGCAGCCGCCCAGAGTTTTCCCCCGCGGGTAAATCAGCGAACGGCCATTGAGACCTTTATCAGGCTCAGTGCGAAACAGCCAATCAGTGCGCGGGTTATTGATGCAGTAGAGATACCCCACCGGAATATGAATCCAGTGGTAGTTATCGCGACCGCCCGCTTCTATCAGCAGCACCTTATTACGGGGGTTGGCACTCAAACGATTAGCCAGCAGGCACCCCGCGGTGCCTGCGCCAATCACGATATAGTCGAAATTGTTATTGGTGGGTTCTGACATTAGTCGGCTCCGGTAACGTGTGGGCGTTACTTCGCCGTGGGCATTACAAATTCAGCCCCGGCATCAATCGAATCCGACCAGCGCTGCATAATCGATTTCTGCTTGGTGTAGAAACGCACGCCCTCTTCGCCATAGGCATGGGTATCACCAAACATTGAGCGCTTCCAGCCGCCAAAACCGTGCCACGCCATAGGCACCGGAATGGGCACATTGATACCCACCATACCGACCTGAATACGGCGGCCAAACTCCCTTGCTACCGTGCCGCTTTCGGTAAAGCAGCTAACGCCGTTGCCGAACTCATGGTCGTTAATCAACTGGATCGCGGTGGCAATATCCGGCACCCGCACGCAGACCAGCACCGGGCCAAAAATTTCCTCTTTGTAGATCGTCATCTCGGGGGTGACATTGTCAAACAGCGTGCCGCCCATCCAGAACCCTTCAGCACACTCATCACCCGCCTCGGAGGCATTAAAATCGCGGCCATCGACCACCAGTTCGGCGCCTTCCGCCACGCCTTTTTCGATATACCCGGTAATTCGCTGGTGGGCTTGGTGAGTCACAATGGGGCCCATTTCCGCATCCAACTGCATACCATCTTTTACTTTCAGCGCTTTAGCACGCTCTGCCAATGTTGGGACGACCTTATCAGCCACATCACCCACCAACACCGCCACGCTAATCGCCATACAGCGCTCGCCGGCGGAGCCATAGGCGGCACCGATCAATGCGTCGACGGCTTTATCCAAATGTGCATCGGGCATCACGACCATATGGTTTTTGGCCCCGCCCAAGGCTTGAATGCGCTTGCCGTTGCGGGCGCCACGCTCGTAGATCAGGTTGGCAATCGGCGTTGAGCCCACAAACGACAGCGCTTTAACATGCGGATGGTCGATGAGTGCTTCCACGGAGTCTTTATCACCCTGCACAACGTTAAATACGCCATCGGGCAGGCCTGCCTGCTTTAGCAAGTCCGCCATCAGCAGTGAAGCGCTGGGGTCGAGCGGGCTTGGCTTCAAAATAAACGTATTACCCGCCGCAATTGCCAGCGGGAACATCCACATCGGCACCATGGCCGGGAAATTAAATGGCGTTATACCAGCGACGACACCTAACGGCTGGCGCGTCGTCCAATTATCGATCCCTGTGCTCACCTGCTCGGTATAATCGCCCTTTAACAGCTGCGGGATACCGCAGGCAAATTCAACAATATCGATACCACGGGCCACTTCACCCTGGGCGTCGGTGAACACCTTGCCGTGCTCTTTGGTAATCGCTTCGGCTAGCTCATCTTTATGTGCGTTCAACAGCTCTAAAAACTTGAACATCACCCGGGCGCGGCGGATGGGCGGGGTATCAGCCCAAGCGGGGAAAGCGGCTTGGGCAGCCGCTACCGCCGTATTGACGTCCGCCGGGGAAGCTAGCGATACACGGCCGGTAACTCGGCCAGTGGCGGGGTTAAAAACGTCTTGGGATTGAGCAGACTCACCAGCGGTGACCTGACCATTAATAAAGTGCTGAATCGCTGTAGTTGTCATGGGAGTACCTGTTTTTAAGAACGCACGCCGAGAGGGTGTGCAGAGAGCTTACTTTCAGCCTAGCCTACTGGGCCCAGCGAACGGATCAATTGAGTTATTTAAAAGCCAGTTATAAGCTCTACTAATATCATGACAAATATTTGAGGCTAATTATGCAAGAGTACGCCTCGCTGCGCGCCTTTGTGGCCGTGGCACGAACGGGCAGCGTATCGCGAGCTGCAGAGCAGCTACACCTGACGCAACCGGCTATTAGCCTAAAGTTGAAGCAGCTACAGGCCAATTTGGGCCTCACGCTGTTTAGCCGCCGCCCTCAGGGCCTTGCCTTGACGGCCGACGGCCATGCGCTGCTACCTGCCGCTGAAAAAGCCCTGGCCAGCGCCCAGGCGTTTGAACAGACCGCAGGAACGCTACATAGCACGCTGCGCGGCAAGCTCTCAATCGGCACTATTGTTGACCCGGAATTTCTCCGCCTGGGGGCATTTCTAAGCCGCCTGATGGCCCGTGCGCCCCAGTTAGAAACCGAGCTGCACCATGGCATGAGCGGCAGCGTGCTTAATCGCATTGAACAAGGTGATTTGGATGTCGGCTTTTATCTGGCGCCGCCCGGCGAAGGTTCGGGCCAAGAGCATGGAGGGCTCGCTTGGCGTGAGCTAACCCACTTTGATTACCATGTGATTGCCCCTGCGGGGTGGGAAAATCGGCTTACTGACACCTGTTGGGCGCATCTGGCGACGCTGCCATGGATTGTGACGCCCCAAGACTCCGCCCACTACCGGCTGTTAAAGCAGGCGCTGGCACCGAGCGGCGCAGTGCCCAACCGGGTGGCCCAAGTTGACCAGGAGGCCTGCATGCTTGACCTGGTGCGCGCAGGCGTTGGCTTAAGCCTGGCCCGGGACGCTCTGGCGATGACCGAGCGCCAGGAGAGTGGCTTGGCAGTGGCGGACAATATTCGCCTGCCCTGCGCATTAAGCTTTATCTGGCGTCATGAAAGCACCAACGAACCCACCGTTAGCGCGGCGCTTAGCACGCTGGATGAGGTATGGCCTCATCGTCTAGGCTAAGTCATAAAAAAGCTGTGACAAAGGGGCTGTAAGGAAAGGGAACACCAAGCCACTAAGCAGCTTAGTAATAAGCAGTAACTCGCCCCCGCCACTGGAGTGCTTGCAATGATCCGTCTGTCCCCTCTTCGTCCATTCACGCTTAGCGTGTTGGCTGCCGCTGGCCTAGCCAGCCCTTCGCTTCAAGCTCAGTCCTCTCAAGACCAGACCTCGCAACAACAGAGCAGTGCGGAAGCAACCTTCGCTGGTGGCTGCTTCTGGTGTATGGAGCCGCCGTACGATAACCAACCCGGCGTCACTGCCACCACTTCCGGCTATATCGGCGGCGAGCTAGAGAACCCCAGCTACGAAGAAATCTCCCAGGGCGGTACTGGCCATGCTGAAGTCGTGCAAATCGAATACGACCCCGAGCAGATCAGCTACGAACAGTTATTAGAAATCTTCTGGCGCAACATCGACCCCTTTGCGGTCGACCGTCAATTCTGCGATGTGGGCGATCAATACCGCTCGGCGATCTTCTATCATGACGATGAGCAGCGCGAACTGGCCGAAGCGTCCAAAGCGGAAATGGAAGAACGCTTTGATCGAGAGATCGCCACCCAAATAGCACCGGCGAACACCTTCTGGCCTGCTGAGGAGTATCACCAGGACTATTATCAAAAGAACCCCGTGCGCTATAAATTTTACCGCTACAGCTGTGGTCGTGATGGCCGCCTGGAAGAAGTGTGGGGTGAAGAAGCCGGCGGGCCTACGTTTGAGTAGCAGGTGCACAATATGAACTAACGCCAGCGCCGCTGCTTTTTCACCAACGTCGACTGATCGATTCCCAGCACAGCGGCCGCTGCGCGCGTCGTGCCATGCTTGGCAAGCGCTTGTTGAATGAGTTGCTGTTCAAACCGCCTAACCTGCTGCCGAAGATCACCACTCACGGTCTCTAAATTATGGGGCAGAGCAGGAAATATCTCACTCGGCAACGTAGTGGTAGTGATCTCATCCTCTACTGCCGTAACGGCTAAGCGCTCGGTCAAATTGATCAGCTCGCGGATATTGCCAGGCCATAAGTAGTTCGAAAGTAGCTCCAACGCCTCGGGGTTCCAGCGCCTATTAACATCGTGCAACTGATTGAAGTGGTCTAGGTAATAGTTCAGTAAGGGGATTACCTCATCGCGACGTTGCCGCAAAGGCGGTAACCATAGCGGCACCACGCTTATGCGATAAAATAGATCCTCACGAAAGCTCCCTTTCTTAACGTGGTCATTTAAATCCTGATGGGTCGCGGTAATCAGGCGCACATTGGTGTGACGGAAAGCTGTCCCGCCTACTGGCAAATAGCGATTTTCTTCCACCACTTTGAGTAGTTTCACCTGCAACGCGAGGGGTAAATCACCAATTTCATCCAGAAAAAGCGTGCCGCCATGGGCCACATCCAGTAGCCCCTGCTTACCTCTTGGCGCAGCCCCGGTAAACGCCCCAGCGGCATAGCCAAACAGTTCTGCTTCCAGCAACCCTTCCGGAAATGCCGCACAGTTTAACTCCATAAACGGCCCTTCCATACGGTCACTTTGCTGATGGATATAGCGCGCCAACAGCGTTTTACCCGTCCCCGTTTCTCCTTGAATCAGGATCTTCGCGGTTGATTTTGCCACTCGCTTAGCAAGCGCAAAACAGGGTTCCGTTTGTTGGCTGGTGATCACCCCTGGCGCACTCAGTGACGTTATCTCAGGTACTTTATACGCCTCACGAATGCGCTGGATCTGCTCCAGCTGCTCCTGTGCATGTTTCGCCAGCAGCAGCTCAGTAATGTCACGCACACTGGTAACCACGTAGGCAATGGAGCCATCGGCATTGAACATGGGCGTCCCGGTCACAACGATCTTGCGACTGCCATGAACGGTCTGCACCAGCGTAATCGGACGACGTTCCCGGATAACCTCCAACGAGGCTGACTTAGAAATAAACCCCGCCTTCACCAAGTCAGCCATATGAAAGCCCACTACCTCCGCGCGCGAAATACCCGTGATACGTTCATAAGCTTTATTGATCGTCACCGTAATACCATTGGCATCGGTGATATAAACACCGTCATGCAAGGCATCCAGAAAAGAACGTAATGGCTCTTGGTCAAAGCCAGATGCATCAACGCATTCAGCCTCCGTCTGAGGTTTAATGCCTGTTACACGGTAGCGTAAACACTCGCCTACCAATTGGCCTAGCGCCGCATCCCGCTGTGCCTTTTCAATATCGGTGCGGGTTAATACCCCAATCACCTGACCGTGGGTATCAAATACCTCAACCGCATCAGTGCCGTGCAAATCAAATAACGGCAGCGCGGCTTCCAACGAAAGGCACTCTTCGATACGTTGCATAACAACTCCCCTGATAGACCGCGTCCACCGCTTTCACGGTGGACACTGGCTCTAAATCCAATAGTTTTTAAGTCACTATAAAGGCAGAGTCTGTTATTTGCGCAAAGGCACCACCGGTTCAGGATCAGTCTCTGGTAGCAATGCCTCATCCCAATCTTTCACGAAGGTTTTATCCACCTCGCCTGAGAAGAAGCGTTTGCCGTAAATTAACGCACAGAGCAAGATACCTACCGCAAAAGCCCAAGTAGCACCTTTAATGACTAACATGGCGGCAATAATGCCCGCGATACCCAAATCCCGCTGGCTGCGCGCCTCCATAATGCCAATACGCACACTCACGTAGCCCTGAATCAACAGCGTCAGCGCCAGGGCAATTCCCAGGATGGGCTCCACCAAGCTCACGATCGGCAGTAGCAACAAGCCCGTATTGGTGCCCCAGCGAAAAGAGCCAGAGCCGCCAAAGATAGAGTTCATCGCCGCTTTGCCCTGTTTGTAACGCTCCACCGTCACCACATGCATCGCAGCCCACAGCGGGCCACACATCACCACATCAGGGCCAAAGATACTCATCCCGAAATTACGCCCACCAAAAATCATATGGGCGCGGTTAGGGCTATAGTCAATTTTTTCATCCTGGCGTTTCTCATCGGCCTCTTCCAGCAGAGCCTTGCTCTGTAGCACATCGCCAAATAGCACAATATAGGCCGCAATAACGGTGGGTAGCGCGGTTAAAAACATCGCCAGCGGCGGTAAGCCAACGCCAAACACCGTGTATTCGCTAAACATCAACGCAAAATCGGGCTGGCTAAACCCCCACTCCACATCGGGCCACGGCGCTTCGCCAAACAGCGGAGCCACCACAATTGCCAGCACGATGATTGGGAAAATACCCAGCTTACCTATGGCGCCCCACAGGCCTCCCTGTGATTTCAGCTTGTTAAAATGGCGAGAGAAAATCAGATAAAACGCAACCCCCACAGCAATCGCAATGGTGAATGGGTACTGCTCAAAGCGGCCACCTTCATCGAACACCACCACAATGGCTGCCAGCCCAGCGCCCATAATGACCCCTGCTTTGATAGCTGAAGGAATCAGCCGCACCACCTTACTGGCCATGCCGGTTGCCCCCAGACCCAGAGCCAGCGCCCCCAGCATCATCTGGAAGGCAATCAGCGCATGAACTCTGTCTACCCCCTCTGGAAAGGTCGACACATAAGCCATCAACAAAGGGATCGCAGGAGTAATCCAACCAGGAATAACCGGGTCACCCAGCAAGTGATGCATCAAATAGAGCAAGCCATTTAAGATCACTATGGCCAACGCCGCTTCAAACGGCATTCCTAACAGCTGCATCATTAATGGAATCGCGGCAAGATCCACTGCACACATTAATAGCCCTTGCAAATAGTCGGGCAGCTCAAAACGGTAGTGATAAAAAGGCAGGCGTAGTTTAAATGGCCCTAGTGGGGTATACGGGCTCTCTTCACCGTCAACGCGATGCTTCCAAGCACTCATGGCATGGACTCCTGTTTTAAAATTGTTAGTATTTTTAGATAGACGCTTTGTTGTTATTAAACGTTAATAAGCGGCGTGATAAATCGCTTCAATATCCGCCTGAGTTAATACCCGTGGGTTATTGCGCAATAAGCGCTCAACATTAATCGCCTCAGCAGCTAATGCCGGAATGGCAGACTCGGGAATATCAAACGAGCGCAGGCCAGAAGGGATCTCCACATCAGCGCACAGTTTGTGTAAGCGCTTGATAACCAGATCCGCCACCGCATCATCGGAAAGGCCCGTGACTGGCTCTTCGAATGCCACCGCAATACCCCGAAAGCGCTCAACGCAAGCCAACCTATTCCACTCCATGACGAAGGGAAGCAAGAGCGCATTGGTGACCCCATGGGCTAAGTGGTAACGCCCGCCCAATGGATATGCCAACGCATGCACCGCGCCTACCCCCGCATTACCAAACGCCAGCCCCGCCAACAGACTGCCGGTGGCCATATCCTCACGGGCCTGCAGATGGTTAGGATTGGCAAACGCCTTGGGCAGCGCGTGCACAATCAGGTTCATGGCTTTCACCGCCAACGCATCGGTAATGGGCGTGGCAAAGTTTGAAAGGTAGGCTTCCACCGCATGCACCAGTGCATCCACACCGCTAGCCGCCGTCACCGAGCGCGGGCAGCTTAGCGTCAGCTCAGGAGCGACAATGGCCACATCAGGTAGTAAGCAATCGCTTACTATGCCTTTCTTCATTTGCTGGGCTTTATCCGACAAAATCGCAATGTTAGTGACTTCAGAGCCCGTACCCGCAGTAGTGGGCATAGCAATTAAAGGCACCTCACGCCGGTCGATTTTATTCTCGCCAAACAATCCCTCAAGCGGCCCCTCATAGCGCGCATAAACCGCCACACACTTAGCGATATCCATAGCACTGCCACCGCCAATAGCGATGACGCTATCGTGCTGGCCAGCAATAAAAGCGCGGGTGCAGATTTCAACAATTTCGACTTCTGGCTCGGGCGTTACCTGATCAAACACCTCATAGGTCACATTGAGCGCCATGAGCTGCTCGGTGATGATCTCCAGCGTGCCTGAAGCCACCACACCGCTGTCGGTAACAAGCAAGGGGCACTTCATGCCCAGCGATTGGACGTATAACTGCAACTGCTGTGCAGCCCCTTGGCCGGTAATCAACTTACCGGCACTTTTAAAGCTGCTTACTCGATTAAGGCTACTTAACTGCATCTGGCGTTTCCTATTAGCGATTTATTAGTTGTTGTACCAGCGCCGTCGCTCCATAGAGGTATGCATGCTGGCTACTTGTTACATAGCAAACGCTGTGCCAACCTAAAAAAACAATCAATCAACTGATTTTTAAGGAAAAATATTTAACATACAACTTTGCATAAATACGTGGCAGACCTAAGCGAGCCAAAAATCATCGGAAACCTACATTTTGATGATTTTATTCATCAACCTATAAGTGCGTTGGCCAAGAGCTCAGAAGGCGCGCGCTTAAAACAAACCTTACCTTTACTTATCGCTATGCGATAAATAATAACTCTTGCCGATAAATAAAAAGTCACCTAGGCTCAGAAGTGACGTATCGAAAAGTTTTTAACAAAGCGTAAATAACAACCCCTAACACTCTCGATGGTGACCCAATGAAACCTAAATCCAACAATCAACCTCTTCTTCACTTTAAAAAAGCGATGCTGTTACCGGCAGTACTGGGCGCAGCCTTATCGCTCGGTACCACAGCCAACGCACAGGACGTGCTGAAAGCGGGCGGAACGCCAAGCGGGATTCCGTTTACGTTCCTGGACGTGCAAACCAATGAAATCACCGGCGCGATGGTCGACCTGGTCAATGCACTCGGCGAAGATATGGGTTATGAGGTCACTATTCAGGAGTCTCAGTTCAACGCATTAATACCCTCGCTGACCGCTGGACATATCGACATCATTTCCGCCGCGATGCTGAAGACCGAAGAGCGCGCCAAACAGGTCGCGTTCAGCGATGATGTCTATCCCTACGGTGAAGGCGTTGTGACCCGTCAGGACTACGATGGCGAGATCAACACACTGGAAGACCTCTCAGGCGAAGTGATTGGCGCCCAGGTAGGCACCACTTATGTGGAACAGCTCAACAACATGGGCATTTTTCCCGAAATCCGCAATTACGACTCACTGGCAGACATGATGCGCGACATCTCGTTAGGTCGCATTGTGGCGGGTGTCGGTGACGCGCCCATCATGGGCTATCACCTCAGCCAAGACCGCTTTCCAGAACTTCAGCTAGCCGACAACTACGAGCCACAAATGGTTGGCCATATTGGCTTTGCGGTTGACCAGGAGAACACCGAGCTGCTGGAACAAGTGAACACCTCACTTGCTCGCCTGAAAGAGAATGGCACCCTCGATGCCATCTTCGAAGAGTGGGGTTTATAACCCACAGGTAGCCCACCGGCAGCGTTAACGACCCCGCCTGCTAATGATCACCCAGCACCGCTTCACTGCCCCTTCGGGGGTAGTTGAAAAAAGTGCATGCAAAATAAAGGCTTCCCATGGAGTTTTCGGACATCACCGCCTTTCTACCCATTCTATTAAAAGGTGCTCTGATTACGGTGCAGATCACCATTGGCGCCCTACTGCTCAGCACCCTGCTCGGCCTGCTCTTAGCCCTGATGAAGCTCTCACCCGTGCGGGCGCTATCGCTTGCGGCAGGCACCTTCATCAATGTGGTGCGCGGTCTACCGATTATTGTTCAACTGTTTTATATCTACTTCGTACTCCCCGAACTCGGCATCCAGCTTAGTGCCTTCCAGGCAAGTATTATCGGGCTCGGCGTCGCCTACAGCGCCTATCAAGCGGAAAATTTCCGCGCCGGTATAGAAGCGATCGAAGCAGGCCAGATCGAAGCCGCCAGATCCATCGGCATGAAAAGCAAACTCATCATGCGCCGCGTAGTGCTTCCCCAAGCGATCCGTATTGCGCTACCTCCCTACGGCAACACAGCCGTCATGATTCTGAAAGACTCATCGCTCGCCTCCACCATCACCGTGGCCGAAATGACCCGGGCCGGGCAGTTAATTGCCGCCTCCACCTTTCAGAACACCACGGTCTACACCCTGGTGGCCCTGCTCTACCTCTGCCTTAGCCTACCGCTGATTTTTGGCGTTAACCGCCTAGAGCGCTATTTCGGAAAGTCAGCGAAAGGAGGCCAATAATGATCAATATCAACGCTATTCATAAATCCTTTGGCGACGTAGAAGTGCTCAAAGGGGTCAGCCTAACGGTCGCAAAGGGAGAAGTGGTTTGTCTGATTGGCCCCTCAGGTTCTGGCAAATCGACCGTGCTTCGCTGTATCAATGGCCTGGAGTCCTATGACCAGGGCAGCATTACGATCAACGACCGCCAGGTCGATGTGGCCAGCAAAGATATTAACGACCTACGAACTCAAGTCGGCATGGTCTTCCAGCGCTTCAACCTATTTCCCCACCGCACGGTGGTCGAAAACGTCATGGAGGGCCCGATCTTCGTCAAAAACGAACCCCGCAATATCGCCCACGCCAATGCCGTCGCCTTATTGGAGAAAGTCGGGCTGGGCGATAAAGTCAATGCCTACCCGCAGCAGCTGTCCGGCGGCCAACAGCAACGTGTCGCAATTGCCCGCGCCCTGGCCATGCAACCGGAAGCGATTCTGTTCGATGAGCCCACCTCCGCACTCGACCCCGAGCTGGTGGGCGATGTGTTAACCGTCATGCGTGACCTGGCCAACGAAGGCATGACCATGGTGGTCGTCACCCATGAAATGGGCTTTGCCAAAGAAGTCGCCGACCGAGTCTGCTTTCTGTATGGCGGGCAGATTGTCGAATCCGGCGATGCCCATACGCTGCTTACCCAGCCTTCTCACGAGCGTACCCAGGATTTTCTGCGCCGCGTGCTAAACCATTAACGGAGACCAAGGATGGCAATCGCATCCCATATGCCCCCCTCCCTGTGGGCTGACACAGCCCCCGCGGGCAGAAACTACCCAACGCTGCAAGGCGCTCAGCGCAGCGATGTGGTGATTATCGGCGGCGGTTTCACCGGCCTTTCCGCCGCCCTGGCACTCGCCAAGCGCGGTATAAGCGTCACCTTATTGGAAGCCGAAAGTATCGGCTGGGGCGCATCTGGCCGTAACGGCGGACAAGTCATCCCCGGTCTCAAATACGACCCGGATGAACTCATCACACGCTATGGCGAAGAGCGCGGCCAACGCATGATAGCGCTCTCAGCCCGCAATGCCGATGTGGTGTTTGAGCTTATAAAGCAGCACAACATTGACTGCGACGCGCAGCAGCGCGGCTGGATTCAACCCGCCGTTACCCACGCCAGCCTGAAATCGATTGAATCCCGAGCCCGCCAATGGCAGTCCCGCGGCGTCGATATCGTCTGGCTAGATCAGCAGCAGTGTGCGGAGCGCCTCGGCACCTCTGAGTATCTTGGCGGCTGGGTAGACCCCAGAGCCGGCGGGTTGAATCCGCTCGCCTACGCCCGTGGGCTGGCACAGGCAGCCCACGACAGCGGTGCAACGCTGCATGAACATACCCGCGTAACCTCATTGACCCGCGTCGAAGGGCGTTGGCGTGTAATGGCGGAAGGCGGGGCAGAAATTCAGGCGGAACGCGTCCTGCTCTGTACCAACGGTTACAGCGACGCCCTGCAGCCTAAACTTGCCAGCAGCCTGATCGCCGCTAATAGCTATCAGATTGCCACCCGCCCCCTCACGGCAGAGGAAGGCAGCCATATTTTACCAGGTGGCGAAGTGGCGTCAGATGCCCGCAAGCTGCTGCTTTACTTTCGCCGCGATCAGGCAGGGCGCCTGCTAATGGGTGGTCGTGGTTCCTTCAACGACCCGCGTAAACCCAGCGACTTCCGGCACCTCGAAAACGCCATAAGCAAACTCTACCCCCAGCTGAAGGACGTCGAGATCGCCTTTCGCTGGGCAGGACGCATCGCCATCACCCAGGATTCGCTTCCCCACCTACACGAACCCCAACCTGGGCTCACCGTGGCACTGGGCTATAATGGCCGTGGTGTGGCGATGG
The DNA here is from genome assembly GCF_026104355.1 of Halomonas sp. BDJS001. NCBI lineage: Bacteria > Pseudomonadati > Pseudomonadota > Gammaproteobacteria > Oceanospirillales > Halomonadaceae > Halomonas > Halomonas sp. BDJS001. Next base: position 3,381,498 of record NZ_CP110535.1, read on the forward strand.
GTACACATCTAGGCAAGCTAATCGGCGAGCATCTGGGGGAGCCTACGCTGAAGGAAGTGCTTCCCTTTCCATTTACCCCCATCAAGCCGATTCCCATGCACGGTCTACAAAGACTGTATGTTGAAACGGTGGTCAACTACTATCGAGCCAGGGATTGGCTGGAGCGCTGAGCGCCCGACCACTCCGAGACCAAAACGCAAGCGATAGAGATGCTCCTCTTGGGTTCGCCACCCAAGGGGAACACGTAAGGAATCCTATAAAAGCATGAAGCACGCCAACGAACCACGCTCACCGCAATTCAATCAATCGCTGGAGAAAGCGTTTGCACTACTTGAGCTGTTTGATGCTCAGCACAGCGAACTCAGTCTGTCGGAAATCGCCAGGTTTTCGGCGCTAAGTATGGGCTCGGTGCAGCGCATCACCCACACGCTCGAACAACTCGGCTATTTGGTCAAAGCGCCCGCCAGCCGCAAGTACCGGCTCGGCATTCGCCTGATGACCCTCTCCGCCAACTATTTGGAAGCCGACTTACTGGTCGATTGCGCCAACCCCTACCTGTCGGAATTGAGCAACAGTTGCCTGGAAACCGTGTCGCTAACCGAACCCTGCGGGCTCGACATGATCTACATGGCCCGTTTTACCAGCCGCCATTACATTCCCATTCATATGCCGGTGGGCAGCAGCGTACCGATGTACTGCTCCGCCTCTGGCAGAGCGTTTTTATCGGCGCTAGACGACACCCGCGTTCAAGAGTACTTAACCGCCTGCGAGTTAAAGGCTCATACTCCCAATACGATTACCGATATAAGCACCCTAACCGAACTGATCCGTGAATGTCGTTCACGCGGGGTCGCTTGGAACGATGCTGAATACTTTCTGGGGGATATCAACATCGCTGCACCGATACGAAACGCCGCCGGTTTACCGGTAGCCGCTGTGCACATCACAACCCCCAGTAGCCGCTGGAACCTTGATCGAGCATTGGAACAGTTGACCCCCTCGTTAATGGAGTGTGCTCGGGCGATAACCAAGGCGCCCGCATGCGTAGTTAACGCTATCGCGTTTAATAATTTTTTTCAATAAGCATTAAACATCTAACTGATACAGATTGCTGCGCTCAAATTCCATTAGCAATACTTGGAACTGATCACTCTTACCACTGCCGGATAGATAACGCCGATGTTATGCATGGTCGCTCTTTTTGTACTACAGTGATCGTGCATCATTAATAGACCGGTCGATTATGCGCCCTGGAGCTGGACGCTTTGACCCTACGTTGATCTATAGATAGGAGATCTTATGAGCAACAGTATTAAGACGATCAATCCCACCAATGGTGAAACCCTCGCAACCTATGCGCTAATGAGCAGCGCGGAAGCCAAGCAGGTAGTGGACGCCTGCTACGAGGCGTTTCTCGATTGGCGCTTAGAGTCCCTGGAAAGCCGCGCTAAAACGGTCAAAGCCATTGGCCAGGCGCTGCAAAAGCATAAAGACGAGCTTGCCGACCTGATGGTCAAAGAGATGGGCAAACTGCCTTCTCAGGCCCGCCAGGAAGTGGATCTGTGTACCGGTATCTGTGACTACACCGCTGAGCACGGCCCGAAAAAACTGGCCGACGAAGAGCGCCAGCCTGGCAATGGCGAGCGCGGTTTCGTGACCTACTCACCCATGGGTGTGATCTACGGCATTCAGCCCTGGAACTTCCCGGCGTATCAGGTGATCCGTTACTCCATCGCTAATCTTATGGCAGGTAACGGCGTGCTGCTGAAACACGCTGAAAACGTGACTGGCAGTGGCCTATTGCTGGAAAAAATCTACCGCGAAGCGGGTCTTCCGGAAAACGTCTTCCGTACGCTGGTGATCTCTCACGGTGTGTCTGATGAGGTGATTGCTCATTCTGCGGTACGTGGCGTAACGCTAACGGGTAGCGATGGCGCAGGCCGTAAAGTCGCTGGTAAAGCGGCTGAGCACCTTAAAAAGACCGTGCTTGAACTGGGCTCTAACGACGCCTACCTGGTGCTCGATGACGCCGATATGGATGTCGCCATCGACACCTGCGTACAGGGGCGCGTCTACAACGGCGGTCAAACCTGCGTCGCGGCCAAGCGTTTTGTGGTCACTGAAAAGAACTACGAAACGTTTAAAAAGCGCTATGTAGAACGTATGCAGTCGCTTAAAGCGGGTGACCCGACCCAAGAAGACAGCGACCTGGGCCCGATGGCCCGCGTGGATCTGCGCGATGACCTCCACGACCAAGTGGAAGAGAGCGTGCGCAAGGGTGCGAAGATTCTCTGCGGTGGCGAAAAGCCATCCGGTAAGGGCGCATTTTACCCGGTCACCGTGCTGGATAACGTGACTCCCGGCCAGCCCGCTTACGACGACGAGCTGTTTGGCCCCGTCGCTGCGCTGATTCGTGCCAAAGATGACGAAGATGCCATGCGCATTGCCAACGACAGCCGTTACGGCCTGGGCGGCGGCATCATCTCTAAAGATGTGAAACGCGCCACCGAGCTAGCCAGCAAGTACTTTGATACCGGCATGGTGTTTATCAACGGCTTTGGTGTTGCTACCCCGGAAATGCCTTTCGGCGGCGTTAAAAACTCCGGTTACGGTCGCGAGCACGGCGGCTTCGGCATGCACGAGTTCGTCAATGCCAAGTCGGTGATTGTCGTTCAAGAGTAAGGCTGTAAGCGCTCAAAATCGTGAGTGATGACCGAGAGCGCCGCTAGCTTTTCATCAGGCTAGCGGCGCTTTTTTCGTTGCGAGCTCTATTACGAGTTTAACTGTTGCCTGGAGGATCGACGCTGCCATAGCTTTATCCCAATCGCCATTACCACCCAGGCCACCAGCGCCGCAATCACATCGTCTAACACAATGCCAAAACCGCCATGAACATACTCTGCCAGATGAATCGGCGGAGGCTTCAATCCATCGAAAAAACGGTAGACAACAAATGCCAGCGCTATCACCGCTGGGTGGCGCGCGCCGGCTAACCCAATTACCGCCAGCGGAAACGCCACATATTCATCGGCAACGATACTGCCATGATCCAACCCGGCGTAGTGCCGGGCAGCGACGTGGCAAACCGGTATCGCAAGTAGCAGCAGCGTTGCCATGATAGCGCCTTGCTGACCTAGCGGACGGCTTAACAGCCACCACGCCAGAGGGATGCCCAGCAGCGAGCCAAAGGTACCCGGCGCCATCGGCGCTAGCCCCAGCCCAAAGCCGGTAGCTAGCCAAAAATTAACCGTATCCAGCATTAACCCGCCTGCTGCGCTTGACGCTCAAGTTCGTCAGTCATCTCTTTGGGTAAGTTAAGCGCACTGGCTAACTGGTCGAGCCAGGCGCGCTCCATGGGGTTTTGATCATCGGTCACGGCCACGCTGATCAGGTACATTTCCCGGGCCGCTTGAGGGGAGTCCGCTTCGCGAGCCAGCGCTTGGGCATCCAGCGGTGCTTTTAGCTGCTGCTCCACCCAGTTATGCATCTCCTGGTCGGCACCCAGGGCATCAATCTGCTCGGTAATCAGCGCCTGCTCCTGCTCATCAATATGGCCATCGGCCCGGGCAGCCATAATCATCGCCTGCAGTAACTCCAGGCTGCGGCGCTCCTGGTACTCACCGCTAAGCACTTCTACTCGCTCGCCCTCTGGCGCATTCTGGGCCGTATTTTGCTGGGCATTGCCATTTTTTGCCGCCTGGGAGCTCTGCCACGCTTTCCACGCCAGCACGCCCACCCCAGCAATGGCGCCGTATTTCAGCGCTTTACCGCCCATGCTGCGGCCGCGTTTGGAGCCGACCAACATACCCATGGCGCCGCCACCGAGCAGGCTCTTAACATCGAAGCCACTGGAGGAGCCGCCACCTTGACCACTGCTGCCACTGCCTAGCTGCTTAGAGAGCCCGCTCAGCATGCCTTTAACATCAACACCACTGCCACTACCGCCCTTCTGACTTCCGCCAGCTTGCTGCATCAGCTGCTGTAAAATTTTGCTTGCGTTCATCCTTGTACTCCTAAGTAGATAGTATCTTCAGAGCTCGTTTGACGATTAAGTCACTTTATAAAACATTCTATATGAACGCAGCATGAACCAGGCCTTGGAGGAAAACTGCCTGCAATCGGCCATGCGGCGTTAAGCGTTAAAGAAGTGCGCCCTTTACTTCCACTGAGCTCCCCTGCCGGCTGGCACGCACGTCTATACGGACTGGCATTTGCTCTTTGAGTTCGCTGACATGGGAGATCACGCCGATCATGCGCCCGCCCATTTGCAGTTCGCTGAGCATGGCAATGGCTTGATCCAGCGCATCCTGATCCAGGCTGCCAAAGCCCTCATCGATGAATAGCGTATCCAGTTGAATGCCGCCAGCGTACGCCTGCACTACATCCGAGAGCCCTAGCGCCAGCGAGAGCGCGGCCATAAACGACTCCCCGCCTGAGAGTGTCGCTACCGAACGGTTCTTACCGGTGTAGGTGTCGGCCACATCAAGCTCCAGCCCTGAGGCTCTGTTACCTTTGGAGGGATCTTCCCGGCGCACCAACTGATAACGCCCGCGGCTCATGCGTACCAACCGCTCCGAAGCTTGAATCAATACGTCATCCAGCAACACTCCCAGCACAAAACGCTGCAGGCTAATACGGTGCCCCGTACGGCCGTTAGCAACCTCGCTGAGCGTGCCCCACAGCTGATACTGGGCTTCGAGCTCTGCCTGCGCCGTTTGGGCAGTCGCAAGCTTTTGACGAATGCCTCGCAGCGTGGTCAGCCTCCCATCCAGCCCCCGCCACGCCTCTAGCTGGGTGTTCTCTTCGACCTGGGCCGCCTCGGCTAGGCTGTTCAGCGCGGCCATATTTGGCGGCGTTTTGTCCGCAAGCTGGGTTTGGTAGTTCTCCAGCGCGCCCTCAAGCTCGGCCAGGCGGCGTTGGTACGCCTCTACTTGCCGAGTCAACTCTTGACGCTGAGCATCATCCAACTGCGCAGCCTGAAACGCCGCCTCATCACCAAAGGGACTAGCCTGCAGGGCAGTTTGCCACTCTGTTTGCACCTGCTTTAGCGTCTGCTCACTACGTTCGATTCGCTCGTTCGCGCCGCGTAGCTGCTCTTCCGCCCGGGCCAGCTGGGTTTGGCTGGTCGAGAGCATCTGCTGGGCGCTCTCCCAGGCTTTTTCAAGTTGTGCGATCTGGTGTTCAAGCTCAGTGAGGGTTCGGCGCATTGCCTCAGGGTCGCGGGCATCTTCAGGCAGCGATTGGCTCAGCTGATCGCGCTGACTCTCCAGGCGTAACGCCTCCTCTTTCGCCTTCTCCACCTCGGAACGCTGGGTTTTAAGCTGCTTATCCAGCGCGCCCCACTCGCGGCGCAGCGCTTCGCGAGCGGTGGTCTGCTGGCTAATCTCACGTTCAACGCTTTCCCGGCGCTGCACTTGGCGGCGCAAGCCTTCGCAGGCATTTTGCAGCTCAGCCAGCGGGTGACTAGCCCACTCGCCCAACTGTTGGGCAAGCCGCTGGGCCTGTTCTGTATTGTAGTTAATCTGCTGAGTGAGCTGATGGTGATGACGTTCGGCACCCTGACGCGCTTGGCGGGCCTGCTCTTGCGCCATCCTGGCTTCTTCAACCTGCGCCTGACTGACCACATTGGCACTATCAACCGCTGGGGCTGGATGCTCCAGGCTGCCACACACCGGGCAGGGCACATCCTGTTCAAGAGTAAGCGCTAACAGTGCGGCCTGCCCCTGGTGCCAGCGCATCTCCTGCTCAGTGGCGTGGCGTTGCGCGTGCTCTGCTTCGCTTTGCAGACGGTTGAGTGTCTCTGTCGCCTGCTGCTGTTGGCTGGTTAACTCACGCGCTTGCCGGGCGAGTTCATCCAGCTCTTGGCGCTGGGTCAGCAGGTCGTTATGGCGGCTTAGCTCAGCGGGGGCGCTGGCCAGTTGCTGAAACTCTGTCTGTAAGCGTTCCAGATTAACGCTAATCGCTTCGCCCTGCTGGCGAATATTGTCTAGCTGCGCCTCATCACGCTTGAGCGCACTATCAGCGTGTTGCCAGGTGGCCTGCACCGTTTTAAAACGCGCCTGCAACTCGCTTAACTGCTGGCTTTTATGAATAAATTCGCCCAATTGCCGATGCCGTTCCCGGAGGGCGGGGAGCTCTGCCTGACGCTGGCGTGCCACTTCTAACGCCTGCTGCGCCTGCTCTGCGTTAGTACGTTGTGTGGCTAACGCGGCTTGCGCCAGTCGCTGCTCGGCCTGGGCGGTGTTCAGCGTCTGCTGCGCTTGGTCTAAGGCAGCTCTCTGTGGGCGCAGCGCCTGGGCGTGGGTGCTTTGCGCTAAACGCTCCTTACAGCTTTCTATCTCAGCGTGCTGCTCAAGATGGCGGGCTTTATCCGCCGCCAGCTGATCCCGGGCCTCAAATTGGCGCTGCAGTGCCATGGCCTCATCACGCTGCTTTTCGGCGCTACGTCGCTGCTGCTGGGCGGTTTCAAAGCGTTGCCGCGCTTGGTCTACCTGGGGTGTCAGCGCTTCAAGCTCTTGCCCTAACGCGGCTTCGCTCTCAAGCTCTCCCCCGGCGAGGATGCCACTGATATGCTGGCGATGATCACTCACTGCCCGCTCGATTTGATTGGCCTGGGTGCGCAGGCGTTCTTCGATTCGCTGAAAAATCTGGGTTTGAAACAGCTGGGAGAAAATCACTTCGCGCTCTTTGGAGCCTGCCAGCAGCAGTTCACGAAACTTGCCCTGGGGGAGCACCATCACTTGGCGAAACTGGTTGGCATCCAGGCCGATCAGGGTTTGTAGCTCGGCGGTGGCATCGTTGACCTTGCGCGCCACCAGGCAGGTCTCTACATCACCATCGGCTTTTAATCGCCACAGCTGGGCTTCCGCGTTATGAGTGGTGGTGCCTTCGCCGCGGGCTTTGGGGCGCTCCTGCTGGGGAACCCGGCGCACCCGGTAATCCACACCCCGCAGGCGAAAGTCCAGCGTCACTTCGGTTAGCAGGGAGGCATCGGCCTGGTCGCAGCGCATCTGCGCCGGATCACGCTCATTGCCCGTGGTCTGGCCGTAGAGCGCAAAACAGAGCGCATCGAGAATCGAGCTTTTACCGGCGCCGGTGGGGCCATTAATCAGAAACAGCGGACTTCTTCCAAGCGCGGTGAAGTCGATGGTCTCACTGCCCGCAAAGGGCCCAAACGCCTGCATGGTAAGGGTTAGCGGTGTCATCCCTGAGCCTCTTCATCACGGCTAAGCTCGCCTATTAGTGTGCTTATCGCCTCGGTTTGTTGGTCGGTCAGGGGCTCACCACTGGCCTGGGCGAAGAAGTCGCTGAACATATCCAGGGTGCTGAACTTCAGCCGCTCGCGGTCGAGCTGCTGATTACCACGGGCATCCAGCATGCCAGGCTTCTCCAGGTGCAGCACGTTGGGATACACCTCACGCAGCTTGCCCATGGGGTCGAGAATGGCGTGACGATCGGTAAGCCTCACCAGCAGATAGTCATCAGCTTGAGGGTCTGTTCGCCCCTGGGCGATCAATGCATCAATCTCGCCCTCTAGTACGCGCACTTCACGGCTGGGTAGTAACGGAACCTGTTCAATCCGAGTGACGCCGGTCGCATCAAGATCCACCAGCGTTACGCCTTTACGCTGGCTGGCTTCGGAAAAGCTGTACTTGAGCAGCGAGCCGCTGTAGCGAATATGCTCGCCACCGCGGTACTGAGGGCCATGCAGGTGGCCAAGCGCTACGTAATCAAAGCCTTGCATCGGCTCCCAGGCGACGCTTTCGGCGCCGCCCAGGGTCAGCGGGCGTTCAGAGTCAGAAGCACTACCGCCATCCACAAAGCAGTGGCTCATCAAAATGCAGGGGCGTGCGGGGTGGCGCTGCTCTTCGATACGTTCAACCAAATAGCGGTGGGCAGCGTCAAAATCGCGTACCTCAACGTTAAACTGGCTGCGCACATGCTCAGGGTCGGCGTAGGGAATGCCGAACACATCGACTTCAACGCCCTTAATCGCCAGCGTGACGGGAGTGGCAAAGTCGGCGAGGTCGGAAAGAATATGCAACCCGGCCTGGCGCAGGTGGCGGGCGCCGAAGCGTAAACGTTCGGCTCCGTCGTGGTTGCCTGAGATCATCACTACCGGCAATTTGCGCTCTTCGCAGAACGCGTGGAGCACGTCATCCAGCAGCGTTACCGCCGCAGAGGGTGGCACCGAACGGTCGTAGATATCGCCCGCGATCAGCACCGCATCGACGTTCTCCCGGTCGATGATCTCAATAAGTTGATCGAGCACATAGCGCTGATCATCCAGCAACGAAAGGTTGTGGAACAGCCGCCCCAGGTGCCAATCGGCGGTGTGAAGTAGACGCATAACAAGCTCAACTGCCAATAGTGTAGCGGCATCATAACAACCTAATAGGGCTGCGTTTAGCGCTTGCGTGAGCTTGTATCAAATGGTGCTACGGCGTTTTGGGTAGCTGGCGTTTATGTTCGGTGCGTTGATAGGTGCGGGTAATGGTTGTGTAAGCCTGCTCGCTCACCTCCTGGCCGCTAAGAAACGCGTCGATTTCAGCGTAGGTGACCCCCATTGCCTCTTCATCAGCCAATTGAGGTTTCAGTGATTCCAAATCCGCAGTGGGCAGTTTCTCGACCAGGGAGGCGGGCGCACCCAAGGCGGCGCCAATCTCTCTTACCTGCGCTTTGGTAAGACCGGTCAGTGGCGCCAAGTCGCATGCACCGTCACCATATTTGGTGAAAAAACCCATCAACGCTTCCGCCGCTTGATCAGTCCCCACCACTAAACCTGACTTAGCCCCCGCGACGGCATATTGGGCAACCATGCGCTGTCGCGCCTTGATATTGCCCAATACAAAGTCCCTCTGAGCAGCATCTTTAAACTCCAGCCCCCCTTCTTCCAGAGAAGTTAGCATAGCGTCGCTAGCAGGCTTTACGTTTACTGCTAACACTTCATCGGGGCCGATAAAGGTGAGTGCCTGTTGAGCGTCCTCTTCATCTTTCTGGTTTCCGTAAGGCAAGCGCATCGCGTAGAAACAGGCGTCAAACCCTTTATCGCGGGCTTTTTCGACGGCTAACTGGGCTAACCGCCCCGCAACAGTTGAGTCCACGCCACCACTGATTACCCAGTACCAGCCCGTGCTGGCCTGTCTCTAGCATTTGGCTGCAAAGAAACTCGACCCGAGTATTGATTTCATCACGCGGCGCAATAGATGCCTTCACCTGTAACGCTGACTGAATAAGCTGTTGCTGATCTGCTTGTTGAGTCATTGCTCGTTCTGCCTCCATGCAATTAATAGAGAACCGTTGTTACGACTCATCCACGCGCGGCGCGTTACCTGCCAGCACCTCACCATGCTGCTGCGGAACCATTTCCAGAGCGTAGTGGGCGGCAGCGAGACGAACCTGATTCCGGTCACCTGAGAAACGCCGCGTTTCGGTGGTTAGGAATATCTGTTGGTTATGCCGAAAGGCCCAGGCAAAGCATACCGTACCGACGGGTATTCCATCGTGAGGCTCAGGCCCCGCAATCCCCGTATTGGCCAGCGCTACATTGGCGTCATTATTATTTAATGCGCCCAATGCCATTTCACGCACGGTTGCTTCACTGGTTAACCCGTGGTTATCGATGGTTTTAAAACTGACGGCCAAGTAGCGGTTTTTGGCCTTGGGTGAGTAAACCGCTAATCCACAGTCTATCGATTGCCCGCTGCCCGGCACTCTGGCGAGTTCGGAAACAATTAACCCCGCAGTACAAGACTCCGCTGTGGCCATTTTAAGTTCATGCTTTTGTAAATACTCGCTAACTTTTTCAAGCAGTTCCATTGCTCATCTCCTTATCACGCCATGAACCCCAACGTTCTTTTTGGCGCCATTTAGGCACTATAGTTAAGAGCTTTGATTTGTCTAACCTCTGCGGTGAATCTTAATATTGTTTATGCTCATAGCGCGTCTTACCAGTTGCTAATAAAAAGCCCCGCTCAATATGGCGGGGCGACTAATCACTCAACAGCGTTTCTAACGTCGGAAAGCGTCAGGGTAATTGGTGAGATCAACCCCCCACATAATCGGCAGAAGGAAATACACCGCTGCCACAATCAGCAACATGGCGATGATGTTGATCCAGAAGCCGGTACGCACCATCTCGATGATTTTTAGCTTGCCAGTGGCAAAGATAATGGCGTTGGGCGGGGTGCCCACCGGCAGCATAAAGGCGCAGTTGGCGGCCATGGCCGCGGGCACCATCAGCACGAAGGGGTGGATATCCAGCGCCAGCGCCAACGACGCCAGCACCGGCAGAATCATGGTGGCCGTAGCGGTATTTGAAGTGATTTCGGTTAAGAACAGCACCATGCCGGTCGCCAGCAGAATCACCAGCAGGAAGTTGACGCCCTCCAGCACGCTCATCTGCCCGCCGATCCACTCCGCCAGGCCGGACGAACCGAAGCCTGCAGCAATCGCCAACCCTCCTCCGAATAGCAGCAGAATGCCCCAGGGGACGTCTTTTGCCACGTCCCAACCCAGCAGGCAGCCGCCTTTGTTTTTCGAGGGGATCAGAAACAGCAGGAGCGCGGCGACAATCGCGATCATGGTGTCATTGATACCGGGGATATTGATGATCTGACCTTGCCACAAAAACGAACGGGTGATCCACATAAAGGCCGCAAACAGGAAAACCGCCAGCACCGCTTTCTCTTCGAAGCTGGTGTTACCCAGCGCCGCTTTTTCCTTGTTAATCAGCTCTCGGCCACCCGGCAGGTGACTAAACTCGATGCGGAAAAATACCCGCGTCAGTAGCAGCCAAGTGCTAAACAGCAGCACCACTACCACAGGGAAAGCAAACATCAGCCAGCCGGCAAAGGAGATCTCAATGCCAAACAGCTCATTGACAATCGCGGCCAGGATGATATTGGGCGGAGTACCAATGAGCGTGCCCAATCCACCAATGGTACCGCCGTAGCCGATACCAAAAATGAGTGTTTTGCTGAATTTATCGATTTCAGCGCTGTGGTCGCCGTCACTCTTAGCCAGCTCTTGGCTCACCTGATACACGATAGCGGTACCGATGGGGAGCATCATCATCACCGAGGCGGTGTTGGAGACCCACATCGACAAAAAGCCAGTCGCGGCCATAAAACCAAACACGATGCTATTAATACTGGTGCCCAGCACGGCAATAATCGACAGCGCGATACGCTTGTGTAAATCCCACTTTTCCATCGCCAGGGCGATCATAAAGCCACCCAGGAAAAGGAAAATAATCGGATTGCCGTAAGCAGCAGTCACCGTATTACCATCCAGCGCACCGGTAATCGGTAAAAGCACAATGGGCAACAACGAGGTGGCGGGAATAGGAATGGCTTCAGTGATCCACCATACCGCCACCCACAGAGTGGTAGCGAGCACCATGCGCCCTTCAAAGCTTAAGTCCTCAGGGTGAAAGAACATCACCACAAAAGCGAACAACAGCGGGCCAAGCAGCAGGCCAACCTTCTGCGGCGTAGTGTAGGCAGGCGGCTTGGGTTGATGGGAAGGATCGCGGCGCTTGGCATTGGAAGCCGCGGCGTTGGCGGCCCCACCCGTTGGCAGCGCGCACATCAATAGGTTTTTGGCTTGGTAGTGGGAGTGCCATAGCTGATCCCATACCGTCATCAGGGCAGTTTTATGCATACTATTTGCGCCACTTACGGTCAGAGTGAAAAGAATAAGAGCCAACATCCAGGTAAATAATCCACCCGATGGGCAACGCGGAACCTCTTTTGGCGCCCTTTATTAACTGCAATAGGCAATTAGTCCAGTGCTTTACCTGTGATTACAACCAAAGTCTAACAACTTTAGTTTAGCTATGCGTAAATGCGAACAGTGGCATAAACGTATGAACCGGGTAAGTTAAAGGTACTATATAACGTCAATTTTTCCCCTACCTTGAGGAGAACCGCGTGCTTGATCGTTGGACAATGCCGCTAACACATGGCCCTCTGCAACGAATCGCGCAGCCGTTGCATCAAAAAGGCATCTCTCCCGATCAGGTGACGCTGGGCACATTTTTGATGGGCATGACGGCCTTACCGCTTTTGGCCTATGAGCAGTATGGGCTAGCCCTGCTGGTCATTTTGCTCAACCGGCTCGGTGATGGCATTGATGGCGCATTGGCGCGGTTAAGTAATAACACCAGCGATGCCGGTGGCTTTCTTGATATAGGCCTCGATTTTGTCTTCTACGCCGCAGTGGTACTGGGTTTTGCGCTGGCTAACCCCAGCCAGAACGCGCTCGTCGCTGCGTTGCTGTTATTTGCCTTTATCGGTACAGGCACCTCCTTTCTTGCCTTTGCAATTGCCGCCAAACAGCAGGCCATAGAGCGCCCTCACTTTCCCAACAAAGCGTTCTACTATTTAGAGGGATTAACCGAAGGCACTGAAACCGTGCTGGCGCTGGTGATTTTCTGTTTATTCCCTGACCATTTTCCAACACTGGCAACACTATTTGCGATTGCTTGTCTGGTGACGGTGGTGACACGGCTATGGGGGGGTTACTGGACACTGCGCAGGCATATTGCTGAAAGAGAGTAGTTTACAGCCCCCTTCTTCGCATTTGCTTCTCACTCACGGCTATATTAAGCTCAGTTTCGTACAACACGCGTACAACTCAAATTCAGGCAGTTACCGTAAGCTAACCGCCGCCATATTAGCAATCACACGGAGCCGTGATATGCATAACGAAACATCAAACGACCTTTCTCAGGCAGGTCTTCACATCGCCATTCAAGACCTCAAGGATGAACTCTTCGACACCCCCGAGTGTGACTTTGCCATTGCCCAACTGCTTACCCGTTGGGGACAAACAGAAGAAGCAGCGCAGCTACTTGATGAGATGCTGATGAAGTGGGGCACTTCCCCCGAGGTGCTTGATTTAAATCAACGCGGTTATGCGGAAATGAATGCCAGCAGTCTACTGCTGGCGGGTAATGATGAAATCATCAAAAAGCCCTCCAAAACCGCTCCAGCGAACCTAGAGGTCGTAGCGGCCTAGCTAGCAAATCAGCACAGCTAGCTTGTCAGTGAAGAAAACATAATCGATCAGCCCCTGCCCGGTTAAGCGAGCAGGGGCTTTTTTTATTATATCAATCGGAGTGTTATCGCTGATCTTTAACACTCGTCATCTCCTCGGCGAAGTGAACATCGGCGTAACGTCGGCAGCCAGCAACTGATAGAATACTGCCCCTTTCAGGCGCGTTAGCGGCAAACCCAATAACGCCACACACCTTTACCACCTGAGAGTTGCGCAATGATCGCCACCGCCCGCACCGTTTTCCGGCCACTTATACGGCTGGGCCTTATCCCGCAGATTTTAATTGGTATCATTGCCGGGGTAGCACTCGCCCTGTTTGCACCAAACATTGCAAGCGACGTGGCCCTGCTTGGCCAGCTCTTTATCGCCGCTTTGCAGGCGGTGGCGCCCATTTTGGTGTTTGTGCTGGTAGCCGCGGCAATCTCTGCCCATCAGAAAGGCCAGCCGACCCACATTCGCCCCGTGCTGGTACTGTATGTAGTGGGCACATTGACCGCTGCGTTAATTGCAGTGGCAGCCAGCTTTCTATTTCCCACCGAGCTTTCATTGAATACAGGTCAGGTTGACGGCAACCCACCCGGGGATATTTTTAGCGTTCTGCGCGACCTGCTGTTGAACGCGGTGGCCAACCCGGTTAGCGCGCTGATGGAGGCGAACTTTATCGCTATTCTGGCCTGGGCCATCGGCCTGGGCTTGGCACTGCGTCAAGCCAGCGATACTACCCGCCAAGCGCTGAGTGATTTATCCACAGCGGTCACCCGTATCGTCACGCTGGTGATTCGTTAGGCACCGCTGGGTATCTTTGGCTTGGTAGCTGGCACGCTGGCGGAATCCGGCGTTGCGTCGTTGCTTAACTACGCCCAGCTGCTGGGTGTGATTGTGGGCTGCATGCTGTTTGTCGCGCTGGTTAGCAACCCTCTGCTGGTCTACCTAACCACTCGACAAAATCCTTACCCGCTGGTGTTTACCTGTCTGCGGGGGAGCGCGATTACCGCTTTTTTCACCCGCAGCTCGGCAGCGAATATCCCGGTCAACCTGGAGCTGTGCCGCCGCCTAAAGCTCGACCCGGACACCTACTCCATATCCATTCCACTGGGTGCGACGATCAATATGTGCGGCGCGGCCATTACGATTACGGTGATCACCTTGGCGACTACGCACACCCTGGGTATTAGCGTTGACTTCCCCACAGCGCTGCTGCTGTGTGTGGTGTCAGCGCTGGCAGCCTGCGGCGTTTCCGGCGTGGCGGGCGGTTCACTGATGTTGATCCCCATGGCTGCCAGTCTGTTCGGAATCTCTACAGAAGTGGCCATGCAGGCAGTAGCGATTGGTTTTGTGATCAGCGTGGTGCAGGACTCCACCGAAACCGCGCTCAACTCCTCCACCGATGTTCTGTTCACCGCCGCCGCCTGCCAGTCGCAAGAGGCGAAACGCCCTTAACCATTCGCCCAGGGGAGTGGCTGCTTATCACAACCACTCCCCGCGTACTTTTCTCCACTACGCCTCCGCATTAACCGGTGGATGTTTTGACCAGCCTCGCCAAACGCTCCCGTTCATCCTCTTCATAAAAACTCGGGTCATCAAATAGGTCGCGCTGGGTATCATCAAAGATCATTTCCAACACTTCTGCACTACTTTGCACCATCGGCTCAAAGTGCGCTGTATGCGTGACCACTGCCCTGACGCGGCGGCGGCGATACAGCGCATAGATACCCAGCAAGGTGAACACACAGGCAATATAGAGCGGCAGGCCATGACTGCCCACTACGTTCATCAGTGACCCCGCCGCTATCGGCGCCACGGCACAGCCCGCGCCGTGCATTACCAGCATATCCGCCGAACCGGAGACAATTTCATCCGTGTGAAGCTGGTCGATCAACTGCGCTACCGCCAGCGGATAGAGCGAAAACGCCAAACCGCCCCAAATAAAATAGAGCCCCAGCAACACCTCGTGGCTGGGCGCAAAGGGCATGGCCGCTGCGATCAAGGCCGCGAGCAGCACCACCCAGATCATGACCATAGGGCGGTCGTGTTTATCAGAGAAGCGCCCGATGGGAATCTGTAGCAGCGCCCCACCAATAATCGCCACGCTCATTACCAAGCCAACACCGCCAATATCAAACCCCAACTGAGTCGCGTATATCGGTGTCATCGACCAAAAGGCGCCCATGGCAAGCCCCGATAACGCGGCGGAAGCCACTGCCAATGGCGCAAAGCCTAACAGCGCACGCAGGCTACTTTTGGGCCGCTCAGGTATTTTGGGCTGCACGCGACGGGTCATGGTGATGGGCAGCAGCGCCCAACTGATCAAGATAGCGATCACCACAAAGAGCAAAAACCCTTCCGGTGAAGAGAGGCGCAGCAACTGCTGGGCCAGTGCCAATGCGCCCAGGTTAACCACCATGTATACCGCAAAAATACGCCCCCGCTCATGGCTGGCGGCTTGGCTATTCAGCCAGCTCTCAATCACGGTCACCAAGGTGATAAACGAAAGCCCATAGATCACCCGCAACGGTAGCCATACCCAGGGGTTAATAAACACCAGATGCAACAGCGCCACCGATGCACAAATAGAGGCACAGAAGCCAAAGGTGCGGATATGCCCTATGCGCCGTATTAAGCGCCCGCTCACCCAGGTACCGCAGATAAAGCCGACAAAGTAGCCGGACATAATCATCCCCAGCACCGCGCTGGAGAAGCCCTCCCCCGTACCCCGCAGCGTCAGCAGCGTATTCAGTAAGCCGTTGCCCAGCAGCAGTAACGCCACGCTATATAGGATCGATTTAACCGGTTTGAGCATTGCCAATGAACGCATTGCGCTTCCTCGCAGCAGCCAACCTAAAGGTCATGCATAAAGAGTGCCACTGAAAGCGGTTGTCACAATCATTGACAGGCTAATGTTCTTTATATAGAACGTTCTATAAAAGGAACGCGAGATGACAAGATGGATAAACCCTCACTCAACACCCTAGGCCAACACCTTCAAGCCCTTCGCCTTGAGCGGGGCTGGTCGCTGTCGCAGTTGGCCAATGAGGCGGGGATTGCCAAATCCAACCTGTGTCGCCTTGAACAGGGCAACGGCAACCCGACCCTGGATACCATTTGGCGGCTGGCGGTGCAGCTCAATGTGCCTTTCGGCACGCTGGTAGCGCCAATCAACGTGCCGCTGGGTGAAGATGGTGTACAGGTGCGCTTAATCGATCAAGGCAAAGATACTCCCCAGGTAGACGCCTACTGGATGCGCTGCGCACCGCATACATTGCGCCACGCTGAAGCCCACACCCCCGGCACCCGTGAATCACTCACGCTGATTAGCGGCTGGTTGGAAGCGGGGCCAGAGGGCGCCACCGCGGTGCTAACACCGGGAGAAGCCATCACCTTCGCCGCCGACCAACCGCACCTTTACCGTACCCACGAAGCGGAGGCCACGTTGATAATGACCATCACCTATGGTGTGGAAGGCCAAACACCATGAGCCAAGCTGCCAGCCACTCTCCCGTTCGTAGCGCGCTGCAGGGCGTGCGTGAGGCCATCCCACTACTGGGCGGCTATATTCCAGTGGCGTTGTCATTTGGCTTAGTCGCCACCCAGGCAGGCTTCAGCACGCTAGAGGCCACGGCTATTTCAGCGCTGATTTACGCCGGGGCCTCACAATTTCTATTTGTCGGGATGATCGCCACCGGCGCCCCGCTGTGGCTGGTGGTGGCGATGACGCTGCTGATTAACGTGCGCCATGTGGTGTACGGCCCTAACCTGGCGGGACTACTGCCGCGCAGCCGCCACTGGCCCTGGTTGATGCACGGCCTCACCGACCAGGTGTTTGCACTGGCCCTAACCCGACTGCCCCAACTGCCTGAGGTAAAGCGTTTTAGCTGGTTTTTGGGCGCATCACTGCTGGCCTGGGGCGCCTGGATAATTGGCACCGCGGTGGGGGCTACCGCCGGTGAGGCCTTTACCGCCCGCTGGCCGCTGCTGGGTGAGATTATGCCCTTCGCGCTGCCCGCGCTGTTTTTGACCATGGTGGCGCCGCGCTTTACCGACAAGCGTTGGGCAGTCGCCATGGGCTGCACCATTTTAGCGGCGCTGTGTATGACCCTGGTCGGCTGGGGCAACGTGGCGATTCCCTTAGCCGCCGCCTGCGGCGCGCTGTGCTTCTACTCCATGCAGTTCTATACGGTGAAATTCACCACCAGCAGGAGGCGTGAATCATGAGCACTGCACTTTGGCTAGCGGTCGCGGTTTCCGCCATTGGCACGTTGTTGATGCGGGTAGTGCCGTTTTTATGGATGCAGCGCCGTCTCAACAGCGAAAGCGGCCTTAATAACATGCCCCAGTGGCTGGGTATTCTCGGCCCGCTGATGATTGCCGCCGTGCTGGGGGTGTCCATTGTACCGGTTAACCCAAGCGCTGTTTCCTGGGCCGCCACCGCCATCGGGCTTTCTGTCACGCTGCTGGTGTGGTCGCGGGTACGCTCACTTGGCTGGCCTGTCGCGGCTGGTGTCGCAGTATTTGGGATGGTGGAGGTCGCGGCCTTCATTTGGTAATGCTTTGCATTAGCTTTTACGTCATGCCATTATCCCGGCTCTTAACTCCGAGCCAATCGTAAAGTGACATTAATGTTAAAAGCACACACCCATCGCAAGCAGGTTTTTATGAGTGTGTTGCTGTTAACGCTGACGGCGCTACTGCCCTTAATGGCAGCCGCTAACACGCCGAGCAGCCCCCCGGAATCGCCACGCATTGTGACGCTTTACCAGGGGGCTACCGACAGCGCCGTCGCCCTTGGACTGACGCCTATTGGCGTAGTCGATTCCTGGCTGGAAAAACCCATGTACCGCTATCTGCGCGATGCGCTTGAGAGCGTTGAGCATGTGGGGCTGGAGACCCAACCCAATCTGGAAAAGATTGCCTGGCTAGACCCAGACTTGGTGATTGCCAGCAACTTTCGCCACGGGCGTATAGCGCCGCTATTGAATGCGATTGCCCCCACAGTTTCAGCGCCGACAGTGTTTAACTTCAAGACCACCCTCACGATGGTGGCTGATGCCACCGACCGTGAAGCTTATGCCAGCCAGCTACTGCAAGACTGGGAGGCACGAATAGCCGACTTTCGTCAGCAGATTGCCACCAAACTGGGCAGTGAGTGGCCCCAAAAGGTCGCTGTGGTGCGTTTTAAAAGCGACCATGTGCGTATCTATACCAGCGGCTTTGCAGGCTCGATTCTGAACGAGCTGGGCTTTGCGCAACCGGATACCCTGCAAAGCCAGAGCTGGGGAATGAAGCTTTCCAGTACGGAAAACATTCCCGTGCTGGATGCCGATGCCCTGTTTATTCTGCTGGAACCGGATGACCCCGCCATTGCAGATAATTACCGGCACTGGGCCTCCCACCCTCTCTGGCAACAGCTGTCAGCCGTTCAAAGTGGACGCGTTTTTGAAGTCGATCCGGTCAGTTGGATGATGGGCGGCGGTATATTAGCGGCCAACGCCATGCTGGATGATCTATATAGCCACTATGGATTAACTTGCCACGCCAACTTGCCTAACCACGGCGAGGATCCCTCATGCTAAACAGCGCTGCCGCAAAAAGTATTGGCCTGCTGTTGGGGGGGCTGATGGCACTGGGCGCCTTTTTTGCCAGCGTAATGCTAGGCACAACGGAGATCGCCCTATCGTCTCTGTTCGGCTCGCTCGCCCATTACGACCCGACCAATATCGCCCACATCATTCTTTTAACTGAACGCCTGCCCCGCGCGGTGATCGCCGCTCTGGTAGGCGCCAGCCTGGCGATTGCCGGGGCACTCATGCAGACCATGACGCGCAACCCGCTGGCATCGCCGGGCATTCTCGGCATTAACGCTGGCGCGATGTTCTTTGTGGTGGTCGCGGTTGCGCTATTGCCGCTGCACACGCCCGCCCACTACGTTTGGGCCGCACTGCTGGGCGCACTGGTGGCGGCCGTACTGGTAGTAGTGTTAAGCCGTGGCCGCCACGGAGAGCTCTCCCCTCTGCGGGTTGTGCTGGCAGGTGTGGCGGTAACGGCGATGTTTGTATCGTTCAGCCAGGGGCTGCTGGTGATTGATCAGCAAAGTTTTGAAAGCGTGCTTTACTGGCTGGCGGGTTCGGTGTCGGGGCGCGATCTTTCATTGATAGCGCCCTTACTGCCACTTTTCGGCGCAGCGCTGCTGCTCAGTGCACTGCTAACCCGCCACGCCAACGCGCTGCTGCTGGGCGATGATATGGTCACCGGGCTGGGCATGCAGGCCACCACCATCAAGCTGCTGCTCGGGCTTATTGTGATTGTGCTGGCAGGTAGCTCCGTGGCGCTGGCGGGCATGATCGGTTTTGTCGGCCTGATTGTGCCCCATATGGCGCGGGGGTTATTTGGTATCGACCACCGCTGGCTGCTACCTGCCTGCGCCCTACTGGGGGCTTGTTTGCTACTGCTGGCCGATCTTGCCTCGCGTTTTTTAATGCCGCCCCAGGAGATCCCGGTCGGTGTGATGACTGCGCTGATCGGCACGCCCTTCTTTATCTACCTGGCACGACGCAAAATGGCTGGCCAATGAGAGCAAATGCAACGTTACCGCTCAACAGTCAAGCAAAGAGCGAAAGTAATCGCTTACTGCGCAGCCTGCTGACGTTAAGCCTGTTACTGATCGCAAGCGCTGGGCTGTCACTCTGTTTAGGCAGTTTCCCCACACCGCCTCTGCAGGTGCTTCACGCGCTGACAGCCCCACAGAATAGCGATATCACTTTTATCGTTTGGGAGTTAAGGCTGCCACGTATTGCCCTAGCGATACTGGTCGGCGTCGCCCTGGCGATAGCGGGGGCGATTCTGCAGAGCATTGTGCGCAACCCACTGGCGTCACCGGATGTGATCGGCATTACCAGCGGTGCGGCGCTCGCGGCGGTGCTGTTTTTAGCGCTATTGAGCACAACCTTGAGCATTCACTGGCTGCCCGTGGCGGCCATGCTGGGGGCGCTGCTATCCGCCCTGTTGGTGGTTAGCTTGGCTTGGAAAAACGGCATCAGCCCATCGCGCATGGTACTGGTCGGTATTGGCTTGGCGGCGGCCATGGGCGCTGGCACCACCCTGTTAATCGTCATCAGCGATGACTCGGCTGCCATGACCGCCTATGTCTGGCTCACCGGCAGCCTGTATGCAGCGCAATGGGACGATGTACGGGGTCTATTACCGTGGTTATTAGTCGCTGTACCTATCAGCCTAGCCTTCGCCCGCCATGCAGACGCCATGGCACTGGGCGACACCGTTGCCGAAGGGCTCGGGGTGGCGATTCTACGCAGTCGATTGGTATTGCTGGCCTGCAGCGTGGTGCTGGCAGGTGCCGCTGTGGCGTTTGCCGGTGGTTTGAGCTTTGTGGGACTAATTGCGCCCCACCTGGCCGCTAGGCTGGTGGGGCGAAACATGGCACGCCTGGTGCCAGCATCAGCGCTGGTTGGCGCCTTGATTGTGCTTTACGCCGACCTGCTGGGCCGGGTAGCGTTTTTGCCCAAAGATTTACCTGCGGGCATCTTTGTTGCCGGGATAGGCGCGCCCTTCTTCGTTTATTTACTGCATAGATCGCGAGCTCGCTTTTAGAGCGAATTGACAAAAAAGCGGCGCCCCAAAGGCGCCGCCAAACAGTAACGAGCATAGAAAGCGGCTGATTAGAAATCCAAACGATAACCCAGCGTTAAGGTGCGGCCTCGCCCGGCAAAGTAGCGCTCATCATTCACTAGAGCGCTTTGCGAGTAATACGTGACGTACTGCTCATCAAGCAGGTTGGATACCCCTACATTGACCTGACCAACGGGTAGTTGGTAACCCACGGCAGCATCCATCAACAGGTAGCCATCAAACTCACGATTGGCTTCATCGAAGGTTTCATCGAAGGCGTAGTTGGCCTGAACAAAGGTAGAGAGCTCATCTGACCAATTAGCTGACCAAGTGGCCGTCAGGCGATCCGGAGAGACATCCAACCCCGATAGTTTGGCATCTAAGTTACCGTCATCGTTGCTATCGTAGCGCCCTTCCATACGTGAATAAGCCAAGCGACCAGAGTGTTGATCATTAAACTGATAATCGACCGCGGCCTCAAAACCTTTAATCTCTGTTTCTTGACGCTGCATATAAAAGACATCATCTACCTCTGTGAGACGGCTACCGAAGTCAGAAGAGGATTCGTAATAGCTAAGTTCGGCGGCTAAGCGCCCATTCTCAAAACGCACCCCAGTCTCGATGTTGTCAGTAACAATGGGGCTCAGATTCTCAATGTTGTTGACTGATTGATTCGGCGTACTGATCCCCCTCAATGCACGCCCCACATCCGGAATAGAGAATCCTTCTGAGTAGTTGGCAAACAGGCTCCAGTGGTCGACCGGCTTCCACACGGCACCAAGGTTATAAAGCGTTTCATTGAAACTGGGGTCGCCCCCCTCGACAGCAACGCCATTATTGGCCGCTACCGTCTGGTAACTGTTGATATCGAGCTTGGCATACTCATAGCGCGCGCCAGCGGAAAGCAGTAGCGAGTCTACCGGGCGCAGATCAACCTGTAGGAAGGGCGACAGGTCGGTATATTCGGTGGGCGGCACGTAAGTGCGGTCACTTTGGTAAAGGTACTGCTCGGTTTCATCAAACAGGGTATCAAAACCAACGGTCATCTTCAGGCGCTCATTCCAAAGATCATCTTTGGTCAGCGAGACTTTGGTACCGAATTTGCTGGTGGCCGCCATGGTTTGGTCATAAAACGTACCCACGGGGGCAATCGCAGGATCTTGGAACGTCGCTGAATTCGTGGCTCCAAACAACGCCTCATAATCTTGATAAAACGCCTGCGCGCTCAGGTGCATACCGGCTAAGTCGTAGTGATCGTAACTTAGCCCAGTCGTCCACACTCGATTGTAGGGCGCATCACCTTCTGGTGTACCACGCTCTGATGTCGTTACCACGCCATTCGCACGATCCCCCGTCACGCTGACGTAGTTGTTATGCCCCTCAATATTGTAATGGTTCAAGGTAAACTGCAGCCGCTGATTTTCATCGAACCAATAAGCGAGCTTGCCCAAAATATCGAATGAGCGGGCATCCATCAGGTCACCCTGGGTGTTGTCCACACCGACGGGGTCGCCATTGCCATCCAGGAACAGGCCTTGATCCTCATAACTTGCCGAGAACAGGTAATCCACATCGCCGCTATTGCCACTGATGCCGTAGGTGGATTTATAACTGATCGTGTCGCTGTCCAGCTCACTGGTGGGCGTTGTTACCTGAGCTTCAATATACTGATTAAAAGACCCTGGCTCAGGGCGTTTAGTGATCAAGTTAATCACACCACCCGCCGCACCTACCCCATTGGTAGCATTGGCACCTTGAATCACTTCGATCTGCTCCACCATGGAGAAATCGATGACATGAGCTTCACGACCAGTGGGACGCAATGGATTAGATTGTGGAATGCCGTCAATCAGGATCAACGGCGTACGCCCACGCAACGTCTCACCGCTGCCGCTCATTTTCTGGCGGCTAGGTGAGTAGGAAGGCAACAGGTTGCTCAGAATTTGTGAAGAGTCGCTGGTAATTTGTCGCTGCTGATTAACCTCCTGCTCGTTGATGATGCGCACCGTTTGAGGCGAATCTTCTTTTGTTGCATTAGTCCGCGAGGCGGTCACCACGACTGTCTGATTTGAGTCACCTCGTCCACTCTGTGCATCGTTGGTTGCCGTTTCCTGAGCGTGTCCCTGTGTGGCTGCTATTAATCCCGCAAGCGTCACCGTAGGCCAAAATACCTGGCGTTTCTTAATGTACATCGAGTGTTCATCCCCCCTGCTTTTTAGTGAGTTCACCCCTGAAAACGTAATCTACATCTAAATAATAATGATTATTTTATGCATATTGTTCACAAAGGTCTACTTAGCGGTACGAACCGTTCAGGATAACGGCACTATTTCTCCCCTCCCTTACCCCCTATTTCCTCTACAGCCGACGCTTAAAGCAGTGAGCAATTGTTTGCTGAGCAACGGCAAGTATTGAAAATGAGAATATTTTGGCTTACGGTTCTGCCTGCTTAAACAACCCCAATGAGCACATTCATGACACACCCTTCTCATCAACCACCTCGCTTGACGGGCGAAGCCCTACACGCGGGCTATGACACTCGACGTGTGCTGGATGGTGTCGACATCGCGATTGAGGAAGGCAAGCTCACGGTGCTGTTAGGGCCGAACGGCAGTGGCAAGTCGACACTGCTGAAAACCCTTGCCCGCACGCTCACACCGAGTGACGGGCATGTGTATTTGGACGGCAAGGATATTCATCGCAGCAAGACGCGGGAGGTCGCCAAGCGCCTGGGGATTCTGCCCCAAGGCCCGGTGGCGCCCGAGGGGCTGAGCGTAAAGCAGTTAGTGGGCATGGGCCGCTTTCCGCACCAGGGGTTATGGCAGAAAAATGCTCAGCAGGATGCCGAGGCCATTCGTGAAGCCATGGCTTATACCCACGTGACGGAGTTTGCCGAGCGCAACGTTGATGCGCTTTCCGGCGGCCAGCGCCAGCGCTGCTGGATTGCCATGGTGCTGGCTCAGCAAACCGACCTGATCCTGCTTGACGAGCCCACAACATTTCTGGATCTGAAGGTACAGGTGGATTTGCTGGAGCTGCTTTCGCGCCTGGCCCATGAGAAAGGCCGCACCCTGCTGCTGGTGCTCCACGACCTGAACCTGGCCGCTGCCTACGCTGATCATTTAGTGATGATGTGCGATGGCCGTATTGTCACCAGCGGCGCGCCAAGCGAAGTCTTTACCGCCACCAATCTCAAGCGCGTGTTCGACCTGGATGCCCATGTCATCCAAGACCCCGAAAGCGGCAGCCCGATTTGTGTGCCGCGTAAACGGTATCAGACCGCCACTGCATCGGAGGTGTTTTTTTAGAAATGCTGTGCAATGTAAGGCATATAACTGTTTCATCAGCGTCGTATAAAGTGGATATGCTAACCTAAATATTGAGAAGTTTTTTATTAAACACCTCACATACTAGTAGCAATATTATCTCTTAAGTGGTGTCCGACTTTATTGAACCACTACAGACATAAGCGATACGATTACCAATCGACGTTACGCAATGAACCTGAAGAAAGCTGCTGCTCAGCTTCAAGTGCATTAGAGCAATTCGGCGTGTCTTTTAACTCGCCAGGATTATTTGAGCACTCCGTTAGTGTTGTCTTGCGCTCATCATCGTGAGATTTGAACCACTCTACATCATGAGTGGGAAGGGTTGTCTCGGCAGCGTCATCAAAACACCCTGTAAGTGTAAGGTCGGCTAGAGCAATGATTGCTAAATTTCGTGGGTGCAAGAATATCATAGTGCACTCCACTTAAATTTTAACGTCATACACATAAGATTTCCTTTCTAAAAATTTTAAATTAAAAAACCTAATTAAGATTACCAAGATAAGCTATATCAGTCAAAGAAGAATTTAACGCATCTTTTAGCATTCTTTAAGTACTCTACTCGACCTAGAACTACAATATTTGGTAGAGCCAATTGATGCATCAGACCTCGTATGTTCTGGGCTAAGGGGCTTTCTCCAACAAATACTCAGCTACCGCTTGATAGGCTGGGAGTGAGGTGGGGTCGTTGGCGGCATTGCCTGCCACCGGGTGTGATGCAAAGCGCACTATTACCATCTCGGCAGTGGGGTCGATGTATATCGTTTGCCCATGCACGCCGCGAGCCGCGAATGCGCCATGGTCGTTATGCAGCGACCACCACATGCCACGGTAACTGCCGCCAGGTAAATAGCGGTAACCTGCAGCGGCAAACGCTTGCCTGTCACCTCCTTGACGAATACGTTCTATCGCCGCAGCAGGAAACAGCCGTTCTCCGTCAATAACACCTTCACTCAGCACCAACTGCCCCACTCTGGCCATATCCCGCAGGCCTGCACTTAAACCACCACCAGCAAACGGTGTACCGATGGAGTCAACGGTAAAGTAGCCATCCTGCTCAGCGCCTATGCGTTGCCAAATTCGCGACGACAGTAACGACGTCACCGACTCGCCCGTGGTGCGCGCAATTACCCAACCGAGCGCATCGGTATTGATTGTTTTGTAGCCAAACACCTGACCATGCTCACCTTCCGGCTGCACGGTGGCTAAATACTCATAGTACGTGCGTGGCCCAGAGTAGCCTTCTGGCTTAGGAAGTGGGCTTGCCGCTGCGTTGTACGCCCATATTTCCGCACTGGGGTCGCTGTAATCTTCGCTATAGGCAAGGCCTGTAGTCATTTCTAACAGCTGCTGCACGGTGGCATTGCCAAAAGCGCTATTGGCCAGCTCTGGCAATATATCGCCGACGAGCGCCTCTTCATCCAACGCTCCTTCCGCTACCAGTATTTCCCCCAACAGGCCGGTCATCGACTTAGTCACCGACATTGCCCCATGCTGGCCCGCCTCATCTAAACAGCCTGCATAGTACTCATACACCACTTGCCCCTGATGCAGAATCAGCAAGCCATCGGTGTAATTCTCGTTCAAGGATGCCTGCCATGACATGGGTTCACTGCCGTCAAGCGGGGTAAACATCACATCATTGATAGCGTCATCCAGCGCGTAGGTAAGCGGCGAAGGTGATCCCAACCCACGGCTTACCTGTTTAGTGGGCAGCAATTCGCGGAAGTGGCACACCGTCCAGCGCATTTTAGGAAAGCTAAAGTAATTGGAGTCAGGTTGGCCAATTACCCGTTCAGAAACAGGCGGAAATCCCTGCATCCAACCCAAACGGTTGGGGTCTGACTCCTCGGCGCTTAACATGCCACTGTCATGTGTATGCGCGACGGCGGAGGAAGCCCAACCAACTAGTATCGCGTGCAGCGCAAGCGGAAAAACACTGTTAAATCGACGGATTAAACGTGGCATAACTGACTCCTGAGTTAGCTGTTCTGCATAGAAGAAGAGCAGTCAGCGTCCTCAGTATAGCTAGAAACACACGATACCGTACCTAGATATACCTCAAGCCCCTAAGACATAACCCAGATGCGCAAACGCCCGACCTATATGACCGGGCGTTGTGGTTTGCACTGGGCCTTACCAACTATATTTCACGCTGCCAATCACACTGCGGGATTCACCGTAGTAGCACCAGTATTCACAGCTGGCCACGTACTCTTTATCGGTGAGGTTGTTGACGTTGACCTGGGCCTGCCAGCCGTCAGCAAACTCATAGCCCACCATGGCATCAACCAGAGTGTAGCTATCCACGGCTGTGTTGTCGGCGACGCTGGTATCAACGGTGCTGCCCACATAACGCACCCCGCCACCTAGCGTCACGCCATTTAACGCGCCGCCGGTGAAGGCGTAATCCAACCAAGTTGAGGCCTGGTGGCGCGGGATTAACGGCGCACGCTCATCGTCTTCCAGGCGAGCATCGGTGTAGGTGTAGGCCGCGGTGACTTTTAACGCATCGGTAATATAACCAACACCTTCCAGCTCAAAGCCTTGAGAGGTACGCTTACCCTCTTGTACCTGGAAGCCTGCTGGAGAGGTCACTAGAGTATTGGTCTCTTCCAGATCAAAAACTGCCGCCGTTACATAGCCATCCCAGTCGAACGGCGCCAACTTAGCGCCTATTTCCCACTGACGACCTTCGCGGGGGTCATACAGGTCGCCCGCATCATCAACTCGACCCACTGGGTCAAATGACTCAGTGTAGCTAACGTAAGGATTAACGCCGTTTTCACCCAGGTACATCGCGCCACCTGACCAAGACACTTGGTCATCATCTGAGCGCTGAGTGGTTCCTGCGGTTTGATTACGGTTATCCGTTTCCGCCTGGTCGTAGCGTACGCCGCCCAGCAGTACCCAACGGTCATCGATACGCAGCTGGTTTTGAGCATACAGGCCGGTCTGCTCTTTATCGATTTCCCGAGTTAGCAGATCTTCTTCCGCAATCGGCGTGAAGTTACCGTAGGTTGGGTTAAAAATATCAATCGGCTCGCCGAACGCATAGTTATCCCCTTCCTGGCCGCGCAAGCTCAAGTTTTGGTAATCAACACCCAGCAGCAGCGTATTCTCAGTGCGATCACCGTACCAAGTACCCACCATGCGGTTATCAACCGTCCAGCTATCAATGGAACCATCGCGATAAACCAGTCCACGGGATGCGCGTCGATCATCTACCATGGAGAGTGCGTAGGTGCTGCGCAGCTCTAAGTCCAGTTCGCTATAGCGCAGATCTTGTTCAAACGACCAGGTATCGTTAATAGCGTGGCGAAGCTCATAACCAAGTCCCCACTGAGTGCGTTTATCCTGGTCGTATCCAGGTTCGCTCAAGTTGGTCTGTGGGTCGATGCGGCCAAAGGGGGTGTTTTCCACAGTGCCATAGGGCAGCTTAAAGCCATTAACGGGAACGCCATCATCTTTTTGCACGCTGGCTAAAAAGGTAACGGTAGTATCTTCACTAAGATCAACCGCCAGGCTCGGAGCAAAATAGTAGCGCTCGTTATCCGTGGCGTTTAAATCGCCGTCGCGCTCTTTGTATAATCCCACCAAGCGATAGCGCACATCGTCTGACTCTCCCAGCGGCCCGCTGGTGTCGATGCCGACTTGGCGGTGGTTGCGGTTGCCAAGCTGTAAATTAACCTCCCCTTGAGGCGTCTCAGTCGGACGCTTACTGACTGCATTGATCAAGCCCCCAGGAGGTGCCTCACCGTATAGAATCGATGAAGGCCCTTTAAATACCTCGATACGCTCTAAACCATAAGGCTCGGGTAGCCACTGATAAAACCCTTCGCGGTAGATTCGCAGACCATCTTGGTAAGTCGATTGATCAAAACCGCGCACCTTGAGCCAATCAGTATTGTTATCGCTACCGTAATGGCCCGACAACACGCCCGCACGATAGCGGAACGTTTCATCTAGCTGTTGGACGTTACGGGCTTCCAGTTCTTCACGGTCAACGCTTGAGACCGGACGTGGCGTCTCTACTAGCGGGGTATCGACTTTTAGCGCCGTGGCTGTGACCACAACAGTATCATTGGAAGTGGACTCTTCCTGAGCTAGTGCCGCCAAGGGAGCAACGCTAAGCATTCCACCAAGCGATATCGCCAATGAGCGACGAACCGCCGCGGTCAGCGGCGCGAAAGAAAACGACATGGACGTAGGAAGCATGGGAAAGTCTCAGCAAGTATGAGGAGGAATATATTATTATAAAACGAATGATACCGATTTATATTCACACTCACAATCACTCACTAGACGGCAACGCTTCATAGCAGCTGAAGCGTACTACTCGAGTGTTCAGCAAGGTCAAACTGCATAGCAACGCGATGACGTAGCCCTAGACGGTACTCATTTTGAAGTTGGCTAAGTAGCTCACAGCTGAGCTCCTGCTCGGTAAGCTTGCGAAACCCAAGTCTCAAATAGAATGGCGCATTCCATGGTATGTGTTCAAACGTCGTAAGCGTGACGCAAGAGTACTCGTGTTTTTCAGCCCAACTGATGGCACGGAGGACTAATTGTCGCCCTAGTCCTTTTTGTTGATGAACAGGATGCACACTGACCTCTTGCAGAAACGCAGAGCCTGACTTGCGTAGCGCAATCGCAAAGCCGACGGGGCTCCCTGCTTTTGTTAACACTGTCCATAGCCGCTTCTCTACATAAGCAGCCTCCAACTGCTCAAGGGGAACGGTGCCGGTGCGCATCTCAGGCGGGAGTACATCACTGGGAAATATCTTAGCCGCTGATCTCTCAATGTCGGAAGGCGATAACCGACCCTGGAGCCAAACCAGCCACCCAAGCCAACACACTGCGCACCTGCTCCGGCGTAAGGTAAGGACTAACGCCCATCCAACTAATGGCAACAGGCTGAGCACTGTCAAAACCCGACCTAGCTAGCATCTCAAGCCAACACTGCCGCGCCAGGTCAGCGACGACAAAGCGCATTCTGGCGGGTATCTTCAGTCCGGCCTGAACCGCCCGAGCCTGCTTGAGCTCCAGCATTGCTGGCTGATCCACCTCGTACAGACTAACTTGGGGTATGCTTGCACCATGGCGCAGAGCGTAGGTATCCAAGCCGGCGCCGAGGCTCACTACCTGAGACACTCCCCTGGCGACAGCGGCATTCAGTACATTTTCTGCCAGCAGGCTGCGGGCAACGATCCCTGCACGCATAGAGCGAGCACTAGGGTCGTTATAAGCAAAGGGGTCATCGCTTACTGCTTTACCAAGCTCTGGCCCAAGCAGAGGTAAGCTCAAAGCGTCATCCACCACTTTCGGCTCGTCCAATAGCTGGTGTACCGCCCGGGCAATCGCCACACGATGGGCAGAGCCGTTTGGATTGGCGCTTAAATTCTGAGTCATCACTGAGTCTGGCATTGTTAGCTCCATCATTTTTAACAAGGCCCGACTCTAGAGCCTCACGTAACGTGAGGGTCAACACTCTAGGCTGATCAATTCAGGGCGATTAGAGACCCAAGCCCTAAGCCAGAAATTGGCATCACAGGTAATAGTGCTTTTAAAGAACCGAAATCACTTTATATGGCATCTGTACCAGCGGATACCGGACGCTTCTTGCCTCGATCACTTAAGAGACACGATCATGTTCGGCTTGAGATATTCGATTGACACTTAGATGACTAAAGCAGGTTTTTGTAAGCCACTCCCCCCTTCATAATCACCATGAGCTGCTCATCAGGCTGAGTAAGCACATTGATGTCATCCAACGGATTATCTTTAAGCACGATTACGTCTCCCCTTGCGCCTGGGATAATCTCGCCAAAATCACCAGTGTGGCCATAGGCGTCGGCGGCGTGACTGGTGGCTGCACGAATTAACTCGTCAGTGGGCACCACATCTTTGCGTAAATTAAACTCATTAAGCTGGTGGCGCTGCATCCGGCCCAGCAAATCGGAACCGTATAACATCTTAACGCCGAAACGTTGGGCCATTTCTAATGCCTTACCGCCAGCATCCAGCACATCATAAACCTTGCGCTGTAGGTGCTCGGCCATGCCCGCTTCGACGCCCTCCTTCGCCAAGGCATCGTAAGTGCAGAGAGTCGGCGTAAGATAAGCATCGTACTCAAGGAATAGCCGACAGCTCTCCTCATCCATGAGGTTGCCATGCTCAATGGTCTTGACGCCTCTGGGGATAAGCCGGTTGATAGCGCGCGCCGTATAAGCATGGGCCATGGTATGAATATTGGCGGCGGTGGCCTCTTCCACAATGGCATCAATTTCCTCAAGCGAAAACTGAGTGCTGTCTATACGGTCGGTAGGTGAAGAGACGCCGCCAGACGCCATAATCTTAATCTGGGTGGCCCCCTTTCTGATCTCATCCCGGGCGGCCCGGCGTACTTCACTAACACCGTCACAAACACGACCTAGACCCGCGCAGCAGAAGCAGCCTTCAAAGGTTTGCTGCCCAGGGCCACGCATGTCGGCATGACCGCCTGTCTGGGAAAGAGCATTCCCTGCGTACATGATGCGCGGGCCGATCAAAGCGCCTTCGTCTACCGCTTTGGCAAGTCCATAATCTGCTCCACCGGCATCGCGCACGGTAGTGAATCCGCGCATCAACATGGCTTCCAGCAGCTCGCTTGATTTGGCACCGACATAGAAAGGCGAAAGCGTCTCAAGCAGAGCAAAATTGGGTGTAATTGCCGTGACATGTACATGCGAATCAACCAAACCGGGCATCAGGAAGTGGCCTTGAATATCGATGACTTGATCATCACTGCCCTCTAGCGGCGAATCGCTAACATCGACGATACGGCCGTCCTGAATGCGCACCTGCTGGTTGGCGAGTACCTTTCCGTTGCGCGTGTCGATAACGTTGGCATTAATAAAGCGTGTCGTTGTCATGAGTGTTCCTTGTGGGTATTCCATGTGAGAGTGGCGTTAAAACATTTTTTGAGGGAGATAGAGAGAAAGCGCTGGAATCAGCACGATCAGCAACAGGGCAACAATATCCATGACGATGAACCAGGTGACGCCCTTGAACACTTCAGACAGGGTGACGCTATTGCCCAAGGCACCTTTGATGACATACACATTGAGCCCGATAGGCGGAGTGACCAGCCCCACTTCAAGCAGCTTGACGACGATGATCCCGAACCAGATCAAGTTAAGGTCTGCGCCTTCTACTAAGGGGAGGATTAACGGCAGAGTGAGCAGCAGCAGGCCAATGGAGTCGATAAACATACCCAGCACCAGATAAATCAGTGCCACCGCGAGAATGATCCACCAGGTCTCAGTACTAACGCCAAGAATCAACTCGGAAAACGCCGCGGGTACGCCACTCATGGCTAGAAAACGGGTGAAAAACAGCGACCCGATGAGAATAATGAAGATGCTTGCCGTGCTTACCGCCGTGCGAATCAGCGCTTCCCGAATGGCTGAAAAGGTTAGCGTGCGCCGTGCCAAGGCGATCAGAGCTGCAATGGAAGTACCCACTGCCCCCGCTTCGGTAGGTGAGAAAATACCCAGAAAAATCCCACCAAGAACTGAGCCGATCAGCAGCGGCAACGGCCAAATATGCTTAAAGGCATCCCACTTCTCGTCCCAGCTAGAGCGTACATCGGTGTTGCCCGCCAGGTTGGGATTAAGCTTGGTGCGCACCATAATCATAGCGATGTAGAGCAGCGCTGAAAGCACACCGGGAATGAATCCCGCCATAAACAGCTGCCCCACCGACACCTGGGCATAAACGCCATAGAGCACCAGCAGCACGCTTGGGGGAATCAGCGAGCCGAGTGTTCCTGATGCGGCAACGGTACCTGTGGCCAGCCCCTTATCGTAGTTATGCTTGAGCATTTCAGGCACGGCAATACGCGACATGGCCGCCGATGTTGCTACGCTAGAGCCCGAAGCTGCGGCAAAGAAGGCAGAAGCCATGACACTGGAAACAGCCAAACCGCCAGGCAGGCGCGCCAGATAAAGGCGCATGGCATGAAACAGGCCTTGGGTCATATTGGTGCTGGTACACAAATAGCCCATAAACAGGAACATAGGTGCAGCGGTCAGTTCCCAGGTACCTGCAAAGTCAAACGGAGTGGCCGAAATCATCCCCCAGGCCACGCGCATGCTGGTCATTTCACCAATGCCGATGATCGACACCAAACCCAGTGCAACGCCGATTGGCACGCGCAAGGCGATCAGGGCCAAGGCAATGGCAATGCCTGCCACGCCTATCTCTATATTACTCATTAGGAAACTCCTACAGGGCTCGGCGTTGTTGCAGCGCCTTAATCATGTTGGCGAGGATGGCCAGGCACATAGCTGCAAAGCCAACCGGTAACGCCCAACGACTGGGCCATAGATAGAAGGTGAAATTGGCCATGGCAGTTTCCATTCGAACCGTAGCGCGAACGGCATCTAGATAGCTCTGATAGCAGAGCATGCCGAAATAGAGGAGCCCAAGGATGCTGGCGAACAGGTAAAGCGTTAGTTGGGCAATAGGCGGAAGCCTTCCCACCAGCACATCCACGCTGATGTGTTCCCGCTGAAGCTCCACATAGGCAAGCGGTAGAAAGACGACGGCGACCATGTAGTAAAAAGAGACAAACTCCAGGGTGCCGGTAAATGACTTTCCGAATAAGTAGCGAAGCCCTACATCGAGTGACACATGCAGCGCCATCAGCACCAGAAACAGTGCCGCCAGCACCATGGCACTTTTGGCGACCCACTGGCTCAGTGATTCGACGTGTTTGGCCATCATGCGGGCTCACTCCTCTTCGCATCTGAGGCAGAAAAACCCAGCTCCAGAAGCGTCTCTTTCCAGAACAGCAGCATATCGCGGTAGAGTTCAGGGTCATCACGCCAAATGCTTTGCGCTCCCATACCCCGCATCATGCACAAAGTGGCGTTTAGGGCGACGCGATTCTGATGTGAGGTGTGCTTGGAACTGGCGACCAACTGTTCCCAAATCTGCTCCAAAGAGTCATTGAACTTTGCGGCCAGCGGTACCAGCACTTTCATGATATCGGGGTCGGTTCGCGCATTCGTGAGGTATTCGAGAGTCACCATGTATAGGTCACCTTTGAAATGCTCATGTAGCGCTTTAAGCAGGCTGTCAAAGTTAAGCTCCCCTGCTTTAACCTTTACGGCCATCTCCCTTACGCTTTCCACTTCGCGGCTCAGCAAGTCCTCAAGCGCCGCCTGCATCAACAATGTCTTAGAGGGGTAATGGTGAACTAAAGCGCCACGGGAAACGCCCGCCAGACGTGCGACATCCACGGTTGAAGTGGCACGAATGCCCTTCTCGAGAATGCACTCGATAGTCGCTTGCGTCACCCGAGCCTGGGTTTGGCGTGAGCGTTCTTCTTGATTCTGTCGCTTCGTCATAGCGAACCCTTATTTGGCCTAGGCCGCCTCAATGCGACGGCCTAAGTGTTCCAGCGTTAATAGATTCCATAGTCAGCAGGAAGCTTATTGTAGATCTCTTCCATGGCCAGTTCGGCCAGGGCCTCTTCGTCTTCGCGATCAACTTCGCTGATTAAGGCATCCCACTTTTCGTAGGTCGCGATAAAATCATCAATCAGCGCCTCTGGGTCTTCAACGCCGTACTCATCACGGGCCTTATCGTAGACATTAGCCAAGGCTTCATCGCGGAAAGCCTCCACGGAAGCCATCAAATCCTCTTCGGGCTCGTAGATGTTGTTGCCGTGGGAGGCGGCTTCTTCCAGTGCGGCTTCAGAAGCGTCCAGATACTGGACAATCATGCGTGTCATTGCCTTGGCCGTCGCTTCTTTGAAGACATCGCGCTCCTCATCGCTGAGGCTAGCCCAAAAACCCGAATTGAAGCCCCACTGAGGGCCGGACCAATACATGCCGGTAGGCAGCAGCGTCGTGTGTTCGGCAACCTCCCACAGTGAGCGGTCAATCAAGTCGTTAGCTGCATTAGAGGCGCAGTCCAACGAACCACGATCGAGGCCGCTGTACATCTCACTGGAAGGCACATTGACGGGTGTTCCCCCGGCTTGCTCGACCCAGGCAGAAACAGTCGAGCCTGCGGTACGAATACGCTTACCCCGCAGCTCTTCAAGATTGCGGACTGGCTCGCGGCAAAACAGCACATAGGAAGGCGTGTTATAGGCGCCCAGGTAGACAATATCCAGCTCCTCCCACTCGGCTAGCTGAGTGGGATTATTAAGGCTGAAGTCTGTCACCGCCAGTATGCCTATCAGCGGGTCATCATAGTTAAACCCCAACTCCTGCACAGCATTCGCGACCGGCATTTCAGAAGGCGTGTAGATAGCCGCGTGGTGAGCAACCTGAACCACGTTATCCTGGATACCCTGCAGGTTAGCCCGCGGTGCCAGCAGCACGGTGCCGGTATAAACTTCGGGTTGCAGTTCGCCGTTCGAGAGTTCCTTGACCATTTCTGCCCACTCGATGTAACCGTAACGGGAGTGGGGATGCTGCTGGTCGTAGAAAGAATTGGCAATAAAGGATGTTGCGGCATGAGCCGAAGAAGCAACGGCCGGCAAGACCAGCGCCGCAACGGCGAGTGTCAGCGTATTACGAGTAAATTTCATATAGTTTCCCGTGCCGATTTAATCGGCTGTTTTTTCTGTTGTATTGCTTCATCTCGTTGACACGTCACCAGCTATGGCGCGTGTTCATAATTCAATCTAGACTTCAAATAATAAAAAAACAAGCAGGTCTGTTTGTTTTTAACATGGCCAGTTTCGCGGAGAAAGGTTAAGTAATGAAAGTAAAGGAAAATCCCACTCGGCTTGATACAGCGGGCACCTGGCGAGGGATTCGCATGATGCTGCCTTTGGCGGTTTTTACCATCGCTTTTGGATTGGCGTTTAGCGTAGCCGCCGTGCACCAAGGGTTGGCCGACTGGGAAGCGATGCTAATGAGCCTGTTTGTCTTCGCGGCTCCATCCCAATTTGCTGCCCTAGAAATGTGGCATTCGCCTCTGCCACTGCTTGCTCTGGCGGCGGTCACACTCGCGATTCATACCCGGCATATGCTAATGAGTGCGGCGCTCTACCCCTGGCTCAAGGCGTTACCTCAACGCCAGCAATTCGCGATGGTGATTCTGCTAACCGACTCCAACTGGGCAATGGCGCTGGGAGAGTATCAGCGCGGCGAGCGAAACCTAGGCATTCTTTTAGGTGGCGGGATAGCGCTGTGGGGCGCCTGGGTCGGGGGCACTGCGATAGGGCTAGCCTTTGGTGGAGGCATTACCGAACCTGAACGCTTCGGCCTTGATGTGATCATGCTGTGCTTTTTGTTAATGATAGTTGTCGGTGGGAACCCAAGAGCAGCAATGGCACTACCCTGGCTGGCAGCAGCGGCGAGTGCATTAATGGCGTACTGGTGGTTGCCGCCTTACCTACATGTGATGGTGGGTGCCTTCACCGGTGGCGTGGTAGCCGTGCTATTGCCTGGACGCTGGTTCAGGGAAAGCGCCTTATGAGTTCATCCTCAGTGTGGCAGTCGTTGATAGCCATCATGCTAATGGTAGTCATTGCTTATGGCTCCAGAGTGCTGGGGCTACTGGTCATGTCGCATGTACCGCTAGGCCCTCGCGTTAGGCGATTCGTCGATGCCATGTCTAGCTCAGTTCTGATTGCCGTTATTACGCCCATCATCGTGCATGGTGACGGCGGCGTTCGGCTCGCAGCCATTGCGGCGGGTACTGTGGCAGTAGTGATGAGGAATCCGTTGGTATCGATTGCCATGGGTATGGTTTGCGCTGCGGGTTGGCGCTGGTGGGTTGGGTAATGTTGTGCGTAAACACAACACCTTAGCGAAATGCTCAGGTGTTGCACTCAGCTTCTGCGGCCAAGGGCATCACTTATGCGCTATGCTGCCACAGTGACGCGCATTTCCACATGCAGGCCAGCAGCGGCAGCCATGTTCACGAGAGCATCTAGGCCAAACAAAGATATCTTGCCACGCATCAAGTCGGAAACACGCGGTTGCGTGACACCAAACAATTTGGCCGCTTGAGACTGGTTCAAACCAGCACGATCAATGTGATCTTTAAGAGCCATCATCAACATTGAGCGCAGCTTCATATTTTCAGCTTCTGCTGGCGTATCTTCAATGGCGTCCCATACACTTGCAAAGCGCTAAAGGTTTTTCAATGAGTTAAATTTTCCATGGTTTACATTACTCACATGGTTTTCACCCTGTGAGCAGCCAAATGACGACCAGTTAGCAACCAAATTGCCACCGCTGGCAATACTACAGGGACGACATAGCGAGCCGCATAAAGCGGCTGAGGAAATTATTTTAGGTGTCACGTGATGAGTAAATTACAGACGGTAAGTATTTGGAAAAGTAGATGTTAGCTCTCAGCCCTACCCTCCGACAGCAGCTGTTGGGCCAATTCATTTACTTTCTGTAAGGCTTCATCCCAGGACGCGGGCTCATCGTGATAAACCAGCGGGCCGATAAAACGCTCGTAGCGATCCTGATGGATGGGGTTTGCCTGTAAGCACCCTAGGCCATAGAGCAGCTCATCTGCTGGGTTAGTGACAAATTGTGTATGCTGGTTGCCGAACTGAGTCACGTCCGTCTGTATTACTGCCTGTACCAGCGTGCGTAATGCAGCCATGTCATATCCGCCGGATGTCGCCATATGAAGATCGTAGACGTGCCTCACCAGCGTTTCGTCATCTTTTCGGGAAGGATCACGGCTCACGTGGGCTGTGCGACGTAGCAATGCCACCAGCTTCTCGCTGATCGTGGCAGGCAGGCTAACCACCGGAATGGAAGCTACCTCTGGGGGTAAATGAAGAACATCGGCATACAAGGAGCTGACAGAACACACCACGGCGGGCTCATAAAGTTCTGATGCTGTAACGTCTAGCTTCAAGTCAGGCCGAAGCGCAGAGATGCTGCCCTGGGTACGGGGATAGCGAACGGTAAACTCCGCATACCGGTACTCGTTACGCTTGACGATCCCAGCATCGGGATCAAGCCCTAGGATCGGAGAGCGGCTGATAACTGTTTCTATTTCGGCCAGCATCGCTTTTCGTTCTGCCTTTAGAGCCGTTCTAGACATACTTGTTACTACCCCATCGCGAGCAACAAGCTTGATGTCAATATCCTCAGACATGCGGAAAAGCTTGTGGTGGGCTTTGGCTAAGCTGGTACCCCCTGCGAATACCAGCTCAAACGCCTCCGAACGCAGCGTTGAAAGTAGACTCAATAACTGAACGGCATAGACATCTTTTTCGACAATAGCGGGGCTGTCGATACCCAGCGCATCCGCCACATCGGGAAACATTCCAGAATCAATGTTCATGCAGAAACTTGCTCGATACCTAAGCGATATTTACCGTAGGCAATCTGGCGATGAAACGGGCCTTTGACTCTGACCACCACTCGCGCCGGAATTTGTGTGCGCCCCGCCTGATAAGCTTTTTCTGCACTGGCTGGCTCCCACTGTACTCCTAGGCGGTTTAATGCCTCTTTGGCTGCTTGGTCAAAGCCACCGGGCGCTGCAAGCATTGGTTTGCCTGTAATACGGTTTGGGCGCGCTTTGGCGTATAGGCCTTTACCAATACGCACCAATCGTCCCTGCGCCTCCAATTGCCGAAGCACCCGGCCTACTTGGTCATAACCACCCAGTGCAGCGAAATCATCACGTAGAAATACCGTTCGCCGACTTCTGCGAATTTTGTCACGGATGCGTGACTCAAGCGTTTGAGTGGTCATGCAACGCCTCCATAGCTGGACAATGACGATAGTTACTTTATACCTTCAGGCTGAGAAATTCAAAAACACGACACTACAACCAAACCAAAACAATAAATTTATTCAATAAAATCAATTATTTTTATAAAATTTTAAAAATAAAAACCGCCGCAAACGCGGCACAAAACAGCCTCTATTATGAGCCGCCCAAAAGCAAGTAAGGTGCTGATATAAAAGTCCGCGAAAATACGCATGGCGCTGGGCAACCAAGGTAAGAATGGTGGTGCCAGGGTTATCTACTTTTTGGCAACAGCAGAGAGAATCTACCTGATATTGGCCTACCCCAAGAGCGTGAAGGACAGCTTAACGCCCGCTGAAACGGCCGCACTGAAAACACTGACCCACCAATGAAGGGGGAGGTTTCCAAATGAGCATCTTTGACGAGCTGCAATCTTCACTGCAGGAAGCCGTTGAGATTAAACATGGTAAAGCGCAGGCCAGTCGCATCACACGCCATGAGGTGACTGATGTAAAAACTATTCGCGCCCAGCTACACGTATCCCAGGCAGAGTTTGCCAAGGCTATGGGAACCAGTGTAGACACCATCAAAAGCTGGGAAACCAAGCGCCGTAACCCGACGGGGCTAGCAGCTAAGGCACTGGCGACGATTCAGGACAACCCAGCTTTTTTCAACGAGCTTGCTTCGCACTAACACTTATTTC
The DNA here is from genome assembly GCF_026104355.1 of Halomonas sp. BDJS001. Classification (NCBI taxonomy): domain Bacteria; kingdom Pseudomonadati; phylum Pseudomonadota; class Gammaproteobacteria; order Oceanospirillales; family Halomonadaceae; genus Halomonas; species Halomonas sp. BDJS001. The sequence continues at coordinate 3,419,940 of NZ_CP110535.1, forward strand.
ATTAGCATGAGTAAAAAAGGTAATTCAACGTCGTACTGGTACGTACGGGAGACATAGCTTGAGCTGGTATTGACCGCCACACTTGCGGCTTCAAAGTAGCTTGCTTACCAACGCTACCAATAAACAATTAAAGACCAATATCATACACGCCTATCAACAGACTATGAGGCGTCCAGCGCAAGCAGGCGAGACGTAAACGCGGAGGAAGGAGAAATCGAGCAGCTTAGTACCACAGAGAACCAAGGGACTCATAATCCCTTGCTTGAACAAGCAAGATTGGTGGGCCCAGTAGGACTTGAACCTACGACCAAGGGATTATGAGTCCCCTGCTCTAACCAACTGAGCTATAGGCCCGAAAAGCGTGCATATCATAGCGAATGTGGCGGTGTGAGGCTAGCCCCATTGCGCTATCTTGATGTCATTACGGCACTTTATGTGGATTGGGCAGTCTGGTGAGTAGTTCTTTATGCGGAGACGCGCTGTGAAAGCATTGATTGCTCTAGTTCCTTTATTATTGGTGTTGCCCGTGCACGCTGATTGGCAGCTTGATCCTGCCCAGTCGCGGGTGCAGGCGTCGATTACCCAGCTGAACGGTGAAACCCCGCAAACTCATCACCACCAGGTGCGTGATCTGCAGGGTGATATCTCCAGCGATGGCACCCTGCGTTTGCCGTTAAAACTCAGCCAAACGGATGTGCTTGAGCGCTTTGGCGAGCTACCACCGTGGATAGGTTTGTTGGCAAATACCACCCTGGTAACGCTGGAAGCGCAAATGCCGCCAGAGCGATTGGATAGTTTGGATATTGGCGAATCACTGGTGGAGACGCTGACGTTTAGCGTGCAATCCGACATGGTTAACCAACAGGAATCCGTGCCACTGCGGTTTACTCGCGAAGGCTTGAATGAGATACGGATTACCCACGCCGAGCCCATGGCGATGGATGGGCGAGCGCTGATGGCGAACAGCACGGTAAAAACCGTGCTGTCGCTGCTGGGCTACCAAGAGATCGACGAGCATGTGCCCGTCACTCTTAATGCACTTTTGGTTAATCGCTAGCCGTTAAAGATTAACGACTGAGCACCTCCATATCCCCCGCTTGGGCTTCGCCAGTTTGCACCCGCCACTGGGCGGCGTAGTGGCCGTCAGCGGCCAACAGGCTTGAGTGGCTGCCTCGCTCGGCCACTCGGCCCTTCTCGATCACCACGATCTCATCGGCGTGCACAATGGTAGAGAGCCGGTGGGCAATCATAATCACCGTACGGCCATGGGCGATGCGTTTAAGCGAGCGCTGAATGGCCGCTTCGGTCTCGTTGTCCACCGCGCTGGTGGCTTCATCCAGCACCAGAATCGGCGGGTCTTTAAGCAGTGCCCTGGCCAGTGAAAGCCGTTGGCGTTGGCCACCGGAAAGCCTTACGCCCCGCTCGCCTACCGGCGTGTCCAACCCTTGGGGCAGCGTTTCGATAAAGCTCCACGCTTCAGCGGTTTTGGCGGCATCCACAATCGCGGCTTCATCAGCGTCCGGCTTGCCGTAAGCAATATTGTCGCGAATGCTGCCTTCAAACAGGTAAACATCCTGACTGACCAAACCAATCGATTGGCGAAGTGAGTTCATACTCACTTCGGTGATGGGCTGCCCATCAATGAGCACGCGGCCATTTTCGGGGTCGTAAAACCGCAGCAGCAGTTTGATCAGGGTGGATTTTCCCGACCCTGTCGCTCCCACCAACGCCAGGGTATTACCTGCAGGCACGTGCAGGTGAATGCCATCCACTCCTACGCCGCTGGTGGCGTAGTGAAAGCTCACGTTGTCTACCGTCACCTCGCCGCGCACCGGTTGGGTAAGCGGCGTGGTGCTGTCATCTTTAACGGTAATCGGCACTTCGAGCAGATCGAGAATCCGTCGTGTGCTGGCCATAGCGCGCTCGAACAGGTCGATCACTTGAGCCAGGCCGGTCAGCGGCCAGAGCAGGCGTTGGGTCAAAAACACCAGCACGCCATAAGCCCCCACGTTCAGCGAGCCGTTAAGCGCCATCATGCCGCCCACTGTAAAGGTGGCCAGAAAACCGGCCAAAATCGCCATGCGGATCACCGGAATAAACGCGGAGCTAACCTTGATCGCCCGTCTGTTGGCGTCTACGTAGGCTTCGCTGGCATCGCGCAGGCGCTCGGCTTCGCGTTCTTCGCTGGTAAAGCTTTTAATCGTCGCAATGCCGCTGAGGTTATTGGATAAACGGCTGGCCAGATCCCCGACCTTTTCACGTACATCGCTATACAGCGGCCCGGCTTTACGCTGGAAGAAGAACGCGCCCCAGATAATCAGCGGGATAGGCGTAAACGCCAGCAGCGCAATCAGTGGTGAAAGCACAAAGAAGACCGCGCCTACCGCCACCACGGTGACGACCACCTGAATAATCGAATTGGCCCCGCCGTCCAGAAAACGCTCAAGCTGGTTGACGTCATCGTTCATGGTGGCCACCAACTGGCCGGAGCTTTTCGACTCAAAGAACGCCATATCCAGCCGCTGAGCGTGCTCGTAGGTATCCTGACGCATATCCGCTTGTAAACGTTGGGCCAAGTTGCGCCATAAAATTTGGAACAGGTACTCAAACAGCGACTCCCCTGCCCAGATAACAAACGTCAGCACCGCTAGCATGGTGATCTGCTGCTGGGGCGTTTCAAACCCGAGGCTGGCCACAAAACTCTGCTCTTGGTTGACCACCACATCGATGGCGACACCAATCAGAATCTCTGGAGCAATATCAAACAGCTTATTGATAATCGAACAGGCGGTGGCGGCAATGATGCGCCGCCGATAGCCTTTGGCGTAGCGCAGTAGCCGCAGCAACGCTTGAAAACTGTGTGCAGGAGAGGACACGAGTGTTCCTTACTGAGGTTGTTATAGCTGAAATAGGTTTAGAGGCAATAGAGTAATGAAATCGCCCCGCTATCTCTAGCAGGGCATCAACTTAACGCAACTGTAGCAATGCGGCGCAAGGCTAGAGCCTGCTTAGTAAGCGGGCACCGCGGAGCGGCGAACATTGGCGAGCAAGGGGCTGCCGGTATCAGGGTCGGTGAGCAACGTGCACTCCACTTGATAGAGCGTTCGCACCAGGTCAGTCGTAACCACTGTAGCCGGAGCTCCAGCAGCGATAATTTGACCTTCGCGCATGGCGATAAGATGGTCAGCGTAGCGGCAGGCGCTGGCGAGGTCGTGCAGCACCATCACCACCGTACGGCCGTGGTGGGCAAGATGTTTCACCAGCTCGAACACTTCAATCTGGTGGCCCAGATCCAGTGCGGAAGTGGGTTCATCCAGCAGCAGCAGCGGGGTTTGTTGGGCGATGGTCATGGCGATCCAGGCGCGCTGCCGCTGGCCACCGGAGAGCGCATCAATCGGTCTGTCAGCGAGTTGTTCAAGTCCCGCCGCCGCCAGCGCGTGCTGCACCACGCGCTGGTCTTCTGCCGACCACTGGCGCAGCCAGCCCTGGTGGGGCTGGCGACCAAAGCGGATTAACTCGGTCACGGTGAGCCCTTCCGGCGCCACGGCCTCCTGGGGCAGTAGCGCCAGTTGGGTCGCCAGTTGACGGATGGGCAGGCGCTGAATATCGGCGCCATCGAGCAATACCGCGCCGCTATCGGGTTTATGTAAACGCGCAAGACCGGCCAGCAGCGTTGATTTACCGCAGCCGTTGGGGCCCACAATGGCGGTGACTTGGCCGCTGGGCAGGGTGATATCCAAGCCATCGATCACCTGCCGGGTGCCATAATTCATCCCGAGCGACTGCGTGGCAAGAGAAGGCATGGTGGGTGTTGGAGATTGGCTCATGTGAAGCTCCGTTGCGGACGCATTAATATCCAAAGTAACCAGGGCCCGCCGACCACAGCGGTAACGATCCCCACCGGAACCTCGATCGGCGCCAGCAGCGTACGCCCGGCCAAATCGGCAAGTACCATCACCAGCGCCCCCGCCAGCGTAGCCGCCAACACTGGTACGCTGCGGGAGCTCGACAGTGACCGAGCAATCTCGGGGCCAATCAACCCCACCATGCCCACAGGGCCAGCCACGGTAACCGCCAGGCCGGTTAGTGCGACAGATAGCAGCAAAACTTCCAACCGGCGCCGCTTGACGTTCACGCCTAATCCACTGGCGGTGGCATCTTTAAAACGCAGCAGCGTTAGCGAACGGGCTAGCGCCAATGCCGTGGCCAGCCCTAACGCTAGCCCCAGCATCAGTAATTGAAGCGCCCCGCTGGGGCGGGCATTGAGCGAACCCACTGTCCATGGGTAGGCAGCATTGGCAGTGTCAATCGCGACTCGCGCCAGCATCAGTTGGGTCACCGCGCCAAACACCGCGCCAACGCCAATGCCCGCAACGATAAACCGATAGCCCTGGGTACCGCTGCCCGCAGCTAAACCAAAGGTGAGTACCGCGGCGGTCGTTGCGCCGGCTAGCGCCATGGCGGGTGGTGCGATGGAAACACCTATACCCACGATGGAGGCCACGGCAAAGGCCGTTGCGCCATTATCAATGCCAATAATCCCGGGTGTTGCCAAGCGATTGCGGGCCAGGGTTTGCATTAGGATACCGGCCAGTGCAAAGGCGGCCCCGGTACTGCAGGCGGCGGCCAAGCGTGGCAAGCGCAGCTCTAACACCACAAAACTCGCCATCATATCCGCATTGTCCAACAGCGCCTGCAGCACAGCGGCTGGTGCGACCTTAACGCTGCCGAGGCTTAGATAGATAACGCTGGCGACCAGTAGCGCGGCAAACAGTCCCAGATTGACTACCACCGCCCGCTGTTCAAACAGGATGCTATTCACCCCCCGTTGACTTTGCCAGGCTAAGCGCCAGTATCCTTGAGGCGGCAATACGGTGGCGTTTTCAGCCGAGACCGCTGGGGTCGCATGAGAGAAAGGCATAGCAGCCGGTTTGCCCGTTGAGACAGTCATTGATGAAGAAGACCTGGATGCGGTTTTCATAAACCCACTTATAACATCGGGAGGCGGCGTGCACGCACGACGGCGACTAATACGGGGGCGCCACATAGCGCAGTGAGCACACCCAGCGGTAGTTCCGAAGGCGCCACCACCACGCGGGAAATGATATCGGCGGCGAGTACCATCAGCGGCCCAATGGGCAGGCAAAACCATAGCGTGCGACGAATATCAGGCCCGGCAAGAGCCCGTGCCACAAACGGCACCACCAACCCAACAAAGGCGATGGGCCCGGCGATGGCGGTAGCAGCGCCCACCAAAAGCGCCACGCAGGCGACGACCAGCCAGCGGATCAGGTTGGGGTGGTGCCCCAACCCCGAAGCAACCCGTTCGCCTAGCGCTAGCGCGGCTAAAGGCCGGGCGATCAGCGCAACTATCACGGATGCCACCAGCAGACTGGGCAGCACGGCCAGCAGGTCGTCTAAGCGGCGTCCAGCCAAACTGCCAATCACCCAGAAACGAATTTCATCAGCGGCACGTTGGTCGTAAAGCAGCAGCAGCGAGGTTAACGAAGCGAGCAGCCCCGAAAACGCGGCACCTGCGAGAACGAGCCGAATAGGGTCATTACCCACACCGCGAAAGCGCGCCACGCTTAATACGCAGACACAGCCCACCAAGGCGCCGAGCTGTGCGACTGAAATGCGCAGAGTGGCGGCGCTGGCACCCAGTACCAAGGCCAGTGCCACGGCAAACGCCGCTCCTGCGCTCACCCCTAACAAACCCGGTTCGGCCAGCGGATTGCGCGCCACCGCTTGTAATAACGCCCCTGCTACCCCCAACGCCACGCCCACCGCAATGCCAATTAAAGTACGCGGGGCACGCAGTTCCCAGACAATGAAACTCGCCTCACTGTCCTGTACGCCACCTAGTAGCGCCAGCACCCGCAGTGGGCCGACACTGCCTGCGCCCATCAATAAACTAACGCCACTCGCCGCCACAAGGGCGGTGAGTAGTAACAGCATTAACGTACGATGGCTGGAACGCCTGGCGACTCCAGGCGTTGCAAAACGAGGTACCGTCACGGCAACAGCGCAGCCTCTATATCATCAAGAATGGCTTGCGCGGCCAGTGGGCCATTGGCACTGCTCCACAGCTGGCCATTCACTGGCACCACCTGCTCTCGCTGAACCACGTTAAGGCGAGTGAACGCAGGGCTCTGTTTAGCGGCGTCCAAGGCTTGTTGGCCATCTTCATTGAGGGTTGCCAGGAATAGCCAGTCGCCATCTACTTGGGCAAGGTTTTCCAGGCTGAGTACATCGCTGTGTACGCCGCGCTCGCCAATTAAATCGGCGCCTTGTACGTCAAGGCCAACCTGCTCTAACAGCCCCGTGGCAATCAGTTTTTCCGACATTACCATCGGGCCACCGGGCATCCAGCGCACTAAAAAGGCGGTGCCGCCTACGTCTGCATCCGCTAATGCGTCGGCTAGTTGCGTGGCGCGCTGATCTACCGTGGCAATGGCTTCTTCAATCACATCTTTACGGTTTAATGCTTCGCCGTAAAGTCGCGCCTCAGCTTTCCAGTTATCCGCGGCTAACGGCTGGGTATGCGGCACAACGGTTGGCGCAATACGTGAAAGCAGTTGGTACTGTTCATCGGAAAGCTGGGCGGGCGCCAAAATCAGATCCGGCTGCTGCGCCAGCACGGCTTCAATATTGATTTCCCTAACAACGCCCATAATGGCGGGACGATCATCGCCCAAATGGGCCTCCACATACTCGGCGACGTTATCACCACCGCGTGTGGTGACGGCGCCTAGTGGCGTGATGCCAGCCGCTAGGGCAGCATCCAGTGCGCCTTCGTAAAGGGTCACAACCCGCTCAGGGGTTCCCTCCACCTCTACCTCGCCAAAGGCGGTATTCAGCGTGCGCGCTTGCGCGGTGCCTGCCACTAAAACGCTTAGCAGAACGCTGACCACGCCTAAACGCGCACCTTTAGTGAGGGTAGCTGTCATTGAGGTCGTTTTATCCAGCGCCGTTTTCACCAGCACAGTTTTCACCAGCACAGTTTTAACAAACATAAGTTTCTCTCGGTACGATACATTGCAACGGATAATAACGATTCTCAAAAACACTTGCACTACTATTCCTGGGAATAGCGTGTTCCATTTTGTGCAACTCTTACCCACCACCCTGCGCCGCACACATGTTTCAGTTTACGCAACGCAACGTTCCATGATCGTACCCTCGCGTTTGGGAACTTTTCTTTTTAGACTCTCGCCCCTATTTGACAATTAGTATCATTAGCTAATAATTATCGTCACCAAGAGGAATAACATGCCACGCTTTACCCGCTCTGTTCTGGCTAGCGCCGTCACACTCGCTGTTTCTGCAGGCACCGCCTCCGCCCAAGAAAATCAGCAATTGGACAACATCGTTGTCTCGGCCAGCGGGTTTGAGCAGGCAATGGTCGACGCGCCTGCCAGTATCTCGGTGATCTCTCGTGAAGAGTTGGAACGCACGCGGGTGACAAGCATCGCCGATGCACTGCGCAACGTTGAAGGGGTCGATGTGGGTGGAGCGGTAGGTAAAACCGGCGGGCGCAACATTAGTATCCGTGGAATGCCCAGCGACTATACGCTGATCCTGATTGATGGCCGCCGTCAAAATGCGGCGGGCAGCGTGACCCCCAATGGCTTTGGTGAAACCTCCACCAGCTTCTTTCCGCCCATTTCCAGCATTGAGCGCATTGAGGTGATTCGTGGGCCGATGTCGACACTGTATGGCTCTGACGCCATGGGCGGGGTAATCAACATTATTACCCGTCGGGTGGGCCGCGAGTGGACAGGCTCTGTTGGGGTCGAAAATACCTTTAACGAAGATCGCGATTTTGGCGACCGTCGCGAGATCAACCTCTATACCAGTGGCCCACTTATTGAGGATACGCTGGGCCTTCAACTGCGCGGGCGGGTTTATGAGCGCGACGCTTCCGAGCTTACCTATACCGATAACAACGGTGACCCTATTGAAGTCGACCAGCGCGGCCCTAGCCCTGTGGAAGGCGATACCTACAGCCTGGGTGGTAAGCTAACTTGGACACCCACTGACAGCCACGACCTATGGCTGGATGGTGAAATCAGCCGTCAGCGCTACGACAACGATGAGTGCCAGCTAGGCACCCTGGATGGTCGCACTCGTAGCTGTGAGCCCGACCCTGGCAGCGCCAACGGCTATGCGGATGAACTCCGCTTTGAGCGCGAGCAGATCGCCCTTGGCCACACTGGCCGTTTTGCCTCGGGTACGTTGGAATCTAGCCTGATGCGCAACACCACCGAAACCAAAGGCCGCACGATCCCTGGTGATGTAGGCGTCGCGTATGAAGGTTTTCCCAGCATTGTCGGCGGCGCCCCGCGGGAGCTTGAAACCACTAATACCGTACTCGACAGCAAGTTCATCATGCCGCTAGACAATCACATGGCCACTGTAGGTATGCAGTGGTGGGATGCGGAACTTGACGATGGCTTGGCCGGTGAAACCTTTGAGCAGACTACCTGGTCGCTATTTGCGGAAGATGAGTGGCTGCTACGGGACGATTTAGCGCTAACCCTGGGCGGGCGCTACGATCACCACGACGCCTTCGGCAGCCAGTTCAGCCCGCGCGGCTACCTGGTGTGGAACACGACGTCCAACTGGACGCTAAAAGGTGGCGTAAGCCGCGGCTATAAAACGCCCACGCTTAATGACCTACATGACGGCATTAACGGGGTAACCGGCCAGGGCACGATACTCACGATTGGTAACCCGGATCTTGAGCCGGAAACCAGCACCAGCAGCGAGATCGGTGCGCATTACGATAACCAACAGGGTTTCACTGCCAGCGCCACGCTGTTCCACAACCAGTTTGACGACAAGATTGCCAGCGGCAGCGATATCCTGGTGGAAAACGACCCGCTGATTCCTGACGGCCTTTACAGCCAACAGGTCAACGTCGACGAGGCGATCACCCAAGGAGTGGAACTCTCTACCGGCTACCAGTTCGCCCCTGATTGGCGCATTAATGCCAACTACACCTACACCGATAGCGAACAGAAGAGTGGCGATAACAAGGGCGAGCCGCTGACGGATACCCCGGAACACGCCATTAACGCCACCCTGCGCTGGCAGGCAACGGCCAAGCTGGATACCTGGCTCTCAGCAGAGTACCGCAGCGAGCGCTACCGTAACCGCGAAAGCGTCCGCGGCGCCCCCTCGTTTGATGACCTGGGCGACTTTAAAGCCTATTCGCTGTTTCACTTAGGCGGTAATTACGCGGTCACCAATCAGCTTAATCTGAGCGCGACCATCTACAACCTGTTTGACAAAGACTTTGTCGACTACCGCGCATACGGCGATGGCACTAGTTTTGGCAACGTATACGCCAATAGCGAAGAGGGCCGCCGCCTGTGGCTCTCCGCCCGCTACGAGTTCTAATCGGTTTCAGCTCGCTACTGTTTCGATGCTCACCTTCTGCCCCAGCCATGCGCTGGGGCTTTTTTGTTTCTTTCCCTCTCCCCCCTTTCCTAAGCAGCAAAAAAAGCGGCTGTCGCTGGGATAGCCGCTTCAGTGTTGCGCTTATGACAGCGAGCTAGCGCTTAGAAGGCAACATTAAGGCCTAGCCAAACCCGACGACCATCTTCCACATAGCCGTACTCGTCATAGTTGATCGTTTCGTCGAACAGGTTGTAAATACCCGCGTTCAGTTGAGTACTTTCGTTCAACTGGTAGCCAACGCCTGCATCTACAAAGGTATAGGAAGGAGCCACAATGGTACTGCTCGAAGGGCCGGTAGTCGGTTGACTCTCTTCGCCGCGGTAAGTGACTTTTGTCCATTGACTCAACTTGGCAGAGACTTGCCAATCCAACGAAGCGGATACCTGGTGCTTAGGCAGCTGTGTTAACGGCTCGCCGGCATACTCACCGCTCTTTTGCTCGCTATCGGTATAGGTGTAGCTGGCCGTTAGCTCAACGGTATCGGTTAACGGCGCAGCCACACTCGCCTCTACGCCCTGAGTCACCGCTTCATCAACGTTAACGCGATAAGTCGGGTCGCTGCCAAACTGGTTAGCGCCGTCCGTACAGATATCAATGGGACAAGCTATTCGGGTAATTTTATCGTCAAAGTCGTTATGGAACAGCGTGACGCTGCCGCTCAAGCCCCTATCGTTGGCATAAAGCAGGGCCAATTCTTTATTGAGTGAGGTCTCTGGCTCAAGGTCAGGGTTACCGTAGATATTACCCCCACGGCTGACCTGCCCCCAGTCAGGGGTGATCTCGCGCAGATTCGGCGCTCGATAACCGGTCGAGACGCCGCCCTTCAGCGTCCAGTCAGGCGTCATATTCCACACGCTGTAAAGCCGCGGGCTAAGGTGGCTGCCGTAGTTATCATCGTCATCAATACGCAGCCCGCCGGTCAGTGCCCAAGCATCGGTGAGCATCCACTCGTCTTCCACAAAGAGGGCCCACTGGCTATTCTCAATCTCACTACGATCAGAGCCAGGCAACTGATTCGTCGTACTGTCGTCGAGCGACTCCTCTTCGTAGCTAGCGCCTACCGTCAGCATATGCATGCCTAGCGGAATGACCACGCTGGTTTTGGCGGTGGTGTTGGTGATTTCAATATCCCGCGATTTGTTTTCGCTACTTTCACGCTGAAGGTAAGTTTCGCTGGTGCCCCACTCGAAGCGCCCGCTGTGTGTCACCGCGACATGCTGGTGGGTAAACTCATTAAAGCTATCGGAGCAGCCGCCGCGACAGCCCTCAGAGGGCGCGGATTTACCCATTAGCGACTGACGGTCTTGCTCAGTAATGCCGGCTTCAAACGTAACGTCATGATTCTCGGTTGCCGCTAGGCTTAGCCGTGCAGTAAGGCTTTGCAGGCTTTTATCTTCGTAGCCGTTGAGAATAGTGTCTTCGTCACGCTGAGAGGTGCGGCCATAGAGCTGAAGCCCTAAGCGGTCGCCTACCAGCGGGCCGCTGAGGTAAAAATTGGCTTGGCGACTGTCGCCGGAGTCGCTGTCTTCCTGAAGCACGGTGTCGAGTTGAACATTGCCATGCCACTGCTGAGCCACCTTGCGGGTAATCACATTGATCACCCCGCCAATCGCATCAGAGCCGTAAAGCGTCGACATGGGGCCGCGCACTACCTCAATACGTTCGATGGCCTGTAGCGGCGGCAGCCAGTCTTGCTCAAAACCTGCATCGCCATTAGGGCGAGACTCACGGGAATTCTGCGGGCGACCATCGACCAGTATCAGGGTGTACTGTGAAGGCATACCTCTAATGGAGATATCCTGGCCGTTATCCCCTCTTCCGCCGCCGGTGACAATCACACCGGGCACATCGCGCAGCGCATCGGTAACACTCTGATAGTGGCCTTGTTCCAACTCTTCCCGGGAAACCACGCTGATAGAGGCAGGTGCATTGGTGATCTGCTGTTCAAAACCTGACGCGGTTACCACCATATCGTCTAAGCGGGGCGTTTCTTGTGCCCAAAGAGCACTACTGGCAAGCGAAGAGATAGCGCTGGCCAGCAGCGTACGGCGCAAACAGGGAGACATAACTTCGTCCTTCATAGTGTTTGAGAAGTGTGCGAGCAATGTGGATAAGCATCCGCTCTATTAAATGCGAATTATTAGCATTAATATTTTTACACACTCTTTGCACATCGGGGTGAGACGGTACGTTCAACATACCGGAACACAAATGCCTATTATTTCTATTCGCACCGAAAAATGGCACAATCAGCCTTCTCCCTTTTCCCGTGGGCCTGACCATGTATGACTTTGACGAACTGACCGCCTTTGCCGATGTAATGACCACGGGTAGTTTGACACGCAGTGCTCAGAAGCTCGGATTAGCCAAATCGACCCTTAGCCGCCGCATCAGCCAGCTTGAAGCCCGGCTTAACCAGCCGCTGCTGCGGCGCCAGGCAAACCGCTTAATTCCCACCGAGGCGGGGCTGCTGTTTCACAACTACTGCACTGAGCTTTTGGCAATGGCAGCGCATAGCCAGGAAGCCCTGGCTGAGCTGCGCGAGGAGATTAGCGGCGAAATTACCCTTGAAGTGCACGGTGCCCTGGCCCGCAGCTGGTTAGCCAGTGCCATTGATGCGTTCTTAAACCGTCATCCCAAGGTAGAGCTAACGCTACACACTCGAGAAACGCCGCCCACTAAAATGCACAGCAATAGCGTGCATGTCTGGCTTGGGCCGACTCATGAGTGCGGGCTAAACCAGGAGCGCCTGGGCCACCTATCCCGCGGGCTTTATGCTAGCCCACGCTATTTAGCAGCGGCTGGCACGCCGCACCATCCCGATGAGTTAAACCACCACGCCTGGATAGACCTGTTGGGCACGGCTTCTGACGGGCTATTGCTCACTCATCCAGAGCATGGCGAATACACCTTTAACCCGCCCCGTTCACGGCTACGGGTTGATCTCACTACCCTGCATATAGATGCCATTGCGCGCAGCCAGGGTATCGGCTTGCTCTCACACTGGTTAACCGCAAAACGCGAACAGCATCATCCAGGCGAGCTGATTAACTGCCTGGCCGGCTGGGAGCCAGTGCCACTCCCGATCACACTGCTCTATGCTTACGGTCACCAGACCCGCCGTACCCACGCGCTGCTAGAGTTTTTACGTAGCCAAGTACCCGCACCGTGGCGCACGTCAGCCGCGACGGTGTAGGTTAATTCGAGTGTTTGCCTTGCCAGTTAGCCCGCTTATTAACGACAATGGGCGGCTAACGATTGCCAAGGACAGCCAATGCTTGCCGAACTTTTTGCCGTCATGGCGCCCGTGCTGGCTGGTGCAGGGCTCGGCTACCTGTGGGTACGCTTAGGCCATCCCTACCCGGTCGACTTCATTACCCGGCTAGTGTTTAACATTGGTACGCCCTCACTGGTATTGGCCTCTCTTGCGGGCGCTGATATTGATGCCACCACCTTTGGCCAAACCATGCTGGCCGCTGCGTTAGTGATCCTCACTATGGGGGCCGCGACTTTTTTGGTGGCAAAACTGTTGCGCCGCAGTTGGCGGGTTTTACTTGCCCCCATGATGTACCCCAATACCGGCAACATGGGCTTGCCTGTGGTGCTCTATGCCTTTGGTAGTGCCGGGTTTGCCTACGGCATTACGGTGATGGTGACCGTATCGCTGTTTCAGTTCACCTTAGGGGCCGTACTGAATAGTCAGGGCAACCCTCTCAAAACCCTTGTCAAAACACCCACGGTGTACGCCATCGCCATCTCCATGGCGCTGCTGCTGACAGACACTGCCCTGCCGCCCTGGTTGGCCAACACGGTGGACTTGATGTCGGGGTTCACGGTACCGCTCATGCTCATTACCCTGGGCGTATCACTGGCCAGCATTCAGGTGAAGAATCTGCGTTCAGGGCTAGGTTTTAGCCTGGTGCGGGTGCCGCTCGCCGCCGGTGTCGCCTGGCTGATCGCTGGCTGGGTGGGACTTCCACCTTTGGCGCAGAGCATTTTAGTACTGCAAATGTGCATGCCGGTCGCGGTCTTCAACTATCTCTTTGCTCAGCGTGCCCAGCGCGAACCCGTTTATGTCGCCAGCCTGGTCTTCTGCTCAACGTTGTTAGCGCTGTTTTATCTGCCCATGCTACTTGCCCTGCTGATGTAATAGTGGAACCCCCACGTGGCGATAAGGTCACTGCTAGACTACTGGCAAGGATGCCAATGATTAATTTCACCAGAGGGCACGCTATGCTTTATATGAACAACAGCCACTCGACCCGACTGAAGCCTGCGGTTTTGGCTGGGTTCAGCGGGTTAGTGCTGGCGAGCGCTATCAATACAGCAAAGGCGGAAATCATTCAGGAATCAATGGAGACCGATCACCTGACGCTCTCCATTGAACGCATCGCTGATGGGTTCGAGCACCCATGGGCGGTGGCGTTTCTACCCGATGGCCGCTACCTGGTGAGCGAACGCAGCGGGCAGTTGAAACTCGTCGAACCCGAAAGCGGTGAAGCCAACACTTTGGAAGGCATGCCCGACGTGAGTACTCAGGGCCAGGGCGGACTGCTGGACGTGACGTTACATCCTGATTTCGAAGGCGAAAATAGCAACGGTGATAACGACTGGATCTATTTCACCTGGAGCAAGCCCGACGGCAACAACAGCCGCTCGGCATTATCGCGGGTAAAATGGCAAAATGACCGGCTGGGTGAGGTGGAGCACTTGTTTGAACAGGATCGCGCTTCTGGGCCAGGCCGCCACTACGGCTCAAGGTTAGCGTGGTTGCCCGACGGCACCCTACTGATGAGTATTGGTGACCGTGGCAGTGAACCACCCCGCGCCCAGGCAAGCGATGACCATGCAGGCTCTACCCTGCGCCTTACCGACACGGGCGGCGTGCCAGATGACAACCCCTTTGTCGGCGATGACACCACGCTGGATGAAATTTACTCCATGGGTAACCGCAATATTCAGGGCATGACCGTGCTCAGTAACGGCGAAGCTTGGGCGTCAGAACATGGCCCCCGCACCGGCGACGAGCTGAATCATATCGAAGCGGGCAACAATTATGGCTGGCCAACTGTCAGCCAGGGCAATGACTACGCGACCAATGAGCCCATTGGCGAAGATTCGTTACCCGGCATGGTGGATCCCGTATATCTCTTTGAAGGTCGCTTTGCCCCTGCCGGGCTTGCTGAAGTCACCAGTGAAGCCTTCGGTGAGTGGCAGGGCAGCTTATTAGCCGGCGGCTTAGGTAGCGAGAAACTGCTGCGTTTGCGCCTGGAAGAGGGCCAAGTCGCCGAAGAAGAGCTGATTTTACAGGGCGAAGTAGGCCGTATTCGAGATGTTCGCCAAGGCCCTGATGACGCTATTTATCTGCTTACTGATGACCCACAGGGCGGCTTGTATCGCCTGGCGCCAACAGATCAGTAGCGCTCCATTCACCCGCTGATACTAACCCGTATTAACACCACCATGGATGCCCCATGCGACTACGCAATTTAATTATTTTAACGGTGATTGTGCCGCTGTTTGTCATCCTAGTGGTGTTTAGCTTGGTGGCGATCAAGTCGCTTGAGGATAACGTACGCTCGAAGCTACAAACTGAAGTGGAGATTATTACCCGAACGCTGAGCTCTTCGCTCAGCTACGCAGTGACGCCAGACAGCAGTACACCGCTTGAAGAAGCACTTCAGTCAGCGTTTTCATTCCACCGCATTTACGGCGCTTATGTATTCGATACGCAGGGTCGCGATATTTACGGCCTGGGTCTTGGTAAAGATATTTTCAGTCGCGAGGAGATTCAGCAAGTCATTGAGCGCGACGATTTATATAGCAATTATCGCCAACACGATGGTTGGAATTACTACTCTGCGTTGACACCATTGCGCTCCCAGGATGGCACTGTGTATGGCGTACTACAGGTCAATCGGCTCAATACCGGCATTGAGAACTACACGGGGTTTATCAGCATTGTGGCCGTGTTGGTGTTTGTGATTGGCGCCGCCGGGATCGTGTTTAGTATTTGGTGGGGGTTCCGGCGCCATATCGAGCGGCCGCTTAACCGGCTGCTGCACGTAATGCTGCTGGTAGAAGATGGTGATCGCAGCCAGCGTGCCACCGAAAACGGCCCCACCGAATACCGCCGCCTCGCTTCCGGTTTGAATGGCATGCTGGACGCGATGGCCGAGAAAGACCATGAAATCGAGGAGCGCCAGCGGCGCGAAATAGAGCTTGAAAAGCGCCTGCGTAAATCGAAAAAGCTGGCTGAACTGGGCGTACTGGCAGCCGGCGTGGCCCACGAGATAGGTGCGCCGCTGACGGTGATTAACGGCCAGGCCCAGCGCCTGGCTCGCCGCAGTATTATTGGTGATGACGAACGAGCGCGATTGGGCCGCATACGCGGCGAAGTTGAGCGCATCGTTGAAATTGTGCGCCAACTGATGGAATTAGGCCGCCAACATAACGTGGAAAAAGGTGAACAAGCGCTCGATCAGCTTATTATAAGTGCCAAAGACCTGGTGGAAGATGAGCTGGAACCACGCAATATTCGTTTAGACGTTGAATTACCGAAGCCGACACCCAACTTACTCGCTAACGGCCAACAAATTGTACAGGTGCTGACCAATTTACTGCGCAATGCCGCGCAAGCCCCCGAAGTAAGCCGCATTCGCGTACACGCCCAGCAGCAAGAACACGAATTGATACTGTGGGTGGAAGATGATGGGCCGGGGATACCCAGCTCTCACCACCATAAGGTGTTCGACCCTTTTTTCACTACCAAACCGGTCGGCCAAGGCAGCGGGCTGGGGCTCTCTATGGTACATCGCATTATTAACGACCACGGCGGTACGATCGGCGTGTTTAACAGCGCCCTTGGCGGCGCTGGATTTGAAATTACACTACCTATTAGTGAAACCGCATCCGCGTGAGGACAACATTTGTGACCCAACAGGAATCCCTTTTACCTTTGTTGGTGGTGGAAGATGACGCCGCTATACGCGAGTTATTAGAAGAAGAACTGCAGGATGCAGGCTACACGACGCTCGGCGTACCTAGCGCTGAAGAGGCAATCGCCTTACTAAGCCACACCTCCGTCTCATTGGTGATTACCGATGTGCGACTGCCGGGCATGACCGGCATTCAACTACTTCAACAGCTCCGCCAGGCGGGCAGTGAGCTGGGCATCATTGTGATTACCGCTTTTGGTACCATCGACCAGGCGGTTGAGGCACTTAAGCTAGGGGCTGACGACTTTTTAACCAAGCCGTTAGACCTTGATGCCATACGCGATGCCGTATTTCGTGTGCTGGAGCGTCAACGTCTGACAGTTTCCCACGACGCTGACATCAGCCACTTCCACGGCATTGTGGGTAAAAGCCAGATCATGCAGACGCTATTTCATGACGCCTCCCGCCTTGCCAAAAGCGATGCTCCCATTCTGATCTTGGGTGAAAGCGGCACTGGCAAAGAGCTACTTGCCCGCGCCATTCACCAGGAAAGTCCTCGCCATGACCAGCCTTTTGTACCGATCAACTGTGCGAGCATTCCCGCGGACTTGATGGAGAGTGAGTTCTTTGGTCATGTTAAAGGCGCCTTTACCGGGGCTAATGAAGCACGCAAAGGACTCTTCCAAAGCGCTCAGGGTGGCAGCCTGTTTTTAGATGAGATTGGTGAAATGCCCATCAATCTGCAGGCTAAACTACTGCGCGCGTTACAGGAAAAGACCGTGCGCCCGGTGGGCGGAGAAAGAGAAGAATCGGTTGATGTACGCATTATCGCCGCAACTCACCGCAACCTGGAAAAAGAGATCGAACAGGAGAATTTCCGCAGCGACTTATTCTACCGCTTGGAGACATTTTCACTGCGTATCCCCCCGCTGCGCGAGCGCGGTACCGATATCGAGCACCTAGTGTTTGCGCTTATCGATAAGCACGCGGAAGCCCAGGGTAAACAGATTGAGCAAATCGAGCCGGAAGCGCTCAATAACCTGCTCAACTACGCCTACCCAGGTAACGTTCGCGAACTGGAAAACGCCATTATGCGGGCCGTTACCCTAAGCGAGGATGGCTCGCTCAGCTATAAAGATCTGCCCGAGCGTCTGCGTGAGCAATCGACGGTGGAAACCGGTAGCCCTTTGGTGCCCACTGTGAGCGGTGAAGTGCTAGCAGGCGGACAGATGCCCACACCACCGCCAATCCGCTGGCCCAGTTTAGAAGAGGTCGAAAAGCGCTATATTAACAAAGTGCTGGAAGCCACCGGTGGGAACAAGCGACGCACTGCCGAAGTTCTTGGAATTGCTCGTCGGACGCTTTATCGCCGTCTGGAAGATAATGAGGAGTAGCCGCCGCCAAGCAGTAAAATCAAGTAGCGCAATTGAGAAACGACAAACGCTAATTAGAAAGTAGGCAAGAAAGCAGGCAAGAGCTAAAAAGCAGACAAAAAAACCCCCGCGGGCGCGGGGGTGGAAAGGATGGTAAACCGTGTGGAGCAGCCGCAGGGAACAAACAGCTGGGTCGATTTACCATCGTAGGGAGCGGCACACTTGCTCAAACTTAAAACAGTGGATTAAAAACAGTTACTTAAAAGTTAACTAATTAATTAGCAGTTGAATTCTCATCATCTTCAGTACCGGGCATAGGATCAGTCCCTTCACCAAAACCAGGCTCGTCCTCATCAGGGTTCATCGTGCCTTCTGCTGGCTCGTCCATGGTGTCTTCTGGCATGGAGCCTTCAGATGTCGCTCCTTCAGACTGTGACATATTGCCTTCTGTGGCGGGATCATCACCTAAACCAGGATCCTCCTCCATAGCGGGCTCTTCGTTCATGCTCGGTTCTGGCTGAGAAGTCGCGTCCTGCTCTAGGGGAGAAGCTTCATCCGCAGGCGGCGCTGCCTCTTCATTGTCACCGCAACCGGCTAGTACAAGTACACTTGCTGCCGTCGCCATCATACATAGCGTTAACCAGCGTGGGCGGTTGGAAACCTGCTTACTCTCAATGTGGTCGTGATGCTTATCCATAATACCCACCTCCATTGCTAACACCGTATGTTTCTAAACGTCTTCGCTGACTTATGGCTAACCAGTTTTACACAGATAATAGGTCGCCTACACCTAGCCTATTCACTTTGCATGCCAAATCCGCCAAAATAAAAATAAAATAATTAAAATCAAAAGCTTAAATAAAAACAAGCATATCGCAATAAGCGCACAGCGAAACACCCCTGTGGGTGAAAAATGACACATGTAACGTTAATTGCCCCGTTGAGCGAGCCGTTGTGACACACTGACCCTACCTATGTATAATAATTTTTAATAAATCATCCGACTCAAACTCTTATTTCTTTATGAATGGCTAAGCAATGACATCCGCCCATTCTGTTCAACAAAAAGGCATCGCCGATGGACGAGACACGACCCGTCAAAATTAAAGTGCGCGGCTTAAGCAAAGTCTTTGGCAAGCAACCACAAAAAGCCATTGAGCTACGTAACCAGGGAATGAAACGCCCCGAAATCCTGGAGAAATCCGGCCAGACGCTGGGGCTATCCAATATTTCATTTGATGTTTATGAAGGCGAGCTACTCGTCATCATGGGGCTATCAGGGTCGGGCAAATCGACCTTGATCCGCTGCCTGAACCGTCTGATTGAAACCACCGAAGGTGAAATCATTATCGACGGTGAAAACATTCCGACGCTAAAAGAGAAAGCGCTGTTAGAGTGTCGCCGCCGCCACTTCTCTATGGTATTTCAAAATTTCGCGCTATTTCCCCACCGCACTGTGCAGCAAAATGCCGAGTTCGGTTTGGAAATTCGCGGCGTAGAGAAGACTGAGCGGCAAAAAATTGCCCACAACGCGCTGAAGCAGGTGGGCCTGGAGGGCTGGGAAGACGCCTACCCCAACCAGCTTTCCGGCGGCATGCAGCAGCGGGTTGGTCTAGCCCGCGCACTGGCGAACGATGCCACCGTTCTACTGATGGACGAAGCCTTCTCAGCGCTCGACCCGCTGATTCGCAAAGATATGCAGCAAGAACTTTTACAGCTGCAATCCAAAATGCAGAAGACGACGGTTTTCATCACCCACGATTTGGATGAGGCGCTCAATATTGGCGACCGCATCGTGCTGCTGAAAGATGGCGAAGTGGTACAGATCGGCACGCCGGAAGAGATCCTCACCAAACCAGCGGACGACTACGTGCGGCGCTTTATCGAAGGCGTCGATCGAGCGCGTATTTTGACCGCCGAGAGCGCCATGCGGCCACTGCGCTCCACCGCACGGGAGAGCGATGGCCCACGCACGGCACTACACCGCATGCGTGACCATGCAATCGACTCTATCTATGTGGTTGACCGCGACCGCCGCCTGCTCGGCCTGCTTGAGGCCGATGCCGCCAGCAAGGCCATTCAAGCGGGTGCCGACTCGATCATCCCCTACTTAACCCAAGATTTCCGCAAAGTCCCCATGGATGAGCCGCTGCACAACCTGTTCGCCATGTTTAGTGAAAAGAGCTTCCCTATCGCCGTTATTGATAAGCAGGAACAGCTCCTGGGTGTGGTGGTTAAAGGCGCAGTACTCGATGAACTGGCACGTGCAGGAGAGCAATAATGGATATCCCACGCATCCCGCTAGGTGAATGGATTGAAAGCGGTCTGACTTGGTTGACCAGCGAATACTCCCTGGTTACCCGCGGTATATCGCGTTTCACGCAAACCGGTATCGATGTTTTAAATGACAGCTTGATGTGGTTGCCTGAGTGGGCGCTGCTCGCGTTGATCGCACTGCTCTGCTGGAAGTTGGCGGGCCCTCGGCTTGCAATCGGCGCCGCCGCTGGTTTGGCACTGATTTGGAACCTCGGTCTCTGGAATCCGATGATCGAGACGCTCACGCTGGTGGTGTTCGCTACTATGGTGGCGGTGGTCATCGCCTTACCGGTAGGTATTGCGGCGGCGCTATCCAATCGGCTTTACCGGGTCATTATGCCGATTCTGGATTTTATGCAGACCATGCCTGCCTTCGTTTATTTAATTCCAGCGATTCCCTTTTTCGGGATTGGCTCGGTCTCGGCGATTTTTGCCACAGTGATTTTCTCAATGCCCCCGGCTATTCGCTTTACCACCCTGGGCATTCGTCAAGTACCGGTGGAGCTGATCGAAGCCGCCGATGCCTACGGTGCCACCCGTGGTCAGAAGCTAATCAAAGTACAGCTACCGCTGTCACTGCCCACCGTTATGGCGGGTATCAACCAGACGATTATGCTGGCTCTCTCCATGGTGGTTATTGCCGCCATGATTGGTGCGGATGGCTTGGGCAGCGAAGTATGGCGCGCTATTCAACGTTTGCGCCCTGGCGACGGCTTTGAAGCAGGTATCGCAGTGGTTATTCTGGCCATGCTGCTTGACCGCTTAACGCAGTCACTCAGAAAAACCCGACAATAGCGAAAATGCACGGGTAACGTAAAACGATAAAGTAAGAGAGCAGAAGCGGCTGCGTTGAGCCATTAGCTTGCTAAGTCGCCCTATGCTCACCATGCTGTGTTTTGCAGCAGCTGTGTTTGTTGATAACTGTGTACGTTAATAACTTTATACCCAAGGGAGAAAGTGAATGAAACATCGCACATTGAACCTCCGTATCCGTCTTGCGTCACTGGCACTGCTTGCAGGTGCAGGCGTTGCCGTCAGCAGCGCGGCGCAAGCCGAAGAAGAGAAAGGCACGATCAACCTGGCCTACGTGGAGTGGTCATCTGAAGTCGCTTCTACTAACGTCATTGCCGCGGTGCTTGAGCAGGCAGGCTATGAGGTTGACCTAACCTCACTCTCAGCAGCGGCCATGTTCCAAGCGCTCTCCACTGGCGATGCGGATGCTATCGTTGCTGCTTGGTTGCCAACCACTCACGCTGATTACATGGAGCGCTTGGGTGATAGCATTGAAGACCTTGGCCCCAACCTGGACGGCACCAAGCTAGGTCTCGTTGTTCCGTCATACACCGACGTCGACTCGATTACTGACCTTAACGATAACGCTGACAGCTTTAATGGCGAGATCATCGGTATTGACCCCGGTGCAGGCTTAATGAGCCTCACCGAAGAGGTTGTGGATACCTATGACCTTGAACTGAATCTGCGTAGCGGCAGCGGCGCCACCATGACCGCTGCATTATCCAGCGCGATCAATAACGAAGAAGATGTTGTTGTTACTGGCTGGACGCCCCACTGGATGTTTGCCCGCTTTGATCTGAAGTATCTAGAAGATCCCGAGAACGTCTATGGCGGCGCGGAGCAGATCCATACCGCGGTTCGCCAAGGCCTGGAAGATGACATGCCGGAAGCATATGCGATTCTCGACGCTTTCGAGTGGACGCCTGAGCAGATGGGCGAAGTCATGCTAATGAACCAGGAAGATGGCAGCGACCCCTACGAAAACGCGAAGCAATGGGTTGAAGATAACCAAGACGTAGTCGCAGAGTGGCTCGATAGCTAAACGAGCCAAACAGTCGCGGTAGCAGGGGGCTTCGGCCCTCTGCTGTCGTTTTAAGAACTGTTTTAAGCCCTGCTATTAAGTACTGTTTAAGCGCCAAGGTTCACATTACGTTGAATACTGTCATTACAGATTTGCTACTGTGAGCCCCTAAGCGCTCGCCATGCGATGTGGGTTGATGACCACACTTTGGTTTCTGTTCACCCTTTTGATCGACACTTCTTGATCGAAATAGAGAGGTTCCTGTGGATAACCACGACGATAAACGCCCCCCTAAAGAGCCCGTCTCTGAGGGCATACCCGCCCCAGACGGCCCGGCTAACCTGATCGACACCGATTATGTCATCGGCCAAGACAACATCACTACTAACACCATGGGTCTCAATCTTGACCTGCACGGCAAGGTGTTTAGCATTTCGGCAATCATCGTGCTGTTGTTTGTGGTGCTAACCCTGGCGCTGCAAGATACGATTGCGCCTATTTATGATGCTATTTTTGGTTTTTTGACCGGCAACCTTGCGTGGTTCTTTATTTTAGCGGCGAATATATTTGTCATCTTGTGTCTTGGTCTGATCTTCTCCCCCCTCGGTAAAATCCGTATTGGTGGCGCTGAAGCCAAACCGGATTTTACCTATATGGGTTGGTTTTCAATGCTGTTTGCCGCGGGCATGGGAATTGGCCTGATGTTCTTCGGCGTCAACGAACCGCTGACGCACTTTGGCACCTCCTTTGATGGGGGCAGCTGGGCGCCATTGGCGGGCGCGGAAGGTAATGCAGCCGGTGCGGAAGCGTTGGCCATGGCAGCAACCATCTTCCACTGGGGCCTACACCCCTGGGCAATTTATGCCGTTGTTGCACTTTCCCTGGCACTTTTCTCATTCAATAAGGGCTTGCCACTCTCCATGCGTTCAGTGTTTTACCCGATTTTGGGCGAACGCGTTTGGGGTTGGCCAGGCCATTTGATCGATATTCTGGCGGTGTTTGCCACGCTGTTTGGTTTGGCCACATCACTAGGCCTAGGGGCTACCCAGGCCGCTGCGGGCCTTTCCTACCTGTTTGGCGCACCGGAAAGCGATATCACCATGATTCTGCTGATCATCGGCATTACGATGATCGCCATCGCCTCTATCGTTGCGGGTGTTGATAAGGGCGTACAACTGCTCTCCAAAATCAATATCGCCATGGCGGCAGCCCTGTTGTTCTTTGTGATTGCGGTTGGCCCTACCCTACTGATTCTCACTGGCTTCTTTGAGAACCTATGGAGCTATGCGATGCACTTGCCTGCACTGTCGAATCCTTTCGGCCGTGAAGATGCCAACTTTAGCCAGGGCTGGACCGCCTTCTATTGGGCGTGGTGGATCTCCTGGTCTCCGTACGTCGGTATGTTTATCGCCCGGGTATCCCGTGGTCGTACCGTTCGCGAGTTCCTGATCTCCGTGCTGATCGTGCCCTCTGTTGTCTCGGTGCTATGGATGACCACTTTCGGCGGCACCGCTATCGACCAGTATGTGACTCAGGGTATTGAAGCCGTACGTGACGCTGGAGTGGATCTACAGCTCTTCATTATGCTGGAGCAACTGCCGCTATCACAGATCACGTCATTCGTGGCGATTGTGTTGGTAATCGTGTTCTTCGTCACCTCTTCTGACTCCGGTTCGCTCGTAATTGATTCCATCACCGCTGGCGGTAAGGTCGATGCACCGACGCCACAGCGCGTTTTCTGGGCGATCATAGAAGGCGCGATTGCCATTGCGCTACTGCTAGGTGGTGGCCTGACAGCGCTGCAAACCATGGCGGTTTCTACCGGCTTCCCGTTCACCATCATTCTGCTAGTGGCCTGTTATGCCATTATCAAGGGATTGATGAGTGAACCCAAGGCGGTCTAGCACTGTTGTAAACCGATCGTCGGTTTAAACCTAGCGAGTAAGTAAAACGGGTAACCCACTGGGTTGCCCGTTTTTTTGGTAGGCTGATAGATAGCCTTCAACACCACATATCTTTTAAGGGCGTGTCAGGGCGATAGTGGGTGGCAATTTGGGCCTGCAGCAGCTCTGCAGTGGCCAGCGCATCGACCAGGGCATGGTGCCCCTGGTAAGCAGGTAAGCCGTAGCGCTCACGGCTTGCGTGCAGGCGGATGGAAACCGGTGGGCGCCCCAGCCAGCGGCGAAAACGCGCCCATAGGGTTTGGCGATGCAGCCGCGCTTCCAGCGACATGGTATCAATCATCGGAAACAACACCCCTTCCCCACGCCGGGTTTTGACCGCCGCGTTCAAAAAGGGTCGTTCAATATTGCGAAAATGCACCACCACCAGGCGACCCGCTAACTGGGCCAACAGTGCGTCCAGAACCTCTTCCAAGTCGGGCGCATGGGCGATCTCTGAGTGAGTAATATGGTGGTAGGTAATTGAGGCTTCTGCTAGCGGTCTCGAAGGTTTCACTACCCAGTAACGCCGCTCAGCCAATTTGATACGATTTAGTGTAAAGGGCACAAGGCCGATACTGACAATCGCATGTCGCCTCTCATCCAGCCCAGTGGTTTCCATATCCAGCGCCACCATAGGCACCTCGGAAATAGGTGTTTCAGGGTCAGGCAACGGCGTACCAAAAAATTGCTGAAGCGCAGGATTTTTCGCTTGCTGAGCCCGCTGGGCCATGTAGCCCTTCCAGTCGGCCTGGGTAATTTTCTGACGCGGGCGTATATCGAGCATCTTAACGCCCCTGCCGCTGGGCGGGCATAGGGTAGCGGTATTTCAGAAACTTTTGCGCATTGCTCAACACCTGGAAAGCGTCTTTGAGGGTGTGCCGTTCGCTATCCGCCACGTTTTCAGGCTCGATATTGTTATCCGGCAGACGATCCTCCTGAAGATCGATCATTTGATGGCGAATCCGCGACATACATAAAAATTCAAATGCATAGCTCAGCTTGTCGCTCATACCATTCGCCAATAGCTGGGTCTTGCTGATGTCATTTAAGCGCTGAAATGAGTTTTGCGCTTTTGAGCCGCAGGCCAAGGCGTGAATACGCACCAAATCCACCATCGGCGCCGTACCGCGGCGCTTCAAGTTGATCGAGTTGTTGTGCTTTCCATCCTGCTCCATCACAAAGGTGCGGAAAAACCCAAGCGGTGGCGTACGGTTCAGGGCATTGCGCGCCATGGCGGCTAAAAACAGCGGTGATTTTGGTGCGGTCTCAGCAATTAAATCCTGTAGCGTTTCCACATAGAGGTCTTCGCCGTAGCAACTATCAAGATCAAAGAAAATCGAGCTGTGCAGCAGTCGTTCAGGCGTGGGTTTAGCCATCCAATCCTGAAAATAGCCCTTCCAAACGCTAAGCGGTTGACGCCATTGAGCGTTGGTCGCCATAACATCGCCTTTACAATATGTATAGCCGCAGGCGTCCAAGCCATCGCTGACAATTTTTGCCAGTGCATAAAAGTAGTCGTCATGCTGATCAGGAACAAAGTCATCAGAGAGAATCAACGCATTATCCTGATCAGTGACGATGCTCTGCTCATTGCGGGCCATGGAGCCATTGACCATAAAACAGTAAGGCACCGGCGGTGGGCCCAGTTCGGCTTCGGCCATTTCCAGCAACCGCCGAGTAAAACTGCGTCCGATCGTGGAAAGGGCGCTACCCACCATTTGCGAATTAGCCCCCTCCTGCACCATACGCACAAACGCCGCGCTCACATCCGGTGCCAAGCGTGCCAGCCCCTGGGCGCTGGACTGATGAAAAATATTGCTGACCAGGTAGAGTCCGCTATGGGTCTCGTAGCGGATAATATCCGAAAGGTGCACCACGCCCACCGGGCGTTGACGATACAAGACAGGGAGGTGATGCACGTTACTGCGCAGCATCATCAGCATGGCCTCATAAACAGAGGCGTCCGATTGAATGGTGATTAGCCTTGAGGAAACCACCTCACCGACCGCGGTTTGCGGCGATAGCCCCTCGGCGACCACGCGGGTACGAAAATCGCTGTCGGTTAAAATCCCGCACATCTGCCAAGTCTGGCCTTCGCTATCTTTGAAACTGAAGCGTGGGTTATCACTCCCCTCTTTTATTACCAGCAGTGCGGATGCTTGCGCTTCGCTCATCTGCTGCGCGGCTTGCTGAACGCTGGTAGACGTTTCCACCATTACCGGATAGCGGGTCAGCAGTTTGCGTATCCGGGTGACCATCATATCGTTGGACTTCTTCTGCTGCTCGGCAGCGCTCTCAAGACGCGGTCGTTCCAGCTCTACGAAATCAGCAAAGTGCTCATCCTCCTCACACAGCCGAAGGAAGACCGCCTTGGGAATAAAGTAGATCAGGGTATCTTCAATCGCCTGAGCGGGAAAACGCACTTTATGGTTACGCAGCAAGCTAAAGTGACCAAAAATATCGCCCTCACCCAAGCGGTTATACAGCTCTCCCTGGCTACGATAAACTTCCACGGCGCCACTGCGGATATAGCAAAGATCATTGAGCATCTCGTTGAGCGCCAATATGCTGCTGCCGGTTTTGAAGTAGCTCACTTCCACCTGCTCAGCAATGGCATCCAGGAGATCATCCGACAGCCCATCAAAAGGGGGAAACCGCCCCATATGTTGGCGTATTTCTAACAGCTCGACATCCATACGGACTCCTTGGGCTTGCCGGACAATAGGCGGGATAACCAACGCGTTATCTAAAGTGTGGCGGGAAGGCTAAGTCAGGTAAACCCCTCCCAGTATAATAAAACTATCCTGAAGTTGAATGACCCATAAAAAAGCCCGGTGCAATTAAGCACCGGGCTTTGTGGTCAAAGTCATGTAGGCTGCTAGATAGAGGTTGCTATATAAGCAATACCAACATTAGCAAAAATGACCTCGATCGCGTTCAGCAAGTATGACTTACGACTGGTTAGCCATTTCCTGCACGCGCTGCATCATTTCCGGGTCTTGTTGAATAGATTGACCAATAGCATTGAAGGTATCAACATCTAGGCCGCTGTCTTCAACCACTTCGATCATGCGGTCATTAGCTTCGGTGCGCACTTCCTGTTGCGCTGATTCATCTTCCGCTTCCTGCAGACGCTGAGTATATTCTTGAGAAATAACCGCAATTTCTTGAGAAGCATCGGCAAACTGCTGGAGCTGGTCGTCAGAGAAATCCTGGGCAGGTGCTTGCTGGGTTGCCATTGGATCTTGTGCAGCGCCTTGCTCTTCTTGGGCGTGGGCAGTAGCCGTCATCAGACCAGTCGCGAGCAGGGCAGCGGAGAACAGAGCAGTCATACGTTGCATAAGAACCTCAGTATTGCGTTGTGTATGTGCCCACTGTGACGCGCCGTATTCAACCAGGTTCAATCTTTTATGTAAAAGTTAGTAACAAAAAGAACAAAACGTATCAAAAATCGAGTTATGCACGCCACCACGGAAAGAATATGATCATAAAATTCAAAGAGTTAGGAAGAAACAATCTGTCTGCGGCAGGACTTGCCGCCATGCCAGCACTTTTTGTGCTGCTTTGGAGTACCGGCTTTATCGGCGCCAAATTCGGGCTGCCTTATGCAGAACCCTTTACGTTCCTGTTTATTCGCTTTGTACTCACGCTGCTGCTGCTGATTCCACTGGTATTAGTGATGCGCATACCCTGGCCCTCATCACCCAGGTTATGGACACATATCGCTATATCGGGTTTTCTAGTTCATGGCGCCTACTTGGGGGGTGTCTTCTATGGCATTTACCTGGGTATGCCCGCCGGTTTAGCAGCACTACTGGTTGGGCTTCAGCCGCTCCTGACCGCCGCTTTCGCCGGGCCACTGTTAGGCGAGCAGCTCTCTTGGCGTCAATGGTTAGGGCTAGGACTGGGCCTCATAGGTATCAGTTTGGTATTGGGTAGTAAGCTTGAGGTGGGTGAGTCGCTGTTTGACGGTTTCGGGATTAGCGCTCTGCTGTGTGTCACCGCCGCTTTGATGGGGATTTCGCTGGGTACTCTCTATCAGAAGAGGTACTGCACCAGTATGCCGCTACTTTCCGGGGCAGTGATTCAGTACCTGGCGGCGGGCGCTCTGCTCGGGATAGGTGCGCTGTTATTTGAGAGCCGCCAAGTGGAGTGGAGCAGCACCTTTCTCCTCACCTTGGGTTGGCTGGTGTTGATTCTCTCAATTGCCGCTATCCTGTTACTCATGGCCTTGATTAAAAAGGGGGAAGCCTCACGTGTGGCGAGTCTTTTTTATCTTGTGCCACCGGTCACGGCGCTTCAGGCGTGGTGGCTTTTTGACGAACGTCTTCCCCTGCTAGGACTTCTGGGGATGTTGGTTGCCATTACTGGGGTGGTGATGGCGATTAGACGATGACGCGTTTTTTATAATTAACGCGCTATTTATAACTAACGACAGCTGTAGACCAGGGCTTGGATAAACATGTCAGCACAACACCACTGTGCCAGGGTGAACGGACACTGTAACCGTTGCGACTCTCCGGTACCTTTTGCATTTACGATGGCGTTTCAACCGATCGTCAATGTCAGTCAGCGACAAGTTATTTACTACGAAGCGTTAGTACGCGGCCCCAACGGTGAGTCCGCTTTTTCAATACTGGAACAGGTAACCGATGAGCTGATGTACCGTTTTGACCAGGCATGTCGCATTAAAGCGATTGAACTAGCCAGCGAACTGGGCATGCAGGAACGGCTCTCTATTAACTTTCTGCCTAATGCCGTTTATGAGCCGCAGGCGTGCATTCAAGCCACCCTGGAAACAGCCCGTCGTGTTGGCTGGCCCACCGAGCGGCTCAATTTCGAAATTATCGAAACCGAGCGGGTCAAAGACCGCATTCATATGCGCACCATTATTGAGAGCTATCGCGAAATGGGCTTTACCACTTCGCTGGATGACTTTGGTAACGGTTACGCCAACCTAGATCTGTTGACCGATCTGCGACCTGATACGCTAAAAATCGATCGTGACCTGGTAATGGGATGCGATAGCGACAAGCGTCGCCAAGCCATACTGCGTAGCTTAGTGGCACTAGCAGAGACACTGGGGACAAAGCTGATTGCTGAGGGCGTGGAAACCCGTGAAGAGTCGCGCTGCTTGCTGACGCTGGGCATTCCCATGCAGCAGGGCTATTACTTCTCCCATCCCAACTTAGAAGCACTGGCGGAGATTGATGACGCTAAATATGACTAACGGGGCTAAAAACAGCTATAGATGCTGCAAGTAATCAGCTCCACCTAAGTTACGCATCTGCTGGCGAATCCACTGGCTCCGCCGCTCAACCTGGGCATCGGGGCGTGCGGCGCTGCGCGTTAGCGGGCTAGGTAGAATAGCCGCAAGAAGGCTTGCCTGACGTTCAGTTAACGAATTGGAAGAGACGCCGAAATAGTGCTGAGCAGCAGCTTCCAGCCCAAATACACCACGATCCCACTCGGCGACGTTGAGATAGACCTCCAAAATACGCTGCTTGCTCCAAAGTGTTTCTATCAGCAGCGTAAACCACGCTTCTAACCCTTTGCGCGTCCAACTGCGGCCTGTCCATAGAAAAACGTTTTTCGCCGTTTGCTGACTCAAGGTACTGGCACCACGCAGTCGCCCCCCATCTTGGCTGGCCTGCAACGCGCGACGTAGCTCGACAAGGTCAAACCCCTGGTGGTGCGGAAAGCGCTGATCCTCTGCTGCAATCACCGCTAACTTGGCATTAGTAGAGAGCGAATCCCATCCCCGCCACTCGCGCTGCATACGAATCGGGTCGCTATGGATCCAGCTCTGAATTTTGCGCTCGACCATCACCATCGACCCCGGAGGAGGAACGATCCGGAACAGCAGTACCAGCGCAACTGACAGCAGCACAAACGCTAAAACGCCGCGCCAAACAATCCGCCATATCAGACGCATAAAACGACGCAGCGAGCGATTGAGCATCCAGTTATCCTTAACGCTTCATGAGGTGGTCTGCATGATAGCGCAGATGATCCTCAATGAACGAGGCTATAAAGAAGTAACTGTGATCGTAGCCCGGCTGACGGCGCAGCGTTAACGGATGATCGTGCTCTTCGCAAACGGCTTCTAAACGCTCTGGCTGAAGCTGCTCCTCCAGGAATTGATCCGCTTCGCCCTGATCGATAAACAGGCGCTGGCGTGATGCACCGTTGGCCACCAGCTCACAGGCATCGTACTGACGCCAGCGGGACTGATCGTCACCCAAATAGGCGTTAAACGCCTGCTGCCCCCAAGGACAGTTCATCGGATTAACCACTGGTGAGAAGGCTGACACAGAACGGAAACGCCCGGGGTGACGTAGCGCCAGGATCAACGCCCCGTGCCCCCCCATTGAGTGCCCGCTAATCGATTCACGCCCATTAACCGGGAAGTGCTGACGCACCACGGAAGGCAGCTCCTCAATCACATAGTCGTACATACGATAGTGGGCTTTCCAGGGTGACTCGGTGGCATTCACATAAAACCCGGCCCCAGAGCCTAAATCATAGCTTTCATGCTCCCCGGGCAAATCGGTACCCCGTGGGCTGGTATCAGGGCACACAATCGCTACGCCCAGCTCAGCGGCAATACGGTGAGCGCCCGCTTTCTGCATGAAATTTTCATCATTACAGGTCAGCCCTGAGAGCCACCACAGCAGCGGTACGCGCTCGTTTTCCGCCTGGGGGGGCAAGTAAACGGCGAAGATCATGTCGCAATCCAGCGCACGGGAGTAGTGGCGGTAGCGCTTATGCCAGCCACCGAAACTACGGTTGGCAGACACCAGTTCTAAAGTTTCACTCATGCTCATGGGCAGGTTCCTTTAAATGCAGCAAACGCGGCAGGTCTACCCTACCGCGTTTTAGCGTTTCAAACGTGCTTCCTATACTACTTAATAATGCTGGGCCTAGTAATGCAGCACGGTACGAATGCTCTTGCCTGCATGCAGTAACTCGAACGCTTCGTTGATTTTCTCGAACGGCATGTCGTGGGTAATGAAATCGTCGATATTGATCTCACCGTTCATATAACGATCAACGTAGCCCGGCAGTTCGCTGCGGCCTTTTACGCCACCAAAAGCAGAACCTTTCCAGACCCGACCGGTAACCAGTTGGAACGGACGTGTGGAGATCTCTTCGCCTGCACCGGCGACACCGATCACGATCGACTCGCCCCAGCCCTTATGGCAACACTCCAGCGCCGAACGCATCACGTTGACATTGCCGATACACTCAAAGGAGTAGTCGACGCCGCCGTCGGTCAGATCAACAATCACCTGCTGAATGGGGTCTGAGTACTCTTTCGGATTCACAAAGTCGGTGGCGCCAAACTGCTTGGCCAGCTCAAATTTATCCGCATTGACGTCGATGGCAATAATACGCCCCGCCTTGGCCATTACCGCGCCTTGAATAACGGCCAAACCGATAGCCCCAAGACCAAACACCGCCACCGTAGCACCCGGCTCAACTTTTGCAGTATTCAGCACTGCACCGATACCGGTGGTCACACCACAGCCCAGCAGACAAATTTTATCCATGGGTGCTTCTTTAGAAACCACTGCCAGGGAGACTTCGGGCAACACGGTGTACTCACTAAACGTGGAGGTACCCATATAGTGATGCAGCATTTTGCCATCGAGTGAGAAACGCGAGGTGCCGTCGGGCATGACCCCTTTGCCTTGGGTAGCGCGCACGCTACCACATAGGTTGGTTTTACCCGACAGACAGAATTTACACTTGCCGCACTCGGCCGTGTAGAGCGGAATCACATGGTCGCCTGGCTTAAGGCTAGTGACGCCCTCACCTACTTCCTGAACAACGCCGGCACCTTCATGGCCCAGCACCGCAGGGAAGTTACCTTCGGGATCAGCGCCGGAGAGCGTATAAGCATCGGTATGGCAAACGCTTGTCGCAGCCATCTTAACCAACACTTCTCCCGCCTTAGGGCCTTCAACATCGATCTCAACCAGTTCAAGCGGCCTACCCGCTTCCAATGCAACAGCTGCGCGTGACTTCATATTGACTCCTAAATATTCATTATTCCAAAAAACAAAAACTAAGACGTTACTCGTCAGTTGCCACTGGGCCAAACTCAATCGGCAGCCAGCGGTAGCCCTCTTCATCTTTTACGATATGACCAATACCAGGGAAAGGCATATGGGCACCAGCTATCCAGTGTTTATCTTCAACCGCGCTTTCGAGCACGCTTTCCCGGGTGCGAATGGCCTGCTCGGGGTCAGAATCAAACTCAATGGCCACAGTAGGGTCGGCAAATTGAACACCGTAACTGTGCACCACATCGCCCCATACCAGCATGGCGTCATCATCGCTGTTGAGCATAAAGCTTGAGTGTCCGGCGGTGTGGCCATGGGTATCCTGGGCAACGATACCCATCAGCACTTCATCCCCAGCCGTGAAAGGGCTGAAACGGTCAGCTTCCTGATAAGGCGCTACCGCGTTTTGAGCCATGGTAAAGAAGGGTTGATTGGCTTCAGGCGCCGCAGCCGCACGCTCCTCATCCAGCCAAAAATCGGCATCCGCTTGGCTGGCACGCAGTTCAGCATTGGGATAAACCGCTTCGCCCTCCTCATTGGCCAAACCACACACATGGTCAGGATGCAGATGGGTCATCAGCACCGTGTCAACATCCTCCGGCGAGTAGCCAGAAGCACGCAGGTTGCTCTCTACCTGGCCCAAGGAGGGGCCAAAGCAGGCGGCAGAACCGGCATCAACTAGCACGAGGTTCTCGCCAGTGTGAATAAGAAAAGCGTTTACCGCGGTTTGCATACCACTCTCTGCATCAATGAATAACGCATCCAGATGGCGGAGAATCTCTTCTTGCTCCATGCCTTTTAGCAAGGAGGTATCAATAGCCGTATGACCATCGTATAGAGCGGTCACCTCATACTCCCCGACCATCATACGAAACCAGCCCGGCGCTTGCTCCTGCTGCTGAGTGGGTAACTCTGCTTGGGCAGTGACTGCCCAGCCAGCACTCACGGCCACTGCCAAGGCACCACGCGACCATTGAGATAAGGATATAGACATAAGCAAAAGGCTCCATTCATAAGCTACCGATGG
Organism: Halomonas sp. BDJS001; assembly: GCF_026104355.1. Taxonomy (NCBI): domain Bacteria; kingdom Pseudomonadati; phylum Pseudomonadota; class Gammaproteobacteria; order Oceanospirillales; family Halomonadaceae; genus Halomonas; species Halomonas sp. BDJS001. The sequence goes on from NZ_CP110535.1 coordinate 3,452,887, forward strand.
TAGCAGTGTAGGCCAGCTAGGCGCCCTTGATAAACCGGGATACACTCACAAGATTATTGTCACACAGCAACAATCGCCATTGACCCAGGGAGTTAGCATGCAGCACTGGAGCCGTATCGAAGCCTTTGTCGAGGTGGTGCGTTTAGGCACCTTCTCTGCTGCGGCCCGTCACCTGAAGGTATCGACCTCCCATATCAGCCGTCTGGTTAGTCAGCTCGAAAACCAGTTAGGGGTACAACTGCTCTACCGCACCACCCGCCAGATCCGCTTAACCGATGCAGGCACTACCTACGTGGAGCACTGCCGCCATCTATTTGACGGTCTAAGGGATGCCGAGCAGGCACTTAGTGAGCTTCAGGATAAGCCCAATGGGCTGCTTAAACTTACCTCCGCCACCACCTTCGGTGAGCGCTTTATCGCCCCACTGGTTAATGATTTTCAGTGTTTACACCCGCAGTTGGACATCCATATGCATTTCACTAACCGGCCGGTGGAGCTGATTGAGGAGGGCTACGACATTGCCATTCGGATGGGAGTGTTGAAGGATTCCAGTCTTATTGCCAGGCGCCTGTGCGACCGCCGCGAGTATATCGTCGGTTCACAAAGCTACTTTCGCCAAGCGCCACGCCCGCACACGCTGGGCGAGCTAAACCAGCATCGTTGCCTTATCGGCTCACGGCCTAATTGGTTGTTTGAAGTGAACGGCCAGCGTCGTGAAGTGCGCGTAGAAGGTCGCTGGAGCGCCAATTCAGGCCCGGCTTTATTAGATGCCGCACTTAAAGGACTGGGGCTTGCACAACTGCCCGACTATTATGTTGGCCCCTACCTGGCCAGCGGTGAACTGGTGGCCGTGCTTGAGCCCTTTCGACACCACGACACTGCTGTCTGGGCGGTCTACCCACGACACCGCCATCTGTCGCCCAAAATACGCCAGTTGGTCGACTACTTGGCCGCCAACATTGACAGCTTATTGCCCAATAAGCCGCTGGCTTAACACTTAAAGACCTAGCACTCGATGGCATTGACAGCGAGCCCGCCCTTGGAGGTCTCTTTGTATTTATCCTGCATATCACGGCCGGTGTCGCGCATGGTACGAATCACTTTATCCAGTGATATAAAGTGCTCGCCATCGCCGTGTAGTGCCATTCGCGCCGCGTTGATCGCTTTGACGGAAGCGATCGCATTGCGCTCGATGCAGGGCACTTGTACAAGCCCGCCTACCGGATCACAGGTCAAACCCAGGTTATGCTCCAAGCCAATCTCGGCGGCGTTCTCCACCTGGCCCGGTGTTCCGCCCAGTACTTCAGCAAGCCCTGCGGCCGCCATGGCACAGGCGGAGCCCACTTCACCCTGACAACCTACTTCCGCACCGGAAATAGAGGCGTTCTTTTTGCATAAAATACCCACTGCCCCGGCGGTAAGCAGAAAATCCACCACATCGGCCTCGCTGGCATCGGGCTCAAACTTCAAGTAGTACGCCAATACAGCAGGCACAATCCCCGCCGCGCCATTGGTCGGGGCGGTGACCATGCGCCGCCCGGCAGCGTTCTCTTCATTGACCGCCAACGCAAAGACATTGACCCAATCCATCACGGTAAAACTCGACACGATCAGGCGCTGATTGGCCGGTGGATTAAGCAACTGTTGATGCAGCAGCTGCGCTCGACGGCGTACATTCAAGCCCCCAGGCAAATGGCCTGTTGCGCGCAGGCCATTCTCGATGCTGTCGCTCATGGCGTGCCAAATAGTCAGCAGCTCTTCACGTATGGCTGATTCGCTACGCCAGGCTTTTTCATTTTCAAGCATCAACTGGCTAATACGCAGTTGATGCTGCTGGCATAGCGCGAGCAGCTCGGCAGCCGTATTGAAGGGGTAAGTCAGCTCAGTAGCGTCTTCCCCCATCTCGCCTTGATCTGCCTTAGCCTGATCGACATAGAAACCGCCCCCGAGGGAGTAAAACGTATTGGTCGCTATCAACTCATCATCACAATAGGCACTCAGCACCATGGCATTGGGATGAAACGGCAGGCAGGCCTCATCCCACTCCACGTCGTTACGCGCGTCGAAAGCGATTGACTGGCCATTGGCAAGCACCAGCGGCTCGCCCTCTTCAAGCTGCTTTAACCGCGCGACAATCGTGTCCGGATCGACGCTTTCAGGCGCTTCGCCCATTAGCCCCATGATCACCGCCTGGTCGGTACCATGCCCCACCCCAGTGGCGGCAAGCGAACCATGCAGCCTCACCACCAACCGGGTAACGCGGGCATCGTCAAGCGCCAGGGCAAAGTCGCGGGCGGCACGCATTGGCCCCACCGTGTGGGAGCTAGAGGGCCCAATGCCAATTCGGAAAAGATCGAACACACTAATAGCCATGCCTATTTCACCTCACAACACTGTTATTACCTGCCTACGGGACACTTTGCAGCGCCGACGACCAAACGTCGAGTGATTAACCGCAATATCGACGTGCGAACGTATAAGTGTGACGATATAATGAACATTCAACCCTGCATGTATTTATATGCACATGTCATTGCAAAATTGTGTAGTAGCTACGCTGCTTACCCACAAAGGATGTTGGTATGTCTTCCCCCCCTGCCTGGCCCATTGGGTTTCAAACCATCTTAGTACGTGCGGTGCTGTACGTACTGTTTATTGGCGCAATTACCCAAGGCGCCTATTTAGAAGCGCTCTATCTCCCCTCAGTACGCTTTTCTGAGCTGGGCTTTACCGAATTCACCCAAACGCTGGTGCTGGCCACCTGCTGCGCCATGCTGATTTATATTCGTCAGGTACTTAAAGTCTGGCCCACCGTTACACTGCTGCTACTGGCATTTGTGGCCGCCTCTCTAGTGCGTGAGCAGGATCACTTTTTAGATAACTATGTGGCTCATAACACCTGGAAGGTACTTGTTGCGCTGATTATTCTTCCCACGCTCTTTTGGGTGATTAAACAGCGTCAACGCTTTCTGGAGGAGTTCGCACATTACAGCAACACCTTCGCCTTTGGCCTGTTTACGGCAGGCGTGCTGACCACTTATATATTCTCGCGCCTGTATGGGCGGCAGGAGTTCTGGCAAGCCGTTCTTGAAGAGAGCTACTCGGGAACCTTTAAGAGTGTTGCTGAAGAAGTCGTCGAACTGCTCGGCTATAGCCTAATTTTGATCGCCACGTTGGAACTGCTGCTACTGGCTCGGCGCGTCTACACAGCCCGCCAATTATCGTCTTAACTCCCCTTATACCCGTTTAATGTAAGCCCACTTGGTAATCCGTGACGAGCGCCGTCTTTGCTTGGCAAGACGGCGTTTCATTTTTCAAATCTCGTTATGCAAAAAGCCGTTTGCGACCCGCTACGCTTCAACGTAGTGTCGGTCGCTATGCTTCATAGCCACATTTTTCACTACAAACCCTTACATTGACGACATAAAACTTATGAATAAAACCAAACATAATGAAAAAAACCTCCAGCGTGGTTTTTTCACCCGTTTTCTAGATAGCGTTGAGTGGCTAGGTAACCTGCTGCCTCATCCCGTCACACTGTTTGCAATACTATGCGTATTGGTAGTTATCGCCAGCGGTGTTGCGGCTGCACTGGGGGTTTCCGTAGCCGATCCACGACCCGCCAATGAGGGTGAGTGGATCGCCGTGAACTCTTTACTCAATGCAGAAGGTTTACGCCGACTGGTCACCGAAATGGTCACTAATTTCACTAGCTTCGCACCACTTGGCACCGTGTTGGTAGCTATGCTAGGTGTAGGAGTTGCCGAGCATTCGGGGTTGCTTTCTGCGAGCATGCGCGCCCTAGTACTCAACCGCTCCCCCCGAATTGTTACTTACGCGGTAGTCTTTGCAGGCATCATGTCTAATATGGCTGCAGAGCTTGGTTATGTGGTACTGATTCCACTTGCCGCTATGATATTCCACTCACTGGGCCGCCATCCCCTTGCGGGCCTAGCTGCTGCGTTCTGTGGTGTTTCTGGGGGATACAGCGCTAACCTGCTAATCGGCACGGTTGACCCATTACTTTCAGGTATTACCCAGGAAGCGGCCCGGCTACTTGACCCTGCTTATGTGGTCGGCGCAGAGGCCAATTGGTTCTTTATGTTTGCCAGCACGTTCTTCGTGACGCTGATTGGTGGACTGGTCACCGAGCGCATCGTAGAACCCAAGCTGGGTAAATTTGATCCTGCTTACGCCGATAACGACATTGACCAACAAAGCATGGGAGGGCTTTCATCAACGGAAAAGCGCGCCTTAAAAGGCACCGGCTTAGCAGCGCTGGCATTAGTCGCGCTGGTCGCCGTGATGGTAGTGCCTGAGAGTGGAATACTGCGTAACCCTGAAACGGGGCTGATAAGCGGTTCACCGTTTTTACGCGGAATCGTTGTGATTGTAGCGGTGTCATTCACCCTATTAGGCTTTGTCTATGGTCGCCTAGCAGGCACCATGCACAATGACCGCGACGTGGTAAACGCCATGGCTAAAAGCATGAGCAGTCTGGGCCTATACATCGTTCTGGTGTTCTTCGCTGCTCAGTTTGTGGCGCTATTTAACTGGAGTAACTTTGGTACCGTGACCGCAATTGCTGGTGCCGATCTGCTGGAGTCTCTCGGGCTACGCGGCCCCGGCCTGTTTGCTCTGTTCATTATTATGTGTGCATTCGTCAATTTGTCGTTGGGCAGCGCCTCTGCGCAGTGGGCGGTGACGGCTCCCATCTTTGTCCCCATGTTGATGTTAATGGGCTACGCGCCCGAGGTCATCCAAGCAGCCTATCGTATCGGTGATTCCGTCACCAACCTCATTACCCCGATGATGAGCTATTTTGGCCTGATCCTCGCTGTAGCAACACGTTACCGGAAAAATATGGGCATCGGCACGCTGGTTGCTATTATGCTCCCCTATACGCTATTCATGCTGATCGGATGGAGCCTACTGTTCTTCGTTTGGGTGTTTGTGTTTGGGTTACCTGTTGGCCCTGGTTCTGCCACTTACTACTCGTTGTAAGCACTCACAGGGCATAAAACAAAAAGCCCGTCGTTCTGAGAACGACGGGCTTTTTACTATCTATCACTCACTATTCGCAACTTACGGCATTCACTCGTCGAGGAACGAACGCAGCGGCTCGGAGCGGCTGGGGTGACGCAGCTTGCGCAGCGCTTTGGCTTCAATCTGACGAATTCGCTCACGGGTTACGTCAAACTGCTTGCCCACCTCTTCCAGCGTATGGTCAGTGTTCATATCGATACCGAAGCGCATACGCAACACCTTCGCTTCGCGGGCGGTCAAGCCGCCTAACACGTTACGCGTTGCTTCGATAAGGCCTTCACCGGTGGCCATATCGATGGGCAGCAGCATAGTGCCATCTTCGATAAAGTCGCCCAGATGGGAGTCATCGTCGTCACCAATCGGCGTCTCCATGGAGATCGGCTCTTTGGCGATTTTGAGCACCTTGCGTACTTTATCTTCCGGCATTTCCAACCGCTCGCCGAGCTCTTCCGGCGTAGGCTCACGACCCATTTCCTGCAGCATCTGGCGCGATACGCGATTGAGCTTGTTGATCGTCTCAATCATATGCACCGGAATACGGATAGTGCGTGCCTGATCGGCAATCGAACGGGTAATTGCCTGACGAATCCACCAAGTAGCGTAGGTCGAGAATTTATAACCACGGCGGTACTCGAACTTATCTACCGCTTTCATCAAGCCGATGTTGCCTTCCTGGATAAGATCCAGGAACTGCAAACCCCGGTTGGTATACTTCTTGGCGATCGAGATTACCAGACGCAGGTTAGCCTCAACCATCTCTTTCTTGGCGCGGCGGGCTTTCGCCTCACCTATTGAGAGCTTGCGGTTCACCTCTTTAAGGTCGGCAACCGAGAGCTGCACCATATCCTCTTCGAAGGCGATCTTGCGCTGGGCCCGGGCGATATCGGCGCGCAGCGGCTCAAGGCGGTCGGCGTACTTGCTCTGCGCTGCCTGGAATTCATCCAGCCATGTTTTGCTCGACTCATTACCAGGAAACGACTTGATAAACGTCTTACGCGGCACCTTGGCTTTTTTCACGCACAGTTGCATGACCGCTTTCTCTTGGGCACGCACTTGCTCAACGCTGATACGCACTTGACCCACTAAGCGCTCAAAATGCTTGGGTACCAGCTTGATGGGCGAGAAAAGTACCGCCAAACGAGCTTGCTCGGCTTTGAGCTCGGGACTGCCACGGCCATACTTGGCAAACGCCGCTTCGACCAAGGCGTTCTGCTCACGAATCTGCTCGAAACGCGCACGCGCCTCTTCAGGATCCGGGCCGCCTTCGCTGGCCGTGGAGTCGTCGTCTTCATCGTCGCCGTCGTCGTCGATATCCTCTTCAAGCTCGGACTCGGGTTCTGGTTCGGGCACCTCTGCTTCGGCAACACCAGGGATGCCCTCATCGGGATCGATGAAACCAGAAAACAGATCCGAAAGACGCCCTGGCGCTTCTTCATCCTGAGTGGCGTCATAAGCGTCCAAAATAGACGCGACGGCACCCGGCAAATAGGCCAGAGACGACATCACTTCACGGGTACCCTCTTCGATCCGTTTGGCGATTTCAATTTCGCCTTCACGGGTCAGAAGCTCAACCGTGCCCATTTCACGCATGTACATGCGTACGGGGTCAGTGGTGCGGCCTACATCGCTTTCCACGGCGGCAAGGGCCGCTACGGCCTCTTCCGCAGCGGACTCGTCCGTGGATTGATCCGACATCATCAAAGTGTCTTCATCTGGCGCTTCTTCAGCGACACTTATACCCATGTCGTTGATCATGCCAATGATGTCTTCCACTTGATCCGGGTCGGCGATATCCTCGGGTAGATGGTCGTTGACCTCGGCATAGGTCAGGTAGCCCTGTTCCTTGCCTCGAGCGATCAACTCCTTCAGACGCGACTGCTGCTGCGCATTTCCAGCCATAGAAACCCTATCTCGACGAAGAAGAATGAAACACCTGGAGCGCTGAATCGATTAAACTCAACAAGCCGTACAGTATAGCGTAAAAAGCAGGAAATTTTCCAGCCCGACGTATTTGCGCGGTAATTCAGGTGTGTTAGTTTGTTCGGTTAGGCCAACGCTCGGTGGCTGACCCTATATCTGGTGCTGAAACGTTAGGAATTCAACCCCCATCGCCCAAGACACCGCCTCATTGGCGCTGAGCAAGCTCCATTACCAAACTTGCCAAACGCTGACGCTGCTCCTTATCCAACTTTTGCCCAGCGCGCTCCTGCGCCAGCAACGCCGTGTACTCCTCTTGGGGAGAACGCTGACGCTGAACGTACTGCAAGTGTTCCACCAAACCCTGCAGCTCTGCTTCCCGATCTGCTTTGGGAATCAACAGTTCGCGCTTGGCGAAGGCCGCCAAGGCCTGCCCCTGCTGGCTGCCTTGAAAATGCGCCAATACCACTTGCGGGCTGCGGTAGCGACCCGCCTTGAGCAATTCAATCAACTCTCGGCATAGCGGCGCATCGTCATCTTCCGGCAACCACTCCCAATGATCAGGCAGCGTGGCCACCAGATTGGGCTCATGCAGTAACAGTTGCACGATACGCCCAACCGGGGAGAGCGCCTGGGATCGTGAGCGCGATGAGCGTGTTGACGTTGCCAAAACAGCGCCGGGCGCGTACGAGGCCGCATCAGCCGCCCCTTGCCCTGACTGCTCCTGCGATACATCACCTTGGGCGACGGATCGCTGCGATGCCTGGGCACGCTTTTCAAGCAGTACTTTCAACTGCTCTTGCGCCAACCCGCTACGCTTTGCCAATGACTCTAGCAGTAACGATTTGAGCATGCCTTCAGGCACTTTGTTCAATGCTTCGAGCACCTGACTGGCAAACCGTTCGCGCCCTTCCACGGTATTCAAATCGCGCCCCTGGGCCGCCTGTTCGAACAGAAACTCCGACAGCGGCATGGCACAGGTCACACGATCCTGAAATGCCTGGGTGCCTTCACGACGCACCAGGGTGTCCGGGTCATCACCTTCGGGCAGAAACAGAAAGCGCGCTTCACGGCCATCAATCATTTGTGGCAGCGCGGTTTCCAACGCCCGACTGGCCGCCTGCCTGCCTGCACGGTCACCGTCGAAACAGAACACCACGCGACTCACCAACCGAAACAGGCGGGTCAAATGGTCTTCCGTGGTGGCGGTACCCAGCGTGGCCACGGCGTTATGAATACCGTATTGCGCCAGCGCCACCACATCCATATAACCTTCGACCATGACCAGTTGCTCAAGTTTGCTCGAGGCTTGGCGCGCCTCATACAAGCCGTATAGCTCACGGCCTTTATGGAACACTGGTGTTTCCGGCGAGTTAAGGTATTTGGGCTGATCATCACCCATCACTCGACCACCGAAGGCAATCGTACGACCGCGCAAATCGCGAATCGGGAACATTACCCGATCACGAAAGCGGTCATAGGTACGTCCGGTATCTTCGCGGTGAATCAACAGGCCGTACTCGACCTGCACTGGCTCACCAATACCGCGCTCGCTGAGGTGCTGTTTCAGCGCCTCCCAGCCTGCCGGAGCGTAACCAATGCCATAGGCCTTGATCACGTCGTCCGAGAGCCCACGACCCGACAAATAGCGTTGAGCGGACTGGCCTTCCTGCATTTTTAACCGCTCGCGATAAAAACTGGCCGCGAGTTCCAGCAGGTTGACGCCCTCTTTGCGCTTCTTTTCACGCTCTCGAGCACGCGGGTCATCAGCGCCTTCCCGCGGCACTTCAATACCCAGGCGTCCAGCCAACTGCTCTACCGCTTCCGGAAACGGTAGCTTGTCATACTCCATCAAGAAGCGTAGTGCATTACCATTAGCTCCGCAGCCAAAGCAGTGATAAAACTGCTTATCAGCACTGACGGTGAACGATGGGGTTTTCTCTTGATGGAAGGGACATAGCCCGGAATAGTTGCGGCCAGCCTTTTTAAGCTGCACACGCTCACCAACCACCTCGACCACATCAACGCGGCCTAACAGGTCATCAATGAAACGCTGTGGAATTTGGCCTGCCATGAACTACGGGCATCCTCGCGCAAAGCGCTAACTTTCGAGACTGTTTTTAAAAACCGCTCTTAACAACCCTGCTTAACGTCATCAGGCCCATTGCCAGATCACCTTAAACAGCGACGCTCTTGAACGATCGCTTTGAACAACGATGGCTTTCAAAACAACAGTCAAAAACAAACGGCCACCTAGTGGCGGCCGCTTGGCATCCCTCTTGAGACGACCAGCTAACTGCTCCGGCCCCTCGGGTACGGATCAATAGAGCCGTTCGAAACGCTTTTGCTCACGCTGGACTTTCTTAGCGTGGCGTTTTACGGCAGCTGCCGCTTTGCGCTTGCGCTCAGCAGTCGGCTTCTCATAGTGCTCGCGGCGGCGTACTTCAGAAAGAACACCGGCTTTTTCGCAAGAACGCTTGAAGCGACGCAGGGCGACGTCAAACGGCTCGTTATCACGTACTTTTACAGAAGGCATTAAGCACTCACCTACCTTAAGGAGTCTTGAGTTCGGATAGTACGTACACTGCGATATTACATTTTAGAACACGGTGTACGACCCAGTTTTACAGCGCACAGTAGTTTAGTCGCCGTTGACCATCTTTGCAAATGCTTACGCTGACCTGCTGCGACAATGTTAGACTACTGCACTTGTGTTTTTCACTTTTACATCTTTTGAATAGCCTTTGAGAGTCCCTCTTTATGCGTGTTCTGGGCATTGAAACATCCTGCGACGAAACGGGTGTCGCGCTTTACGACACCGCGTTAACCGGCGGCAAGGGGCTGCTCGCCGATGCGCTGTATAGCCAAATCACCATGCATGCAGAATTTGGCGGCGTGGTGCCCGAGCTCGCTTCTCGCGATCACACCCGCAAGTTACTGCCGCTGATTGAGCAGGTACTGAGCGACGCCAAGCTGACGCGCCATGACCTGGATGGCATCACTTACACCGCAGGCCCGGGCTTGGTCGGCGCATTAATGGTGGGCGCCAGTACGGCTCACGGCATGGCACGCGCTTTAAATATCCCGGTGCTCGGCGTACACCATATGGAAGGCCACTTATTGGCACCGATGCTGGAAGATGAACCACCCGAGTTCCCTTTCGTGGCGCTGCTGGTATCCGGCGGCCATACCCAGCTCGTCGAAGTTCAGGGGTTGGGTCGCTATCAGTTGCTCGGCGAATCGGTGGACGATGCCGCAGGTGAAGCGTTTGATAAAGCCGCCAAGATGCTAGGACTGGCCTACCCAGGCGGCCCCCAGGTCGCCAAGTTAGCGGAACAGGGCGACCCTAAGCGCTTTCGCTTCCCGCGCCCCATGACCGACCGTCCAGGGCTTGATTTCAGTTTCTCGGGCTTAAAAACCCACACCATGACGGCTATTAGCCAACTGGAAACAGCCGGTGAACTCGACGCCCAGGCCCGTGCCGACGTTGCCCGCGCCTTTGAAGAGGCCGTGGTCGATACGCTAGTAATCAAGTGTCGTCGAGCGCTGGATCAAACCGGCTTGAAGCGCCTAGTGGTGGCGGGCGGAGTCAGCGCCAATCATCGCCTGCGCGGACGGTTACAAGCAGAGTGTGAAAAACGCCAGGCCCGCGCCTACTACCCGCGTGGGCGGTTCTGCACTGACAATGGCGCCATGATTGCTTATGTCGGTGCTCAACGCCTGGCAGCGGGCGAGCACGACGCCCCCGGCATGATGCAGGCGACGCCCCGCTGGCCGCTGGATCAGTTGACCCCGCCTGTCTCAAACTAACAACCACGCTAAGAACCACGAAACGGCGGCTCTTCACCGCGTCGCAGTCGGCGAATATTAAGCCCGTGGCGGGCCAACACCAACAGGCTGAAGCCCCCCACCACCATCACATATTCCGGCGCCAGCCAGCCACAGGCCAGCGGCGCCAGGAGTGCGCTCACCAGCGAGGCCAGCGCCGCGGTTTTTAGTCGCCACGCCAGCAGCGCCCATATCGATGCACTCAGGAGCGCTACCTGAGGCACCAGTACCAGCAGCACACCAAAGGCACTGGCGACCGCTTTACCGCCACGAAAGCCATGCCACAGTGGAAAGCTGTGACCGAGCAATACGGCCAATCCCACGATGCCCTGCAGCCAGACTGGGTAGCCCATCAACTTTGCGCCCAAAACAGCAGGCATGGCTTTTAAAGCATCTAACAGCAGCGTGGCTGCCGCTAAACGGGGGCCATATAAGCGCAGCACGTTGGAAAAGCCGGGATTAAACGAGCCGAATTGGCGGGGATCGCCCACGCCCACCAAGCGGCAAACGCTTAGCGCTGCCAGCCAACTGCCACTTAAATACCCCACCACTATCCACACCATGGTGCCATGCTCGCTTTGTGGCCCGATATACTGTCGTTTCCCCCCATCCTAACGTACAATCGCCCGCTTGTTACCGCAGGGGGAAGCTGGATGGATCGCATTTTGATTGAAGCGTTAAGCGTCGATACTGTGATTGGTGTCTACGACTGGGAGCGCTCGATTCAACAGTCACTAAGCTTAGACCTGGTGTTGGCGACCGACATTCGCTCGGCGGCTGCCACCGACGATTTACGCCTTACCCTGGACTACGCCGCTATCTGCCAGCGCATTCAGCAGTTTGCCGATGCCCATCAGTTCGCCCTGGTCGAGACCTTTGCCGAACGGCTCGCTGAGTGCCTGCGGACGGAGTTTCCGATCAGTTGGCTGCGCTTGACGGTACGTAAACCGGGGGCGGTGCCCAACGCCGCCAGCGTCGGCCTGGAAATTACTCGCGGCGCTCTGCCGGAGGCAGCCCAGGAGACCCACGCATGAACCTGGTGACCGTCAGCTTAGGCAGCAATATTCACCCCACTCGGCATATCCGCTGCTGCCTCGATGCGCTTGCTGATACTTTCGGCTCCCTGCAAATCTCTCGCGTGTTTGAAAGCGAGCCGGTCGGCTTCGCCGACACCCGCAATTTCTATAACCTGGTGGTGGCATTTTATAGCACCTGGACGCCTGGCGAACTACAGGCATGGGGCAAGCAGCTGGAAATAGAGCATGGCCGCCTGCCCGACATTGCCAAATTCAGCCCCCGCGCGCTGGATATCGACTTGCTCACCGTGGGTAGCCTTTGCGGCACGGTTGACGAAATCGACTTACCACGTAGCGAAATCACCCATAATGCGTTTGTGCTACAGCCGCTTGCTGAGCTGCTGCCCGAGGAGCGCCACCCCCGCTGCGGCACGCCCTATGCCGCGCTATGGAGCGCCTTTGAGCTTGGTAGCCAACGCCTTTGGGCGGTGGATTTCAGTTGGCGCGGCCGCTGGATCTCCCAGGCTGACCAACAGCCCCTGCTGGCGGCGGCACGCCGGTAAGCGGCTAGGTTAGTGCCACCTCCACGGCCTGCGCGCGGCGATCTCGCAAGGCCTCCCCCAACGCCGCCCCTTGATACCCCTCGGCTATCAGTGCTTGGGGGCTAACCGCCCGCGCAGCTTTCCAGGCGCTTTCAAGCGGGTCAACCTGCTCCGGCGCCAGCACCTTGACTAACGCCAGCTGCCCCTCGACCTGCTCTGGCTTACGCCAGCCATCCAAACGCTCCAACCACCGCAACACGTTGGCGCCCTCTAACGCGTCGGAAGGCAGCGCCTGGTTTGTTAGCGAATGGTTTATTAAAGAATGGGTAAGCGCGGTATGGCGAGCTAATTGGGCAACCGCATTGGGCAGTTTGAGTCGTTCCGACAAAGCATCGCGCTGCTCAGCAGTTAGCGGCGATACCAGCTGCGCATGGTGCCAATGAGCCAATGGGAACATGTCGCTATCAGGCACCTGAGCCATCGCTGCCAAGCCCTTCACCAACGCTTCGCCCGCCAATTCCGGCCACCACACGCTGAGCGCGTCGCAACGCTCAAGGGTGGTGAAGTAGACCTCGGGGCTTGGTTCACCCAAGGCCTTTTCCGTTTCGACCCAAACCCGCTCGGCGGCCAGGTGTTCAAGTTCGCCACTTTGGCTTACCGTGCGCATAAGCGCCAAAGTTTCAGGAGCAATGGTGAAACCGAGTGACGCATAGCGGGCCAGAAAACGTGCGGTACGCAGCACCCGCAGCGGGTCTTCGCTAAATGCCGCAGAGATATGCCGCAACACGCGCCGTTCGATATCGCCTTGTCCATTAAACGGGTCGGTTAATTCGCCGTCGGTGTTCTGGGCAATGGCGTTAATGGTCAGATCACGCCGCAACAGATCCTCTTCCAGGCTGACATCGGGGCTGGCGTGCACTTCAAACCCGCCATAGCCATGGCCAGACTTACGCTCAGTGCGGGCCAGGGCATACTCCTCGGCCGTATCCGGATGCAGAAAGACCGGAAAGTCGCGCCCCACGGGCTTAAAGCCGCGCTTGCGCATGGCGTCTGGCGTAGCGCCCACCACCACCCAGTCATTGTCATAGACCGGCCAGCCGAGTAACTCATCGCGCACGGCGCCGCCCACCCGATACACGTTCAAGCCCGCTAAACGTGGATCGCTATTGGTCTCTTTCACTACTGTCTACTCCGTTGCTGGCTCGCCACACTGGTTCGCTCTCCGCTGTCCAGATTGAGCGCGGTTAATCGCCCCCCCCAAACGCAACCCGTATCCAACGCCTCCACGGGGACCCGCGCCTGCGGGGTTCTTCCCTCCAGTGCCGCCCAGTGGCCGAAAAGCAGTCGGGTATTATCATCACGCGGGTATTGAAACCAGGGCAGAAAACCCGAAGGCGCACTATCCAGCCCCTCTTTGGCGGCAAAATCCAAACGCCCCTGGGCATCAATAAAGCGCATACGGGTGAGCACATTAACAATCAGCCGCAGACGATCCATGCCGTCTAGATCGTCGCGCCAGCTATCTGGCTGGTTGCCAAACAGCTGGGTTAAAAACTTACCGGAAGCGTCACTGCCCAGCGCCGCCTGCACTTCACGCCCCAGCGACTCGGCCTGGATCACGCTCCATTGGGGAAGCAGCCCGGCGTGGGTCATCAGCGTACCGTTTTCAATCACGCAAAGCGGTTGGCTCTGTAGCCAATCCAGTAGCGCTTCGCGATCAGGGCGCCCAGAATACCGCTCAGGGTGTCGTTTTTCTTCAGTTTGCCGCCGCCCCGCGCCACGACCAGCAAATGAAAATCGTGGTTGCCCAGTACGCTGCGGGCAGCGCTCCCCAGCGCACGCACTTCGCGCAGGCACGCTAAAGAGCCTGGGCCACGATTAATCAAATCACCCACCAGCCATAGCGTATCCCGAGTGGGATTGAAGCTGAGCTTCTCCAGAAGGGCTACAAATTCGGCGTGACAGCCGTGCAGATCGCCGATCGCATAGGTACTCATGCGGGAGCCTTTTTCATAAAATAAGTGGGCTAATACTACCACTTCACCGATACCCTCTGCCTGCCGTAGACGGTTTATGTTGATGATTAGCACTGGTTAAAAGCGCGAACCTGGCTCACTATAAAAGTACGCTTTGATGCTCTTAAGCCATTCTTAGCCACCTGGTAATCACCGTTAAGGAAAACGATACGCCTATGGCAATGGATCACTCTCGACGCAGCCTGCTGCGAGTTGCAACACTGGCAGGCCTTGGTGCCCTCATACTTCCCGGCACAGCGCTTCTACCTGCAGCACGTGCTGCTGCTATCAAGCCTGGCCCGCCCCCCGTTGCGGTGACGGTTAATGGCTGGCTACTGAACAGCAGTGACCGCTGATGTATATCGCCTTTGAGGATATCAGCGAACACAGTGACACCTGGGATATCTGCATTATCGGCGCAGGTGCAGCGGGCATTTCCATGGCCGTCACCCTGGCGGAGCGAGGGCATCGGGTACTGCTCTGCGAAGGCGGCGATGCGGACTACAGCGAACGCTCCCAGGAGAGCTACCGGGGCGACGTCGTCGGCGACCCCTATATTCCCCTGTATGGCGCTCGGCTGCGCCATTTGGGTGGGTCGACCAATCACTGGGGCGGCATTTGTCGCCCTTTGGATCGCTACGACTTCAATGCCAAAGCCGCCGCCAGCGAAACGGCCTGGCCTATAGGCCGCGATGCGTTAGCGCCTTACTACAGCGCAGCCGTCAATATGCTCGGCCTGGAGCTCACACCAGCCGACCATTTAATCCCTGAGGCGGGGTTAAAACGCATCTATTTTTCGCTGGGTCACCCCACACGCATGAAGGAGAAGCATGCCGCTACGCTGAGCGATTCGGCCACGCTGGAGTGCTGCCTAACAGCCAACTTGGTGGCACTGGAAACCCAGGCTGGCAAAGTCACCAGCGCCACTTTTAGAAATTACCGGGGCGACTACCGCAAGGTTCAAGCGCGCTACTTTGTGCTCGCCTGCGGCGGCATCGAAAACTCGCGCTTGCTGCTGTGGTGCAACCAGCAACTAAATGGCCAGCTAATCCCCCAGGCCGACACTTTAGGGCGCTACTGGATGGAGCACCCTCATGCCACGGTGGGCAAGGCGCTGCTATTTGAACCCGCCGCCCTGGGTTTGGACGACGAGTACAACGTTTTCCTCTCCCCTACCGCTGACGCCATCAACACACGGCAAATACTTAATTGTGGGCTGCGTTTGCACCGCATGAATGCTGAAGCCACCCAGGAGCTGATTGACGAGCTAGCCGACCAGGCGCCTAGGCTGGTCGGCCGGGTACGTGTCTGGCAGGCCCAGGGGCGGGTAATCCACGGTGCAGTGCTAAGAGCCGCCTGGGAGCAGGAACCGCGCTATGAGAATCGTATTGAGTTGAGCGATGAGCTGGATGAACTGGGGGTGCCGCGTAGCCGATTGGTATGGCGGCAATCTGATCTGGATCGCCGCACCATTCGCGAGAGTATGCTGCTGCTGGGAGAGTATCTGCGCGATAACGAGGTGGGTAGGCTGCAAATGGAGCCCTGGCTAGCCGCTACGCCGGTGGAACTGCCCAGCGAAGGCGAGTTGGCGGGGCGCCACCATATGGGCGGCACGCGCATGAGCCTGAATGCGGAGGACGGCATTGTTAATGCCGACTGTCGCCTGTTTGCCCAGGATAACGTCTACGTGGCGGGCTCCAGCGTTTTTGCCAGCGCAGGGCATGCCAACCCCACGTTAACCCTTGTACAGTTGGCCCTGCGGCTTTGCGACCATCTGGAGAGTAGGCTAACGCATAGCGCTTAATGGAGCTGGAGTGGCACAGCCAACCTAAATGGGTTAATCGCCACCTCAAAAACACGCTGGGTGGAGGTGTCTAACAGTGTATAGGCACCCTCCATCACCCCCACCGGGGTCTGGAGAATCGCCCGGCTGGTGTAGCGAAAGCTTTGGCCGGGCCCGATCAGCGGCTGCTGGCCGACGACGCCTTTGCCGCGCACTTCTTGGTACTCGCCGCCTCCCTGGGTAATTTTCCAGTAGCGCGCCATAAGCTGAACGCTGTGGGGGCTTTGATTGTGGATGGTCACGGTGTAGCTAAATACGAAGCGTGACTCTCCATCATTTGACTCATCGGCACGATAGTCAGGCACAACGCTTACTTTGATCGCCAGGTCACTCACGTTTGGATTCCCCGCTCACCGTTTGCCTGCTCGTCGGCGGTAACACGGTTGGCTATGGCCACGTACTCCGCCACGGTCAAGGTTTGGGGGCGGCGAATGGGGTCAATGCCCAGCCCTTCCAGGGTATCGGCAGTTACCCGCCCTTTGAAATTATTGCGTAGCGTTTTTCGCCGCTGGCCAAAGGCGAGCTTTACCAGCTCAAACAGTAGCGCGGGGTCTTCCGCGGTATGGGGCAGCGTTGCGTGGGGCGTTAAGCGCACGATGGCCGAGTCGACTTTGGGCCGTGGCACAAAGGCTTCCGGCGGCACTATAAACAGCTGCTCGACCTGGCAGTAGTACTGGGCCATCACCGACAGACGCCCCCAGTCGGTACCGCCGGGCTCTGCAGCTAAACGTTCAACCACCTCTTTTTGCAGCATAAAGTGCATATCTTCTATGGCGCTTCCTGCCGCCAGCAGATGAATGATCAGTGGTGTGGAGATGTTGTAGGGCAGGTTGCCCACCACACGCAGCGCGGGCCCATCGCCTTTCAGCGCGGCAAAATCGAACTTCAGCGCGTCGCCTTCATGAATCACAAACTCGGGGTAGTTGAAGAACTGCACCCGCAGGCCGGGAATCAGGTCGCGGTCGAGTTCGATCACTTCCAAGTGCCCCGCGGCTTCCAGCAGCGGCTCGGTCAGCGCTCCCTGGCCTGGGCCAATTTCGACCAGGCGATCCGTCGAACGCGGGCCAACGGCACGAACGATCCGCGAAATAATGCCGAGGTCGCGTAGAAAGTTCTGGCCAAAGCGTTTACGGGCGCGGTGTTGGGGCACAGTAGACATCAAACGGTGTTCCTTGGAGTGCGGATTCAATCGGGGGATTTTATAGACAACCGCTGCGCGGCTAGACGGCGCGCAAGGGTGATAGCGACGTTTAGGCTGCCGGGGTCTGCCACGCCTTTGCCAGCCAGATCCAGCGCGGTGCCATGATCGACCGAAGTGCGTACAAATGGCAAGCCCAGAGTAATGTTAGCGGCCTGACCAAAGCCAGCGTATTTTAACACCGCCAAGCCCTGGTCGTGGTACATCGCCAGCACTGCATCGACACCAGCCAAATGCCTGGGGGTAAACAGCGTATCGGCAGGCAGCGGGCCAAGTATATCCACTCCCTCAGCGCGCAGTGCATCAAGGGCGGGAATAATCACATCCAGCTCTTCGCGCCCGAGGTGGCCATCTTCGCCGGCGTGAGGGTTTAAGCCACACACCGCAATGCGTGGCTGGGCAACCCCAAACTGGTGCTGCAAATCGGCCGCCAGCAAGCGGCTGATACGCGTTACCCGCTCAAAGGTGATAGCGTCGGCGACGTTGCGCAGCGGCAAGTGAGTGGTCACCAGCGCCACACGCAGGTCGCCACCCCCTTGCCAGCCTGGTGACACCGCATGCAGTGCCGTGTCGGTGGCGAGCATCATCACCACCTCCTCAATGCCGCAGGCGTCGCGCAACCACTCGGTGTGGCCGGTAAAGCCTGGATGACCGCCGTCGATGATCACGCCTTTGTGCAGCGGCGCCGTCACCATGGCGGAAGCCAAACCTTTTTGGCAGGTATCCACGGCCAGCGACAGCGTCGCCAGCACATAATCAGCATTGGCCGGATTGAGCACGCCTGGTGTGGCAGGCGCATTCAGTACGACAGGCCAAACCCACAACCCATTGGAACCACTTGGAGGCTCGCCGGGCGAACACACATTAATGGTGATATTGAGCCCCAGCGCAGTTGCGCGCTGGCGCAACATATCCGGATCGCCAATGGCCACCGTGTTTTCAGGAAGCTTGCCCCGAGCCGCCAGCATGAGCGTTAGCTCTGGGCCGACACCTGCCGGTTCGCCAGTGGTCACGACCACCGGCAAAGCGTTATCGGTTGATAAAGCGCCCGCAGCCATTAGAGTCGAATATCAACAAAGGCCTGAGAGCGCACCTCTTGCTGCCAGGTCTCTAACTCTTCGTTAGCGCGACGCTGGAAGATCGCTTGACGCACCTGCTCGCGCTGGCTCTCTTGGGTAACGTTTTGACGACGACGCTCCTCTACCTCAATCACGTGGTAGCCAAACTGAGAACGTACCGGCTGGGATATCTGGTTAACGTCCAGCTCACGCATCGCTTCTTCAAAGGCGGGAACGGTCTGACCTGGGCGAACCCAGCCCAGTTCGCCACCGTTGAGGGCCGTTCCGCTGTCGTCACTCATCTCACGGGCGACTGAGGCAAAATCCTCGCCTTGTGTCAAACGCTGGCGCACCTCTTCCGCGCGTGCGCGGGCTTGGTTTTCATCACGATTTGGGGTCAGGGCAATCAGCACGTGGCGGGCACGGGCCTCTTCAATAAAGTTCTGCTCGCTGGACTGACCGGGCTGCTGATTTAGAAAGCGCTCGACGTCGCGGTCACTGACCGATACGCGGTTACTGATCTGCCGCTGCTGCACTTGGCGCATCAACATTTCGCGGCGAATGTCTTCACGCACGCTGGCCAGCGTCATGCCATCGGCTTCCACGGCATCGGCAAATTCATCCAGCGTCATGCCGTTGGATTCAGCAATTGAGCGAACCTGCCTGTTGAGCTCGGTATCATCAATGCTCAAATTGGCATCTTTCGCCATTTGCAGTTGGATCTCTTCCATCACCATGCGTTCAAGCACCTGACGCTCCAACTGGGAGCGCGGCGGAAGGTTGCCGCCCTGAGCTTGCGCCTGCTGCTCGATTTGCGCCATCCGATCATTAAGCTCGCTGCGCATAATCACATCATCGTTAACCACTGCCACCACACTGTCTAACGCCTGACGCTGAGTGGATTGGAAGTCTTGCGCCTGAAGGGCTAGCGGGGCCAACGCAAGGCCCGCGCCTACACACAGAGCGAGCAGGCTTCCAGCAGAGAGCTGTTTCATGCGGCCTAGCAGGGGCTTTCTCATTTTCATAACAAACGTCTCTTTCATTAGCCATTCTCTGGAAGTCATTTAAGGGCAGTCGGACGATAGCCAGGAATGGTCTGTTCAAAATAGCTATCCGCATCCTGGCCAACGCCGCCTAGGCCACGGAATACGAAGCGTAAAAACAGCCCGCGATCATTAAAGTCATCATTAATGCGGGCAGTGTCATTGTCATCTACCCATTCGCGCCACACCAACTGCAGACCGTAACAGCAGTTGTTCCACTGCACACCTGCCAACTGCTCCAGTGAGCGATCATTGGTTTGATCGTGCAGGTAGCGGCCGATCAAATCAATGTTGGTGCTGGCTTTCAAAGCAAATGAGAGATCCCACTCTTCACGGCTGTAGTCGCGAAAGCCATCATCGCCCGGCAATACGCTGGGGTCGAACCCTTCGATCTCCCAACGATAGCCAAGGTTCACTACATGCCCTTCGGGATGCCGATAACCGACATCAACGCTGGAGCGTTCGGTGCGTTCCCGGTGGTCATCGTAGAGCCATTCTGCGCCACTGCTCCAGCGATCATTGATCTGCCAATCCAGGCGGGACACCAGCGGCGAACGATTCCGGGTAGCCTGATAACGGCTTTCTGGATTGACGCCAGGGTTGTCTTCCGGTCGATCCGGCAGCGTATCGGCATCGCCTTCGCTATCGATGCGGCGGTCGTCAAAGTAAACACTCTGGCCTACCCCGAACGAGAGCCGGTCTTGGCCGGAAGCATCTTCCAATAGACGCGACTGAATACCGTAAGAGAGTCGGTTAAGGTCGCCCACTCGGTCGGTGCCGGAAAAGCGCTGGGCTGACCAGAGCTGATCCCAGGAAAAAGCGCGCTCGCGGCTGTCGAAGTCAGGCAGCTCGCTCTGATCGGTGCGCGGCACGTAGGCGTAGTTCAAGCGCGGTTCCAGGGTTTGGCGGTAGTCCCGCCCACCGAGTGCCAGCTCACGTTCAAAGACCAGACCGCTGTCGATGGAGGTCAGCGCAACGCTGCGACTGGGTGAATCGCTACGCTGCGTGTCGCGCTCGCCATAATCCAGCTCATAGGCGGTGTTCCATAGCTCGGTGCGCGGCTCCAGGTAGCCCCAGGGCCGCTCAAAGCGCCAGCCAACCGCAGGCATAAGGTGCAAACGGCTACCAGTAGCCGCTTCACGCTCCGGCACGCGACGCTCATCCACGTCGCGCCAGAAATAGGTCGCGTTCGATCGCCACTGGGTGTATAGCCCATTGTCGAACTGCCAGTTGGCATTCGCGCTTAGGCTCGGCAGTTGGTAAAAGGGTTTATCGCTATCGCTAAGCGGGTCTTCCAGGCGCTGGAAACCCTGGGCACGGGCATCCAACTGCCAGCGCTGGCCGCGGTAATCGACC
Source organism: Halomonas sp. BDJS001 (assembly GCF_026104355.1). Lineage (NCBI taxonomy): Bacteria > Pseudomonadati > Pseudomonadota > Gammaproteobacteria > Oceanospirillales > Halomonadaceae > Halomonas > Halomonas sp. BDJS001. Next base: position 3,473,749 of record NZ_CP110535.1, read on the forward strand.
TGAGCCAAGCGCTCCATACTGGCGCGATCACTGTCGCCAAACTCACCACCGAAGTCATCGAAATAGCGTCCGTCACTGGCCGCTCCGTAGCGCAGCCGATAATTGCTGCGCCCGTTTACCCGCCCTGCATGACGGGCATCCACATACCAGCGATCATCACCCTCGAAGCGATTTTCTCCACCGCCAGAGCCACCGTCGTCACTGTTTAAATAGCCGCCTTCAACGATGCCCGAGCTCTCCTCGAACAGGTAGCGGTACTCACCGTTCATCAACAACCCGTGGTCGCTCATCCAGCGCGGCGTAATCGTCGCATCGTGGTTAGCGGCAATATTCCAGTAAAACGGCTGAGTGTAGTCGACACCGTCCGTGGAAAAGCCGATTGATGGCGATAGCAGCCCGGTATGGCGGCGATCATCAATGGGAAAGCGCAGCCATGGCCAGTAAAAAATCGGCACATCTTTTACCTCAAGGCGCGCATGACGGGCAGTACCAAAGCCTGAGGCCTGATCCAAACGAATATCACTGCTGACAAGCTGCCAGCTATTGGCGCCCGGGTCGCAGGTGGTAAAGCTTGCGTCCTGCAGGCGATACTCGTTTTCCCCGGTCTGCTCCAGCTGACTGGCTTGACCGCGTAAATGCTGCTCGTAGAGCACATAGTGGCTGTTGCCCAGGGTGGCCCGGTCTTCGTTTAGCCGGAGCATCGCCTGCTCGCCACGCACTAAAGCGCGCCCGTCGCGTATGGCGATATTGCCTTCAGCATCGACCTGCTGACGGTCGGCGGGTAAGAACACCCGCTCCGCCTGGACTTCCTCATTACCGCGTCGCAGTACTACATCCCCGCGTAGCAACGCCTCGCCATCGGCGGCATAATCGACGTCGCTGGCCTCTAGCGAGAGCGTTTCCGGGTTATCCTCCGCTGGCAAGCGGTAGTTGGGCATGACGTAGCGCCCGCGGCACAATTGGTTAGCCGCTTCCTCTTCCCCCCAGGGTTGCCAATCCAGCGCTTCAGCGGACATGGTTTGACCCTGAGCCACCGCCGTAAACGAGGCGCTAGCAAGCAAACTGCCCATTAGCGTATGCGCAACCGGCAAGGTGCGCGAAAATCGCTTGCCCATGTTCGTTATCCTTGGCATCCAGAATCGGTATTATACAGCCCGCATGATGCCCGACCAGCAAGGAGCTTGCATGTCCTCATATCGGATTAACGCCCTCACCCTGTGGGCCGCCCAACAAAATGGCCTATCCCAGGCCGATATTTCGCTTTCATCCGCCGTGGGCGATGCGAGTTTCCGGCGCTATTTTCGCCTCACGCTGCCTGACGGCACCACCCAGGTGGTCATGGATGCCCCCCCTGAACAAGAGGACTCCCAGCCGTTTGTTAACATCGCCAAGCGTTGGCGCAGCGCCGGACTGCCGGTACCTATGGTGCACGCGACCAACCTGGCGGATGGCTTTCTGCTGCTTGAAGACTTGGGCGATACGTCGCTTCAGCATCTATTTAGTGACGACGCTACCACACAGGCTTATCACACTCAGGCTCTCACGCTGATCGCCGCGCTGCAAAACCGCGCGGGCCCTGACGCGCTCCCCACTTATGATACGGCGCTGCTGGGCCGCGAACTCGACCTGTTTCCCGAATGGTGTCTCAGCGCCTGGTTAAGGCTGCCGCCGCCGGACAGTTGGTACGCCGTTCGTGAGCAGCTAATCCAGCACGCCTTAGCGCAGCCGGTGGTTACTGTGCATCGTGATTTTGATGCCATGAACCTGATGGTACATGAGCAGCAGTTGTTCATGATCGACTTTCAGGACGCCGTGGCGGGCCCGCTTAGCTATGATTTAATCTCGCTGTTGCGGGGACGCTACTGCCGCTTTAGCAATGAGCAGTTTGCCTACTTTGTCGATACTTTTTATCGCCAGGCGCGCAGCGACGGCCGACTTTCCAGCAGCATGGATTTTGCCACTTTTCTCACCCAGTGCCACGCTATGGCCGCTCAGCGCTCACTAAAAGTGTTGGGGATTTTCTGCCGTTTAACCCTGCGCGATCAAAAAAGTGGCTATCTGGAGCGCTTACCGCACTTTCTGGATCATCTGGAAGATAGCCTTTCGCACCTGACCGAGCAGGCTGAGTTCGCCGAGTGGATCAATCGCAGCTTACGGCCTGCCATCATGCAACGATTAGCGGAAATGTAATGAAAGCGATGATTTTAGCCGCAGGCCTGGGCAAGCGGATGCGACCACTCACTGACCACTGCCCCAAGCCACTGCTACCCGTGGCGGGTAAACCCCTGATCGTGCACCACCTGGAGCGACTTCGCCAGGCGGGCATTCATGAGGTCGTCATCAACGTCAGCTACCGTGCCGAGCAGATTATTGATGCGCTCGGCAGTGGTGACGCCTATGGAGTGCGCATTCACTGGAGTCGGGAAGCGGTGCCACTGGAAACCGGCGGGGGCATTCAGCAAGCACTGCCGATGCTTGGCGAGGCACCTTTTCTGCTGGTTAACGGTGACGTTTGGTGCCAAGCACTCCCCGACCAGCACGCGCTGCAAGGTAACGACCTGGCTCATTTGGTGCTAGTGGAAAACCCCTCTCACCATGCGAATGGGGATTTTGGGTTGGTGGGCGGGCGCGTGAATCAAAACAGCCCTGAGCGTTTGACCTACGCGGGTATCAGCGTGATTGATCCGGCCCTATTAGCCGATCAGCCCCAGGGAGCCTTTGCCTTGGCGCCACTCCTGAGAGCCGCTATTGATAACCAACGGGTAAGCGGCGAACGGTACGCAGGGCTGTGGGTCGACGTGGGAACCCCAGAGCGACTGACCGCACTGGAAAACCAGCTAATGGGCGAAAGAGGTTAGCCTATGCATCCGCACTTTTTACGCCAAGCAATCGCTGATACGCCCCGGGTGGCGGTCTACGGTACGCTGAAACAAGGCTTCAACAATGCTCACTGGCTAAAGGGTGCCACGCTGCTGGGGAGCGACGTCACCTCAGCGCTCACGCTCTACGATATCGGCCCCTACCCCGGCGCTAAATGGCAGCCGTCAAAAGGGGTCATGATAGAGGTGTATGAGATAAGCATCGATCAACTGGCCCAGTTAGACCGGCTAGAGGATTATCGTGTCAACGCCCCGGCCACGGGGGAGTATGACCGCCAGCAGATAACCACCTGTTTTGGTCTCGCCTGGATCTATCTTTACAATCCCAGTGTGGCAGGCAAAACAGCCATTTATGAGGGAGGCTGGTACATGCCGAGCATTAGTAATGTTCAACATCAACGTTGAGAAGAGGCGCGCAGGCCAAGAAATGTTATGCTGCGCGACTTACCTTTCGTCGCCTAGATGAGGAGAGCCGCGTGAAAGCACGGGTAAAATGGACAGAAGGCCGCCAATTCGTGGCGGAATCCGGTAGCGGGCACAGCGTTGTGATCGACGGCCCGCCCGACCATGGCGGCCGCAACACAGGGCCTCGCCCTATGGAAATGCTGCTGATGGGCATGGGCAGCTGCACCGCTTTTGATATCCTGAATATTCTTGATAAAGCCCGCGCTGATGTAACTGACTGCGTCGCTGAGTTGGATGCCGAACGCGCCGATGAAGTGCCCGCCGTCTTTACCAAGATCCACGTCCATTTCGTGGTAACCGGGCGCGCGCTGAAAGAGAAGCAGGTGGCCCGTGCGGTTGAGCTCTCCGCGGAAAAGTACTGCAGTGCATCGATCATGCTGGTTAACGGCGGCGTTAAGATCACCCATTCCTTTGAGATTATGGAGGAGGCTCGGACGTGACAGACAATCTCCGACTCCACGGGTTTAATAACCTGACCAGCTCGCTGAGCTTTAATATTTATGACATCTGCTATGCCAAAACCGAAGAGCAAACAGCGGCTTACATCGACTATATCGATGAGCTCTATAATGCTGAGCGTCTGACGCAGATTCTTAAAGACGTCACCAACATCATCGGCGCCCATGTTCTCAATATCGCCCGCCAGGATTATGAACCCCACGGCGCTAGCGTGACGATTTTGATTGCCGAGCATGAGCTTGACGAGGCGGCACCTGAGCAGATTAAGCCAGGCCCCGGCCCGCTACCGGAAACAGTGGTTGGACACCTGGATAAAAGCCACGTTACCGTGCACAGCTACCCCGAGTCGCACCCCGACAACGGTATCAGCACCTTCCGCCTAGATATCGATGTCTCCACCTGTGGTCATATCAGCCCGTTAAAAGCGCTGAACTACCTGATTCACAGTTTTGACTCTGACATCGTCACAATGGATTACCGGGTACGCGGCTTTACCCGCGACGTAGATGGTAAGAAACTGTTTATCGATCACGGTATTACCTCCATTCAAGACTACCTAGCTGAAGACACCAAGAATGCGTACCAGATGATGGACGTCAACGTGTATCAGGAAAACATGTTCCACACCAAGATGTTGCTCAAAGACTTCGAACTGGATAACTACCTGTTCGGCACATCGCGTCGCGACATTACCTTTGAAGAAGCACGGGATATCGAGGGCCGTCTGCGTAAAGAGATGCTGGAGATTTTCTACTCCCGCAATCTGGATTAAGCCCTCACATGGATTCAACGCAGCACCAGAACACCAAAAAGCCAGCTAGCGCTGGCTTTTTTTTTTGACGATTATGTGTGATTAATAAACGCTTGGCTCGCCTTCAGGACGGGTCTTAAAGCGCCGGTGCAACCAGAGGTATTGCTCTGGGTGCTTGCGAATGGCCAGCTCAATAAACTGATTGATCCGTGTGGCATCGGCTACTTCGTCATTGCTCGGAAAGCCTTCCAAAGCAGGCAGGCTTTCAATCGTATAGGTCGCATTATCCGGGTTGCGATGGAACATCATCGGCACTACCGGCGCGCCTGTCATTCGCGCAAGCTTGGCCGTCAAACGAATAGAGGCTGCCGGCTGCCCAAATAGGGGTGCAAACACACTCACATCACGGCCAAAATCCTGGTCTGGTGAATACCAAACCATACGTCCCGCTTTTAGCTGTCGCACCACACCGCGCAGATCATGACGGTCAATCGCCTGACCAAAAATGCGTCTACGGGCCCGGGTCATAAAGCGCTCAAACAGCGGGTTGTTATGGGGGCGATAAACGACATCGGCAGAAAAAAACAGTGAGTGCAGGGCACCGCCCAAGTCAAGCGTCGAAAAGTGAATACCGACAATAATCACACCTTTACCCTTAGCCTCCGCACGGGCCATATGCTCTTCGCCGATATAGGTGACCCGGTGGCGCAGAGGCTCACTATCCCGACACCAACCCGTGGCGGTTTCAATCAGGCCAATGCCATTGGCAATAAAAGTGTCTTTGACCAGCTGTCGCTGCTGTTCAGGGCTTTTTTCGGGGAAACAGAGCGCGATATTGGTTTCGGTAATATGCCGACGACGCTTGGCAAAGCGCCAGGCAAGTAGGCCAAGCCCTTTGCCGATGGCCATTTTTAACCGCCAGGGCAGCCAGGCAGCGATATACATGGCACCAATCGCCAGCCATGTGGGCCAGTATCGCGGGTGGGCGAACGAGCGCGGGTAACGTGATTTCGACATGCAAACAACCGTTTAAGCAAAACGCCCATAATAACGCCGCGGCGCCCGGGGCAGTACCCCTGTGAGCAACGTATAGCTGATGGTATCGCAATAGCGGGCCACTTCATCCACTGACAGCACCTCGCCGTTGCTGGCTCTGCCCCAGAGGACGACCTCGCTGCCGATCGCGACATCAGGCACATCCGTCACGTCAATGGTCAACATATCCATGGAAACTTTACCGGCAATGGCGCAGCGTTGGCCGTTGACCAGTACCGGCGTACCATCGCGGGCATGACGGTCGTAGCCATCGCCATAGCCACAGGCAACCACAGCAATGCGTGAACGCCGCGGTGCACGCCAGCGACCGCTGTAGCCCACGGGCTCCCCCTCTTCCAGCTCACGCAAGGCAATGATTTCCGAGCGTAGCGTCATCACCGGTTGCAGTTGCTGGGTGATGTCGTTGGCCTCTTCCAGGGGATCACTGCCGTAGAGCATGACCCCTGGCCGGTTCCAATCGCCGTGGGCCACTGGCCACGCTAGGGTGGCGGGTGAGTTGGCCAGGCACAGCGGGGCTGCCAGCTCACTGGCAAGCCCTTGCAGCCGGGCCATTTGCTGCTTGAAGTAGCCGTCATCACGGGAATCGGCGCTGGCAAAGTGGCTCATGAGATGGAGCGAAGCCACACTCGGCGCGGCGCTAAGCTGACGCCAGATGGCGGCGGCCTCGTCGATAGCAAAACCGAGGCGGTGCATGCCGGAGTCAACTTTTAACCAGACGGGTATAGGCGCCTGCGGTGAGGCGTCCAACAGGGCATCGACCTGCCACTGACTATGCACCGCAATCCAAAAACCGTGGGAGTCCACCAACATCAGCTCGTCGGCGCTAAAGATGCCTTCCAGCAGGATAATGGGTTGGGTAATGCCGCCCTCACGCAGGGTAATCGCCTCTTCAATGCAGGCGACGGCAAACGCCGGTGCTAAGCTCTCCAGCGCCTGAGCGCAGGCCAGCGCACCATGCCCATACCCATCGGCTTTGATCACTGCCACTGAGCGGCTTTGGGGCGCGCAACGGCACGCCAATTGATAGTTGTGACGCAGCGCGTCCAGGTCAATATCAGCCACAAGGGGGCGCATGTGCTTTCTCACCTACTGATTTAGCAACAAAAGCTTATTAATAAACATTTCTGCAATAAAAAGCCGGGTAAGCGCTCAATGTCACTCGCCCGGCTTAGAGGGGAGGCGCAAGTTACCTGCACCGAAGAATCACTCAGGTTTCAAACAGCGCCTCTAAAGAAAGGCCCTGTTTTTCCAGTGCACGGCGCAGCTTCTTGAGCGCTTCGACCTGGATCTGGCGCACCCGCTCGCGGGTTAAACCAATTTCGGCGCCCACTTCTTCGAGGGTGGCCGACTCATGGCCGCGTAAGCCAAAACGGCGCACCACCACTTCGCGCTGTTTTTCACTCAGCTCGTCCAGCCATAGATCCACATGCTCTTTGACGTCACCATCCACCAAGCGTGCTTCAGGGCCCTGCACTTCATCATCCGCCAGCGTATCGATCAGTGGCTTATCGCTCTCGCCCCCCATGGGGTAATCCACCGACGACACCCGCTCATTAAGTCCGAGCATCTTTTTGACCACATCGACCGGCTTATCCAGATGGTCGGCGATCTCTTCAGCGGTGGCTTCGTGATCAAATTTTTGGGTTAATTCCCGCGCCGCACGCAGGTAAATATTCAACTCTTTGACCACATGGATCGGCAAGCGGATGGTGCGCGTTTGATTCATCAGCGCCCGTTCGATGGTTTGACGAATCCACCAGGTCGCGTAGGTCGAGAAACGGAAGCCCCGTTCGGGGTCGAACTTCTCCACCGCGCGAATCAAGCCTAAATTGCCCTCTTCGATCAAATCCAGCAGCGTCAAGCCCCGGTTCAGGTAGCGACGGGCAATCTTTACCACCAGCCGCAGGTTGGATTCAATCATCCGCGAGCGCCCCAAGGGGTCACCCTTACGGGCCAAGCGACCGTAATAGACTTCTTCTTCTGGCGTTAACAGTGGCGAAAAGCCGATTTCGTTGAGGTAGATTTGCGTCGCATCCAAGCTTTGGGTCGATTGACGATCCTCGCGCCCTAGTGCCTTTTCGAAAGCGTCTTCTTCTACCGTGACATCATCAGTATCATCAAGCGCCTCCTCAGCAGCATCCAGGTCAACCTCCTGTAGATCTTTCTCCAACATACTCATGGCCTTACCCCTCGTTTGTCGCCTACCCGCCATTTAGAAAGTCAAAGGGGTGCGTTCAAGGACGCACACCATATTGTTATGTGACAATTGTTATATGACGCTCGAATGCAGCGATTCGGGCAACGAAGTCATACGCTGACGGCTCACCCTCCCTGTGAGGACATTAGCGGGAAGGCAGAAAATCCATGGGATCTTGCGGCTGCCCATCACGGCGAACCTCAAAGTGTAATCTGACGTTTTCTGCATCGCTATCCCCCATTGTGGCAATCACCTCGCCGGCCTCGACCACATCATTTTCACTGACCCGTAAGCTGTCATTATGCGCATACGCACTCAGGAATTGATCGTTGTGCTTGAGTAGGATGAGGTTGCCATACCCCCTGACACCACTGCCCGCATAGACCACGATGCCGGGGCCTGCCGCTTTTACAGGTTGCCCCTTTTCACCGGCGATATCAATCCCAGCGGTGATGCTATTACCCTGACCAAATTCTCCGACTACATTGCCATCAGCAGGCCACTGCCAGGCGATGTTTTCAGCGGGCGTATAGGTGCGCGAAGAGCGGTCTACGCTGGCGTTTTGAGCAGGAGCGGAGGCTTCAGGCTGGGGTTCGGGTTCAGACGCTGGCTGCGGTTCTGGCGCTTGCGCTGGTTCTGGTTCTGGTTCTGGTTCAGGCTGTGGCGCAGACTGCTCGGCGGGTTCGGGCTCTGGGTCAGCCGCGGCGACCACTTCAGGCTGGGGCGTTGACGAAGGGTTATTGGCGGACTCGGCTACTTGCTCTGCGGCATCTACGGCCTCTCGCTCAGCCGTAAGGCGCCGATTACGCTCAATCGCCGACTCATCGGGCAGCAACCAATCCAACTCTTGATCATCACGCGCCACGGAGGCCGTCTGCGGGCTCAACCCGGTCGCCACGGCGCCTCCGCCGCGGGAGGTATTTGCAGCGGGCTGGTTACTGTCCGCTGATGAGGCGCCTTCGCGCAGGGCAATGGTTTGCCCTGGCCGGATTTGGTAAGGCGGGCTAATGTTATTCATTGCCGCGAGCTGGCGATAATCCAAATTGTGCTGCCACGCAATGCCATACAGGGTATCGCCAGCTTTAACCGTATATTGGGGTGAGTTTTCCACCGCCTGGCGTGCCTGACTTAAATCCCGCACCTGGGGGCTTCCGCCTTGCTGGCTGGCACAGCCAGCGATTGCTAGTGCCAGCGCCGACATCATTAGTGCTTTAGGTAGATAACCTTTACGCATATAAACCTACTCCTTTTCAGCGCCAAGCTGGGTATCGATTGGCCGACGATCCGCATGTCGGTTGAGTAACACGACAATGAGTGTACCCACGGCCATTAGCGCGACAACACCGGCCACTTGTGCCGAAGCACCGGTCAATACGGCATAGTCAGCGGGCAATAAATAGCGGTAATCCAGAGGAATCATTTGCCCTTCTGGCCCTATTTGGTAGCGTAACAGCTCGCGCCATGGCCAGAGAACCGGCAGCGAACCAACAATAAATCCCAATAGCAGTTGCATCGTCGGGGTATGGTGGCGCCGTAACAGCCAGGACAGCAGCCGTGAAAACAGCGCTAAGCCCACCATACAGCCCATGCCAAACAGCACAATAATGCCCAGATCCAAACTGCGAATTGCGCCCATGATGGTGCCGTAGAGACCCATGGTCAGCAATAGAAAGCTGCCTGACACGCCCGGCAGCAGCATGGCGCTAATAGCGATACAGCCTGCCACCATCACTACCAGTGCTTCATTACCAATTAATAACACCAACGGCATCATGCCTGGCAACGCTCGGGCTAGCACTAACCCCACCAGTAGCGGTACTAGATACCACAGCTTCCAGCCGCTGCTCGCCTGCCCTACCACTAATGCAGAGGCAGCCACCAGGCCAAAAAAGAAGCCATCCAGCAGCAGCGGGTGCGCTTCCATCAACCAGAGTGCTAAATGCGCCACGCTAAACAGGCTAACCGCGACCCCCGCCAGTAGAGGCACCAGAAAGGCGAGATTCAAATGGTTGCCAAGAGCCCGCCAGCCGCCGCGATGCCAAGCGCCAATAGCGCTGGGTCCAAACTGTTTGATCGTATTGATCAGCTCTTCATAAATACCGCTAATAAACGCAATTGTTCCTCCCGACACGCCGGGCACCGCGTCGGCAGCGCCCATCCCTGCGCCTCTTAAAAATATTCCCAAGGGTTGCCGCTTCAATCCACTACTCCTTGCAGTAAGGGTACAAAACGCACGGGCTCAAGCCGACGTTTTTCAAAGGCACTGCCGATGCGCTTTACCTGAGTAAGCCACTGGCTGCCATCGGGCTCTTCTAATGGGGCGATGAGCACCCCATCATGGCTCAATTGCTCAAGTAGCGCTGTAGGCACCGTCTGAGCACAGGCGGTGAGTAAAATAACGTCAAACGGCGCGGCGTCAGGCCAACCAAAACCACCGTCTGCCACCGCCAGGGTGGCAGGTGCTGCTAGCCGTCTTAAGCGCTCCGCCGCTCGCTCGTGTAGCGCGCTGATACGCTCAATGGAGTAGAGCTCTTCGATCAATCGCGACAGGATCAGCGTCTGATAGCCAGACCCTGTTCCCAGTTCGAGCACTCTGCGCGGCGCGGCGCGCAGCACGAGCTCTGTCATCCGCGCCACAATAAACGGCTGCGAGAGCGTTTGGCTAAAGCCAATCGGCAGCGCGGTATCTTCATAGGCGCGATGAGCCAGCGCTTCGTCAACAAACAGATGACGCGGTTCACTGGCCATTACCTCCAGCACCCGGGCATCGCTAATGCCCTGTTGCATGAGGCGTTCGACCATACGGTCACGGGTGCGCTGGGAGGTCATGCCGCGACCGCGCAACTCTCCTGGAGAGATATCAGGCAAAAACATCCAACCATTCCTGCACATCGTTAAGCGCGGGGTGCCGCGTTAGGTCTGTTTGTAGGGGGGTAATCGACACATAGCCCGCTTCGACGGCAGCAAAATCGGTATCATCGCCATCATCAGCATTGGCGGCTACTGGCGCAATCCAGTAGCGCGTGCGCCCACGCGGGTCTTGAACCGCCAACGGCTTCTCTGCCGGCCCACGATAGCCTAAGCGCGTCACTTTAACGCCTTTAATCTCCTCCCAGGGCACATCGGGCACATTGACATTCAGCAGTGTTCGCGGCGGAAGCGAGAGCTGATCCGCAGCACCAATCAAGGTGCCTGCCACCCGGGCAGCAGTCGCAAAATGGCGCTCGCCACACAGCGACATGGCAATCGCCGTCATCCCCAAATTGCGCCCCTCCATCGCCGCTGCAACGGTGCCCGAGTAGAGCACATCGTCACCCAGATTACTGCCATGGTTGATACCTGAGATAACTAAATCGGGTTTTTCGTCCCACACACCGTGAACGCCCAAATAGACGCAGTCCGCGGGCGTACCATCGACGCTGTAAAAGCCATTATCCAGCGGCGTCAACGAGAGTGGTCGTGACAAAGTAAGCGAGTTGCTGGCACCGCTACGGTCACGGTCAGGCGCCACTACGCGAATATTGGCATGGGCCAACAGCGCATCGTGCAGCGCACGCAGTCCCGGTGCGTGCACACCATCATCATTGGAAAGCAGTAGTCGCCGCATGGCGGGTCTCCTTGATCATAAGCGCGTAATGTGACGGCTCATATCCATCACTTTTACTAACCTTTAAGCCTGATTAGTCATCCAGGCACTGACGGCTGCATTCAGCCCACCTTACGTCAGCTCGCTAATATCAGCTCACCCAGCACGGCGGTGGCGAAACTACCCCGCGGCAGTGCAAACGAAAGTCGGACGGCGCCAGGCTCCCAAGTGAGTTTGGGGTTAAGCAGCCGCATACGCAGTGCTCGGCGCGCCTGTTTTACCCCGCTGCGCTCTAAGCCACTACATAAACCTGGATAGTGCTGCAGCAAGCGCGCCTCATAAACCCCAGCGTCGCCCTCACCAGCTTCGCCAACACCCCACAACACCCCGGTGGGGTGCACATCCAGTTCCGCGGCACGCCCCTGTAGCGTCGCATCGGTGGCATCGATACGAAACACGCTTTGCGTGCCGTCCAGCATTAACGTATCGCCCGCCAGCGGCTGTGACCAAGTGCCATCAGCGATGCGCGCGCTGAGCAGTTTATTAAACAGAAAACTGCGCGCGGTGGAGAGCATCATACCCTGGCGGTCGTCGCGTTTACGCCAACCTCGGTTAAGTAATGCTTCGGCACGCTGAAGATTGCGTCCCTCCGGGCCAAAGCGCTGGGGGCCAAAATAGTTGGGCACGCCATGCTGACAGAGTGCTTCCCAGCGACCAATAAAATCGTCGCCCTCGATGGCTTCACCGCTCAAGCGCAAAACGAAACGATTCGTACGGTGAACGCCACGTTTCAGCTTACGGGGGTGGCGCGCCTGCTCCACGACCGTTATACCCAGCGCAGTAAGCGACTGCTCAAGCTCCGACGGCGCATCACGGCCGGGCAGATGCACACTTAGCCACTGGCGTGTGACGGCAATGCGGTCTTTCATGCCAGAGTAACCAATATCACGGGGCGTTACGCCACAAAGCCGACTTAAGGTTTTGACTACATCTAACGTGGTTTGATTGCGCTTTTCAACGCGCAACCACAGATGCTCCCCGTGCCCTTCAGGGGTAAAATCAAGCTGCTCATCGACCCAAAAATCTTCCGGCTGGGCACGGTACTGGCCCGGTTTAGGAGAACCGAACTGTGCATCGAGACAGCGCTGCCACACCGGCATATTAATCATTAAGTGCCTCAGCACGGTCAAGCACCACCACTGCCTCCGCGGCGATACCTTCACCACGCCCGGTGAAGCCTAACCGTTCGGTGGTGGTGGCTTTCACGTTGACTTGGCCAAGCCCAACGTCTAGATCGGCGGCAATGACTTTCCGCATGGCCTCGATATGTGGCGCCATTTTGGGCGCCTGGGCCATCAGCGTGGCGTCGATATTGACTACCCCATAGCCTTGTTCCTGAACAAGCATGACCACGTGCCGTAGCAGTTCGCGACTATCAGCGCCCTCCCATGCCGGGTCAGTGTCCGGAAAGTGGCGGCCAATATCGCCCAGCGCACAGGCGCCCAGCAGTGCATCGCTAATGGCATGAAGCAGCACATCGCCATCGGAGTGGGCCACAAAACCGTGCTCAAACGGCAGCTTCACGCCGCCGATCATTAAATGATCGCCGGGGCCGAAACGGTGTACATCGAATCCGTGGCCAATACGCATTATAAGCTCCTAGTGATTAAAGCCTGCCTGGCGTGTTAGCGGCTTGTGCCGCCATAATCGCGGCTGCCAGCGCCAAGTCATCCGGGTGGGTAATTTTCAGGTTGTCGCGCCGCCCCGTTACCAATTGTGGGCACTCGCCCAAGGCTTCAACCGCCGAGGCCTCATCGGTCACCAGCGTTTGCTGCTGGCGAGCAGTTTCCAGTGCTCGCCTCAGCAGCGCATAGCGAAAGCCCTGGGGGGTTAGTGCGTGCCACAACCCCTCCCGGGGTTCAGTGCGCGCGCTTTGGCACTGGTCATCGGCACGTTTCATGGTATCGGCTACCGGCATCGCCAGAAGAGCACCTGCGGAGTGGGTCGCCGCGGCTTGATAAAGCGCAAGAAGATCGTTCACGGTAATACAGGGACGAGCCACATCATGTACTAACACCACATCGTCATCGTCGGCCGCCATCGCATGAAGAGCATTTAATACGCTGTCCATTCGCTCGCTGCCGCCCACCACCCGCTGCCAGTCATTAAAAGGCACCCAGTGAGGTAAAAACCAGCGGTCATCGGCATCCAGGCAGAGCACCAGACGAGCGCTAGGAAAAGCACGATGAAGACGCGCCAAGGTATGCGCCAGCACCGGCTGTTCATCGGCCAAGGTCAAATACTGTTTGGGTTTATCGGCCCCCATACGACGACCTTGACCCGCCGCAGGAACAATTAACCAGACTTGACTCACTGCGGCGGCTCCTGGGGAGCAACCAGACCTGCATTAATACCGATCAGCTCATTTTCAATCGCCACTCCCGGCACCCAGAAGAACTGCTCATCGGTGCGCACCATGCCCATATCGCTGCGGGCACGCTCCTCAATCGCGTCTAAACCGGTTTTTAAATCCGTCACCTCTGCCGCCAGCCGCGCATTGCGCTCGCGCATGGGCACATTGGCCGCCTCTTGCATCGCCACCCGCTGCTCCACGTGCTGTAAATCGCGCCAGCCGCCGTTGCCTAACCACAGCTCGTATTGCAGCAGCGCGAAGACAGCAAGCAATGTCAACACTAGCCATTTACGCATTACTGCTCTCCGATAACCTATCTATTACAGCCTAACGTTTGCTTACGATCGATTAAGCTGCAGGTAAAAATCACGTTTTAAAACAGCAGTTGTATCAAACAGACGCGCTGATTGGCGCGCATTATGCCATCAAGGCGCAACACCAGCGAGCCGTGCCTCGTTTAAATGGCAGCTTAAATGACTACTTAAAGGGCAGCGCTTGGTGGGCCGCCTCACGGTAGGCGCTGACATGTTCGCCCTCTTGATGGCAAAACTGGGCGACACCCGCGGCAAGCCCAGGATGACTAATATAGTGCAGCGAGCGCACGCGCTGGGGTGCAAAGCCGCGTACCAGCTTATGCTCGCCCTGGGTACCTGGATCAAACAGGGTTAAGCCACGCTGTAAACAGTAGTCGATCCCCTGGTAGTAGCAGGCCTCAAAATGCAGGCAATCAGCGACCACTTCGCTTCCCCAGTAGCGCCCATAGAGCGTGCTACTGCCACGAAAATAGAGCGCTGCCGCCACCGGGCGCCCTTCAATGTAAGCCTGTACCAGCACCAGCGTCTCCGGCATGGTTTGGCGCAGGCGCTCAAAAAAATCATGATTTAAATAAGGGGGGCGACCACGTTCATGGTAGGTGATCGCATAGCAGCGATAGAAGTGCGCCATATCCGCTGAGGTGATCGCCTCGCCCTCCAAACGCGCTACCTGTAAGCCTTGCTCTGCGACCAAACGCCGCTCGCGCTTGATCATTTTGCGCCGTTTCGAGGTCAGGCTGGCTAGAAAGCCCTCAAAGTCACCGAAGCCGCGATCCCGCCACTGAAACTGTACACCTTCGCGGCTGATCAACTCAGGACACTGTGCCTGCCAGGCGGTGACATCTGCCTCGTTGGCAAACAGCAGGTGCCAGCTTGATAGATCAAGGCGTTCGCACTGCTCCCGCCACGCGTTGGCCAGCAGTGCACGGACGGCACTGGCATCAGCGTGCCTGGCAATTAACGTGCGCGCCCCTGGCACCGGCGTGAACGGCACCGCGCTGAGGGCTTTGGGGTAGTAACGCCCCCCGGCGCGCTCCAGCGCTTCCGCCCAGCCCCAATCAAACACATACTCACCGTAGGAGTGATGCTTGCAATACATGGGCAGCGCTGCGACCAACTGTTCGCCTTGCCATACACTCAGGTGGCACGGCTCCCAGCCCGTAGCCTCGCTGACAGACCCACTGGCCTCCAGGGCGTGTAAAAACGCGTGACGCAAAAATGGCTGATCGTCATCGACCAGTGAATCCCACTGGCTTGCCGTAATGGCCTCAATGGTGGGTAGAATAGTGGTCGACAGTGGGGGTAACGGCATAACACCTTCCCGAGCGGATAGAGGCTAAAAGACCACTTTACACTAACTGTTTATAGAAACCGTTTACACTCATCGTCTATACCCGCTGGCCAGATCAACGGGCTAATTCAAAGAGCTAAATCAAGGGCTGTGCCAACGAAACCAATGAAAGCAGATGCGGCGATTGAACTACCGTACTTAACGTTAACGCCACGCCGGGAACGACACATAAGGAGAGGCCATGACGCGCGATCTAACGGGTGACTTTCAAACGCAGCGCCAAGCGGCCGATCAAATGCCCTACCCGACGCTAACGGTGCGTCGTGACCGGTTGGCCCGTCTAGCGCGTATGACCAAGCACCACCAGCTTGAGATTATCCGTGCGATTCAAACGGATTTTGGCCAGCGCAGCGATGTGGAAATACGCATGGCTGAAATCAGCGCAGTGCTGCATGCTATCCGCCACACCCGACTGCATCTATGGCATTGGATGCGCCCTTGGTCAGTCAGTATGCCGTGGCGGTTAATGCCTGCCCGGGCACGCATTGCGCCACAGCCGCTGGGTGTTGTCGGGGTGATATCACCCTGGAATTACCCCTGGAGCCTGGCGCTAATGCCGATAGTGGATGCGTTTGCAGCAGGCAATGTGGTAATGCTTAAACCCAGCGAGCACTCCCCCGCTACCAGCACCCTCCTGCAACGGCTGGTGCCTCAATACTTTACCCCTGAAGAACTGAAGGTCGTCGAAGGCGATGCAGAGGTGGCGCGTCGTTTTAGCGCTTTGCCATTCGATCACCTGGTGTTCACAGGCTCCAGCGCGGTAGGTCGGCAAGTGGCTCAAGCAGCCGCGGCGAATTTGACTCCAACGACGCTTGAGCTAGGCGGTAAGTCGCCCGCCATCGTGGCAGGCGATGCGGATTTCGATAAAGCGGCGGCGGATATTATTTTTGGTAAAGGCATGAGCGGCGGGCAAACCTGTATCGCTCCCGACTACGTGCTGGTTGAAAGCCGCCATATTAGTGCTGTGGTCAAAGCGTTGAGCGAAGCTATTCAACGCCAGCGACCCGATGATAATGCGGCCACCCACGCGATTAACGAGGCCCACCAGCAGCGGCTCGATGCCATGCTGCAAGAAGCCCATAATCACGGCTGCAGAATCATCGACCACGGCCCTCATGCCCCTGCGCTGGTTATCGACCCGCACCGGGAGCTTCAGGTGATGCGCGAAGAGATTTTTGGCCGCTGTTTACCGGTGGTTGGCGTGAGCGATATGTCAGCGGCAATACGCTATGTCAATGCCCGCCCCCACCCGCTAGCGCTGTATGCCTTCACACATGACAAGGGCTTACAGCAGCAGTTGCTGCAAACGACACGCTCCGGCGCACTAGTGTTTAATGCCACCCTGCTCCATCACGCTGTGCCCTCATTACCTTTTGGCGGGGTCGGCGAAAGCGGCATGGGGGCCTACCATGGTCGTCACGGTTTTGAACGTTTTAGCCATTTGCGTGGCATCTTCTATCAAGCTAAACGCTCGGCTAGCCGCATGCTGTATCCACCTTACCGGCGCTGGCTAATAAAACTTATAGGTCTTGGCTAAAGCTTGTGGGTTAATGTCCGATATGTAACTACCTATTAGTCTAACGCCCTTATAGAAGGTTTTATTAACTCTCAGCTTTGGAACGGCCATGCACGCCCCAGACACTCCTCATAACGAAACAGAGCGCCTGGCGGTTTTGCATGCTCTAGAGGTACTCGATACGCCTCACGACTCGGCTTTTGAGCGTTTGACGCAACTGGCACGCGACCTGTTCGGCGTGCCCATTGCATTAGTTTCGTTGATCGATAAAGAGCGCCAGTGGTTCAAATCACATCAGGGGCTTGAGGCGTGCGAAACCAATCGAACCGTCTCATTCTGCGCCCATGCCATCGCCCATGACGCTCCTCTGGTCATTGAGGACACCCATAAGGATGCGCGCTTTGCAGACAACCCGCTGGTCAACGACGCGCCGCGCATTCGCTTTTACGCGGGTTATCCACTGCGACCGCTGGAAGGCATGGCCATTGGTACGCTGTGTATTATTGATCGCCAGCCGCGCCAGTTTAGCGAGCGGGATTTAACGCTACTCAGCAGTTTAGCGGGTCAGGTTGAAGAGCTACTCCGCCAACACAAGCTACAGCTAGAGCTATCCCACACTGCTCAAAGGATGCATAAAGAGCAGAAACTGCTCAAAGTACTCCACCAAGGCATTACGGATTATCAAGCGCTGATGTCGGGGAAACGGCTGTGGGTGTTTCTAATGGAGGCGCTGCGCGAACTGACCGATAGCGACTACGCCCTGATTGGCGAAGTACTGCCCACCAACACCACCAATGCCCTTAAAATCCACGCCATTACTGATTTGTCATGGAGTGAAGAGTCTCGCCTCCTGATGGAGCAGCTGCGTAGCGGCGACATGACCATCACGAACCCCCACTCGCTGGTGGGCCGGGTGTTTGCGTTCGGTGAAGTGATTATGACCGACGATGTGTATGGCCACGCCCAACGCGGCGGCTTTCCTCCCGGGCATCCGCCCCTGCATAATTACCTCGGCGTGCCCATTTTCAGCGGCGAACAGTTAGTCGGTATGTATGCCATTGCCAACAGTAAACAGCCGCTTAACCAAGCGTTGCTGGATTGGCTACAACCGTTTACCGACACCTGCTCGCTATTGATCAACCTTTACAGCCAAATGGCCGAGCGCGAACAGGTCATGCGTGATTTGGCTGCGGCCCGCGACCAGGCGGAAACCGCTAGCCGGGCGAAAAGCGAGTTCCTATCGTCGATGAGCCACGAACTACGCACCCCGCTCAACGCCATAATCGGTTTCTCTCAGATTTTGGCCAATAGCCGCCGCGAACCGCTGGGCGACAAACAGCATCGCCAGGTCTCCCAAATCGAGCGGAGTGGCCAGCATCTGCTTAGCCTGATTAACGAAGTGCTGGATTTGGCCAAGATCGAAGCGGGTCATATGACGCTCTCCATCGAGCCGATTATTCTCGCCAACGTGTTTAACGACGCCTGCTCCACACTGGAACCCAGCGCCGAGGCAGCAGGCATCCATTTTCGCTATACGACGCCCAATGATCGTTGGCAGGTCAACGCCGACTACACACGCACCAAACAAATACTTTTGAACCTGCTCTCCAATGCGATCAAGTACAACAGCACCAACGGCTCAATCGATATAGCCGTGGCCCACTTGGTTGACCATGTGCGCATCAGCGTGACCGACACTGGCCCTGGCATCGCCCCTGAACGCCAGCACGAGCTATTCGAACCCTTTAATCGCCTTGATGCAGAAGGTGGCAGCATCGAAGGCTCCGGTATTGGCCTGGCGATTACCCGCGAGCTGGTCGAGCGTATGAACGGCGAGATGGGCGTAGACAGTCAGCCCGGCCAGGGCGCGACCTTTTGGTTTACCTTACCCACTGCTAACGCAGACGCTACCGCCGACGCGCCTCCTGCGATTCAGCCGGTTCATGCTCAGCCTAGTAATGCTTTTACGCTGCTCTATATTGAGGACAACCCCGCCAATCAGCGGCTGATGGAAGACATCATTGAAGAGCTGGGCGAGATAACGCTGCAGATTGCGCCCAGCGCTGAAATTGGCCTGGAAATAATGCGCCACTGCTCGCCTGCCCTGGTACTCATGGATGTCCACCTGCCAGGCATGAACGGCTACCAGACATTGGAAGCGATGCGCCGCGACCCACAGCTGCAAGCCTTGCCGGTGGTGGCCCTATCGGCCAACGCTCTGCCGGGCGACATCAAGCGCGGTTTGGAAGCAGGCTTTAACGGCTACCTCACCAAACCGCTCGAACTTGATAAACTAGAAGCCACCATTGCCCAGTTCATTCAGACTGCGTCAGGGAAGGAACCATGAGCCTTACTGAAAAACATCTGTTAATAGTGGATGACAGCACGGTTAACATCGAGCTCATGTTTGATCTTCTTGACGAGTATGGGTTTGAAAACATCCACGGGATTAATGACCCCCGTGAGGTGCTTCGCCACTGCCAGCAGCAGTTACCGGATCTACTGCTGCTGGATATCCGTATGCCGCACCTAGACGGCTACGCAGTGATTGAAGAGCTCAGAGCACATTTTGCCGAGCAGATGCCGCCGATTATCGTGCTGACGGCGCAAATTGATGACGTGACCCGCCATCGGGCCCTGAGTATGGGCGTACGCGATTTCATCACCAAACCATTCAAGCAAGATGAAGTATTGCAACGCATACGCAATACCTTAAACATTGAACACCGCTACCAAGTGCGTGATAAGCAGGCCGACACTCTCGAACAGATGGTCGCCAAACGCACCCAAGAGCTAGATCGCCAGTCACGCACCGACCCCATTACCCAGTTGCCTAACCGGCGTGGATTAGACCAGGCGTTGCGTAAGGCGGCCCTGAAAGCTTCCGGCACGGGGCTACTGTTTATCGCGATTGATAAACTCGATGATGTGGTGCGGCTGCACGGCTACCGGGTTGCCGATCAACTGCTGTGTTCGGTTAGCCAACGGCTGCGCCAACAGCTCGACGCTGACTGCCTACTCGGGTTATGGGGGGGAAGCGAGCTGCTGGTCATTACCCCCACGGCAAACTCCACCCAGCTGCTGCACCTGGCCGAGCAACTGCTCGAGTGTTTCGACCATGATCAGGCGCTGGAGGAGTTGCTGCTTCCCCTCAGTGCCCGTATCGGCATTAGTGCCGATGCAGGCTACTTTGAGGCAGAACGCTTGGTACATATGGCGGCCTTAGCGCTGCCACCTCTGGAATCGCTCAAGGTTCAGTACTACACACCAGCGCTTGAGACCAAGCAACGGCATCGGCTACATATTCAGCAGGCGATTCGTGGCGCCACCGAGCGTGGCGAGATGTCGCTCGCCTTTCAACCCAAACTATCGCTGGCTGACCACAAGATTCTCGGCGCGGAAGCGCTGCTACGTTGGCAGCACCCGGAGTTCGGCCTCATCTCTCCAGGTGAATTTATTCCGCTGGCAGAGGCCAGCGGTGATATTCTCTGCATAGGCGACTGGGTGCTCGATGAAGCCATGCGCTATATCAGCACCTGGCGGGCACAAGGGCTGCTCAATGACGATTTTCATATTGCGGTGAATGTGGCCGCTCGTCAGTTAAGCCGCAAAGACTTTGCCCAACAGCTGCTTGTTCGCCTTGAACAGCGGCAAATTCCCGAGCGCTTCCTGGCCCTGGAAGTCACCGAATCGGGGCTGATGAGCGATATGAATCACGCTCGTCAGCAGCTTGCCCAATTGGCTGCAATGAATATCGCCGTGGCCATTGACGATTTTGGCACCGGTCAATCGTCGTTGGCGTATATTAAAACGTTGCCTTTCTCGACGCTTAAGATAGATCGTGCCTTTGTGATGGACTTGGAAACCAGCGCGATTGACCGTCAACTGGCGCATACCATTACTCAGCTTGCTCATAGTGTGGGCTGCGATGTAGTGGCAGAAGGCATCGAAAACTCAGCCCAGGCAGCCTATTTAAGCTCTATCGGCTGTGAAGCCGCACAAGGCTACTTCTATGCTCGTCCGCTGCCTGCCGAAGCGTTTGTGGCCTGGTGCAGCGAATGGAAGCCACTTTGTTCCACCCCCCATATGGAGACCGTTAATGGCTCATGACTTACTTGACCGCTTACGCGAACGTTTAGAAGAACTCAACCGCTCAGAGCGTAAAGTCGCCAATGTAATTCTTGAAGACCCAACGGTCGCCACCAGTCTCAGCATTGCTAGCCTGGCTCAGGCGGCAAGCGTCAGCGAACCTACGGTTAATCGTTTCTGCCGCAACTTTGGCGCCAAAGGCTACCCTGATTTCAAGATCAAACTGGCTCAGAGCTTAGCCGGTGGTACGCCCTACGTGACCCGCGCAGTAGAGCCTGGTGACACTGCCACCCAGTACACCCACAAGATCTTTGGCGCCACCATCGCCGCCCTTGATCAAGCCCAGCGCGAAATCGATATGAGCGCCGTCGAGCGCATGGTCGACTACCTTACCCAGGCCAAGCAGATCCACATTTTTGGCTTGGGCGCCTCCGGCGCGGTGGCCCAGGATGCCCAACACAAGTTCTTCCGCTTCAACCTGCCGGTGATGGCCTACATCGATGTGCTGATGCAGCGCATGGTCGCCGCCGCTTGCCACACCGGGGATGTGGTAGTGATCATCTCCTACACCGGGCGCACCCGTGAGTTGGTGGATATCGCCCGTCTTGCACGGGAAGCCGGAGCAGTGGTACTCGGTATCACCGCGCCCAACTCGCCGGTAGCCAACGAGTGCACCGCCACCCTGGACGTCGCCACCCCCGAAGACACCGACCACTACATGCCGATGACCTCGCGGGTCATTCAGTTAACGCTGATTGATGCGCTGGCTACCGGGGTGACCTTGAGGCGCGGTGAAGACTTCTTACCCCACCTCAAGAAAATCAAAGACAGCCTGCGCGATACCCGCTTTCCGGTGGAAAAGTCTGGGAAGTGAATGGTTAAATAGTAAGGAGTGAGGGGTGAGGAGTTAGCTCACCGCGGCGGTGACGGTGATTTCCACTTTGAGTTCATCGGCGGGCATGGGCGCGCAGACGCAGGTGCGCGCCGGTGCGTAGCCTGCGGGTACCCAGGCATCCCATACCTCGTTCATGGCGGCAAAGTCACCACCCTCTTTCAGGTAAATAGTTGCGCTTAATAACTGCTCACGGCTTGAACCAATCTCTTTCAGTAGCGCATCCACCCGCGCCAGCATGCTTTCCGTTTGGGCGGTGATATCGCCCTCACGGGCCTCCGGGCCAGCCACTTGGCCGCACAGATAGGCCACACCCTGGTGAATCACCGCGCGGCTCATGCGAGCTTTTGTATCGTGACGTTGGATGGTCATAGTGCAAACTCCTAATAGGTTGAGAAAAAGCAGTCTAAACCGCCTGACTTACCCTTGACCATGCCTTCTTTATCAAAGCCGATCAGTCGGCACCGGGCGATGCTCAAAGACCCGCCGGAGCACAAAGCTGGTATGTGCGCCGGTCACTCCCTCGATGCGGTTAATCACATGCAGCAGCAGGTGTTGGTAGTCGTCCATATCGCGCACTAGGATTTTGAGCTGAAAATCCGCCGCCTGACCGGTAATGATCAGACACTCGATCACATTAGGTATCTCACGAATATGACGCTCAAAATTATCAAAGCGCTCCGGCGTATGCTGATCCATGGAAATATGCAGCAGCGCCATTAACTGATAGCCCAGTTGGCGGGAATCGACCTCCGCACGGTAGCGCAGTATTAGGCCGTGCTCCTCCAGAGCCCGCACCCGGCGCAAGCAGGGCGAAGGCGAAAGCCCGATTCGATCAGCCAACTCCTGATTACTGATGCGCCCCTCCTGCTGCACAATATCCAGAATATGGCGATCAAAACGATCCAATACCAGTGGCGATACCGACATAAAAGGCAGCTCCTGCCAAAAAATAAAATATTAAAGAAACTTCCTGCCAATTATTATCTAACATTCCCTATCTTCGCAAGAACCTAGCGCTGCAAACCCTTTACACTATACGAGTTGCCAAAAGCAGCGAATCACTCAGCACGGCCGCCACAAGCAGCCGCTATCCATAAAACGGTTCTTTTCTACTTCAGGAAGTTCACTATGTCTGCTTTCGATCATCGCAAATATCGCCCTGCGCCCCGTGTGCCTGCCTTCAATCGCCAATGGCCGGATCGTGATCTGGATCACGCCCCGATCTGGGTGAGCGAAGACCTACGCGACGGCAATCAGGCGCTGCTTGAGCCGATGACCGTTGAGCAGAAGCAGCGCTTCTGGCAGCAGATCGTTAAAGTGGGCATTAAAGAAGTCATGGTAGGCTTTCCTTCGGCCAGCCAGCCCGACTACGACTTTGTGCGCTGGCTGATCGAAGAGAATCAAATTCCCGAAGACGTCACCATTGCGGTACTGGTGCAGTGCCGTGAACATCTGATTGAGAAGACCTTTGCCTCGTTGGTGGGTGCCAAGCGCGCCATTGTTCACCTGTATAACTCCACCTCCACCATTCAGCGCGAGCGAGTGTTCGAGATGGATCGTGCTGGGATTGTCGATATCGCGGTACAAGGGGCCACCTGGGTCAAAACCTACGCCGACCAATACCCCGAGATTGAGTGGTGTTTCGAGTACACCCCGGAAAGTTTTTCCAGCACCGAGATCGATTTCTCGCTGGAGATCTGCGAAGCGGTGATGGATGTGTGGCAGCCGACGCCAGAGAATAAATGCATTCTCAACCTGCCCACCACGGTGGAAGTGGCCGGGCCGCACCATCACGCCGACCAGATTGAGTACTTCTGCCAGCACATCAGCCGCCGTGACAGCGTGATTATCTCGGTGCACACCCACAATGACCGCGGTGGCGCGGTAGCCTCTGCCGAACTCGCCCTGTTGGCCGGCGCCGAACGAGTCGAGGGCACCCTGCTGGGCAATGGCGAGCGCACGGGCAATATGGATATCGTCACCCTGGCAATGAATCTCTACAGTCAGGGCATCGATCCTGAACTGGATCTATCCAATCCTGATGAAATCATTCAGGTAGTTAACGAGTGCACCGGTATCGCTATACACCCGCGCCACCCCTGGGTGGGCGAGATGGTCTACACCGCCTTCTCGGGCAGTCACCAGGATGCGATTCGTAAATCCCTCAAGCATCAAAAGCCCGACGAGCCTTGGCAAGTGGCTTATCTGCCCATCGACCCCCACGATATCGGCCGCGACTATCAGGCGGTGATTCGCGTCAATAGTCAGTCCGGCAAGGGCGGCATGGCTTTCCTGCTTGAGCGGGATTACGGCATTAACCTACCGCGCTGGATGATGCTGGCCTTGGCGCCCTTTGTTCAGCAAGAGAGCGAACGGCGCGCTAGCGAACTCTCCAGCGAAATGATTCGCCAGGTGATGTTCGACAACTTCACCCAGGAAGCACCGCTATCCCTAATGGATTACCAGCTCTCCAAAGGGCAGCAAGAGGGCATTGAGGTCACGCTGCAACAGGGGGATAAAACCCTGCGCCTCTCTGGCAAGGGTAACGGTGCGATGTCTGCATTTACCGATGCCTGGCAGCGCCACTCCGGCAGCAGTGTGGGAATTATCGATTACAGCGAGCACTCACTGGGCGCCAGCAGTGAAGCCAATGCCATCGCCTTTGTACAGCTAAATATCGATGGCCAGCGGCTCTGCGCAGTGGCCGAGGACAGCGATACGGTGAGTGCATCGCTCAAGGCGCTGCTGTCGGGTATTAACTCAACGAGTAACCTAGGTCAGACAACTGAGCAGCAGCAAGAAGCTGCCGCCGAAGCGTAAACGGCTTGACTCTAAGAGGCTGGATCTAATCGGCACACTCAATACACTTCAGCACTAACGGATCCCAGGTGAGGCGTTTGGCCCCAATCCATTCGCCGCACTCGACACACTCACCGAAGCTTTCCCCTTCAATACGTTGCAGGGCAGCAGCAATCTGCTTTAGCTTTAGCTGACGGCGCTGCTCGCCTGCTTTAGCCATCGCCTGCCCTTGCATCGCATCCATTCGCGACAGCCGACCCACCGATGTTTGATCCAGCATCACCGTATCACGGGACGCTTCACTGCTGGCGCTCTCCTCGCGGAGCGTGGCGTCAAGAGCCAGCAATTGCTCACGGATAACGACTATATCCACCTCAGGGTGATTCATCTGCACCTCCCACTAGCCTACAATCATTTACCAACAATCGTTAACCTACTAATTATTTGATCGCGAAGGGAACGTTACGATGGGCTATCGCACCCTGCTGCGCGATCACCGCAGCGTACTCAGTATCGCTTTTCTAGCGATGTTTAGCTCAAGCCTTGGGCAGAGCTACTTTATTGGTCTTTTTCAAGCGCCCCTTTCAGACCACCTGGGTCTTAGCGTCGGCCAGTTTGGCACCGCCTATGCCGTGGTTACCCTGATAGCGGGTTTCTGCATGCTGCGCTTTGGGCCCTCCATCGACTGGATTAACCCACAGCGCTTTGCGGCAATCGTCTTGTCACTGCTGTTAACCGGCGTTGTACTGCTTACCTTATCGCCCTGGTGGTGGCTGGGGATAGTCGGCCTTGGCATAGTGCGGCTATGCGGCCAGGGCATGTTGACCCATTTGGGTAACACCCTCGCTGCCCGAGAGTTTTCCACCATGCGCGGCCGTGCCATTGGCCTGGCTAACCTAGGGATACCGCTGGGAGAAGCGCTGCTGCCCCCGTTAGTGGCGGCTGCGCTTATCTGGAGCAGTTGGCAAACCTTCTGGTGGCTACTGTGTGGCGTCATCGCCTTGCCTTGGCTGTGGCTACTGTTAAAAGCACCCTGGCCTGGTGCACCGGGTGTTAAGCCAACAAAACAAACGCCTCACGGCCCTCGCCCCTTTCGAGAAAAACGCTTTTTGCTGCTAATGCCGCTATTAATGGCCCTTCCCATCACCATGACGGGGCTGTTTATCTATCAAGCTCAATTAACGGAGTCTCTGGAGAGCTCCCTGGCGGTTTATGCCCTGGCGCTGACGGGTATGGGAATCGCCAAACTGCCGGGGGCCTTATTAGGAGGCCGCTGGGTGGATAAACTGGGCCCCGTAAAGCTAGCCCGCCTTTACCTACTCCCCTACGCCTTTGCCATGGTGATGGCACTCACCATTGGCGGGCATATCAGCATTTGGGCATTGATGGTAGGGGGCGGCTTGGCCATGGGCGCGCAAGAGCTGATTGCCTCAGGCCTGCTCATTAAGCTGTGGGGGGCTGAGCACCTAGGCCGGGTTCGCTCGGCGCTTAGCGCTGCCATGGTGTTCTCCACCGGCGTCGCGCCCGCCGTACTGGGGTTAGCCCTTAGCGCGGGCGCACCTTTTCATGCACTTCTATTGGGCATGCTGGTGTTTATCATCGCCGGTTGGCTACTGGCTCAGCGCGTACTACGGGAAGCCTCCACTATCCCGGCTGAGCCATAAACGTGCCGCAATCAGCGCAAAATCAGCACCGGCAGTTGGGCTTTACGCAACATCGTGGTGGTGGTACTGCCGACCAGCAGGTGACGAATCCGCGAGTGGCCGTAGGCGCCCATCACCAGCATGTCGATATTATGCTCTTGCTTATAGTTACGCAGCGTCTCTTCCACCTCGCCCGCGCGTATCGCCCCTTCGGCGGTGTGCCCGGCCTCGCGTAAGGTTTCCAGCGCCCAGCTCAGCTGCGAGCGGTTTTCAGCGGTTTCCGCACCCACAATCACCACGTGGCAAGTGGCACCCTCAAACAGGGGGCTTTTGGCCAGCATTTCAACGCCTTTACGCGCAGTGTTACTGCCGTCGAACGCCATCATCACATTGTGCGGCTGAGTAAACTGTTTCGGCACCATAAGAATTGGCCGGTGCACTTCCCGCACCACACGCTCAAGGTTGGAGCCTAAATGACCGCTGGCCTGGTGCGCCGTCTCACCCCGTTTGCCCACCACCAAAAGCCTTACGTCTTTTTCGTGCTCGACCAGGGTTTCCACCAGGGTGCCATTGCGCTGCAAGCACTGGGGGTCGGCAATACCGGCGTTGGCCGCGCGTTCCTTGGCGGCGTCGAGTAACAGGCGGCCGCGTTCACGGGAGACTTTTGCATGCTGCTCCTCAATGTCTGACAGCTTTTCCAGCAGGTGTTCTCGGGTACCCAACCCCAGATTACCGGTTAAATCCGGCTCGGCTACCTGGGCGTGGTTATCCACAGTATGAATAAAACTAAGTGGCGCATTCAGTGCTTTGGCAGCCCATACTGCGTAATCACACACACCTTCTGAAAACTGAGAACTATCGATAGCTGCCAACACGCGATCTGACATGGGGTACTTCTCCTTGAGCGGGTGCATCAACATTATTGTTATTCTCTTCCTTTTCTACACGAACTCATTGACCTGCGACACCCTAAAACGCTCTGACGTGCTTCGGACGCTATAAAACGCACATGCTAAACTTAGCGGCCTATTGAAGCTGGCGACTCGGGGGAGAGTATGGGGTATGGTCTAACGGGCGTGCTGTTAGTCGCGCTTGGCGGTGCGCTAGGCGGCATGGGACGTTTTGCAATCTCCAACCTAATGGCCCGCCATTTTGGCAAGGCCTTCCCCTGGGGCACTCTGGCCGTTAACGCCAGTGGCGCCTTTTTTGCCGGGTGGCTGCTTGGCAGTCAAGGGTTAGCCAGCCTTCCCTCACCTGTATGGCTCTTCACCGTGGCAGGCCTGCTGGGTGGCTACACCACCGTTTCCTCTTTTAGTTTACAAACGCTTGAGCTGTGGCAGGGCGGTCAGGCACTGCGTGCCGCTCTTAACGTGGGCGCCACACTGCTATTGGGCCTGGCGATGGTTGCGCTGGGCTGGATGGTAGCGGGGGGCTCGCTATGAGTGCCTGGAAAGCCTACTTAGCCGTAGGGCTGGGCAGTGGACTGGGCAGCGTGCTGCGCTATGGCATTTCACTGCTCTCTCAGGCGGCATTGGGGGGCTACTTTCCGTGGGGGACGCTCGTCGTCAACGTGCTGGGCTCCTGTTTGATTGGCTGGCTGGCGGCCACTATCTCGCGCTTTCCTCACGGTCAGCTAGCGCCGTTACAGCCATTACTGGTCGCTGGCTTTTGCGGCGGCTTTACTACCTTTTCACTGTTTAGCTTAGAGACATGGCATTTGGTGCAGATAGGCCGACCGGGGATAGCGCTGGTTTATATAGTGGTTAGTCTGCCCCTTTGGCTGGGCGCCGCCGTGGTGGGTGAGCGTATGGCGCTTAATCGTTAACAATCCGTTTTAATAGCATACGTCGACCAAAGGGTTAGCCAGATGCGCGATCACATGGAAAAGCATCAGTCTTGGCTCTACCTGCTATTCATTGGTGTGGGGTTAACGCTAGGCGTCGAGGCGCCGGTCGTTGCTGAGCAGCTCGAAGGGCTACTTTGGCCCCTGCTCGGCCTACTGCTCTACGCCACCTTTACCCAAATCCCCCTACTGCGCGTTGCCAATAGCTTTAAAGACACGCGCTTTATGGCCGCACTGATGGTCGGTAACTTTATGGCCATTCCGGCCTTTTTAGCCGTTACCGTTGTTTGGCTACCACTCTCCCCCGCCGTGCTGGCAGGGGTTCTGCTTGTCCTGTTAGTGCCCTGCACCGATTGGTTTATCACCTTCACCCATTTAGGTAAGGGGGATAGCGCTCAGGCGGTTGCCGCTACCCCCCTTCTTCTGCTGGTGCAGATGGTCACACTGCCAGTTTATTTGTGGCTGTTCTTGGGCAGTGAGTGGTTTGGGCTGACCCTCTCCCGCGAGCTGCTGAGCGCTTTTGCTGGGCTTATTCTCACGCCTTTAGCACTCGCCTGGTTAACCGAGTACATAGGCCAGCGTCACAAGGCAGTTAAACGCACCGTGTATTACCTGGGAATACTGCCAGTGCCCTTGTTGGCCTTAGTGGTGTTTATAATTGCCACTTCCCAGGTCAACGCGGTGTTCGGGCTTAGCCAAGTGCTGGTGCAGGTGGTATTCATCTTTATTGGTTTTTTACTCTTTGCAGCTTTATTGGGTAAGGGGCTTGGCAAGCTGTTTAAACTACCCATCGCCAGCGCGAGAACGCTAGCGTTTAGCTTTGGCACGCGTAACTCTTTTGTGATGCTGCCCATCGCCCTGACGCTACCTAGCGCATGGCAGGCAGCAGTCGTGGTGGTGGTGTTTCAGTCACTGGTAGAACTATTGGGCATGGTGGCGTTCTTACGCTGGGTACCTAGCAGGCTAATACCAGAGCTACCAGAGCAAAAACTTAACTAACCCGGGTGTATCCTCCCAGCACCCCCTGCTTACTCATCACCAGTTGCCACAGATGGATTTCCCTGGCCCGAAAGGCACCGGCACAGCTCAGCAAGTAGTAGCGCCACATGCGATAAAAACGCTCGCCATACTGGCTTGCAAATGTGGGCCAGTGCTTCTCAAAGTTGTTGTGCCATGCCATCAGGGTATGGTCGTAATCGGCCCCAAAATTATGCAGATCCTCGATTACAAACAGTGCTTCAGCGGCATCCATGATTTGCCCCAAGGCGGGTAGCTCGCCATTGGGGAAGATATACTTATCAATCCAGGGGTCAGTCACCGTGTTGGCTATGTTTTTGCCGATGGTATGCAGCAAAAACAGCCCGTCATCTTTCAAACAGCGGTTAGCGACATTCATATACTCTCGGTAGTTTTTATGGCCCACATGCTCAAACATACCGATGCTCACAATGCGGTCAAACTGCTCGCTTTCATTACGGTAATCCTGCAAACGAAACTCTACCGGCAGCCCTTTTTTGATCAGCCGCTGTCCAAACTCCGCTTGCTCTTTGGAGATCGTCAGGCCCACGCACTCCACCCCATAATGCTCGGCCGCATAGGCCATAAAACTGCCCCAGCCGCAGCCAATATCCAGCACCCGCATACCAGGCTTTAATTGCAGTTTACGACAGACCAGATCGAGTTTGGCCTCCTGGGCCTCGTCCAGGTTTTGGGCATTTTTCCAGTAGCCGCAGGTATAGGTCATGCGCTGATCGAGCATCGCCGCATAGAAATCGTTGCCTAGATCGTAGTGCTTTTGGCCCACCTCCCAGGCACGCTTGGCTGTTTGACGATTCAGCAGGCGTGAGCGCAGCGAGTGATAAGCGAGTTGAGTGGGTTTGATGCGCTGCCCTAGCCGGGCACGCATTAAGCGGTAAAACAGTTCATCCAGCCGCTCTGCGTCCCACTCCCCCTTCATATAGCTTTCGCCAAGCCCCAGATTGCCTCGCGAAAGGGCGCTATCGATAACGCCGGGCGCATTCAACTGAATATCCCAAGGGCGATGACCATCAAGCCGGATATCGGCTTGGGCGAGTAATTCGGCGACAAAACGGTGGGAGGGGGAAGCTTCATCGAAGCCAATAGGCGACTTTTTCAACATGGGCATGTTCACAGCAGGCTCCTCTCGCTATTCCAGGGGATGAATAGGTCACAACCTGTCTATCAGCATAGAACCGCATTGCAATATTAGCATCATTTGATGAATTATTTTTTAACCATTAAAGGTAATAAAAAGCCGGCCCTCTCAACAAAAGAGGGTCGGCTGCAGGAAATAAATCGCAACGTAAGCTAACGGTGATGCGCTACCGCTTGGTTGAGCGTTAACGCAGAATCAACACCGGTATGTGGCTACCACGAAGCATTGCCGTCGTTGTACTCCCTACTAATAGGTGGCGAATACGCGAGTGCCCGTAGGCGCCCATCACCAGCAAGTCGATGGCATGCTCTCTTTCGTAGGTTTGCAGGGCTTCGTCTACCTCGCCAGCACGAATGGCGCCTTCGGCTTGATGACCGCCGTCGCGCAAGGTGTTTAACGCCCACTCAAGCTCAGAGCGGCGCTCAGCCGTTTCCGCACCTACGATCAGCACATGGCACTTGGCGCCAGCAAAGAGCGGCGACCGGGCCAGCATCTCGACCCCTTTACGGGCGGTTTTGCTGCCGTCAAAGGCCATCAAGATCTTTTCAGGACGTTTGAAGGTTTTCGGCACCATCAGGATGGGGCGGTGAAGTTCACGTACTACCCGCTCAAGATTAGAGCCGAGATGGCCACTGGCCTGATGAGCGGTTTCACCGCGCTTACCCACTACCAGCAGCCGCATATTTTTTTCAAGCTCTACTAGCGTTTCGACCAGTGTACCATTGAGCTGGCGGGTAATAGGATCGCTTACCCCGTCTTCCAAAGCTCGCGCTTTGGCCGCTTCCAGCATCCACTTACCCTGCTCACGATTCACCTTAGCGCGCTGCTCGTCGAGCTCGGAAAGCTCTTTCATCAGCCTTTCACGGGCACCGAAACGCAGGTTGCCGGAAAGGTTTTGCTCTTCGGGCACCTCGGAGTGATTATCGACCACATGCACAAAGGTTAACGGTGCATCCATAGCCAAGCTTGCCCAGGCGGCGTAATCGCAGACACCTTCAGAAAACTGGGAGCCGTCAATAGCGGCAAATACCTGTTCTGTCATATCGCTCTCCTTGCTGGTTAGTGGCCGCCCATTAACTTTTCAACCGCTTCGGGGTCGTTGTGCACCGCGTAGCGGTCGACCACCGTCGCGCTGGCTTCGCTCAAGCCCACCATCTCTACTTCGGTGCCCTCACGGCGGAACTTAATCACCACGCGATCCAGCGCCTGGACAGCAGTGATGTCCCAGAAGTGGGCACGGGATAGGTTAATAGTGACTTTGTCGATACTCTCTTTGAAGTCAAAGGCACCGATAAAGCGCTCGGAAGAGGCAAAGAACACCTGACCGACGACTTCGTATTCACGCTCTTTCCCCGGTTCTATTTCTTTAGAGCCGATATACATAATGTTGCCGACTTTGTTGGCAAAGAACATCGCCGCTAACAGCACACCAACAAATACGCCAATCGCCAAGTTGTGAGTACCTACCGTTACGATAACGGTGGCCACCATGACGATATTGGTGCTCAAAGGATGCTTTTTCAGATCACGAATCGACTCCCAGCTAAAGGTACCGATAGAGACCATAATCATTACCGCCACCAGCGCGGCCATGGGGATCTGGGATACCCAATCGGCCAGGAAAACCACCATCAGCAGTAGTGCGATACCAGCAATTAATGTTGAGGTACGGCGACGGCCACCGGATTTAATATTGATCACCGATTGGCCAATCATGGCGCAACCCGCCATACCGCCAATCAAACCCGCGCCAATGTTGGCAATACCCTGGCCTTTACACTCGCGGTTTTTATCGCTCTTGGTATCGGTTAAGTCATCGATGATCGTTGCTGTCATCATCGATTCCAGCAGGCCAACCACCGTTAACATTAACGAATAAGGCAGGATGATCATCAGGGTTTCAAAATTCAGTGGTACTTCAGGCCACAAAAACATCGGCAGGCTATCGGGCAACTCGCCCATATCGCCAACGCTGCGAATATCCATGCCAGTCAGCATGTACACGGCAGTGAGTACAACAATACATACCAGTGGCGAAGGAATGGCTTTACCCACTACCGGCACATAGGGGAAGCCGTAAATGATGGCTAAGCCCGCAATGGTCATGGCATAAACGTGCCAGGTAACGTCGGTTAACTCTGGTAACTGAGCCATAAAGATTAGGATAGCCAGAGCGTTGACAAACCCTGTCACCACCGAGCGCGATACGAATCGCATCAACTCAGCAAGCTTTAGATAACCTGCCACAATCTGTAGCACGCCCGTCAACAGCGTGGCGGCCAGCAGGTACTCTAAACCGTGCTCTTTCACGAGGGTAATCATGAGTAGCGCCATGGCGCCGGTTGCGGCTGAGATCATGCCGGAACGGCCACCAGTAAAGGCGATAATCACACAAATAGCGAAGGAGGCGTACAGGCCGACCTTGGGGTCAACGCCTGCGATGATCGAGAACGCAATGGCCTCGGGTATTAGCGCTAGCGCTACTACAATCCCCGCCAGGGTGTCGCCCTTGAGGTTGGAGAGCCAAGATTGTTTAAACTTTTCGTACATGCGAGGGATCCACGTTTTTGGTTAATAACAGGCCAAAAGCAGTTGAACAGCGCAGCCAACTATGGGAAGCACTGCCAACATATTGGCACGCTGGGATGATCAGCTTTTTATTTTAAATAGTGATGAGCTAGCGTTAGATACCGCTAAATTCAGGTACTGGAAACTTGAACGTTAAGCACCTAGCCGTTAAGAGCTTAGGCCGCTAACAAGTACCAGAAAGCGATGACAGCACAGTGAATGCACTACCAGCACCATAGAGAGGGCGAGGGGCTAGGGCGGAGTCATCAGCCCTGAAAAGCAATGTATGAATGCAGTCATTGGCAGAGATTCTTTTACAGTTGCGAAAAGAAAGGGTTGTACCTAAGTCGTGTCGCAAGGAGCGTATTGCCGAAAGCAAGGTGCGACAAAGTGCCGTATCCTACCAGTAATTCTGCTGCATTGCACCTAACGTCTAACCCTGGGCTGAAAGCCCCCAGAGATATGTCGCGACTTTAGACAGAGTGACCTTTGATCCTCTTTTGACGTATCATTGCGCCGCTAAAAGAGACATTGATTGCCAACTATTCACGTTGAAGCGGCACGGTTTTTCCGCCGATAAGCAGATTAAAGAGGAGCAGCAAATGAGCCAATCTATTGCAGTCATTAAGGGCGACGGCATCGGCCCCGAGATTATGGATGCCACGCTAAAAGTACTCGACGCGTTAGATTGCGGCTTAACCTACCAGCACATTGATGCGGGCTTAGGTGCCCTTGAAAAGCATGGAACGCTGATTCCCCAGGAATCACTGGACGCCATCGAAAAATACGGCATTGCGCTTAAGGGCCCGTTGACCACGCCGATTGGCAAAGGCTTCTCCTCAATTAACGTACAGCTACGTCGTCACTTTGACCTTTATGCCAACGTGCGCCCGGCGATTAGCTTCCCCGGCACCCGCTCGCGCTACGACGACATCGATATGATCACGGTTCGGGAAAACACCGAAGGTGCGTACCTTTCCGACGGCCAGGAGATGATCGACGACGGCAACACCGGCATTTCGGTGATCAAAGTCACCCGCAAAGGCTCCGAACGCATTGTCCGCTACGCCTTTGAACTGGCCAAAAGCAACGGCCGCAAAAAAGTCACCGCGGTACATAAAGCCAATATCATCAAAACCAGCTCGGGTTTGTTCCTGGACGTGGCGCGGGAGATTGCCAAAGAGTACCCTGAGATCGAGTTCCAGGAGATGATCGTCGATAACGCCTGCATGCAGCTGGTCATGAACCCACACCAGTTTGATGTAGTGGTCACTACCAACCTGTTTGGCGACATTCTCTCTGACCTTTGTGCTGGCTTAGTCGGCGGTTTGGGTTTGGCTCCAGGGGCCAATATCGGCGAAAAAGCGGCGATCTTTGAAGCGGTGCACGGCTCAGCGCCGGATATCGAAGGCAAAAACATCGCCAACCCCTGTGCCCTGCTGCTGGCCGCGGCGCAGATGCTTGACCACCTGGGCATGACGGAGAAAGGCACCGCCATCCGCCAGGGTATTCGTACCGTGCTGGAAACCCGCCGCGATATGGTCACCCCCGATATGGGCGGCACTGGCTCTACCGACTCCTTCGCCCAGGCGTTGGTCGAGTACGTACAGAGCCACTAGTTGACTCGTTTAAGTCGATCACTTTCTAGCCAATTTCATTAAAGCGGTAACGCAATAAGTACAATGCATTGAGGGTGACCAGCACGGTCGCCCCAGTGTCAGCCATTACCGCGACCCACATCCCCGTAATCCCCAGCGCCGTAGAGACCAAAAACAGCGCTTTGAAGCCAAGCGCCAAGGCCACGTTGGTTTTTACATTGCGCATGGTTGCCCGGGAAAGCGCTATCATTTCGGCAATCCCCTCCACTCGATTTTTAAGCAGCGCGGCGTCGGCGGTTTCAAGCGCCACATCGGTACCGCTACCCATGGCAATACCCACTTCTGCCGCTGCGAGTGCCGGTGCATCGTTGATGCCATCGCCCACTTTACCCACTGGCCCAAGCCCTTGCGCCTGCCACTCGCGCACGCGCTGGGCTTTATCTTCCGGCATCAGCTCGCCTTCTGCTTCAATGCCCAACTGTTCACCAATGGCCGCCACAGTGCGGGCATTATCACCGCTGAGCATCACGGCTTGCACACCTAGGCGCTCTAGCGCTTGAAGACCTTCGCGAGCATCTTCACGGGGCTCATCCCGCAAGGCAATTAGACCGATAGGCCGCTGGTTTTCTAACAGAACTGCAAGGCTTTTACCCTGGGTTTCCAGTGCAGTAATAGTGGTGTCTAGCTTGCTGCTGCCCTGGGTGAGCGTTTGTAAGTAGCGCGGACTCACTAGCATTAATTCACGCCCTTCCACCTGTCCGGCAACGCCGTGCCCCGCTAACGCACGGCTAGCGTTAACTTTAGGCAACGTAGCTTTTGACTGCTGGCCGTTATTATTTTGAAAATAATCGCTAATCGCCACAGCAAGAGGGTGGCTTGACCCCTGCTCCAGGGCGGCGGCAAGGCGCACTATTTCATCGTCACTGACGCCATTAAAGCTCTCTATATCTGTCACTGTGGGCTTACCCGCGGTCAGCGTGCCGGTTTTATCCAGCGCGACCCGCTTGAGTTTGCCTAACTGCTCTAATACCGCACCGCCTTTCATCAGCAGACCGTTGCGAGCGCCCACCGATAACCCGGCTGCAATGGCCGCGGGCGTCGAAATCACCAGCGCACAGGGGCAAGCAATAAGCAGTAGCGCCAGGGCGCGGTAGATGGATTCAGACCACAGCATTGGCGACACCAGCGGCGGAACGATAGCCACCAGCAGCGCCACCCCGACGACCGCCGGCATATAGTAAAACGCAAAGCGGTCAATAAAACGCGCCACCGGTGCTTTGGCCGCCTGAGCCTCCTCCACGAGCTTAATCACTCGGGCGATGGTGTTGTTTTCAGCGCTGCGGGTTACCTCAACTTCAAGCACTCCATCCAGATTGACGGTGCCAGCAAATACTGACTCGCCTTCGCTACGCTCCCGTGGCACCGACTCACCATTCACAGGCGATTCATCAATCGAGGAGTGACCGGCAATAATTTGCCCGTCACAGGGCAGACGGTCGCCAGGGCGTACCTGCACTCGTTGCCCCGGCACCAGAGACGCGGCAGCAACTTCCCGAGCTTCGCCCTGCTCCATCAACCGCGCAGTAGAGGGAGTCAGCTTGGAAAGCGCCGAAATACTGCGGCGCGCCTGAGCGGCGGCAACGCCTTCCAGCATCTCCCCCACGGCAAATAGAAACACCACCACTGCCGCTTCAGCGGCGGCGTTTATCGCCAGTGCCCCTAGGGCTGCGATGCTCATCAGCATTTCAATGGTGAAAGGGTTACCCATCTTAAGCGCTTGCCAAGCACGCTGAATAACCGGCACAAGGCCAACGACCGTTGCGGCGATGAATGGCCAACTGTCCAGGGTGGGCCAGGCGAATCTAAGCCCCCAGGCAAGCGCCAGCAATACACCACTGACAATCACCAAACGCCCTTTAGGCGACTGCCACCATGAGAACGACTTTTCCGATTCAGTTGTGTTCACCGACTCATCGATTACCTGGTAGCCCAGCGCCGTGATCGTTGACTCAATATCGGAATGTGGCAGGGTTTTACCAGGCGACGCGGTTAATCGCACCGAGCCGGTGACAGAACTCGCTGAAACTAGTTCAACGTGGCTTAAGCGCTTTAGCGCCGTTTCTACCTTACGTTCGCAGCCGCCGCAGTCCATGCCCTGCACGCGCAGGGTAGTTGGTGCGCTCGCTGCTGGTGGCGTCTGGTGTTGTGACGTTTTAGCAGGGGTGGTGCCACTCATCGCTCTTCGCTCCCAGTTCATCTATATTAAGAGCAGCGTAATACCTGTAGTCACTAGAGGTTCAAGTAATGAAAGAACATCTCTCAGACCAGCCCGCCCAGGAGCGGCATATTGGCATCGGTGAGTTGGCACGTGAGTCCGGTTGCAAGCCAGAAACGGTGCGCTACTACGAACAGATTGGACTGCTGCCTTCAGCACCGCGCAACGAAGGTAACCAAAGGCGCTACACCACAGCTGCTATCCGCCGTTTGACGTTTATTCGTCATGCGCGGGATTTTGGTTTTTCGGTGGAGGCGGTAAGAGAATTGCTGGAAATGGCTGACCACCCCGCGATGCCTTGCCATGAGGTGGATACGCTGGCAAAACGTCATCTTGCCGAGGTAGAAGCGAGACTGGCGCGACTCACCGCGGTACGCGATGAGCTAAAACGCATGATCAATCAGTGCGCGGGAGGCAGTGTTGGCCAGTGCCATATCATCGACGTACTTAGCGACCACCGCCTGTGTCACCAGGCGGGCCCCCACGGTGGCGCGGAAATCATAGGTTAGGACTAGCCCAGCCACACATCCAAAAACAGCATAATCACCAGGCCCATGGCCAAACCAAAGGTGGCCTTTTTCTGATGCCCGCAGCGGTGAGTCTCGGGAATGATTTCGTGGCTGATCACATACAGCATGGCACCGGCGGCAAACGCCAGCCCCCAGGGCAGCAGAATTTGGGAAACGCTGACAATACTGGCGCCAAATAGCCCGCCAATAGGCTCGATGAGCCCAGTCAGGGCGGCAATTGACCAGGAGCGCCGCTTTGAGTAGCCCTCGCCCATTAGCGCAACCGCCACGGCCAGCCCTTCCGGCATATTCTGTAGGCCAATGCCGATCGCCAGCGGCATGCCGCCCTCTAACCCATTGGCACCAAAGCCGACGCCTACCGCCATGCCTTCCGGCAGGTTGTGAATGGTGATCGCAAAGACAAACAGCCACACCCGGCGCAGCGAAGCGGCTTCCGGCCCCTCACGCCCCTGGGCAAAGTGTTCATGCGGCAAGTGCTCGTTAAGCAGTGCAATGGCGCCCATACCCAGCAAGATAGCCGCACAAACAATCCCGGCGGGCACAGGGCCACCGGCATAGTAGATTTCTGCAGCATCCAGCGCGGGGATAATCAGCGAGAAAAATGAAGCAGCCAGCATCACACCCGCCGCAAAGCCCAACGCAAGGTCGCGAAAACCCCGGCTAGGTGTTTTGCCTAACAGCACCGGCAACGCACCCACCGCCGTCAACAGTCCAGCAATTAAGCTGCCCAAAAAACCTAGTAACAACGTATTTTCCATGGACAGCATAAACCCAGTTGGCTATCAGAAAGGCATTAAAGAGAACGGCAGGTTGTTGTCTAACGTAGTATCAGTGCGTATTTTAACGCACTAACACCCAATGAATAAATAATGGTGGTCTTCATCAGCACGGTGTAAGTGTGCGCCCTGGAGACATTACTAAAGGGATCATCGTGCCTTTTTCCGCTAAATTAGCCGCGGCCCACTTTACCCAGCTACGCCCACGCTTAGTGGCCTTTGCGCGGTTGCAGCTACGTGATGCCACCGCCGCTGAAGATGCGGTACAGGAAACCTTACTCACCGCCTTTGAGAAAAGTGCCACCTTTGAAGGGCGCTCAGAATTCGAGACCTGGGTGTTTGGCATTTTGAAATACAAAATTCTAAATCAACTCCGGCAACAGCGCCGCCAAGGAGCTTGGCAACCGTTAGAGCTGGACTTGGATGACGATACCCTTGACCGCCTGTTTCAGCAGGATGGTCACTGGCAGAGCGCTGCCCGCCCTAGCCACTGGGGCGAGCCTGAACAGGTATTAGAAAACCAGCGCTTCTGGCAGGTATTTGATGCCTGCCTTATCGCCTTACCGGAGAGCATTGCACGGGTATTTACCCTGCGTGAATTAATGGGGCTTTCCACATCAGAGATTTGTAAGGAAATCGGCATTACTGAAACCAACTGCTGGGTCATCTTACACCGTGCGCGTTTACGGCTAAGAGAGTGCTTGGATCATGGTTGGTTAAACTAGCTTGAAGGAGCTTGCTATGCTCATGTGCCGCGAAGCCACGAGGTTGATGTCTTTAAAACAAGACAGAACACTATCGGTGCGTGAAAAGATGGCCCTGCGTATGCATCTGTCGATGTG
This sequence comes from Halomonas sp. BDJS001, assembly GCF_026104355.1. Lineage (NCBI taxonomy): Bacteria > Pseudomonadati > Pseudomonadota > Gammaproteobacteria > Oceanospirillales > Halomonadaceae > Halomonas > Halomonas sp. BDJS001. The sequence goes on from NZ_CP110535.1 coordinate 3,512,770, forward strand.
CAAAGCCTGTCGCAACTGCGCCCGTCAATTCGACCTGTTACACCAAGTTGGCACCCATCACCCGGCCTCCCAGCATAATTTGCGCCAAACGTTAGACGATTAGTCTCATCAGCCAAACACTACAAACCACCGCCCTCTCTAACTTCCACTTCCCATCAGCAGAATGCTTCGTACGTTCAATAAAAAATTGTACAAAACCAATACATATGAGTGATTTTATTCAAGACTTGCTCTACAATAAATTCTTATACACTTAATATACAAAGAGCTGCAAGTAACGATTAGCTTTCACCGCTTTGCAAGTTTCTCTAACCAGCAGCTACTCAGGTGGCATCATCTAAAGCTATTTATTATGAACAGTCCGGCTAGTTGACCTGGTAATTAGCCAAAACTAATGATCAAAAACGCCAAAAACTTACAAATGCAACATTTTGTGTCATCTAGATACAAAGTAATGCTTATAGACCAGGACTGCTCTAATCTTGTACACAAGACTTACATAGCCCCGCTGACAGGACTAGCAATGCTCACACTTCTCACTTCCAATGGTTTACACAGTGCACTATATCAACACACCGCTTACATCTCTTTTACACCTGAAGGGGTGATTAAAAAGGCAAGCGAGCAATTCCTAACCACCGTGGGCTACACGCTTGACCAAGTGAAGGGGCAACACCACCGCATTTTCTGCTTCCCAGAAGATAGCCGTAGCCTTGAGTACCGCACCTTTTGGGAAACCCTGGCAGTTGGGCATAGTCAACAAGGCCGCTTTCGTCGTTCTAATGCCCAGGGCGAGGAAATTTGGTTAGAGGCTACCTACATACCGATCAGTAATCGGCGGGGTAAGGTTGTAGAGGTACTCAAAATTGCCAATGACATTACGGCTGCCCATCAAGAGGCGGAGCGGAAAAATGCCATCCTGGACGCGCTAAACAGCTCCATGGCGGTGATTGAATTTACCCCCAGTGGTGAAATTCTCAATGCCAACTCCAATTTTGAGCAGGTGATGGGGTATCGAAATGATGAATTAGTGGGCGCGCACCACCGAATGTTTTGCCCTGCCAATTTTTCACAAGCCAATCCACGTTTCTGGGAACGGCTGGCACAGGGTGAGTACATGCAAGGGAAGTTTGAACGTTTGGATTCTCGTGGCGCCAGCGTATGGCTAGAGGCAACGTATAACCCGATTCAAGATAGCCATGGAAACGTCGTCAAAGTGGTCAAGTTCGCCACCGATATCACCCGCTCCGTTCAGGCAGCAGAATCCGCCACACGGGCTGTCACTGCCGCCCAAAGCACCTCTTCTCAAACAGAGCAGATCGCCCAAAACGGTCTTAGCCACCTGCAACGCGTGGTGCGTGATTCAGAGCAAGCGGCGCTAACCTTAGCAGAAGCGCAGCAGCTAATCGCCGCGCTTAACAAACAGGCACAGAGTATCAATAGTATTACCGAGTCGATTGCCCGTATCGCTAACCAGACTAACCTGCTATCACTGAATGCCGCGGTGGAAGCCGCACGCGCAGGTGAACAGGGTCGCGGATTTGCGGTGGTGGCTAACGAAGTGCGCCGCCTGGCCAAAGGCTCTAGTGAAGCGGTGGACGATATTACCCGAGTGCTAAAAGAGAACAGCGCCTTGGTAGAGCGCACCACTCAAGCCATGCAGCAGGTAGTGGAGCAAGGCAAGTCGAGCCAAACCAGCGTGAGTGAAATTGAGATTATCGTCAATGAGATACTCACTGGGGCACGCAGCGTTTCAACGTCTATTGAACAGCTTGCGCTAGAGTCCGCTTGATGCACCATGCAAAAGCCAGCGCATAGGCGCTGGCTTTTTACTCCACTCTATTAACGCAATCAGCGCAGTGGCGTCTTACGCAGGTAAGGCAGAACCGTTTCATACTCGCCATACTTCTGCTTGGCATCGGCGTCAGAAACGCTAGGCGGAATAATCACGTCCTGACCTATCGTCCAATCGGCTGGGGTGGCAACGCCGTGTTTCGTCGTGGTTTGCAATGCATCCAGGGCGCGTAGGATTTCTGCAAAGTTACGCCCTACGGTCATCGGGTAGGTCATGGAAAGCTTCAACTGCTTATCTGGCCCGATAATAAACACCGAGCGCACCGTGGCGCTATCTGCGGGCGTACGCCCATCCGGCAGGTAGGCATCTTCTGGCAGCATGTCGTACAGTTTTGACACCGTTAGCCCATCATCGGCGATGATCGGAAAATCGACTTCGCTACCGCTGACGGTTTGGATGTCATTGCCCCAGCGCTTGTGGTCTTCAACGCCATCTACGGAAACACCGATCACTTTGGTGCCGCGTTTCTTCCACTCGGCACTCAGCTGCGCAACGGCACCGAATTCCGTTGTGCAAACCGGGGTAAAGTCTTTTGGGTGCGAAAACAGGATCGCCCAGCTGTCGCCAATCCAGTCATGAAAACGAATCGGCCCTTGGCTAGTCTCCGCTTCGAAATCAGGTACGACGGCATTAATACGTAATGACATGCTCTCCTCCTTAATGGGCGTTAGACGCCCTAATAGCTTATTTGACTTTCAACACCTTCACTATAGATCATTTTGCGCTAAGACAGCGAGTCGTAGCACAACGTTCACTCGCTCTGCCAAGCGTAGTCTAACGGCGTAAAAGCCTGAATATAAATGCCTGTAAAAGCAGAACGGCGCCCGAAGGCGCCGTTTTAGCTCTACAAACAGAGCATCCCTTTCTAGAAATTACTCTTCTGCTTTGGCGTCTTTATCTTCCCGCTTAACCCGCTTGATCCACTGCTGTTTTGCATAGTGGCGTAGATTGGCCACATTGTCGGTTTCATCGACAATATCCTGCCCAAGAATGGTTTCGATAATGTCTTCTAAGGTGATTAAACCTACAAAGGTACCGTGCTCATCGTAGACCACCCGCATATGCAGGTGGTCTTTCAGCATGGAGGTAAACACCTGCTCAATGTTGTGTGAGACGTCCACGCTGCCTATCGGATGCATTAGCTCGCGCATCGTTTTGGCATCGTCGGCGTGGTACATATCGGCTTTATGCACATAACCAAAGGCCTGCTCACCGTTGTCCATCACTGGGAAGCGTGTAAACGGCGCTTTGCCATACTGTTCATCGAAGGTTTTCACGGTCATGTCAGGCAAAACGGTTTCACACACCGTGCGCGGGGTCATCGCTTTACTGACGACGATATCGTGCAAGTTGAGCATATTGATAATGGTGCGCGACTCGTCTGCATCCAGCACCTTCTCTTCCAGACCGACGCGTGCCAGTACTTTAATTTCATCGCGCAGGTCGACATCGTGCTCCGACTTACCGAGTCGGCGGGTGATCTGCTCCGACATCCAGATAAAAGGCAGCAGGCCTATAATCATCGGATTTAAAAAGCGCGGTAAAAACGGCGATAAACCACGCCAGTAAGTCGCGCCAATGGTCTTCGGAATAATTTCCGACAGTATTAAAATCGCCATGGTCATTACCGCCGAAACAATGGCGATAGAGGCTTCGCCAAACACGACCGCGGCCTGAGCACCTACTGCAGTTGCCCCCACGGTATGGGCAATCGTATTGAGGGTCAAAATAGCGGCTAGGGGCCGATCGATATTCGCCTTCAGACGCGTAAGCGAGGCGTGCAGCTTGGGGTTATCTTCTTTCTGCTTAGCAATGTAGCTGGGCGTAATTGAAAGAAGCGCCGCTTCAAGGATGGAACATAAAAACGAGAACGCGATTGAAAGGGTCGCAATCGTGATTAGGAGGAACATGAGGGCCTAGAGTGGTGGGTTGTACCGGGTTTATAGGGGCAGCATAGGCGGAAGTCAATACTTCTCAATCATGCATTCATTGCATTCATCAACCATGCAGAGCTAAATTCATGGGCGCAACGGCAGCGCGGCGCCGATGGCAACGAAGATGCCGCCGCAAGTGCGGTTGAACACGCGGCCAACGCGCTTCAGCCAGTGGCGAATGCGGTTAGCCATATTGGCAAGCAGGCCTTCCACCACACATTCGATAGCCACAAAGGTGCCTGCCAGCACGAAATATTGCAGCATCAAGCTTCGCTGTGGGTCGATAAATTGAGGCAGAAAAGCGCTGAAAAACAGCAGCACCTTGGGATTGGTAATCGATGCCAGTACCCCTTGGCGGTACAGGTGCCACCCGCTGGCTTGGCTTGTGCTCACACCCACCTCGCCCGTAATCGGTGGCGAGCGCCATACCTGGATACCCAACCAAATAAGATATCCCCCACCAACCCATTTCAGCACTGTTAGCCATACCACGGACGATTTGAGCAGCGCCCCAATCCCAAACATGCACAGGGCAATAATCAGCATAAAGCCTGTCGCGCCGCCGATAATAGTAAACAGGGTTCTACGGCTGCCATGTAGTGCGCCATGAGTCAGCGCCAGCAGGCCGTTTGGCCCAGGCGAAAGCGACAGACCAAGGCAGGCGATTAGGTATAAAAGCCAAGTGTCCAACAGCATAGTAATGCCTACCCCTTGGAAGATATTTACGTTACGCCAGCATGTCACTGTTGGTTGACGTTTTCCATTGTTAAAACACTCTCAATAAAAACGCCTCCCCTTGCTTGATACAGCACGAGGAGGCGTCGGCTAACGACCCATTGACGGTTACATTACGCTTAAGCGAACACTTCCGTCCACTCGCTGCGCTTGGCCAACAGGTTGCGAGCCAGTTCCTGGGCGCCTTCCAAACTGTGGCTGGCAGCCCAGCCACACTGCATCTCATTGCAGGCAGGCACTTCAGTGGCTTCTAGCACGTCGTTTAGGGTTTGTTCGATGATGGTGATCACGCCGTCATAGTCGTCGTGGTTAATCATCGCGATGTAGAAGCCGGTTTGGCAGCCCATGGGGCTGATATCGACCACTTTATCGGTGTGATTGCGCGACAGCTCAGCCATCAAGTGCTCGAGGGAGTGCAGCGCGGGCATCTCCATATGCTCTTTATTGGGCTGGCAGATACGCAGGTCGTACTTGTGGATACGGTCGCCGTTCTGGCCTTCTTTAATATCGGCCAAGCGCACGTACGGGGCTTTGACCTTGGTGTGATCCAGGTTAAAGCTCTCGACGTTCATCTTTTTATCGGTCATGTTGGCTCCTTTATCGCTTAAAGCTTGATTCGCTTAAAGCTCGATTCGTTTAAACTTGGGGCGCGTCAAAATTCCAGGGCTCATCGGTGTAAACACACACGTTGGCATCTTCGATATCGCCATCCGGCGCTTCAACGTGCTTGGCAAAGAAGTCTTGGATCTCTTGGCGCTGGCAGTGTGCTTCAAACTCCTCGCGACTGGCCCAGATTTCATGAAACACAATCGGGTAGCTGGTGCCCTGCGCGAAAGGATTCTCGATCTGCCGGGTCACGGTGTAGTGAATACAGGCATCTTCCCGGTGAGTATTCGGCTCTAACGACTGAAGCGCTTTGAATACCGCTTCTTCCTTGCCCGGTTTGGGTTTAAAACCAGCAATACAGTAGATTTTTTCTGACATGGTTAACTCCTAAGTCGTTAAGCGTGCGTCATTATGCGGCTTGTCGACATAGGTTAACAACCTAACGGATGATGCGCTCAGCCAATGCTTCCAGATCGGTCACCGTCATATCTGGCTCGATACCCCAGGGGTCAAAAGGCGCATCAGGACTGCGCCGTACCCAGGCACTGCGTAGGCCTGCATGGGTGGCGCCAATCACATCAAAGGGATTACTGGACACCAACCAGGTGTGTTCGGGGCGAGTTTCCAAGCGGCTACGCAGATGAGCGTACACCGCCGGGTCTGGCTTAAAGCGTTTTACCTCATCGGCGCTGACCACGTCGTCCATATGGCTCTCAACGCCTGCGCGGGTGAGCAGCTTGGACACGGCATCAGCGGTGCCGTTCGAAAATGCCACGCAACGTATGCCCGCATCGCGAAGCTGATCTAGCGCAGGCACTACATCGTCAAACGCGGGCAGCTCACCGTACACCGCCATTAGATGGTCTTGGTCGTTATCCGAAAGCCCGGTTTGCAGTGCGCGGTCAACAAACACCAGCGCTTCGCGGGTGCACTCCGAAAACGGTACATAAGCCCCCATCAGGCCGTGGCGAAAGCTGTACTCTAGCTGCTTATCGCGCCAGCGGCGGGCAAACTCACCCGCTTTAGAGTCATCCGCTAGGCGGCGCTCAAGCTCAACGGTAACCCCTTGGGTATCGATCAAAGTACCGTACACATCGAAGGCTAAGACCGGTTGCATCGTTAGCTACTCCTTAACTTTCAATTAATTGTGGCCTGAGTTCAGCTTATATCTTTAGCATAGTAGACCCCTTCAATAACAAAAGCGCCGCTGCACAGGCAGCGGCGCTTAAAAAGCTAAATCAGGTCATCAAACCGTAAACGCGGCCTCTTTTTCGCCACTTTTCAGGTCGCCAGAGCGCACTAGCTCATCGGTCACCCGGTCAATGGCGCGCTTGGCACGGCCAATCATCTCGTCCACTTCACCACGATTAATGGTCAGCGGCGGCGCAAAGCCGAGAATGTCTCCTTGGGGCATGGCGCGGGCAATCAGGTTCTCTTCCATGGCAGCAGCGGCTACACGGGGGCCGACTTTAAGTGCTGGGTCGAAGTGCAAGCGCTGTTTGGCATCCGGCGAAAACTCAAGCGCCGCCATCAGGCCAACACCGCGCACGTCACCCAGCAGCGGGTGGCCTTCAAAGTTAGCCTTTAGCTGCTGCTGGAAGTAACCGCCGGTTTCAGCGGCATTACCCACCAGGTTTTCACGCTCGATAATATCCAGGTTGGCCAGGCCAGCCGCGCAGCCCAGTGCGTGGCCAGAGTAGGTCCAGCCGTGGCCGATGGGCCCGTACTCACCGGTGCCCTGCTCCAGCACCTGCCACACCTTCTCGCCCACAATCACGCCGGAAAGCGGCTGGTAGGCGCTAGTTAAGCCCTTGGCGATGGTGACCAGATCAGGCTTCATGTTGTAGTGATGGCTGCCGAAATCGGAGCCGGTACGGCCAAAGCCACACACCACTTCATCGGCGATCAGCAGTACGTCGTACTTCGCCAGCACGGCTTGTATGGCATCCCAATAACCTTCCGGCGGCGGTACGATACCGCCTGTACCCAGTACCGGCTCGCCAATAAACGCGGCCACGGTGTCAGGGCCCTCTTCCAGAATCATCGCTTCCAGCTTGTCGGCACAAAACGCAGAGAACTCAAGCTCTGTCATACCGTGCTGTTCGGCAGCGCGCAGGTAGTAGTGCGGCGCTTCGGTATGGCGAATGGTGTCAATCGGCAGATCAAAATGGTCGTGGAACGCTTTCAAGCCGGTTAACGAGCCCGAGGCAATGCCGGAGCCGTGGTAGCCGCGCATGCGTGAGATAACCTTTTTCTTCTGCGGGCGGCCCAGCACGTTGTTGTAGTAGCGAACAATCTTGAGCTGAGTTTCGTTGGCATCCGACCCGGACATGCCGTAGTACACCTTGGACATGTTCATCCCGGCGATTTTCAGAATGCGCTCGGAAAGCTCGATCTGCGGCTCGTTGGAGTGGCCCACATAGGTATGATAGTAAGAGAGCTCTAACGCTTGCTTATAGATCGCTTCGGCGACTTCGGTGCGACCGTAGCCGATGTTAACGCAGTAAAGCCCGGCAAAGCCGTCGATAAATTCACGGCCGTCTTTATCCACGATATTGATGCCTTTGCCGCCGGTAATCACCCGGCCCGGCGAATCGCCGTGGGCGAAGTCGCGCAGGTGGGTAGAGGCGTGGAAAGTGACTTTACGGTCGCGTTCAATCAAATCCTGATGCAAGCTCATAGCGTTCTCTCTATACAGTAAACCTCCCCGATCAGCGGGGCGGCATTTAAAATATTGCGGGCTGCACGGCTGGTTAGGCACACGCGAACACGCTGTAACCCCGTCCCTGGGCGCTCGGCTTTTTCATCTGACCGCCAAGGATGGCGGAAATGCCGGAATTGCATGGAGCTCTTTCCGGCCCTGAAAAAGACGGTTCGCTTAGTGCCTAACCAGCCTCGACTGCGACACTATCCGCGCTAGCTTCCAGACACCGAACCTAGCGCACCCAGGCAGTAATACTTCGTTTCCAGATACTCATCGATACCCGTGGCGCCGCCCTCACGGCCAAGGCCAGACTGCTTAACGCCACCAAAGGGAACCGGCGGGCCGGTCATCTTAACCGAGTTGACGCTGACCATGCCGTACTCCAGTGCGCGCATTAGCTTCCAGATACGGCGAATATCGTGGGTGTAGATATAGGCAGCCAAGCCGTACTCGGTGTCATTGGCCATTTCGATGACTTCGTCGTCGGTACTGTAAGCAGTGATACCGGCCACAGGCGCGAAGTTCTCTTCCCGCCACACTTTCATCTGCGGCGTCACACCAGTCAGCATTGCTGGCATAAAGAAGTTTTCGCCGGGTGCCTGGCTTTGATCACCGCCGATCATAGTGGCGCCTTTGGAAATGGCGTCATCGACAATCGCGGCCGCTTTCTCTACCGCCTGGCGGTGAATCAGCGGGCCAAGGTCAATCTCACTCTGCAAACCATTACCCAGGGTTAGCGCCAACATACGCTCGCTAAAGTGTTCAACGAACTCATCGTGGATGGATTCGTGCACCAGAATACGGTTGGCGGCCAAGCAGTCCTGCCCCGCGGTTTGGAACTTGGCATCTATTGCCGCAAAGGCCGCCTCTTTGGGATCCATATCGGGCCCAACGATAAACGGCGCATTGCCCCCTAATTCCAGGGAGAGACGCTTGACGGTGTTGGCGCTCTGCTCGATGAGCAGGCGACCAACCCGAGTGGAGCCAGTAAACGACAATGCGCGAATACGCGACTCTGCGCAGAGAATCTTAGAGACTTCCGCGGGATCACCCAACACCACGTTGAAAATCCCCGCCGGAATACCCGCCCGCTCAGCCAGCTCCGCCAGCGCCAACGCAGAGTAAGGCGTTTCATTGGCGGGTTTGACGATCACCGGGCAGCCCGCTGCCAGCGCGGCGGCGGCTTTGCGGGTAATCATCGCCAGCGGGAAGTTCCAGGGCGTAATCATCGCCGCGATACCCACCGGCTCTTTAATCGTGCCCAGAGAAGCATTCGGAATATGGCTGGGGATGGTTTCGCCATAGGTGCGTTTGCCCTCTTCGGCAAACCAGCGCACGAAGCTGGCACCGTATTCTACCTCGCCACGGGCATCGGGCAGCGGCTTGCCCTGCTCCAAGGTCATGATAGTGGCAAGGTCTTCGCGGTTGGCTTGAATCAGGTCATACCAAGCCAGCAAACGCTCACAGCGCTCGTCGGCACGCAGCGCCCGCCAGTGTACAAAAGCAGCTTCAGCGGCATCTACAGCGGCGGTGATCTGCTCGGCTTCCAGCAGCGGGATATGGCCAATGGCTTCATTGGTGGCAGGGTCATAAACCGCTTCTTCGCGACCGCCCTCCCCGTGGGTCCACTTGCCGTTCACGTAGGCGTACTGCCGGAACAGACGCGGATCTTCCAGGCGCTTGGCGAGCGTGGTCGATAGTGTGGTCATGGGAACCTCTCCTCAAATGCAGGCTGGCTAACTGAGCACTGCAATCACTGTGTGGCATTGTCAGCAAGCACTTATTAGCCTTGCCGTCGAATGCCCCCAGGTTAACGGAGAGGAGCCACGAAGTGTTTTTGAAAAGATTGGGTAAAATTGCATTTTTTTTTGTAAACGCAGTATAAACAGCCTTTTTTTCTGCCGTTACTTTCCGCCCTTATTATTATGGATATGGCTTACTGCTTTATTGCTGGGCAACTAATTGCCCGGATTTCATCGCCCCTTTAAGGCGTATAACATTGACATGTGAAACTAAAATCACCTATAAAGCCCTTTTTATAAGGATCTTCACCATACTTCATTAAGGATAAAATCATGAGTGCATCTCAATTCGACAAAATGATCCAGGACTCGCAAGATACTGTTAAGGCTTCTAAAGCCAAGATATCTTCAGTGACATCGCAATTGGACACCGCACGAGAAAAAATTGAGGCAGGTGAAGATATTGGTTTTGATATTGAGAATGCCACGCTTGATGATGTGCAAGCTCACTCAGACCTGATGAACGCCAACATTGCCGAACTTATCATGGGCTTGGATGATACCACAGCGGCATTTTCGAAAGATTTTGACGGCATGCGTTCAAAGTCGAGCTGGGAGAACTTTGTCGGTTTTTTCAGTAAGGGGAAGTCTGAATCAATGCGGCAAGAGCGAATTCGCGGGGCGAATATCGACGATAAGCTGCAAGACCTGATTTCAAAATCAGACATTATTGTCAGTCTATTAAAAGACCAGCTAGAAACATTACAAGAGCAGCAAGAAAAAGTTCAACAAAACCTCACTTCCACCCTTGATGACCGGGAGGCGACGGTACAGGAACTTGAAGCCGTTCGCGCTGAATTACTTGAAATTGATCCAGTAATCGTTGAGCTGGAAAATAAAATCTCTGTAGAGCAGGACGCGACGTCTCGAACCCAGCTTGAAACTGAATTGGCCAACCTGAACGAAAAATATAATGCCCTGGTACAGCAAGAGCAGGTCAAAATTGCCAAATCTCAGACGCTAGAACGCTATGTCGAAAAGGGTAAAACCTGGGTTGATAGTTTGCAGAACCAAGCGGCTACCCAAATGGTGCTGATCAACAAGCTGCAGACAGATACTCAGCAACGCGTTGTGCTTTACGACGCCCTGACAAAATCGCTCAAAACGGCTCAGCAACAGGAAGTCGCTCACCGCATCAACGAAATCGGCGTTGAAACCGATAAGGAAGCGCAAACAGCCATGGCTGGCATTGGTTCGGCTACCAATCAGCGCATGGCCGACATGATGGAAGCGCACGAAGACAGCATGGTGTTTGCCCGCGATATTATTGAGAAAAAAGCCAAAGCCGATGATCGTTTTGCCCGTCGGTTCTCCGCCATCGTTGAGAAGCACGATAAGAACCTGTACGGGGGCTGATTTTCGCCCCACGAAGTTTTTTAAGATAGTGATCAATCAGCATTGGGTGAGCACCGCTCGCCCAATGTGTCGATGGTTGCTCGTAGCCAACGAAAGGATGATCGAGAACAAGCCTGTTCTCGCTGGGGAAACCAATGACTGAGCTAAGCCGCGATCATACTGACTTGGCAGACCCGTTTGCCTCGCGTCGTTATTTTCGCAAGTTCGAGCATATTATCCATTACCTCGCTAGAACTGCGGTGACACTGCAGGCAGAAGGAAAGCTTACCAAAACCAATGCCAAGGTATTAACGGACTATTTGATTAGACTGAACCGTACTTTCAAGGCATTAAGCATGAAGTATCTACTCGTCGGCAATGAGCTAGGCCCTCAGATGGACAGCCTGACGATGGATAAACGGGACAGCGGCTTTCCAGTGGCATCCGAGCTTTTGACCATGGGCAATGACGTTCAGCAAGCGCCCCTTCATCTTGCCAACCTGCCTTCGGAGAAGTCTCTGAAGAAGCAGATGCTTCACACTATTCTTACTGAACGACAAACGCCTACCAAGCTGCAGTTTGCCCTGTCACAACGCCTTTATTACCAAATGCTGACGAAAGGTGGCCTGTTTTGGGCACGTAATGACCCAACTCTTATCTCGCTGGGCACCAGTGATAATGGTCGCCGCCAATTTCTGATTCATTGGGCGGTGTACGACAGTCAAGTCAACTTACCCGTCATCTATCTGGCAGAGCTGGAAGATAGCGGCAAGACACCCCTGCCCCAGGATCAAAGCCGTTGGCCTCAGGTGCAGTCACATCTTATGTCGCAATCTTTAGTGGGCTTGAAGCTACTGACCATTGCCCAGGGCTTCGATAAGGATTTCAGTGACCTTCACCCCAAACAGTTGAGTCGTTACCACCTAGGCCCGATGTACTCATCGGCTTATACCGAGCAGTCGGGGCCCCTGCATCAAGTGCTTGAGCAGGCAGCCACCCAGGAGGGCCAGGACTGGGCCCTTGCCTGGACGCTTGAAGAATTAAATAGCGAGCAGGTACGCGAGGAACGCGCTGGATGGTTTAGCAAAGTAGAGCGTGAAGTGTTTGCCCTTGATCCCTTCGGTAGCCGAGGGGTTGATACCGGCGCCACGCGCACAGAGCGCGCCATCATACTGCCACAACACCCTTTTCAAGTGCTTGCTGAGTTGGATCCCCCAGGCTTTCTTGATGTGCGCAAGTTCGTGGTTAGCCCCAAGGGGCAAGTGTTGAGTTACTAAACAGCTGCAAATCAAAATTACCGACCCAGGCGCTCACTTATAGCAGCATTGTTGCGCGCTAACGGTATTGGAGCAATGTCATTAGGGCAGGATAGCCCTATAACCGAGGATGTCATGAGTTTTACCAGCGACCAGATGGAACTTCGAGAAGAGGATATTCGCAAGCATTACGGCACTGCCACCACGATGCTAGAAGGAATAGACCATACGCCGCGCTTGGCCAAACCCCAGGCCTCGGAACAAACAGCAGTACAAGAGCGCTCCCCCGGCATCGGCCAGACTCGCCGTCTGCGAACCACCACGCCAGGCTTAGTAACCCGCTCCACCGCCCGTCCCGATGGCGTACATGTGCGCGCACGCATCGAGGGGCTCGAAACAGACGATCCTTTTGTCTCGCCGCTCCAAGCCACGGCGCTTCATCAGTTGCGGCGGGCGCTGGCTATCGCATTGGCAGTGGGTGAAGCTTACGCTGATTCATCGGGGCTTACTGAACTTAAGCGGGCTAATTTGGCAGGCACTCTGGACACCGCACGTAAAGCTGAATTCACCCAGCTACTGGCAGGCGAAGCCCTCGCTGTTGTGCATGTCTTTGCCAATGCCACTGCCTTCCTGATAGCCCCTCATGCTAACGAGAACAGCGTCGAAGTTGGGGAGGTCGCGGAGCTACTGACGGACAATGCGCCCCTAGCACTGAATGGAACGCTCTGGGAACTCGACCAAAAGCTCACGCTTCATGCCACCGACGAGAGCCAATTGCCAGCAACGCTCAGCGCCTTTGCTGAGCAGTGCATGGAAAAAGTCGCGTTGCGCGCACAAAACGCACCGCGACTCGCCCCGTTTAGCGACGCAGTCTGGCGTATAGAAGCCGACGACCTGACGCTGCGCGGATTTGAGCCTGCCACCAAAGCAAAATCCACCACGCTTACCATGAGCTTCAAAAAGCCTCATGAGGTGGTGGGCAACCATATCGCTAAATACCAGTCGCTGCGACTCGCCAAAATGCTAATGGCTTACGATTTTGAGCGACGCTTAAACCCCTTCGCCGAGATGGGTGGTTTTATCTTCACGTTCATGGGCGACGGTAAACCAGGGACGGGTAAAACCACCTTGATTCAAATGATGGCGGGGCTACTCAACGACTACTGCCAGGCGGCCGGGTATCCATTTCGTTACCAGAACTTCGGTATCGACAACATTGATAGCTACCAAGGGAAATCCGGCCAGAACGCCAAGTCATTCATTAGCAATCTGATGGATCCAGGCGTTATTGGTTTCGGTACCGTTGATGATATCGACCAGATCGCCGGGAAACGTGGAGACCGCCAATCCTCAGCGGGCCAGCAGGAAGTGACTGCGGTGTTGATGGATGCCTTTGCAGGTGCTAACACGGTCGTGCGCGGCAATTGTACCTTTGGCATGTTTTCTAACTATCCCGAAAACGTCGATGACGCCTTGCGCCAACGTTCAGGTGCGCGCTTTTTGGTCGATGGCCCGCAAACCCGCGAAGATTACATCGACGTTCTTCACCTTCTACTCGGTAAGGATCACCAGATCCCGCTGGGCGAGCACGCGCTTTACGCTGCCCAGGAAATCCAGAAGGCAGTGGCTAACTCTTTTCAAGCTCATAACCGCCCCCAGGAAGAGACACTGTTGGCGGTATTTGATCGCGTGCACACACAAGTAGGCGAGCTGGATACCATCGCCAAGCTCGGCACTTATCTGAAAGCCATTCAAGAGGCCGACGAGCGATTCACCGGCCGCGCGATCAAGAACATCACCGATGCCGTCAAAGTGCGCTCAATGGATTTCGAGCTCCCGGATGAGTGGATGGAGAATCCGGAGCTTTTCCTGTTTAAGGATTACGATACGAAATCCAATATGATTGCCGAGCTGAGAGTCCCTATTACCACAGATATGGTGCTACAGGAGATTAACCGTTACGCCGACAGCGAGTTCCGCTATGCAGGCAAATCCGATGCTGCCGCCATTGACACCATGGTTCGCGACCTAGGACTTCAGGAAGCTGCGCGTCGGCGCTACCTGGAGGAGCAGAAAACATGAAACGCTTGATCGAAAAGGGACTGATGTTTGGTAACCTCTTTCATGTCAGTTCGCAAGCGCTGGTCGAGCGTTATGGCCGTGCGTTACAACACCTCACGGGGAGAACCACTGCGCTGACAGAGTTTCATATCGACATCTCCGGCTACTCGCCGGAGATCGGTGATGAGCTTGAAGATCACTACTACTTGAATCACGGCGGCGTCAATCGGCAGTTTATCCTGCTCTCAACCGAGCAGAAGTACTGCCCACTACTCAACGCCAAGTTCTCTACCAATCGGGACATACTTCGCCGTTTTATCGATGCTAACGAGCAGCAGCTTTTTGCCCTAACAGCAACCGACGCAGTGGCTGGGGAGCTTGAAAACTCTGTGCTGGATGTTGATAGGCCAGAACGGCTGTTTGATATCCGACGCATCGTCATTGAGGCCGACACGACCACGGGTACTATCGCAGAAGCTGAGCGCTTAGAGTCCCTGATCGATCGCTTTATGGAGGAAGAGGACAGCTGGTTTGATAATCACCTGATTGACGATATGGTCGATACCGTCAAACGCACGGGTAACATTTCACGCAATCCAGTGCGACTCGAGCATGCGGCATTTGAGCAAAAAAACTTCTGGACGGCGCACTTTGGCGGCCTGTATCTCTTTCAAGATGTCGATAGCTCAGCTTTAATCGCCAGCACCGAAAAACCGTTAGGAAAATTCCCAGTTAAGCAAATACTTAGCCTGGATGATCGCAAGAAAATAGGGGAGTTTTTACAACACAATCGGCTTGCCGAGCCCGTTATCAAAGGGCGAGATACCCAGGAAGTCGATATCCTGCGCCAAAAAGTCACTTTTATACTGGCGGAAATCCTGACGCAAAAGGGAATGGACGTCACAGGCCTTTCGTATACGGATATGCGGCGCCGCGCCTCACGTTATGCAAGCGAGTTACCCCATGAGTACGATGGCTTGGCAGCCATGATGCGGTGGGCCGAAACCCGCGGCGCCAAACCCAGAATCGAGATGGAGCACCCCAGCTATTTCTACCTGCTGCGTGCTACGAACACGGCGAACAAAGACCTCGTCAATATGCTGCTAGCCGAGCTATCGCCGCTTGATACCCGCCAGCTGTTCATCTGCCATAAAAACGAATTTTACCGCCAATACCGCACTTGGCCTGAGGCGAAACAAGCCTACTGCTGCGACTTTCTCTCACGGGAGTATGCACCTGATAAAGCCAGCGCACGTGCCTATCTTTTCGGTGCAGAAGAGTGATGTTGTGTTGCCGTTTACAAGCTCTGTGGAGGAACACGCGATGTTTCCCTTTATGCGACTTGTTCTGACGTTCATTTTAACCCTGGCGATTCTGTATAACGCTCTCGCCGCCTATAGGCGCTTCAGGCATCGATTAGCGCTACGCAAGCGCTGGGAACGGCAAGCTTCAAATAAATGTCGTGCCACTTTTATACGTCAAGGCATGCAGCAGTACGACCGCTCTTTTCGACGCAAGCTGATTCACTTGGTCTACGTTATGCCGCCAAGTGCCATCCTGCTTACCCTCTACGTTACTAACTATATGTGAGGCGACCCGATGGTCTATGTTAAATGGTTTGTTTTGCTTCTCTTCTGGACGCTTTTCGCTGCTTTTTTACACTACAGTCTACCCAAGTACGACGTGGTGCGTATCGTCAACACCCACGAAGAGCGTATCGACCTGGATGATTGGACACGCATTTTTTGGTCTGACCCAACCGCCCAGTCGAAGCGGCTGATGAACCGTGACGTGCAATTTATCCAAGGTGTACGGAGTAATGGTCGAACCATTGTCTATCGCAATGAGGATACTGGTTGGGGGTGGCCGCCCTATTTCAAATTCGATACGGCGAACCTTTACACCGAAGCCAACGACCTGGTCTCCACCAAAACAGATCCCCAGTGGGTCGCTGTTAGATACTTTGGCTGGAGAAGCATCTTCTTTTCTATTTTCCCCAATGCCATTTCAATTACGCCTGTTGATGGCCCCGAAGATAAGCCCTTTAACTGGTTCACGACGCTCTTTCTGATCACCTTTGGCGGTCTATTCGGATACGGCTATTATCGCTGGCGGCGCTTCCGCCGTGACCGTTTATCTCCCGCGTTTGATGAGGTCAGCGATAATTTTAGCGCTGCGGGCGACGCCATTTCCAGAAAACGTAACCGTTTCCAAGCATGGCTGGATACCTGGAAAACCAAGAAATAGACACTTAAAGTTAAAGATTGGTGAACCCTACATGGAGCCGTCAGTGTCAATTCCCAACGGCTCCTTCTTCACCGTTTTAGTCACAATATAAGTGAAGTAACGCTCAATCCCCGCGTCAGATACCAGCCACTTATCCATCAGGCGCTGATAGCTGTCGATGGTGCGGGCTTCAAACTTCACCAGGTAATCCACACCGCCCCCCACCGCCACACACTCAGTCACCTCCGGGGTTTGCATCACCAGCGCTTCAAAGCGCGCAAAACTGTCGGCGTTGTGCTGTTTGAGTTCAATCTGCACCCATACAGGATTGCGCGGCACCAACACATCCGCGTTGATGCGCGCAGTATACCCTTCAATCACCCCGGCTTTTTCCAGCCTTTTTACCCGCTCCCAGCAGGGGCTGACCGAAAGGTTGATCGCCTCGGCCAGCTTCGACTTGGTGATTCGCCCATCGCGGGAGAGGATGTCGAGAATTTTCAGATCATATCGGTCAAGTTTCATCATGCCGAAGATTACGCCTCCAGGCGTTCAACAACATCGGCAATCACCGCCAGGGTATCCCCCATATTGATCAGTGAGGGCGCACGGCGAGCCATTAAAATGCCGTCGCGCTCTGCTTTATAGGCCACCGGCTCGGTGCCGCTGCGGGTCATGTCGTACACGTAGGCGATGGTTTGGCCTTTTTTCACTTCGTCCCCCAGCGCGACCAACAGCTCTAGCACGCCAGAGTGCTGGCTCTGCACGTAGCAGCTGGCATCGGGCATATCGAGGTATATCTGCCCGCCTGCTGGCATCTCCACTTCACCTTCTACCAGGCCGTAGTGAATCAGGAAATTGCGCACGCCGCGCTCGGCAATGGCTATGCTCTGAGGTGTCGAAGTGCCGCCCCCACCCAGCTCAGTGGCGACGAATACTTTGCCCTGGCGCTCGCAGGCGGTATCGAAGAGTTTTTCTGCATCCAGCTCAAACATCACCATGGCATAGGGGGCACCGAACGCTTTGGCACCTTCCAGAGCAGCCTGCTGCTGTGCTTTGTCGTCAAGCACATGGGAGGCGCCAAACGGCAGGATATCCAGCGTCCGACCACCGGAGTGCAGGTCGAGGACAACGTCCGCCATGGGCACCAACACGCGGGTAAAGTAGTCGGCAATTTGCGGCGTGACACTGCCGTTGGGGTCGCCGGGAAAGCTGCGGTTGAGGTTGCCCTTGTCCATCGGCGAGGTACGCTTGCCCGCCATCACCGCTGGAGTGTTCATGCACGGTACGATAATCACTCGCCCGGTCACATTTTCTGCCTTCAGCGTTGAAGAGAGCTTCAACAGCGAGGTGATGCCTTCATATTCATCGCCGTGATTGCCGCCGGTCAACAGCGCCGTGGGGCCGTCGCCGTTCTTAATCACGGTCACGGGGATCATCACCGCGCCCCAGGCAGACTCATCGGTAGAAATCGGTAGTTTTAAAAAGCCGTGCTGTACGCCATCGGCATCAAAATCAACGGTGGCAGAAATAGGGCTCGGCCGCAGTTGGCTCGGTTGATCGGTCATTGGAGGTTCCTTTTTACAATCCGCTACTTTACAAACAGCTGGCGCGGGAAATTGGCCAGGGTTTCGCAGCCATCTTCGGTAATTAAAATACTCTCGGTAATTTCCAAGCCCCAGTTCTCTTCCCAGAGCCCTGGCATAAAGTGGAACGTCATGCCCGGTTCCAGAATAGTCTCATCGGAGGGACGTAGGCTCATGGTGCGCTCACCCCAGTCAGGCGGGTAGGAAATACCGATGGGGTAACCACAACGGGCACCGCCGCGGTCAAAACCGTATTTATCCATCGCCGCCCCCAGCGCCATGGCAATATCCGCCGTGCGGTTACCGGGTTTGGCGACTGCCAAGCCGTTTTCGATACCTTCCAGAAGGGCGGATTCCGCGCGAATAAAATCCGTCGGCGGCGTACCCAGAAATACCGTACGCGACATTGGTGCGTGGTAGCGCTTAAACACCCCGGCAATCTCAAAGAAGGTGCCTTCCCCTTTGCGAAACGGCGTGTCGTCCCAGGTCAGGTGCGGCGCAGCGGCGTCCTTACCAGTGGGCAGCATGGGTACTATGGCAGGATAGTCGCCACCAAACACTTTGCCGTTTTCGTCCACAAAACCTTCGATGCCAACGCGGTAAATCTCTGACACCAGCTTACTCTTGGGCAAGCCTGGCTCAATCACCTCCAGGATACGCGTATGCATGCCTTCGACAATTTTGGCGGCAATACGCATGTACTCAACTTCTTGGGGCGACTTGATCGCCCGACACCAGTTCACCAGCGAATTGGCATCCATAAAGCGCGCATGGGGCAGCTCTTTCAGCAGGCTTAGATAGGCTTTGGCGGAGAAGTAGTAGTTATCCATCTCCATACCCACCACACCCAAGTGCCAGCCGCGATCAGGCATGATCGACTGAGCCAGATACTCCATGGGATGCATGTCCGGATTCTGTACGTAGTAATCCGGGTAGTAGGTAATATTGTCAGGGTCGATCCAGCAGGTACGTAGCGCACCATTCGCGTCCATGCGCCGCCCGAACCATACCGGCTCGCCTTCAAGGCCCACCAGCACACACTGATGCACATAAAACGACCAACCGTCGTAGCCGGTTAGCCAAGCCATATTGGAAGGGTCACTGACGATCAATACGTCAATGCCTCGACTGGCCATTTCAGCACGCACTTTCCACAGGCGGGTAGCGTACTCTTCGCGCGTGAAAGGCAGGGAAACCTGAGTCATCGGGCAACTCGCCATTAAAGATCACCAAGAACCAACGTACTGCCTACCATAGGCACGCAACGCTGGGCCACAGGATCGACCTGGCCACCACCGATCAGGCGTCGGGGTTGCATCTGCCGCGCTTGCAGCAGGCCCGCCAATGTCGTCTTAACCCGATACTAGCACCGACCATTGGTTGGGGGTCAAAGGCTTTATGACAAAAAGCGCATACGGCATCGTTATTTGTACTAAGCGAGCTTGCAACGAGCTTTGGGGCTCACCATGATAGCTTGCAGTAATGACACTTTTATCAACAGGGGATGGCGATGAAAATTGTTGTGCATATTGATGAGGCTGATCAGTGGCAAGCCGCACTTGCGGAAGCCTTGCCCCAAGCCACCGTACTCACCAGCGAAGCGCCGGTAGATGAACGTAAAGAGGCTGACTATCTCGCCATCTGGAAGGCTCCAGCACACATACTGCAAGAGCAGACCCAGCTCAAAGGCATCATTAATTTAGGCGCAGGGGTGGATTATCTGCTGAAAACCCCTGGCCTGCCTAAAGACGTACCCATCGTAAAATTACGCGATGCGGGTATGGGCGAACTGATGGCCGATTACGCTCTATATGGCGTGCTGCACTTTTACCGCAGTATGGATCGTTATGCCACCCAGCAACATAGTGCCACTTGGCAACCGCAAGAGGTGGTGGAAAAAGCTCAGTGGCCGGTGGGTGTGTTAGGCCTGGGCGCTATTGGCAGCTTCGTGGCCAGTGCCTTGCAGCAAGCGGGCTTCCCGGTGCTGGGCTGGAGCCGCTCCCCCAAGCAGATCAGCGGCGTGCACTGCTTTCATGGCGATGATGGATTAAGCGAACTGCTCGGCCAAGTGCAGAGCCTGATCACCATTTTGCCCGATACGGCCGCCACTCAACATATTCTCAACGCCGAGCGGCTGGCCCAATTGCCCCAAGGCGCTAGTGTGATTAACCCTGGTCGGGGTAGTTTGATTGATGAACAGGCGCTATTAGAAGCACTGGGTAGCAGTAACCAGCAGGGCCACCTGCGGGGTGCGTTGCTGGATGTATTCCATGAAGAGCCGCTGCCGTCTGACCATCCGTTATGGCAGCATCCCAGGGTAATCGTCACTCCCCATATGGCGGCGCCTACCCCGCTTAACGATGCCATCGACCAAGTGATCTCTTACGTGCATGCCTTTGAATCGGGCGAAAAACTCTCCACGATCAACCCCGAGGCAGGTTACTGACGAGGCCCCCAGCGGCTATACTGGCACGCTGGGAACCAAGTGCAGTCTAAAAGGCTCTTAGGAAGATACGTTTTTATGGAGGAAGGCTCTTGGTCAATGTTCTCGCACGACTGCCTGGCCGCTTGCTAGCAGGGATGGGGCTGAGTTTTGCTGTCTTGTGTTCCAGCGATATGGCGTTAGCAGCAGACACACTCAAAGACCCTCGTCCCTTTGAAGCACAGTACCGGCTAGAGGTTCGCGGTTGGCCTGGGGCCACTATTACCCATCGCCTCTCTAACGAAGGAAATCACTGGTTAAGCGATATGCGCTTTTCAGTCACCGTGGCACGCGGCCAGGAGTTCAGCCGTTTTTCGCTGAACGATAATAATACCCACGCGTTGCTCTATAGCAGTAGCTATTCGTTGCTGGGCGTGGGGGACAGTTACCAACTGAGCGAACGTGATATTCCCACCTTAGATCGTCAGACGGCGCTCTTTGACCTATCGCGCCGAGCAGATCACGAAGAGTGCACAGAGAGCGCCCCGTGCGATATTCAGTTTGTCGATCACAAAGGGCGTGATGAGCATTTCCAATACTATGTTGAAAAACAGCGGGTAGCTGACCCCGGTAGTATGGGGATGCCGGGCGACGAGTTCGAAGCACTCAACGTATCGCTCATCGATGTGGAAAAGCCTGACCGCCTGCTACAGATTCGTTTTCATCCTGACTGGCCCGGCCTGATTCTCTCGGTGGTGTACCAAAAAGAGGGCAGCCGGGAAACACAGCTAACACTGACTAACTTCAGCCCAAACGGGGGCGCGACGCCCTAAATGTTTTCAGGTTTATTGATCGTTCTATTACCGCTTTTATTGGGCTACCTAGTTCGCGTCCGTTCCGTACAGTTACAAAACTTGATCAATCGAGCGGTTAATAGCTCGGTCTATCTTATTCTACTGTTCATGGGCATAAGCCTTGCCGGCCTGGAGAATCTGTCTAGTCAGCTTTCACGCTTGGGCGGCAACGCCTTGCTGCTGTTTAGCATTACCACGCTGTTTAATTTAGCAGCGCTATGGTGGCTATCGCGCCGTTTAACGCTTAAGGCAGGCAACTCGCCGGTGGTCAAAGACGCCCCCACCAGCAAGCTGGCGGCCATGCAGGGGTCGCTGCTGTTGGTCGCCGTGGTGGCTGGGGGTGTGATCACTGGCCTGCTGCTTGGGCCACACCTGGGTGAAAGGCTTTTCAACAGCGCAGATTTACTGGCCGAATGGGTGCTCTACCTGCTGCTAGCCCTGATCGGCTGCCAGTTACGCAACTCCGGTATGCCACTCAGGCAGATCTTACTCAACCGCATGGGCCTGTCGATTGCAGTAACGCTGGCAATAAGTTCGCTGCTAGCAGGCTTGGCTGCCGCCCCACTGCTCTCATTAAGCTGGAACGAAGGCCTGGCAATGGCATCAGGCTTTGGTTGGTACTCACTCTCGGCTATCTTGATTGGCGACCAGCTTGGCCCGTTGATGGGCGGCGTGGCGTTCTTCAACGACCTGACTCGGGAGCTGTTGGCGTTTATCCTGATTCCGCTGGTAATTCATCGCCATACCGCCCTGGCGATTGGCTACGGCGGCGCCACCTCCATGGATTTCACTCTGCCCGTTATTCAGCAGCACGGCGGCGTGGCCTGCGTGCCCATTGCCGTGGTCAGCGGGTTTATCCTTTCACTGCTTTCCCCGCCGCTGATTCTGTTTTTTCTTTCGCTGTCGGGTTAGCGGTAACGGGCGTTCATTGGTTAGGATAAACGGCATTGCTGGAGATATAAAAACTTTTACCCCCCCCCAGGATGCCCACTCCCCATGCTCAACGGAATCTGGTTAAGCTTCTTTATCGCTGCGTTTGCGGCATCGCTCTGGCAGTGGTTGGTAGGTGGCGATAGCGAGGTCTTTGCCCGTCTGGTGCAGTCACTGTTCGATATGGCGAAGGTAAGCGTCGATATCATTCTGGTGCTGCTGGGCACCATGACGCTATGGCTGGGGTTTCTTTCGATTGCCGAAAAGGCGGGCTTGATTCGTTTGCTAGGGCGGGTGCTCGACCCGCTGTTCTGTCGCTTGATGCCAGAGGTTCCCCGCGGCCACCCCGCTATGGGGCTAATCAGTATGAACTTCGCGGCGAATATCCTGGGCCTGGATAACGCCGCCACGCCGATTGGCATCAAGGCGATGCACTCGCTGCAAAGCCTTAACCCCAGCGGTGAGACCGCCAGCAACGCGCAAATTCTGTTTTTGGTGCTTAATACCTCGTCGCTCACGCTACTGCCGGTAACGATTTTTATGTACCGCGCCCAGCAAGGCGCCGCTGATCCCACGCTGGTCTTCTTACCTATTCTGCTGGCGACAACCGCCTCCAGCCTGGCGGGGCTTTTGGCGGTGGCGGTGATGCAACGCTTAAAACTCTGGCAGCCCGTGGTGCTAGCCTATTTAGCGATTGCGGCACTTGCGATGGGGCTACTGATCACCACGCTGGCCGGCATGTCCGCTCAGGCGCTTGCAGCGGCCTCTACGCTAGTTGGTAACCTGACGCTATTTAGCATCGTGATGATGTTTTTAGTGGTCGGGGCGTTACGGGGTGTAAGGGTATATGACGCCTTTATTGAAGGCGCCAAAGAGGGGCTGAGTTTTACCATCACGTTGCTGCCTTATTTGATCGCTATGCTGGTGGCGGTCGGCGTACTGCGCGCCAGCGGCGTGTTAGACGCTGGCTTAGGCGGTATTCGCTGGATAATAGAAAGCTTTGGCTGGGACACCCGCTTTGTGGACGCCCTGCCCACCGCTTTTGTGAAACCACTTTCCGGCAGCGGCGCCCGCGCCATGATGATTGAAACCATGAACACCTTCGGTGTCGATAGCTTCCCAGGCCTGCTCGCGGCCACCATGCAAGGCAGTACCGAAACCACCTTTTATGTGCTGGCGGTTTACTTCGGCGCCGTGGGCATTACCCGTATTCGTCACGGTTTAGGCTGCGCCTTAATAGCAGACGCTGCGGGCATCATCACGGCCATTTTAGTGTGCTACTGGTTCTTTGGGTGAACCGTGGGTCAGTAGCTTTCGTTCATGGCGCACAGCGTCTACTTTTTAGGTGTCTAAAGGTTTGCAGGCAGCAGACCAGTAGCCTATTAAGCAAGGGTGTGTATTTAAGCAGCCGTTGCTCCCAGGTGTTAACCGCCCAAGGATGAAAGGTGAAATATGGCAGGCGCCAGCACAATGTTGATTGCGCTCGCCGCTTTTTTCTGGGGAATTTCCGGAGGAATCGCGGGCATTCTGTTAGACAGCGGTTGGGATCCGGCTGTCGTGTCATTTTATCGAGGATTTGTAGGACTTTTCTTCGCGCTTGTTTGGCTACTGTTTCAGCGTCGGCATAGCGGGCTGAACAGCAGGCAGCTTTGGTTCTGGTCGGTGGTGGCTGGCCTTGGCGTGGCAGGTAACTTCACGTTCTATTTTCTTAGTATTGAGTATGGCAATGTGGCGGTCGCGGCCACCTTGATGTACTGCGCTCCGGTGTTTGTCTATCTCGTTTCATTTGCCCTTAAGCTTGAGCGCCCTACCGCTGCCAAGTGGCTGGCCATCGCGATGGTAATGGTGGGGGTGGTACTGTTAACCAAGCTCTATGCCATTGGCGCCAGCGGGCTATCGCTCATTGGTGTAGGTGCGGGTCTGCTTGCCGGGCTCTCTTATGCGTTGTTCATTTTTGGCTTTAAGTATGCTGCCCCCCATGGCAGTCCATCCGCTATTCTCATGATTGCCTTCACCGTATTAGCAATAACGCTGCTGCTACCAGCGGATATTCCCCAGGTGATCCGCGTTATTAACGCCCCGGCGCTGCCGCTGTTTGTAGCGCTGGGTATTCTGGGCGCGGGCCTCTCATTCCTGCTTTATGTGGTCGGCATTAAACATGCGGCGCCAGCGTTAGCCTCCATGGTGGCCATGGTGGAGCCGGTCACCGCTACCCTGTTTGGGGTAGCGGTGTTAAACGAAAGCCTAAGCGTTATACAAATGGTCGGTATGGGGATCATCTTGTTAACCGTCACCGCGCTGAGCGTTTCGTCCCGCTGATAAGCTTAACGGCTACACTCACCGCGCATGGGCGCGCTCAATGCCTTGCGCAGCGCTGGCCCCACCAATCCTTGCCCAATTAACACCGTGAGCTTCGTGATGGCGGCTTCCAGAATAATATCGCTGCTGGCAATCACACCCGCTTGATTAAGTGCTGCACCGCTGGCGTAGGCGCCTTGCACTACCTCGCCTTGGCCACACTGGGTGACGTTAAGCAGCGCGACGCCTCGCTCGTTAGCCGTCTTCAAGGCATTAAGCAGTTCGCCTTCAAAGCTAAGCGGGTTGCCAACCCCGTAGCTATACAGCACCAGCCCTTTTAGCATTTTATCCTCCAGCAGCGCCTTGGCACGGCGCAGTGACATCCCTGGATGCAGAGGCAGTACCGCCACAGCCTCATCGTCCACCTCAATAGGTACAAAATTCGGTTTACCGCTAAGCAGCGCCGAAGGTTGGGGAAAACTAATGCCAATGCCAAGCTCGGCAAGCCAAGGGAAGTTGGGTGAATCGAAGGCATCTAAGCCTTGAGTGCGCACCTTGCGGGCTCGGTTACCGCGCAACAGTCGATCGTGAAACGCCAGGGTGACTTCGCAAGGTGTCGCGGGGTGAGCTGCAAGCTGCAGAGCGCTGACCACATTGTTCAGCGCATCGCTTCTTGGCTCACACAATGGAATTTGGGAGCCGGTAAAGATCACCGGCTTGTTCAACGTACCGAGCATAAACGAAAGCGCCGCGGCGCTGTAAGCCATAGTATCGGTGCCATGAAGCACGACAAAGGCATCATAAGCCTGCCAGTGCGTTTCCAATGCTGCCACCAAACGATTCCACGCCTCGGGCATTAACTCGGAGCTATCAATCAGCGGCTGCATCTCAATCACATCAAACGCTGGCAGCCGGTAAGGGTCTCCCAGCGCTAGGTGCGCCGCCAGGCGTTCGGCCAGCCCCGCGCAAGGTATATAACCTTGTGGCGATGGCTGCATACCAATCGTCCCACCGGTATAGAGCATCAGTACGCGGGGCATGGGCGCTCCTCCTTATCGGTGCAGTCTAGGTAACTGCTTACTTCGCAGGCGCGCCTTCAAGGCGCTGTTTTAACGCTTCAGCCTCTTTGGGCTCTAGCTCCCAGGCTTTCGGATCCAGGTCGAGATCGGGATGCTGGTTGGCATCAAAAATCGGCTGTTTGATGCCCTGCCGACGCTGCACATCGAAGTCTTTCAAAATGCGCAGACCACACTTGAACAGCATGATCAACGCGATCAGGTTGACCACCGCCAGCAGACCCATGGTGACATCAGCAAAACCAAACACGGTGCCCAAATCGGTCGTCGCCCCCCAACAAACCAGCAGCACGATAGCCACACGGAAAGCGTTAAAGAGGTTCTGGTTGTCGCGGCTGAAGAAGTTAAGGCTGTTCTCGCCAAGGTAGTAGTTGTAGAGAATGGTACTGAAAGCAAATAGCAGCAGTGCCAAGCTGACAAAAGTACGCCCCCACTCCCCCACATGGTCGGCCAGTGCAGCCTGTGTCAGAGCGATGCCCTCAACGCCAGCGCCCGCTGAGGGATCATAAGCGCCGCTAAGCAGAATCAAAAACGCCGTGGCCGAACAGATAATCACCGTATCGATAAAGACTGAGAATGCCTGTACGATGCCTTGGTTGGCCGGGTGTGGCACGTAGGCAACAGCGGCAACGTTGGGCGCACTGCCCAGGCCCGCTTCGTTAGAGAACAAACCCCGTTTTAAGCCCATCATAATCGCCGCGCCGATACCGCCACCAATCAACGGCTCAAGGCCGAAGGCACTCTTCACAATCAACGTAATCACACCAGGGATTTCGCTAATATTCATGGCGATAACCAGCAGCGCAATGGCGATATAGCTCACCGCCATAAAGGGTACGAGAAACTCAGATATACGCGCAATACGCTTGATACCGCCGAAGATAATCAGCCCTACCAGCATCGCCAGAGCAATACCGCTATACAGCACCGGCACGCCGAAAGCATCGCCGAAAGAGGTTGCCACCGCATAGGATTGCAGCGCGGTAAAGGCAAAACCGAAGGTCAACAGTAATAGTACCGAATAAAAAGCCGCTAGCCAGCGCCACTGTTTTCCCAGTCCTTTAACAATGTAGTACGCCGGGCCGCCGCGGTAAGTACCGTCGCCTTCGGCCTCTTTATAGGTCTGCGCCAGGGTGCACTCCAAAAAGCTGGTAGCCATACCCATTAAACCCACCAGCCACATCCAGAAAATCGCCCCTGGGCCACCCAGCGTAATCGCCACCGCTACACCGGCGATGTTGCCGCCACCGACACGCCCGGCAACCGAAAGCACCAGCGCCTGGAACGAGCTTAAATGGCCGTGTTTATTACGCTTAAAGGCTTGTCCGGAACCGAGGATACGAAACATCTCACCAAAATAGCGAAACTGCACAAAGCGGGACGCAACGGTAAAACCGATGCCAACCCCCACCAGCAGCACTAGCAGAACCTTTCCCCACAGGAGGTCATTGAGCATATCGAGCATGTGATTCTCTCCGCGTTTTTATATTAGCGTTATGTTGGAATTCGCGTCGTTGCTATCGCGCTTTTGGAATTCGCGCCGCGGAGAATGTTTTACCAAGCGTGGGGCAGGATTAAATTTGGCGCAGCGTTGCAGTTGTATGCACTCACTGCATCAGCGGGTGCATCAGAGTGCATCAGGCGTATGCAGCCCCGCGAGATGATGAGCGCTAGTGAGATGCACCGAGCAGTCATCTGCTGGTGTTATTGCTATGCCCGCTTGAGGAGATGCACATATTGATGTTAAATAACATCAATATTGATGCAAGCTAGTGAACGGCTAGACAGGAATGAACGATGCGAACCACTGTTACCATTGACGATGAGTTGTACGAGCAAGCATTGGCGTTTGCCGAGCCCGGAATGGATAAACCATCAGACCTCTTTCGCGAGGCCATGAAGACCTATGTCCGCATACAAGCCGGTCGGCGCCTTGCAGCCTTAGGCGGGACTGCGCCAGAGATGCCCGACATACCCCGCCGACGCGAGGAGCCTTCAACGCAATGAGCGTGCTAGTCGACACATCGGTCTGGGTGGATCATTTCAGAAAACGAAACGATGCCCTGGTCGAATTGATCGAAAAGGATCTTGTACTCAACCACCCAATGGTTTTGGTTGAACTAGCCTGCGGCACACCCCCTTCCCCACGCATCCAAACGTTAGAAAGTGTTGCCCTCTTGCGGTCATGTCAGCAAGCTAGCTTGTCGGAAGTGATGGATTTCATCGAACGCGAAAAGCTCTATGGCCTGGGATGCGGTTTAGTCGATATGTGCTTGCTTGCCTCTACACTCATCACGCCCGATACGCAGCTATGGACACTGGATAGACGCCTTGCGGATATGGCGGGAAAATTCGCTGCGGCCTACCATGTGGCTGTGCATTGAGGGCTAATCAGTGTGCAGTTGTTACCCTCTCTGCATCAGCGATGAGCATCGAATAAACGGTGCGTACTTTTTAAAGCTGCGCACCGTTGCATTGGTGAGAATCAATAAACGTTTAAATACCCGCTTTAGCCGCCCGAGCCGCATGAAGCTTCTTATAGCTTTCAATCAAGCGCTGGTGGCGCTCCAGGCCTTCCAGTTGCATGTTAGTGGGCGTTAGGCCGTGGAAGCGCACTTCTCCACTCACCGAGCCAACAACAGCCGCCATGGTGTCTACACCGAACATGCGCTGGAAGTTGTGCAGATAGTCTTCGAGCGCCAGCTCATCATCCAGCACTATTTCCAGCACCGCGTTCACTGCCTGGTAAAACAAGCCGCGCTCGACGGTGTTGTCGTTGTACTGCAGGAACATCTGCACGCAGTCCAGCGCCTCTTCATGGCGCTGTAGCGCCAGGTAGACCAGCAATTTCAGTTCTAGAATGGTCAGTTGGCCCCACTCGGTGTTCTCATCGAACTCGATACCAATCAGGGTGATGATATCGGCATGATCATCCATCTGGCTCTCTTCCAGACGCTCGACAAGGTCGGTGAGCTGATCGTCGTCGAGGCGGTGCAGGTTGAGAATATCTTCGCGGTAATCCAGCGCCTTATTGGTGTTATCCCAGATCAGATCTTCGATGGGGTAAACTTCGGAGTAGCCCGGCACAAGGATACGGCACACCGGTGCGCCCAGGTCTTCGTGTACCGCCATATACACTTCGGCACCCAGCTCTTCAAAGATACCGAACAGCGTCTCGGCTTCTTCCTCGTTGCTGCCGGAGAAGTCCCACTCGCTGAACTCAAAATCAGACTTGGCGCTAAAGAAGCGCCATGAGACCACGCCCACCGAGTCGATAAAGTGCTCAACGAAGTTGTTCGGCTCGGCAACCGTTTGCGAATTAAAGGTGGGCAGCGGCAGATCATTCAAGCCCTCGAAGCTGCGGCCTTGGAGCAGCTCGGTCAAGCTGCGCTCCAGCGCTACTTCAAAGCTTGGGTGGGCGCCAAAGGAAGCAAACACGCCGCCGGTGCGCGGGTTCATCAAGGTCACGCACATGACCGGGAACTGCCCGCCCATGGAGGCATCTTTCACCAACACCGGAAAGCCTTGAGCTTCCAAAGCGTTAATACCTTCGACAATGCTGGGGTATTTCGCCAGCACCTCCTGCGGCACATCCGGCAGAGCCAACTCCTGCTCGAGGATTTCCCGTTTTACCGCCCGCTCGAAAATTTCCGAGAGGCACTGTACCTGAGCTTCTACTAGGGTATTGCCCGCGCTCATGCCGTTACTCAGGAACAGGTTTTCGATCAGGTTGGAGGGGAAGTAGATCGTTTCGCCATCGGATTGGCGCACAAAGGGCAGCGAAACAATACCCCGATCTTCACGGCCCGAATTGGTATCGATTAGGTTGGAGCCGCACAGTTCGCCTTCCGGGTTGTAGATCGCCAGACAGTGCTCGTCGAGAATCTCCGCAGGCAGTTCGTCATTCGGGCCCGGCTGGAACCACTTCTCATTGGGGTAGTGAACAAAGTCGCTGTTCGCGATTTCCTCACCAAGGAACTGGTCGTTATAGAAGAAGTTACAGCTCAAGCGCTCGATAAATTCGCCCAATGCCGAACAGAGCGCGCTCTCTTTGGTGGCGCCTTTGCCGTTGGTAAAGCACATCGGTGAAGCCGCATCGCGAATATGCAGCGACCAGACATGAGGCACGATATTGCGCCAGGAAGCAATTTCGATCTTCATGCCGAGGTCTGCAAGGATCGTGCTCATATTGGCGATGGTCTGCTCCAGCGGCAGGTCTTTACCTTCTATATAGGTACTGCCGCCTTCCGGCGCGCCCATCAACAATGCCTGGGCGTCCTCGTCGATGTTCTCTACCGTCTCGATTTGGAAATCAGGGCCAGTTTGCACCACTTTCTTGACCGTGCAGCGGTCGATGGAGCGCAGAATGCCCTGGCGATCTTTTTCAGAAATATCTTCAGGCAGCTCGACCTGGATTTTGAAAATCTGCTTATAGCGATCTTCTGGGTCGACAATATTGTTCTGGGAAAGACGAATATTCTCGGTAGGAATATCCCGGGCGTTGCAATACACCTTCACGAAGTAGGCCGCGCACATGGCAGAAGACGCCAGGAAGTAGTCGAACGGCCCCGGTGCCGAGCCGTCGCCCTTATAGCGAATCGGCTGGTCGGAGATGACCGTAAAATCATCGAACTTGGCCTCCAGGCGGAGGTTGTCGAGATAGTTAACTTTGATTTCCATGAGCGGGCGTCCAGAGTAATGAGTGTGCCGAGGCTATTAAACACATAGCGCGCCAGGCGAATTGGGGCCCATTATCCAGTTTTTTACTCGCTTCGTCTTGGGCAGTCGCCCAAATCATCTACCACACGTCGTGCAAAAATGGTTGTGCTTACTACAAGCAGCATCTCGGAGGACTTTTCCTGAGCTAGCCGAATTATTGTGCTTGCATCATACGCTCTGCCTCAGCTTCGCTGACCCCGAGCATGAGTAAAATCTGGCGTTGTGTGGCTATCAATACCTGCTTGCGCTCCGCCTCTCCCGGCAGGCTTTTGGCAATGGCGACGGCTCCTACCAGGGAGGCCAATATGACCCGGGATTTATCCGAAATCGCCTTGCGGTCATTGGCAAAGGGGAGTTGTTTCAACTTACTCAGCGCGATCAACCGCGTTTCAAGCATTTTTTTCATGCTCATGTATGACGCTTCAAACAGGGTACGGATTTCTGCTTTTTCACTGCCAATTTCATTGAATAGTACCGCTTCAGGCCCCGGCCTATGCTTAGTTTCCAGCTCTTGGAGATTGCAGTAGTTAGCGACTAGCTCGGTTAGGTGTTGTAACGAAAGTGGGCCTTTTACCAGTCTGGCCGCCCGGCTGTTATCAATGGTTAGGCGAACAGACTCATTGTAAAGGGCTTCTTTTGAAGCGAAATGTGCATAAAAAGCGCCATGCGTCATCTTGGCTAGCTTCATGATCTGGTCAATCGATACCTTTTGAAACCCATTACGGCTGAATAGCTCCGTTGCCGAAGCCAAAATGCGCTCTTTGGTTTTCGATTTATGGCTCTTGGGGTAAGGCATATTCACCTCGTCATACGGCAGCTAAATATTATCTTGATCATATACTGCCCATTGCTAGGGTGACCATATCAAAAACTCAGGAGTCACTATGCAATCGCCTATCGTGATTACCGGCATGGGTATGGTCAGCCCGCTAGGAAACAGCGTCAATACAAGTTGGCAGCGACTGGTTAACGGCCAGTCTGGCATCAGCACCATTGACCGCTTCGATACAAGCAGTATCCCGATCAAAATTGCCGGGGTGGTGCCGAGCATTCACCACGACCCCACCGGTGGTATTGACCTGGATGAGATAGCCGACCCCAAAGAGCAGCGCAAAATGGACTTGTTCAGCCTCTACGCGTTGGCGGCAGCCCAAGAGGCGCTGTCACAGGCCGACTGGTTCCCTGTTGAGCAGGTTCAAAAACGCCGAACGGCCACCATTATTGGTTCTGGCATTGGCGGCTTCCCTACCATTACGCAGGCTCAAAAAACCCTTGCTGAGCGCGGCTATCGCAAGCTCTCCCCCTTCACGGTGCCCGCCTTTCTGGCCAATTTGGCTGCGGGCAACCTGTCCATTCGCTATGGCTTTCAAGGCCCACTGGGGTGCCCGGTGACGGCTTGCGCGGCAGGTCTACAGGCGATTGGCGACGGTATGCGCATCATACGTAACGGAGAAGCCGATATTGCCCTCGTCGGCGGCGCCGAAGCGTGTATTGATCCACTTTCACTCGCCAGCTTTAACGCCTTGAAGGCCGTTTCCACAGAATCAGACGCCCCGGAACGCGCGTCCAGACCCTTTGATAAAGCCCGTAACGGTTTTGTGATGGGAGAAGGCGCTGGCGTTATGGTGATCGAAACGCTTGAACATGCGGTCGCGCGGGGGGCAACGCCGTTAGCGGTGATTAGCGGCTACGGCACCAGCGCAGATGCCTATCATCTAACGGCAGGCCCAAAAGATGGGGCCGGCGCAGCGGCAGCGATTCAAGCGGCGCTAGGCATGGCGAACCTTACCACTGATGCTATTGATCATATCAATGCCCACGCCACCTCTACTCCCGTTGGCGACCGGGCTGAAATTGCCTCGCTGCGTAATGTATTCGGTGAGCGCTTGCCTGCCATTCCTATTTCGGCAACGAAAGCCGCCACAGGCCATCTGCTAGGCGCAGCGGGAGGCATAGAGAGTATTTTTTCTGTACTGGCAGCCAATACGCAGCAACTTCCGCCCACCATCAATCTTGAGCACTGCGATGATGATATGCAGGATTTAACCTTCGTCACAGCGACTCATCAGAAGCACGTCACTAAGCATGTATTGTGCAACGGATTCGGTTTTGGTGGCGTCAATGCGGCACTTATTGTTAGCAGTATCGAGCGTTAAAGACGGAAATAAATAAACCGATCTGCCGCCAGGCTATGATCGGTTCATTTAAACACTATTGTCATCCTTTCTTGCATAGAAACGACAGTGCTTCCTCAAGCAGCATTTCGGGAACTTCCTCAGCGATGTAGTGGCCGCAAGGCAGCGCTTTGCCGTCTACATCGGTGGCGACTTTTTGCCACTCGCTTAAAGCATCGAAGCAGGCTTCAATAGCGCCTTCAGCGCCCCACATCACTTTTATCGGGCAGGTGAGTTTTACACCCGCGTCGATATCTGCCTGATCGTGCGCTAAATCAATCGTGGCGCTGGCGCGGTAGTCGCCGCAAATGCCGGTAGCCGTACCGGGTAGCGCGAGGCAACGCTCGTACTCCGCCAGCACTTCCGGGGAGAAAGGCGCCATACCGGCACTACGGGCACCCATTACGCTTTTCAGATACTGGGCGGGATCGCTCTGGATCAGCATTTCCGGCAGCGGCTGGGGACGAATCAAGAAGAACCAGTGCCAATAGCTGCGTGCAAAAGCCTCGGTGGTACCGCGATACATTGCCAGCGTCGGAGCGATATCCAACAGCACCATACGCTCTACTCGCTCAGCGTGGTCAACCCCTAAACGGTGGGCGACCCGCGCGCCTCGGTCATGGGCCAGCACTTTAAAATGCTCAAAACCGAGCGCACTCATAAGCCCTGCCATATCGGCAGCCATGGCGCGCTTGGAGTAATTAAGATGCTCGGGGTCGTCGTCAGGTTTACTGCTGTCACCGTATCCGCGCAGATCCGCGGCGATAACGGTGAAATGTTGGGTAAGTTCATCTGCCACTTTGTGCCAAATCACGTGGGTCTGAGGGTGGCCATGAAGCAGTAGCAGTGCCGGGCCTCTACCACCCATTCGAAAAGCGATCTCGACGCCATTAACGTGGCGCATTTGTTTTTCAAACCCATGAAACATGGTGTTCTCCTGGTCTGCTGGCAATGTCACTAACACAACGTAATCGCGTAACCCTTTTATAAACGCCTATATCAGTGATTCGCAATACAAGTTGATGTTAAACCCTGACCTCAGTCGCTAGCGGCTGTAACCTTTTAACTGCTGAATAAGAAAGTCTTTTAACGCTATCACGGCAGGCGTCAATGAAAGGCGATGAGGGCACACCAGGTAAAGCGGCGTTGGCTCGCAGGGAAACTCCTCCAGCATTGCCACTAGGCGACCATTGCGAAGATCTTCTTCAACGTCTAGCCGTGACTTGTAAGCAATGCCCTCGCCAGCCAATGCCCAGCGCCGCACACAATCGGCATCGTCGCTCACCCGATTGCCTTTTACGTTGATGTTGTCACTACCGAACTTCCACTGGTTATGAACACGTTCGCCAAGCACGAAACACAGACAGTTGTGCTGGTGTAAATCGTCGGGGTAAGCAGGACTGCCATGACGCGTAATATAGTCTGGAGAGGCACATACCACGCGATAGTTATCGCTTTTAAGCGGCAATGCGACGAGGCTGGAGTCTTCCGGAACGCCGTATCGCAGGGCGATTTCTACGGGTTGGCGGAACAGGTCACTCACGCGGTCACTTACTCGCAGGCGTAAATGCAACTGAGGGTGCTGGGCCATAAAGGTGTCCAACCAGCCCAGCAGCACATTACGACCCAGGTCGGAAGGCATGGCAAGGCTGAGCTCTCCAGCAATCTCTTGGCGCTCGCGGTGAAGTTCTTTCTCGCCTTGGTTAAGAGCATTAAGCGCCGCTTTAGCGTGCACAAGGTAGTGTGCGCCCGCGGTGGTTAGCCGCAAGCTGCGGGTAGAGCGCACCAATAGCCGTGTGCCTAGCGCGTCTTCCAAACGTTTGATGGCCACACTGGCCACCGCTGGCGTAATCGCTAACTCCCGCGCAGCGGCAGAAAGGCTGCCGTGCTCGGCGGCATAGGTCAGCACTTTTAGATCATCGACACGCATTAAATCCCCTGGCGCCTGCCATCTTCAAAATTTATTAGAAACTGTTAGCGAGATTACCCCTCTTTTTAGCAAAACAACATCCAGGCATGATGGCGCAACGACAACTCACGAGACTCCCCATTATGAAAGCGATTGCCTTTACCCAAAGTCTGCCTATTGATCATCCTGATGCACTTCAAGAGATTGAGTTACCGATCCCAGCACCAGAAGCCCACGATATTCGTGTTGCGGTTAGCGCCATTTCCGTAAACCCCGTTGATGCCAAAGTGCGCAACAGCGCCTTGCCGAAAACCGGCGAGCCGCGAGTGCTGGGGTACGATGCTGTGGGCATTGTGGATGCCGTTGGCAGCGCCGTTACGCGTTTTCAGCCAGGTGACCGGGTGTGGTATGCGGGTAACGTTGCTCGCCAAGGCTCTAACGCCGAGTTTCAACTGGTCGATGAGCGCATCGCCAGCCTAGCGCCAAAAAGCCTTTCTGACACTGAAGCCGCTGCGCTTCCATTAACCGCCATTACCGCTTGGGAACTGCTGTTTGACCGGCTAGAGCTGGGCATGCGCGATACCCAAGGCAAAAGCCTGTTGGTGATTGGCGCAGCGGGGGGCGTGGGCTCAATCCTCGTGCAACTTGCCAAACAGCTCACCGATATTACCGTTATTGGTACGGCGTCTCGGCCCGAAAGCCAATCCTGGGTGAAGTCGCTAGGCGCGGACGCAGTGATTGACCACCACCAACCACTTGATCAGGCGCTTAAAGTGGCAGGCTTTGACGGGGTGGATATGGTGATTAGCCTTAACCAAACCGATCACCACTTTGAGGCCATTGTTGAAGCCCTTAAGCCTCAGGGGAAACTGGCTCTTATTGATGACCCGGAACTGATCGATGTACGGAAGCTCAAAGTGAAAAGCCTTTCGCTGCATTGGGAGCTGATGTTTACCCGCCCGTTATTCACCACCGAAGATCTTGCCAAGCAGCACGATCTGCTCGCAGAAGTGGCGGCCATGGTCGATGATGGAAGGCTAACAACCACCTTAGGCGAGGTGTTAGGCCCTATTAACGCTGAGAACCTAAAACGCGCGCACGCGCTTATTGAGAGCAACAGTACAATTGGCAAACTGGTCTTGGAAGGTTTTTAAACAAAAGATTGCTTAATGGGCGCGACGGCCCTGGCACAAGGCCGTTGCACTCTGAGGCGTGAACCATCACATTAGGCAGCCACGACACTTAGAGAATCGAGTCACCCAATGCATGACGATTTTGTGGCCAACCTGCGCCTGCTCTGCAGCTACTACCCGTCTATTGCTGAGGTTTGTCGGCGTTTAACGATCAACCGTGCTCAGTTTAACCGTTATCTGAGTGGCCGCTACCGCCCCAGCCACGCTGCCCTTCAGCGCATTTGCCACTTTTTTGGTGTCACCACTGAGGATATCGCGCTTCCCCACCACGATTTCCGTGCCCTGGTGCAAACCGGCCAACTGAAGTCAGAAGCAACCCCAGCAGCATTGCCGTGGCCGAACGCACTGGTTCAGCGCGGCAGCGAAGGCATGGAGCGCTACATTGGCCGTTACTTTGAGCTTTATCACTCGATGTCGCGACCAGGGCAGTTAATGCGTACCTTGGTTTGCCTGGAAGAGCGAGAGGGTGGCATCGTTTATCAGCGCACCGAGCGGATGCAGACCGCCCCCGGCGCCCGCCCGTGTCACAATCGCTATGTGGGCACCGCGGTGAAGCTTGCTGATCGGCTGTTTTTGGTCGACCACGAAACCCTTAACGGCCACGAAATCACCCAGACGATTCTGTTTCCGAGCTTTCAAAGCCAAGTGACGCAATTGACCGGCTTAAAAATGGGCGTGGCAGATAACAGCGAGCGTATGCCCTGCTGTGTACGGGTGGTGTATCAACGCCTGGATGAACAGATCAGCCTGCGTGAAGCGCTGGCACAGTGCGGATTAATCGCCCTGGATGATCCTTCACTCGACGAAACTCTGATGGCCGCCACCCGTAACGACGTGGCCGATGGAGAGCATCACTTTCGCGCTCGCCACTAGGTCATTGGTGATTAGCGGACTAGCGCTAAGAGGAAGGCACCAACACCTGCTGGAACAGAATTTTTTCAAACTGCTCCATGGGCTCAACGGATTTCAACGTCTTGGCGCGCAGAATGGCGCCTTCCCAGCCGGTAAGAATAAAGCTGGCGAGCGCTTCTGGCGCTGTATGGGGGGCAATATCTCCCCGCGCCTGGGCATCTTGCAGGCAGCGCACGAAACGCTGCTCCCAGCGCTGAAATACTAGATTTAGCGCATCACGGAAGGTATCACTCTGACCCGAAAGTTCTTGGCCAAGGTTGCCGATCAAACAACCAGTCGCATGGTTGCACTCATGCATATGCTCACGGCCAGCCGCAAAGTAACGCCTTAGACGTTCGAGCGGCGGCGTGTCACTATCTTCCAGCAACGCCACCAGCGTTTCATCATAGTTGGCGGCAAAACGCTCGATCACCGCCAGCCCGAAATCTTCTTTGCTGGAGAAGTAGTGATAGAAAGAGCCTTTAGGCACACCGCAGGTTTTTAACACGGCATTAATGCCCGTCGCGTTGTAGCCTTGCTGACTAATCAGCTGAGCGCCGCTGTCGATTAATTTGTCACGGGTTGCGGTATTTTTCATATTCTTAAAGTAGACCAGTCAGTCTATTGCTTTCAAGTGAGAGAAAGCCAAGTGAGTGAAAACCAATTTGTAAGAAAACCAAGCGGTAATAAAGCTCGGTGAGTGGCAGTTGCACGTTATTTACACATTGTTTGACTAATGGCTGCTTAACAGTGCGCGATGCTAGCATCATACGCTTATTTTTCTGGAATTTTCGCCCCTAATGGATGACGCGCGGTAATGACTCTTTCTCGCTATTACGCTACGAATCAACATGGCCGCATTCGCTTGGGTGCCGTAGTTGCTTTATTGGTTCTTATTGCCACTTTGACCCTTGCTTGGTGGATTATTACCCAACCGCCGCGTATAGAGCGTACCCCACCGCCAGCGCCTTTGCCTAGTATGGTAGACATCGTCACGGTGAAAGCGAGTTCACAGGCACCGAGTCTGTACGCCTTTGGGCGCGTTGAAGCAGAGCAGGAAACAATGCTGGCCAGCCGTGTGGCGGGCCAGTTGGAGCGTTTTGCCGAGGGTGTTGTCCCCGGTCAGGTAGTCGAGCAGCAAGCGCCGGTTGCCTATATTGACCAAGCTGACTTACAGCTAGCCCTTGAAGATGCCGAGGCGCAGCTCGCCAACGCCCAGGCCCAATTAGCGTTAGAGCAGGCAGAGCAGCAGCGGGCGCGCAGCGAGTACGAATCCTTTGGCCGCCAGCTCTCAGCAGAGCGACGGGCGCTAGTGTTGAGAGAGCCCCAACTGCGTCAAGCCCAGTCTCAGGTCACCCAAGCACGCGTGGCCCGCGACCAAGCGGCGCTGAATGTTGAGCGCGCTACCCTCACCGCTCCCTGGCGGGCCATGGTGCAAGAACGCTTGGTCGGTGCCGGCAGTTTACTCAGCCAAGGTACCGAGGTGCTGCACTTGGTTGGCGTTGAGCAATTTTGGGTGCGCGCCTCGCTCCCCGGAGAGTGGACAGAGTGGTTGGAAGCAGGTACCAACGTTACCTTAACCAGCCGTGGCTGGCCTGAGGGCGCAACACGCGAAGGAACCCTGGTCTCAATGCTCCCTAGCCTTGAAGAGAATGGCCTGCAGGCTCAACTGTTGATCACCGTTAACGACCCGCTCGCCCTAGAGACCGACGGCCCTGCCCTGCGCCTGGGCGATGTCCTACGCGCCTCTTTTCAACCGGCTGTCCAGGAGCAGCTTATTTCTTTGCCGTCTGCGGCTCTGCGCCCAGGTGACGTAACGTGGCGGGTAGATGAAGAGAATCGCCTGCGTCGAACACCGGTCACCCTGGCTTACCGCGGCGAAGATGATGCTTTAATCCGTGACGGCTTGGAAACTGGCCAGCAGGTTGTTACTGCCGGCTTGGCCCAGCCAAGAGAGGGCCAATTAGTACGTATCCGCCGCCCCAGCGATACCCCGGCTCAAGCAGGCAATGAACCGGGAGACGAATCATGAAGGTGCCACGCGGCCCATTAGCTTGGATGGTGGATCACGGGGTAGCGCCTAATTTACTGATGGTGCTGTTTATCGTCGGCGGCCTAATGGCGTCGCTGGCGATTAAAAAAGAGGTCTTCCCCGAATTCGATATTGAAGTCGTGCAAGTCTCTATCAGCTATCCTGGTGCCACGCCGGAGGATGTGGAACAGAGCCTGCTGCTACCGGTGGAAGCCGCGATTGCTGATGTAGAAGGCATCGACGAGCTGACCGCCACGGCCAGTGAAGGCAGCGCCAGCGTCAACGCCACGCTGATTGATGGTGTGGATGTGATGCGCGCCTATCAGGATATTCAGCAGGCAGTGAACGCCATCACTACCCTGCCCAGCGCTGCCGACCCACCCCGTTTTACCCTGGCGGGGCGCTCCCGCAGCGTGTTGAGCCTGCAGGTATATGGCCAAGTCGGACTGGAGGCACTGCACAACGCGGCCGAAGATGTACGCGGTGAGCTGCAAGCCACTTCCGGCATCTCCCGTGCGGAGCTATCCGGCAACCGCGAGAGGGAGATTCAAGTTCACCTGGACGAAGAAGCCATCGAGCGCTATGGCCTCGATCACCAGGAACTGGCCAGCCGCATTGCCGAAGAAGCCCTTGATCTCGCTAGTGGCCAGCTCACAACGGCAGAAGGCGAGTGGCTGATCCGCTATCAGGGACGACGTAACAGCGCCGAAGCCTTTGCCGAGCTGCCGATTCTGACCAGCACTCAGGGGGCGCCGATTACCCTGGGTGAGATCGCCAGGGTCAGCGATGGCTTTGCCGAAACCGACCGTGAAGAGTTTTATAACGGCCAGCCCGGTCTCTCCGTGGATGTTTACCAGATTGGTGATCAAACCCCGACCAGTATTTCACAAGCGGTCAACGGTGAGCTTGAGCGCCTGCGCGCAGGCATGCCGGAAGGCGTTAGTCTGGATATTTCCCGCGACAGCTCAGAAGTTTACGAAGACCGTCTTAGCCTACTGTTAAAAAACGCCTGGATGGGGCTAGCACTGGTATTGGTACTCATGGCGCTGTTTTTGGAAGCGCGGTTGGCGTTCTGGGTCACTCTGGGGATCCCCACGGCGTTTCTCGGCGCCATGCTGTTTCTGCCCTGGATCGGCGTCTCGCTCAATATGATGTCGATGTTCGCCTTTATTATCGCTCTGGGGATCGTCGTCGATGACGCCATTATCGTCGGCGAGAATATCTACAGCTACCGGGAAGAGGGCTATTCGCTGCGCGATGCCGCAGTCAAAGGCGCCAGCGAAATTGCTACCCCACTAACCTTTGCGATTCTCTCCAATATCGTCGCCTTCCTGCCGCTGCTGTTTTTACCCGGCTTTTTGGGGCTGATTTTTGCCACCGTGCCGGTCGTGGTGGTGACGGTATTCTTGATCTCCTGGCTGGAAGCCCTAGTGATTCTGCCTGCCCACCTGGCGCATAGCCGCAAGCCCCGTCAAACCCCGGCGTGGCAGCGCCCCCTTGAAGCATTGCGCCAACGCCTTCAGGGCGGCCTACAACACTTTACTTATCAACAGTTCGAGCCGTTTCTGCAGCGCGCCCTGAACCAACGCCTGCTGAGTATTTCGCTGGGCATCGCCATTCTGTTGATCGCGCTCTCCTGGGCGATGAGCGGACGGTTGGGTTTCTCGCTAATGCCACGGGTCGAATCGGATCAGGTGCAGGCCACGGTCACCCTACCCATTGGCAGCAATATCAGCATTAGCCGCGAGCTAAGCCAACAGCTGCTCGACGCCGCCGATGCCCTTAGCGAGCGCGAAGAGACCCTTAGTTTTAGCAGTTCACGCAGCCGCCTGGACGGCGAAAGCCTGGAAGTGCGGTTAGATATTGCCAGTGAAAGTCTGGAAGCTTGGCCACCCTCACGCATCGCACGAGAGTGGCGCGAGCTTAGCGGTGATTTGCTCGGCGCCCAGTCAGTGCGTTTTGAAGCCGACGTCGGCGGCCCAGGTAGTGGCGCAGCGCTCAGCCTGCGCCTCTCCCACCCGGATACTCAGGTACTGGAAGCCGCCGCCGAACGGCTAGCGGAAACGCTAGGTGGCTATGGTCTTACAGATATCGATAGCGGCCTGGGGGACGGCAAACCGCAACTAGAGATGCGCCTTTCTGCCGAAGGCCGCGCGTTGGGACTCACGGGTAATAACTTGGCCCAAGCCCTGCGTGGCCCCCTCCAGGGAGCCACCGCGCTTGAGCAGTACGTGGGGCGCAGCGAAATCAGCGTTGAGGTGCGTTTGCCCAATGACAACCGCGACAGCCTGAACGAGCTTTACCGCATGCCGGTGCGCACCCCTGATGGGCTGAGTGTGCCGCTGTCCCGGGTGGCCGACATTACCCTCAGTCAAGCCTCTAGCAGCCTTGAACGCATTAACGGGCGGCGGATTATTACCGTCACCGCCGATTCCGAAAACGATATGGCCATCAACCAAGTGCTCGCCACGCTCCAGGAAGAGGAGTTCCCCAGTCTGGAAGCGACCTGGCCGGGGCTTGAAGTCAGCATGGGTGGTCGTCAGCAGGACACCGCCGACAACTTAGCCACGCTAAAAACTTCCATGTGGTTAATGATTGCCGCGCTCTATGCGCTATTGGCTATTCCGTTTAGAAGCTACCTACAGCCACTGCTGGTGTTGGCCGCGATCCCCTTTGGCATTGTGGGTGCCGTCGCTGGGCATATGATCATGGGCTTTGGGCTATCCATCATTAGCCTGCTGGGGATGCTGGCGCTTTCAGGCGTGGTCATCAACGACGCTCTGGTGCTGATCGACTACGCCAACCGCAAACGCCGCGAAGGTATGGCCGCCCGGGAAGCCATTGTGGCGGCAGCCACCCGCCGCCTGCGGCCAATAATGATGACCACGCTGACGACCTTTTTAGGCCTGGCGCCAATGATTTTGGAAACCTCGCGGCAGGCGCGCTTTATGATCCCCATGGCGATCTCGCTCGGCTTCGGTATGCTTTTCGCCACCGTGATACTGCTGATCCTGGTACCCTGCCTCTATCTGGGTATGGAGAATATTCGCGAACGCCTCAGCTCACCGCGCCAGCCCGTACTGGATACAAAAGAGGGAGCCAACTGATGGCCTTGCTCACAGCCATACGTCAATGGCGCCCCTCTCGGCTGGGGCTAAAACTGTTCGTCATTATCCTCAGCGTTAACGTAGCGATTTCAGCCAGCATGTTTCTGGCGGTCTCTTACAGTATTGATCGCGGCTTTCTCGACTACCTCAATCAAGCCCAGGAGCGTCGCGCAACGCTGCTGGCTGACGGCCTCGTCACGCGCTGGGAAACCCAGCAGAGCTGGGAGTGGCTGGAGCAGTCACCGGAACGCTGGCCATTTATTGTTCGCTTTGAACTGGGTCAGGAGCATAGTGATCGCCCTTCGCCACTTGGTGAGGCGCGGGACTTCACTCTGCGCGCGGAGGATGGCCGCTTTGTGGTACCCCCCAGGAGCGGGCGGGAAGGCTCAGGCAGCTGGCATTGGCTGACGCTGCGTAGTGGTGACACTCATATCGGCTCGTTGGGTTTTCGCCCTCCGCGAGAGATGATGGAGCGCATGGAGAGCCGCTTCCTGGAGCGCCAACAGCGCAATCTCGTGCTTATTGTAGTATCACTCTGCGTTGCCTCGCTGCTGTTAGCGGGTGGGCTCTCCTGGTGGCTGGGACGGCGCACCCGGGCACTGGCGGGCGCCACCTTGCGGCTTACCGAGGGCGACTACCGCACACGACTGCCCGAGCGTGGCCGCGATGAGCTGTCGCGCTTGGCGCGCGACTTCAACGTCTTGGCAGCCACCCTGGAAGCCAGCCGCGATGCCCGCGCCCGCTGGGTATCCGACACCGCTCACGAGCTGCGCACGCCGCTGGCGGTGCTGCGCGGCGAGATCGAAGCCATGCAGGATGGCATTCGCCCGCTGAACCAGGAGAACCTTAGCTCCCTCGCCCAAGAGGTGGGGCAGCTAGAGCGCTTAGTCGCGGATTTGCGCCTGCTGTCGCAGAGCGACGCGGGCGCGCTGGATATTCAACTGGCGCCGATGGATCTTAGCGACTGCCTCGCCAGCCGCCTGGCCGACGCCGACCGCTGGCTAGTCGAAAGCGGTTTAACGCTGACCGAACAGATCGAACCTGGCATTATGATTCGTGGCGATGCCCAGCGCCTGCGCCAACTCTGGAACAACCTGTTGGACAACAGCTGCGCCTACACCCAGCCGCCGGGAGAGCTACGGGTCACGCTTACCGCGCAGCAGGGAGTGGCAGTGGTCATCTGGGAAGACACTACGCCGGGCGTACCGGAAGGTGAATTAGCTCGCCTGACCGAGCGGCTCTATCGTGTGGAAGGCTCGCGCAGCCGTGCCAGCGGCGGCAGCGGTTTAGGACTTTCGATTGCCAGCGCCCTGGTTAATGCCCACGGCGCAACGCTAACCCCCTCTAGCTCCACGCTGGGTGGGCTACGCTGGACGCTACGTTTTCCGCTGTTGGCTGCTGATTAATATTTTCGGGATTAGTACCACCAAAACTGATATTACACGAACCGTTAAGCCCTGCTTTTACGTTCACTGTTAAGCGAGTCTACCGCTATGTCTGATGCTGCCTCTTTACTGATTGTTGAGGATGAACCGAAGATTGCCCGCCTAATGGCAGACTACTTAACCACCCACGGTTTTGAGGTGACGACCCTGGGTCACGGCGATGAGGTGATGCCGTGGCTGGCGCAGCACTCCCCTGCGTTAGTGCTACTCGATATCATGCTACCTGGTAAAGATGGCCTCACCCTCAGCCGGGAAATACGTCAAAAGTGGCCTACCATTGCGATCATTATGGTCACCGCCAAGGTAGAAGAGGTGGATCGATTGCTGGGGTTGGAACTGGGCGCCGATGATTATATCTGCAAGCCGTTCAGTCCCCGGGAAGTCGTCGCCCGGGTGAAAGCGGTACTACGCCGTAGCCAAGCGGCGGCCGATGCCCCAGCCGAGGTGCAAAACGCACCGGTGGTATTAAACGAAGATGGCTGGCAGGCGCTCGCCCACGGGCAGGATTTAGGCCTAACGGCGGTGGAGTTCCAGCTATTGCGAGTAATGATGCAGGCGCCGGGGCGTATCTTCAGCCGCGAGCAGCTAATGGATCACATGTACCGCGACAACCGCATCGTCTCGGAGCGCACCGTAGACAGCCACATCAAAAAGCTGCGCAAGAAGATCCACGAAGCGCTGCCTGAACTGGAAATTATCCGTTCGGTGTATGGCGTCGGCTATAAGTATCAGCCGGAGGGGTAATAATAGGACGACGTATGAAGGCGCTCGTAGTAGAAGACAACGTTAATTTAGCCAACTCTATTGCAGCCACACTTAGCGAGGCTGCCTTTAGCATTGATGTCGCCGACGATGGAAGAAAAGCACTTCATATGCTCGAACAGGGCGGATACGACCTGTTGGTGTTGGATCTTGGCCTGCCTGAACTGGATGGCATCTCCCTACTACGCACCTTACGCCACCAGCAGAATACGATCCCTGTCTTGATTATTTCGGCACGCGACAGCCTGGATCAGCGCATACATGGTCTTGAAGTGGGCGCAGACGACTATCTATGCAAGCCTTTTTCGCTGGAAGAAGTGACTGCACGTGCCCGAGCGTTAGTGCGGCGTGCCAAGCACTTTGGCGGAGAAACGCTGCAGTGTGGGCGCTTAGAGTTTTTACCCGATGCCATGGAGCTGCGGCTTGATGGCAAACCCGTGCTGTTGCATCGCCGCGAGTTAGAAGTCATGGAGTACCTGCTGATTAACCAAAATCGCCTCGTTAATAAGGATCAAATTATCGACCGACTATCTACCTCAGATGAGTCGGTCAGCTACGCCGCAGTGGAAACTTACATCTCCCGGATTCGTAAAAAAATCGGCTACGATTTCGGCTTAAAAACGGTACGCGGCCTGGGCTATTACCTGGAAGCTAAAGACTGCGAACCTAAAGACGTGAAAGCCCCTGACAATGAATAAACGCCAATCGATCCGCAGTCGGCTGCTGTTATGGATTGGGCTGCCTTTCACCGCCCTCGCGATCTTGGCATTGATCTCTAGTCATCTGCTGTTATCTCGGCAAATTAATGCCACCTTTGATGACCTGCTACTTAATGCCGCTCAACGGCTGGAGCGTCGAATTTACAC
This sequence comes from Halomonas sp. BDJS001, assembly GCF_026104355.1. Taxonomy (NCBI): domain Bacteria; kingdom Pseudomonadati; phylum Pseudomonadota; class Gammaproteobacteria; order Oceanospirillales; family Halomonadaceae; genus Halomonas; species Halomonas sp. BDJS001. Next base: position 3,557,545 of record NZ_CP110535.1, read on the forward strand.
AGCGGATGGTGAACTGCGCATCAATATGCACTATTTCAGCATCAGTACGCTTGGCAGCAGGGGCGAAGGAAAAATTTTCTATCGCATCAGAGAGAGTGACGGCGACATAATCGCAGGCTTTAGTGGTTTGACAGACCCACCCCAAACGTCCCATGACCCCACTTTTTATGATGTCGATTATGCGGGCAATGCGTTAAGAGCCGTTGCGCTTACCCTTCCGTTTCGGCGAGGAGGCGAACCGGTAGACATTGAAGTCGTCGTCGCCGAATCAAAGGAGGCGCGGCATACCCTTACCAACGACTTTATGATAACGCTCACAGGGTTAATGGTCGTTACAGGATTACTAGCCATTTCAATTGCACTTTTAGCCATTCACCTTGGGTTAGCACCTCTTAACGCGGTTAGCCAAGCCTTGCGACAACGTTCACCGAATGACTTGCATGCATTGGATGATGCAGCTCCAAAAGAGATCCTGCCGCTAATCCAGAGTATTAATCATTTAATGCAGCGTATGCGGCGTAGTATTGAAAGCACTCAGCAGCTCAATGCCGATGTCTCGCATCAACTTAGAACACCTGTCTCAGAGATCCGCGCGTTAACCGAAATGTCGCTTAAAGACGCATCCCAATCACCCGCTCATACTAGCCTGCGAGAGATTCAGCGCATCGCTGAGCATGCCAGCCATACCGTTAAGCAGCTGCTTAAATATGCCAAAACACGCAGCGAATTAGTCGATACGTCTCACCTCGAAAATGTCGACTTAATCGCCATTTGCCATGATGCCTGTGCTCAGACTGCCCCTACTATTTATAAACGAGGCCAAGAACTCGCCTTTGATCAACAGAAAGCAATACCCAACATTTTGGGCGACCCCATTATGCTGCGCTGGTTGGTGACCAACCTCATCGAAAATGCCAGCGTGCATGCGGGTGGCCCCATGGCCTATAGAGGCGTTATAACCGTTGCACTAACGGCTGACGCGCGCCAGGTAACATTAACGGTTAGCGATGAGGGTACCGGCGTGGAGGAAGCGCAGCTTTGCAAATTGACGGAACGTTTTTTCCGCCACAACAAAAATACGCCTGGAAGCGGATTAGGTCTGGCCATTGTGGAACAAATTGCAACGACGCACTCTGCCCGCTTAGCGTTAGCAAATCGCCCCCAGGGCGGCTTTGAAGTCACGGTGACGTTCCCCGCTATTTAAGCGGCTGATTGACCATTCGCAACATTAGCGGGGTCATAAAGATCAGTAATAGTAGGCGCAGTATGTGATGGGAGACCACATAAACCGGGTCGATACCCATCACCATGGCGATCACCGCCATTTCCCCTACCCCACCAGGAATTAACGCCAGCAGGACGGCAACGAAGGCGAGAGGGGTAAAACTTGAAACCAACCACGCCATTAGCGCCGCGACCACCAACGCAAATAGAGCAAAAGTAATCCCATAGCGCCCCATGCTGACCACCTGCGACCACTGTGTTCCTGAAAAACGCGAGCCTACCGAAGCCCCCAACACCAGAAAGGCTGCAAGCACTATCCCTGTTGGCAGGGAGTAGTCAAAGCCAAGGTTAGCAATAATGGCCCCTGCGGCCATGGGCCCTAAAAACTCAGGCAGGGGAATTCTTAACAAGCGCGCTAACCACCAACACAGTGGTGCCAACAACAGAGGCAAAATATCGACCCAGGCCAGTGCTGATGGAGAACTGTTGAGAGTCACATCCTCAACAAAAAAACTCGCCACAAAAGCCGCACCAGAAACGACGGTGACTAAGCGTAGTGAGTGAGAGATAGCGATCCAGCGTAAATCCCCGTTAGCACGTTCAGCCAGCACCAGCGCTGAGTTCATACTCCCGGGATACGAGCAAAAAATAGCGTTCATCCGCCCTACACTTGCTCGGTTAAAAATCCAGAATCCGCCGATCAGCATTAGTCCCATATAAACCAGCATTGCCAGCACACTGGGGTACCACAACACTAATCCTACGAGTTCATCTGCTTGGATTCGACTCCCGATAAATAGCCCTAGCAGTGCGATGGCGGTGCGATGCAGGCGCTTATCGACACCTGTTTTTACTCCCATCAGTGATAAGCCCATCACCATAAACAGAGACCCAAGCATCCAAGCCAAGGGCAATGAAAAAAGGGTGGCCAAGCAGCCACCCACAAAACCCAAACCAACGGTGATGACAGTTCTTTTCAACATTTCAACTTCTGAATTGAGGAATCATAGTTGAGCAGCCTCTTGGCGCGCTTTAAGGCGCTTCATGAGTGGCTGGCTAAATAGCGAGATAAGCAGTAAGGCAAAAATCGCCAGCGTTACTGGGCGCTCAAAAACGTACGTGATGTCGCCACCACTGATTTGGTAGGAGTGAAGTAGCGATTTTTCAGCCAACGATCCTAATAGCATGCCAATCACGGCGGCGGGTACGGAGTAGCCGTAGTGACGAAATATCCAACCGATCACCGCAAACACCAGCACCGTAGCCGGCCCCGTCATATTGCCGGTTAGCCCGAAGGAGCCCATTACTGCAAGCACCAGTACAGAAGGAATCAAGTAGCGCATGGGCACTTTGACGATATTGGCCAAGAGAGGAATAAACAGTAAACCGATGATCACCAGTAGAAACACCTGGGCAAAGTTAGCGAAGATAATCGCGTAAACCACATCGGTTTGTTGGCGAATAAACTGCGGGCCGCCAGTGATATTATGCATAGCAAACGCCGCTAACATCACCGCTGTCGCACCACCGCCGGGGATCCCTAGTGCGAGCAGTGTTGCCATCGAGCCCCCTTCGGAGCTGCTGTTAGCCGCCTCAGACGCCACTACGCCTTTAGGATTGCCCTTCCCAAATGAATCAGGATCCCGGTCACGGCGCTTGGTTTCTATATAAGAGAGCAGGTTAGACACGGAGGAGCCCACTCCAGGAACCGCTCCTACCAACACCCCGATCAAACCACCCCGAATCATCACAACAGGGTAGCGCATCGCCATTCTGCACCCTTCAAAGATCTCACCCACCTTTACCTTGCGGGCATCGGCAGACTCAACGATGAAGCCTTTGTTGGCTAGCTTAAATAGCTCAGAGGCGGCAAACATACCCATCATGGCAGGAATGACAGGCACGCCGTCCAACAGGTAAGTTTGGCCCATGGTGCCGCGTGCCAAGCCGATTTCGCTAAACCCAATCGTCCCGACTAACAGGCCAACAAACCCTGCCATCAAGCCTTTAAGCACCTGTTCGCCCTTTAAGCTCGCAATCAGCGTCATCCCCCAGAGAATCACTACAAACATCTCTGCTGGCCCCAATCTCAGCACCATGTAGGAAAGCGGCTGTATCATAAAGAACAGCACCACGTAGCCCATCAGTGCGCCAATCACCGAGGAGGCTAACGCGACACCTAACGCCTGGTTATGCTGCCCCTTCCGCGCCATGGGATAACCATCAAAGGCGGTTGCGATGGCCGAAGAGGTGCCCGGTATATTCATCAGAATGGCCGGTATACCAGCGCCAAATGAGCCACCCGTAAAAATTGCGGTGAGAAACAACATGGCTTGAATAAAGTCCATGTACATGGTCATCGGCAGGAAAATGGCCATCGCCATTGAGATTTGCAGGCCTGGCGTTGCGCCAAAAATAAGCCCCAGTACGATACCCGGCACGACTACTAGCCAGGGGCCAAAGCTGGAAAAAAGCAGATCAAAACTCTGCCCTACTGCGCCAAAATCAATCATGGTATCTCCTCAGCTTGGAAGCAGTAGCAGTGTCATCGGGTACGGCAGCATCTGCGAGAAAAAGAACGCAACACTCAGCCCAAAAGCGATGCTATAGCCACCTACCAACAGCCAATTTCGCTCACCCTTGAGGATCAGGAAAAGTGCCAGAAACACTACAGTGGCAATATCAAAGCCTATCGCTTCAAGCGACAGCACATAGGCGGCGAATAGGCCCACAACTGGTAATGTTTTATGCAGCGGTTCTTCTTCAGAGGAGCGAAACAGAGAGCCGTGTTTAATACGCAGGATTAGTTCAAGTACAATAATCGCTAACACGATCACGGCAAGTGGCAATATAAGCAGCAGGTTTTGCGGTGTGGCGGATACGCTAATGGCGTCTAATAAGTACCATAGTGTAAAGCCAGCCAGCCCCATGAGAACGATAAAGTCCCCATAGTCACGTTTACATTCAGACATGGTAAAACCCCATACTGGCCCCTCATTAATGTGAAGGACCAGCGATTATGGAAGGATTAACTCGGGAAAAGATCCGGTAAAACAGTCCAGGGAGACTAGTTCAACAGGTGAGCGTACTTCTCAAACACCTGATAATTTTCACGCATCAGCTCGTTAGAGCGCTCTGGGCCGACCCAAACGCCGCCCATTTCGTTGCGTTCAAGCTGCTCTTGAACATCTTTGCGAGCCAGCGCACTTTGAATAGCAGAGGAGAGCTTCTCAAAACGCTCAGGATGCTGGCGCTCCATTTCACTGGTCACTGCAAAGCCGCGCATTGAGCCCTGAAGAACCGGCACCTCAAGATTCATTGGCGCCAGCGCTTCATTGATCGGAAGTGCATCCCACTGCTCAATGCGCTCGTCATTGACGATCGCCAACGGGGTTAAAAACTCACGAATCCCCTCACTGCCCTGGGCACTAATAGAGACGAAATCCACCTGCCCACCCGCTACCGCTGAACGGGCTTCACCGCCGCTATTATAGGTCACCAAGTTGAGGTTATCCTGGGGAATACCTGCCTCATCAAGTAGCAAGCGCACCATTAAGTGACCAGCAGAACCTTGAACCACCGCACCGCGTACTTGACCCTCTTCTTCGCGGATCGCTTCAAGCAGGCTTGGCAGGTCTTCATAACCGCTGTCTTTATTTGCAGCGATTAGATCCAAATCAAACCACTGGAAGTTGATATAAGAAAAGTCGTCGACACTAAACTCTGCATCGCCCGTCAGGATCGAGTTGGTTAAGTAAGGAGCAAACGTCGAGGCATAGACGGTATAACCATCGTCAGGCACGTTAAGAACGTAATTAGAAGCAACCTGAGTGCCCGCACCAGGACGATTAGTTACTTGTACCGGTACACCCAGCTCTTCGGAAATAGGGCCAGACATCATGCGGGTCATACGATCTGCGCTACCGCCGGTGCCAAAACCTACCACCATATTGAGCGGTCGAGAGGGAAAGTCGTCAGCGACCGCAGGAAGCGCCATTGATAGAGAGGCAATGGTGGCTGTTGCCCCTACCAATATCGATTTGATATTAAGCGATAAGGACGCACTGGAAGTGTTAAACATAGCGTGGCTCTCTTTTTATAGGTTTGTTTGATTTTCGCACAGGTATCTCGCTGTGAGCCTAGAACGCTACTCCCCGAAACTGTCACCAACCTTGCATAAAGCAAGAACGCAACTAAAGTCTAAACCTCACTAATCACCTGCCGATTAAGAAACGCTATGCCTGCATCAATGGTCATGCAGCAATGATGGCTGCCCCTATTTCACTGACTTCCAGGTCACCAGAGTGTTTCTTAGCGTATGCTAAAGTATTGTCTCAGACTGTCGATAACTCTATTAGCCTGCTTAGAACCTGTTTATTTACGCAGGCCTGCGTAGCCGCTGTCGCGCCTGCTTAAAATAGCCCTTAACTCTAACGAGAGATTGCCATGACCCTCTCTTTATCTACCGGGAGTGCCCCTTTAGACGCACATCCTTTACGTAGTGAGCCGTCAAATGTCGAGAAGGTAACAGCTACACCGGTCACTTCTAACGCCGCAACGAAGGATTCCAACACCAGCATTCATTTGGATCTTTCCCCCGTGGCTAGAGGCATCGCCTCAGCTTCAGAAAAGGCTGGTAACACACAGGAAACGAAGAACACCAAAATCGATGAAAGCGATCTCCCACAGGAGATCAAAGAGTTACTAAAGCGAGTTGTTGAATATAGAGAAAAATTAAGGGAGAAACAGCAGGAATTGGAAGGTGTCATGCGCGACCAATCCCTAAACGATGAACAACGCCAAGCAAAACTCGACGCCCTGCAACAGGAAATCAGTAGCCTCAATAATTCGCTTCAAGAGGCTATGAGCCAACTAAGCAAACTCGTCACTCAGATGGATGTTGATGACGACGCTGTTGTCGGAATGATGTCATTGGCCATGTCTTGATGACGTGTAGGCGTTAAGGATTGACCTGCCGATTAAGAAACGCGATGCCCGCATCTATGGCGCCGCCACGCAGCAGGAAACTAGTTATGTGGCCACGCCAGCGCTGCAGGTAAAGCTCGCTCTCGATGTTGTTCTCCTTCAGAGCTTGATAGAAGTCCGCGGCGTGATCCACCGGTACCAGTTGATCCCACTTACCGTGGAACAGGAAGAACGGCGGTGAGTCAGGTGTAAGTTGCCGTACGGGAGAGGCTAGGCGATACGCTTCGTTCTCTTCGGCACGGGTGCCGCCAATAAAATTGACGACTAAAGGGCCGTCATCAAACTTCAACAAATCACTGGGGAGCCCTCCCGCTAAAACAGCGGCTAAACGGCTCTGCTCGCCGCCGTAGGGTTCGGCCAGCGGCCCTTCTACTCCCGCCACCGCCAGCAAGCTCACCAAATGCGCCCCAGAAGAAAACCCCACACCGACAATGCGGTGTGTATCCACTTGCCACTCGTCCGCATTGGCGTGAATCCAGGCCATCGCCTGCTGCAAGTCATGTAACTGGCTAGGGAAGCGATATTCAGGCGCAAAACGATATTCAATATTCACTGCTACGTAGCCCTGACCCGCTAGCTGTTCAGCGATGCCCTGCATATCTTCCGGTGTGCGGTTGCGCCAGCCGCCGCCATGAACCACCAGGGCAGCAGGACGCAATGCGTCGCCGGGCTCATTGGGCAGGTAAACATCAGCTGTTAGCGCCTGGGGCCACTCGTCGGGGGTATAGGTTCTTGGGGTCAACCGGGTGAAGGGCAGGGGTTCACGCAGCCCACTACGTTCAATAGCGGGCTCCCCTTGGCTAACGTGTTGAGCAGCGCTACAGCCACTCAGCAATAAGGCAATTGCCCCCAGGCCGGTAACACGGCGTAGGGTGGTAAGTGCTCCATGCTGTTGCCACTCGCGAATTAGCTTGGTACGCGACATTATGCTTCTCCTGGATAAATAGGTGACCCCTCACCTACCGACTACGACCTGCAACAAGCCAATAAGATCATGATTGTTGCACACTATCTGCAAACGGTTTGCACCCCGCCTAGCGATACTGTCATCGTCAACTCACCAGGAGAGAACTATGAACGTTTCAAGTGCTAAGAAAATGTCAATTCGCCAACTGTTTGCCCCTGCCCTGCTGGCTATCGCCATTATGCCATTAGCGTTTGCCGCTCAAGCGCATAGCCACGGTGACCATGAAGGCCAAGGCCCTGATCGCGAGCGTATGGAAGAGCGCATGGAGGAGCGTCGCCAAGAGGTGTACGAGCGCGCTGATATCTCAGCAGAGAAACAGGCTGAGCTTAACGAAGCACACGCTGAACATCGCGAAGCCATGCAGGCCCTGCGTGAAGAGCATCACGAGCGGGTAGCTGAGATTCTTACAGAAGAAGAGCAACAAGCACTGCGCAACGCCATGCAAGAAGCCCATGAAGAGTACCGTGGCAAGCACGGTAAACGTGGTCATCACGATGGTAATAGTGACGAGAACGCCGACAGCGAATAAGCGCAGGCCAAGCTTCAAACGTTGATCCAACGCCCGGTTTTTCCGGGCGTTTTTGTGTCTGCGCTTTGATCATCAGTCTGCTAACTCAACTCATATAGGGGAGGTTAACTTGAAGGAGGACACTTAATCGCGTATTTTATTTGAACGTTCATTCAAAATAAAATCATCTTTCAACAACAGGAGTCCGCCTGCATGGCGAAAGACAACCCCATCCTCCCCTCCCGCGACCGCCTCAATCCCGTGGTTTTCCACGGCAGTGTGGCCGGTATTCTTATCTTTTTAGTGCTCACCATGCTGTTTACTGAGCAAGCTGGCGCTTTTTTTGATGCAGGCCTTGCCTGGGTAAGTAAAACCTTTGGCTGGTACTACATGCTCGCTATTGTGGCCTACCTGGTTTTTGTGGTCGCGATTGGTATGTCCCGCTTTGGCAGTATTCGCTTAGGCCCGGATCACTCACGACCCGAGTTTTCGCTACTCTCCTGGTCGGCCATGCTGTTTGCCGCAGGCATCGGTATCGACCTGCTGTTTTTCAGCGTTGCCGAGCCGGTTGCCCACTATTTGGCACCGCCGGATTTAACCCCGGAAAGCCAGGAAGCGATGCGGAATGCCGTCGTTCAAACCTATCTGCACTGGGGGCTCTCTGGTTGGGGGCTGTACGTGTTGATGGGTATGGCGTTGGCCTACTTTAGCTACCGCCACCGCCTGCCGCTGGCAATCCGCAGCGCGCTCTACCCGATCCTGGGCAAGCGCATCCATGGGCCCATTGGCAACGCGGTGGATATTACCGCGGTCGTTTCTACCGTGTTCGGCATTGCTACCAGCCTGGGTATTGGGGTGATGCAGCTCAACTACGGCCTCACCTATATGTTCGGCGTGCCGGAAACGCTCACCGTACAGGTGATTTTGATTGTCCTGGTGGTGGTATTAGCGACGATTTCTGTAGTGACCGGCGTTGAGAAAGGTATTCGCCGCCTCTCTGAGTTCAACATGCTGCTGGCATTGGCGCTGATGCTGTTTGTGCTCTTCTCCGGTGACACCCTGATATTGCTGGACAAAGTGGTCAATAACGCCGGTGATTATCTCTCCGGCTTTGTCGGTGCCAGCTTTGACACCTACGCGTTTGCCGATGAAGGCGCTCAAGAGTGGAAGATGTGGTGGACGATCTTCTTTTGGGGCTGGTGGATTGCCTGGACACCGTTTGTGGGTCTGTTCCTGGCCCGCATCTCTCGTGGCCGTACCATTCGTGAGTTTGTCGCTGGTGCCTTGTTTATTCCGCTGGCCTTTATGATGGTGTGGATGTCGGTATTTGGTAATAGCGGCATTGAGCTGGTCGCCAACCAAGGCGTGGCCGAGCTGGGTGAGCAGGCCCTTAACACCCCGCAAACCACACTCTACACGCTGCTTGAGTACTACCCTTACGTTGGCCTAACCGCAGCAGTGGTCACCGTGCTAGGCATCGTGTTCTTTATTACCTCAGCGGACTCAGGCGCGCTGGTTCTGGCCAACTTCACCTCTATTTTGAGCGACGTGAACCATGATGCGCCGGTAAAACTGCGTATTTTCTGGTCGGCAGTCATCGGTTTGATCACCATAGCGCTACTCATGGCCGGTGGCTTGAACGCGCTTCAGAGTGCCGTCGTCATCACCGCCCTGCCCTTCTCATTAGTTATTTTCGCCGTGATGGTGGGTATGTATAAAGCGCTGAAACTGGAAGGCAAAAAAGCCGATGCCCGCCGCATGATAGCCGGTGCGCCCCCGGTGGCGACTGGCGAGAGCGCCTGGATCGCGCCCTGGACACCTCTAATCGTGCAGGTGCCGCTGCGACGATTGAGCACTCCATTCGCCCAGCGATGACGCAGTTTGCTCAGGAGCTCGAAAGCCGAGGTCAAACCACCAATGTGACCGAAGAGCACGTTGAGGGTGAATCGCTACCGAACCTGATGCTCCAGGTCGATTTCGGCGAAGCGACCAGTTTTGTCTATCAAGTCTGCCCGCACCGCATGCGCACACCGAGCTTTATCCCAGCGGATGATGATTTTTATGTGCGTCTGGATGTGTACTTAGCCGAAGGTGGTCAGGATAAAGACCTTAACGGCTACACCCGTGGTCAGGTAATTGGTGATTTGGTGGCCGAGTATGAACGCCACCTTCACTTCCTCACCCTGGCCGGCGAGCAGATGGGCCACGTGCAGGCAATGCCCGGCACCATCGGAGAGCCACCGGAAGATTCGCAGATATAACGGCGCGAGCGTTTAGTCCCACAGATCAATCCCGGCCTGAGTGCCGGGATTTTTGTGCGCGAACGACTCCACGACTAACGCCTTGTTGTGCAAATTTCACCGCAGGCGTAGCGTAATGGCTTGTTTTCCCTGTTTTTAGGAGACTGGTCTCATGTCCCGCGCCCATCGAACTTCGGGTTACGTTTTCCCGCTGCCTGGCAGCGCGCTGGTCAGCGCTTGGCGTGAAGGGTATACGCTGGCCAGATTAAAGCGCGATGTGATGGCGGGGCTGACGATTGGCGTGGTGGCGGTACCGCTTTCCATGGCGCTGGCAATCGCCACTGGCGTTCCGCCCCAGCACGGGCTCTACACTGCTATCGTGGCGGGCGCGGTGATCGCCTTAACCGGCGGTTCACGGTTTAACATCTCCGGCCCCACCGCCGCCTTTGTGGTCATTCTGTTTCCCATTGTGGCCAACCACGGTCTGGGTGGGCTGCTGATTGCCACACTGATGGCTGGCACTATTTTGGTGGCGCTGGGGCTTTCGCGGTTGGGCAGCCTGATTCAGTACATCCCCTACCCGGTGATACTTGGCTTTACCGCAGGTATCGGAGTTGTCATTGCACTGCTGCAGTTACCTGACTTTCTGGGCCTAGCTGGCGTGGAGCTAGGTGATAGCACCCTGAATAACCTAATGCTGATTGGCCGAGCACTGCCCAGCATTTCACCGGCGGAGATCAGCGTGGGGATTGTGACCTTGGCCGCGCTGCTAATCTGGCCCCGCTTGAATACGCCAATTCCTGCCCCGCTGGTGGGTTTGGCGGTGGGCACACTGGCTGCAGCACTACTGCTGATGAGTGGCGTTAAAGTCGATACCATCGCCTCACGCTTTAGCTGGGAGTTTGAGGGTGCCAGCGGCAGCGGCATTCCCCCTTTCGCGCCTGGCTTTACCGCCCCTTGGCATTTTCCAGGCGCGGATGGAAACCCGCTTGAGATCAACTTTGCGCTGATACAAGCGCTGCTTGGCCCGGCGCTGGCCATTGCCCTGCTGGCGGCCATTGAGTCGCTGCTATGCGCCGTAGTGGCAGATGGTTTAACCCGCACTCGCCATGATCCTAACGCCGAGCTAATTGGCCAGGGGCTGGGCAATCTGGTGGTGCCTTTCTTTGGCGGCATTACCGCAACAGCAGCCTTGGCCCGCACCGCGACCAATATCAAAAGCGGTGCCTTTTCACCTGTCGCTGCAGTGGTGCACTCTATCGTGGTGTTACTTGCCGTGGTGGCCCTGGCGGGGGTGCTGGGGTTTGTCCCCATGGCGGCACTCGCCGCCCTGCTGTTTATCATCGCCTGGAACATGAGCGAGGCGCGTCACTTTGTGCATACGCTAAAAAGCGCTCCCGCCAGCGATGTCTCAGTGCTGGTGATCTGCTTTGCCCTAACGGTGATTTTCGACATGGTGATTGCCGTGGCCGTGGGTATTGGCCTGGCTGCCGCACTGTTTATCCGTCGTATGGCACAGCTCACTCATACCCGGCGCTTGGCTGCACCCGACACCGGCGAACACTTCCCGCCAGAAGTAACACTTTATAAAATCACCGGCCCGCTGTTTTTCGGTGCGGCAGAAAAGGCCATTGCCACGCTGCGGGTGATAGATCACGGTGTTCAGGTGGTCGTTCTGGATATGCGTGATGTGCCCAGCCTGGACACCACCGCCATGGTGGCGCTGGATACACTGCGCCGAGAGCTGGGCGAGCAAGGCGTTGGCGTTATATTTGTTGGGCTGCCGCCACGCATGGCGCTGAAAATAAAGCGTGCCGGCATTAAACGCGAAGTAGGTACATTAGGGGTCGTCAGTAACCTAGCCCACGCCGAGCGTATGTCTCGCCGTTGGCTGAGTAACAATGCCCAATAACAGCTGTCGGCAGTAAAAAAACATCCTGGCTGCATATGAATGTAACCAGAATGTTTGTTCGTCGTTATTAAGCGTTAGAAAATGCGGCTGAATTGACGCGGTAGTTTGCTCAGCGGCCTTTACGACGCTGCAATAAACGCGAAATGACCGGCATTAGAATCACGCCTAGCGTCAGCAAGATAATAATCTTAGAGGTATTGCTCGCAGCGAGAGCCATGGCGTCGCCTCCACCAATGCGCAGCGCTAAGCGTAGGTTTTGTTCCGCAAACCCTCCCAAGATTAGCCCCAACACCACTGGCGGTAGCGGGAATTTCAGCTTATCCATAAAGTAGCCGATCATGCCAAATCCCAGCATCAGGTATACGTCGAACATGCGGCCGTTGATCGAGTAGACGCCTACGAACACCAAGGCGATGATGATGGCACCCAGCAAGGGTCGAGGAAGCTTCAGCACCTGGGCGAAACTATTGGTCGCCAGGGATCCGCCCAGCGCCACCAGCAGTACGGCGGCGAACAGGAACTGCCACATAAAGCCGAATACGATGTCCGGATTGTCGCGAAACAGCATCGGTCCCGGCTGCAGGCCGTGAATGAGCAGCCCCCCCAGCATAACCGCAGCGACGGCAGTGCCCGGGATACCCAGGGTCAATGCGGGAATCAATGCCGATGCGGTATCAGCGTTATTGGAGGTTTCCGCCGCCGCCACCCCCTCGGGCTCGCCTTGCCCCCAGCGCTCGGGGTGGCGTGAGTGCCGCTTGGCTTCGTTGTAGCTCAAAAAAGCCGCCATGGAGCCGCCGGCGCCGGGCAAAATACCGATGAACACGCCGATCACCGAGGAGCGCAGCCAGGTCTTCCAGTACTTCAGCATGCTCGGAATCGCCTTCCAGATGCTGACGGTATTGAGCCGCCCCGCATTTCGGGTATCGAGTTCGCGCTCCTCCTCAAGCAGCGCGATGGCAGGCGGCAGCGCGTAAAGGCCGACCAGCAGCACGACGATGTTGATACCGTCGAGCAGCTCCAGATGGCCGAAGGTATAACGGTCATAACCGGTGATCGTGTCAGCTCCCACCAAGGAGACGAACACGCCGAAACACGCGCTGATGAGCCCCTTGAGGATGTCACCGCCGAGCAGGAAGACGATGGCGGACATGCCGAAGACGGCGACCCAGAATATCTCGGCGGGGCCGAACAGCAGCGTGACACGCGCCAGGGGAGGCGCCAGCAGCATCAACACCAGCGCCGAAGCCACACCTCCGATCGCTGAGGAGACTACGGCCACCTGAAGGGCGTAGCCGCCCTTGCCCTGCTGAGCCATGGGGTAGCCATCGAAACTGGTGGCCACCGCCGCGGGGGTGCCGGGAATGCGCAGCAAGATGGCGGGAATCGAGCCCCCGTACATAGCGCCATTATAGATACCCGCCATCATGCCCAGCGCCACCAGGGGATCCATGCCGAAGGTAAAGGGAATGAGCACTGAAATGGCCATGGTTGCGCTCAGCCCTGGAAGGGCGCCCACGCAGATCCCGGCAATCACACCGATCACGACGGCGGCCAGGTTCATCCACGACAGCACCCCGGGGAGTGCATCGACTAAACTTCCATACATAACGCTACTCCCTTTAACGGGTGAAGAATTCCGCGGGCAGTTCCTGGCCCATCAATACGACGAAGATCAGCGCCAAGCCGCCGGTGAAGATCACATCCGCCAGCAACAAGCGCTTGATATCGCGATAACCGAAACACCAGGCCACCACGGGAAGCATGATGGCCGTCGAGGTGTAGAACCCGAGCGCCACCACGCCCGCTATGTAGAGGGCAATGGCAAGCACGATGCCCGCGAAAGCGCCTGCGTTGGCAAACACGGGGTAGCGCGGCGCGAGTTTTCGCCCGCTCCGCCCTCCCAACAGCGCTCGCCCGATCATCAGCGCCGCCAATACGACCAGGGCACCTAGCATGGCCACGGGCAGCAGCGAGGTCATGACGGGCATCGCCGTGGTGCGAGTCAAGAGCGCCCCCGCGGCCACAATGATGACGATGCCCGCTATAAGGTCGGGGTGTGTCCATACCGAACGGGGCGATCCGGCAGGCGGCTCGCTCGCCACTTGGGCGCTCGGATCACGTTCATTGACTTGATTATCGATGTCGGTCATAGCGGCTCCAGGGGTAGGGATCGATCATTTCCAGGGGGAGATTTCCCAAACGCGCTCTGCCAGCGACAGCTGCTCGTCGTTGAGCGTGCGGAAGTCGTCGCCCAGCGCAAGCGAGATGGGGTTGCCCGCACGGAGCATGACGTCCTGGAACGCAGGATCGTCGTAGGTCTGTTGGAAAGCGGCCATCAGCGCCGTCTCGACCTCTTCGGGCAGGCCTGCTGGCGCGACGAAGCCACGCAGCGCACTGTTGTAAAGCTCATAGCCCTGCTCAGCGAAGGTGGGCACGTCATCCGCCAGAGGCGAGCGCTCATGGGTGGCGATACCGAGCACGTTCAGCTCGTCACGAAAGTTGATCACCTCAGAGATATTGACAATACCCATGGTCACGTGGCCACCCATGAGGGCGCTGCGCGCTGGTGCCGAACCGGAGAAGGGTACGGGCGTAAACTCGCCGCCCGTTTGCTCGATGACGTTCATCAAAAAGAAATGGTCGTCCCCGCCCAGGCTCGACATGCTCACGGTCACGGTGCCTTCCTGGGCCGCCGCCACCAGCTTGTCCATGGTGTCGATGTCGCTACTCTTGGGCGTCACGATCACGTTGGGGTCATCGACGACATTGGCGAGGTAGGTAAAGCTATCCGCATCGTAGGCCGCCTCACGATCAAGGGTACGAGCCATCATACCGGGCAGGTTGTAGGTACCTATCGTGTAGCCATCCGGCGTGGCCTGGGCCACCTCGGTCACGCCGATCTGTCCGCTGGCACCCGGCATGTTCTTGATCACCACCGACACGTTGTTACCCAAGTACTCTTCGAGATAGGGAGCGACCGTGCGCGCCATCACGTCCGTACCGCCGCCAGCGGCGTACCCCACCACCACTTCGATGCGTTTTTCAGGATAATCCGCCACCGCCTGGCTCGCCACCAGACCGGAAAGCAAAAGCAGGAGAGCAGCTATTTTGTAAGTCGTTTTCGATTGCACGTTGGTTATCCTCTTTTTAATTGTCTTAGGGAAACTGTCTGCTGACGTGATGGCTAGTAAATTCTATAGAAAAACTGAATTAAAGATAAATATTTTCAATTTTATCATTAGACTATCTTAACCAATAACCGGAACTATCCCCGCCTCGTGAAAAGCCCCGCCACTGCGGCCTTTGCGGGTGGCCGCGAAAACGAACGAGCGGCGACAGAAACACTCATCTAAATTAGCGTTGAGACTAAGGTATATAGGCTTGCGGTCAGTTGAAGCGCTCAACGAAGCTCACTTTTACGTTAATGAGAGCCGAGCGCTAGCGAAGAAAACATTGAGTCAGCGATGAAGTAAGGTGGTCTGCAGAATGCTCTCATCCACTTCGTCGAGACTGTTCAAACCTAGCAGCCCCAGGTCGCGGTGAACTTCCAGGCGCAGGATCTCGATCGCTTCAGTCACGCCTTGGCGGCCTCCGATACTCGCCGCGAAAAGAAAGGGCCGGCCCACGAACACGAAGTCTGCTCCCAGGGCCAGCGCCTTGATGACATCTGTGCCGCGCCGGATGCCGCCATCCACCATCAGGGCCATGTCCCCAGCGACCTTACGTGCGTCGGCCAAGGCCCGGATCCCGGCAATGGCGTAATCGAGCTGGCGCCCGCCATGGTTGGATAGAATGACGCCATCGCAACCGCGCTCCCGCGCCCGAGCAACGTCCTGCGCCGCCAGCAGCCCCTTCAAGACAAGTTTGCCCGGCCAAATACGCCGGATCAGGTCAACGTGCTCCCAGTTGAGATGATCCTTTCGACCAAAATCCCGTACGGCCTCTTGAGAGACGATCGGCGCACCGCGCTCGGCATAGGAATTCTCGAAATGAGGCACACCGGAGCGCAACAGCGTGCGGGCGAAACAGCCGAACACCCAGCGCGGGCGACGACCGAAATCCAGCAGCATGCGAGGCGTCATTCTCAACGGCGTGGAAAAGCCTGCGCGCACATTGTTCTCTCGATTGGCCAATACCGCTGTATCCGCCGTCAGCACCAGGGTCTTGAAGCCCGCTCGCCGGACACGAGCGATCAATGCATCGATGCGTGCCTCCTCACCGGGCAGGTAGGCCTGGAACCAAGCCTCGGGATTGGCCTCGATCACCCGCTCCATAGGGGTCAGGGATGAGCCGCTCAGCACGTAGGGGACGGCCGCCTCGGCGCTTGCCCGGGCCATCTCACGATCACCGTCCAGCGCCATAAGGGCTGCGATCCCCATCGGCGCAATTCCGAACGGGGCCGACCACGTGTTACCCAGTAGTGTTTGTCGACTGGTTCGCCCTTCCACACCGTGCAGCACTCTGGGCACCAGACGGATTTCCCGGAACACCGCTTCATTATCCTCTTCGGCGGCACCGGTTTCCGATGCCCCGGCCACGTAGCCGTAAAGAGGCCGAGGCAGGCGTTTTTTGGCAGCCAGGCCATAGTCGTTCAGGGTCAAGAGCATGGTCTAGCCACCTTAGAGCGATCAGAAACCTGCCGGAACTGTCCGGCAAGCATTACTTCCAGGGGGTGGTTTCCCAGATGTGCCGAGCCACTTGGTTCTGGCTCTCGGCCAGCGCCTGGTAGGCCTCGCCCTCGGAGAACTGAACCGGGCTGCCTTGGCGCTCCATCGCGGCCATGAACGCTGGGTTCTGGGCCACCTCTGCCAGCGCCGTCACGAGGGCATCGCGCACGTCGTCGGGTAGCCCCGCCGGCGCCACGAGGCCGCGAAAGGAACCCATCTCGATGTCGAAGCCCAGCTCTTTTGCCGTGGGCACGTCCGGGGCCTGCGCCAGTCGCTCGTCGGCGAACACCGCCAACACGCGAAGCTCGTCCTCGAAGCCGACGGTCTGGCTAAAGGCCATGGTACCCATGTCCACATGCCCACCCATGATCGCACTGCGCGCCAGCGACGCACCGTTGAACGGCACTTCGTTGAGCTCGATACCGCTGGCATTCGCGAACATGATCGCCGCGAAGTGATCGTTGCCTCCCAGCGCCGCGAGGCCCACAGCCAAGCGCCCGCTTTGCTCATGGGCGGCATTGATCACGTCCTGCAAGGACTGGAAGTCCGAGTCGGCGGGCACTACCAGGGTGTTGGGATCCGACACGAAGTTGGCAAGCCAAGTGAAGCTGTCCGCATTGTAATCCGCGTTGCGGTCATAGGTGACCGCCAGGGCCGCGGGCAGGTTCATGGTACCCAGGGTATAGCCGTCCGCCCGGGCCGCGGCAACTTCGCTGAAGCCGATCTGTCCGCCGGCGCCGGGCCGGTTACGGATCACAACGGACGCATTGCCGTCGAGGGACTGCTCCAAGTAAGAGGCAATGGTGCGGGCCATGACGTCGGTGCCGCCCCCGGCGGCGTAGCCGACGACGACATTGACGGGCTTGCTCGGGTAGTCGGCGGCCAGGGTCTGGGAGGCCGACAGCGCGCCAGATGCCAGAATGACGGAGCATGTAAAAGAGCGAAGAAGCGTGTTCATGAGATTACCTCGTTTTTTTTATCGTTACCTACCGGGGTATCCGGTAAATCCTGCGGGCGGTATTGCTGAAAAGCTCGGCGCGCTGCGCCTCGCTCCAAGACCCGGCGATACGTTTATAGGCATTCCATAGCGTGTCGTAGCCGACGCCTCCCTTGTCGACCGGAAAATTGCTTTCGAACATGCAGCGACTCGCGCCGAACTGCGCCACGCAGTGCTGCACATAAGGAGCGATGACCTCGGCGATGCGGTTCGAGCTCGGTGCGCGCTCATCCTGCTCGAAGCCGAAGCCCATGATCGGCATGCCGAAACCGCCAAGCTTGACCGCAACGTTGGGCCGCTCGGCGAGGCGCTGCAGTCCGACCTCCCAGGCTCGGCGCCCCTGTGATGGACGCCCCGCAAAGGGTCCCACGCCCAAAGGACCGCCGGCGTGGTTGAGCACGATCTGAAGCTCCGGCAGTTGCCGGGCCAGCGTTGCCACCTCGTCGAGCTGGGTCTGGTAAACCCACAGATCCAAAGAGAGCTCACGCCGAGCGAGCTCCCGAGCCCCGCTAACGAAGCGCTCATCCTGCAAGAGCCCCGCAGGGGCAGGTACCGGGTTGGAACGCACCGCTGGATCCGGGTGGGCAGCAACGGGCAGGCGCACACCCTTGAATGCGCCGCCTCCAGCGGCGGCCATCGCCTCCAGCACCGGCGCGATGGCCGCCCCCTGTAAAAGATCCGCGCAGCCGACGATGGCTTGGGCGACCCGAGTCTTGCCGTAGAATCCGCTACGGGCCTGGGCGGCCACGCCACGAATGAACTCGACTTCGCCAAGGGGTTGATAGAGGGCCGGCCCGTCCGCGCGGTACATGGTGCGACACTGCACGAACACCGAGGACACGACGTTATGGCCACTCTCGCCGATATCCTCTGCGAACTCCTCTAGCAGGTAACGAAACCCCTGGCGGTCCCACAGATGGTGGTGGGCATCGACGATCTCGAGCTCTGGCAGCAGCGGCGCTTCTTTGGAGCAGGCGAGCCATTCCGCCCGAGGGTGAGGGTTTGGGGTGGCGACGCTCGGGCGCCGGCGCCAAGGCCGGTCTGTCTCGTGATCCATGCTTGCGTCTCTTGTCAGTCAACGAACACAGCGAGTCACGCTCCCCAGCCTGACGCCATGGCATGACCGGCCACGGGCAGCTCGGCACACAGAATCGAGCCGCTGTCGGATTCGGTGATGAACAGGGTGCGCCCCTCGGGGCCACCAAAAGCGCAGTTCGTGGTGCCGAGCCCCCGGGGTGACTTGACCACCGCGATAGGAATACCGAGGGCATCGTGCACCCACACCAGCCCCATGCCGGTCTGACACACGACCACGCCTCCGTCCTGGGTCAATGCCAGCCCGTCCGGCCCCGCCCGACCGCCGGAAAACTGCAAGAACAATCCGGCCTTGATGACGCGACCGCTATCGGTGAGGGGTAGGCGCCAGACCGCATTGGCCCGAGTCACGGCGACCAAGAGCGCGCGTCCCTCCTTGTCTAGCACCAGGCCATTCGGACTCGGCACCTTGTCGATCAGGCAGTCGAGCCGCTGAGTCTCGGGGTGCCAGCGATAGACTCGTCCGGAAGGGTCTTGAAGCCCAGTCTGGCCTTGGTCGGTAAAGTACAGTGTGCCATCGGGGCCGAAGAACAGATCGTTACACCCCTTGAAGCCTTCGGTATCCGCATCGCCCAGCACCGTGGTGACCTGAGCGGAGTCCGGATCCAGGCGCAGAATGCCGTTTTTGAAGTCGGCGATGAAAATGCGCCCATCGGCGTCGATCTTGAGCCCGTTGGGCTGGCCGTCGTACTCCGCCATCTGTTCGACACAGCCTTGCGGATTCGCACGAAAGATGCGCCCGAAGGGAATATCGACGAACCACAGGTTGCCCTGTCGATCGAAGGAGGGCCCTTCGATGAAACTATCCACCGCCGCCCCACGACGATTCCTGTCCGCCCAGTACGAGGGCTGGTTCTGCTTGCGCAGGTGTGGCGGAAGCTCGGTGAATACCTCCGCCTCTATCAAGACGGGGTCTGGATGTGGAAATGCCATTGAACGACTCCATCGATCACTGAATTAGCGAGGGAAACCATAAGACGATATCGGGAAACAGGATCAACATCAGCAGAAACGCCAGAATGATGAGGAAAAACGGCAGCGTCCCCATCACGACATCCTCGACCTTCAGGTCGGGGCTGGAACCCGAAACGACGAATAGAATGACGCCCAACGGCGGCGTGAGCTGGCCGAGTTCGATCAATACCACGACGAATACCCCGAACCAGATGGGGTCGACCCCCATCGCCATCAGCACCGGAAAGATGATCGGAACGATGATGGCGATCATGCCCAGCCCTTCCATGAAGCAGCCGAGAATGGCGAAGGCCAGCATTAGCAGCAGTAATAGCTGGAACTGAGAAATCCCCGCCTGGGATACCCACTCCACCAACTGGTCGCCGATGCCAGAGAGCGTAGTGGCATAGGCAAACAGCATGGAGATGAAGACGATAAACAGCACGTTACCGCTCATCTTGAGTGTACGCGCCACCGCGCTTCTCAACATGGCGATAGACAGGCGCCGATAGATCGCCGCGATCACGGCTGCTCCCACCACGCCAACCGCCCCCGCCTCGGTGGGGGTGGCGATGCCGCCATAGATGCTGCCCAGTACGCAGACGATCAGGATTAGAAACGGCAGGATATCGAGCAAAGATCGAGCATAGTCATTGGCGGAATAACGAGTGGTGTCCCGCGGCGCCAGCGCCGGATTTTTCAGCGTCCGGGCGATGATGAACAGGCTGTAGCAGGCGGCCAGCAGGATGCCGGGAAACAGGCCTGCGGCGAAGAGCTTGGCGATCGAGGTCTCGGTGAAGGTGGCGTAGATGATCATCGTGATCGAGGGCGGAATAAGAATGCCCAGCGTTCCACCGGCCGCCAGCGACCCCGCAATGATGCGCTTTTGGTAGCCGCGCTGGCTGAGCGCCGGTATCGCCACCGTGGACATGGCCGCCGCCGTCGGGGCGCTGCCGCCGGAGACCGCGGCGAAGATACCGCTGCCGACGATGTTGGTGTGCAGGAGACCGCCGGGCAGGCGGCGGGTGAACGGCGCCAGGCCTTTATAGAGACGATCGCTCAGCCCCGAGCCCAGCAGGATCTCGGCCATGAAGATGAAAAGCGGGATCGCCGCCAGGGTGAAGCTGTTAGCAGAGCCCCAGCTCACCAGCCCCAGGGCGTTCCATCCCGCCATCCCACTCATCAGGAAAAGGTAGAGTAGCGCCGACAAGCCGACCGCCACCTGGATCCAGAGGCCGCTCATAATCAGCACGACCAGTACGCTGAAAGCAATGATTGATTCCATATCAGCCTCTCCCGCAGGAACGACGTTGACGCCAGAGCTGCTCGATTAGAAATACCGCGATGACCGCCAATCCGAAAGGCAGCAGCATCTGGGGTATCCACAGCGGCGTCATCAATACTGTCGGGGCGACGTTGCCCCGCGTGTAGGAGCTTGCGACCAGACGACAGGTCTGCCAGATCAACACACCGCACACGCCCACTCCCAAGAGCGAGAAGAGAGCCATCAGGCTAGCCCTCGCTGGGTGAGGCAACTTGTCGAACAAAAACGCTACCCGAAACAGGGTGCCATCCCGAAGCGATAGCCCCGCGCCCAGTAGCGTTAGGGCAACGACCAAGTAGCCGGTTACCTCCTCCACCATGTGAAAGGAAACGTTGAACACGGCGCGGGAGACGACTTCCAGGGTGACGAGCAGTGTCAGGAAGACGAGGATGGTGCCGGCGACGATGCGAATGACCTTGGCGATGACGTCGAACAGGGTCGGTGCGGGCTCTTTCTCGAGCCCGTTGTCGAAGTGATGCATGTTAGTACCTCTCGAAACCGGTGCTCAGCGGCCCATCGCCGCCAGAACGTCTTCGAGCACCCGCTGATACTCGGGCCCCTGCTCCTCGGCCCATTGGGCCCAGAAAGGTGCCAGCGTCTCGCGTGCCAGAGCTATCTCTTCCGGCGCGGCGTCCACCACCGTCATGCCGGCCTCGATCTGGGAGGCTTTCTGGGCCTGTTCATCGATGACGAAGGCTTCGCTGATGTTAGCCCCCTCTTCTTCGACGATGCGGCTCAACAGCGCCTGGGTCTGCGGATCTTGCGCATCGAAGGAGGCCTGATTTGCGATGATGGCGCTGTAGCCGTAGTTGACCGGAAGACGGTAGTTGTAGGGCAGAAATTCGTGCCAGTTCTTGGCACCGCCGGCGCTGGCGGTCAGCACGCCATCTATGACGCCCCGCTCAAGGGCGGTGGGCACTTCGGTGCCTGACAAAGTGATGGGTGAGCCGCCAAAGGCTTCGACGAAAGCGCCCTGCTCCGGCGAGGTCACACGTATGCGATGGTTGGCCAGGTCATCCAGGGAGTCGATCTCGAAGCTGGTGAAGATGACCTGCTGAGGATAGCGGTAGCTGCCCAGATACTGGACGTCCTGCTCAGCGAAGCCCTCTTCGAGGTAGGGCTGCACCACGGCGTAGGCGGCGTTCCAGTCGTCGTCGTTCTCGATCAGCATGGGTAGGCTGAGGATTCGCCCAATGGGGACGTTACCGGCGAAGAACAGATCCGCGGCGAAATCAACGATGCCGTCACCGACGGCCTGAGTGATATCGCTTGACGCGATGTGCAGGGTTTTGCCCAAATGCAGACGCATAGAAAGATCGCCATCGGTCTCTTCCTGGGTTCGCTCGGCAATGCGGTTCATGCCCTGTACCGCCGCCGTGGTGGATACAGAGGAGTAGGTATAGGCGGTCCAGTTGTCGGCGTGGGCCTGAGTCGCGCTAATACCGACGACGGCAAGGGTGGTCAAGCTGGCGATAGTCAGTTTCATTTTATTATTGCTCTCTTGTAGTTAAACAGTGTTGTCAAACGGTGTTGTTATTGTGACGAAGGCACCGCCCGCCGTCTGAGAGGGAGGGGGCAGCACCTCGCCGGTCACTTCTGCATCTGGCATCCCGCGGCTTCGAGGGCTCGGTCGACCCAGGAGCGATCCGTGGTGCCTGCATGAATCGCCGCCATCTGCTGGTCTTCGGCGCTCTGTTTAGCCTGGGTCGCCGCCAGTATCTCGGCGAGCATTGCGTAGGGCACGGATAGCACTCCGTCACTGTCCCCGAGCACCAGGTCGCCGGGTTCGATTACCATGCCGTTCAGGCTGATGGGGGTATTGATCTCCCCGGGGCCGTTCTTGTAAGGCCCCCGGTGGGTGATGCCAGCGGCATAAGTAGGCAGGTTCGTTTCACGAAAGGCATCGACATCGCGAATGGCGCCGTAGAGCACGAACCCCGCCACGCCGCGCTTGATCGCGTGGGCGAGCATGAGCTCCCCCATGAGCGCGTTGGTCAGGTCGCCTCCGGCGTCACAGACGATGACATCACCGGGCACGGCCATATCGATCGCCTTGTGCAACATCAGGTTATCGCCGGGGCGACTGCGCACTGTTAGTGCCGGGCCAGCCAGCACACCGTCACGATGCATGGGACGAAGGTTCGGGCCTCCAGCGAACACCCGGGCCATCGCATCGCTTACGTTGGCCACCGGAAGCTTGGCAAAAGCGGCGACGGTCTCCTTGTCCACGCACCGCTGACGTTTGACGATTCTATTTCCAACGCTCATCGATCCATCCTCTTTGTTGTTAATGCCAGGGAGTGACGCCCCCCCCCCGGCAGGCATGGCTTATTAGCCTGCAAGTGGCTTCATTGCAGGGGTGTGGTGGCGGCGCTCTGGGCGACGATATCGTTGACCAAGCGACCGGGGGGCAGCGTACGCCGGGCCAACATATCCACGATGCCCGCCACCGCCAGCGTCCCTACACGTGCCCCCGCCTCGGCGGTGGCGCCACCGATGTGAGGGCTCAGCACGACCCGGCTTGAGCGCATCAGCGGCGTAACACTGGTAGGCGGCTCCTCCTCGAAGGTATCGAGCCCGGCACCGGCAATCTGCCCACTCTCCAGCGCCGTCAGCAGCGCCTGCTCGTCGATCAGCCCTCCCCGGGCGGTGTTGATCACAAAGCTGCCCTTGGGCATGAGGCTCAGCCGCGCCGCGTCGAGCAGGTGGTGGGTCTGTTGGGTCAATGGGCAGTGAAGACTGACGATGTCGGACTGCTGCAGGAGCTCTTCCACCTGGCGGGCACGCTTGGCTCCGAGGGCCTCGACTTGTTCGTCGCTGGCGTAGGGGTCGTACACGCTCAGCTCGAGACCGATGCCCCGGGCGAGCCTGCCTGTGGCACAAGCGATGGCGCCCGCGCCGATCAGCCCGAGGCGCATACCGGCCAGTTCACGCCCTTCGAAATTGGCTTTTTCCCAACGCCCTTCCCGCATACTCTGATCCAAGGGAACCACCTGCTTCACGGTTGCGAAGATCAGCGCGATGGCCTGCTCGGCCACAGAAACGGCGTTGGCCCCTGATGCTCGAATCACCTGAATGTTATGGGCAGTGGCCGCCTCGACATCGATGTTGTCGACGCCAGCACCGTGCTTTGAGATAACCTTGAGAGATTTGCCAGCCGCCATAGCGTTGGCGGTGAATCTCCCCATACGGGAGACGACACCCACGGGATCGTGACGATCGATATACTCTTTGAGCACGTCCTCGCAAGGGTAAGGCGGCGTATGGACGATGGTGTAACCTGAGGCTTCGGCAAGCTCTCGCGCCTGGGTGGCAAGATAGGGGCCGGTAACCAGAATGACAGGCTGTGATGACAAGGCGAGCGTCTCCTTATTATTGGAAGTGGTGAGCGACGCCGCTTCTTCAGGTGGGCGTTCGCATTAGTCACCCCACATTACAGGAAGACATTTTTTATAAAAGCGAATAAAATTTCCTATCAAATTAAGAAAAACTTCACAAAAGGGGACTAAATGGATACTCGTCAGCTTCGAACGCTGGTGGCCATTGCAGAGCATGGCACTTTCGCGCGCGCCGCCTCAGTAGTCAGCTTGACGCCTTCCGCCGTCAGTCAGCAGATCCACGCGCTGGAGCAGGAACTCAATACAGCCTTGTTCAACCGTGAGTCCCGGCCTCCCAGCTTGAACCTCCAAGGCCTGAAGATGCTGGAAACGGCCCGGCAGGTATTGAGCCTGGTGGACGAGACGAAGGGAGTCTTCTCTGGAGGGCGCACCGCCAGTACGCTCAACATCGGCTCTGTGCGTACTAGCTCGATCGGGCTGCTGCCTCGGGCGATCGTTGCGATGCGCCAGGAGTATCCGGAGCTCACCATCAACCTGCGCGTCGGGCTCTCGTCCTCCTTGATCAGCGACGTGAACGCCGAACGGCTCGACATGGCAGTGGTGGCGGAAAACGTCAGCGTATCGCGCAACATGCTCTGGTCACCGTTCATTCGCGAGCCGCTGGTCGTGATTTCACCTCCTGGGACGCCCTCAACAAGCCCGCGGGAACTACTCGAAAGCCTTCCTTTTATTCGATTCAGCAGCGACGTTCCCCTTGCCGCTTTGATCAACAACGAACTGACCCGTCTGGGAGCCAACGTGCACGACATCGCGGAGATCGATACCATTCCCGCGATCGTCGAGTGTGTGGCGGAGGGGCTTGGGGTCAGCATCGTTCCCGACATCGCCGTGCGTGGCAACAATCGTGGAATGCTGATCCAGTCGTTCGGAGAGCCTCAAGTCTTTCGGCAAATCGGCACTATTCAGCGGGCTGGCTCGCCAAAATCAGAACTGCTGATCGCCTTGCACAACAAGCTGGCCGAGATGGCAGGCGACTTCGGCATATTTTATCGGTAGCGCGGCTTAATACCTACAGACCACCGTCCGGTCATAACGGGACGGCGACTTGGCCGGGCCTAGAAAAAGCCCTCGCTGGTGCCAAGGCTGCGTAGCGGCGCATCTGAACCTCAAATGGCCTTCACTCGCACGCCAGCACGTCGAAAATAAACTAGCAGGTAAGAAATAAAAGGGGGAGTCTTCTCCCCCTGGAGGTTTCTCATTGGCTGGCGTTAGCTAGCCATATCCAACACGATGCGACCTTCGATCTTGCCGTCGATCATGCGCTGGAAGACATCGTTGATATTATCCAGCGTATCGGTCGCTACCGTGGCCTTCACCTTGCCTTCGGCGGCGAAGTCCAGCGCTTCCTGCAGGTCGCTGCGCGTGCCGACGATGGAGCCGCGAATGGTAATTCCGTTGAGCACCGTACTGAAAATCGGCAGCGGGAAATCACCGGGTGGCAGGCCATTAAGTACCAACGTGCCACCGCGGCGTAACATATTCTGCGCTTGATCAAAGGCTTTCGGTGATACTGCGGTGACCAGTGCGCCGTGAGCACCGCCAATGGTTTTCTTCAGATAGGCCGCTGGGTCGGTTTGCATAGCGTTAACGGTTACCGTGGCGCCTAAGCGCTCCGCCAAAGCTAGCTTGCCATCATCGATATCCACCGCCGCGACATTCAGCCCCATCGCTTTGGCGTACTGCACTGCCATATGGCCTAAGCCACCAATGCCCGAAATCACCACCCACTGGCCGGGGCGGGTATCGGTCATTTTCAAGCCTTTATAAACCGTTACCCCTGCACACAACACGGGGGCGATTCGACGAAATCAACGGCATCCGGTAGCCGCCCTACATAGCCCGCATCTGCTAAGGTGTAGTCGGCAAACCCACCGTTAACGCTGTAGCCGGTATTCTGCTGAGACTCGCACAGGGTTTCCCAGCCACCCAAGCAGTGTTCACAGTAGCCGCAGGCTGAGTAGAGCCAGGGCACACCGATACGATCGCCCTCTTTGACGTGGGAGACACCTTCGCCCACCGCCACGATATGCCCAACGCCTTCATGCCCTGGAATAAACGGTGGCGAGGGCTTTACCGGCCAGTCGCCGTGAGCAGCGTGTAAATCGGTATGGCAAACCCCAGAGGCTGCCACTTTCATCAACACTTCGCCCTGCTTAGGGCGAGGTACATCGACTTCTTCTATGGCCAGCGGCTGGCCAAACTCACGAACGACCGCCGCGCGCATTGTGCTATCCATGATGCAACTCCTCATAATTGTCGATACGACCATTTAAGAATGGCTCTTATCGGTAGAGTCAGCGTCAGGGGGACTGACAATACCGCCCGACGGATGCCGGGCGGTGTGGCTAGCTATACATAGACAAACATGGCTGGTTAGAAGAAACCCAGTGGGTTGATATCGTAGCTGACCAGCAGGTTTTTGGTTTGTTGATAGTGCTCAAGGGCGACCTTGTGTGTTTCGCGGCCAACGCCGGATTTTTTGTAACCACCGAAGGCCGCGTGGGCGGGGTACTGATGGTAGCAGTTAGTCCACACACGACCGGCTTGAATGCCACGCCCCATGCGGAAAGCGACGTTGATATCACGGCTCCACACGCCTGCGCCCAAACCAAACTCGGTGTCGTTTGCAATCGCCAGCGCTTCCTCTTCATCTTTGAAAGTGGTTACCGCCACCACCGGGCCAAAGATCTCTTCCTGGAATACGCGCATCTGGTTGTTACCCTTCAGCAGCGTAGGCTGAATGTAGTAACCGCTGTTGATGCTGTCGTCCAGGGTCTCTTTGTTACCGCCAGTGAGGAACTCGGCGCCCTCGTCCCGGGCGATATCCATGTACGACATGATCTTGTCGAACTGCTCTTGAGAAGCCTGGGCCCCCACCTGCACGTCGGTATCGAGTGGATTGCCGCGTTTGATGGTTTTGGTGCGCTCGATGACCTTGGCCATGAACTCCTCGTACATGCTTTCTTGGATCAGCGCACGTGACGGGCAGGTACACACTTCGCCCTGGTTAAAGAACGCCAGCACAAGGCCTTCAACCGCTTATCGATAAAGGTCGGCTCAGCGTTCATGATATCGGCGAAGTAGATATTGGGGGATTTACCCCCTAGCTCTACGGTGGAGGGGATAATATTTTCCGCCGCGCATTTAAGAATATGCGAGCCAACGGGGGTAGAACCGGTAAAGGCGATTTTGGCGATGCGTTTGCTGCTGGCCAGCGCCTGGCCTGCTTCAGCGCCAAAGCCATTGACGATATTAAGGACACCCGGAGGTAGCAGATCGCCAATCAATTCGACGACTTTTAATATCGATGCTGGGGTTTGCTCCGCAGGCTTGAGTACCACGCAGTTACCCGCCGCCAGTGCAGGCGCCAGCTTCCAAACCGCCATTAGAATCGGGAAGTTCCAGGGGATAATCTGGCCCACTACGCCCAGCGGCTCGTGGAAGTGATAAGAAACCGTGTTGGCATCGATATCCGCCGCCGTGCCTTCCTGTGAGCGTATGCAGCCGGCAAAGTAGCGGAAGTGGTCAACCGCCAGCGGCAGATCGGCGTTCAGCGTTTCACGCACGGCTTTGCCGTTGTCCCAGGTTTCGGCAACGGCAAGCATTTCCAGGTTCTGTTCAATGCGGTCGGCGATTTTCAGCAGAATATTGCTGCGCTCTTGCGCTGACGTTTTGCCCCAGGCAGGCGCCGCCTTATGGGCCGCATCCAGTGCCTTATCGATATCTTCTGCCGTTGAGCGGGGAATTTCGCAGAAAACGTGACCGTTGACGGGACTAATATTGTCGAAATACTGGCCTTTCACCGGAGCGACAAATTCGCCGCCGATATAGTTACCGTAACGTTTTTCGAATGACACCACAGAACCGGTATCACCAGGGTTGGCGTAGATCATTGTGTAGCTCCTGAGTATTATGATTATTTAAGGTGCTTTTTTAAGCTGCTTTGACAGTGTTGTTCACTAAAGCAAATGGCGATATAGCCCGATGGCAGGATTAGCCCTCATCCCTTGGTAGGAGACGCCATGTATTCCCTGTTGGTGGCGGATGACCATCCGCTGTTCCGCGATGCGCTACAGACCGTGATTAGCGGGGGCTTGGCAGGTAGCCAGCTATTGGAGGCAGAAAGCCTCGCTGCTGCGATAGCGCTGATTGAAGCGAACACCGAGTTAGATCTACTGCTGCTGGATTTAAGCCTGCCTGATGCAGAAGGGCTAGAAGGTTTAATACGGCTGCGAGAAGAGTTCCCCTCACTGCCGGTGGCGATTGTCTCTGCCCATCAGGAGCGTCAGTTGGTACTCGATGCCATTACCTTGGGGGCGGTGGGCTATATCCCCAAGTCCACCCCCCGGGAAGCGCTGCTGGCTGCGTTAACGCAGATTCTTGAAGGCCAGCTCTACCTGCCGCCCGATGTTATGCGTCGCCCAGCACCGCGCACGGTTGCTCCTCAACCCACCAACAGCATTTCATCAACCAGCGAACGCTTGGCGCGCTTAACCGACAAGCAGTTAGAGGTATTGGCGTGCATGACGACAGGCATGTCGAACAAGCATATTGCCCGAGAGCTATTGATTGCCGAAACCACCGTGAAGACCCATGTCTCGGCGATTCTACGTAAATTGAATGCCACCAGCCGGGTTCATGCGATCGTTATCGCTGGGGAGGAGGATCTCAGTTTTTACCGGGCCAATCGCGCCCGTTAGAGTGCTCAAGTTAGGCTTTACTAAGCAGATTCCCGAGCAGCATACGTAGCCGCAGGGGCTTTAACGGTTTGAGTAAGCAGTGCATGCCAGCTTCCCGGGTGGCACGCTTAATCTCCGCCTCGTGATTGGCCGTAATCACCACCGCTGCCAGGCCGGGATAGCGCCGCTGTAGTCGCGCGGCCAATTCAATCCCTGTTTCCCGATGATCCCCCAAATGGTAATCCACCAGCAGTACCGCCGGCTGCTCTCCGTCGCTGGCAGCCTCCAGCGCACTCACCGTTGCAGCGGCTCTCACTCGGCACCCCCAGCTACCCAGCAGCGCCTGCATGCCATCTATAATGGCCAAATCATCATCAATTACCCAGATAACACGGCCACTCAATGGATCCTCAGCACCGTTAGGCAGCACCGTGTTATGAGTGTTATCCACGGCGGGAAGCGTTGCTGCGGCATAGGGCACGGTGATCGAAAATAGCGCCCCCACGCCGGGACGCGAGGCGAGCGAAATCGGCTGTCCCAGCATGGCACTGATACGGTCAACAATGGCGAGCCCCAACCCCAAGCCACGGCTGTGTGCGCCGTTAGGCTGGTTAGCGCGACGAAACTCCAGAAAAATCGCCTCCCGCTGCTGCTCAGGGATCCCAGGGCCGGTGTCGCCCACGGTAATTTCCAACCCTTCTTTGCGCCGCCGACAGCCCAGCAACACTCGGCCCTGCTCGGTATAACGCACCGCATTGCTTAAGAAGTTGCGGATCACTCGCGCCAGCAGCGCCAAATCGGATTCGACCACCGCGCTGGAGGGCACGTAGTGCAGGGCCAGCCCTCTCACCCCGGCTATTTGGCGATACTCCTCCGCCAACGCATCTAATAGCGTGCTCACCGCGAAGGGGGCTTTATCGGCATGGAGCACCCCCGCATCCAGGCGTGAAATATCCACCAGCGTGCCTATCAGCCCCTCGACATCCTTTAGCGAGCGGCCAATATGGCTAACGAGCATTTGCGAGGTTTCAGGCAGTGAGTGCGTTTCTAACGCGCTGGCAAACAGACGAGCGGCGTTGAGCGGCTGCAGCAGGTCGTGGCTAACTGCCGCCAGGAATTTCGTTTTGGATAGGTTGGCGGCTTCGGCTTCGGCTTTTGCGGCCAGTAGGCGCGTATTGACCTGGCTTAACTCATCTAAGGTGCGGTGCAACGCATCGGTGCGCTCACGTACCTGCTCGGCAAGTAATACCGAACGTTCAAAGGCGGCATAGGGCGCGGGATCAACATCGCCTCCGGTTTCCACCCGCTCCATCAGTGCTTGGCACACTTTACGCAGGCGGCGGTTCTCTTCCCGCAGCGCCGCGACATCAGTTGCAGCATCCCTATTGGTTGCTTCAGGCGTGGTCGTTAGCTGGAAGAGATCCAAACGCCACCCCCGTAAATGTTTGATTCACATGCATACCATGATGCTGTTCACCGTAGGTATTAAATCCCACTACGCCTGCCTGGCGCAGCAGCTGCGACGCCTGATCCACATGCCCCAATGCCTCTAGCTCCATGCGACGTAGAAAGCAGTCGCAGCCAATAATCATGCTCGGCGCCCCCAACCTGGCGCTCACTCCATTCAGCATCACCTTGAGGTCATCAAGGAGCGGTGTTGGCTGCATGGCAGTCAGTACAATGCCGTTTTCCACTGCACAGTAAAAACTCAAACTACTGTCGCTATTAACACCCTGAATAGAGCGTACATAGTGCTGTCCGCCAATGCGGACGGCTAATGGGTGGCGGGCAAACACTGCGGCACTGAGCTGCTCTGGGGCAACA
Organism: Halomonas sp. BDJS001; assembly: GCF_026104355.1. Taxonomy (NCBI): domain Bacteria; kingdom Pseudomonadati; phylum Pseudomonadota; class Gammaproteobacteria; order Oceanospirillales; family Halomonadaceae; genus Halomonas; species Halomonas sp. BDJS001. Next base: position 3,588,320 of record NZ_CP110535.1, read on the forward strand.
CCTACCAACGCTGCGTAAACCTGGGCGGCGGGCAGACCATTGAGCTCTACCACCCGCCGCTGCTCACGGTCGGCCTCGGTCACCACGAGCTTGTGTGCCAATGGGATCAAGTGATGGGTTGAGAATACTTCAAAGGGCAACCGGGTATTGATCATGACGACCACCGCCGCCCGTGTATAAAAGCATCCAGCGGTATATACATGGGTATGGCTAAGGTGGTTGTCGTCACCCGCCGAGCCGCCAAAACTAGGAATGCGCCCTAGCGCGGCATCCAGGGTGGCGAGCACTTGCTCTTCACGACTGGACAAACCATCCAATAACGTTAGCGCAAAACTATGCTCATTGATCGGCGCGATGGCTTGTTGGCGACAACGTTCCAATAGCGTGTCGACCAACGGCTGAGCATCGGCCAACTCAAAGTGTTCGAGGTCGTCAATCAGCGCCGTTTCAATGGCAAACAGGCGACGATCGAACCCGATAGCCACGATAGAGCCGCGGTCATAGCCTGCGGGCGTTATTTCCCCAGCGGTGGTACAGCCACTTAGCGGCGTAGCGGGGAAGCGACTTTCCAGCGCACCGGCTAGTGCCGCTAAATCATACTCCGCACTGCAGAAGAACAGTACGAACCCCAGGTGTTCGTGCTGTAATGCGTCAGCGAGCTCCGCCGCTGCCCGACTTGCATCTGTCTGCTGGCTGGCGGCTGTGCTAATGCCCTGTTCAACTGGATAAGTGATCACGGCACCACCTCTCCAATGCGGAATGCGTATGCGCTGCTGCAAGCCTTAACGCGCTGAGTGCCTCATCAAGCTGCTTGGATGTGGTGCATTGCGTTTTGGCTAGTAGCTCAAGCTGCTTTGCCTGCTCGGCAAGCTGGTCGGCCCCCATACTCAGCGACTCGCCGCGCAGCTGGTGTGCAAGCCGTACGATCTGCTGCCCCTGTTCTGACGTCAAAGGCGTTGCAGCCAAACAAGAAGCCAATTGTGCGGAGTAATCGCTTACTTGCTGGTGGTAAAGCATGATTAGCTGAATCATGCTCGCTTCACCTAGCGTCATTTTCAACATGCTCAGGGTGTCGCTATTAAGCAGTGATGGCTCTCCGGCTAGCGTCGGAGACGCCGCTAGCGTCCTTAAAGGTGCGTCCGGAGTCGCAAAAAGCTGCAACGCCAACACGTTGCTTAGTGCAGAGAGCGATAGAGGCTTGGTGATGTAATCATTCATACCCGCTGCCAGGCAGCGTTGTCGATCATCTTCAGCGCCTCCAGCGGTCATGGCGACGATCGGCACACTGGCTAACCACCCGCCCTGTTCACGCAGCCGTTGCGTGACCCTTAAGCCATCCATATCAGGCAACTGAATATCCATAAAGATCAGATGCACCTGCTGCGACTGAGCCATGGCCAAAGCATCATGACCACTCTCGGCCCAAACTATATCGCAGCCCAAGCGCGACAATAAGCCCATCGCGACTTTGCGGTTAACGGCGTTATCCTCTACCAGAAGCAGTTTTGTGCCGGTAAAGTCACGCTTGGGCGCTGGGGGCAGCGATGTTGTTATGGGGTCAGCGGCGATTAAGGGTAGCTCGCACCAGAAGGTACTCCCCTGGCCTAACTGGCTTTTTACCCCTAGTCGACCTTGCATGGCTTCGCTTAGCCGCTTGCAAATTGCCAGCCCTAGCCCGGTACCACCAAACCGACGTGCCACTGACTCATCCGCCTGCTGGAAAGGCTCAAAGAGACGCTGCTGTTGCTGTTCACTTAGACCACAGCCCGTATCACTGACCTCAAACAGTAATTGCTCCACCGTTGAAGAGACGCGTACGCTGACTTCACCGTGGTCGGTAAATTTGATGGCATTAGCGATAAGGTTAAGCAGAATTTGCCGTAATCGACCCGCATCGACCTGCACCCATGCTGGCACCAGCGAATCAACATTAACCTTAAGCGCTAACCCTTTCATTTTGGCTCGAGGGGCAAACAGCACCACCACGCTATCAATCAGCGGTTTTAGCTCCGTGGGCGATGTTTCGAGGGTTAGGTGCCCTGCTTCGATTTTTGAGAAATCGAGGATTTCATTGATCATTGCCAGCAATTGATTGGCGCTGTCGTGGATTGTATGGGCGTAATCCTCAACCTGAGCAGGGCTTGCTGATTCGCGTAACAGCTCACTCATACCAATAACGCCGTTCAGCGGTGTGCGAATTTCATGGCTGACCATTGCCAAAAAGTCTGATTTGGCTTGGTTCGCTGCTTGAGCCTGTTTGGCGGTGACTTCGAGTTGACGGCCAAGCTGCTCCTGAATCCGCCTTATCGCCGCACTCTCACGCATTTCACGAACTAAAAAGGCAATCACCAGGAAGGCCGCTAAGCTCATACCAATAATCAGGCTCATGAGAAGCTTGTAAAGCAGGCTGAGCTGGGCGCGCTCTTCCGTTGCCGATTCAGCTAAGTAGCCGTTAATAGCAATAACCAGTCTTTCAGTGAGCCGCGTTAACGCCTGCAGTTCTTCTTCCAGCGATGCTACCGGCAGTCGATCAAGTTCCTCATCAGACCCGCCTTCAGTACGGGGGGTAAACATACTATCCAGCAAATCAAGCTGCTGCTGGATTTGGCCTAACAGCTCACGGGCGGTATCAATTTGCTGCATGAGGTTGCGAACTTCACCGTCGTTTAGCAGCGTCATGCGACTATAGAGCAACTCAAAGCGAAGATTTAACTCCTCGCTTGCCTTAGCCGAGAGGGGCTCCCGGGTCACTGCCAATAAATGGTTGAGCAGCTGTACCGCATCGCGATCCAACTTATAAACAACCCAAGCGGTGTCTTCCCGCAAGCTTTGAGTGAGATTTTCCTGCCGCCAGGCGGCCAGAGTGGCGACGACCAATGCTGCAGCAAATAGTAATACCGCCACAATGGCAACGAGCTTAAAACGACGAGGATAACGCAGTAGGCTTGAGGCCCGCGCATTAGAAGCGCTAGTGAACATTAATATGCATAACCTGCCATACCGCTCTAAAGCGAATCTTTTCGCTTAACAGCGCTTCATCTTGATCAAAAGGGTATAGCACCCACAAAGGGCCATATTCCCGAACCGGAATCGCCTCGCCGTCTTTTTTCATGGCTAAGATGACATCGTATTCATTAAAATCACTTACCGGTATTTCGGCTTCGTAGCCGTTCAGCGCGGAGACATGAACGGCATCAACGTCGGAGCTTACCATTGCCAGTAGGTCACGCATTAAAGGACCACTATAGTGGCTAATGCCTTCTGTCCAAGGTGTACTTGTCTCAAACTCGTGCTGTGGTAAAGCCGTCAACATGGCACGGTCAAACTGCGCCTCCCTTCCTTCATTGGTATGATCGATCTTACCGCTGATAGTCAAGATAACGGGCCCGTTAGGCACCTCTAACCCATCAGCTGATTGAGCAAGCCCCGCTAGGGGAGTACTGAACATCAGTACGACCCACCCCAATAACAACGCTTTCACAGTAAACACCTCGCACAAGATCACGCTCAGGTTACATACCCAGGAGCAGCAGAAGAAGATAGCGTAAAGATTACGCCATCTCCTTGATCAGGTCAGGGCAAATACTATTTTTTTAGTCACTGAAGTGTTACTGGGTGCTCACAATTGAGTTACGATTTGATTTCCTCGAAGGGTTCAAAGCGCACTAACTCTTCGTAGGCATGCCAACTGGCGTGGCCCAACACCGGCAGGATGAGCGCCAAGCCAATATAAAATGTCATGACGCCAACCAGAACACACAGGGTAAGAATCACCGCCCATAGCAGCATCACGCGAAAGTTACGTGCAACGCAACGTACGCTCGCTTCGATGCCTTCCATGAAGGTTAAGTCTTGATCCATCAGCGTAGGAATCGCTACAACGCTAATAGCAAAGGCGCCAAAGGCAAGAATGCCGCCCGCTACCGTACCGACTGCCAGCATCCCCAAACCTTCTGAGGTAGTCAGCAATGCGGTATAGAGCGAAGCGGGGCTGGGCACTTCAAAACCAAAAAACAGCGCAAACAGAAGCGTGGCCAAACGAATCCAAGCGAGGAAGAAGATCATCATCATGACCCCCATCATCGCCAACTGGCCTGCATGGGGTTTCCAACTGCCGAACGCATCACCCAGGTTAGGCACTTGTCCACGCTCCAACGCCCGGCTAATGCCATAAGACCCCACCGCCACCAACGGGCCAATAAACATAAACCCTGCAATCATCGGCAGTAGCCAGTACCAGTAACCCATAGTGAAAGCACCTAGGGTAATAGCAATACTCAACCCCACCCAAAACATGCCATAAGAAAGGCTCACTACCGTCGCACGGCGAAAATCCTCAACGCCTGCAGCCAACCACGCCCTGGGTCGATCCAAACCGACTTTATTAATACTGATTTTCACACTAGGGTGGTTCGAATGGTGGTTTGTTTTTGTTGTAGCCGCATTCATGGCATCACTCCTGTTGTTCCTGATATAGATCCTGATTTCAGGATTTACCTCTATCGCATCAACGCTCGATCCTCGTCGATGGTATTAATGCCAAATTAATGGCTTAACGTTCTGCATTAATGCTCTCTTAATGTAGCTGACCAACGCTCTTGAAGGATGCCACTTTGAGACACGCGTACAAAAAATCCACGAAATAGCTATAAAGCGCCAATTAAATTGCTGCGTTAGCAAAAGCAAATGTAATGGGCTGATAATGCCGACAATAAAAAAACTCCGAGCTAGCTGCCCGGAGTTTTGGTTTTGCCTACATGGCCGTCTAATGCTGACGTCTTACTATTCTGATGTCGTACCTAGCGCACAATCATTACCGATACCTTGGCATGATGCACTACGTGCTCAGCATTGGGGCCCAACACGTAATCAACAAACTTACGTTTGGTATGGGAAGCCATAACGATCAGGTCGACATCCAATTTTTTGCCCGCCTTAATAATGGCTTCCCAGGGCGAGCCATCGACAATCACGCTTTGCGTTTGAATCTCCTCCGGCACATTCTTTTGAATGAACGCATGCTGAGCTTCTTTGACGGCTTCATGCGCTTTCTTAGAAAAATCCTTGGGAAAATAGGCCCCGACCATGGGCATCTTAAACTCCGGCAACACCGTGACCACATGCAACGATGCCCCAAAGGTCTTACAAAGCGTAACCGCCGTAGGCAGCGCCTTCTTCCACGACCCCTCTTCATTAAGATCCACGGGCAGTAAGATTTTTTGATACATGATGGCCTCCTTAAGTGGTTGCTGCTGATTCATCGGCAGACTGTTTTTCTCGCCGACGGCGCTGCATTAGTACCACTAGGCCAAAGATGACCAGCGCCGGTATCCACATCCACTCTTTCGTCCAGCGATCCACGGGAGCCAGCACTTCAATGATTTCTTGATCGAAGTCAAACCCTAGCTCGGCGGCCTGGCTGCCAAACTCGACAAAGTCGACCACAGCCTGATCACCATCTGCCAGCAGCTCCATTCCCAGCGCTTCCATACGCTCCTCGCTGTTATCTCCACTGGGGACAGGAACGAGAATATAGGTGGTCATTGGATCGCCGAAATCATCAACACCCGCAATTTGCACCCGCAGGTTACTACCGTCATCGACACTTCCGAGTGCTTCTGCAAACTGCGTAGGCGGAATCGACTCATAGGGATCGTGGATTCGATCCATCCAAAAACCAGGGCGGAACAGCGTAAAGGCCACTAGCAGCAAGAGTAGTGACTCATACCAGCGGTTGCGGGCAATCATGTAGCCCTGTGTACCCGCTGCAAATATCAGCATAGCGGTGGTCGCGACGATAAACACGACAATACCTTGCATAAAGGTGACATCGATCAACAGCAGGTCAGTATTGAAGATGAATAGGAACGGTAGTGCCGCGGTTCGCAGGCTGTAGTAAAAAGCCTGGAAGCCAGTACGTAATGGATCACCGCCGGACACCGCCGCCGCCGCAAACGAAGCAAGCCCCACGGGTGGCGTGACATCCGCCATAATGCCGAAATAGAACACGAATAGGTGAACGGCAATCAGCGGTACAATAAGCCCGTTCTGCTGCCCCAGGAGCACAATGACCGGCGCCATTAGCGCAGAGACCACAATGTAGTTAGCCGTGGTTGGTAGACCCATGCCCAAAATCAAGCTAAGCAGCGCGGTAAGCAACAGAATCATCATCAGGTTGCCGCCGGACAGAATCTCCACTACATCCGCCAACACCAGGCCTACACCGGTTTGCGAAACGGCACCCACCACGATACCGGCGGTTGCGGTGGCAATACCAATCCCGATCATATTACGGGCGCCGGCGACAAGGCCGTCCCATAGGTCTTTAAACCCCTCTTTAACATCAGCAGAGAACTGGCTGTGGCCACGGAAGAAAGCAATCACCGGGCGCTGGGTGACCATGATAAAGATCATGAACATGGTCGCCCAAAACGCCGAAAGCCCTGGCGACATGCGCTCCACCATCAAACACCACACCAGCACAATGACCGGCAGGATGTAGTGCAAGCCCACCATTACCGTTGGCCGTGTTTGCGGCAGCGTTACCACGGCTGAATTGGGGTCATCCAACTCCAGTTCAGGATAGTTCGAACTTATCTTCAACAAGCCGATGTACACCACGGCCAAGCCCAACGAAATAACCCAGGGAGTGGCCTCACCGAGCACAGGTTTAAGCCAGCCAAGTCCGTAATAAACCCCGAAGGATAGCGCCATCAACAATATCAGCCCGGTCATAAAGCCCAGGATTTTGTTGAGTAGAGGGCGCGCTGGGTTACTTGAAGGCAGCCCTTTCATATTGGCCTTCAAAGCTTCCAGGTGAACAATATAAATCAGCGCGATATAGGAAATGATCGCTGGCAGAAAGGCATGTTTGATAACTTCTACGTAAGATATGCCAACATACTCCACCATCAGAAAGGCAGCCGCCCCCATGACTGGCGGCATTATCTGGCCATTTACTGAAGATGCCACTTCAACGGCGCCCGCTTTTTCAGCACTAAAGCCCACGCGCTTCATCATCGGAATCGTAAAGGTTCCAGTCGTTACCGTATTGGCAATCGACGACCCCGAGATCAAACCCGTCATACCCGAAGCCACTACAGCCGCTTTAGCTGGGCCACCTTTAAAGTGGCCCAGCATCGAGAAGGCAACTTTGATGAAATAGTTACCCGCCCCTGCTTTGTCCAACAGGGCACCAAACAGAACAAATAGGAAAACAAAACTGGTAGAAACCCCCAGTGCAATGCCAAACACCCCTTGGGTACCCAGCCACTGGTGATTAATCAAACCGCCCAGGCTCACGCCCCGGTGGGCCAAAATACCGGGCATATAGGGACCAAACAGCGAGTAAACAATAAACAGACCGGCCACAACCATCAGCGGCGGCCCAAGTGCACGTCGTGTGGCTTCCAACAACATAATAATGCCAATCACGCCAACCACGATGTCTTGGGTGATTGGCCGCCCCGGGCGCTGTGCTAAATCTGAGTAAAATAAAAATAGATAAGCACCGCAAAAAGTAGCCACAGCAGCGAACGCCCAGTCCTGCACCGGAATGCGGTCTCTAGGAGAACGTTTAAGCGCAGGGTAGGCCATGAAGGCAAGGAATAGCGCAAACGCTAAATGGATGGAGCGCGCTTCGGTCGCACTAAACACGCCAAAACGAAATAAATACGGAAGAGGTGAGGCTATCCAGAGCTGAAACAGCGACCAGATCGCTGCAATGCCCACCAGCAGTTTACCCGGCACCCCTACCGGTTTCCTTGCCCCTGAATCACTAGCAGCGACCATATCCTCTAGGTCTTGTTCAGCGGCCGCCGAAGGTTGTTTGTCATCACGCATACGCTTGCCCTGCCTAATGGTCAGCGCTGACAATCAGCGCTTTCAACAAGAAGCGCGGACACCTGGGTTAACAATTACCAGGCGCCCGCGCTTTACTACAGGCGGTGAACGCTGCTCACCTGCCGATTTTTACGTCGCTTCGAACTTACTCGATCCAGCCACGCTCACGGTAATAACGCGCTGCACCATCGTGCAGCGGAGCGGTTAGACCGTCAGAGATCATCTCTTCTTCGTTAAGATTTTCAAACGCTGGGTGGAGACGTTTGAAACGATCAAAGTTTTCAAAGACGGCTTTGACGGTTTCATAAACGATTTCTTCGTCAACATCAGCAGAAGAAACGAAAGTTGCCGCAACACCGAAGGTTTCGACGTCTTCGTCGTTACCACGGTACAGGCCACCCGGGATCACGGAGCGGGTGTAGTACGGATACTCTTCAACCAGCGCGTCGATCTCTTCACCCGTCACCGGGACTAAGCGAGCATCGATGGTGGTGGTCGCTTCCTGAATAGAACCGTTCGGGTGGCCCACAACATACACCATGGCATCTATGTTGTTATCGGACAGGGCCGCAGACTGCTCGGCGGCATCCAACTGAGAAGCAAGAGCGAAGGTATCTTCGTCCCAGCCGAACGCGTCCATGACGACATCCATGGTATTACGCTGGCCAGACCCTGGGTTACCGATATTGACACGCTTGCCAGGGAAATCACTGATGGTTTCGATGCCGGAATCGGCACGCGCTACAACCGTTAGCGGCTCACCATGCATGGTGAATACGGAGCGCATATCTTCCCAAGGGCCCTCTTCTTCGAAGTTTGCTTCGCCGTTGTAAGCACGGTATTGAACATCAGACTGAACAACGCCCATGTCCAGCTCGCCGCTTTTCATGCCGTTAACGTTAGCGACCGAGCCACCAGTAGAAGGAGCGTTACAACGGATGTTGTGGTCATCGCTGCCACGGTTAACCATACGGCAAACCGACTGGCCTACGACGTAGTAAACGCCGGTTTGGCCACCGGTACCGATAGTAATGTAGCGTTCCTGCGCAACCGCAGGCGACGCGAACGTGGCGGCAGCAATCAGCGCGCCAGAGAAGGCGGCAGTGGAAAATACATGGCGTTTCATGAACACACCTCTTTGTATTGATGTTATGAGCGTATTTGATGTTACAAACATCGTGCGTTTTGGTTTCACCTGATGAACCGTTCCCTCAGGCGGCCTTGTTCCAAAACGTTTTTCAAACATTCTGTTTTTAAGACAAACTGTTACAGGCGTACCGTTGGTTGGTTGCCTGCTAATACTACTTTAGCGAAAAACTAAGCCTTTAGCGAAAATTAAAACGCTCAGCGGAAAAACAGCTGTCTGAATCAGTGAAGTAGTCGCCGTCTCTGCTGCACGCCCGCCCTCGCCTCACGGACATGCCTTTCATGCCAATGAGTTTAGCGCTAGCGAACGTTTAGTAAGCGTTAACTCCTATACCATTTTGACATAGGGAATAAGCATTTTCGTTGTTTACTGGACTCGGACGACCTCTTTTGCATGCCAACAGACATCGTTCCCCCCTCAAACGTTGTAGCCCAACACGCTGGGTAGCCACAGCGCAATAGCAGGAAAAAGCGCCACCAGTGCCAGAGCGCACCCCATCGCGACCACAAACAGCAGCGCCCAGCCGAGAGTTTGCTCCAAGCGAATTTTGGCCACTTCGGTGGTCACCATCAAATTCACCGCCACCGGCGGGGTAAACTGACCAATGGCGATATTCATTGCCAATAGAATGCCAAACCACACCGGGTTCCACTCAAAGTGCTGCATGACGGGGATCAAAATTGGCATCATGATCAGATAGATCGAGATCGCATCCAGCAGCATCCCAGCCACCAGCACCGCGAGCATTACCAGGACTAGCAGCAAAACGCCGTTATCGGTCAGACTAATAATCCACTCCGCCAAATGGCGGAACGTACCTAGCATGGTGCCCGCCCAGGCAAAGATACCGGCCAGGGCGATAATCAGCATCACTACGCCGGAGATAATCGCTGCCTCACCCAACAGTTCCCATAAATCACGCAGCGACAGCTCGCGGGTCAAAAACAGTCCGACAATCGCGCCATAGGCAACGGCTACCACCGCTGCTTCGGTAGGGGTAAACAGGCCCGAACGCAAACCACCCAAAATCAACACCGGGGCAAACAGCGCCGGTATCGCCTGCTTAAACGTAGTGCGTATGCTGAGCCGTTCGGCGCCCTCTACCGGTGTGCCGCCCTCCCAACCGTAGCGTTTGGAAACGAGCATAGCGGGCACCAGCAGCGCCAGCCCGGCCAGAATGCCGGGAAATAACCCTGCCGCGAACAGTGCGCGCAAATCGACGCCCGGCACCACGATTGAGTAGAGAATAAGCGCTACTGAAGGCGGGATAAGAATCGCCGTCGAGGCAGAGGCGGCAATCAGCGTGGCGGAAAACGGCTTGGGGTAGCCCGCTTTGGTCATACTCGGCAGCATCACCATCGCCACCGCTGCCGCATCGGCAGGGCCTGAGCCGCTCATGCCGCCCATAATCATGCATACCAGCACTGCGACCAGCGCCAAACCACCATGGCGTGGGCCAATCAACGCCTGGGCAAAGCGCACCAAGCGCAGCGCCACACCGGAGCGTTCAAAAATAAGCCCCGTTAAGATAAACAGAGGAATCGCAATAAGCGGGTACTTGGCAATACTGTTATAGGTATTGGTGCCCATCGTCGCGAGCATATCCGGCGACAACCCCAGCACAATGCCAACGGCCCCGGAGAGCGCCAGCGAAAACGCCACCGGCACCCCCGCTATCAGCAAACCTGCAAAGGCCAGAATCATCCACACATCAGGACTCATCGGTGAGCCTCCCCGACAAACGGTCACCGGTTTGCTGAACCAAGCGCCACACCATGGCCACAGAAAGCACAGGCAGCCAGACTAGATACCACCACTGAGGCAAGCCAAGCCCTGGTGACAGCGACGCCCACTGATACTCTTGCCACGCCAGCTTGCCGCCATACCAGGTAATCAAGCCCAGCACAGTGAGACCGCAAAGCGCTTGAAAAAGGATCAATGCGGAACGGTATTTGGGGGGCAGCGCCCGTTCCAGAAAGCCAATGCGAATATGGCGGTTACGCCTCAGCGCCACCGAGGCACCGGCAAAGGTCAGCACGACCAGCAAAAATACAGAAAACTCTTCGGTAAATGAAAAAGAGCCGCCGGTTAGGTAACGCGTAATCACATTACCAAGACTAATCAAAGAGATAATGATTAATGCCAGCGCACCCAGCCAGCGCTCAGGGCGCGCATCAGGAAAGCCTTTCATGGCAGCCTCACAGCAAAAAAACTCCCAGCCTTAAAGACCGGGAGTTTGAACATCAAAGGTAATTAGCGCGCGTCGATAGCGGCTTGTGCAGCCTCTACCACTTCTTCGCCAATCCGCGGCGCCCATTTTTCGTAAACAGACTGAGTGGCATCGACAAACGCCTGGTACTGCTCATCGGAAAGCTCGGTCACTGTGACACCGCGCTCTTGAATTGCCGCAAGACGCTCGCCCTCTTCTTCGCGGGTCATGGCGATTTCCCACTCACCCGCTTCTACCGCGGTTTCACGCAGCAGAGTTTGCTGCTCTTCGCTCAACGTTTGCCAGACCTGCTGATTGACCGCAAAAATCAGCGGGTCATTCATGTAGTTCCACAGCGTCAAATGCTCCTGACCGACCTGATCAATGCGCGCGACGTCAAATACCGAAAGCGGATTTTCCTGGCCATCTACTGCGCCGGTGGTCAGCGCGGGCTGAGCATCCGTCCAGCTCATTTGGGTGGGGTCGGCGCCCAATGCCGAGAAGGTATCCTGGAAAAGTGGCGAGCCAACAACGCGGATTTTCAGGCCGTCCAAGTCGTCTGGCTGGCTAATCGGCCCGCGAGAATTGGAAACCTGGCGGAAACCGTTTTCCCCCCAAGCTAACGGAATAACGCCACGGGACTCGATTGCCTCAAACACCAACTCCCCTGCTTCACCACCGGTAACCGCATCGACGGCGGCTTCATCGGGAATGAAGAAGGGTAAAGAGAACAAGTTAAGTTCCGGCACCTGAGGCGACCAGTTAATGGTCGAGCCCACCGCCGCGTCGATTAACCCAGAACGCATGGCAGAGAATTCACGGGTTTGATCGCCGGAAACCAGTTGTGAATTTGGATACACCCGCAGCGTTAATTCACCGCCACTGCGTTCTTCCACCAGTTCTGCCCACTTCTCCGCCGCCTGCCCCCAGGGGAAAGCGTCAGACAGAACGGTGGAAACCGAAAGTTCGCGTGCCTGGGCAGAAAGGGAGGCGGAAAGCAGTGCCGCACCGGCCAAGCCAGCGGTGAAGTGAGCTATTGAGCGTGTCAGCGTCATGGTAGATCCTTTTTTAGCTATTTTTATGGGGTGTGTTGGGTAGTGTGCGTGGATAGCAGCTGTGAGGCTTTTGGATAAAGCCCCACTTATTGTATGCACTTAGCGCGTGAAAGAAAGACGCCTAAGGTCGGCATGCCGCTGTGCTTTTTCTGGATACCAGAGAGTAAGGCAACATCAGATTATTAACCTGCCGCCCTTCCAGCACCTCGATCAACATCGCAACGGCTTCGCGCCCGAAGGTTTCCGCCGGTTGAGCAATCGTGGTTAGCGGCGGGTCGCTATAGGAAGCAAACGCGATATCGTCGAAACCCGCCACCGAAATGTCCTCCGGAACGCGTAGTCCCGCTTCCTTGATACGGCTCATGGCACCTATTGCCATTTCATCGCTTTCACAAAAGATCGCGGAGGGGCGCTCCGCTAAAGCGATAAGCGTTTCAGCCGCCTGATAGCCAGAAAGTGGCGTGAAATCGCCAGGACAAAGCAGTCTCTCATCTAACGGAATGCCCGCCGCGCTCAATGCATCCTGGTAGCCTTGTTGGCGGTCACGGGTCAAGGGGCTGCGCCGAGGGCCCTTTATCATGCCTATTCGCCGATGCCCCAGGGCGATCAAGTGCTCAGTGACCTCACGTGCCGCCGAGCGGTTATCCAGTTTAACGGTGGGACACGGCGCATCATCCAGCACTTCGCAGGCATTGATCATTGGCAATGGAGACCCAGCGGGAAAGGCATTTTCAGAAAAAGGATTGAAAGCACGCAGTTGGATCACGCCATCCGCCTGGCGCGTACTGACTAAGCTGGCGTATTGGGTTTCCATCGCTTCATTACCCAGCGTATTACACAGCAGAACGCCGTAGCCGCGCTCCTGGGCCGCTTCCTGAATACCGCTGATTACCCGCGCAAAGAAGGTATTTGCGATAGTGGGTACTAAAACCACCAGATTATAAGTGCGCTGGGAGCGAAACTGCACGGCCATCAAATTCGGTTTGTAGCCCGCTTGATCAACGGCCCTCAGCACTTTTTCCCGGGTGGTGGGCGAGACGATATCCGGCGACTTTAACGTCCGTGATACTGTCGCCACCGACACGCCCGCCAATTCGGCGACCTTACGTATATTGGTCATGGCCTCCCTTATCGCTCTGTGATCGCCGACTTTTATTACCAGCCAAGCAGATGGTTGTGCGGCGCTATTCATCTCAGCTTAACGTATCCCAACGTTAAACTCAGCGCGCTATTTTCCGGCACGTTTTCAACACCGTATACCTTTGTCTCATTGACGCTCGCAGCATCAAGACTTAATTTCAAAACAAATGTAACCGGTTACATTCTATCAAAAGTACAATCACCGCGAATATAAACAAACTCAGTTTATTAGAACAGGAGCCTCTCTATGCCGCGACCCACTCCACCCCGTATCCGCTTAGGCATGATCGGCGGCGGCCAAGGGGCGTTTATCGGCCAGGTTCACCGCTTAGCCGCCCGCCTCGATGATACTTGCGAGCTAGTATGTGGTGCCTTTAGCCGCTCGGCGGATAATAACCAGTTGACCGGCGAAGCGTGCCACCTAGCCGAAGAGCGTGTGTACGCCGACTGGCAGCAGTTACTCGAAGGCGAGCAGCAACTTCCCGCCGAACAACGCATGCAGTTATTGGTGATCGCCACGCCTAATCATCTTCACGTGCCAATCGCGGAAGCGGCCATGCAGGCAGGCTTTCATGTGTTCTGCGAAAAGCCGGCGGCAGTATCGCTCCAAGAAGCGCAGCGCTTAGCAGAAAGGTGGCATACCAGCGGCTGCCTGTATGGCTTGGCGCATACCTACTTAGGCTACCCCATGGTATGGCAAGCCCGGGAAATGGTCAGCGAGGGCCAAATAGGTAGCATTCGCAAAATTCATGTGGAGTATCCCCAGGGCTGGCTAGGCGAGCGTCTAGAACAGCAGGGTAATAAGCAGGCCGCGTGGCGCACCGACCCTTCGCTCGCAGGTATCAGCGGCTGCATGGCCGACATTGGCACCCACGCGTTTGGCCTCGCTGAGTTTATCTCCGGGCATCGTGTTAGCGAACTATGCGCCTCGCTTTCCAGCCACGCCGACGGTCGCCAACTGGACGATGATGGCGATGTACTGCTGCGCACCGACCAAGGCGCCAGCGGAACCCTCATTGCCAGCCAGGTCTGCAGCGGGGAAGAAAACGCACTCAAAATTCGCATTTACGGTGATCAAGGGGCGCTGGAGTGGCACCAAATGGAGCCCAACAGCCTGCTCTACCGTCCGCTTCAAGCACCGATGCGCACCCTCCGTGCTGGCATCGACCAACCCGACCTTTTCCCCAGCGCAATGCAGCGCTTGCGCCTACCCGGCGGCCACCCCGAGGGGTATCTGGAAGCACTCGGCAACCTTTACCGCGACTTCGCCCAGGCGATTCATCAAGGCAAGCAAGGCGATGTTGAGGGTGTTCCCGGCATGGCCTCCGGGCTTCGTGGCATGGCGTTTATTGAGGCCGTCACCACCAGCGCCAAAAGCGAACAGAAATGGACGCCGCTGCCCGCTACTCAGCTACCAGGAGCCTAATCATGCCCAACACCCCCCCAAGCATCCGCGGGCCCGCCATTTTTCTGGCCCAATTTATCGGCGATGAAGCGCCTTTTGACAGCCTCGACGGTATCGCTCGCTGGGCGGCCGAACAGAGCTATCAGGCTATTCAGCTACCCACTGTTGATAGCCGTTTTATCGACCTGCGCAAGGCCGCTGAAAGCCAAACGTACTGCGATGAGCTCAACGCCCGCTGCGAAAAAGCCGGCGTTGTGATCAGCGAACTCTCTACCCACTTACAGGGCCAACTGGTCGCCGTGCATCCCGCTTGCGACGACTTATTCGATGATTTCGCGCCTGCAGAGTTACACGGCAAGCCTCAGGAGCGTACCGAATGGGCCATTGAGCAGCTAAAACTGGCTGCCAAAGCAAGCCAACGGCTGGGGTTAACCGCCCATGCTACGTTTTCCGGCGCGCTGCTTTGGCCCTTTGTTTACCCCTGGCCCCAGCGTCCCGAGGGGCTAGTCGAAGAAGGTTTTAATGAGCTGGCCCGCCGGTGGCGGCCGATCCTGGAGGCCTTTGACGAAGCTGGCGTTGACCTGTGCTTTGAAATTCACCCTGGCGAGGATCTTCACGACGGTGCGTCCTTCGAGCGGTTCCTGGCGGCGGTGGACAACCATCCGCGGGCGAAAATTCTTTATGACCCCAGCCACTTACTGCTGCAGCAGTTGGATTATCTGGAATTTATCGACCGCTACCACGAGCGTATCGGCATGTTCCACGTTAAAGACGCTGAATTTAACCCCAATGGCCGCAGCGGCGTTTATGGCGGTTACCAGGGCTGGGTAGAGCGCCCCGGCCGTTTCCGTTCATTAGGCGATGGGCAGATCGATTTCAGCGGGATTTTTAGTCGCCTGACGCAGTACGGATTTGATGGCTGGGCGGTGCTTGAGTGGGAGTGCTGCATTAAAGACGCCGCCCAGGGTGCTGCAGAGGGTGCGCCTTTTATCGAGGCCCATTTGATTCAACCCGCAGGTCGCGCCTTTGACGATTTCGCCGGTGTCACCGCCAACCCTTCACGCAACCGCCGAATTCTTGGCCTTCCGCCACACCGCTAATCGACGCTTTTAAACCAAGACCACAATCACAACCACAAAATAGGATCACGTCATGGCTATGATACGCACACGACTCAGCATCATGATGTTTTTGCAGTTCTTTATCTGGGGCGGCTGGTTTGTCACCCTGGGCACCTTCCTGGCCAACAACCTCAACGCCAGCGGTGGCCAGATTGGCATGGCGTTCTCTACCCAATCCTGGGGTGCCATTATTGCCCCTTTCATTATTGGCTTGATCGCTGACCGTTATCTTAATGCTGAACGCATTCTCGCGGTGCTGCATTTAGCAGGTGCAGCGCTGATGTACGGCCTCTATATGGCCAACGATTTCAGCACGTTTTACCCGCTGGTACTGGTGTACATGATTATCTACATGCCGACACTGGCGCTGGTCAACTCGGTCTCCTTCCGCCAAATGAGCGACCCAGGCCAGGAGTTTGCCAAAATCCGCGTATGGGGAACCATTGGCTGGATTATCGCGGGTCTGGGGATCAGCTACTTATTCGCCTGGGACTCATCCCAAGGCATCGCCGACGGCATGCTGCGTAACACCTTCTTGATGTGCGCCATCGCGTCATTAGCCCTTGGCCTATATAGCTTTAGCCTTCCCGCGACGCCGCCTAAAGCAGACGGCCCGGTGGGCTTAAAAGAAGTGCTAGGGCTGGATGCGTTGGCTCTGCTAAAAGACCGCAACTACGCCATCTTCTTTATCGCCTCTATTCTGATTTGTATTCCGTTAGCGTTTTATTATCAAAACGCCAACCCCTTTCTCGCCGAGATCGGCGTGACCAATCCAACCGGTAAAATGACCCTGGGCCAGGTATCAGAAGTGCTGTTTATGCTACTGCTGCCGGTGTTTATTCACCGCTTTGGAATCAAAAAGACCTTATTGATCGGCATGCTGGCCTGGGCGCTACGCTACGCGCTGTTTGCGTTCGGTAACGCCGATGAGATGGTGTTTATGCTCCTGATCGGTATTGCCCTGCATGGGGTGTGCTACGACTTCTTCTTCGTGACAGGCCAAATCTACACCGATGCCCGTGCGGGGGAGAAATTCAAAAGCTCCGCCCAGGGCATGATCACGCTGGCCACTTACGGGGTAGGCATGCTGATAGGCTTCTGGGTCGCAGGTCAAATTACCGACCACTTCTCCGCTAACGGCGCCCACGACTGGCAGGGCATCTGGATGTTCCCAGCGGTGTTTGCTATCGCGGTACTGGCGCTGTTCTTCCTCACTTTTAAAGACGATAAAAGTGTAGCGGCGAAGCCTAACGTGTAAGGATATAGAGCATAAAAAAGCCGGGGACGTTGGCGGCACCCGGCTTACTAAGCTTTGTACGAAAACTGCCCTAATAAATACAGCGCCAACACAATCAACGCAAGCAAACCCACTACTGCACACAAAGCGCCGTCGGTTCGACTCCTATGCTCATCGAGATATATCATTTTAGAAGCCGAAGGGTATTTTCCCAAAGTAACCAGTTTGCAGATTGGCCAGCCAACCCAGTAACAAATGGTTCTGAAGAATATCTCTGCCAGTATGTAACCTATCCCCCTAAAAAACCCCCTGCCTATCTCTTCAAAAAAGCCGTCCATAAAACTCCTTTTCGGTAAAAAGTAACAAATAAATACATAACCAAATCCACTTTCTTTTACTTCTATTTTGCCATAGCCGTGGATCGCAGTTGGCTTAATGGCTAACGCTCACCTTCCAGTTCATGCCATACACGCAGAATAATGATGACGCTCGTATGCACTGAATAGCGAATAACGTATTTACCAAAGACCATGTCACGAACCGAATCCGGTGCCATTTCAACCGGCGTTCCAATGTTGGGGAAGTCTGGCAGTAAGTCGATTTTACCGACCAGCTCTGACGCTATCATGCCGGCTGCAGAGGGATTATGGATGGCGATGAACTCTCTAAGGCGCTGCAAATCTTCAATGGCTTCATTCGTGTAAACCAGTTTCACCTATCCGACCTCGGCGCATCCTGCTCATTTTCGGTTCCCCAGCTATTGAGCCAACGATGAACCTCGCTGCTATCAACCACCTTCCCCTGTGCGGCAGACTCCATTGCCTCCAGCGTTTGTCTCCAGCGCTCTTGCTCAAGCTGTTGCTTCTCGATGTATTCCGATAATGCCTGGTTGATTACCCAGCCTTTGCTCCGGTGGAGCCTGCTCGCGATAGCTTCCAGGTGCTGTTCAACATCCGCCTGAAGACGAACTGTAGTGACACCCATATCTATACCCTCACTCCTGACGACTACAATGTATTACAGCATAGTCAATGAAAGCGGTACAAAAAAGCCCAGCCCCTGACACTATCTAGCGTCAGAGGACTGGACTAACTCGCTTAGGGTGCCTATAAACGGGCGGCTATAGCTCTCTTACCCATATATTGCGAAAGCTAACGTCCGCATCGTGATCTTGCAGGTAAATGGGTGCGCAGCCGTGGGCTTCGTCGTAGTTGGGTTCTCCAATCCATTCGGTGGTGCCTTGCACTTCAGCATGGTGCTGAACCACGACACCGTTATGCAGAACGGTGATATAGGCAGGCGATTCAAGGGCGCCTCCATCATCAAAACGCGGCGCGGTGTAGAGGATGTTGTAACTCTGCCACTCCCCCGGCGGGCGCGATGCGTTGACGAGTGGAATATGCTGTTTATAGATGGATGCCGCCTGGCCGTTGGGATAGGTCGGGTTGTCGTAGGAGTCCAGCACTTGGACTTCATAGCGTTCCTGCAGAAAGACGCCGCTATTGCCCCGATCTTGGCCCTCCATACCTTCAATATCCTCAGGGGAGCGCCACTCCAGGTAGAGCTGCACATCGCAGAAATCCTGGCTTGTGCGAATGCCTCCCGCACCGCGATTTACCGTCATGGCGCCGTCATCCACGTGCCACTCGGCTGGCCCACCCTCTTCGCCCTCCCAGGCGTCTAAGTCGGTGCCATCGAATAGCACGATGGCATCGGAGGGAACACCATCGTCAGGCACTGCAACGCTTGCGGGCACTGGCTCCCATACTTCGGTTTTGGCGGATTGCTCCTCGGGTGTCAGTGTCTCATTCGATGCGCCCTCCTGAGCTGCGCTATCGAATGCCAACAAACTGCCGCAGGCCAATAGGCAAAGCGTCTGAGCATAGAAGGAAGGCTTAAGTTTGTGCGTACGTTGATTTTTGATCATGCTCTCAGCTCCGTTAGGTTGCCCAGGCAGGCTCGCCGTTATAAGGCGCGCAGCCGTCATAGCGGCCTGGCACCGCTTCGTAGCGTAGGACTTCCGTCGCGCCGACTTCTGAGGTGAAGAAGCCAAACAGCGTTAGCTGCTTCATCATGGTGAAGTAGTGTGGCAGCGCTTCCTCGCGATCCGCTTGCTCCTGGGATGCTTGGGCCTCTGCCGTTTGGTTTTGAGCGGTCTGGGTTTCTATCGTCAATGCTTCAGCGGGGGTTGGCTGTTTGAGGGCCTGCTGCTGGGCGTGCACCATCGCTTCGCGGTCCAACTCGGTAATGAGCTCTAATCGCTGTTCGCCACTTAACGCCATAAAATCACGTTGGTAAGCCGCCCGGCTGCGCGCCTCAAGCTGCGCTAAACCAAAATAGAACACCTCTCTCTCTGAGGGCGTGTAGCAGTCGCTAACGAACACGGCCATAAACTCCCCGACGCCCGCGTCTTTAGCACCTGGGGTATCGGTTCTAGGCAGAATGGTTTCGGCAAGCTCGTCCAGTCGCTCTACATCCTGGCTGCTAAAGGGGTGATCCGACTGGCCAGCATCGCTAAAGGCAAATAGGGATTTTCCTCCAATCATCGCTGTACCGGTCGTCAGCGCGATCATTTTTAGTAGCTCGCGACGGTTCATGACAGGTTACCCCGCTTAAGCTCTTTCACGGCATAGTCCACCGCCCGCGCGGTAAGTGCCATGTAGGTTAAAGATGGATTCACGCAAGAGGATGACGTCATGCAGGCGCCATCCGTAACAAACACATTGGGTGCATCCCACACCTGGTTGTGGCTATTGAGCACTGAGGTTTTTGGGTCACGGCCCATACGCGCGGTGCCCATCTCATGGATCCCCATGCCTGGCGCGTAATCGCCTACGTCGCCTTTGACGTTCTTCACGCCCGCGGCCTCAAGTAAGTCGACCGCATCTTGAACCATGTCCCGACGCATATCGCGCTCGTTTTGCTTGAGCTCAACGTCGATCGACAGCACCGGCAGCCCCCATTTATCGCGAACGCTGTGGTCAAGGGAGATGCAGTTATCGTGGTCGGGAAGCATTTCGCCGAAGCCAGTCATGCCGATCGTCCAACCACCTGGCTGGGTGAGTGCTTGCTTTAAATCAGCGCCGATATTGAGCTCAGCAATTTCGCGATCCCAGCCCTGGCGGCTCGCCGCGCCTTGATAACCAAACCCGCGCACATAGCTTCGCTGCTCATCGCCTACGTTGCGAAAGCGTGGAATATAAAAGCCCGCAGGACGACGTCCGAAGTAGTATTTGTCGAGATAGCCCTCCACGTCGCCACTGGCACCGCAGCGGAAGTGGTGATCCATCACGTTGTGGCCCAGTTCTCCGCTGCTGCTACCCAGACCACCTTCCCAGACATCGGTGGCAGAGTTCATCAAAATCCAGGTGGTATTGAAGGTCGAGGCATTGAGGAAAACCACATCGGCAGTGTACTCGTGGGTTTCATGGGTTTCGGCATCAATCACCTCAACGCCCCGCGCTCGCTGGCGATCCTTGTCATATAGCACCTGACTGACAATCGAGAAGGGTCGCAAGGTTAAATTGCCGGTGGCCACCGCCGCGGGAAGCGTAGCGGACTGGGTGCTGAAATAGGCGCCATAGGGGCAACCCAGCCAGCACTTATTGCGGTATTGGCAGTTGACGCGATTTTGCTCTGGCTTTGGCTGGGTAATATTGGCCACCCGGCTGTGGATAAGATGACGCTGGCCACCAAACGCCTCTTTAATGCGCTTGGCGGCATCTTCTTCCACGCAGTTAAGCGGTATTGGCGGCAGAAACTCGCCATCGGGAAGGATATCCAATCCCTCCTGGGTGCCTGCGATACCGGCAAAGCGCTCCACATAGTCATACCACGGAGCGATATCTTCATAGCGGATCGGCCAGTCAATGGCGATACCTTCCCGCTGATTGGCCTCAAAATCCATCGGGCTAAGCCGGTAGCTTTGCCGCCCCCAAAGCAGAGAGCGCCCGCCTACGTGGTAGCCGCGAAACCAGTCAAAGCGTTTCTCTTCCACGTAGGGATTGGCCTGTTCATCCGCCCACATGCCCAGGGTGGCTTCGTTAAGGGGGTAGTCGCGCTTGAGCACCGGATACTTAGCAATCATTTCCTGGGTCGGCTCATTGCGGTGGGGATAATCCCACGCCTCTTTGTCGGCGTTGTGGTAATCCTTTACGTGCTCAATATTGCGCCCACGCTCGAGCAGTAAAACCTTTAGCCCCTTCTCGGTTAGCTCTTTAGCAGCCCAACCGCCGCTAATGCCTGAGCCAACCACGATGGCATCGTAGTGATTATCTGGCATGGTCATCTTCCTTACTGTGTTGTTTTTAGAGTCGAATCACACGTCGCAGAGCTGAATAGCCGCCTGCAGTGATTCTATTTTTGCCTGTTGGCTAGTCCGGTCAGGGATAAATTCTTGGGCGATATAGCCCTTAAAGCCGGTATCTCGAATAGCGCGACAGATCGCGGGGTAGTTGAGCTCTTGGGTGTCATCTATTTCATGCCGCCCCGGCACACCAGCCGTATGGTAATGGCCGAAAAACGGGTGGTTTTCACGGATGGTGCGAATGACATCGCCTTCACTAATCTGCATGTGATAGATGTCGTAGAGCAGCTTAAAGTTGGGTGAATCAAGACGACGGCAAAGCTCAATTCCCCAGACAGAGTTATCGCAAAGGTAGTCGGGGTGGTCGATTTTGCTGTTAAACAGCTCCATCTGTAGCACCACGCCTTTTGCCTCTGCTTCGGCAAGAATCTGCTTCAGTCCCATTTCGGCATTTTGCAAACCCTGCTCAGGGCTCATGCCGCGAGCATTGCCGCTAAAGCAGATTAAATTGGTGTAACCCGCTTGGCTTACCCAATCGATATGGTTGAGGTATCGCTCAACCAGCTCGGCATGAAAACGGGCATCGCCCCAGCCATCCTCAAGACTCAGCTCTGCGCCATTACACATGGAAGAGTCTAGCCCGTAGCGCTGAAGCACTGGCCACTCTTCAGGGCCCACCAGATCAATCGCCGTAATACCCAACTCGGTTGCAAGCTGGCAAAGCTCTTCCAAAGTCAGAAAATCGAATGTCCAGCGAGCAACCGAATGCTGGATATTGCCTTTTAAAACCCGCTGAGCAGACGAGTCATCAGCCAGGGCTTTAACCCCAAGGTGCGGTAGTGCAGCCAGGCCGATAGCGCCAGTCACGCTGTGGCGCAGCAAGCTACGCCGATCAATAAGGTAGCGCTTCATAAAGCATCCTCGCGTTTGTCATCTAAATGAGATGGCCTAGGCGTGCATTACTCTTCACGAAGCGCTGTCAGTTTTTCCTCTAGGAAACTATTTCCCTCGGTAATCACCGCTTCAGCGTCTAGCGGCATATCGTGTTCGATGATGTACCACTCAACATCAGCGGCCTCGATGGCGGGCAATATCGCATCCCAATCCAGTACACCGGTGCCGAGTGTTGCGAACCCACCCTCCTCTTCAGCGGTGCCTTCTGGCGCGTTATCTTTGGCGTGTACTGCAAACAGGCGCCCATCAAAACGCGTTACGTACTCTGCCGGGTCAAACCCACCCCGCGCGATCCAGGCGAGATCCAGTTCTGCCAACAGGTCAGATCCGGCTGCATCAAAAAGATGCTCTAGGGCGGTTTTATCGTCGTACACTTCCATTTCAAAATCGTGGTTGTGATACGCCAAGCGCAACCCTTCGGCATCTAGCTCAGCGGCAATATCACCAAGCTCTTCACCCAGCGCCTGCCACCCTTCGGCATCACTAGGGCGGGCGTCCTCGGCTAAATAAGGCACCGTTAAAGTGTCGTTACCTACCGCCTGATTAAACGCCACCGTTTCGTCTAAGCGATTGCGCAGGTCGTCCAATTGCACATGGCTTGAGATCACCTCAAGCGCATGCTCTTCTAATAGTGCATTGAGTTCTTCGGCAGTCACTTCCTGGGTGCCCACCGTTTCAATCGCCGAAATACCAGCCCTGTTTACAGCGGCTAGCTGTTCTTCCAAGCTGCCAAAATCCCGCAGTGTGTACATTTGCACGGCGATGGGCAGTTCTGCTGAATGGTCTTGAGCTTGGGCAAAGCCAGGCACACTCAGCGCTGACAGCGTCACGGCACTGGCAGCCAATAGAGCCTGTGAACTCATGCGTTTTAAGCCTCGCGGGGTATCCATATCCACCTCGTTGTTGTTGGATTGTTATAGGTTGTGAAAGCGCCGATGCGGAAATGTAATCGGTTACATTTTTTTAGAACATCTCGGTAAAATGTGCAAGTCAGTACTCTTTTTTACCACGTTAAAGATGCCAAAAAGGGCTTAATACTCCGAGAAATCTATTCACAACCAATTGGTTATAAACGACATATAGACTATTAAAGAAAAGCCTAATACTTTGGTATCAAGCAGCTGCAATGCTTATCAGCTACTCATAGCACTATTATTTCTGCCGTCTCCCAAGCTGATACAATAGCCATCATTTTTCCTCTACCAACGGACATCAACGTGCCCCTACGCGATTTGCTACTCGGCCTGTTTGTGATCGCCATTTGGGCGCTGAATATCATTGTTATCAAGGTCGGTGTGGCGGAGCTTCCGCCACTATTGATGACTACCCTACGCTTTACGCTGGTCGCAGTGCTGCTGGTGCCCTTCTACCCGGTGGCGCGAGTGCAATTGCCGTTTTTGCTACTGTTATCCATCACCTTCGGCAGCCTCCACTTCGCTCTTCTGTTTATTGGTTTGGAGCATGCAGAAGCAGGTACCGGCGCGCTTTTAGTACAGATGGGCACGCCCTTTGCCACATTGTTAGCGGTCATCTTTCTAAAAGAGAAGCTAGGCCCCAAACGGGTTGTCGGGTTGCTACTCTCTTTTGCTGGGGTAGTCGTACTGGCCGGTGGGCCAACGCTGCCCTCTCCTTTACCACTGGCGATTCTGTTGTGCAGTGCCATGGGCTGGGCGGTGTCGCAGCTGTTGATCAAGCGTGGCCCACCCATTGCGCCAATGGCGTTGGCAGGCTGGGTGGCGCTGTTCGCGGTGCCTCAGGTAGGGTTGGGGTCATGGCTATTTGAGAGCGGTCAATGGCAGGCGATACAGCAAGCCACTTGGTTGGGCTGGGGGGCGATGATTTACACCGCCGTGATGTCGTCGATTGTCGCTTACGGGATTTGGTACGCGCTGTTGCGCCGCCACCCGGTTAATCGCGTGGTACCCATGACACTACTGGTTCCGGTGTTGGCGGTGGGCCTAGGCGCACTGTTAATGGGCGACAGCCTAGGCGTGCATAAGCTAGCAGGGGGCGGCTTAGTGGTCGCAGGTATCGCCTTGATTGTGATCCGATTTCGCCGTCGCCCAGTTTAGTCTGCGGGTTGGCAGAAACCGGCTTCGTCAGGAATAGAAACACAGTCCCCTACGCTGATACCGCGCTCGGCAAAGTAGCCGCCATTTACCTCTAGCGCTGAATGATAAGCCGCACCCGCAGGATAAGAGGGGCAGTCGCTCGGCGACGAGGATTCGCAAGGCTGCATGGTATTAATCGCCACGATCCGCCCATCGCTATCGATAAAAGCAATATCCAGAGGGATTAGCGTGCGATACATCCAAAAGGCGTTGTTAGCGGACTGCTCGCTCTCAAAACGAAATAGCATGCCACTTGCTTCTGGCAAGCTCTCGCGCCCCATTAAGCCGCGTTGACGCTGGGAGACCGTTTCCGCCACTTCAACCTCTAAACGATGTGGGCCGCTCTCGCTGTGAATAGCCAGCGAAAGCGTCTGCATCGCTTTCGCCGACGTCTGCCCCCAGGCAAATGAGCTAAGTAGCGACATCGGCAATAGCGCCGTCAGTGGTAACAGTAAAGACGCCTTTAGCAGCGTGCGACGCGTGGGATCCATGCTTACTTCCTTTTGTCATGCGCATCTGCGCGAACTCGGTGGCCTGGCAAAAGGTGAATGCCTTCGGCCAATAGTGAAACACTCACCACTGCACCGCGGGTTAACTGGTTACGCCGTGCGGCATGGGTGGCAATATCGAAACGTAACATATCGCCATGATGGACGCGCAGTGAAACTGACGTAATGCCACCCAATACCACCAACTCACTGACCGCGGCCGTGATCGGATTTTCCCGTTCGCCCTGGGAAGGACGGTCACGGCGGTGAAGCACAATATCTGACGGGGGCAAATACCAGGCCACCGTTTCACCCGGTGACAGGTGAGCAAGCCGCTCGGCCACTTCTAAGTAAGTGTCCCCCCACTTCAGCCGCCGCTGTCCCGCTACGTCAACAACGACGCCTTCAAATAGATTATGCCTGTCTAACAAGCGAGCTATCAACGGCGAGGCGGGGCGTCTAAACAGCGCTTCAGGAGCGGCCTGCTGAAGGCTTGCACCGTTATGTAGCACGCAGATTTGGTCGGCCAACGCGGCGGCCTCTTCCAGATCATGGGTTACCAGTACAATGGGGATCTCGATCTGCTGGCGTAGCAGCGCTAACTCGCGCTGTAGCCGCCGCCGGGTGACTTGATCAACAGCCGAAAACGGCTCGTCGAGTAACAGCACTTTAGGGTCGCGGGCCAAGGCACGGGCTAGTGCCACCCGCTGGCGCTGGCCTCCGGAAAGCGCGTTAGGATAGCGTTTGCCCAACCCATCCAAGCGCACTTTGGCTAGCCACTGCTCGGCCTGCTCACGGCGTTGCGGTTGGGGCAAGTGGCGCAGAGGGAGTTGAATATTTTGCGAGGCGGTTAGGTGCGGAAACAGCGCATAGTCCTGAAACACTATGCCGACCTGTCTACGCTGGGGCGAGAGTGAATGCTTACGTTCAGCGTCAAACCAAACCTCTCCTGCGCACTCCACCCGCCCGCCCTGGGGACGATAAAGCCCGGCAATGGTGCGCAGCAGCGTGGTTTTTCCGCTGCCCGATGGCCCTACCAGCGCCAGCAATTCGCCGGGTTGGCAAACGAACTCGGCAGCCAGTGGAATCGGTCCCGTTTGATTGACCGCCACGCTCAATCCTGCAATCGGCCCAAAGACCGGCTCTGTGATGCGCGAATCAGCCACGGATCCACCGCCTGCGCCCGGCCAGCCCATAGACGAGCCCCAAGGTAATAAACGATACCAACAGCAACAGCGCCGACATCTGTGCAGCGCCCTGCTCATCGAAGGCCTGGACGCGATCATAGATGGCAATGGCGAGAGTGCGGGTTTCGCCATCAATGGCGCCGCCCACCATCAAAATGACGCCAAATTCGCCCAGCGTATGGGCAAAGGTGAGCGCTGCGGCTGACATAATGCCGGGCCATACCAGCGGCAGCTCAATGCGCAGCAGCGTCTGCCAGGGGCTCAACCCACTGCACCAGGCTGCTTCACGCAGGTTGTGGGGCACATGTTCAAAGGCGCGCTGAATAGGCTGCACGGCAAACGGCAAATTGGCGATCAGGGAGGCCAATAGTATGCCAGTGAAAGTGAAATTCAGCCCGCTACCGGTCATTGCAGCCCAAAACGAGCCTACTGGCGCGTCGCGGCCAAAGCTCAACAGCAGATAAAAGCCCAGTACGGTAGGCGGCAATACCAGCGGTAGCGCGATCAGCGCTTCACATAGCCCTTTGCCGCGGAAACGCGCATAGGCCAGAGAGCGACCTAGCCAAATGGCGACGGGCAGTAAAATGAGAGAGGTGAACGCCGCTAGGCGTAACGAGACCGAAAGCGCCGACCAATCCATTATGCCCCTTCCATTATTCGACGCTAAACCCGTAGATCCGCAAAATGGATTGTGCCTCGTCCTCTTGCAGCCACTCATAGAAGGCTGTGGCAATATCTCCCGCTTGATGGGTCAGCACCATGCGCTGGCGTAGCGGGCTATGCCAATCCTCGGGGATGAGTACGTACTCACTTCGCTCACCTAGCGAGGGAGCCAAGGCCAAAGAGTAAGCCACCAGACCACCCCGCGCATCATCGGAAAGCGCAAACTGTGCCGCCTGGGAAACATTTTCGCCCAGTATCCGCAGCGGCTCTGTTTGCTCCCAAAGCCCGACATGCTCAAGCGCCTGCTGCGCCGCCACGCCATAGGGGGCATGCTCGGGGTTGGCCAGGGCGATGCGTTCAGTAGTACCCGCCTCTAATGCGGTTTTAACCGCTTCAAGCGGCGTCTCCTCGTTAGGTAAATCACCACGCCCTGCGCGCTGCAGCCACGCTAACCGGCCAATGGCGTAAATCACGCCCTCATCTTGTGTGTAGCCCTCTTCATAGAGCGCTTGAACGTAGCGCTCGTCGGCAGAGAGATAAAGTTCAAAGGGCGCACCCTGGGCGATTTGGTGACGAAAGTTGCCCGACGAGCCAAAGTTTAGCCGTAGAGCGTGGCCGGTTTGCTGCTGAAACTGCTCGGCGGCTTCGGTCAGCGCAAACTGCAGATCTGCAGCCGCCGCCACGATAGGCGCTTCTGCCTTTGCAGGGGAGCCAATCAGCAGCAAGCAGGCTAGCAGCGCCCCATAGCTTACTTTAGCTTTTCGCATGCTCGTCAGTAATCTCCATGACCTTCATGGTATTGGTGCCGCCATGGGCATTCATATGGTCGCCACGAGTCAGGATCACATGGTCGCCTGGCTTGGAGATACCGGTCTTGACAAGCATCTCGAGGGCCCGGTCGTTTAGCTCGGTGGCACTCATTTCGGAGGTATCAAACGGCAGCGAAACGACGCCGCGGTAGAGCGCCATGCGGCGTTGGGCAATGGGATTATGCGCCAAGCCGACAATCGGCAGGCCCGAACGAATGCGCGAAGCGATCAGCGGTGTATAGCCCGAAGAGGTCATACAGGCAATCGCGGTAATGCCGGTCATATGGTTGGCCGCGTACATGGCGGAGAGCGCAATGGTCTCATCAGGGCGGGAAAAGCCTTCATGAATACGGTGACCGGACTCCTGGGCGGTTTTTTCCCGCTCAGCTCCCAGGCAAACACGTGACATGGCTTCTACGGTTTCCAGCGGGTAGTCGCCCGCCGCGGTTTCCGCCGAGAGCATCACCGCATCGCTGCCATCCAGCACCGCGTTGGCCACGTCAAACACCTCAGCGCGGGTGGGGAGTGGCGCTGAAATCATGCTTTCCATCATTTGCGTGGCGGTAATCACCGCACGGTTCAGCGAACGCGCTCGCTTAATCATGCGCTTTTGCACGCCGACCAGTTTGGCATCGCCAATTTCAACGCCAAGATCGCCCCGCGCTACCATGACCGCTTCAGAGGCTTCGATAATGCCATCCAGGGTGGCGTCATCCGCGACGGCTTCGGCACGTTCGACTTTGGCCACCAGGCCAATCTCTTTTCCTTCCTCGCCCAATAAGCGGCGTGCTTCGAGCATATCTTCAGCATGGCGGGGGAAAGAAATGGCTAAGTAGTCGACGCCGATTTCAACAGCGGTCTTAAGGTCCTCTTTATCTTTTTCGGTCAATGCCGGAGCGGACAGCCCGCCGCCCTGCTTGTTGATGCCTTTATGGTTAGAGAGTTTGCCACCCACGACCACGGTGGTATGCACCTGTTGGCCGTCAACACGGGCCACGTCCAGCACCAGGCGCCCATCGTCTAACAGCAGGCGATCCCCCGCAGTAACGTCTTTCGACAAGGTTTTATAGTCGCAGCCCACCTGATGGCTATCCCCTGCATCGCCATCCAGCGCCATATCAAGAATAAACGGCTGGCCCTCTTTGAGCACCACAGCCCCATCTCTAAACCGTGCAATACGAATTTTGGGCCCCTGCAGATCCCCCAACACCGCAACGCTGCGGCCTAGCTGGGCGGCAATTTCACGCACCTCGGTTAGCCGACGGCGGTGATCATCCGCTGTGCCATGGGAGAAGTTAAGACGCACCACATCGACCCCCGCCTTGAGCATGGCTTCCAATACGCCTTCCCGGTCGCTGGCAGGCCCAAGGGTGGCGACAATTTTGGTACGACGGATCGTGGAGAAGTGCAGTGCGTTCATAATGTTCCAACCATGCAATTTAGCGTGTAGTGACTTTTATTAAGTAACTCTATTAGTAACCCTAGCTTACCAGTTTAACGCGCTCTATATGACAGCAGTGCAACGCAGGGGGTGGGGTTAAGTCAACGTCACGGTGATCGCGAGAGGAAACTCATCGCAATTATTGCCATCACCGCCCCGATCCACTACCAAAAACTCGCCTTCGCGCTCCAGCACCGATTGAATGGCGTGCCAAGTGCCTGCGCGGTAGTTCACCCCTTGGCGGCCATCGGTGACAAAAGCCCGCACGTCTGAAGGGTTAATATGCTCCCCTGGCGGGGCTACCACCACAATAAAGCGCTCCTGATGCAGCGGCATAAACGCCTGACTGCCCTGGGGGTGGCGCTCTAAAAACGTTAGCTCCAACGGCAGTGTAATCGGCTGGCTCACGAAGATATTAATCAGCGTGTGAGCGTTTTCACCCAGGGTTTCCACCTTGGCAAGATCGTGGTGGCGCTGAGTGCGCCCGGCATTGATGGGAAACGACGCTGAGGTGCGTGCATCAATCACATCGCCAAAAGGGGCGAAGGCCTCTGCGGTTAACGGCTCGGCTTTTAGCTCTAGCATTGTTGTATCCTTCTAAAATTCTTTGTTACTCAGCGTGGCATGGCCACTGCCAGCCTGATAAATGCACTAGTGGGAGACAGCTTTAGCTCGCGACCCGTTTAAGCTGCCTGCTTGCAAAGCTGGCGCAGCCAGTTTTAACGAGCACCCAGGCGAAGAGCAGGATGACGATTAACATCTTTGTACAGCAAATACCGGAACGGCCCGGGGCCAGCGGCGTAGCAGGCCTGGGGACAGAAAGCGCGTAGCCACATAAAATCCCCAGCTTCTACTTCTACCCAATTTTGATTCAGGTGGTAAACCGCTTTGCCCTCAAGCACGTAAAGGCCATGCTCCATGACATGGGTTTCATCAAACGGAATCACGCCGCCGGGCTGGAAGGTAACGATATTGACGTGCATATCGTGGCGAACGTCCGCAGGGTCGACAAAGCGCGTGGTGGCCCAGCGCCCTTCGGTACCCGGCATTTCGATGGGCGCAATGTCCTGCTCGTTGGTGACGAACGCTTGGGGTACTTCAAGCCCTTCCACAAACTCATACGCCTTGCGTACCCAGTGGAAACGTACCGGCGCGTTAGATTCATTGCGCACCTGCCACGAACTGCCGGGAGGAATAAACGCATAGCCGCCGGGCTGCAGGGTGTGGCGCTCGCCTGACAAAGTAAGCGTTAATTCACCTTCCACAATAAACAACACGCCTTCCGCCTGAGGATCAGGCTCGGGCTTATCGCTGCCGCCCTGGGGCTGGACTTCCATAATGTACTGGGAGAACGTCTCGGCGAATCCCGACAGCGGTCGCGCCAGCACCCATAGCCGGGTGCCTTCCCAAAAGGGAAGATTGCTGGTGACGATATCGCGCATCACGCCTTTGGGGATCAGCGCATAGGCTTCGGTAAATACCGCACGGTCAGCGGTAATTTGCGTTTGTGGCGGGTGCCCGCCGGTGGGGGCGTAATAAGTAGCTGGCATTTTTAAACCTATATTGCTTAATAAAAACAAGAGACATACATCTTGTATACAATATTAGCGAACCATATTAAAGCGATCTTTGGCGAAGCTCTTTAGCAAAACGCTTGTGAAACACTCCTCCCAATAGTAACGTCTTCAGAAACTTTCGTTTCATAATTTTAAAATCATACGAGCATACCCCAAAACAGCAACCTCGGCGCCGTGTGACGCCCGCTAACCGCGGCTCAGGTCAGTGACTGATAACAAACACGAGGCATAGCATGTCCCAACACACCCCTTCTTCCCCAGATAGCCCAGCGCCCAAGAAAAGCTGGTGTCGGATTCCTGATATCTACGCAGTTCTGTTTGTTTTTATCGCTTTGGCCGCGGTAGCAACGCATTTTGTGCCAGCCGGGCAGTTCGAGCGTGTTCCTGGCCCAAATGGCCGTATCACTATTGACCCGACTTCTTATGAACAGATCGCCTCCTCACCGATTGGTATCGTCGACTTTATGCTGGCGATTCCAAATGGCTTAATGAGTGCCGGTGAAGTTGTCTTTTTCACCTTTATGATTGGCGGTATGTTTATGGTGCTAAGGCGCACCGGCATCATTGAAATAGGGGTGGACAAGCTAACGCGCCGCTTTGCGCGACAGAGCCTGCTCACCATCCCGGTGTTGATGACGGTGTTTGCCCTAATCGCCACGGTAATCGGTACCCAGGAATTGGCGCTGGTCTACGTACCGGTCATTCTTCCGTTGATGGTTGCCTTGCGCTTTGATTCAGTCACAGCGGCAGCAGTGGCGCTTTGTGCTACCACGGTCGGTTTCACCACGGGTGTGCTCAACCCGATCAATACCGGCCTTGGTCAGCAACTCTCAGATCTTCCTCTCTACTCCGGTTATGGCCTGCGCGTCATAGCGTTTGTAGTGATGTTAGCCGCGGCCATTTTCTTCGTTATGCGTTACGCCCGCAGCGTACGCCAGACACCTTCACTTAGCCTTCTCAGCAGTGACGCTAGTGAATCCGAAAAACGCTCGCTTTATCAGCATGCTGACAATAGTCCTGCCTTAATCGCCACCGCCCGCCAGAAACTCGCAGCCATCGCGACGTTCGCCTTCTTCGCGGTACTCGTCTATGGCGTACTGCAGCAAGGCTGGTTCATGATGGAAATGGCAGGCCTGTTTATCATCATGGGCATTGTAGTAGGCTTAATCGCAGGCCTCGATACCGACGAAATATGCTCAGGCTTCAACCAGGGCTTCCGCGATGTATTGGTCGGGGCCATGATCGCAGGTGTCGCCCGGGGCGTGGCCGTGATGCTGGAAGATGGCCAGATCATGGACACGCTGGTGTTTGGACTTGGCAACCTTGTCGGAGGCCTGCCCACCCTGCTCTCGGCGATTGGCATGTTCTTCGCCCAGCTAGGCTTCAATTTTATTGTGCCTTCCGGTAGCGGCCAGGCCCTGGTCACCATGCCGCTAATGGCACCGCTGTCCGACATTATTGGCGTGACTCGCCAAACGGCCGTGTTGGCATACCAGCTTGGCGATGGCATCGGCAATATTCTCTACCCGACCTCAGGCTACTTTATGGCAACGCTGGCGCTGGCGGGCGTGCCATGGCAAAAGTGGGTCAAATTCTTCTTCCCACTTTTTTGCGTATGGGTCGTGATTGCCCTGGGCTTTCTTATCTTTGCCCAAGCCACCCAGTGGACCGGCTAGAACTGTATCGACTAGAGCACGGCAGAGATAAACTGCTTTAGCTCCGGCGTTTGTGGATTGCTGAACAGCTCGCTGGGGGCGCCCTCTTCATGGATGCGCCCCTGGTGCATAAACACCACCCGATCGGCCACGTCGCGGGCGAAACTCATCTCGTGGGTGACCAGAATCAGCGTCATACCCTCTTTTGCTAACGCCTCCAACACCCGCAGCACTTCCCCGACCAACTCGGGATCAAGTGCCGACGTCACCTCATCGCAGAGCATTACCTTGGGGCGCATGGCCAGTGCCCTGGCGATCGCCACCCGCTGCTGCTGACCACCGGAGAGCTGGGCCGGATAGGCGTCATACTTATCCGAGAGGCCGACTTTCTCAAGCACTGCCCTAGCGATTTCCTCCACCTCTGCCTTGCCTTCACCACGCACGACGATTGGCGCCAGACAGACATTTTCCCCCACGGTTTTATGGGGAAACAGGTTAAAGCTTTGAAACACCATGCCCACGTTTTCGCTTAGCTCCTTGGGCGACATGGACGCCGCATCGAGCTGCTTATCGGCGATGGTGATCTCGCCGCTGTCGTGCTTCTCCAGCTGGTTCAGGCAGCGCAGCAGGGTACTTTTACCCGAGCCGCTGCGGCCAATAATCGCCACTACTTCGCCCTGCGCGACCGACAGATTAATACCTTTAAGTACTTCCAGATCGCCAAAGGCCTTATGCACGTTATCAACGTAAACCAGCGTCATAGAGCTTTTTCTCCAGATAGCGCGCGTAGCAGGAAAGGGGGTAGCACAGCGCGAAGTAAAGCAGAGCCACAAGGGCAAAGATGGTGAAGGGTTCGAAGGTGGCGTTATTGAGCATGGTGCCCGCCTTGGTCAACTCGACAAAGCCAATGATGGAGGCCAGCGCCGTGCCTTTGATGACCTGTACCGAGAAACCCACCGTGGGCGGAATCGAGAGCCGCAGCGCCTGGGGCAGAATCACATGGCGCATGGTCTGGAAGTAGTTCATCCCCAGCACCCGCGCCGCGTGCCACTGCCCTTTGGCAACCGCCTCTAAACAGCCGCGCCAGATGTCACATAGGAAGGCACTGGTAAACAGCGTCAACGCAATAGAAGCCGCCAGCCAGGCAGAGATCGGATGCCCCATGGCGGCAGCGCCAAAGAAGATCAAGAACAGTTGCATCAGCAGCGGCGTACCTTGAAAAAGATCCACATAGAGTGACGTTAAGCGCTGCAGCCAGCGGGAGCTTGAGAGGCGCATAAAGGTCAACAGCAGACCCACTGTCGCACCACCCACAAAGGCAATTAGTGACAGCACAATAGTCCAGCGGGTTGCCAATAGCAGGTTGCGCAGAATGTCCCAGAAGGTGAACTCAATCATCGTTGTTCTCCTTGCTGATAGGCGAATACGCGCTTGCCCACCAGCATAAAGCTGCGCCTCATGCCGAAGGCGAGAAGCAGATAGACCAGCGTGATCAGCAGGTAGACTTCAAAGCTGCGAAAGTTACGCGACTGGATAAAGTTCGCGGCATAGGTCAGATCGAATACTGATATCTGTGACACCACCGCCGAACCGAGCATGACGATAATCGACTGACTGATCAGTGCCGGGTAAACCCGCGCAAAAGCAGGTATCAGCACGACATGGCGATAGCTTTGCAAGGTAGTCATGCCTAGCGCTCGGCCAGCCTCAAGCTGCCCTTTGGCAGTGGCGCTAATACCGGCGCGTAGAATCTCGGCACTGTAGGCGGCCAGATTAAGGGTCATGGCAATAAACGCCGCGGTAATAGCATCAATTTTGATACCTAGCCCCGGCAGGCCAAAGAAGATAAAGAACAGTTGCACAATAAAAGGGGTGTTGCGGATGACTTCAACGTAACCGCCCAGCCCCCAACGCACCCATGGCTGCGCGTGCACACGTAAATACGCCACCGCCACTGCCAGCGCTAATCCCGTTAAGGTGGTCACCACGGTCAAAATGACCGTGGTGGTAAGACCTTTGAGAAGCTGACTGACGTAGGGCAACAGGGTAAGGAAGTCGAGTGTTGGCCCCATGCTAAGCCTCAGCTACCAAAGTTTTCAGGCAAGTCGGCGCTGAACCAGCGCTGGGACATCTCATTCAAGGTGCCATCTTCTAACCCCTGGGCAATCAGGCGATTCACCTCTTCCATTAGCCCTGGCTCGTTTTTATTCATGCCCACGTAGCAGGGGGAGTCTTTGAGCTGGTAAATCAGTGAAGGCGCGCGATCGCTGTTTCGCTCGGCAATTTCTGCGGCGACCACGTTACCGGTGGCCACGTAATCGACCTGACCGGATAGAAACGCAGAAATGGTCGTGGCGTTGTCTTCAAAGCGCTGCACCGTGGTGGAGTCCGGGGCAATCTCAGAAAGCTCCATATCCTCCACGGCACCGCGGGTCACACCGATGGTTTTGTCGGCCAAGCCTTCCGGGCCATCCACGCTTTCATCTTGATCGGCGCTGAATACGCCCAGAAAGAACGGCGCGTAAGCGTCGGAGAAGTCGATTGCCGCTTCACGTTCTGGATTTTTACCCAGGCTGGAGATAACTAAATCCGCCTGCCCCGTCTGCAAGTAGGGAATACGGTTGGCACTGGTGACCGGGATCAGCTCAAGCTCAACCCCCATCTCATCAGCGAGGTATTGGGCCATATCGATATCGTAGCCACGGGGCTGCAGGTCGGTACCTACCGAGCCAAAGGGCGGAAAATCTTGCGGGACAGCCACCCGAATAGTGCCCCGGGACTCGATATCCTCTAGGGCATCCGCCTGAACGCTAGGGCTAGTCGAAAAAGCCCCCAGGGCGACTGCGGCACTCAGGCTGGTGGCTAAAACGCTGGACTGAAGAGACTTGAAGCGGCGGGTAAAGGAGTTATTGAAGCGGTGCGATAACGATTGCATAAAGCTCTCCTGGCAGGCGCATGTTCTGCAAAATCTCGGTTTTGCTAGAAACAATTGGCTGGCTAATTAGCAGTGGTGGTCTTGGCAATGGAAGCTAAGTGAATGAAAGCTTTGTTGCATAAAATCTAACAAAGAAACTTTCGTTTCACTTGATCACTGAATAGCAATCGCGATACCAGAAGCGGCTAAGATTTTTTATAACAGCAGCTTAGCGGACACGCGGAGCCACAACGCAGCGTTTTCCGCATTAAGAGGAAGGTATAAAAGGAGAGAAGTGCAACGTTCTGGTGCAGTTTTCACCCATCAATAGGGCAAGATGCACCATGAAAGGAGACCCAGCCTATTGGGCGCTCCAATCCACGCTCATAGTTGGCGCTTCCAGCTCACCCAGCTCAGCGTACACATCGCTAATCGCGCTGATGCGCTCTCGACCTTGTGCAAGGCGACGGTGCAGTACGCCGTTGGCAATCAGGCAGATCAGGCTATTGGCAGCGGCGTAGCTATCAAACGCCGAGAGGCTTTCCAGTGGCGTTTCAAAAAACCACGTTACCTGAGAGGCGAAATTGACCGCAGTAGGGTCAGCCAGTAAGACTACCTTGGCAGGTGAGCGCTCAAGTGCATCAATGAGCGAAGCAAAGGCCGCTGGGCGGCGGCGAAAACCAAACAGTACCACCACGTCCTGCTCGGTGAGATCGACGATCTCTTCCGCTAACGACTGGTTAGGGTGAGGCACTACCCGCACCTGGGTGCGCGCCTGAATCAACTGCTGGCGAAAATGTAGGGCTAGTGGGTAGCTGTTACGAAAACCGATAACGACCACATGGCGCGCCTTATCCAGGCTTTCCACCAAGGCTGAAAAATCCTGATGAGCAATGCCATTTAAACAGCGCTGCAAATTATCCTGCTCCCGCTGCAAATGGCGCTGGAACGGCGCGCCTGCCTCCTCTTGCATAGCGTTGGCGTCGATCACTAGCGGCACGCCCAGATTGCGCAACTGGCGGGCATGGTCTTTAACGGTGCGGTAGCTCTCAAATCCCAACCGCTTGAACAGGCGGCTGACGGTCGATTTGGAGACTCCGGTCAAACGCGCCAAATCAGCGGCGCTGTATACCGCCAGATCATCAAAGTGATCGAGGATAAAGCTCGCCACCCGCTGCTCCTGGGCAGTTAGCGCGTCAAACTGAGCGGTAATCCGCTGTCCGATATGCGGCGTCATAGCATCCTATTAAGCGCTTAATTAACGAGTTACAGGGTGATGTTCCGCCCAATGATGGGCGATATCAACCCGCCGAGCCACCCAAACGCGGTCATGAGTTTCGATGTAATCCAAGAAGCGCTGTAGGGCGCGAAAACGACCGGGGCGGCCCAACAAGCGGCAGTGCATACCCACCGAAAGCATTTTGGGCGCCTCCTCCCCCTCTGCGTAAAGGACATCAAAGGCATCGCGCAGGTAGGTAAAGAAGTGATCCGCGGTGTTAAAGCCCTGTGGTGCGGCAAAGCGCATATCGTTGCTGTCCAGGGTGTAGGGGACGATAAGGTGATTATGGTCACTGCCCTGACTGTCGGTTACCTGCGTCCAGAACGGTAAATCGTCGCCGTAGTAGTCGCTATCGTAAAGGAAACCACCCTCATCCAGCACTAAACGCCGGGTATTGGGGCTATCACGGCCGGTATACCAACCCTGAGGTTTTTCGCCGTAGAGGCGCTGAAAAATCTCCATGGCCTGCTGAAGATGCTCGCGCTCGACGTGCTCGGGCACTTCCTGATAGTGAATCCAGCGGTAGCCGTGGCAGGCAATCTCATGGCCTAGCTCTTTAAACGCCATGGCGACATCCGGGTTGCGCTCCAGCGCCATGGCAACGCCAAACACCGTAAGCGGCAAATCACGTTTTTCAAACTCGCGCAGGATGCGCCAAACCCCAGCGCGGGAGCCGTACTCGTAGATCGACTCCATGCTCAAGTGGCGATCCGGATAAGCCGGTGCGCCGATAATTTCCGATAGGAACTGCTCTGATCCTGAGTCACCATGCAACACGCAGTTTTCGCCGCCCTCCTCGTAGTTGAGCACAAACTGAACGGCAATTTTGGCTTTGTTGGGCCAGTTGGCATAGGGCGGGTTGCGTCCATAACCGATTAAATCGCGGGGATAGTGACCCTTAGGTGATGACGACATAGCGAGCTCCTTGATTCATACAAACCATTCATACAAAACCATTCATAAAAACCTGGGCAGATCACTGGCAAATAGCCGCCCAGTAATACACAAAATAATTTGTATACAAAATAGCGACATTCATAGCCTACCGCAACGCGGTCGACCGCTAATCCCCTGACCCTAATAGCGTTTCTCAGTTTAAAAGGCGTTAAGCCATTGAATCCTGAACAAATGGTCAAGTTTTCTCAGCCGCTTTTTTATTGCCGATTGCTGGTTAGCCCCTTGCGTCACGAAAAAAACCGCCCTATTTTTGTATACAAGAAATGCCATATTGTTTACACACGGAATACCTATCGTGCATATACGCATTATTAACCCCAACACCACGGCCTCCATGACCGCGGCTATGGGTCAGGCAGCACAGCAGCAGGCGGGGCCTGGCACCACGGTTAGCGCTTCGCAGCCTGACGCGGGCCCGGTTTCGATAGAAAGCCATTTTGACGAAGCGATCAGCGCGGTAGGGGTTGCCGAAGAGGTGCTTAAAGGCGAACGCGAAGGCGGCATTGATGCCTACGTGGTGGCCTGTTTCGGCGACCCGGGCTTGCTCGCTGCCCGCGAACTCACCCGCGCACCGGTGATTGGCATTGCCGAAGCGGCGTTTCATCTTGCCACCCTGGTGAGCACCCGTTTTTCTATTGTGACCACCTTGGGCCGTACCGGCATTATCGCCGAGCACCTGCTGCAACAGTACGGCTTTAGCCACCACTGCCGTCGTATACGTGCCGCTGAAATCCCAGTGCTGGATCTTGAGCATCACCCTGACGCGGCGTTTACCCGCATTGTTGAAGAGTGCTGCCGCGCAAGGGATGAAGACGGCATTGGCGCCATCGTTTTAGGCTGCGGCGGTATGGCGAATTTGACTCAGGAGATCAGCCGCGAAGTGGGCCTGCCGGTAGTGGAAGGGGTCACCGCGGCGCTGAAACTGGCAGAGTCGCTGGTCCGTTTGGGTCTACATACCAGTAAGCATGGAGACCTTGCCTACCCACGGCCAAAGACCTTCACGGGTAAGTTTTCCGAGCTTTCTGAGCTGGCACTACCGCTTAAGTCATAACCGCTATAGAAAAACAGTCATGACTTCAAACATTTAATAACAAACGAATAGCAACACGAACGTCCAATAGCACGCCACGCCGCAAGCGTTGCCTGGGGATTCCAAATACCCAAGCTGCCAATAAAACCGATAATCTTGCGAGGACGACATCATGAGCGCTTCACCCTCGGCTCTTGCGTCAGAAGAACGATACGGTGCTGGATCAAAAGCACTAGGGGCAGAAAGCCTGGCCCCGCAACACACCCGGATTATGGGGCGAGGCTCCTATTTTCTGGCCTGGTTCGGCGGCTGCGTTTCCATCGGCACCTTTGCCATGGGCTCAAGCGTGGTCGGCACCCTGAACCTGTTACAAGCCACATTGGCCATTGCCATCGGCTGCTTTGTGATCGGGATAGCCCTGGCCATTAACGGGGCCGCAGGCTACAAGTACGGCATTCCGTTTATGGTGCAGGCGCGCAGTGCCTTCGGCTTTACCGGCACCCGCTTGCCGGGGCTAGTGCGCGCGGTGCCTGCAGTAGTGTGGTACGGCTTTCAAAGCTGGATTGGCGCAGGGGCACTCAATATGGTGTCGGCCACCCTGTTCGGCTTCGACAACCTTATCTTCTACTTTATTACCTTCCAGTTTCTGCAAATTGGCCTGTCGGTGATGGGCTTTCAGGGCATCAAGTGGTTAGAGAATATCGGCAGCGCCTTTATTCTCGCCTCACTGATGTATATGTTCTACGCTACGGTGCAGCGCTACGGCGATGAACTTTCCGCCAGCCTGCTGACCATGGAGGGCTCCTGGGGCATGCCCTTCTGGGGCGCAACCATGCTGTTTCTGGGCATCTATAGCACCATGATGCTCAACGTGAGTGACTACTCCCGCGAGCATAAAAAGGGCACGGCGCAGAGCCTGCTGACCACCATCTACGCCATGTCGATTCTGCCCTGCACGCTGTTTATGGGCTTGATCGGCTATATGGTTTCGCAAGCCACTGGCACCGCTGACCCTATCCAGGTGTTCGCCAACGCCGTGGACAACACCCCACTGTTAATGACCACCCTGCTGTTCATCGCCTTCGCTCAGGTGACCACCAACGTGCTCAACAACGTAGTGCCACCGACCTATGTGCTGATGGACATCTTTAAGATCAAGTTCTCGATCGCCACCGTCATCGTTGGCTTGCTGGCCTTCGCCACCTTCCCCTGGAAACTGGTGCAGCCGGGTTCCGCGGCCGGCCTGCAGCTGTTTGTGCAGACCTACTCCGCCTTTTTAGGCCCTATCTTCGCCATTCTGGTGGTCGATTATTATGTGATTCGCCGCCGCACGCTGGATATCGACAAACTGTATGACGTCAACGGCCCTTACCAAGGCGTTAACCTAGCGGCGTTTATCGCCACCGCTATCGGTATTGTGGCCGCGCTCTCTTTCTCGGCGATCTCGTGGTACGCCAGCCTGATACCCGCAGGCGTCAGCTACTACCTGCTAATGAAGTACTGGGCACCCTGCCAGCGCTTTAGTCAGTAACCCCTTTGCCAACTGCGAGCCAATACAATGAAAGAGAGCAACGACGTTAGCGATCTGGACATTAAGCACATTGATCCAACGCTCTATAACCAAGACCTTGCCCCGCTTAAACCCCAGGATCGTAACTGGGGCGCGTTTGAGATATTTAACGTCTGGTCTAATGATATCCAGAGCCTGTTTGGTTACACCCTGGCGGCCTCGCTGTTTTTAACCTACGGCCTGAACGGCTGGGCGGTCATGGCGGCGATTATTCTGGCGGGCGTTATCGTGATGTTTCTGGTCAACCTCACCGGTAAGCCCAGCGTTAAATACGGCATCCCCTTCCCGGTCATGGTGCGTGCCAGCATGGGGATACGCGGCGCTAACCTACCCGCAATGCTGCGCGCCATCGTGGGAATCTTCTGGTACGGCGTGCAGACCTACTTCGCCTCCACCGCCGTCACCCTGCTGATTACGGCATTTTTTGGCGCAGGCAATGGCAGCACCTTCCTGGGGCTTTCCGGCGTAGCCTGGGTGTCGTTTGTGATTGTGTGGCTGTTTCAAATCGCGATTTTCTGGCAGGGCATCGAGCGCATTAAGCACTTTCTCAACTGGGCAGGCCCGCTGGTCTACGTGGTGATGCTGGTGCTGATGGTCATTGTCTGGTTCCAGGCAGGCAGCGAGCTGATACCCGCCATTGGCACTATTTTTAGCGGCGACAGTGAAGCCAGCGGCAGCTCAATCGCCGCCTTTATGGCGATTGTCGGCACCATGGTGGCGTATTTCGCGGCGGTGGTGATTAACTTCGGCGACTTCACCCGCTTTGTAAAAACCGAACGCCAGATGAAGCTGGGTAACCTGCTGGGCTTGCCGCTT
This sequence comes from Halomonas sp. BDJS001, assembly GCF_026104355.1. Taxonomy (NCBI): domain Bacteria; kingdom Pseudomonadati; phylum Pseudomonadota; class Gammaproteobacteria; order Oceanospirillales; family Halomonadaceae; genus Halomonas; species Halomonas sp. BDJS001. Next base: position 3,629,233 of record NZ_CP110535.1, read on the forward strand.
AACGTGGCATTCTTCTCATTTATCGCGCTGATTATTACTGCGGGCACCCTGGTGCTGTTTGGCGAAGCGCTGACCAACCCCACCGATATCGTGGAGCGAGTGGATTCATTACCGCTGACGATTGTCGCCGCCCTCACCTTCTTTGCCGCCACGGTGGGCATCAACCTGGTGGCCAACTTTATTCCCCCGGCCTACGATCTGGCCAACCTGTTCCCCAGTAAAATCAGCTTCAAGATGGGCGGCCTGATTACCGCGGTAATCGCGTTCTTCGTCGGCGCGCTATGGCTTTCCGTCATCAGCCAGATTGGCGTTCCCGGCTTTGTAAATGCGTTAGGTGCCGTCGTCGCGCCCTTCTACGGCATTATCGTAGTCGACTACTACCTGATTAAGCGCCAGCACTTAAACATGCAGGAGCTATTCTCATCAGCACCGGGCAGCGCCTACTACTACGTAAACGGCTGGAACACCCGCGCCCTTATCGCCTTTGGCGTGGCAGCACTGTTCTCACTCTCTACCGTTTTAGTACCCGCGCTTTCGGCCCTTGGAGGCTTTGGCTGGATGATTGGTGCAGCGCTGGGCGGGTTGTTCTACTACGGATTGATGCGGCAGTTTAAGGCTGCGCCTGTGCTGGCTGAGCAGTAGACAAGCAGGTCGCAACTAGCTGATTAGAAGCACATACCAGCGCCATCGGTTTTGCCGATGGCGCTTTTTTTGGTCGCGGGCTGACGTGGCCAATTGAGAACCTGCCTGCATCCTCTCACAGCTCTACCAAGCAGCGTATTGTGCGGTATCAAAACTCAGCGGAATGAGATATTTTCGATTTGTAGTGCGCGTTTTTCTGGTAGGCTCAAGGGATCATGTGCTTATTTTTCTGAAAAGCATTTGATTAAAACATTCAAAAATAACATGTTATATGTGTTTATGCGCAAGTTAAAAAGTGAACTGGAATGTTTATGCGCGTGCGTATTTTTCTGGCAGCCTTTATCAGGACAAAGTGAGCATTTTCATTTTATATCAATCACTTGAGAATTAATGGTGCATTTTGGGTTTCCAGGAAAACGCGCATGCGTATGAATAAGTTGTTATGTTTCCTTTACGCTGCTTTGATAGCCAATAGAGCTCCGTAGAATTTAGCTTCCAGCAAGCATCTCTTTCACTCGTTTGATGCCTTCATGGGTTAATTTGTATTTTTTGCGTGCTTGCTGGCTGTTTCCTGATTTCTTAGTTTGCATCACAAGTGCTGGCTTTCTACCTATTAAGCTCGACATAGCGCTGGTGATGTTTGTAACCCCATGTCCCAAGTGTTTTAACTCCTTGTTGATTCTCTGGGAGTCGAAATCAGCCTGTCCCTCAATTACTTGGAACCAGTACCCTACTATTAGTGCTTTTTCGGGATCATTAGCCGGTATAGAGGCCGTATACAAATCAGCTATGTCTGAATAAGACTGTCCGCTAGCTTGTTTTTTATCATCCTCACCTTGCTGATCCTCTTCTTCCATTACAGGTGCAGTGGGTTGCTGCACAATATGGATGTCCGCTCCAAATCGGTCTGAAGCCCAGCGTAGAACGCGCCCACAGGAGGTTTCGTCCAACGGGGTTAGGGCTTCAGCAACAGCTTTCATTGCTTCTATCTCGGCTAGTGGGTCTGTGCTCTTATCCATCATGGAGGCTCTCTCTTCAGCTAATGTTGATAACTAATGACTCCAGTTTGCACATGAGCTCATGTGTGTCAATATATGAATTCATGTGGTGCATGATTTGGAGATTCACCTTGTTGAACCAGCTAGCCCTTAAAGAGATTATCGCCAACCCTGAGATTGACAAGAAAGACAAAGTGCTGGCTTGTCTAGCGGTTGATGTGTCGAGTGCCAAACAGGTAAAGAAGATCAAGCAGATTGGCGTAAACGCTGGTTTTACGGGAATCAAAACGTTGAACGTTTCTTCTATCCTATCCAGGCAAGCGGGAAAAACATTGAAGAGTCCCTCGGGATGGGAGCTAACGAACCCAGGTAGAGCCCACATTAAGCAACTCGGTGGTGGCCCGGTAATTCAATTGTCGTCAAGCCTGCGCGCTCTGCTTGCGAATATTCAAACCGACAACACTAAAGCCTTTGTTGAAGAAGCGATTGAATGCTTTGAGGGGCACCATTATAGAGCGGCTGTTGTGCTCGCTTGGGTGGGAGCAGTTGCTGTTCTTTATGATCACGTGGTTCAGAACAACCTATTAGCTTTTAATAGTGCGGCGTCTAAAAAAGATCCAAAGTGGAAGCCCGCTAAAAACACGGATTATTTAGCACGAATGAAAGAAGCTAATTTTTTGGTGGTATGTGAGTCGGCATCAATAATCGGGAAAAGCGTGAAGCAAGAGCTCGAAGGTTGCTTAACATTCAGGAACGGTTGCGGCCATCCCAACACTCTAAAAATTGGCGAAAATAGAGTTTCGGCTCACATAGAAAGCTTGATAATGAACGTTTATGCTGTGTTCTAGCCAAAACATAACAATTGCAGGCACAGCGACACCCTTTTCACTGCACCTTCGGCTCCACTCAAAAGGCGCGCGTGCTGCAGGCGTTATACGTACGTTCGCCTTGACGTACGTGCGAAGCAACGTACACTTGGTTAAGAATTGAACACGCTAGAGGTGCGTCATGACCGGAATTACAGCCACTGAGGCGCGCAGCAATCTTTACCGGTTGATTGATGAGACTGCCGAGTCTCACCAACCCATCGTCATCATGGGGAAGCGTAACAGTGCCGTCTTGGTATCCGAAGAAGATTGGTCGGCCATTCAGGAAACGCTTTACCTGCTTTCTGTACCCGGCATGCGGGAATCGATTAGTGAAGGGATGAATACCCCTGTAGCTGAATGCGATGAGGAGCTGGACTGGTGACATGGAAGTTGGCTTACACCAAGCAAGCTCAGAAAGACGCAAAGAAACTTGTTTCCAGCGGCCTCAAGCCAAAAGCCCAGGAATTGTTGGCACTTATTGCAGAAGATCCCTACCGCAAGCCGCCTCCGTTTGAGAAGCTCATTGGTGATCTTGCGGGAGCCTATTCACGACGCATCAACATTCAACATCGTCTGGTTTACCAAGTGCTCGAAGACGAGCGAGTGGTGAAAGTTTTGAGGCTATGGAGCCACTACGAATAATGCATAATCAGCCGCTAATTTTTCCACTGCGTTAAGGCTGTAGAAAATCCCACTGACGGCTAAGGTTTTGGTAGGATCGAAAAAACAGACGAGGAGTGGTCAGCATGCCGCGCTTCAAGGCTTATAACTATGATCAGAACGCCATGGTGGTGATCAACTACCAAGATTAGCTCCTGCCAAGCACCGCGGGGGAATTGCCTTCGATCATTTCGCCTACTTTTTCCCAATGCTCGATTTGTTTGGATGTCGTTCGATCGAGCGCTTTAGCTATAAGCTCTAATTTATCAATTAGCTGCTGGTCTAAACATATGCTGTTGGTGGCCATTTACAAGCCCCTCTTAGAACCCCCATTAGCTGTAGCAAGGCGCCACAAATGAGGCATCTGTAACAATACACTGTTGTCTGGCTTCTTTTCAGACCCTTATCGTTGCTTGACTGCTATAATCCAATGGATTACTCTTGAATCTATGCAGACCATTGTCGAACTTCCTGAATTTATCAAGCGAGCGTCAAGCCTTCTCAAGGCTGAGGAAAAGATGAGTATTGTTAATTACTTAGCTTTTCATCCTCAAGCTGGGGACATCGTGCAAGGCACGGGAGGTATTAGGAAGCTTCGCTGGTCGGCGCAGGGTAAGGGTAAAAGTGGTGGGGTAAGGGTTATCTACTACTATCACAATGGAAGCGTACCGCTGTTCCTTTTGACCGTTTTCGGCAAAGGCGAAAAAGCGAATATCTCAAAGTCCGAACGTAATGAACTGAGCAAGCTTACCAACCTGTTGCTTGAAAGATATGGTGATTAATATGAGTAGCGCATTTGCAAGTATCAAGCAGGGCCTGGATGAGGCCATTGAATACTCCAACGGGCAGGTGGGAAAAGCGATCGTGCATGAGTTCGGGCCAGTAGAGGTCAAGAAGATACGTTCCAAGCTGGGTATGTCGCAGAACGAGTTTGCCTCAGCCTTTGGAATCAGCGTCAGTACGCTGCGACATTGGGAGCGTGGTGACCGAGCGCCTCACGGCCCCGCCCTAGTGCTATTGAACGTCGTATCTAAAGAGCCTCAAGCCGTATTAAAGGCGCTTAGCGCGTGAGATAAAAATGCTAACGCTGCGCACAACGGCGGCTGCGCCTCCATTGCAAGGGCGCCGTTGTGCGCAGCGTTAAATTTTCGATCGAGCTTTAGTGATGAAAATTGAGACCGTAGAAAAAGCAGATCACCTTAAGCTGCTAGAAATCTGGGAAGCCTCGGTCAGAGCAACCCATGATTTTCTAGCTGAAGAAGATTTACAAGAGTTAAAGCCGTTAATCTTGGAGCAGTATTTTAACGCCGTTGATTTAAGGTGCGCTAAAAATGGTCATGGTGAAATCCAAGGGTTCTGCGGCGTTCATGACGGTAATATTGAGATGTTGTTCATTGCACCAGATGCGCGCGGAAAAGGCGTTGGTGCCATGTTAGCTGCCAATGCTATCGATGAGCAGGGAGCGTCAAAGGTCGACGTCAATGAACAGAATGTTCAGGCGCTTGGTTTTTACCAGTATATTGGCTTTAAAGTGACAGGTCGCTCACCGGTCGATGGGCAGGGTAAAGCCTATCCACTGTTGCATATGGCGCTATAAAAAATTTTACAAGTCCAGCCACGGCGACGTCTTGTTCGTTGCGGCTTCGCCTTCACTACAAAGTAGCGCGTGCTGGCCGCAATAAGAGGAGCATTGATTCAGGAGGTGGGTGAGTATGATAATATCACACCTTTCCCATGTTAGGAGTATCAGCCATGAGCATGCACCGGAAAACCATCACGCTGACTGAACAGCAAAATGGCTGGGTGAAAGCCCAGATTGAAAGCGGCCACTTTGGCAACGATAGTGAATACATCCGCGATCTCATCCGAAGGGATCAGCAGGCCAAACAACGTCTTGCCATACTGAGGCAAGCCCTCGTTGAGGGTGAGTCAAGCGGGAACCCGACCCCCCTGGATATATCGGCTATTAAGGCGGCTGGCCGTAAGCGGATCAAGGCGGTTGATTAGTGCTTGAATTGAATGTCACGCCAAAGGCGGAATCAGATCTCATCGGAATTTGGGTGTATACCTGTGAGGAATGGGGCGTTGATCAGGCGGATAATTACCTGAATCGGCTTGAGACCGGCATGAAACGGCTGATTGATCATCCATCACTTGGCGCGAACTACGACCATGTTTTTTCTGGGTATCGCAGATTACAGGTCGAGCACCACGCTGTTTTTTATCAACTGCATGAATCGAAAGTGCTCGTTGTTCGTGTACTTCACCAGGACATGGATGCACCGGAAAGGCTTCTAGAGTAGTGGGGCATCTTTTTTAGCTAGTCATAAACAGGCCTCTCCTTTCGATGCATAACGCGAGCGGAGGTTACAACTAGTGATTCTTCTCCAGCGCCAAATGATTGTCTATTTCTTTTATTTTGTCTTCCGTGTGGTGATTGACGTAGAGCACCGTAGTCTCTTTCCCTGCACAAATTTTCTCAATAAGCGCTAGCACCAGTTGGCGGTTCATATCGTCGAGGCCCAGGCAGGGCTCATCCAGGATCAACAGCGGCGGGTGTTTCACCATGGCACGGGCGATAAGTAGCAGACGTTGGTCGCCGTAGGAGAGCTTGTTAAATGGCTGATCGGCGCGCTCTTGCATGCCGAGTAGTTCGAGCCACTGGTCGGCGATTTTTTTCTGGTGATCGGTGGCTTTTGTGTATACGCCGATGCTGTCGTAGAAGCCGGAAATAATCACGTTTTTGCAGCTGGTGCTGACGCGATACTCCCACTGCAGGGCAGTGGAGACATAGCCGATAAACTGCTTGATCTGCCAGATGCTTTCGCCGTTACCGCGTTGGAAGCCAAACACAAAAATATCATTGGTATAACACTGGGGATGATCCCCCGTGATCAAAGACAACACGCAGGTTTTACCGCTGCCGTTGGGGCCGCTTAGTTGCCAGTGCTGGCCCTGCTCTATCGTCCAATCGAGCTTATCGACAATCACGGTATCGCCGTATTGGATCGTTGCTTGCTTGAGTTTTACTAACGGCTGACTGGGGTCGAGAGCGGGTAATTTAGTCGCTGGGTCGGCCTCGGGCAGGCTTAGGTCGGTGGTTTTCAAATGCAGCAATTGGTAAAGCTCATTGAAGGCGGCTTCGTCCTGACGGTCTACCGTGAACGCTAACCGTCCACTATCTCCTCGTTTCTTATCCCCTCTCTTTTTCTCCAAGCGCTCTTTATCCAGATAGGCAATATGGGTGATGAAGTCCGGCATTTCATCAAAGCGATTCAGCACCATCACCATGGGAACGGTATCGATGATGGAGGCGAGATGCGCTTGCAGCATAGCGAGGGTGTCGACGTCCAAGCCATCAAACGGCTCGTCTAAAATCAGCAAATCCGGCTTGCTCGACAGAGCGCGAATCAGCATGACCTTGCGGGTTTCGCCAGTGGAGAGCTTACGAAAGGCTCGGTCGAGTAGTGTGGTCAGCCCGAACTTTTCGACCAGCTCGCTTGCGAGTTCAGGGTCTTGGCACTGCTCGAAAATCATTTCTCTAACGGGGGTGCCGAGTGAAATGACGTCCATGATATCGGCGTCGTCTTTTTTCAGCTCTTTGGCGATAAGCTCGGCCTGCGCTTCGAAAGAGACCAACCCAACGTTTTTGGGCAGCCCTTGAACACTGCCCGTTTCAATCTTACCCACGCCCGCCAGCGCCGCCGCGAGAGCCGATTTGCCTGAGCCATTGGTGCCCGTGATGACCCAATGTTGGTGGGGTTCGATGATCCAATCAATCTCGCTTAGGGTGAAGCGATCATCAAAACTGATCGTCGCTTTGTTTAGCTGAATACGCTCTAAGCGGCTTGAAGGCTCCATCAATGTGTTCCTTATTGTTTGGAAAAGGTCAGTGTTCGCATGCAATGAGACAAAAAAGCCGAGCATATCGTGGCGATATCTCGGCTTTTAGATGACTTAGCGGTCTACCGTTTAATCAGCCGATTAAACGATCTTCTTCATGTCCGCCATATGGCCACGCAGCACTGCGCCAACGGCTTCTACCGGGTGAGCGCGAAGCGCATCATTAACTTCGATCAAGCGGGCGTTATCAACGCCGTTGTCGTCCAGATCCAGGCCTTTACCGATAACGTCGGACTTGATGCCCTTCATAAAGTCAGCCAAGAGTGGCACACAGGCATGGTTGTAGAGGTAGCAACCGTACTCCGCTGTGTCAGAGATAGTCGCGTTCATCTCGTACAACTTTTTACGCGCAATGGTGTTGGCGATCAGCGGCGTTTCGTGGAGCGACTCGTAGTAAGCAGACTCGGCGATAATGCCCGCCGCCGTCATGGTTTCGAAAGCCAGCTCAACGCCCGCTTTAACCATCGCCACCATCAAGATGCCGTTGTCGAAGTACTCCTGTTCGGTAATTTCTACGTCGCCCGCAGGCGTTTTCTCGAAGTTGGTTTCTGCGGTTTCTGCACGCCATTTTAGCAGGTTAGCGTCATCGTTCGCCCAGTCTTCCATCATCGTTTGCGAGAAGTGGCCGCTCATGATGTCGTCCTGGTGCTTGTTGTAGAGCGGACGCATGATCTCTTTTAGCTCTTCAGCAAGATCAAAGGCTTTGATCTTGGCCGGGTTAGAAAGACGATCCAGCATGTTGGTCACGCCGCCATATTTCAGTGCTTCCGTGATGTTTTCCCAGCCGTACTGGATCAGCTTAGCGGCGTAGCCAGGCTCAATGCCCTCTTCGATCATTTTGTCGAAGCAGAGGAGAGAACCGGTTTGCAACATGCCGCAAAGGATCGTCTGTTCACCCATCAGGTCGGATTTAACTTCGGCGATGAAAGAGGACATCAACACGCCAGCTTTGTGGCCGCCAGTGCCCACTGCATAGGCTTTTGCCAGGGCAAGACCTTCGCCTTTAGGATCGTTGGCTTCGTGAACAGCGATCAAGGTGGGAACGCCAAAACCACGCACGTATTCGGCGCGAACTTCAGAACCCGGGCACTTGGGCGCCACCATGATGACGGTTAAGTCATCACGGATTTTCATGCCCTCTTCTACGATGTTGAAACCGTGGGAGTAAGAGAGGCAGGCGCCCTCTTTCATCAACGGCATGACCGCTGTCACAACAGCAGTGTGCTGCTTATCAGGCGTTAGGTTCAAAACGACGTCGGCCGTGGGGATCAACTCTTCGTAGGTACCGACTGTAAAACCGTTTTCGGTGGCGTTTTTCCAGGACTGACGCTTTTGCTCAATGGCTTCAGGGCGCAGTGCGTAAGAGACGTCCAGGCCGCTGTCGCGTAAGTTCAAGCCCTGGTTAAGGCCTTGAGCGCCACAACCGATCACAACCATTTTTTGCCTTTCAGTGCTTCTACGCCATCGGCAAATTCAGAGCTATACATGAAACGGCATTTGGCAAGTTGCGCCAGTTGCTCGCGGAGCGGCAGCGTATTGAAGTAGTTAGCCATCGTTAGCATCCTAATATGTTATGAGCACAACATCGATGTAAGGCACATCAATGCTAAAACCGGTACTTAAAAGAGTGACACAATCGCCAGATGCGAGATCCAGCGTTATGTGAGTAAGGTTAATCTACCCAAAAACGACCATTTCTTAAATTGATATATTTGCAACAGCATGTCCCTTTTTTGCAAAACTCAATTAGTATGACAGTCATGAATTTTAAAATCTTAAAACAGTTCCTGGCCTTGGCAGAAACCCTGCATTTTGGTCGCGCCAGCGATGAGTGCTACGTCAGCATTTCTGCCCTGTCGCGCAACATCCGGCATTTGGAAGAGGAGCTGGGGGTGTCGCTGTTTAACCGCGACAACCGTACCGTGGTGTTGACCCAGGAGGGGCAAAAGTTTCTCAAGTACGCCCGCGATGCCAGCAGCCAATGGCATTTGATTCGTCATGAATTGACGGACAATCCTGATCAATTAAGCGGTGAAATCAGCCTGTATGGCTCCGTCACCGCCAGCTACAGCTTTTTGCACGAGCTGCTGCGCCGCTTCCGTATTGCCTACCCGATCATTGAAATCAAGCTGCGCACAGGGGATCCAGAACACGCTATTGCCCATGTCCTGGACGGTAAAGAGGATCTTAGCATCGCGGCCCAGCCTGCCAACTTGCCGCGTGGCTTGGCGTTTAAATCCATTGCCACGTCGCCTTTGCTGTTTATTGCGCCCCTTGAGCAGCAGGTACCTAATGTGCCAACGAGCACGCCAACCACACCGGCAGAGTGGGCGAGCATCCCGATGATTCTATCGGAGAGTGGTGTCTCCAGAGCCCGTGTGGATGAGTGGTTTCGCCAGCTGGATGTTTCCCCACGCATTTATGCCCAGGTCACCGGTAATGAAGCCATTGTGAGTATGGTGAGTTTGGGCTTTGGCATTGGCGTGGTGCCAAAAATCGTCCTCGACAACAGTCCATTGGTAGATCGCATCCGTGTGCTCGATGTGACGCCGGAGCTGGAGCCCTACGATATTGGCTTGTTTACCTTAAAGAAAAACCTAAAAAACCCGTTGGTCGACGCGTTTTGGCGCTTGATGTAAGAGCGCGGCTTTAGCGATCAGAAACCACCCTTACCCGCCAAATATCTGCTGCAGATCCGGTGCGCTCTCCTCCTCTTCGACCATGGAGAGCGAGGCTTCGATGGCTTTTAGGTGGCGACTCATAAAGGCTTTGGCACGTTCGCCGTTGCCTGCCTCGAGGTAGCCGATCAGATCGTCGTGGTCGTGGGATTCGCAGCCCAGATGACCGCGGTGGCCGTAGACGGCAAGAATCAGCGAAGAGCGGGAGCATAGCCGTTCGACGAACTCTGCCAGGGTGGCATTGCCAGATAACTGCGCTAAACGCACATGAAAATCGGCCGATAGCCGGATGGCCACGCTCTGTTGGCCGCTGCGCAGCGCCTGGCGCTCCTGGCGGGCCATTTCGCGCAGTTCTGCCGCCTCTTTTTCACCCATGCGCCTCGCCACATCGGGCATTAACCCGCACTCGATCAACTGGCGGGCATCGAATACGTCTTTGGCCTCGTCGGCGGTGGGACGGGTAACACTGGCGCCGCGGCGCGGGGTTAGCGTAACGAGTTGCTCTAGCGCCAGACGCTGGAGGATTTTACGAATACCGGTGCGGCTAATGCCAAACACATCCGCCAGCGCATCTTCGCGCAGCCGTGCGCCGGGCTTCAGCCGCTGCTCGACGATCGCATCGCTCACCGCACGGTAGATTGCCTCGTGGCGCTCATCGCCCTCTTTGCTCTCTTTTTTACTCTCTTTGCCTTCTTTAACAAGAGCACGCCGCTTTTCCGGCACCTGCGCATCACTCATAGCTAGCCTCTCTGATTACTCCTCCCAAGCGGCAATGATATCGCGCTCTTCATCGCTCATGTTGGTCATATTGCCTAACGGCATATAGCGGCTGGCCACCACCTGCTGAATTTGTGCTTTATGGCCCAGAATCTCATCCCAATTCTCAAACGCAAACCCAGCGGGCGGCGCTGAGAAACCGGCATGTTCCGGGTTGCGTGCATGGCACTGCACGCAGTGCTGCTCAATCAAACCGGTGATCTGTGCCTGGTCGGGCCCTTGGGCGCCGCTATCACTACCCGTTGACGAAGCACTCGGTGCAGCCACCCAAAACGCTAGCAGAATAAGCCCTACTCCAAAGGCTGGGTAGGCGGGCTGGGTTTTGCCTGCGTGCATTAAAACAAAGAATTGCCGTATCAAGGCACCGGCAAAGATAAACAGCACCATCACCACCCAGGCAAGCTCGTGGGAGTAGATAAACGAGTAGTGATTACTCACCATTAGCAAAACGACCGGCAGCGTGAAGTAGGTGTTATGCACCGAGCGCTGCTTGCCGCGCTTGCCATCCAGCGGGTTTGGGGCATCGCCTACTTTCATGGCTTTTACCATGCGGCGCTGACCGGGGATGATCCAGAAGAAGACGTTGGCTGACATCGCCGTCGCCATCACGGCACCAGTGAGCAAAAAGGCGGCGCGCCCGGTGAACATCTGCGTGCTTAGGTAGGCCACTACGACCATCATGACAGCAACTGCGATGCTGAGCAGGCCGTCGCGATCCATATTGGGGCTAATGCGCTTGCACAGCTCGTTGTAAACCACCCAGCCGCCCAGCAAAAATGCCAGCGCCAGCAGGTTGGCCTGCCAGCCGGTCAGATTAGCGGCCCACTCCCAGGGGCTATTGGGGTTTACCAAATAGAAGCCCGGATTGACCATGTAGAGAATCACAAACAGCGCGAAGCCGGAAAGCCAGGTGGTGTAGGCTTTCCAGAATGACCAGTGCAGATCATTAGGCAGCTTGGCAGGCGCCGTGGCGTACTTCTGGTTGTGGTAGAAGCCGCCGCCATGCACCGACCACATTTCTCCAAACACGCCCTTTTCGCGGTCTTCCGCTGCCTTCGGCGAGCGCAGGCTGTTGTCCAGCATCACGAAATAGATCGACTCGCCGATCCAGGCGATGGCCGCAATGACATGCAGCCAGCGCAGCAGCAAATTAACAAAATCGATTAGATACGCTTGCATAACGGGAGTCCCCTATCAGCTACCGCGGTAAGTTGAGTAGCCATAGGGCGAGAGGAGTAGCGGCACATGATAGTGCTGGCTGGCATCAGCGACGCCAAAACGCAGCGGGATAATGTCTAAAAAGCGCGGCTCATTAGCCTCACTACCTTGGGCACGCAGGTAGTCGCCGGCATGGAACACCAGCTCATACTCCCCCACCGTTAGCGCATCGCCCTCTAGAATAGGTGCATCGCAGCGGCCGTCGCTGTTAGTGACTACGGTACTGAGATGTTGGCGCTCATTACGGGTAAGGCGGAATACTTCGATAGTAATCCCCTGGCCTGGCTGACCTTTGGCGGTATCCAGAACGTGGGTGGTTAAGCGTCCCATAGCCACTCCTTATTGATAGCGTTGTTTGACCAATTGGTCAAAGAGTACCTTTGATGCTATTTGTTGTATACAGTAATTCCATCCCCGCACATTGTGAATCAACGACGCTTTAACATTGCCCGCTTTGGAGAGTGCCAGTGCCAACATCCCAGCCGTTACTGCTTTCACCCGCGCCCAGTAAGTGCAGCCTTGAAATGCTTACCCACCACTATGGGGATGTGTTTGAGCATTCACCCTGGGTGGCCGAAGCCGCCTGGCAGAACGGTCTCACTGAGGCTCACGATAGCCCCGATGCACTGGCTGAGCTTATGGGGCTTATGTTGCAGCAGGCGAGCAGCGAACAGCAAATCAGAGTGATTCAAGCGCACCCTGACTTGGCGGGCAAAGCGGCTATGGCGGGTGAACTTACTCAAGACTCAACCAGCGAACAGGCAGGCGCCGGGCTGGATCAGTGCAGCCCCGAGGAGTTCGCGCGCTTTGAGGCGCTTAACACGGCGTATAAGGAAAAATTTGGCTTCCCCTTTGTCATTGCCGTTAAAGGATTGGATCGGCATGCCATATTAGCGGCTTTCGAGGAGCGCCTGAACAACGATGGGGCCACCGAACGGCAAACGGCCATTGAGCAAATCATCCGTATTGCACGTTTTCGCTTAATTGATCGGGCGACAAAATCCTAGTTTTTAAAAAACGCTTTAAACAACAAGGGATAAACACTCATCTTTGTATACAAAAGCGCCGCGTCCCTTGGGGCGCGGCGCGATTCAGCGATATTAGTTTTCGATGACTGCCTATTCAATTACTGCTTGGCCGTCTCTACCGCTTTCTTAGTGGTTTCTTCTGCTTGCTTCTGGCTCTCTTCAGCAAAACTTTTGCTAATAGAAGTGACTTTTTCCGTGTCGCCTTTTACTCGCTCCATGAAATCGCTCGCCGTTTTCTGCTGGCTTTCCAGCGCTTTTTTGAAGCTGTCGGGGTCTTTGACGTCAAGCCAGGTGCGCGCTTGCGCAATCGCCATATCCGAGTAGGCACGGGCGGCATCCATCTGGGCACTGAACAACTGGTCATAATAATCTAGCGCGGTCAGTGTATAAGAGCGCATCGGTGAAACAAAAACGGACTCGAACTGCTGCTTGGTTTTATCAGTTGCTTTATTCATCATAATACCTCCAAGAGTGAGCTAGCACATAAACGCGCCTGATTAGACGGGTCTTACTCAGGGTTTTGCCTTTGCTGTCTTTAAAGCTAGCAGTGCTTTTTGTGCAGCGCAACATGATTTTTCCTCATGCTGCGCATGCTCACTCGCAGATCAAGAATAAGGCTGACGGTAGCCGGCTACTAGCGGTTACCGAACAAGTGCTTACGCGCCTGCTCGTCCATTTCCACCCCTGCCTGGGGGTTAACGTCTTCGACCAATGCGTAAGCCCGGCGCACCGCTGGGCGTGCTTTGATCATCTCAAACCAGCGCTCTAGGTCGGGGAATTCCTCTATGGTTTGACGCTGCTTTTCCCAAGGCACAATCCAGGGGTAGATCGCCATATCGGCAATTGAGTAGTCGTCGCCTCCCACATAGGTGTGGTGCGCCAGTCGTTGGTCTAACACGCTGTAAAGCCGGTTGGTTTCACGCACGTAGCGCTCAATGGCGTACTCGATCTTTTGCGGTGCATAGTGGCAAAAATGGTGGTTTTGGCCTGCCATCGGCCCTAAGCCGCCCATTTGCCAATGCAGCCACTGCAATACGATATAGCGTTCGCGGCCTGCAGCGGGTAAGAAAAGGCCGCTCTTGTCGGCCAAATACTCAAGGATTGCGCCCGACTCAAACATCGACAGCGGCTGGCCGCCATCCTGCGGGGCGTGATCGACAATAGCTGGAATGCGGTTATTGGGGGCGATAGTGAGAAACTCAGGATCGAACTGCTCGCCTCGGCCAATGTTAATCGGCTTTACTCGGTACGCCAGCTTGGCTTCTTCGAGCATAATGGAGATTTTATGGCCATTAGGTGTTGTCCAGTAATACAGGTCAATCATTGCCATCTCCTTGACGAAAGCGTTGATACTCTCACGATGAGAGTATCACGCTTTCAAATTTATCAGGCGATACGATAGCGTACCGCCGCGGTGTAGCTATATCACTTCGTTGACACTTATATATCGCGTACGGTTAGGGCACTCGCGGCAGCGCCGTCATGAACGCTGAGCATGCGCTTAAACCACTCATCCACTGGGTCGCCAGGTTCGATAAGTTGCTGTGTCGACACGACACACGCCCACATCATGCTGCCAAACAGCAGGTAATCTGAACCACTGGGAGAATTACCGTCTAAAAATGCGCTCTCCCGCAGCATGTCACGCACCGGTGCCAGCACCTGCTTCAGCTGCTGCTTCCCTTGCTCGGGCTGATGGAACTCTTCCAGCGTGCAGCCAAACCGCGCCTCGCGGGTTTCACGGAAATAGGCACGGTCATCTGGATGAACGGCGGCGAATAAGTCCATGGCAATCGTGCGAAAGAGCGCAGGATTGACGCTGCGCTCTACAAAGTATTTGAACAGCAATACCCGCTGATAGCTGACGCCCTCCCCCAGCACGGGCGCCTCGGGATACGCCTTATCCAGGTAGCGCATGATCTCAAAACTGTCGGTCACCACCCGATCGCCGTCGCAAAGTACCGGCACTTTGTCGTAGTCGGCGAATGCCAGCGCTTGTTTATCCAGAAAGCGCCACGCCACGGTAGTGTATTTCAGCCCTTTATGGGCAAGCGCCATGCGTACGCGCCAGCAGTAAGGTGAAAAACGTAGCCTTTCGTCCCGGCCGCAAAGATCATAAAGAGTCATTGTCACTGCCATAACCTCCTTGTGGTTGATCATAAGGTGTAAAAGCACGTCAGTTGGTAACAATGAGCTTAAGCCTGCTATGACGCAACTAGCGAGCCCTGTACTTATACTTTTGCTGACAACTGTACTGTCTATTAGTCTAATGACTCAGCGCCTTTAGTCTCTCTTTCTCGATCAAAAAAATAATTTAAAAACATATACATAAACAATTATAGCCTTGCCAAATCAGCCACCAAAAAGGCCTCGCAAGTGGTAAGACCAATTTTCCAATGTAGTCATATGGTTAGCCGAAACGTATCTTTCACCTACATCCGACTGGCGACACAACCGCCAGACGGTTATTGCGGAGCATACCAAATCAATAACAAGGGGCAGTTCCTTCCATGAACGAGACGATACTTGCACTTCTGGCCTTCCTGCCGCTGCTGCTGGCCGGTATTTTGCTCATCGGGTTTAAAATACCTGCCAAGATAGCGATGCCAATTGTTTTCCTGGCCGCCGCCATTATTGGCTTAACCGCTTGGGATATGTCGTTTAGCCGCGTGGCGGCATCAACCATTCAAGGTTTGATTCAGACCGCTGGTCTTTTGTGGATCATCTTTGGCGCCATCCTGCTGCTTAACACCCTAAAGCACTCCGGCGGTATTACCGCTATTCGCAACGGCTTTTCAGGCATTAGCCCTGACCGTCGCGTTCAGGCGTTGATTGTTGCCTGGCTCTTTGGCTGCTTTATCGAAGGCGCTTCAGGCTTCGGTACGCCAGCCGCCGTTGCCGCACCGCTGATGGTCGCTCTTGGCTTCCCAGCGCTGGCAGCGGTGGTCGTGGGTATGATGATTCAATCAACGCCGGTTTCCTTCGGTGCAGTAGGCACGCCTATTGTGGTCGGTGTAGGTAGCGGCCTGGATCGTGCTGGTATTAGCGCCGAACTCGACTCGGTAGGCTCTAGCTGGGATGTCTTCTTCCAGCTTGTGACCAGCGAAGTGGCGATTACGCACGGTATCGTGGGTATTTTAATGCCGCTGATTTTGGTCACCGTGATGGTGCGCTTCTTTGGTGCTAACAAATCGTGGAAAGAGGGATTGTCGATTACCCCTTTCGCCATCTTTACCGGTATTTGCTTCGTAGTGCCTTACATGCTGGTAGGCGTGCTATTGGGCCCTGAATTCCCTTCAATGATCGGCGCTATGGTGGGCCTGGCCATTGTGGTTCCCGCTGCCAAACGCGGCTTTTTGATGCCAAAAGACACTTGGGATTTCCCCGAGTCCTCCTCTTGGCCAGACGAGTGGATCGGTAACCTGCAGATCAAGCTTGAAGACGTTGTTGGTAGAGCGCCTATGTCTACTTTCAAAGGCTGGGTACCCTACGTACTGCTGGCACTCTTCTTGGTGGCCTCACGCACCATCGAGCCGTTGCGTAACGCGCTGACCTCGATCAACCTCAGTTGGAATAATATCCTTGGCGAAGCGGGCGTAAGCGGTGGCGTTCAGCCGCTCTATCTGCCGGGCGGTATTATTATTGCCGTGGTCATCGTCACCTACTTCCTGCACCGTATGAACCCGCAAAAAATCAGCGCCGCGGTGTCTGAATCGACCAAAACGATTTTTGGTGCCGGCTTCGTATTGATCTTTACCGTGCCGATGGTGCGTATTTTGATCAACTCCGGTGTCAACGGTGCGGATCTTGTCTCGATGCCGGTGATGATGGCCCAGGCAGTGGCCGATAGCGTGGGCGGCATATATCCCTTCTTTGCCCCAGCAGTCGGCGCGATGGGCGCCTTCATTGCAGGCTCCAACACGGTATCCAACCTAATGCTGGCGGAATTCCAGTTCAGCGTTGCTGAAACGCTGGGGCTTTCCACGGCCATGATGGTGGCGCTACAGGCAGTCGGTGCGGCGGCGGGTAACATGATCGCTATCCATAACGTGGTCGCCGCATCCGCCACGGTCGGGTTGCTGGGCCGCGAGGGTGCAACGATCCGTAAGACGATTCTGCCCACCCTCTACTACCTCATCTTTACCGGTATCATCGCGCTGGTTGCGTTCTACGTCATTGGCGTTACGGATCCATTGATGTGATATGAAGATGCAGTCGTTAGCGCTACGTTAGAAGCACAAACCCCCAGGCCAAGACCTGGGGGTTTGCTGTTTAACGCCCCTAACCGATCCGTTTTAGCTCTTGGCTATGGCGCTTACCCCGCTCGACATAGCCCTGGGCATTCTTCTTCATACCCGCCACCGCTTCCTCTGAAAGCTCTCTAACGACCCTGGCAGGTGAACCTACAATTAATGAGTTGGGCGGAAACACCGCGCCCTCTTTAATAAAAGCACCAGCACCGACCAGGCTATTCTCCCCAATCACCGCGCCATTGAGCACGACGGCCTGGATACCGATTAAGCAGCCATCGCCCACAGTGCAGCCGTGAAGCATGGCTTGGTGCCCAACCGTCACGCCTTTGCCAACTTTGAGCGGAAAACCGGGGTCAGCGTGAAGCACGGCGCCATCCTGAATGTTGCTCTCTTCGCCCACTTCAAGGTGATCACTATCACCACGCAGCACGGCCTGATACCAGACGCTAGCGCGGGATTTTAACGTTACCTGGCCGATAACATCCGCGGTTTCGGCAATATAGACATCGTCATGGATGTTGGGCTGATGCTCGCCGTATTGGTAAATGGCCACGTAGACCTCCTGGGTTATTATTGGTGTGCCGCGTTCAGGCTAGCGCTTGTTCCAGCAATCGAGCAACGTGAATCGCCTCGCGGCCACTTCCATCGTGAATCTGATGGCGACAGCTGGTGCCATCGGCAATCAGCACCGCATCGCTGTCTGCTTTGCGAATAGCAGGCAGTAGCGACAGCTCTGCCATTTTTATAGAGGCATCGTAGTGCTCTGCTTCATAGCCGAAGCTGCCCGCCATTCCACAGCAGGATGACTCAATGGTTTCGACCATTAGTTCCGGTATCCAGCCCAGCACCTGCTCGACGGGACGCAGCGCATCAAACGCCTTTTGATGGCAGTGGCCGTGTAGCATAGCCCGTTCGTAGTTTAGCGGCTTAAGTTCAAGGGGAAGCTGATCCGCCGCACGCGCTTTGACCAAAAACTCTTCAAACAGATAGGCGGATTCCGACAGCGCTTCCGCTTCTTCGCCAAAGCCGTACTGCAGAAACTCATCACGCATGCTGAGCAAACAAGAGGGCTCCAGGCCTACTATCGCCACACCGCGCTCTACAAACGGCATCAGGTACTCAAGGGTACGCTTGGCCTCCGCTTTGGCTTTATCAAACTGCCCGGAAGAGAGGTAGGTACGCCCACAGCAGAGTGGCCGCTGTCCCTTGGTCACATTGAGATGTACGCGGTAGCCCGCCGCTTCCAGCACCCGCTTGGCCGCTTTGGCGTTATCGCCTTCCATATAGTTATTGAAGGTATCCACAAACAGCAGCACTTCCCGCTCAGAGGTGACTGGCTGCCGAGATGCTTCGGCACTGGCGAGGAAATTACCGTTAAATACCGGCAGCGAGCGCTGGGGCGCCAGCTTTAACGCCTGCTTGATCTGCTTAGCCAGAAACGGCAGGCGCTCAACGCCGTTGACCAGTGCTGAAAACTTGCTTGCCCAGGGCGCGTAACGCGGCATTTCACCGACCATCCGATCACGCAGCGATAAGCCTTTAACACGGGCACGGGCGGTGCGCGCCTCTATCTTAAACTTGGCCATATCCACGCCCGTGGGGCAGTCACGCTTGCAGCCCTTGCACGACACGCAGAGATCCAGCGCCTCTTTCACATCGTCGCTGGCCAAACCTTCATCACCTAGCTGCCCCGAGAGCACCAAGCGCAGCGTATTGGCTCGGCCGCGAGTCAGGTGCTGCTCATCTTTCGTTACACGGAAGCTGGGGCACATGGTGCCCGCGTCAAACTTGCGGCAGTGGCCGTTGTTGTTGCACATCTCCACCGCCATGGCCAAACCATGGGTGGCATCGCCGCCGGAACCTGGCGCGGTTTGCTCGCCCGTTAACGGGTCGCGCTTAACGTTCCAGGCGGACCAGTCAAACACCGGGGTAAGCGGAATGGTGGTGTAACTCTTCGGAAAACGAAAATAGCGCTGGTCGTCCATTTTGGGCGTATCGACGATTTTGCCCGGGTTAAACAGGTTCTCAGGGTCAAATAGCTGCTTTATTTCGCGGAAGGCATTGTTGACCGTTTCGCCAAACTGCCATGCTACCCACTCGCCACGGCAGAGGCCATCGCCATGTTCGCCGGAGTAGGCGCCTTTGTATTCACGCACTAACGCAGAGGCCAGCTCGGCGATTTCACGCATTTTCTCCGCGCCATCCCGGCGCATATCGAGAATTGGCCGCACGTGTAGCGTGCCGACGCCTGCGTGGGCGTACCAGGTACCCTCCGTGCCGTAACGGTTAAATACCTCTGTGAGCTTATCGGTGTACTCGGCTAGGTGTTCAAGCGGCACTGCGCAGTCTTCGATAAAGGAGACCGGCTTACCGTCGCCCTTCATGCTCATCATGATATTGAGTCCGGCCTTACGCACGTTCCATAGCGCTTTCTGCTCGGCGGCTTCGGGCATATCCACCACGCTGCCCGGCAGGCCTAAATCGCCCATTAGCTCATTAAGCCCGCGCAGTGCCTCAAGCTGCGCTGCGTGGTCGTGACCGGCAAACTCCACCAACAGAATCGCTTCCGGCTTGCCGATTAGCGCTTTTTCAATGACCGGGCGAAACGCGGGGTTCTCCAGCGACAGTTCGATCATGGTGCGGTCAACCAGCTCCACCGCCGTGGGGCCAAGTTTGACGATATGCTGGGTAAAATCCATCGCCTGATAGAAGGTCGGGAAGTTCACCACCCCCAACACTTTCTGCTCGGGCAGTGGTGACAGTCTGAGTTTGATGCGTTGGCTTACCCCTAGCGTACCTTCCGACCCCACCAGCAAGTGGGCCAGGTTGGCGTGGTGGTCTGGGTCGTAGGGCATCGGGTTCTGGCAATCGAACAGATCAAGGTTGTAGCCACCCACACGACGCAACACTTTGGGAAAGTGATCGCGAATTTCCGGACCTACGCGCTCGGCAATCGCCCTCACTTGTTGGGCGAGGTGCTGCTCCCGCGAGCCTTGTGCGAAGTTGTCAACGAAACCAAAACTCGCCGCGCTGCCGTCAGCCAATAGTGCGTCCACACCCAGCACGTTGTGCACCATATTGCCGTAGAAGATCGAACGCGAGCCACAGGAGTTATTGCCCGCCATACCGCCGATGGTGCACTGGGCGCTGGTGGAAACGTCGACTGGATACCAGAGCCCATGGGGTTTGAGCCAAGCGTTGAGATGATCCAGCACCATGCCGGGCTCGACCACCACGGTGCGCGCCTCGACATCGAACGCAACCACTTGATTAAGCCAGCGGGTGGTGTCGATCACCAGCGCTTCGCCGACGGTTTGGCCACACTGGCTGGTACCCGCACCCCGGGCCAAGATGGGCACCTTGGCATCACGAGCAATATCCAACGCTATTTTCAGGTCTTGCTGATGGCGTGGAATCACCACGCCCACCGGGGTCACCTGATAAATGGAGGCGTCGGTTGCGTAGCGCCCACGGGTTGCCCGATCAAACAGCACCTCTCCCGCCATTTCTCGGGATAATCGCTCGGCGAATTCGCCGAGCGGTTTAATCTTGGCATCACGGGACGGGTGTTGGTTCGTCAGAGACGTCATATGGCTCTCCCCCGTCGTTTAGCGCTTGCCTGCGTTTAGCGGGTTAGCCGCAAAGTAGTCCAGCGCTGCCGTCACGCCGCTGCCTTTGAGATTAACGCCGGACAGCTTCATGCCCGCTTCACACCCCCCCAGGGTGGCAATCAGCGTAAGGTCGTTGCAATCGCCCAAGTGGCCAATACGGAACATTTTTCCTTTGGCCTTGCCCAGCCCCATGCCTAATGAGAGGTCAAAGCGCTCATGGATAATCTTGCGCACCGCATCTGCATCGACACCTTCAGGCATTACTACGCCGGTCAGCACCGGCGAATAAACGGCCGGATCCAAGCACTGAATCTCAAGCCCCCACGCCTCTACCGCCGCGCGAACCCCAGCGGCCCAGCGCTGGTGGCGGGCCAGCACGTTGTCCATGCCTTCATCCAGCAGCATATCCAGCGCTTCATTCAGGCCGTACAACAGGTTGGTGCTGGGTGTGTAGGGCCAGTAGCCATTCTTGTTGGCTTCGAGAATTTCATCCCAAGCCCAGAAGCTTTTAGGTAGTTTTGCCTGCTGGCTGGCTTCAATCGCTTTTGGCGAGAGCGCGTTAAAGCTAATGCCCGGTGGCAGCATCAGGCCCTTTTGGGAGCCGGAGACGGTGACATCAACGCCCCACTCATCATGGCGGTAGTCGGCGCTGGCCAACCCGGAAATGGTATCGACAATCAACAGCGCGGGGTGGCCCGCGGCATCAATGGCTTTACGCACGGCGGCAATGTCGCTGGTCACGCCGGTCGAAGTCTCGTTATGCACCACACAAACCGCTTTAAGCGCGTGGTTGGTATCCTCTTTCAGGCGTGCTTCGATCATGTCCGCCTGAACACCTTGGCGCCAGCCTTCGTAGCCCGGCAAGCCCAGAAACTCAGGCTGAATATCCAACCGTAGGGCCATTTTGTGCCACAGCGTGGCGAAGTGGCCGGTCTCAAACATCAGTACCTTATCGCCCGGTGACATGGTATTGGCCAAGGCAGCTTCCCAGGCACCGGTACCGGACGCCGGGTAGATAATTACCGGGTTCTCGGTTTTGAAGATTTTTTGAATTTTGCTCAGTAGCTCAAGCCCTAACGCACCAAACTCAGGCCCGCGATGGTCGATGGTGGGTAGGCTCATCGCCCGCAAAATACGGTCTGGCACCGGCGAAGGGCCAGGAATCTGCAAAAAGTGACGGCCGGATGGGTGAAAATTAAGCTTTAACATGATGAGGTTCCTGTTTGTTGTTGTCAGGCTAAGCGCTGGCTCTGTCGATTAGCGTTATTCAAAATGGATAATGAATGCAATTTCTCACATCAAAAAAAGCACTATTTGATGCATCCCTCAGCACGTAACGCATCAAGCTCAGCGCCAGAGAACCCTAAGCTTTCGAGTACTTCATCGGTGTGCTGGGCAAAAAGCGGCGCAGGGCTGCGAATTTGCGACGGTGTCGCTGAGAATTTGCTGGGAAATCCGATGGTTTTCATTTTTCCGATGACCGGATGCTCCATCTCCTGCACCATGCCCCGTGCTAAGTAGTGTTCATCCTGCATCGCTTGGGCGAAGTCATTGATTGGCCCGGCGGGCACTCCCGCGCGGTCACACAGTGCTAACCACTCATCGACGCTTTTATCCGCCATCAGCTCTTCCAGCAGCGCTTCCAGCGCTTCAACGTGTTGACCTCGATCCTGATTGGTAATAAAGCGTGGGTCTTGCATGAGCTCTTCGCGCTTTAAGACATCCTGACAGAAGCGCTCCCAAGTGCGCTGGTTGGCGCAGCCGAGCATCAAAAAGCCATCGCTTGCTTTGACTGCTTGATAAGGGGCGGAGACGCGGTGGCGCCAGCCCGTTGGCCCTGGCACGGTGCCTTCCGAGAAGTAAGCCGCCGTTTCCCAGGTAAACCAGGGCAAACCACACTCGGTGATGGCGATATCGATATGCTGCCCGGCGCCGGTTTTCATCTTGTGGATACAGGCGGCAAGAATCGAATACACCGCGGTTAAGCCACCGCCAATATCGTAAACCGCGATACCGGTTTTCAGTGGGCGCTTGCCCTCCTCCCCGGTCATCGACATCAAACCTGTCATGCCCTGCGCGACCAGATCAAAGCCCCCTTTGTGGCTATAAGGCCCGGTTTGGCCATAGCCTGAAATGGAGCAGTAGACGATGCCAGGGTTGATGGCTTTGATCGTGTCGTAGTCGATCTCAAGCGACTTGGTCACCCCAGGCCGGTAGTTCTCGACAATGACATCGGCATCAGCGGCCAAGCGGTAGAAGATTTGCCGCGCCCGCTCGTCTTTAAGATTGAGCGATATGCTCTTTTTGTTGCGGTTAATCTGCGAAAAACAGGTCGACTCGCCGTTGACGTAAGGGCCCATTTGGCGGCTATCGTCCCCGCCGTTGAGCTTCTCGACTTTGATGACTTCGGCGCCCATATCGGCCAGCACCATGGTGCAGTAGGGGCCTGCCATAATCTGTGATACATCGAGCACTTTTATATCTTGTAGGGGAAGCATACGCTCTCCTCCTAATGTGAAGTTTTAAACGCTAACGCTAGTGGCCAGACCACTCAAAGGGCGTTTTATTGACAAACTTATCCACCGCCGCGGCGAAATCCCGGCTCATGTAGCAGGTGGTTACCCAGTCGTCGCTAGCCTCTGCTGGGAGTCTTCGCTGCTCTATCGCCCGGCCAATCAGTGCCTTACTGGCCTGCAGCGTCAATGGCGCGCGCTTGGCAAAGGCTTCCGCCAGCGCAGCCACTTCGGCGTAAATCGCATCAGCGTCAAACAGCTGATTTATCAGGCCCGCCGCATGGGCTTCGTCAGCACCAAACAACCTCGCCATCATCAGCGCTTCTTTAGTGCGTGCAACGCCAAGCATGTCGATCATGCGAGTAACATTGTTAATCGAGAGCGTATTGCCCAGTGTTTTGGCAATCGGCACGCCAAATTTCAGCGCTGGTGTGGCGTAGCGAAAGTCACACACCAGCGCAATCGCCGCACCGCCACCGACACAGGCGCCTTCAATCAGCGCCAGGGTTGGCTTGGGAAAGGTTTCGAGTTTGCCCACCACACGGTCAATGCGCCGCTCATAGCCAATCGCGTCTTCAGGCGTCGAAAAGCCGGAAAACTGGCTAATCTCGGTACCGGCCACAAAGGCTTCACCACCCACACCGTGAAGCACCACGGCATACACAGTGTCATCCTCGGCCAACTGGTCGCAGTGCTTCTCCAGGGCGTCGTACATCTCCCAGGTCATGGCATTGCGGCTCTGGGGACGATTGAAGCCTACCCAGGCCACGCCATTGCGAACGGCGAATGTAACGCTGTCGACGAGTTGTCGTTCGTTTGTGCTGTTCATCAGTTTCTCCTTTCTGCCGCGCGCTGCCGGGCGTTAGAACCCGACTTAGCACGCCCACATGTCGCCTGCTTAGCCATAAACAAAATTCACTAATGCCAGCGCAAACGCGGGGATATAGGTGTTGATCATTAACACGGCGAACAGGACGGCGATAAACCACAGGTTGGTTTTAGACGTAGCCCATACATCTGACTTGGCGATTGAGCAAGACGCAATGAGTACGCTGGCCACCGGTGGCGTTTGCTGGCCGATGGCCAGGTTCAGGGTCACGATCAAACCAAAATGGAGAGGGTCGATACCGACCTCTATAACCAGCGGCAATACAATGGGCACGACCAAGATAATCGCCGCTGCTGAATGCAGAAAAATACCCAAAATCAGGAAGATGACATTGAGCAGCGCCAAAATAAGATATTTATTATTGGTTAGCTCGCTGATCTGCATGGCGATTTCTTGAGGTACTCGGGTTTCGGTAAGGTAGCCACCTACCACTGCGGATGCAGCCACCAACAGCATAACCACGGCTGTTTGCACACCAGCACTTTTACAAGAATCAATAAAATTCCTGATGGTGAATTCCCGATAAACCACTGCACTGATAAAGATAGCCACACACACTGCCAGCGCCGCACCTTCGGTCGCGGTAACGAAGCCGCCAAAGATACCGCCCAGGATGATAACGGGGATCAGCAGCGCCCAGATTGCATCTTTGAAGGCAATCCAAAGTTGCGAAACCCGGAAACGCCCCTCAGAAGGGAAGTTGTTCTTGCGTGCCAGGTAGTAGCACATTGCGGCTAACCCCATCGCCCCCAGCAAGCCTGGCAATATACCGGCCACAAACATCTGCACCACTGACTCACCCGACATCACCGCGTAAAGAATCATCGGGATAGAGGGCGGCAGGATAATCGCCAGACTTGCAGCGGATGAAGATATAGAAGCAGCAAACTCTTTTGAGTAGCCTTTCTTGCGCATTGCAGGAATCAGAATACTGCCGATCGCCGATACACCCGCCACTGCCGACCCGGAGATTTCGGCGAAGAAAACCGAAGCACCAATGGTCACCATCGCCAAGCCACCCTTGATGAACCCCACCATTGCCATGGCCAGGTCGATCAGGCGCCGCGAAATACTCGAGGCGTTCATAATGGCACCGGCTAAAATAAACAGCGGTATTGCGATAAGCGGAAAGTTGGTCGCCCCCTCAAACATGGTCATGCCAACGGTGGGCATCGCCATGTTGCCGTATGTCATAAAGGTGGCAATGGTGCCGACCAGTGCCAAGGCAACGGCGACCGGCACGTTAATCAGAATAAGCAGTATCAGCGCTATAAATATGTACAGTATCACCATGGTAGCTACTTACCCTCGTTGATGTGTGCTGACGGAGGCGACTTCTTCCGCGTCGATACCGGCTTCTTCAAGCTCATGATCAATAAAGCCTCTGCCTCGAGCGCTTTTAATCACGTCAGGCAGCCGCAGCAGCTCGGCAATGATGAACAGCACAGCAGCGACGGGAATCGCTGAGTGAACCAGCTGCATAGAGACCCCTGGTAGGCTGACCATGCCCACGCCTTCGAGAATCAGCATGACTTGGTAGCTGGCGAGGCCCAGGAAAACAAAGAACCCGATCGTAATGGCTTCAGCTAACAGGGCGATAGGCACCCGAATAGCGGGCGGACACATGTTCAACACGCTGGGGCAGGTTATATGTGCACCTTTTGCGGCTGCTAATGCGGTACCGTAGTAGGTCACCCAGGCCAGCAACGCGGCAGCTAGCTCGTCGTACCAACTGAGCGGCGAGCCCAGATAGCGGGTCACAAAACCAAGTGTCACGACGATGGCAAGCGCAATGACCAGAAAGACCACGATGGCTTCAAGAAACGCAAAATAGGCGTTCTTGAACTTTGTAAAAGTACTCATTGAGACCTCCGAAAGGCGAGGTGCCTCGCCAAGCTGCGACGCACCCCTAATAGAGTGGCGCTTGCTTACTCGCGAAGAGCAGCCACGGCGTCAATCATTTCCTGGCCACCATCCACTTCGTCAGCGAACTTGCTGTAGATGGTTTCAGAGGCCTCAACAAAAGCTTCGAAGTCGACTTCATTCACTTCCATGCCTTCATCGCGCATTTTAATGAGGGTTTCATCATCCAGGCGTTGGCCCTCTTCGAGTACGAAGTCCTCCATCTCAACGGCCACTTCTTCGAGTACTGTCCGCACTTCTTCCGGTAAACGATTCCAGCTAGCCCCAGCGGTCAGATAGGCAGGTGTATATACGTGGTTAGAGATAGAGAGGTAGTCTTGAACTTCGTGGAAGCGTGATGAGTAGGTTTGGATGAAGGGGTTTTCCTGGCCGTCCATGGCGCCTGTCTGCAGGGCAACAAACACTTCCGACAGCGACATTGGCGAGGGTGCCGCGCCGTAGCTACGGAACATATCGATACGCCATGTGCCGCCTGGAACCCGCAGCTTTATACCTTCGAGATCCTCTGGGCTAACGATCGGCCGCTTGTTGTTAGTAATCTGGCGAAAGCCGTTTTCCCACACACCAATAATTTTAAATCCGCGCGCTTCAGCAGCGTCATAAAGTGGGCCACGAACGATCTCTTCACGCACGCGCTTCATATGCTCGCGGTCTTCGATCAAGTAGGGCATTTCGAACAGCGCAAACTGAGCGGATTCCGAGCTCATCACCGTCGAAGGCAGCGAGAGATCCAAAGAGCCTAAACGTAGGCGACGCATCATCGACTCGTCGCCACCCAGCTGGCTGTTGCCATAGACGTTCACTTCGGCAACGCCTTCAAGACGTTCGTTGGCGAGTTCGGCAAAGCGGTTTGCACTAATTTCAAATAGTGAGCCAGGGCCGCCCACATGGCCAAGTCGAATTTCAGTGTTTGCGTTGGCCGCAGCGGCCTGCAAACCAAAGGTCACAACGACCGTTGCGAGTGCTGTTTTGAGCAATTTCATAGTGAACTCCAGGTAACGCATTTGTTGTTGTTAGCAATGTCGCCACCGTGGCTTTGCCACTCGATGGCACCTGCAAAAGGAGACGCCTGAGCAGGCCTACTTATTATTGATGGGCACTTACTCCAGGGATCCTCTTCCACTTCAATTTGAATTCAAAATTCAAAATTAGGTATTAAACTTTCGTCTCGTCGCACAAATTGCTTTTCAAGCAGCTGATTCTTAAAGAAGTTATTAAAACGTTGCGGTAAATAAAAAACGGGCAGTGGCTGAATAAGCCATCTGCCCGCTTTTCATCGGCACTTCCCGCTCATTTCCTAGTTCGGTTCAAGCCCCCAGTGCAAACCGGCCAACTCAATACCCGCGATGGCTGCCTGCTGATCCTCCTCTGACGAAGCACCACTAACCCCCACTGCACCAATCAAACAGTTTTGTTCATTAAGAATGGGCACCCCGCCGGCCACTGCCACAAAATGTCCTTGGGAGGCTGCTGCAACACTGGCAACAAACGCTGTGCGCTCAGCGTTACGTGCGCCAATCACCCCACTGGCAATCCCTATGCCCAGTGCGGCGTAGGCTTTACCCTGGGCAACGGGGAAACGCAACGGAGCACAACCATCTTCGCGCTCAGCGGCCACCAAGTTCCCGCCGCCGTCCAGCACGACGATCGTCAGCGGCGGCAACCCCAAATCGCGTGCTTGTTGCATGGCGCCATCGACTATCTTCCTACTCTGCTCTCTGGCGAGCTGCACGCTGCAATGAAATACTTGTCCGGCCATCGGTTTTTCCTTTGTTATTGTCGTAGGCAGTGGTTGGCAAGATGCCACCAAAGGAATATTGAATTCATAATTACTTTTGCAGATCATATAAACAATAGCCACTATACGAATATGGCATCGTGCTCAAATCGATCCAGGTGGTCTGGTTAGCTTGGCAGTAAACCGAGCGCACCACTGACAAGGAACTGACTCATGACAAAAATACTGCAACGTAATTTATATCGTGAAGTGGCCGATAGAATTGGCGACCTGATTGAGCACGGCGAGCTTGCCCCCGGTGAGCGCATCTCTGAAAAGCAGCTGTGTGACCGCTTTGGCGTATCGCGCACCCCACTACGCGAAGCACTAAAAGTGCTTGCCACCGAAGGGCTAATCGAGCTGCTTCCCAATCGAGGTGCACGGGTGGTGCGGCTGACGCTCAAGAACGTTAAAGACACTTATGACCTGATGGCCGCGCTGGAAGGCCTGTCGGGTGAACTTGCCTGTCAGCATATTAGCGACGCTGAAATTGCTGCCATTCGGCAACTGCACAATACGATGCTAGTACACTATCGCAACCGCGATTTGATACCTTATTTCCAGGTTAATAGACAAATTCACGAAAGCATCTTGGCCGCGTCTAATAACGATGTACTGCAAGAAATGTATAGTAATTTAAGTCAGCGCGTTAAACGCGTTCGTTACTCCAAACAGATGACCGAACGCTACTGGAGCCAAGCGGTAAAAGACCACGAAAATATGATGGCGGCACTTGAGAAACGCGATAGCCAATTGCTGGGCCAAATTCTCCGTGACCATCTATGCAACAAGATTGAAGCGGCCACCTTGGCGGGCGTGATCGACACGGAAGACGATAAGAGTGTGGCCAATAGCTAATCAGCTACTGCCACTCTTCAAGACGCATGGAGGAGCGCTCTAGCCGTTCGTGCTCCTCCTCTAAATCCCGCAGTAGCTGGGTAATGCTGGTGAGGTGCTCCAGCGCCACCTGCTCGGCCTGCTCCGGCTCGCCGTTGACGACAGCCTCATGCAACTTCGCATGCTGCTGATTGATCATCGCTCTGGGCGCTGGCAAGTGATAAAGATGTTTGACCGAGGCAAATACCGAACTAAGCAGCAAATCGGTCAGGCTCTGCAGCGTATGCACCAACACCGGATTGTGGGATGCCTGGGAAACCGCCAGATGAAAGGCGTGATCCAGTCTCGCCAATCGCTCGACATCAATGGTCTCTGCGCTTTCCGCGTAGTCAGCCATTTCACGATAGCGCCGGGTGATCAGCACCCGGTCAGCGGAGGTGCCGCGACTCGCGGCTAACCGCGCCGACTCCCCTTCCAGCAGCGCGCGTACCTCTAACAGATCAAACAGCGTACGCGGGTGGTCTTTAAACAGGTGCATCAACGGGCTCTGGTTGCCCACCGGCAAAAGTGTGGCGACCGTTGAGCCGTGGCCCTGGCGAGTATTGATAATTCCCTTGCTGCGCAGAATCCTCAAACCCTCACGCAGCGAGGCGCGGGAGACGCCCAGCCGATCGCATAGCCGCCGCTCAGAAGGAAGTAGCTGGCCGGGGCGAAAAACACCATCAAGAATCAGCCGCTCCAGCCGGGTGGCCACGTGTTCAGGCATTCTCTGTCCGGGTGTCAACGCTTGATTCTCCGCAGGCATGACGGTCACTCTCGCTAAACTGTTTTGCCAGCTTGCCACTACTCGCCATAGAAGACATCTCTGTTTCGCTTCTATATAGCAGGATCGACTAATTACTGGTCTGACCAATGCACCACGATCTGGACAGACGGATAAAAAAGGCCCAAATTGGGCCATGCCTTTAACGAACGCTCTATGAAGTATGTTGCGTGCAGAATAGGCCCATAGACCGTTTCAGCATTTACCTTTAATGATAATAAGCATGGGATGTCGTAATGAATATCCTCTTTGATGAGCGCCTGGACGGCAAACTGGTTCAGCGCGATAAAAGCGAGGTTTTAACCGACCTGCAGCAAGCCGTTCCCGAAATGACGCTGCTGCATCGCGAAGAAGACCTGCGCCCCTTTGAGTGCGATGGGCTGGCGGCCTACCGCGTGCTGCCGATGCTGGTGGCGCTGCCTGAAACCCTTGAGCAAGTGCAAGCACTGCTCAAGCGCTGCCATGCGCTAAGCGTACCCGTGGTCACTCGCGGTGCGGGCACCGGGCTTTCAGGCGGTGCGTTGCCGCTGGAACAGGGCGTGCTATTAGTGATGTCGCGCTTTAATAAAATTCTCAACGTCGACCCTGATGCCCGCTTGGCACGGGTGCAGCCCGGCGTTCGCAATCTGGCCATTTCCGAAGCCGCGGCGCCCTATGGCCTCTACTACGCGCCGGATCCCTCCTCGCAAATTGCCTGCTCCATCGGCGGTAACGTGGCGGAAAATGCTGGCGGCGTGCACTGCTTAAAATATGGCCTAACGGTGCATAACGTGATGCGTGTCGATGTGCTCACCATTGAGGGCGAGCATATGACGCTGGGCGCTGAGTCTTTTGATGCCCCAGGCATTGACCTGCTGGCATTGATAAACGGCTCGGAGGGCATGCTCGGCGTGGTCACAGAGATCACCGTCAAGCTGCTGCCCAAGCCGGAGACTGCCAAAGTGCTGATGGCGAGCTTCGATGATGTTGAGAAAGCCGGTCGCGCCGTCGGCGATATCATCGCCGCAGGCATTATTCCCGGCGGTCTGGAAATGATGGATAAACTCGCCATCAAAGCCGCCGAAGATTTCATCAAAGCAGGCTACCCAGTGGAAGCAGAAGCGATTCTGTTGTGCGAGCTGGATGGCGTCGAAGCCGATGTAGCCGACGACTGCGACACCGTGCGCCAGGTACTCGAAGCCGCGGGCGCCACCGATATTCAGCAGGCCCGAGATGAGGCCGAGCGCGCCAAGTTCTGGGCTGGGCGAAAGAACGCCTTCCCAGCGGTGGGCCGAATGTCACCGGACTACTACTGCATGGATGGCACTATCCCCCGCCGCGAGCTTCCTCGCGTGCTGAAAGGCATTGCCGCGCTTTCCAAAGAGAGCGGATTGGCGGTGGCCAACGTCTTTCACGCCGGCGATGGCAATATGCATCCTCTAATCCTGTTTGATGCCAACAAAGAGGGCCAACTGGCGCTTGCCGAAGAGGTGGGCGGCAAGATTCTGGAGCTCTGCGTGGCTGCGGGCGGCTCAATCACCGGCGAACACGGCGTTGGGCGCGAAAAGATCAACCAGATGTGTAGCCAGTTTCAGGCGGATGAAATCAGCGTTTTTCACGCTTTGAAAGCCGCTTTTGATCCACAACGGCTGCTCAATCCTGGCAAGAATATCCCAACGCTGGCGCGCTGCGCCGAGTTTGGCGCAATGCATGTGCATAACAACGAGTTACCGCACCCGGAGCTGCCGCGCTTTTAGCAGCGAGCCAAGCCGAAGCTAAGACAATAATTAGCCCAAACGAATAATGGAAAAGACCAATAGTGGGAAAGACCATGACCGAACTAGCGATTGCCGACCGCGATATCGCCGAGACCCTGTGCGAGCAGGTACGCAGTGCCTATGAAGCGCGCACGCCGCTACGCATTGTAGGCGGAGATACACGCGCCTTTTATGGCCGACCGGTGGAGGGCCAGGCGCTACAAATGGCTGAACACAGCGGCATTGTGAGCTACGACCCGGTGGAACTGGTAGTGACTGTGCGCGCTGGCACTCGGCTTAGCGACCTGCAGGAAGTACTGGCAGAGAAGCACCAAATGCTGGGCTTTGAGCCGCCCATGTTTGGTGAAGCGTCGACCATTGGTGGCGCCGTGGCCACCGGCCTCTCCGGCCCACGCCGTCCCTGGGCAGGCGCAGCCCGTGACTTTGTGCTGGGTACGCGTATTATCACCCAACAGGGCAAGCTGCTTCGCTTTGGTGGCGAAGTGATGAAAAATGTTGCCGGTTACGACTTATCGCGCCTGATGGCAGGCGCCCAGGGCACCCTTGGCGTACTCACGGATATCTCCTTTAAAGTGCTGCCCATTCCCACTGCAACACACAGCCTACGCTTAACCCTGGGGCTGGATGAGGCGCTCAAAAAACTCGCCGAGCTGGGTCGCAAGCCGCTACCGATTAGCGCCGCTGCCTGGCATCACGGCGAGCTGTTTTTGCGCCTGGAAGGTGGCAAAAGCTCTGTTAGCGCGACCCAGGCAAGCCTGGGCGGCGAGCCACTTGATGCCAGCTTCTGGCACCAGTTGCGTGACCATACCCACGCTTTCTTTGCCTACGGCGATGGCCAAGCCCTGTGGCGACTGTCACTCCCCCCCAACAGCGCACCGCTAGCGCTGGATATTCCCGAAAGCGATATCTTTTACGACTGGGCGGGCAGTCAGCGCTGGGTGAAAACCACTCTGGATGCAGACACTCTCCGCGCCGCCTGTGCTGCGGTGGGGGGGCATGCCACCTGCTATACCCCCCACACCCAAGGAGGCGCCGCTGAGCCGTTTACACCGCTTAATACTGTAGTGGAAAAATATCACCGTAACTTAAAGGCGGAGCTGGATGCCCATGGCATTTTTAATCCCGGTCGCCTTTATGCGGCGTTTTAAGGAGAGCTGACATGCAGACGCAATTTACCGATGCCGACCTTCAGAAACCGCATATTCAAGAAGCGGAGCGTATTCTGCGCACCTGCGTTCACTGCGGTTTTTGTAACGCCACCTGCCCCACTTACCAGTTGTTAGGCGATGAGCGCGATGGCCCTCGGGGGCGTATCTATCTCATGAAGGAACTGCTGGAGAGCCAAGACGATGACGACCAGGTCACCGACGAGACGCGTCTGCATCTTGATCGCTGCCTGACCTGCCTTAACTGCGAAACCACCTGCCCTTCCGGCGTGGAGTACCACAAACTGCTGAATATAGGTCGTGCCGAAATTGAGCGGCGCGTTCCTCGCCCGGCAGGTGAGCGGGCCCAGCGCTATGCGCTGCGAAAAATGATGGTCGAGCCCAAACGTTTCCAAGCGCTGCTAAAGCTGGGGCAAACCTTTAAGCCACTGGTGCCTGGCAAGTTGCGCAATAAAATGCCCGCAGCGCCGATAGATGCAGGCGTACGCCCGGATACCAACCGCCATACCCGGCGGGTATTGATACTGGAAGGCTGCGTTCAGCCGGGGCTGTCACCCAACACCAATGCGGCCACTGCACGGATTTTGGATCGCCTCGGCATCAGCGTCACGCCAGTGGCTGAAGCAGGCTGCTGTGGCGCCGTTGATTTTCACCTCAATGCCCAGGACGATGGACGAGCCCGCATGCGCGCCAATATTGATGCCTGGTGGCCGTACATTGAGCAAGGCACCGAAGCCATTGTGCAAACCGCCAGCGGCTGCGGCGCTTTCGTCAAAGAGTATGGCTACATGCTCAAGGATGACCCTGACTACGCTGTTAAAGCGCAAAAGGTGAGCACTCTGGCCAAAGATATTGTCGAAATCCTGCGCGATGAGCCGCTGGACGAATTGAGCGTTAACGCGTCACAACGACTGGCGTTCCACTGCCCCTGCACACTACAACACGCCCAAAAGCTTAACGGTGCTGTCGAAGGCGTACTGAGCAAGCTGGGTTTTGCGTTAACCCCGGTACAGGATGCGCATCTCTGTTGTGGCTCAGCGGGCACCTATTCGATCACCCAGCCTGAACTGGCCACTCAACTGCGTGACAATAAGCTCAATGCACTGGAAGCTGGAGATCCCGAGGTGATCGTAACGGCGAATATCGGCTGCCAGACCCACTTGGCAGGCGCCAATCGCACGCCGGTGCGTCACTGGGTAGAGATCGTCGATGCAGCGCTCAGCTAGCGTTTCACCAATAACTTTTACCCCAGGCCGCGCAGACTTTAACCGCGCGGCCACTTCACTCCCCCCCTTAACAAGGATTAAAACATGCAAACAAAAGCTATTCTCGCCCAAGCCGATGTAACGAATGTTCTGGATGCCGCGCAGAAAGAGGCTGACAGCAATAGCTGGCCGGTAACCATCGCGGTGACCGACGACGGCGGCCATCTTTTGGCGCTGCGTCGCTTGGATGGCGCCGCCCCTTTCAGCGCCGAAGTGGCTACGCAAAAAGCGCGTAGTGCAGCGCTAGGTCGTAAAGAGACCCAGGTATTTGAAGAGATGATTAATGGTGGGCGCACGGCGTTTGTCACCGCACCGCTGCAAGGCCTGCTTTCAGGCGGCGTGCCGATTACGGTTGACGGCCATGTGGTGGGCGCTGTGGGCATTTCCGGCGTAAAACCCGATCAGGATGTGCAGGTGGCCAAAGCAGGAGTTGCCGCGATTACCGGCTAAAAGCGGCAAATCAAAGCACAGACATACGAAAAGCCCGGATCGATGATCCGGGCTTTTTTGGAATTCGTTCGGCAAGTGCCGATCTAAATGCTTAATGGCGGACCGGACGAGACTCGAACTCGCGACCTCCGGCGTGACAGGCCGGCATTCTAACCGACTGAACTACCGGTCCACGTAAAAGCATTTCTGTAACGACCATCAGACTAACGTTTATAAGCGGTTCAGAGGCGCTTCTAAAGGGTAGTTGATGGTGGGTGGTACTGGGTTCGAACCAGTGACCCCCAGCTTGTAAGGCTGGTGCTCTCCCAACTGAGCTAACCACCCGTCTATTAACAAACGCCTTGGGGCACTTGCTAATCCAGCTTAGCAGTTATCATGGCGGACCGGACGAGACTCGAACTCGCGACCTCCGGCGTGACAGGCCGGCATTCTAACCGACTGAACTACCGGTCCGAATCGATAACAACTATTTCAAACAATTAGCTTAAGCAGATATGTAGTTGATGCTGGCGGACCGGACGAGACTCGAACTCGCGACCTCCGGCGTGACAGGCCGGCATTCTAACCGACTGAACTACCGGTCCGTTATGCGCATCAAAGCTTAATCATACTTTTTACTACACGCTTCCAACCCATTTTAGTTACTACTAAACATGGTGGGTGGTACTGGGTTCGAACCAGTGACCCCCAGCTTGTAAGGCTGGTGCTCTCCCAACTGAGCTAACCACCCGCTGGTCACGTGGCGCTGCATTCTACAGAAGGCTTGCTCAATGTCAACATGCTGTGTTTAAAAACTGATTTAAAACCGCTTTCTAAACTAACACGCTGCCCACTTCCGCAAGGCCAGAGCGATGAGCGCGGACGAAGGATGCCGCAACTTGGGTAGCCTCGTCAATCAAAACCGTTTGGGTCAGGCCAGAAAGGCGCCTCGGTTTAAAGTCGTGATCGCCATCTCTTAGCCAAGCGAGCTGCGCGTTTTGCGGCAATCGATAGCAAGCCACCTCTTCCCGGGTGCCAAAGGGATCACGTTCGCCTTGTAAAACCAGCATGGGGCAGTCAATCGCAGGCCAGTGATCCAGGCGTAGCTTGTCAGGCGCTTTAACCGGATGAAATGGATAGCCTGCTACCACCACGCCCGGCACCGGCTTACTGCATGGTTGCTCACTGAATGAGTGTTGATTAGCAAGCTGTTTACTGGCAAATAGGGTCGCTACGCGGCCGCC
This sequence comes from Halomonas sp. BDJS001, assembly GCF_026104355.1. Taxonomy (NCBI): domain Bacteria; kingdom Pseudomonadati; phylum Pseudomonadota; class Gammaproteobacteria; order Oceanospirillales; family Halomonadaceae; genus Halomonas; species Halomonas sp. BDJS001. The sequence continues at coordinate 3,664,493 of NZ_CP110535.1, forward strand.
CATCGATTTGCCACCAATCCATAGCGGTTCGTCAAACAAGGAATCGAGTAGCACATACCACTGGGCAAACTGCTCCAGGGACTTGGCGATAGGCGGGGGCGGCCGGCGCTTGCCGGTTTCCTGCATCTTTTGCATATAAGGGAAATCGATACATAACACCTGTACCCCTCGATCCGCCAACGAGGTGACAAATTGACGCATGAAAGGTGACTGCTGCCCTGCCCCTGCGCCATGGGCAAACAGCAAGCGACCTATCTTGGCTTGACCATGGACAGCCAACGGCCCCATGCCCTGCACCAGAAAAGCGCCATTTGGCTGGCGCTTAAGCGCCTCTTTTAAAGCCTGAGGTAGTACCTCGATATAACCAGACAAAGCGTAATATGACACCCAGCGCTCCTGATAATTCAGTCTTTAACCAATTGGTGTGTTCAGGTTAAGCCTCTGCTGCGCTAGAATCTTGGTCGGATCTTGACCTGCATCATCAAGCGGGTGGCCGCACCCGTGCAAAATGCCACGGGTTACCCCCTAACCGCGTTCGATGGGAACATGACATGAGCACAGCATTTGAACACCCGACCTACAACTACAAGGTAGTTCGGCAGTTCGCGATTATGACCGTTGTGTGGGGCATTGTGGGAATGACAGTGGGTGTCATTCTCGCCTCGCAACTGGTTTGGCCGCAACTGAACCTCGGCATACCTTGGACTAGCTTTGGGCGCCTGCGTCCGTTACACACTAACGCCGTCATTTTCGCCTTTGGCGGCTCGGCGCTCTTTGCCACGTCGTACTACGTTGTCCAGCGTACCTGTCAGACACGGCTCTTCTCTGACAAGTTAGCGGCCTTTACGTTCTGGGGCTGGCAAGCGGTTATCCTCTCCGCCGTGGTGTCACTGCCGCTTGGGCATACCACCACCAAGGAGTACGCTGAACTGGAGTGGCCGATCAACATTTTGATCGCGGTCGTCTGGATCAGCTATGCCATCGTGTTCCTAATGACGATCAAAAAACGCACCACGTCGCATATTTATGTGGCGAACTGGTTCTTTGCGGCGTTTATTCTGACCGTTGCGGTGCTGCATATCGTCAACAATGCGGCCATCCCTGTAACCCCGATGTACTCCACCTCGATCTACGCCGGCGCGGTAGATGCCATGGTGCAGTGGTGGTACGGACACAACGCGGTTGGCTTCTTCCTGACTGCAGGTTTTCTGGGCATGATGTACTACTTCGTGCCGAAGCAGGCTGAACGCCCAATCTACTCCTACCGCCTGTCAATCGTCCACTTCTGGGCATTGATCATGATCTACATGTGGGCAGGTCCTCACCATCTGCACTACACAGCACTACCTAACTGGGCACAGTCGCTGGGTATGATTATGTCGATTATTCTGCTGGCACCCTCCTGGGGTGGCATGATCAACGGCATGATGACTCTGTCAGGGGCTTGGCATAAGCTGCGCACGGATCCGACACTACGCTTCCTGGTGGTGGCACTATCGTTCTACGGCATGTCCACCTTTGAAGGCCCGATGATGGCGATTAAGACCGTCAACGCGCTGTCGCACTACACTGACTGGACCATTGGTCACGTTCACTCCGGCGCGCTTGGCTGGGTAGCGATGATTACCATCGGCTCAATGTATCACCTGATTCCGCGCGTCTTTGGTCGCACTGAAATGTACTCGATCAACCTGATTGCCGTGCACTTCTGGCTGGCCACTATTGGCACCGTGCTCTATATCGCCTCCATGTGGGTTAACGGCATTCTGCAAGGCCTCATGTGGCGTGCGATCAACCCTGATGGCACCTTGATGTACACCTTCGTTGAAGCCGTTGAAGCCAGCGCACCAGGCTACTTTGTTCGCTTAATCGGCGGCCTCTTCTGGGTCACCGGCATGCTGATTATGGCGTTCAATGTGTACATGACCGTTAAGCGTCGTGAGGCCATCAGCCATTCAGCGCCACAAGCTGCCTAAACCGGGGAAGTTGAGACCAATGAAACACGAGATTGTCGAAAAGAACGTTGGCCTGCTTGCCGTGTTGATCCTTGTCGTGATCAGTTTCGGCGGCTTGGCGGAGGTCGTCCCACTGTTTTTCCAGAAGCAGACAACCGAGCCGGTCGAAGGTCTGGAGCCGCTGTCGGCACTGGAACTCGAAGGCCGAGACATCTATCGCCGCGAAGGTTGCGTGGGCTGTCACTCGCAAATGGTGCGCCCATTCCGCGCCGAAACCGAACGCTACGGCCACTACAATGTGGCGGGCGAGCAGGTCTACGAGCATAACTTCCTGTGGGGCTCCAAGCGCACCGGGCCAGACCTGGCGCGCGTCGGTGGCCGCTATAGCGATGACTGGCACCGCGCCCACCTCTACAACCCCCGCGACGTAGTGCCCGAATCCATCATGCCGGCTTACCCCTGGCTGTTTGAAAACACCCTCGATGGTGAGGCTACTCCGGCTAAAATGCGCACACTGCGCCAGCTAGGCGTGCCGTACACCGACGAAGATATTGCCAACGCGACTGCAGAGGTTCGCGGCACCCAGGAAATTACCGCCCTGGTCGCCTATCTACAGCAGCTCGGAACCGTGCTCGAGGGCACTCGCTAAGTTATGGATACGGGAACTTTTCGCGGTCTCATCACGCTGATCTTGATTTTCGCGTTTATCGGTATTGCCCTCTGGGCGTACTCCAAGCGACGCAAGCCAGATTTCGACGAAGCGGCTAATTTGCCCTTTGCCGACGACGATGAGCTACCGACCAGTGACAAGCACGCTTCGCGTGAACGCGACAGCGAAGCGCATTCCCGCGACGACAGGGGAGATAAGAATATATGAATAATCTATGGGGTGACTCCCTATCCGGCTTTTGGAGCGCCTGGATCATTATCATTACGCTGGGCACGATTGCGCTGAGCGTATGGATACTGCTGGCCAACCGCCGCACCGATAAAACGCCTGATGCAGACGGCAATGTAGAAACCACCGGCCACGCCGCCGATGGTATCGAAGAGTACGACAACCCACTGCCAAAGTGGTGGTTCCAGCTATTCGTTTTAACGGTGGTCTTTGCACTGGGCTATCTGGTGTTTTACCCCGGCCTGGGCAACTACGCAGGGCTGTTAGGCTGGTCTCAGGAGGGTCAATGGGAAGAGGAAGTTGCTCAGGCCGAAGAGCGCTTCACGCCGATTTTTTCCCAGTACCAGGAAGTCCCCATTCCGGAGCTTGCCGAAGACCCCGAAGCGATGCAGGTGGCTGAGCGCATCTACCAAAACAACTGCGCGGTATGCCACGGCTCCAACGCTCAGGGTGGTTACGGCTTTCCCAACCTGACCGATGACGACTGGCTATACGGTGGTGAACCAGAAAATATTCTGACCACACTTAACAACGGCCGTAATGGCCTTATGCCCGCCTGGCAGCAGTTGGGGCAGAACAATATCGAAAATCTAACCCAGTACGTTCTATCGCTTTCTAATGAAGAGCATGACGAAGAGCGGGCCGAACAGGGCGAAAGCACCTTTATGGCGGTGTGTGCTGCCTGCCACGGCCCAAGCGGAACGGGCAACACGGCTCTTGGTGCGCCTAACTTGACCGATGACATCTGGCTTTACCTGGCACCGGGCCAAGAAGTGGGTGACTCTATCCGTCAAACGCTGCGCAATGGCCGCAACGGCCATATGCCTGCGCAAGCGGCATATATCGGTGAAGAGCGTGTTCACCTGGTTGCGGCCTACGTGTATAGCCTGCGCCTGGCGGACTGATGGATCGCTGATAGCGGCAACCGTCAGTAACGCTAACCAAGCAAGGGTGCGGCCCCAAACCGCACCCTTTCTTTATACCCAACCCGATACAATATTAGCGAAGCACCAAAGACCGACTAAGCATCAAAATTAACTAAGCACTAAAATTTTACCAAGCACCTCGTTTCACTGAGCAATTCATTTAATGGAAGGGTGCCATCTCTCCTGCCTTCTGAGCCGGGAAATATCGCCATGGAAAAGATACCAAGCCAAGACGTCACACCGAACCCGGTGGGGCATCATACCCCCTCTGAAACGGTTACCCAGGAAATGTACGCCAAGCGTCGCCACATTTACGTGCGCGAAATTAAGGGTGTCTTCCAGAAGCTACGGCGCAGTGCCAACTGGGCGTTAATGCTGGTATTTTTTCTCTTACCGTGGATTAACATCGGTGATCGGCCGTTAATTCTATTTGACCTGCCTAACCGTGAATTCCATATTTTTAGCGCCACCTTTTATCCTCAGGAGTTCATCCTGCTGTCGTGGCTGCTGATTATCTGTGCCTTTGGGCTGTTTTTTATTACCGTGTTTGCTGGCCGCGTATGGTGTGGCTATACCTGCCCGCAAAGCGTTTGGACGTTTCTATTCATTTGGCTTGAACACCGTATTGAGGGTTCGCGCAACCGGCGCATTAAACTCGACAGCCAGCCAATGAACGCCGAGAAAGCTTGGCGCAAAGGGGGTAAGCACGCCGCCTGGCTGCTCATTGCCCTCGCCACCGGCGTCACCTTTGTGGGTTACTTCACGCCAATTCGCGATTTGGTGACAGAGCTCCCCACCTTTGAAGCCCACGGTTGGTCTTACTTCTGGGTCGGTTTTTTTCTGGTTTTCACTTACCTCAATGCCGGCTGGCTGCGCGAACAAGTGTGCATCTATATGTGCCCCTACGCGCGTTTCCAATCAGTCATGTTTGACCGCGACACATTGATTGTCTCCTACGATGAGTCACGCGGCGAACCCCGTGGGCACCGTAAGAAAAGCCTGAGCCATCTTGAAGCCCGCGAGGCTGGCTATGGTGACTGTATCGACTGCGAGCTTTGTGTACAGGTCTGCCCTACCGGCATCGATATTCGCGATGGGCTGCAGTATGAGTGTATTACCTGCGCCGCCTGTATCGATGCCTGCGACAGCGTAATGGACAAAATGGGCTATCCGCGGGGGTTGGTGCGCTACACTAACGAAAACGCTCTAGAGGGTAAAAAGAGCCATATTATGCGTCCACGCCTGATAGGCTACTTCACTGCACTGGTGCTGATGGTGGGCACCTTCACCTGGGCTATCAACGATCGCATGCCGCTCAATTTTGACGCTGAGCGCGAGCGCACCCAGCTCTACCAAGTGACTCGCGACGGTCAAATTAGCAATGTGTTTAGCCTGACTATCCGCAACCTGGATGATCAAGACCACGTCTATCAGCTCAGCGTTACCGGACTGCCCAATTTAACCCTGGATAGCAGTACGATTAGCGTACCCGCGGGGGAGTCGCGCTTGAAAGTGGTCACAGTGACCGCCAGCCCCGACGATTTACAGCAACCCAGCCACCCCATTGTATTCACGCTGCAGGCTCAGCAGGATGCGGATATTCGCCTTGAGCGCGAGACCAGCTTCCTGGGCGATATTAGGAGATAAAAAATTATGTCATCCCTGCCCTCTGGAGATAAGGTGACGCCTTGGTACAAGCAGTTCTGGCCGTGGTTTTTGCTCGGCATACTGTTTTCATCGATTATCGTCAGTACCGGCTTTGCGGTTATGTCGATCAAGAGCTTCGACGGCATGGTCGTTCAGGAAGATTATTACGAGCACGGCAAAGCCATTAACATGGTACTGGCCAAGCAGGAGCAGGCACGGGCACTCAACCTAAGCGCCGAGCTACGCCTTGATCCCCTTACCAGCGATATCGTGGTTGATTTACGTGGCGACGCGCGCCCGGACGAACTCTACCTTGATCTCATCTTCCCTACTGAGAACGACCGCGACCAGTCGTTTGTGCTCGAGCATGTCCGCGATGGCCGCTATATCACCCAAGGCCCCGACAATCTGCGCTACCGCTGGTATCTGCAGATTCAGCCTGAGCAGGAAGGCGCCGATTGGCGCCTTACCGGCGAAGCCACGTTCCCCAATGAACATAGCGTCACGCTACTACCGGGAGGACGCGAAGCGAGCGAATGAGCGACGTAACGACTGCCGCGTCCTGCTATCACTGCGGTAACCCGGTACCCGCGGGAGCGCCTTGGACGATTACCCTGGATGACACCCCCAAGCCGCTTTGCTGCCCCGGCTGCGAAGCGGTGGCTCATGCCATTGTCGATGGTGGCCTGGAGAGCTACTACCGCTACCGTACCGAGCTACCCGAACGTCCGGATGAGCGTCAGGAAGCCAAGGCCGACACCTGGTCGGTGTTTGACGATCCCGGCCTGCAGGCGCAGTTTGTCCACCCCGATGGCGATGAGGGCAATGTAAAAGCCACCCTCGCCATTGAAGGCATCACCTGCGCAGCCTGCGCCTGGTTGATTGAGCACCGCTTGAACGCCTTAACAGGCATTGCCTCCAGCGCGGTAAACTTGACCCACCACCGCCTGCGGGTGAGCTGGGATCCCCAGCAGTTGAAGCTCTCGCAACTGCTGGCTGAATTGGCTGCCATTGGCTACGACGCCCAGCCCTACGAGCCCGATCAAGCCCAAGCACGCCTGCAGCACGAAGAGCGTATGAATGTGCGACGGCTGATTATCGCCGCTGTGGGCATGATGCAGGTGATGATGTTCTCGATCCCGATCTATGTCTCCGGCCCCGGTGAAATCAGCGACGACTTCTACGCGCTGTTTCACTGGCTCTCCTTTGCGCTGGCCACGCCAGTGGTGTTTTTCTCCGCCCAGCCGTTTTTCCGCAACGCCCTGCGCGATCTGCGAACCGGCGTACTGGGCATGGATGTGCCGGTGTCGCTGGCGATTGGCGGCGCTTATCTTGCCAGCAGCTATGCCGTGCTATTCAACGTCGGCGAGGTCTATTTTGACTCGGTGGCCATGTTCACCTTCTTTTTGCTGTTTGGCCGCTACGTCGAGGGCCGCGCCAGACGCCGCAGTGGTCATAGCGGCAACGCACTCAGCGGAGTGCTGCCGATTTCGGCCACGCGCCTCGAAAGCGATGGCAGCGAGCGCATTCTGCCCGCCAGCGAACTCGCTCCCGGTGATCGCGTATTGATCAAGCCCGGCCATGGCGTGCCTGCTGATGGCATCATTGAGGAGGGTGAATCGAGTCTGGATGAATCGATGCTGACCGGCGAATACTTGCCAATCACCCGCCGCGTGGGCGACCCCATTACCGGCGGGAGCCAAAACATGGAAAACCCGCTGGTGATCAGGGTAACTCACGCCGGGCGCGATGCTAGGGTAGCGGGCATCGTCGACCTTACCGACCGTGCCTTCGCTAGCCGCCCTAGGCTTGCCCAGATGGCTGCCCGCATGGCACACCTGTTTGTGCTGCGTCTGCTAATAGTAACGGCTTGCGTGACAATTGCCTGGTGGTTTATCAACCCCTCGCGGATGCTCTGGGTTCTGCTCTCGGTGCTGGTGGTAACCTGCCCTTGCGCGCTGGCTCTAGCCACCCCCGCGGCCCTCACCGCAGGCCATGGACAACTGCGTAAGCGCGGCGTTTTGATCACCCGCGCCGATGCCATGGAGACACTCTCGAACGTTACCCGGGTGATTTTCGATAAAACCGGCACCCTCACCCGCGGCGAGATGCAGCTGACCCAAACACAGCCTCTTGGCGATCTCACCGCTGAGCGCGCACGGGCCGTTGCCGCCGCCCTTGAGGCCCACTCGGAACACCCCATCGCCCGCGCCTTTCGGCCCTTCCGGGATGCGACCCTGCAAGCCAAAAATATTCACAGCCACACAGGGCAAGGACTTGAAGGGAGACTAAACGGCGCCCGTTGGCGGTTGGGAAAGCCCGAATTTGCCGTGGACAGGACTGTGGATGACGCCGTGGATAGCGTTATAGCGGCACCCGCCAAGGGCCAGTGGCTGCTGCTTAGCGAAAACGGCGAACCCCGTGCCTGGTTTGGCCTGCATGACGGCATTCGCGACGACGCTGCCGATACCATCTACGCCCTCCAGGCCCAGGGCTTAAGCGTGGAGCTACTCTCCGGCGATACCCAGGATGCAGTGGAAAGCCTGGCAGACCAGCTCAATCTCACCACCTGGCATGCAGGCGTCAGTCCAGAGGGCAAGCTGGCCAGGATGAAAGCGCTTCAAGCCGAAGGCGAAACCGTGGTGATGATAGGCGATGGCATTAACGACGTACCGGTGTTAGCGGGTGCCGATGTGGCGATTGCAATGAATGGGGCGACGGATTTAGCCCGCACCCGCGCCGATGCGGTGCTACTCAGCCCCCGTCTTATGCGGGTTTTTGAGGCCATCGAGATTTCCCGGGCGACGAGGCGTATCATGCGCCAGAACATGATTTGGTCAGTGTGCTACAACTTTTCGGCGCTGCCGCTGGCGGCGATGGGGCTGGTACCGCCCTGGCTAGCCGCGATTGGAATGTCGCTTAGCTCGCTGGTAGTGGTCGGTAACGCCCTACGACTGTCACGCTGGCGCCCCCAGCCTGTACTATCGTCTGGCACTTCAACACCGGTAATCGCATGACGATTCTGTATCTGCTTATTCCGCTTTCGCTAATCCTACTCGGCCTCGCCGTCTGGGCGTTTTTCTGGGCGGTGAAGAATGATCAGTTCGACGACCTGGAAGGGCCGGCGCACCGTATTCTGTTTGATGAAGATGAGAACGACCTCAGCCCTGAGCAGCGCCGCCAGCGTCAGCAGGCGAAGCGCTCTGAAACAGCAGCGAGAGAGACACCCGACGACCAAGAGCCACGGCCATGAATCCGACGGGGCTCGATCTGCCGCCGCTCATGGCGGCATTTGTGTTTGGCTTGATGGGCGGCGCCCACTGCATCGGCATGTGCGGCGGTATCATGAGCGCGCTCACCTTTGCCGTGCCCCCCAGCATGCGCCATCCAGCGCGCATGGGTGGCCTGCTGCTCAGCTACAATGCAGGCCGTATTATTAGCTATATGAGCGCAGGCGCACTGGTTGCCATGCTAGGCACGCTGTTTTCGCTGTCCGCTACGGCGCGACTGCTACTTCAGGTGTTTGCCGCGCTGATGCTGATCCTGATGGCACTCTATATCGCTAACTGGTGGAAGGGGCTGCTCAAGGTCGAAGCCGTTGGCCGCCGCCTCTGGCGTTTTATCGAACCTGTGGGACGGCGCTTGATGCCTGTGGTGCATCTTCCCCAAGCCTTTGCCCTGGGGGCCATTTGGGGCTGGCTACCCTGTGGGCTGGTCTACTCCATGTTGGCCTGGAGCTTGGCGATTGCCGACCCGCTCCAGGGTGCCCTGCTGATGGGCGCCTTTGGGCTTGGCACACTGCCGGCGCTGCTGGCCACGGGCCTGGCCGCGCGCCAGCTCAGCCATTTGATTCGCCACCCGGCAACGCGCAGCGTGGCGGCACTGACGATTATCGCTTTTGCCCTGTGGCAGCTGTGGACGCTTTCGGCACACAACCTCCATTAGTATGACGTGGCTCAACGTTTCCCCCCACTCTGGGGGTTAGTCTAGCGGCATTTCCTAACGTCGGAGTGCCCCTTCATGCCCGTTCATGCCCCCGCTGCCTTGCCCATTGCATCTGCGGCAGCCGCCACTCCTATGCAGCCGGTATGGGATGAAGCCTTGCTGCGCCGCTACGACACTAGCGGCCCGCGCTATACTTCCTACCCTACGGCTCTGTCGTTTCACGACCAGTTTACGCCTGACGACCTGACCCAGGCGCTGGAGCGTAGCAATGCCAGTAAGCGTTCACTCTCACTGTATGTTCACGTACCCTTCTGCCGCAAGATCTGCTTCTACTGCGCGTGTAACAAAATCGCCACCAAGAACACCGCTCTGGCCGAGCCTTATATAGCCCGGCTAGACCGCGAGATGGTGCTGACTGCCCGCCACTTGAATACCTCACGACCAGTGGAGCAATTGCACTGGGGTGGCGGTACGCCGACCTTTCTCAGCTTGAATCAGATGGGTGACCTGATTGATCGCCTGGACGCCCGTTTTGGCCTTTCATCGTCTGCTGATCGCGATTACGCCATTGAGATAGACCCTCGCGAAGCGGATGTGTTTACCCTGCGTCACCTACAGTCGTTAGGCTTTAACCGTATTAGTCTGGGCGTGCAGGATTTAAGCCCGCTGGTGCAGAAAGCGATTAACCGCATTCAGCCTCGGGTACTTACCGAAACGCTGATGGAGGAGGCGCACCGCCTGGGCTTTCGCTCGCTCAATATTGATCTTATTTACGGGTTACCGTTTCAGACAGAAAAGAGCTTTGCGAATACGCTTCGCCAGGTAATTGACCTCAACCCCGCGCGTCTTTCCGTGTTTAATTACGCGCACATGCCGGAGCGATTTGCCCCCCAGCGGCGTATTAACGTCGACGACTTGCCGGGTGGCGAAGAGAAATTGGCAATTCTGCGCGCCACCATCGAGATGCTTACCGCGGCAGGCTACGTGCATATCGGCATGGATCACTTTGCCCGCCCTGACGATAGCCTGGCCATTGCCCAGCGCGACGGTTCGCTACAGCGCAACTTCCAAGGCTACTCCAGCCACGCCCAGTGCGATTTAATCGGGCTTGGCGTTTCGGCAATTTCGCGCATCGATGACGTCTATGCGCAGAACCCTAGCGACCTGGCGCGCTATGAAGCGGCGTTGGATCAAGGCAAGCTTGCCACCGTACGCGGCGTGCGGCTGAGTGACGACGACCTAATCCGCCGGGATGTGATTGAGCGGCTGATGTGCGATATGGGCATTGATCTGGCGGCGGTCAGCCAGCGCTGGAACATTGATGCCCCCCGCTATTTTGCACCCGCGCTGGAACGTTTACAGGGCGCCGAGCAAGATGGCCTAATCATCCGTAGAGGTGATCAACTTATTGCCACGCCCATGGGGCGGCTGCTTATTCGCCATTTAGCCATGGCGTTCGATGCCCATCTTTCTGGGCAAACGGGACAGCGCTACTCTAAGATTGTCTAATCATCTTATTGCAGGCATGCTAACGCCACTACAATAAGTAAGAATTTACTAATTTTACCCTGACCCACTCAAGGAGCATCGTATGTTGGAACCCATGAGCAGCCGGCGCTCGCTACTCCACGAAGCGCGCTGCCAAACCTGCAGCCTTAGCTCGCTGTGCCTGCCGCTTGCCCTTGAGTTGGACGATATGGGGCAGTTCGATGCGATTATTCGCCGCCGTGCGCCGCTGAAAAAAGGCGAGCCTCTGTTTCGCCAAGGTGACACTTTCACCAGCGTTTACGCGGTGCGTTCAGGGAGTTTGAAACAGATCACCGCTGAAGGTAACGGCAGCGAACAGTTGACAAACTTCTACCTGCCCAGTGAACTGGTGGGACTGGATGGCATTGACGAAGAGCACTACCCCGGTAGCGTTATTGCACTGGAAACCACCACCGTCTGCGAGATCCCTTTTGACCGTCTGGATCTACTCTCGGAAGAGATCCCTGAGCTACGTGGCCAGCTGTATCGCAGCATGAGCAAAGAGTTACGTGATGATCGTCGTATGATGCGTCTGCTGTCGCGTAAAACCGCGGATCAGCGGCTGGCGAGCTTCCTGATTACGCTCTCGGATCGTTTTCGTCGCCGGGGCTACTCACCCTATAGTTTTCGCCTCTCAATGCCCAGAGCCGATATTGGCAACTACCTGGGCTTAGCAGTGGAAACCGTCAGCCGCATTTTAAGCCGCTTTCAGCAGCAGAACGTGGTAGCGGTTTCCGGGCGAGAGGTCAATATTCTCGACATGCCGCGCTTGATTACCCTCGCTGAAGAGGAAGAGCAAACGGTTAGCTGACGTTAAAGGCCTGGATGCGCCCTGCCAGCAGTTCCGCCTGTTTGGCCTCTAAGCCTTCAAAATCAAACAGGCTGCGGTCTGCCAACTGGGAGGGCGCAATATTGGTCACCGCTTTAAACATGCTTTCCAGGCGGCCCGGAAACTTTTTGTCCCACTCGGCGAGCATCTCTTTGACCACCTGACGCTGCATATTGGGCTGTGAGCCGCAGAGGTTGCAGGGGATGATCGGGAATTCCATCAACCGCGAAAATTCAGCAATATCAGCCTCTTTGCAGTAAGCCAATGGGCGAATAACGATATTTTTTCCATCATCGGATAACAGCTTGGGCGGCATCGCTTTCAGGTTGCCGCCGAAGAACATATTCAGAAACAGGGTTTCGAGGATATCTTCCCGATGATGGCCAAGAGCAATCTTATTGGCGCCAATCTCTTCGGCAAACCCATACAGCGAGCCACGCCGCAGCCGTGAACAGAGCGCGCAGGTGGTTTTGCCTTCTGGGGTCTTCTCCTTCACCACCGAATAGGTATCGCGCTCGACAATATGGTACTCCACGCCCAGCTTATCCAGATAGGCAGGCAGCACGTGTTCGGGAAAACCCGGCTGCTTCTGATCCAGATTGACCGCCACCAGTGAAAAATTAACCGGCGCATTGCGCTGCAAGTTGCGCAGAATCTCCAGCATGGTGTAGCTGTCCTTGCCGCCGGATAGGCACACCATCACGCGGTCGCCTTCATTGATCATTTGGTAATCAATAATCGCATTGCCCACTTCCCGGCGCAGACGCTTTTGCAGCTTGTTAAATTCACGCTTCTGCTTGGCATCAGCCAGCTCTGGCTGGTTTTGCTCAGCGTTAGCTGGGGTGGCTACAACTGTATCAAGGTGAGCAGGATCAAAGTGATCAAGAGATTGCATGGTATAGGCACTGCCGAGGGTATGGTGAAGAGAAGAGGTGCTACACAGAAATAATTGGGGGCTATTCTAACAACACTCTTCGCCTTGACCCAACTACTCGTGGCTCCTCCCTAAGCAGCCTGTGCCATAACACGCTGCAGGCGCATATACAGCAGTGCGCTGGCGGTGGCCTCGCCCAGTACGCTCTGCACGCCCATGGCGGGCACCTGCCAGCATGCCAACGCCTGGGTGAAGCTGCTGGGCGCTTCTACCTGGGGATGCAGTCGCCGCAGTTGGCGCTGATGCAGTCTCGCCACATCGACTTGGGCATTGGGCAGAGCAAAATTTAGCCGCTTGGTAAGCAGTGTATTCAACGCCCCAATACGCTGCTCCAACTGCCAGCCCACTATGGGTCGATTGCCGATAAATTCCACTAACGCGCTCAAGTTAGCGCTGCTTGGCGGCTGCACCTCCCCGGCCTCGCACAGCAAATGATGACGGCGCAGCGTCGCGCTCTCGGGCTGTTTCGTATTGCCTAGCGTCATCACAAAAGCGCGGCTGGTTCGTACCTGCTGCTGGCTTAGCGCCACCGCAGCCAAGCTGATCACCGGCGATGACGACGTGGGCGCTGTCGTACAGGCGAGTGCTACCAGCTCCTCGCCCATATAAGGTTGAAACAGCCAGGCATAGGGAGAGTCTGCACAACGCCGACGATCACTTTCGCGGCGCAACAAGGTGCGCAATGAACCGCTAAATAGCGCTACGTGTCGATCTAACAGCCGCATTCCGCTCACGAATACTCCAAATGATAACGATGGGAAAGCCGCTGCTTAAAGTCTTTGACAATATGCATCGCTTCGCGCAGAAGGTCGCGCTCCAGGGAAGAGAGGTTTTGCACGACAACGCGATTAGCGCGACTGCCGTTTTGGGAGTTAGCTTCTTTTGTGTCCGAAGACGTTTCCAACGCGTTAAGCTGTTGTTTAAGACGCAGCTCAGAAAACAGCGCCAGGGCCTCCCCCAGATCCTCTGCAAAACGACGATCCAGGCGACCATCCGCCGCTAGCGCATCCAGGCGGTCAAAGGTTGAGGTAGCTTTAATCCGCCGTTCAAGCGCCATGGTGCGCACACCGTGAACAATCGGAAAGATGCCACCTTTCTTAATATCGATACCGTGCTGAGGCTTTTTCAGCGAGCCAAACAGCGTCAGCGGGGTCGAGAAACGCAGCGCCGTGCGGGCGAAATAGGAGAGCAGCAGCTCATCGCTCGAACAGCGTTCAAACAGCTCATCACGAACACTTTCAAGCAGGCTTGGGTTACCCGCCACTGCGTGGGCATCGAGCATAATCGCCAGCTTCATCAGGCTGTCGCCATCGCGCTCCCTGGCCCACTTGGCAATATTGCCCTTCCACTGCGATACCGTCGCCACCCACACAGGATTCGATACCATAATATTGCCCGGGCACGGCGGATAGCCCAGCTGAATCAGCGTATCCGTGAGCGTCTGCATATGGCTTGCCAGATCGGGCCACTGGGCTTCATCGGCCAGGATCAAGCCGTTATCCTGATCCGTTTTTAGAATCTGCTCACCACGCCCTTCGCTGCCCATCACCATCATGCAGCTCTGCTCGTGATAGCGCTTATCGATAGTGAACTCCCAGGCTTTGCTAATAATCCGGCCGTTTAGTGCCGCTAGCAGATCCATCGCAAAGCGCAGCTTAACGCCCTGGGCCATCAGCGCTTTGACCAGCTCCGGCGTACGCTGACTGGCTGCCGAAAGCGCCTCTAAACTGCTTGCTTGCTCTACCTGCAGGCTCACCACGTAGCTGCGACTTGAGAAGAAGCTAAGCACATCGGTGAGCTCGACCACGCCCTTCAAGGCGTTCTGCTCCATCACGACCACCCGCGCCACTTTATGGCGGGTCATCAGTACCAAGACTTCAAATAAGTACTGATCCGGCGTGGCGGTCACCAAGTTAAAGTGGGCGACTTCATCCACTGCTGACGTTACTGCGCTGCCTTTCAACACTACTGCGTTGAGCAGATCGGTTTTGGTTACCATACCCAGCCTATCCTGGGTCTCTACCAGCAGGCTGTCGGCGTGGCTCTCATTGAGCTGTTTTACCGCGCTGGCAATATCGGTTGCTGCCGCCATCAGCAGCGGCTCGCGCATACACTCACTCACCTTGGCCAGCATAAAGCCCGCCATGGTGACGCCCCCCTCGGCGCGCTTTTCGGTCAGCAGGCGAGCCTTATGGGTCAGCGACTGGCGAAAGAAGTTACTGAAATCGGGGTAGTGGCGGCACAGCTGCTGAAAAAGAGCCTTGGGCAGTAGATAACAGAGGCACTCCTGCTCAGCCTTAAACCGATAACGGCTTTTTCCATTGAGAATACTGATCGCGCCGAAGAGATCCCCCGCCGTATAGTGGCCAATACGTGAGGTGGATGAGGGTAGCGTAGGGTCGATTTCAGCCACTTCGCCTTTATGAATCAGAAAGACAAACTCCCCCGCTTGGCCAGTCTCTAGAATGATTTCGTCACGATCAAAATAGGCAAGGTCAATGCCACGGCGAATGTGATCACGCCCCTCATCGTCAAGAAGCGTAAACGGCAGCTGGGATAGATCCACATCGACCATGGGGTTTAACCTCGTTCAACTAAAGGCGAACTAAAGAGTATGTAAGTCGTATTAAAAATGGCTCTGCTTGATACTGATTCATAACGAAGGCGTCACTCCAGCGCTTCCAAATAGCTTATCGGTTATTATATGAAGGTGGCTGTACGGGTATAAAGGATTCACTTCCAAAGTAGCAAGTAGAACGTTGTTATACCTTTAGCTATCACGCTAAAGTCGAAGCGACTTTTGATACACGACCAAAGTATCGGCTTTTGCTAACCATGCTTCACGCGAAACTCAATACATCTATTTAAAGTAGCCAATAACGGCTTTAATTTGCTTACTAGACTATCGTCCCATAGCTCTGAAAACGCCTTCGAATTTCGCTTAAAAAGTGCTTAAAAAGCCATATTTTCAACAGCATGCAGTGCATTAACAACCATTTCGATGTTTATTGATACCAAAGTCTGGGATTTATTTTTTGACGTTTATTGCCCAGTATTAACAATGAGTCATGCAGGGTAATCGCACGTCACTAACTAACTCGACATTTCATATCGAATAATAAGGTGACGTGCCAACAGGAACTGACTCACCACTCCTAACGATTGAGTGGCTTTAGACGTGCGATTGCCCTGATGGGTCACACGCTATTCCTCGTGAACTTTCCCAACCTTAAAAATCACAAGTGGAGAGCAACACAATGGCAGACGACAAAACCAATGCTGCTGAATACTGGAAAGCAAACGTCCGCTTAATTTTCGGATGCCTGGCCGTTTGGGCATTTGTTTCTTACGGATGCGCTATCCTCTTTCGCCCGCTGCTCGCTGGTATCCCGGTTGGCGGCACTGACCTTGGCTTCTGGTTTGCACAACAGGGCTCAATCCTAACGTTTATCGTGCTGATCTTCTTCTACGCCTGGAAGATGAATAAGCTCGATCAAAAATTTGGCCTTGGGGAGTAAGCCGGTATGAGCCAGTTTGCAATTAACTTACTGTTCGTCGGCGCCTCCTTTGCCTTATATATAGGCATTGCGATCTGGGCGCGCGCCGGCTCAACGAAAGACTTCTATGTCGCGGGGGGTGGGGTACACCCTATCACCAACGGTATGGCTACCGCGGCGGACTGGATGTCAGCGGCGTCGTTTATTTCCATGGCGGGTTTGCTGGCCTCTGGTGGCTACGCCAACTCCACCTTCCTGATGGGTTGGACCGGTGGCTACGTTATCCTGGCGATGCTGTTAGCCCCTTACCTGCGTAAGTTTGGTAAGTTCACCGTGCCTGACTTCATCGGTGACCGCTTCTACAGCAACACCGCTCGCCTGGTTGCGATCGTGTGCTTGATTGTAGCGTCGGTTACCTACGTTATCGGTCAAATGACCGGTGCGGGCGTGGCGTTCTCACGCTTCCTTGAAGTCAGCAACACCTGGGGTATCTGGTTAGCCGCGCTGATCGTTTTCCTCTACGCCGTATTTGGTGGTATGAAAGGCATTACCTACACACAGGTAGCTCAGTACATCGTTCTAATCATCGCTTACACCATTCCTGCGGTGTTTATTGCCTTCCAATTAACCGGCAACCCGATCCCGATGTTCGGTATGTTCAGCACACATACTGAATCCGGCGTTCCGCTGCTGGCTAAATTGGATGACGTGGTGACCGCTCTTGGCTTCCAGGATTACACCGCCGATGTGGACAACAAGCTCAACATGGTGCTGTTCACCCTGTCGCTGATGGTCGGTACTGCCGGTCTACCCCACGTTATCATCCGCTTCTTCACGGTACCGAAAGTCGCTGATGCGCGTTGGTCTGCCGGTTGGGCGCTGGTGTTCATCGCCCTGCTTTACCTGACCGCGCCAGCCGTTGGTTCGATGGCTCGCTTAAACCTGGCAACCACCGTCTACCCCGAAATGGCGGGGCAGGTTGAGAACTACGAAGAGGCTGCGCGAAACCCGATTCTCTACGAAGAGCGCCCAGACTGGGTGCGTACATGGGAAGAAACGGGCCTGATCAGCTTCAATGATCTCAACAATGACGGCCGTATTCAGATGTATAATGATGCTGCCGACTACTCTGATCGTGGCTGGGAAGGCAACGAACTGACCGTTAATAACGATATCCTGGTACTCGCCAACCCGGAGATTGCCAATCTTCCCGGCTGGGTTATTGGTTTGATCGCAGCCGGTGGTATTGCGGCGGCACTCTCTACCGCAGCAGGCTTGCTGTTGGCAATTTCTTCCGCGGTCAGTCACGATTTGATCAAAACCATGATCAACCCCAAGATCACCGAAAAAGGCGAGATGCTGGCAGCACGAATCTCCATGGGTGGCGCGATACTACTGGCCACCTACCTGGGGCTTAATCCGCCTGGGTTTGCGGCACAAACGGTGGCGTTGGCCTTTGGTATCGCTGGCGCCTCGCTCTTCCCAGCGCTCATGATGGGTATCTTCTCCAAGCGAATGAACAACTCAGGTGCAATTGCCGGTATGCTGGCGGGCTTGATTTGCACGCTGCTGTACATCTTCACCTACCTGGGTTGGTTCTTCGTACCAGGCACTAACATGCTGGCCAACACGCCGGATAACTGGATCTTCGGTATTTCGCCGCTCTCCTTCGGTGCCGTAGGCGCGATGATCAACTTCGCCGTTGCCTTTGCGGTATCCCGAGTGACCGCTGCACCGCCGCAGGAAATTCAGGATCTGGTGGAGAGCGTTCGCTATCCGAAAGGTGCTGGTATGGCGATCGACCATTAAGTCATAATCCATCCGGGCGGCTTATCGCACTGTTGTGATGTCGCTTAGGAGTGACCTAACCATCGGGCTTCCTTAGGGAGGCCCGATGGCTTTTATAGATAGCTTTTATAAACGGCTTTTTAAAAGGATATTTTATGATATGGCATTTGATCGCCGCGGTTTTTGCCGGTCTTGCGGCGGCAGGGATTGGCTTAATACTTCGGTCACTGAGCGGTAAGCGGCTCCCCAAGTGGATCGTACCGGTGTGTGGTGGACTGGGCATGCTGGGTTATCAAATCCAGGTCGAGTACAGCTGGTTTGAGCATAAGCAGGCGCAGCTTCCTGAGACCGCTACGGTCATTTCCACCGAACGTAGCACGGCGATATGGCGTCCATGGACCTTTTTCATTCCCATGACCACCAAGTTCAGCATGATCGATAGTGACAGCATTCGCATGAGTGAGCAGGATGGCGCCCGCCTGGCAGAATTTATCCTTTATCAGTTTGAACGCCACCACACCGATATTTTGATCACCCAGCCCTACTTACTCAATTGTGATAACCGCGAGTTGGTACCGCTGGATGACGACACCCGTGAACCCATTCTGGAAGAGATTCGCACCCTGCGTGAAACGTCACCGCTACTCAACAACGTTTGCGCATAGCCTAATCAATAGATAAAAAAAGCCAGTGATATAAACAAGCCGAGGGAATGGTCGTATAGACCCCTCCACTTCGCCTAGAATAAAGCCTTTTTATTAGCGAACGTTTAGTGGGTCGCACACTCTGGCGGGGAGAAAGGCATGTTTCACGGCGGGCTACTGGTAGCGGTTTCGTTACTCTACATTGCCGTTCTATTCGGCATCGCTTGGTACGGAGATCGCCGCGCGCGTACCCATGGCGCCACCCGTCGGCGTCCGATCATCTATAGCCTGGCGCTGGCTATTTACTGTACCTCGTGGACGTTTTACGGCGCAGTTGGCCAAGCCGCCACCGCGGGCTGGTCATTTGCGAGCATCTTCGTCGGGCCGATTTTGACGTTTCTGCTCTTCTGGCCGGTGCTGGCCAAAATGATTCGCGTCGCCAAGCATCAAAACGTTACCTCCATTGCCGACTTTATTGCCTCCCGTTACGGCAAGACCCAGTCGCTGGCCGCCTTTGCCAGCCTGGTCGCACTTGTCGGCACCCTGCCCTACATTGCGCTACAGCTAAAAGCGGTATCCACTACTTTTAGCGTTCTTACCGATGCCACCGATGTGACCCATACGCCGCTGTTTGGCGATACGGCCTTCTATGTGGCCATTGTGATGGCGATTTTCGCGATTCTCTTTGGTACCCGCCACACCGATGCCACCGAACACCATGAAGGCTTAATCCACGCCGTCGCATTTGAATCGCTGGTCAAGCTGCTGGCCTTCGTAATACTCGGCGCCTTTGTCACCTGGGGCATGTTTGATGGCCTGGGTGAGCTGATGGGGCATGCCGAAAGCCAGCTCGAACTCCAGCGCCAGTTGGCCAACCAGGATTTTGGCCAGAGTTTCTGGGCACAAACACTGCTGGCGATGCTAGCGATTCTGTGCCTGCCCCGTCAGTTCCATGTGGCGGTAGTGGAGAATATTCACCCTGACGACGCCACGAAAGCCCGCTGGCTGTTCCCCCTCTACCTGCTGGCCATTGCCTTTTTTGTGGTGCCGCTTGCCGCCGCTGGTCTCCTGCTGTTTTCCGAAAGCGGCGTAGAGCCCGACACCTATGTGCTGGCACTATCCATGGCCTCAGGCCACCAGTGGTTAACCCTGCTTACCTTTATCGGTGGCTTCTCGGCGGCAACGGGCATGGTGATTGTTGCCGCCGTAGCGGTGTCGATCATGATCTCCAATGAAATTGTGATCCCGGCGCTATTCCGTCTGCGCTGGTTTGATACCAAAGCGCGGGATTATGGCCGTTTGGTGCTACGCGCACGGCGCTTAACCATCGTTGCCGTCCTGGCCATGGCCTACGGCTTCTATCAGTTGATTGCCGAATTCACCTCGCTGGCCTCGATTGGCATGCTCTCGTTCGCCGCCGCCGCCCAGTTTGCTCCGGCGCTGATTGGCGGGCTCTACTGGAAGCGCGGCAACCGGCTTGGGGTGATTGTCGGTATGAATGCGGGCTTCGCCATTTGGGCCTATAGCCTGCTGATGCCGGCGATGATCAACGCGGGCGTACTGCCCTCCGTTTGGCTTGACGGTGGCCCGCTGGGGCTTAACTGGCTATCACCCACGACGCTGTTCGGTCTCAACCTGGGCGACAGCTTTACTCACGGCGTAATGCTCTCCCTCGGGGTTAACCTCTTCTGCTACATTTTCGTTTCCCAGGTCACCTCGCAGCGGGTGGTGGAGCGCATTCAGGCCTCGCTGTTTGTCGATAGCGTGGAGACACGTCAAACCTCGGTTAACCGCCCCTGGACCGGGGCGACCACCGTTGGCGATTTAAAAGTCCTGTGTGAACGTTTTCTAGGGGCTGGTCAGGTAGACCGTGCCTTCGATGACTATGCCCGTCGGGTAGGTAAACCGCTGGATGACGGCACCCGTGCCTCAATCGATATCATCCAGTTCACCGAGCGCTTTCTGGCCTCAGTGCTGGGCGCTTCATCGGCACGTATCGTGGTTAACTCGGCGCTTCAAGGGCGCGGCATTGGCATCTCGGATGTCATTTCGATTGTCGATGAGGCCTCACAGGTGCTGGAGTTCAACCGGGCGCTGCTCCAGGCCACCATCGAAAATATTAATCAGGGTATCAGCGTGGTCGATCAGAACCTGCGCCTGGTGGTCTGGAACCAGCGCTATCTGGAACTCTTCCGCTTCCCTGACCATTTGATTCGCGTGGGTGCGCCCATTGATCGCATTTTCCGCTACAACGCCCACAACGGCGAGTATGGCCCCGGTGACCCGGAAGAGCACGTGCAGCTACTGCTCGACAATATCCGCGAAGGCCAACCCCACCGCTACGTGCGCTACCGCCAGGATGGCAGCGTGCTGGAGGTGCAGGGCAATCCCATGCCCGGCGGCGGTTTTGTGTATACCTATCAGGATATTACCCAGCAGAAGCGCATCGAAGAGGCGCTGATCCGCTCGGAAAACAATATCCGTATCTACACCGACAACGTGCCCGCGCTGATTGCTTACTTCGATAAAGAGTGCCGTTACCTATTTACCAACCGCGCCTACGAGCAGGCGTTCAATATTGACCGCAACGCGGTGATTGGTCGCCGCTTTGAGGACGTGCTGCCGATAAAACAGGCAGAGGAGCGTGCCCCCTGGGTGAACCGCGCGCTTAACGGTGAGCGAGTCAGCTTTGAAGTCTCGCTGCGAGTCAACGAGGCGATGCGCTATATGCTGGTCACTTACACGCCGCACTTTGGTGACAGCCAGGCGATTCTAGGCTTCTTTGCGCTCTATCAGGATATTACCGAGCGCCGCCAGGCAGAGATTGCCCTTAAAGAGACCAACGAAACCCTTGAGGAGCGTGTACGCGAACGCACCCAGGCACTCTCCGAAGCCAACGCGGCGCTGCGCCAGGAGAACCGGGTACGTGCCGAGGCGGAGCTTGCGCTGCGCCAGGCCAAGCAGTTGGCGGAAGATGCCAATGCCTCGAAGACGCGCTTTTTGGCCGCGGCCAGCCACGACTTGCTGCAACCGCTGAACGCGGCGCGGCTATTTACCTCTGCACTGATGCAGAACGTGACTACTACCGATACTCAGCGCATCGTTGGCCATATCGACAACTCGCTGCAGGCCGCCGAAGAGCTGCTAAGCACCCTGCTGGATATCTCCAAGCTGGACGCAGGCGCTTTAACGCCGCGGCGCAGTCACTTCGCCCTGGCCGATATTTTCCGCCCGCTACGCGCCGAGTTTGAAGTGATGGCGGACGAGCGCGGTCTGGATTTAGAGGTCGTGCCTACCCAGCTCTGGGTCGACTCAGATCCGCAAATGCTTCGCCGCATTGTGCAGAACTTCCTCTCCAACGCCATTCGCTATACCCAAGAGGGGCGCGTACTGCTGGGCTGTCGCCGCCAAAAAGGCTGGCTCTCCATTGAAGTATGGGACAGCGGCCCCGGCATTCCTGAGTCCAAGCTGACGGAGATTTTCCAGGAGTTCCGACGCTTGGATCAGGTTTCACGCCATAAAGAGAGTGAGAAAGGGCTGGGCCTGGGGCTCTCGATTGCTGACCGTATGAGCCGGGTGCTGGATCACCCCATTAAAGTACGCTCGACGGTAGGCAAAGGCGCGGTTTTCTCAGTTAGCGTGCCGATTGTGGCAGCCAGCGAGGCAAGCAGTGGCGAACTCGAGCCGCAGACGAGGCGCGGCAGCCATAAGCTGAGTGGCACACGGATTGTGTGTATCGACAATGAGACACTGATTCTGGAAGGTATGACCGCCATGCTGAGCGGCTGGGGCTGCGAGGTATTTACCGCCACCAGTATCGGCGGAGCCAAATCGATCCTGCGCAATATGGATGGCGACCCGGACGCGATTCTGGCCGACTACCATCTGGATAACGAAGTCACCGGGTTAATGGCGCTGGAAGCGCTCAGCGAGCGTTTTGAAGGGGCGGTGCCAGGGATCGTGATTACCGCTGACCGAACCGAGGCAGTGGCCGAAGAGATCAAACGGGCGGGCTATCAACTACTGCTGAAGCCGGTTAAACCCGCGGCGTTGAGGGCGTTACTGACGCGCACCCTGCAGGCCAATCGCGCGGCGCGTTAAGCGCCGCGGTTGTATAGCCGTTGGTACTGGCTTAGGAAACGACTTTCGGTGGCTCTACTTCAAGTTTTTGAGCCGCGATCACCGCTTGAGTACGCGAGTGCACGCCAAGCTTACGTAGAATCGCTGTTACGTGGGCTTTGATCGTGGCTTCAGAGACACTCAGTTCGTAAGCGATCTGTTTATTCAGCAGGCCTTCGGTGAGCATATTCAAGACGCGGAATTGCTGGGGGGTCAGCGAGGCAATCGCCTCAGCGAAGCGCGACTCCTCTTCGCTGGTCTCTTCCAGCACGTTGGCCAACGCCTCTGGCAACCACACTTCGCCCTCCAGGATCTCCCCTACGGCCTCAGCAATTAGTTGTAGCGACGATGATTTAGGGATAAAACCCGACGCGCCGTAGTCAATAGCACGACGCACCACGTAGGGCTCATCGCTGCCTGATACTACCGCCACGGGAATATCGGGCATTTGACCACGCAGTTGGATCAAACCGGAGAAGCCGTGGGCTCCCGGCATATGCAGATCGAGCAGAATCAAGTCGGCATCAGGATGGCGATTCACCACGTCAGTGGTGGCTTCCATGGTATCCGCTTCGACAATTTCCGCCTGGGGGGCCAACTGGCGTAACGCTTGGGTCAGCGCTGCACGAAACAGCGGGTGATCGTCAGCGACGATAAACTTATGAGCTACTGCCATGGATATTCCTCCGGTTCCTCGAGCAGCGGGGTTGTCTGCCGCCGCGACGCTAGGCTCTTACGGTTGTGAAGCATGGTACCCCATGGGCTTCATCATGCCCAAGCATCACATGCACAATTTATAATAGATCGTTCATCCGAGTGAAACACGTATCTATAAACGCGTATCTATAAATCCATATCTACAAACACAATCGTGCCGACCTACTCAGGTCGGCACGGTTTTACGAGATAAACAGGCCTGATTAGGCTAAACAGCCTATAGTAGTGCGCCCTTACTGATTGGCGCGGTGCTCAATCAGCTCATCGACCACCGAGGGATCCGCCAGAGTACTGGTGTCACCCAAGCCATCACACTCGTTGGCAGCAATCTTGCGCAGAATACGGCGCATGATTTTACCCGAGCGGGTTTTCGGCAAGCCTGGCGCCCACTGAATGACATCCGGCGACGCAATCGGGCCAATATCCTTGCGCACCCACTGGGTCAGCTCTTTTTTGAGCTCATCTGTCGGGTCGATACCGTCATTCAGGGTGACATAAATATAGATGCCTTGTCCCTTAATATCGTGTGGGAAGCCAACAACGGCTGCTTCTGCAACGGCACTGTGGGCAACCAGCGACGATTCAATCTCGGCGGTGCCCATGCGGTGACCGGAGACGTTCAGAACGTCATCCACACGGCCTGTGATCCAGTAGTAGCCATCCTCATCACGGCGACAGCCGTCACCGGTGAAGTACATGCCATCGTAGGTCGAGAAGTAGGTCTGGACAAAACGCTCGTGGTCACCCCAAATAGAGCGCGCCTGGCCCGGCCAGGCGTCGAGAATCACCAGATTACCTTCAGTGGCGCCTTCCAGCTGATTGCCTTCATTATCGACCAGTGCGGGCTTCACACCGAAGAACGGCACCGTCGCAGAGCCAGGCTTAAGCGGCGTGGCGCCCGGCAAAGGGGCAATCATGATGCCACCGGTTTCGGTTTGCCACCAGGTATCCACAATCGGGCATTTCTCGTTGCCGATAACGCGGTAGAACCACTCCCAGGCTTCCGGGTTAATAGGTTCGCCCACTGAGCCAAGCAAGCGCAGGCTATCGCGCTTGCTGGAGTCCATGACGTTTTCGCCATGAGCCATTAGGGCACGCACCGCAGTGGGCGCAGTGTAAAGAATATTAACGTTGTGCTTATCAACGATATCCCCCATCCGGCCATGGGTAGGATAGCTGGGCACGCCCTCAAACATTAGTGTGGTCGCACCATTGGCCAAGGGGCCATAGATGATATAGCTGTGCCCGGTGACCCAGCCAACATCCGCGGTGCACCAGTAAATTTCACCCTCTTGATAGTCAAACACGTACTGGTGGGTCATGGCAGCATAGGTCAGGTAGCCACCGGTGGTGTGCTTCAGGCCTTTAGGCGCACCGGTAGAACCGGAGGTGTAGAGAATAAACAGCGGGTCTTCGGCGCCCATGGCTTCCGGTTCACACTCGCTGGACTGCTTGTCGACCAGCTCATCAAACCAGACATCGCGGCCCTCTTTCCAGTCGATCTCACCGCCGGTGCGCTTCACCACCAAGACGTTTTTGCACACATCAGTGCCGTCACGGGTCAGGGCGGCATCCACGTTCTCCTTCAGCGGCACGTGCTTGCCACCGCGTACCGACTCATCGGCGGTAATCACCAGTTTGGAGTCGGCGCCGATAACACGCTGGGCAACGGCGTCCGGCGAGAAGCCACCAAAAACAACCGAGTGAACGGCCCCGATACGCGAGCAGGCCAGCATCGCCATGGCGGCTTCGGGAATCATTGGCATATACAGCGTGACGGTATCGCCTTTACCGATACCCAGCTCTTTCAGCGCATTGGCCAGCTGATTCGTGCGTGCATAGAGTTCACGATAGGTAATATGTTTGGAGTCGTCGGGATTGTCGCCTTCCCAAATGATCGCCGTCTGATCACCACGCTTCTCAAGATGGCGATCAAGGCAATTGGCACTGACATTCAGCAGGCCATCTTCAAACCAACGAATATCGACATTGTCACGCGCAAAGGAGGTATTTTTGATTTTAGTGGGCGCTTTAATCCAGTCCAGACGCTTGGCCTGCTCGGCCCAGAAGCCTTCCGGGTCGTCCATCGACTGCTGATACATGGCCTCATATTTGGCTTTATCGGCCCAGGCATTGGCGGCGAAATCGTCGCGCACCGGATAGACGTTCTGTTGATCGCTCATAAAATTGCCTCTGTCCGTGAAAATGCACTCTCTAAGAAACTGTAGTCGATACGACTATTTATGGGGCCTGATTGGCCATTATCGTAAGTATCGACTGCCATTAATGTTCCCCTAGCATAAACCTCCTCGCGCAGGCTTCCCTTTAGACATTGGTATTATCGTTTTTTATTTAAAAAACAAAGATTTATAAACAAATCACGAGACAACTTCAGGCCTGTAGACCAAGGTCTTAGCGCAGTTTCGACAGCGGTAGCGGCGCCCATTTACCACTAAAGCATGACGCCTCGGGGTAAATTGATGAAAGCGGCAATCGCACTGGTAACGATAAGGTGCGGACTGCGCCTGCTTAATGTCAAACCGATGGGTCACGCTGGGCACTAAACCAAAAAGATCACGCATTACCGTTTTCCACTCGTGCCCGTGGGGTTTCAGACGCGGGCCATTATCCAAATGGAACACCAGCCAGTGAGCCATTTCATGGGGAATCACCTCATCAAAAAAAGCCGTGCGGTTTTCATTCAGTAGTACCGGATTAAAACGTAAACCGCCGTGACCAAGGTGCGCTTGCCCGGCAGAGGCGCCGCGCAGGTTAAACCACACGTTGGGAGCTGGCAGCGCAGGACACACTTCACAGCAGCGCTGCCACGCCTGCTCAACGCGAACCCGCGCGGCCTGGTGCAGCGCCGTTTCCGACATGGCTGCCAATTCAGCGGCGGGCCAGGGGGGCAGTGGTAATGTCTTCATTAGTGATAAACTAGCCGTTAAAGATAACCATTGATGAATGTTTGTATTAACGAGGCTTTACTCATGGCAGAGCGCAGCGATACGCCTGAAACGAACACGCCCCCGCAACCACTGCTCGAGGATGAGCAGTTGGATAGATTGGACGACTTCCTCGATTCCGATCAAGTGGATGAAGACGCCCTGGATCTGATCTCTGCCCATGGTTTTTAGTGGCCCTTGCGGTAGCCCCCAGCGAAGTGCCCACGACCCAGTGGCTGGCGGAGCTATTCCAGGGTGAGCCGCGCTACGCCGACGATGCCGAGCGCGATGAGATTACCACCCTGCTCACGCTACTGCGCGACAATGCGGTGGCGGTACTCGAGCAAGGCGGCTTACCGGAACTCCCCTTTGAACTCACTCTGGGCGGTGAACCTGCCGAAGAGACGCCGATTGGCGATTGGTGTGCGGGCTTTATGGAGGGCGTCTTCAGCGACGAG
Organism: Halomonas sp. BDJS001; assembly: GCF_026104355.1. NCBI lineage: Bacteria > Pseudomonadati > Pseudomonadota > Gammaproteobacteria > Oceanospirillales > Halomonadaceae > Halomonas > Halomonas sp. BDJS001. The sequence continues at coordinate 3,691,322 of NZ_CP110535.1, forward strand.
AGCGCCTGGTTCCAGGACGATGAAGAGGCCGCCGCCACTCTACTGCTGCCGTTTATGCTGCTCTCCGGACTGTTCGACGATGAGCCGGACATGGCCGAGCTGGCCAAGGATCAAGCGCGCCAGGAGTCACTGGTGGTACAGTTGCCGGAACTGGTGTTGGATCTTTACCTGCACTACCGCGTGCCCCAGGAAACGCCCAAACCCAAACCGCGCAAAAAAACGCCTGCAAAAGGCAAAAAGCGCTAGGTGCTTCGATAGAGACGTAGGTAAGCACGTAGGCATACGACGCTATTTAAGCCGCATTATCAGCGCGTCAAGCACACCATAGAGCCACTCCCGGACGCGCTGCCCCCAAGGCCGGGCCGCCCATGCCTCGGCATCAACCTCCTGGCTGGCGGCAAAGTTACGCTCAAACAGTTCGCGTACATCGGCCGCGAGCTTCGGATCCTTCACCTCTTGGTTAGCCTCTAAGTTCCAGTGCAAATTCCAGTGATCAAAGTTACACGAACCAATGCTCACCCACTCATCGGCGAGCACAAATTTGGCATGGATAAAGGTCGGCTGAAACTCAAAAATACGCACTCCAGCCTTGAGCATAGTGTGATAAAAGCGCTGACCGGCAAAGCGTACGCTGGGATGATCATGCTTTGCTCCCGGTAGCAGTAAACGCACGTCAATCCCGCGGCGAGCCGCCCGAACCAAGCGTCGTCGCAGCGCAAAAGTGGGTACAAAATAGGGCGTGCACAGCCAGAGCCGTTCATTTACCTGGCTGACACGATGATGCAGTGAGTGGCGAATGGCTTGATAGCGGTAGCCCCGTGCTGACATTGCCCGCCCAGGCACGCCATTGGGCAGCGCCCGTGGCTTACGGGGCTGGGGGAGAGTCGCCGGGCGTCTATCGCCCTTCTCCGCCCGGGTCAGGCGCGAATGCCACAGGCGCCGAAACAGCAGTTCCCAATCGGCCACCACCGGCCCTTCAATACGCAGGGCAATTTCGTACCAAGCGTTGAGAAACTCATCCACCGCGCCAAAGCCGCCGGTAAAGGCAAGCTCACCATCGATAACCACTATTTTGCGGTGATCACGGCTTAAGTTACGCGCCAAAGAGTGAAAGCCAATGGGATTAAAAAAGCGCAATCGCACGCCACCGTGCAGCAGCTTTAGACGATCAGCGCTGGAGAGTCCCATCGCGCCATAGCCGTCCAGCAGCAAGCAGACGTGTATCCCTCGCTGGGCAGCCTCCATCAGCACATCGCTGACTTGATCCGCCAACTCCCCTGACTCCATCAGGTAGAGTTCTACCAGCACATAGTGGCGCGCGGCCCTGACTGCCTCAAACATGGCTGGCAGAAAGCGCGCAGCCTCTGGCAGCAGCGTAAATTGATTACCTTCTCGCCACTCGTGCCGCATAGGTGCTCCTGGGTTGATGGGTGCCAGTACGCTAGCGTGCTAATGAGCGATGCACATACAAATCGTAGCGGCTGGTTTTACCCTCGAGGGTGTGCTGTGGCGCGGGGCCCGCAATCGGCGGCGCCTGACGAGGACGTTTAACTACTACCCGGTGAGTAGCCACATCCAGTGCCGCTTCAAGTAACCGTGGGGCATCGTCATCGTCACCAGCCAACTCCCGAAACAAGCGCATCTCTTTTTTTACCAGCGCCGATTTCTCACGATGGGGAAACATCGGATCCAGGTGTATCACCTGGGGCATAAAATCCGCACTGGCGACAAGATCCGCCAGAGCTTGAGCGGCATCGCCGTGACGCAGCGTCATCCGGGCAACAATTTCCGCCGTATCACTATGTCTCGCAGCGCGCTTCAGGCCATCCTCCAATAGCGCCGCAATCGCCGCGACTCGCTCAATTAACAACACCTGGGCACCCAGGCTGGCCAATACAAAGGCATCACGCCCCAGCCCTGCCGTTGCATCAACGATACTGGGCGTCACGCCCTTGGCAAGCCCACAGGCCTTGGCAACCAACTGGCCACGGCCACCGCCGAAGCGGCGCCGATGAGCCGCTTTGCCCGCCGCAAAGTCAATGCTAAGTGGCTTGCCGTAGCGCTTCTCATCACCGATCAGCACTACCGCGTCACCGTGCTGCTCTAAAAGCAAGCCGTCAGGTAGAACAATTCCCTTTATGTCGCTCTCTACAAAGCTCATGCAGGCTTTTTCCAGGCCACGTCGTTGCGCAGATAAACCGGCTGAACCAAGTGGGCGGCCTGCCCCAAGCCAGTGGCAAAATCACGCGCCGCCAGCCACGCCATCTCTTCGGCGCGGGGCTCTAAATCATCCAAATGCTGGGGCATGCTGAGCTGCACATCGACAGTAAACTGCTCCCACAACGAAAAGCCGCTACCCACGCCAACCCAGTCGGTTTCGTCGCCCGGCAGCCTCAGCCTCTGCGGGCTAGTACCGCCTCGGCACTCATCGGTGTGATGGTATCGTTAAGACAGTGCCAGGTGGCGGCATACACCTCGCCCATGCGGGCATCCAGAGCGGTCACCACATGGCGTAGGTGGTAGCGTCGATGGGCCTGAAGGGCCAGCGCCTCCAGGGTAGACACCCCCAGTAGCGGGCAGTCCAGGCCAAACGCCAGACCTTGGGCTGCCCCCGCGGCTATTCGCAGCCCGGTAAACGAACCCGGCCCGCGGCCAAAAGCCACGGCATCAAGCTGGGAAGGCGTTACCTGTGCGTCGGCAAGTACTTCATCCACCATCGGCAGCAGCCGACGGGTATGGGCACGGGGCGTCATCTCAAAGCGCGCCAGACACTCAGTGCCCGAGTCGCCTTGGCGCAGTAGCGCTGCAGAGCAGGCGCTGGAAGAGGCGTCAAGGGCAAGCAGATGTAACGGCATAACAAATGGCCACTCGAAAGAAAAGTTGCAGCATTATACCTTCGCAACGCTAATACGACGATGGCCCGCATTAAGCGGGCCATCGAAACAGGTAAAACGCTAGTGCAGCTAAAGGCGCTTATCAGCTCAGGGCTTCTTTTACCTGGCGGGTAATATCCGTCACGCTGCCCACTCCTTCAATGCGGTGATACTGAGGCGCATTCTGGGGATCCTGCTTGGCCCACTGCTGGTAGTAATCGACCAGTGGTGCCGTTTGATCGTGATAAACCGACAGGCGATTACGCACCGTGGCTTCTTGATCATCTTCACGCTGTATCAGCGTTTCACCAGTCACATCATCTTTGCCCGGCTCTTTGGGCGGGTTGTGCTCAACGTGATAAACCCGGCCCGAAGCCTGGTGTACACGACGCCCCGCCAAGCGGCTGACAATCTCTTCATCGGGCACGGCAATTTCCACCACGTGATCCAGCTTAACGCCACCCTCTTTCATGGCGTCAGCCTGGGGAATCGTGCGTGGAAAACCATCGAACAGGAAGCCGTTTTCGCAGTCGGGCTGACTGATGCGCTCTTTGACCAAGTCAATGATGATTTCGTCAGAGACCAAGCCACCGCTGTTCATGATCTCTTTTACTTTCAGGCCCAGCTCAGTGCCATCTTTAATGGCCGTGCGCAGCATATCCCCGGTGGAAATCTGAGGAATCTTAAAGCGCTCGCAAATAAACTGAGCTTGAGTCCCCTTCCCCGCGCCGGGGGCACCCAACAGGATTAAACGCATGGCACTGCTCCTTGAAGTTCTTGGTATGAAAAAAGCGTATGAAAAATGGGTATGTAAATTCTGTTAACTGACAATAACCGCGCCTCTCAAGCGACACAACTCCCCAAAAGCCTGAGAGACCCGCTTTTATTTCAATTTTTTTAAATTAAAACAGCCAAATGCCCTAAATCTACCACTTTGGTCGCCCAGCGAGAGATTTAGCAAGCCTTTACGTTGAGTAAACACAAGCGGCGCCCCGAGGGGCGCCGCTTGTATAAGCACATCGCTACCAATTACAGCAGTAAGCGACGAATATCGGTCAGTACATCTGCCAGGAAAGCGGTAAAGCGTGCCGCATCGGCGCCGTTGATCGCACGGTGATCGTAGGAGAGCGACAGCGGCAGCATCAGTCGCGGCTGGAATGCACTGCCATCCCAAACCGGCTTCATCTGAGCTTTGGACACGCCCAGAATGGCCACTTCCGGCGCGTTGACGATCGGGGTAAACGCCGTGCCACCAATCGAACCGAGGCTAGAAATGGTGAAGCAGCCACCGGTCATCTCGTCGCGCTTGAGCTTTTTGGTCTGAGCTTTCTTGCCTAGCTCCGCCATCTCCTTGGCGATCTCGATCAAGGATTTCTTGTCGGCGTTGCGTACTACCGGCACCATCAGACCGTCAGGCGTATCCACGGCAATACCGATATGGACGTAGTTCTTCCATACCAGGGTTTCACCGTCACCCTTAAGGCTGACGTTGAACTGCGGGAATTTACGCAGCGCAAAGGCACAGGCCTTAACCATAAACGGCAGCGGCGTCAGCTTGGCCCCCTGGGCTTCCGCTTCGGCCTTCATCGCCTTGCGGAAAGCTTCCAGCTCGGTGATGTCCGCTTCGTCGAACTGCGTGACGTGGGGTACATTGAGCCAGCTGCGGTGCAGGTTGGTCGCGCCCATCTTGAGCAGGCGCCCCATGGGCTTCTCTTCCACTTCACCAAACTGGCTGAAGTCGACTTCCGGAATGGGCGGAATACCCGCACCGCCGGTAGCCGCGGCTGCCGCGCCGGGCTGAGCTTTACCCTGATTGGCAATCGCCTGCTTCACATAGGTCTGTACGTCCTCTTTGAGCACGCGATCTTTCGGGCCGCTGGGCTTAACGAGTCCCAAGTCGACACCCAGCTCACGGGCCAGCATGCGCACCGCGGGACCGGCGTGAACCAGCTTGCCATCCCGAGGCTTATGGGCCGCCATCTGTGCTTCCGGACTGGGCGTACCCGCCGGAGACTCACTGGCCTTGGTCTCTTTTTTAGGCTCAGATTTTTCGGGCGCCGCCTTTTTCGGTGCCGCTTTTTTAGCGCCAGCGACTTCCATATAGCCAATTACATCGCCTTCGGAGACGGTGTCGCCCTCTTTAACGGTTAGCTCAAGGAGCTTACCTTTATAGGGGCTAGGCACGTCCATAGAGGCCTTGTCGGACTCCAGGGTAATCAGAGGATCTTCTTCGTTGACCTCGTCACCCGCGGCTACTCCGATCTCGATAATCGGCACATCAGAGGCACCCGAAAGATCCGGCACACGAATCTCTTTGCGCTCCGGTTCACCGCTGGCGGCCTCTTCCTGATCGTCTTCGCCTACCGATTCTTCGGGCTCGCTGCTGGCTTGGCTAGACGACTGCTCAGAAGATGCGCTCTCTTGCGGTGCATCTTCACTGTCGTCGCCGCCTTCGCCGACGATCTCCATCTTACCGATCACATCGCCTTCCGAGACGGTGTCGCCCTCTTTCACGGTAAAACTGACGATCTTGCCGCTATGAGGGCTGGGCACGTCCATGGAGGCTTTGTCAGACTCCAGGGTGATCAGGGTGTCTTCAGCTTCGACCTCATCGCCTTCACTTACCGCGACTTCGATAATTTCGACGCTGTCCGAGCCGCCGAGATCGGGCACTGTGATATCCACCGTCTGCTTACCACCGGCGGCCTTTTTAGCCGCAGGCTTCTGCTCTTGAGACGGCTCTTTCGGCTTATCCTGTTTCGCTGGGGCCTCTTCAGCCTGGCTGTCCGACGAGCTCTCTTGCTTCTCGTCGCCGCCACCCTCGACTTCCAGCTCTACGATATCGTCCCCTTCAGAGACGCTATCGCCTTCTTTGACCAGCACTTTGAGTACCTTGCCGCCTTTCGGGGCCGGTACGTCCATGCTGGCTTTATCGGATTCCAGCGTGATTAGGGTGTCTTCCGCTTCAATGACGTCGCCTTCTGACACCGCAATCTCGATGATTTCGACATCGGTATCGCCGCCGATATCGGGAACTTTGATGATTTCGCTACTCAAGGTCGCGCTCCTTCCAAATCGGATCGAGCCGGTGGGCAAGCGCCCACCGGTCAGCGGGTTAGCTAGTCAGCGGGTTAGGCTTATTGGCATCAATGCCGTACTTCTTAAGCGCTTCACCAACCTGCTTGCGATCAATCTCGCCACGTTCAGCCAGCGCACGTAGCGCCGCCACGGTCACGAAGTAGCGGTCTACTTCGAAGAAGTAGCGCAGCTTCTCGCGGGTGTCTGAACGGCCAAAGCCATCGGTCCCCAGTACAGTGTAGTCACCCGGCACCCAGGCGCGCACTTGATCGGCGTATAGCTTCATGTAGTCGGTCGAGGCGATCACCGGGCCATCGCGCCCTTCCAGGCACTTAGTGACGTGAGGCTTGGTGGCCTCAGCGTCCGGGTTCAGGAAGGCTTCACGATCCAGCAGCAGCGCTTCACGACGCAGCTCGTTAAAGCTGGTCACGCTCCAGATATCGGCGCCGATGCCCCAATCGTTCTCGAGCAACTCAGCAGCCGCTTCCACTTCGCGCAGAATAGTGCCGGAACCGAGCAGTTGAACGCGGCCCTTGTCACCTTTGGTTTCGCGCAGCAGGTACATGCCTTTGACGATATCGTCGGCGGGCACGCTTTCCAGCGCCGGGTGCTCGTAGTTCTCGTTCATCACCGTCAGGTAGTAGAAGCAGTTCTCCTTGTCGGTGAACATGCGCTTCAGGCCATCCTGCAGAATCACGGCGACTTCATGGGCATAGGTCGGGTCGTAGCTGCGGCAGTTGGGGATGGTGGAGGCCTGAATCAGGCTGTGGCCATCCTGGTGCTGCAGACCTTCGCCGTTAAGCGTGGTGCGCCCTGCGGTGCCGCCGACCATAAAGCCACGGGCTTGCAGGTCACCCGCCGCCCAGGCCAGATCGCCAATGCGCTGGAAGCCAAACATCGAGTAGTAGATGTAGAACGGCAGCAGCGTGACGTTGTTGTTGCTGTAGGAGGTCGCCGCGGCGATCCAGGCCGACATGGCGCCCGCTTCGGTAATGCCCTCTTCGAGGATCTGACCTTTCTGATCCTCGCGGTAGAACATGATCTGGCCTTTATCCACCGGCTCGTACTTCTGACCTTCCGAGGTGTAGATACCCAGCTGGCGGAACATGCCTTCCATACCGAAGGTACGCGCCTCGTCGGGGATAATCGGCACCACCTTCTTGCCCAGCGTCTTATCTTTCACCAGGCCATTGAGTACGCGTACAAACGCCATGGTGGTGGAGACTTCACGGCCTTTCGAGCCCCCCATTTGCGAGGCAAAGGTTTTATCTTCGAGGCTGGGAATCTCCAGGGCTTCGAAGTCGCTCTGGCGGCTGGGCAGATAGCCACCCAGGCGCTCACGCTGCAGGTGCATGTACTTGAGCTCGGGAGAGTCCTCTTCCGGCTTGTAGTAGGGCACGTCTTTGAGCTGTTCATCGGTAATCGGAATACCGAAACGATCACGGAAGGTCTTGAGCGCTTCGTACTCCATGCTCTTGACCTGGTGCGCTTCGTTGGCCGCTTCGCCATCGCCGCTGCCCATACCGTAACCTTTAACGGTGTGCGCCAGGATGACCGTGGGCTTGCCGTTAGAGGTATTCACCGCCTCGTGATAGGCCGCATACACCTTGAACGGGTCGTGGCCACCGCGGTTGAGTTTCCAGATATCTTCGTCAGAGAGGTCTTTGACCATCGCCTCGGTTTCTGGGTACTTACCAAAGAAGTGCTCGCGGGTATACGCGCCACCGTTGGCCTTGTAGTTCTGGTACTCGCCGTCGACCGCTTCGTCCATGCGCTTTTGAAGGATGCCTTTCTTATCCTTCTCGAACAGCGGATCCCAGTGACGGCCCCAAACGACCTTGATCACGTTCCAGCCAGCCCCGCGGAAGACGCCTTCGAACTCGTCCATGACGCGGGAGTTGCCGCGTACCGGGCCGTCCAGGCGCTGCAGGTTACAGTTGATAACGAAGATCAGGTTGTCGAGATTTTCACGACCGGCCAGTGAAATAGCGCCCAGGGATTCCGGCTCGTCACACTCACCGTCGCCCATGAAGCACCAGATCTTGCGGTCGTACATATCCTTCAGCTCACGGTGATGCAGGTACTTCATCACGTGCGCTTGGTAAATTGCTTGAATCGGCCCAAGACCCATGGAGACCGTGGGGAACTGCCAGTAGTCCGGCATCAGCCACGGGTGCGGGTAGGAAGAGAGACCATCGCCATCGACTTCCTGGCGGAACTTGTCCATCTGCTCTTCCGATAGACGCCCTTCCAGATACGAACGGGCATAAATACCCGGTGCTACGTGGCCCTGGATATAAATCAGGTCACCGGCAAAGTCGCCCTGGGGAGCGCGGAAGAAGTGGTTAAAGCCCACGTCATACAGCGTTGCCGAGGACATAAAGCTGGCAATGTGGCCACCCAGGCCGGGCTTGGCGCGGTTATTACGAATGACCTGGGCAATGGCGTTGTAACGGATCAGGGAACGAATACGACGCTCCATGAACAGGTCGCCAGGCATCGGGGCTTCGCGGTGAACCGGGATCGTATTGCGGTGCGGGGTTGTCACCGAGAAGGGCACCTTCATGCCGTCCCGGCGCAGGCGATCCGCCAGGCGGGTCATCAGGTAGCGGGCACGATCTTCGCCCTCACGATCCAATACCGATTCCAGGGAATCAATCCATTCCGTGGTTTCGATCGGATCGAGATCTTCTCTTGTCTCCAGACTCATAGAGGTCTCTCCGAATGACGATAAATGACAAAAATCCCCGCTACCCTGAAGGGCCTGGGGTGGCGGTGTGAAAATTCACCACGCGCCAATATTCAGCCGGTGATCAAACACCGGATAGGGGTTTTAGCTCTACATTCAACAAGCTACGTACTTATTTGGGTACTTATTGATGTAGTAAAGCTACATGATGCTGTTAAGCGTTAGCCTTTTGTATAGGTGAAGATACCTCAAAGTCGCCACGCTGCCAATTCCGTCGCGGTGGAAAAGCCTATCGAAAACAAACTATTGCAGTGCAACATAAGCGATGTATAGAGCATTCCAAGCGGCTATCTGCAGGTCGCCAAATGTAATTAAACTACCGTTTTATTATGTTGGAAGTGAAACACTTAACTAGTGAAATGCTCACTCGTCCTCCTTGCGTGCAATGCGCGACTCAACTGCTGATGAAAATACGCCCAATCAAATGCCGGGCCAGGGTCTGTTTTGCGCAGCGGCGCCACACGGGCATGACTGGTGATACGCTCGCTATTGATCTCGGGGTAGCGCGCCATTAACCACACTGTCACCTCTACCAGCGCGCTATACTGAGCTTTACGGTAAGGGGTAACGTCATCTCCCTCGAGCTCAATACCCACCGAGAAATCGTTGAGCGCTGTTCGCCACCCTGCTTGATGAGCGTCCCACCAGCATGAGCGACCGGCATGCCACGCACGATGATCTGTATCAACAAACTGCACACATTCGCCATCACGACGAATGAGCAGATGAGCAGAGACTCTTAAGTGCGCTATTTCCGTAAAAAAGGGGTGCTCATCAACCGGTAGCTGATTGGTAAATAGCGCCTCAATAGCGTCGCCGCTAAACTGACCGGGAGGCAGACTGATAGCGTGAATGAGTAGTAGCGAGACCTCCTTACCGAGCCGGGCGTCGCAGTTGGGTGAAACGACTTGCCGGGCGCTACTCCACCAACCGCTAAGGGGTTGTTTGTCTTCCATACGCATGGTCTCCTCTACGGTAACGCGTTCTTCCACGGCTCTCTTTCATTATAATGGCCGCCCACAATCGATGACGTTCAGAGAATCACTGCCATGCATTATCAATCCGCTCTTGCTGAAGAAATCCGCGCCAGCGCCGCTCGCCTGTTGGCTGAGGACGTTGGCCCGGGTGATATTACCGCGCAATTGATCCCTGAACACCAGTGGGCCAGCGCCGACGTGATTAGCCGCGATGCCGCCATACTGTGCGGAGCCCCTTGGGTGGATGAGCTGTTTCGCCGCCTGGATAGTCGGGTAAGCCTGACCTGGCACGCCGCCGACGGCGATAAACTTGAAGCGGGTCAGTGTTTCTTAACCCTGGAAGGCCCTGCCCGCGTCCTGCTGACCGGCGAGCGGGCGGCACTTAACGTGTTGCAAACGCTGTCGGCCACTGCCACGGCCACCCGCACTTATGTCGACCTGATCGAAGGCACCGGCGTCCGCCTGCTGGATACCCGCAAAACGTTACCCGGTATGCGCTTGGCGCAAAAGTATGCGGTCACCTGTGGAGGCGGTCACAACCACCGCATTGGCCTGTGGGACGCGTTTTTGATCAAAGAGAACCACATTGCTGCCTGTGGGGGCATTCAAGCGGCGGTGGCCCAGGCACGCAAGCTAGCCAGCGACTTGCCTGTAGAAGTCGAGGTAGAAACCTTTGAAGAGCTGGATCAGGCGCTGGCAGCGGGGGCTGATATTGTCATGCTCGACAACTTTGCCATTGAAGACCTCCACGTAGCCGTTGAAATTAACGGTGGCCGCGCCACCCTGGAAGCTTCAGGCAATGTGGACGCCACCACCCTGCGGGCAATCGCCGATACCGGCGTTGATTGTATTTCCAGCGGCGCTTTGACCAAGGACATCGCCTCAATCGATCTTTCCATGCGGATTACCCGCAGCTATAGCGTGTAACTCTGCTTACGTCTCGACGGCGTTAAGCCGCTTGGTGAGCTTATAACGCAACAGCCGTTCCCCGCTTCGCTCGACCCACTGCTCGCCGTGGTTCTCCCAGCCACGGCGCAGTAAGCGCTCATGAAGCACTGAGCTAGCCTCTATCTCAATTTGCCCCTTGCCCTCTTCAATGAGCATTCGCTCGGCATGTACCAATAGCGTGGTGCCGATACCGCGGCCAGCCAATGAGGGCCATACGTAGAGGGTTTCAACCCGCCCGGCGACTAAATCCAGCTCAAGAAACCCCACGCAGCGACCATCACAGGTTGCTACCAAGGTGGTGTAGAGCGCCTGCCTAACTCCCCACGCGCTGCCCTCTCGGGGCAGTGCCTGTGCCCAGGCCTTGCGCTCCGAGAGCGTATAATGTGTGGCCGCACCTTGCATCACAGCATGGTAAAACACTTCCGCCTGGTCAGCAGCATCCCGGGCCAGCGCCGCACGATACATTATCCGCGTACCGGTTGGCGCTTGCGGCTCCTCGGTATTGGTCATGCGTCACCTCTGAGCTGTTCAGCTAACATTCAATCAAGACTCCTTTGATCATGCCCACTGGGTCATTCCCCATTTGGTCACGCTTAAGGCATTGGCCTGCTTTATACTACTTGGATCAATTATACGCGAATCAACCCTAGCAAAAGGCAGTGTGATGGACGACGCCCCTAACAGCGAGCACTTTACGCTGACGCCCATTGGTCATGTGGTTAGCGACTACCCCGATAAATTCGGCATCCCGCGCCAACCGGGGCTCGCTCCGGCGGCCAATGCCCAGCTGGTACTCACAGCGCCTTACAACGACCCTCTCGCCGTGCGCGGTTTGGAAGACTTCAGCCACCTATGGCTGAGCTTTATTTTTCATCAAAGCCCCGAGCGCTGGTCGCCGCTGGTAAGGCCACCGCGCCTGGGGGGCAATAAAAAGGTGGGGGTTTTTGCCAGCCGCAGCACCCACCGCCCCAACCGCTTGGGGCTCTCGCTGGTGAGATTAATCGCTATCGACACTCAGCATGGCGTGGCTCTGCTTCTCCAGGGCTGCGATTTAGTCAGTGGCACCCCGGTGGTCGATATCAAGCCTTATCTGCCTTGGGCCGAATCTCGCCCCAACGCACAGGCCGGTTTTGCCCCTGCTGCGCCATCGCTCATGGATGTCACCTTTCATCCCGCAGCGCTGGACATGCTCGCTCAGCGCCAGGACAGTGCCACACTGCGGGCATTAATTGAACAGGTGCTAAGCCAAGACCCTAGGCCCGCCTATAAGCAAAAAGATCAGGGGTCTGAGCGGCTTTACGGTGTGCGACTGCGCGATGTGGACGTTAAGTTTTGCCCCCGCCAAAACGGCGAAGCCACCACCTTAGAGGTGATGGCTATCGAACCTTACGCCACGTCCTAATTCAAGCGCGACGATTTACGCAGGGAAGGTAATGCCCAAACGGCGGCCAACTTCCTCATACGCTTCAATCACACCACCCAACCCCTGTCGGAAGCGGTCTTTATCCAGCTTCTCACGGGTGTTGGCATCCCAGAGGCGGCAACCATCCGGAGAGAACTCATCCCCCAGCACCACCTCGCCTTTGAATACACCAAACTCCAGCTTGTAATCCACCAGCAGCATATCGCCTTCAGCAAACAGCGCTTTGAGGATATGGTTAACCTTGAAGGTGAGCACCTTCATTTTGGCTAACTGCTCAGGCGTGGCCCAGCCGAAGGTTTCCGCCAGCGACTCATTGATCATCGGGTCGCCCTTCTCATCGTTCTTTAAGAACAGTTCAAAGGTCGGTGGCGTCAGGGCGATGCCCTCTTCGACCCCCAGCCGCTTCACCAAGCCACCCGCGGCGATATTGCGGACTACGCACTCCACCGGAATCATCTGCATCTTTTTGACCAGACTCTCCGTATTGGAGAGCTGCTTTACAAAGTGGGTAGGAATACCCGCTTCCTGCAACCGCTCCATAATGAAGGCGTTAAAGATGTTATTGACCATTCCCTTGCGGGCCAGCGACTCCACTTTTTTACCGTCGAAGGCGCTGGTGTCATCACGAAAATTCAGCACCAACAAATCCGGATCGTCGGTGGTATACACAGATTTCGCCTTACCGGCGTAGAGTTCTTGGCGCTTTTCCATGGGGGCTCCGTAAGGGATTGAGGGATCAACAAATTAACGTAAATAGCCGGAGACACGCTCAAGCAGCTCGCGCTGATCATCGGCGCTAAATGCCCGTTCGCTGGCATTAATGGCACGCAGAATCGTTTGGTCGCCATTAGGCTGCAGAGCAAGACGAATTTGCTGTGACATTTTGCGCACATCCGGGCTGAAGACGATTTGCAGCGGGTTACGGTTGCGCTCGGTTTCAGTCATATATTCAACCATGAACTCATGACTGGCGGGGTCGGCGGCTAGTAAATCACGCTGACCTTCCTGAGCAAAATCCAGTTCAAGATAGTGATTCAACTCGGCCCATACCCGATCAATCGGCTGCGGAATCACCACTTCCCACTCGTCGTCCTGCTGACGGATTTGCAATGTCTGCTCATCGGTAAGGCGCTGAGCCGTCCAGGAAGAGGAGACACTGGCAGATGCACTGCGTGCACTGAGATGGCTCTCTAATGCATCCAGACAGCTAGCCATGGTCTGGCCGCCGCGTTCACAGCGAACCTCGCTACTCCCAGCGCGCAGCGCGCTTTGGAGGCGTATTTCTGCCTGGGACGTAACAATAACCCCCTGGGAAGCGCTGCTCTGTTGTACTTCCAACTGACGGGTGCGTACAAACTCTTCCAACTGCGGCCAAACCGTACCGGTATCGGCGGCCACCACTAGCCAGGTTTGATCGCCCACTTCGCGACGCTCGACGTACTCAGGCTCCAAACCACTACCGATTGCCAGTGACTGCGGAGGGCGGATTTCTGCCGCTTCGTCAAGCCGTGCCCCCTGGGTGGCGGCTTGAGGAACCGGCAGCGCATCGCGGTAGCGTTGGGTATTGCGGGTCTCTGGTAGCACCAAGGGCGGCGCCGGAGCAGCCTCGGTGTAGTCCAGGTTACGGTCGTGGTAAAAACCATCTCGCGCACAACCAGAGAGCGCGACAGCCGCTGCAAGTGCCAGCGGAACCCATTTAAGCGCACGTATTTCAAGCACAGAGCTCATCAAGCCACCTTATGTCAACAAATCAGGTACCCAGCTCAGCGGAAGGTGAGCTGGGTAGCAAAGGGTATTGTGTCGGGTTACTCCTCTACGACGCCCGCCAGTTGTAGCGCTTCGCTCACTGTGGCGTGGTACTTTTCCGACAGCCAGGTTAGCGGTAAGCGAATCCCCGCGTCCGCATACCCCATACGATTCAGCGCCCACTTCACAGGAATAGGATTCGACTCTATACCCAGATTGGTGTGTAGCGGCATCAAACGCGTATTAATCTGATGCGCCTTATCGGCATCACCGGCGACAGCTGCCGCGCAAAGCTCATGCATCGCTCTGGGGGCAACATTGGCGGTAACGGAGATATCGCCATGGCCACCCATCAACATAAAGTCGCAGGCGGTGGCATCGTCACCAGAGTAGAGCATAAAGCCACTGCCCTTTAGGCGAGTGATTAGATCTTCCGCACGCTCCAGGTTCCCCGTAGCGTCTTTTAAACCGATAATATTATCGACTTCGGCCAGACGCAGCACAGTCTCGTTGTAGATATCCGAGCAGGTGCGGCCAGGCACATTATAAAGAATGACCGGCAGGTCGCTGGCCTCGGCGGTGGCTTTAAAGTGCTGAAACAGGCCTTCCTGAGTGGGTTTGTTATAGTAGGGAGCCACCGTCAGACAGTAGTCTGCACCCACCTCTTTAGCGTAGCGGGTCAATTCCACTGCTTCAGTGGTGTTGTTCGAACCGGTACCGGCAATGACGGGGATACGGCCATTGACCTCTTCTACCACGCTGCGAATGACGTCAAAGTGCTCCGCGAAGGACATGGTCGTCGGTTCGCCCGTGGTACCCGCCGCCACAATGGCATCGGTGCCATTTTCGAGATGGAAGTTCACCAGGCGACGGAGCGCCTCCCAGTCGATGTCGCCATTGACCTTCATAGGCGTCGCCAGGGCGACAATGCTGCCTGTGATCATCCGTTTATTCCTCACCAGCCAAATTGTGATATCAACTATCTAGTTTTTAAGTGCTAGGTTTTTAACTGCCAACTGCTTTAGAGACTTGTCGAAACCGAGCGCGATCACGCTATTTCGTCTCACTCGACCACCCGCACAGAGGCCAAATGGTACTCAGGCGATTCGAGCCTGTACAGCGTAAAGCGATGAGAGTTTGTCGTCACGCTGTTTTGCGCTTTGACAATGCCCTCTGGCTTGCGTGTAATCACTCTTAACATCCACCGTTAATAAGGATCTCATCATGACTGTTGAAATCGGTCAGCCGGTCGCAGATTTTTCCGCCACTGCCACTGGTAATACCAGCGTGACACTGTCGGAACTACGCGGCAAACAAGTGGTTATTTATTTCTACCCCAAAGCCAGCACGCCCGGCTGCACCACCGAGGGGGGCGACTTTCGTGACCGCAAGCCCGCCTTCGACGCCGCCAACACGTTGATTCTAGGTGTCTCTCGTGACGGTCTACGCGCCCAGGAGAACTTCAAGGCCAAGCAGGATTTCAATTTCGACCTTATTTCCGACAAGGATGAAAATGTTTGCACGCTGTTTGACGTTATCAAGCTCAAGAAGATGTACGGCAAAGAGCACCTGGGGATTGAGCGCAGTACCTTCCTGATCGATAAGGAGGGCAAGCTAGCCCAAGAGTGGCGTGGTGTTAAAGTGCCTGGCCACGCCGACGAAGTGCTTGCAGCGGCTGAAAAACTGAACGCGGCTAGCTAATCCACCGTGCCCGCGACCAGCGCGGGCAGTGCTTGGGCGCTACTCGTACTCTTTTACCGACGCCTGGGCTTCCACCCCCCGCTGCTCATCACGCCCTTGCATGCTGCGCGGCCAGGCGTAAATCAGCGCTTTCAGCAGTGTTGCCAAGGGAATGGCAAAGAAAATGCCCCAGAAGCCCCAAATTCCGCCGAAAAACAGCACCGCCACTATGATGGAGACCGGGTGAATATTATTGGTCTCAGAGAACAGCACCGGTGCTAATACGTTGCCATCCAACGCCTGAATTACGCCATAAGCCACAAGTACATAGACCAAGTCTTCGCTAAGACCAAAATAGAAACCGGCCACAGCAGCGACCGGCAGCGTGGCCACCGCAGCACCGATATAAGGCACTAGTACCGAAAGCCCTACCAATACCGCCAGCAAGGCGGTATACGGCAACCCAAAGAACGCAAAGGTAAAGAACGCCACCGTCCCCACGATAATGATTTCAATAAATTTACCACGAATATAGTTGGCAATTTGATCGTCCATCTCACGCCAAATACGCGATAGCAGCGTACGCTTTTGGGGCAGCAGTGAGAGTATAAAACCGACCAACACGTCACGATCCTTGAGCATAAAGAAGACCAGAATCGGCACCAGCACCAGGTAGATGATCAGCGCCATGATGTTGCCTAGCGAGGCTAACGAGAGCGTTAAAGCGCGCTGGCCTAGCTGGCTGATTTCACGGCTTGCGACACCTATCCAGCTCTGCATCTGATCCGGCGTAATAATGTTTGGATAGCGCGCCTGCAACTCATCCAACCACCCCTGACCACTGGCAAACATTCGCGGTGTCTCTTGAACCAACCCCACGAGCTGATTCCAGATCAACGGCATCAAAATAAACGCCAGGGTAAGCAGCACACTGATAAAAGCCAGAAAGACCAGGATAACCGCCAGCAGATGAGGTACACCTCGTCGGGTAAACGCACTGACTACGCCCTGCAAAAGAAACGCGATCACCAGTGCGGTAAAAAAGGGCGCCAGCATTCGTCCGAACCAGATAATCGCCGCAAAGCCCGCTACCAGCACCACCAACAGAATGAGCGCCTCCTCATCCGAGAAGTAACGCTCTACCCAGCTTTTCAGAATCGTGCGCAGGGTCATAAGTGCGCATCCCCAGCTTTTCTAATCCAATACACATAAACGTCGTCGCGCTGCTCCCGACCCTCTAACGTATGCGCACTCTGATCGGTAAACGATGCCATATCCCGCCACGACCCCGCATCTGTCGAACGCACTTCCAGCAACTGGCCTGCCGCCAGGCCCGACAGCGCCTGTTTGGCTTTTAGCAATGGCAATGGGCAATGCAGCCCACAAGCGTCAAGCACCGTATCGGGTTGAAAGCCCCCGGTTTGCTCAGACATACACTCTCCCTCAAAATAACCTGCCTATTGACGGCGTAGATTGATCAATGCTGTTGCATAAACATTGTTTAATAAACGCTGCGGCATACACTGTCTTTTAGCGATTGATTTCACTAAGCAGTCGATTTAACGGCACTTCCCCGCCTTTATCAATGTCACACTGTGACTGACGAGCTTAACCATCACTTAAGAGGATGCCATGCCGACCCATCGTACCGCTTACCCAGGCTGGATATGTGCGTTCGCTTGTGCCTGCGGCAGCTTACTATTTAGTCCACCAAGTGCTGCTACTAACGACTACGGCTTACCCAGTCTAGGGGCGGCATCTACCTCTGTCAGCAATGAAGAGTATCGTTTGGGCCGCGCCTGGTTGCGTCAGTTTCGTGCTCAGGCCCCACAGTGGCAAGACCCCATTACCAATGATTATTTGCAAAGTCTTATTGCCCGGCTGGCCCCGCATAGTGATATTAACGGCCTGCGTACCATCACCGTTATGGTCGATAACGGCTCCCTGAACGCCTTTGCCGTCCCTGGCGGCGTAGTAGGGATCAATTCAGGACTATTTGCGTTTGCCGAAGATGAAGGCGCCTTTGTCTCGGTGCTAGCTCACGAACTGGGCCACCTCTCTCAACGCCACTATGCCCGGGGCAGTGCCCGCGCAGCTCAGACCCAACTGCCCGCTATGGCGGCCATGCTGGCAGGCATGCTGATTGCCGCCAGTGGTGGGGGCGACGTTGGCATGGCGACCGCCATGGGGTCTCAGGCGGCACTGATCCAGGATCAACTCAGCTACTCGCGGCTGTTCGAACAGGAAGCCGATAACATAGGGCTGCAGGCCATGGCAGATGCGGGCTATGACCCCGAGGCAATGGTACGCATGTTCTCAGCCATGCAGCGTATGGCCCGCCTTCAGGGCGATACACCGCCGGAATTCCTGCTCACCCACCCGGTTACCGACAGTCGCCTTAGCGCCGCCCAAGCCCGCGCCGCCCAACTCAATATCGCCGATGCGTACACCAGCGATACCCTCTACGACATGATGCGCGCCCGTGCGCTACTGAGCATTTACGGCAACACTCCCCAGCAAGCCGCGTCTCGCCTTTCTCGGGAGGGTGCCGACCAAGCCGCCCAGGATTACCTGGCAGCACTGATCGATGCGCGCAACAGCCAAACCGACAGCGCCCTGGAGCAATTGGACAGGCTTGCCAACCAGCATCCTGACTACGCCATGCTGCCCGCCTCTGCCGCCAGCGTGGCGCTGGAAGCGGGGCGCTACGAGCAGGCCATTCAGCGCAGTCAGCGATTGCTGCGCTTTACGCCGGACTACCTGCCCGCCCAACTGATATTGGCCGAAGCACAGCTCCAGCGCGACCCACAGGCGGCTTACCAGTTACTAAACGATATCACCGCACAGCACCCGGAAAACCCGCAGGGTTTTAATCTACTGGCTGAAGCCGCCGGACGCAGTGGGCATGATAGCTGGGGACATTTGGCCCGAGCCGAACACCTCCAGCTAACCGGTCGCGTTGACCGCGGCATTCGCCAGCTCTCCATCGCCCGGGATGCCGCCGAGCGTGAGAACGACCAGCAGGCACTGGCGAGAATCGAGCAGCGCCGCGAGGATTTCATTGAGTATCGCGAAACCCTGGAAGATTTTAACTAAACCTATGTCATTGCAAGGAGCGTAGCGACACAGCAATGACATTCGGTTAATCTTTTTTCGCTAAGCGTTGAAATTAAGCATCCGCTCAAGGGGCTTTAAAGCCTGCAGGCGCAGCGCTTCATCCACCTCAATTTCACCGCTTCCCTCGCGCAATGCACTTGCCAGATTATCCAGCGCGTTCATGGCCATCCAGGGGCAGTGGGCGCAACTGCGGCAGGTGGCACCATTGCCTGCCGTAGGCGCTTCAAACAGGGTTTTGTCGGGTACCGCCTGCTGCATCTTGAAAAAGATACCCCGATCCGTCGCCACAATCAGCTTATCGTTGGGTAGCTCTTTAGCGGCTTTGATCAGTTGCGAGGTGGAACCTGCCACATCGGCCAGTTTAACCACTGGCTCCGGCGACTCTGGATGCACCAACACCGCGGCATCCGGATAGATGCGTTTGAGGTCTTCAACGCCCTTGGCCTTGAACTCCTCATGGACGATACAGGCGCCATCCCACATCAGCATATCGGCGCCGGTTTTATTCTGGATATAGCCGCCCAAATGCTTATCGGGTGCCCAGAGAATTTTCTCGCCTTTAGCTTGCAGGTGCTCAATCACCTCTACCGCAATCGACGAGGTGACGACCCAATCCGCCCGTGCTTTAACTGCAGCGGAGGTGTTGGCATACACCACCACGGTGCGCTCAGGGTGGGCATCACAGAAAGCACTGAACTCATCGGCAGGACAGCCAATATCCAGCGAACAGGTGGCTTCCAGAGTGGGCATCAGTATGCGCTTTTCAGGCGAAAGGATCTTGGCGGTTTCACCCATGAAGCGAACCCCGGCGACGACCAGCGTGGTGGCGTCGTGGCGAGCACCAAAGCGCGCCATCTCCAGCGAGTCAGCGACACAGCCGCCGGTCTCTTCAGCCAATTGTTGAATAGCATCATCGGTGTAGTAGTGGGCAACCAAAACGGCGTTATGGGCTTTCAAAAGCCGCTTGATCTCTTCAACCCGGGCCTGATCTTCCGCGGGAATGCGGGTCGGGCAGTAGGCCGTGGGTAGCGGGGCATCAAGCTTCGCTTGAGTAGTCATAATAGTCATTGTGTCTACCACTGTGACGAACAGGGAATCCCCCTGTTAAACACTGGGCTACGGCGCAGTACGTCTTGCACATGCGCCGCTCGTAGGAGCGATGGGCCGCTGCGTCTCTCGCGATGGCCATCGCTTAAAATCCATTCGGAACAGATTTATTTTAAACCATTTTGGCGGGGAATAGCGTTTGACTGCAAACAGAATGTCGCACACAGCAAAACGCCCCTGGCAGCTAAACTGCCAGGGGCGTTGAATTTGGTGGGTCGTGCAGGATTCGAACCTGCGACCAATTGATTAAAAGTCAACTGCTCTACCAACTGAGCTAACGACCCAAACTTGCTGCGCTGTTCACGTACCAGCGTTGCTACACATGCTGTTGCTACATATACTTTAAACGTTCACCACCGAGTTCAAACTGACTTTATCTAAACTGATCAGTCGTTTGAATGGTGGGTCGTGCAGGATTCGAACCTGCGACCAATTGATTAAAAGTCAACTGCTCTACCAACTGAGCTAACGACCCGCCTGAACGGATGCATATCCTACGCTTACACCTTATTGATAGCAAGCGTTTTTTCGCTTTCATTCTACAATAATGAACCATTTGCGTACCTGCTAGCGTCACTCAATGCTGACAGGCACGCTTATCCACCTAACCGCTAACGACTGACCGCCAAGAACTTCAACGGGCTCAGCAAGAGGCGTTTAGCGCGCCTTGCTTTTCGGTTTGCGCAGCGCCTGTACCGGCTTGCGTTTGTGCTTATCGCGATTCCAACGATTCTTCTCATCCGGCGTCAGCGCGGGCACTTTACGGGTTTCCAAGTTAGCCAGCGTGGCCAAGTCATCCACCTCATCCTGGGTAAGCTCGACCCATTCGCCGGCTTTTGCCCGCTTATCAAGGAAGATATTGCCGTAGCGTACGCGCTTCAGACGACTCACCGTCAGCGCCTGGGACTCCCAAAGACGCCGCACTTCACGATTACGCCCTTCCAGAATCACCACGTGGAACCAGGTGTTGATACCCTCGCCACCAAACTCCTGCACATCGGTAAAGCGCGCCGGGCCATCTTCCAGCATCACGCCATCGACCATCGCCAGGATATGCTCGCGCTTCACTTCCCCCATCACGCGCACCGCGTACTCCCGCTCCACCTGGGTAGAGGGATGCATCAAACGGTTGGCCAGCTCACCATCGGTAGTAACAGCAGCAAACCGCTGGTGTTGATATCCAAACGGCCAATGGCAATCCAGCGCTCGCCTTTCAGGCGCGGCAAGCGGTCAAATACCGTGCGGCGACCTTCTGGATCCTTACGGGTGCACAACTCGCCTTCCGGTTTGTTGTACATAATCACCCGGCGAGGCACTTCTTCTTCCGGGCGCAGTGCCACCGGACGGTCATCAAAACTGACTTTGTCCCGCGCTTCCACGCGGTCGCCCAGCTTGGCCACCTGGCTATTCACTTTAACCCGGCCGGCGGAAATCGCCGTTTCCATCTCACGCCGCGAGCCAAGGCCTGCACGGGCCAAAACTTTTTGCAGCTTTTCGCTGGGGGGGGGGTGGTGTTATTACTCTGACTCATGGTCGTCTGACCTCACATCGGTAGTCTGCGTGCTTTCGCGCTCATCTTGTTGGCGCTTGGCACGTGCCGCGAGCCGTGCCTGTAGGTCGGCAAAACTCAACGGCTGGGTTAACGCCGTCTCGGCGTGGGTCTCGGCGAGTTCAGCCGAGCTTAACTCATCATTCTGGGGAGGCGCATCCTGCACGGTTTCGTTCGTTTCGTCCAGTGCTTCATGCTCTAAACCGGGGTCATTTTGTTCCTGAATATCCGTATGCTGCGTCATTCCCGGCTCTTCAGGTAGTTCGTTCTCGTCCCAGCTCGCCAGCGTGTGCATGGGCGGCAGCGCATCGAGGGTCTTTAAGCCAAAATCATCCAAAAAGCTGCGCGTGGTGGCATAGACCGCCGGCCGACCGGGCACATCACGGTGACCAACCACACGAATCCAGCCACGCTCTGCAAGGGTGCGCATGATCGAGCTACTCACGCTGACCCCACGCACCTCTTCGATATCACCCCGCGTCACCGGCTGCCGGTAGGCGATTAACGCCAGCGTTTCCAGCAGCGCCCGGGAGTAGCGCTGAGGGCGCTCGTCCCATAGCCGAGACACCCACTGGGAAAGCCGCGGGCGAATACGCAGCTGATAGCCCGAAACGGTCTCTAACAGCTCAAGCGCGCCCCCCGAATGGCGTTGCTGCAAGCGCTCAAGGATGTCACGAAACTCCTTGCGTGTAGGGCATTCGTCCTCCAGAAAAAGCGTTTCCAGACGCTCAAGGGGCAGTGGTTCGCCAGCGGCCAGCAGGGCCGCCTCAATAATGTCGTCTACTGCGGTGACGGCCTCACTCATGACGTCTCCCCGTCAGGTTCAAAAGCGGACTCACCATAGGCATCACCCTCTATTTCGCCCTCTTCAAAAGCACTCTCCTCACCATCTGTCAGGGCAGCACGCCTGCGCGCACGTGAATCGGTGACAGCGGGGCATTTTGGACAATTTCAATCATGGACTCTTTAGCTAGCTCTAAAATGGCCATAAAGGTAACCACCACGCCTGCACGCCCCTCTTCCAGCGTAAACAGCGCCTCAAAGGGGGTATAGCGCTGCTGGGCGTCGTCGAGACTTAGCTGCTCCATAATTTTGAGCATGCGCTCGCGGGTAGAGAGCACCTCTCGACTGATCTGGTGAGCCTGCACCAGTTCGGCGCGCCTGAGCACATCAGAGAGCGCGCTGAGCAGCTCATCCAACGCCACCTCAGGGTGAATCACCCGGGATTCCAATGGTGGCAAACCCGCCTGCACACTGAACCAGTCGCGCCCCATACGCGGCAGTGTATCCAGCGTTTCTGCCGCTTCTTTGAGGCGCTCATACTCTTGAAGGCGACGGATAAGCTCGGCGCGGGGATCCTCTTCCTCCTCGCCCTCTGCTTTAGGCGGGCGAGGCAGCAGTGTGCGCGACTTGATTTCCGCCAGCATGGCGGCCATTAGCAGGTACTCCCCTGCCAGTTCGATCTCCATGGCTTTCATCAGCTCCACATACTCGATGTACTGGTGGGTGATGGTGGCCACGTTAATGGTCAGAATGTCCAGATTCTGGCGGCGAATCAGATAGAGCAGCAGATCCAGCGGCCCTTCAAAGGTTTCCAGGAAGACCCGCAGCGCTTCCGGAGGAATATACAGATCCTCCGGCATTTGCGTAATCGGCTCATTAAACAGACGCCCAAACGAAGCCGCCACTGGCTCAGTGGTTGCAGAATCCGGGGTTTCTAAATCGACAGTATCGCTTGGCGTCTCGCTCACGCGGGTCGGCTCTCTTGAGGTGTTTGTGATCAGGCGACAGCCTGACGATGCCGTGTCAAATCGCCCTGCCCGGCCAGAAACCCATCAATAGACACATCTTCATCCAATGCATCCCAATGAATTCCACGGGCACTCAATTCATAGCACGCCAATTGTTGGGGTGACGCTTTAAGAAGACGCGGGTACCAAGCTAGCGGTACGCCTACCGTGCGACCATCGCTTAACTCAACCCAGAAATTATCCTCATCAAACGTAACTCGCTTAGGAGAAGTAGTCATGCCAGGCACCTTCTAATGTGTTGCGATGTTGAATAATAGATGACTTATCGCCACAAGGCACATGCTACCCCGCCTCCACAGCTTTGCGGTAGCGGCCTGCATAGTCAAACAGCTTGTCACGGATTTGGAAATGGCGCCCTACTTTGCGACCCACGACAAAATCCGGGTGGCGTAGGCGGCGCTGTTCGGCGACGACCTCCTCGGCGCTTAGCGGCTGCCATTTACCTCCCGGTGCGCGCAGATGGTAGCGCAGAAAGGCGGCATAGAAGGCGCGCCGCTGAGCGGGAGTTTCCAGCGCAAACCACTCGGCCAGGTGAGTGCCGTCTTCGTCGTAGTAGGTGACTTTCAAGCGCGGCAGGCCGCGACCATTAGTCGTTGCTTCCAACTGCATACCGCTGACCCGCAGTACCTTGGCGTCTTTCAGCTTTAAGGCGTCCTTGAGCTTATCATCCGCGTCCACCAGTAGTTTTTCACAACCGTGGCAGCGGCGGGCAGCAATATCATTCTCGGCACCGCACTCATCGCAGACTTTGAAACGGAACCTGAAGTCGCATTGGCGCCGCTTTCCTTCATCATCTTCAATTAGCCCCTGGCAGCGACGGCCAAAGTGCTCAATCACTAAATCACCGTCGCGCTTACCCCAGTAAAGATTGGCATGACCGCAAGCCGGACACTCTACCTGAACCGGTTCGCTGTCGCTATCCGGCTTGGGCTCGCCAACTTCTGGGGCAAAAATATCCCAAGGGTTACCGGCATAGTCCAGAATCAGACAGTCGCTTTTCCCCGGTGATAGGCGCAGCCCTCTGCCCACCATCTGTTGATAGAGGCTCACCGATTCGGTGGGCCTCAAAATAGCGATCAAATCCACGTGGGGCGCATCGAAACCGGTGGTCAGCACCGCCACGTTGACCAGATATTTCAGTTGCCGCGCCTTAAAGGCATCGATCAGCGCAGTACGCTCCTGGGAAGGCGTTGCCCCGGTAATTAACGCCGCCTCTTCCCTTGGTAGATAAGCCATGATCTCCTCGGCGTGGGCCACAGTAGCGGCAAAAATCATCACGCCCTGGCGCTCAAGCGCACGCTCGACGATTTGCCCGATAATCCCCGGCGTCGCCCGGCTGCCCGCCACCACGCGATTCAGCTCCTGCTCCTGAAACAGACCGCTGGATGATGGTCTCAGTGCAGAGAAATCGTAGCCTTCAATGGCCATATCCAAACGCTTGGGTTCAGCGAGATAGCCCTGCTTAACCATCAGGCGGAGTGGCTGTTCAAACACACAGTCGCGGAAAAAGCTCTCTTCACTGCCTCGCACCATGCCGTGATGGTGGCGATAGTAGATAAACCCTTGCCCCAAGCGATAAGGGGTCGCGGTTAAGCCAAGTATCTTCAATTGCGGATTGTGCTGTCGCAAATGCTCGATCACTTGGCGGTAGCTGGCGTCTTCATTAAGCGATATGCGATGGCTTTCGTCGATCACCAGTAGGGTAAAATTGGCATCATTAAAACTCGCCAGGTTACGCACCACCGACTGCACCGAGCCAAACACTACTTGGCGACTGGCCTCCTTACGCTTTAAACCGGCGCTAAAAATATCCGCTTCAAGCCCATAGGCTTGGTATTTGGCGTGGTTCTGCTCCACAAGCTCGCGCACATGAGCCAGCACCAGTACCCGCCCCCTCGCCAAACGCGCTAGCTCAGCAATGACCAGCGATTTCCCGCTACCGGTAGGCAGCACTACCAAAGCAGGATCGCTGGAGGCACGGAAGTGCACCACCACACGCTTGACCGCTTCCTGCTGATAAGGGCGAAGCTGGGGCGTTGGTAAGGTGACTAGTGAGGAGCTAGGTGTCGACAAATTAAATAGCACGCTATTGAACCATTACGACTTTCGTCGCGTCGTAGTAGTGATGGTTAAATAATCCCTGAACTCGCACAGTCTATCAGCGAGAAGATACTAGTGAGGTGAGCCATGACAACCAACCATTTCAGCCCTGAATGCCCAGAGTGCGGTAGCCGCTTAAAACGCTTGCCCGCCACGCGGCGTGGTAAAGCCCATGTGTTCTGCATGGATTGCGGGCATGATTTTGGGCGCTTCGAATACCTCGTCGAGCGCTACCGGTTAGAACTTGAAACGCTGGAGGCCAAACTAGGATTGCCGCCCGAAGGAGCTGATAAAATACCGGCTAGCGCTCCCCAGCGGCACTCTTAATAACGGTTGTCACGAATCGCGTAACTGTTAACGGCGGAAAAAATCCGCCGTTAACATGGACGCGATGCCTAGCGCATTCTTTGGAGCATGGCTGGAGTTAGCTGAGCCAAACCCGAGCGTTGCGGAATAGCCGCAGCCAGGCGCCATCTTCAGTCCACTCTGCCGGGCGCCAGGAATTGGTGACCGCCCGAGCAACGCGCTCGGGGTGGGGCATCATAATGGTCACCCGGCCATCCGGCGTGGTCAGACCGGTTATGCCTGCCGGTGAGCCGTTCGGGTTTGCCGGGTAG
Organism: Halomonas sp. BDJS001; assembly: GCF_026104355.1. NCBI lineage: Bacteria > Pseudomonadati > Pseudomonadota > Gammaproteobacteria > Oceanospirillales > Halomonadaceae > Halomonas > Halomonas sp. BDJS001. The sequence goes on from NZ_CP110535.1 coordinate 3,717,097, forward strand.
CGCGTGGTCGCCTGGCCGTAGTTATCGATATAGCGCAGAGCAATTTGGTTGCTCGACTGCATGCTGCGCAGATGAGCGCTATCGCGGAACGCCGCCTGCCCTTCGCCATGAGCCACGGCGATGGGCAACTGAGAGCCTTCCATACCGGCGAGCAGAATCGAGGGACTCTTTTCAACCCGCACCATCGAAACCCGCGCCTCAAACTGCTCGGATTCATTGCGCACAAAGGTCGGCCAGTTTTCAGCGCCGGGAATCAGCGATTTCAACTGCGACAGCATCTGGCAGCCGTTACATACTCCCAGCGAGAAGCTGTCCTCACGGGCGAAGAAGGCCGCAAATTGCGCCCGTGCACGCTCGTTAAACAGCACCGACTTGGCCCAGCCACCGCCAGCACCCAGCACGTCGCCATAGGAGAAGCCGCCACAGGCCACCAGGCCTTTAAACGCTTCCAGCGAAACGCGCCCCTCCAGGATGTCGCTCATATGCACATCCACGGCGTCAAACCCAGCTTTATCAAAGGCCCAGGCCATTTCCACCTGGCCATTGACGCCCTGCTCACGAAGCACGGCCATGGCGGGCCTGGTGGTATTAATAAACGGCGCACTGATATCGTCATTAATATCAAAGGTGGGCGTTGCGGAGAGCCCTGGGTCGCGGCTATCGAGCAGATTGTCGTATTCGTTCTTGGCGCATTCGGGGTTGTCGCGCAGCGCCTGCATCCGGTAACTGGTTTCTGTCCAGGTACGCTGGGTAAGCTGGCGAGTGGTTTCCAACAAAGGCTCTTCAAACAGTGTAACGCGCACCTGGTCATCGTAACGCGGGCGAGCGATAACGCCGCAGGTTTCGATACCCGCCACGGCAAACTGCGCCAACACTTCTTCAGTGTGTTCCCGATTGACCTGAATCACCGCACCCAGCTCTTCAGAGAATAGCGCGTTCAACGCCTCCACTGGCTCGTCGATCATCCAGTCGAGCTTGATCTCAAGCCCGGCGTGGGCGGCAAAGGCCATTTCCAGCAGCGTGACCAGCAGGCCGCCATCGCTACGATCGTGATAGGCCAGCAGCTTGCCGTCACGGTTCAGACCCTGAATGACTTCGAAGAACGCTTTGATATCTTCCGGGTCATCCACATCGGGGCAGTCGTTGCCCACTTGACCGTACACCTGTGCCAAGGCGGAGCCGCCCAAGCGATTCTGACCATTGCCCAGGTCGATCAAAATCAGATCCGACTCATCCTGATCCAGATTGATCTGTGGCGTTAGCGTCGCCAATGCATCCGTCACCGGGGCAAAGCCGGTGACTACCAGCGAGAGCGGTGAGGTGACGCTTTTGTCTTCATGTTCGCCCTCCTCTTTCTCATCGACCCAGGAGGTGCGCATCGACATGGAGTCTTTGCCCACTGGGATGGCAATGCCTAGCGCCGGGCACATCTCCATACCCACCGCATACACAGCGTCATACAACGCCTGGTTTTCCCCAGGGTGGTCAGCCGCGCTCATCCAGTTAGCAGAGAGCTTGATATCGCTAAGCTTGGCAATCGGCGCTGCCGCTAGATTGGTAATCGCTTCGGCAACCGCCAAGCGGGCGCTGGCAGCAGGATTGATTAGCGCCACCGGGGGGCGCTCCCCCATGGCCATGGCTTCACCCGTGTGGGTATCAAAGCTGGCCGTGGTCACCGCCACATCGGCCACCGGCACCTGCCAGGGGCCCACCATTTGATCGCGAGCCACCTGGCCGGTAATCGAGCGGTCACCAATGGTGATGAGGAAACTTTTTGAGGCCACGGTCGGCAAGCGCAGCACCCGATCCAGCGCTTCGCGCAAGTCGAGGTTATCGAGCATTACCCCGGAAAGCTCCGGGTCGTGACGCTCGAATTCGCGCTGCATTTTGGGCGCTTTGCCAAACAGCACACTCATCGGTAGGTCAACCGGCTTACTATCAAAGTGGCCGTCGCGTACTTCAAGGTGGTGTGCTTCCAGCGCTTCACCGACCACCGCATAGGGGCAACGCTCGCGCTTGCAGAGGGCATCAAAGGTGTCTAAATCTTCAGGCGCAACAGCGAGCACGTAGCGCTCTTGCGCCTCGTTACACCAGATTTCCAGTGGGCTCATGCCCGGCTCGGCATTCGGCACCGCGCGCAGATCAAATAGGCCGCCGCGGTTGCCATCTTTAACCAGCTCCGGCAGCGCGTTGGAGAGCCCACCGGCGCCCACATCGTGGATAAAGCGGATCGGGTTGTGGTCGCCCAGCGCCCAGCAGCGGTCGATCACCTCTTGAGCACGGCGCTCAATTTCCGGGTTCTCACGCTGTACCGAGGCAAAATCCAAATCGGCGCTGGAGGTGCCGGATGACATGCTGGAGGCTGCCCCGCCGCCCAGGCCAATCAACATCGCCGGGCCGCCCATCACAATCAGCTTGCCGCCGACAGGGATATCGCCCTTCTGAACATGGTGGGCGCGAATATTGCCGTAACCGCCGGCAAGCATAATCGGCTTATGGAAGCCGCGACGCTCAATGCCGCCCTCGTTAAGCGACTCCTGCTCGTAGGTGCGGAAGTAGCCGGTTAAATTGGGGCGACCAAACTCATTATTGAACGCAGCGCCACCGATGGGGCCATCGAGCATAATATTGAGTGCCGACTGCATGCGCTCGGGCTTGCCGTAATCAAACGCCTCCCAGGGCTGCACGAATTCAGGGATTCGTAGATTGGAAACGGTATAGCCTGAAAGGCCCGCTTTAGGCTTGCCGCCAATGCCGGTGGCACCTTCGTCACGGATTTCACCACCGGAGCCGGTCGCCGCACCTGGAAAAGGGGCGATCGCGGTGGGGTGGTTATGAGTCTCTACCTTCATCAGGATATGGATGGGCTCCTGATGAGCGGCGTAGAGCGCGCGCTCGTTGTCAGCGCCCGTCAGCGGCGTAGCAAAGAAACGCCCGGCCTGACTGCCCTTGATCACGGCGGCATTGTCGCTGTAAGCCGAGAGGACATTGTCAGGCGAGGATGCAAAGGTGTTTTTGATCATCTTAAACAGCGAGTGGCTCTGCGGCTCGCCATCGATCACCCAATCGGCGTTGAAGATTTTGTGACGGCAGTGCTCAGAGTTGGCCTGGGCAAACATCATCAGCTCAACGTCGCTGGGGTTACGCCCCAGCTCATTGAAAGCATCGACAAGGTAGTCGATTTCATCTTCGGCCAGCGCCAACCCCAGCGCCTGATTGGCGGCTGCCAGCGCATCCCGGCCACCCTCAAGAATATCCACACTGCCCAGTGGCGCCGGGTCGTGTTGGGCAAACAGCTTGGCGGCGTCCGAAGCATCGGCCAGCACAGTTTCGGTCATACGGTCGTGCAGCAGAGCCGCCAGCGCGTTCAACCCCTCTTCATTCGGCATGGTGGTAAAGCCGACCCGATAATCGATGCCGCGCTCAATGCGGCTAACTTGGCGCAAGCCACAGTTGTGGGCAATATCAGTGGCTTTTGACGACCAGGGCGATTGGGTGCCTAGGCGCGGCACCACCAAAAAACGCTGGGCACGCGCAGGAACCTCGTCGTTCGATTGGGAGCTATGGCTCGGCACGTAGTCCAATAGTTGCGCCAAACGTTCGCGGGCAGCGTCATCCAGCTCCTCGCGGTGGTCATGGGCGTGAACATCAATAAAATGAACATAGTGGGCAGACAGCGCCTCCACCTCGGGAACACGTTCACGCAGCACCGTTAACAGCCGAGCATGACGGAAGGCAGAAAGGGCGGGCGCGCCTCGCAGTTCGAGCATATCCTGAAGCCTCTAGAGCAGGGAAATTCGAGCAGGGAAATCACCGGGCCGCTATGCGGCCATGCTTTTATGGTGCCGAAAATTGCCTATGATACTGGAAACCACCCGCCACACGAAATCAACAAGGTGACAGCCTGCCCCTGGCTGGGTATCGTGGCAGCTTGTTTCATGCCGACAAGACGCCATGCTGACGTTGATTTGCCGACACTTTGTAGCCCGAGCCAGCGCTTATTATGCGCTGATAGCTATTACGCTTTTGACGCTGGTGCCGACGCTCTCCCTGATTCCTCCCGGCGAGCACCTGACGCAGATCACTGCAAAAGATTTTATTACCGTCCACACCCGTAACACACCCACTACTTATTACGAGGGTCGCCAAGGCCCTACCGGCTTTGAGTATGAGCTGATGCACCGTTTTGCCGATTACCTTGGGGTGAGTCTTAACCTTAACGCCCGCCACCACCCTGAAAGTGTGCTGCCGGCGGTACGTGAGAGCGGCGACCTGGGCGCGGCAGCACTACCGCTGCTACCTAACCCTTCCGGCATTTACTACACCCGACCGATTATTCAAATGCAGCCACTGGTCGTCTACCGGCGCGGCCTTAATGGCATCAGTGAGCCGGGCGACCTGGTCGGCCTGGAGCTTGGTACGCTTAGCGAAGCGGGTACCAGCGAAGCGCTGCGCGACCTCCAGAACCGCTACCCCACCCTGAGCTGGAAAGAGTCTCACGAACTGGAAGTCGCCGAACTACTGGCCCGGGTTGAGAATGGCACCTTGGACGCAGCGGTTATTTTTGAGCATCAATTCCGTTTAAACCGGCTGTTTTTTCCTAACGTTGAACGCGGCTTTATCCTCGGCGACCCGCTCTCCATGGCGTGGGCGGTGCCCAGTGGTCGCGGCTTAGGGTTACTTGAGGCCGCTAATCGCTTCCTCCAAGACCTGCAGGAGAGCGGCACGCTGGATCGGCTGGTAAGTCGCTATTTTGGCCATGACGACTACTTAGAGTATGTCGGCACCCGCACCTTTCTTGATCACCTGGACGCGCGCTTGCCCCGTTACAGAGACCTCTTTCAGCAGTCTGCTCGGGAAACGGGGTTTGATTGGAAGTTACTCGCGGCCGTGGGCTACCAGGAGTCTCACTGGGATCCTGACGCCGTCTCGCCGACCGGTGTACGCGGTTTAATGATGCTGACCAATGACACTGCCGGTGAAATGGGCATCAGCGACCGTACCGATCCGGCCCAGAGCATTGATGGCGGTGCCCGCTATTTACGCAGCATCAAGGATCGCTTACCGGAAAGCATCACCGGCGATGACCGGCTGTTTATGGCCATGGCTGCTTACAATGTAGGCCTGGGGCATTTATACGACGCTCGCAAGATCGCCGAAATGCGCGCTGGCAACCCCGACAGTTGGGTGGATGTACGCGCCGCGCTCCCGCTCTTGCAACAGCGTGCATGGCATAGCCAAACGCGTCACGGCTACGCCCGGGGCGGGGAGCCGGTAATATACGTACGCAACATCCGGCGCTACTACGAAATGATTGAGTATGTTGAGCGTAGCCGTCAGCAGTTTTTCCAATTAGAACAAACACCTGTCAACGATGATCCACTGCTATTGTTCGAGCTTGTGCCGCCGCTTAATTAATTATTTCTGGTTCAGTTGATCACGTCGCGCGGTGAAAAAACGCTTCAGCAATTTTTGCGAGGGTGCCGCTAATACACCGCCCGTCACCGCTACCTGATGATTGAACCACGGCTGCGCCAACAGGTTAGCTTTGGATTCGACCATGCCAGTTCGGGGTTCGGCGGCGCCATACACCAGCCGCGCCAGGCGTGCATGGATCATCGCCCCTGCGCACATCATGCACGGCTCTAAGGTGACAAACAGGGTGCACCCTTCAAGGCGATAATTACCCTGGTGCTGGCCCGCTGCGCGCAGGGCACGAACTTCCGCGTGACCGCTAGGGTCGCAGCTGGCCACCGGCGCATTGCAGCCGACGCCAATGATCTCCCCCTGCGCATCGACGACCACCGCCCCCACGGGCACCTCGCCCGCCGCAGCAGCCAGATGGGCTTGGTCAAGCGCCCGGTGCATGTAAAATTCATCGCTGCGCATAAACGTAAACTCCGCTAAGGTAGCTAAACGATCGTATGAAAGGGCTGCCCTTGACGTGGCAACTCACTTCCACCGACAGCCTCTTATAGAGACAGCCGCAAGGATACCGAGAATGACAGACGCGCTGAATAAACTGGTAGCGTTACTAGAGCTAGAGACACTGGAAGAGACGCTATATCGTGGCCAGAGTCAGGATCTAGGCTTTCCTCAACTCTATGGTGGTCAGGTGCTCGGTCAGGCGCTGGCAGCCGCCGCACGCACCGTGCCCAATGAGCGCCGCCCCCACTCTCAACACGGCTATTTTCTGCGTCCCGGCGATCCCCACCGTCCCGTTGTCTATCAAGTGGATACTATTCGCGATGGTGGCAGCTTCACCACCCGCCGCGTCACTGCCATTCAAAAAGGCCGACCCATTTTCTTCTGCAGCGCCTCCTTTCAAAGCGAAGAGGCGAGCTTTAGCCATCAGCGCGCCATGCCCAATGTGCCAGCACCCGAAGCGCTAATTAAAAACGGCGAGGCCAAGCACGAGCGCTTCCCAGGCCACCCAATTGAGTTTGTGCATCTCCCTGGCAACCCCGACAGCGGCACGCCAGCAGGCCAATGCCTATGGTTTCGTCTTTCCGGCACGCTGCCGGACGACCCGGCGCTGCACCGCCACCTGCTCTCTTACGCCTCAGACTTCAATCTGCTAACCACCAGCCTGCTTCCCCATGGCATTGAGTACCGCGACCCCAAGCTACGCATCGCCAGCCTTGACCATGCCCTGTGGCTCCACCAGGACACCCGTTTGGACGACTGGCTGCTATACGTTATCGACTCACCCTGGGCAGGCGGAGCCCGAGGGTTGGCACGGGGGCATATTTACAGCCGCGACGGCCGCCTAGTGGCCTCTACCGCTCAGGAGGGACTAACGCGCTATGCAAAAGACTAACGGACATACCTCCTCAAAACACTTACGCCCGCTAAGAAGCGCGTAAGGATAAGCCTGGGCGCAGCGATTCAGCCGCCGTAAACGTCATTAATTGACTGCAGCGGGTAGTGCGCTGGAAATGGCTTACGCGCTACGCCAGAATCAACCGCGGCTTGGGCAACCGCCGAGGTAACCCGCGCCAGCAGGCGAATATCGACAGGCGTGGGGATGATGTACTCGCGACCAAAGCTCATCTCGGTGCGCTCGTAGGCGTCCAACACTTCCTGGGGTACCGGCTCACGGGCCAGATCTTTCAGGGCATGTACTGCTGCCAGCTTCATCTCTTCGTTAATGCGCGTGGCTCGAACATCCAAAGCGCCGCGGAAGATAAACGGGAAACCCAGCACGTTGTTGACCTGGTTCGGGAAGTCCGAACGGCCGGTCGCCATAATGACATCAGGGCGCGCTTCGCGGGCCACGTCAGGGTGAATTTCCGGATCTGGGTTAGTGCAGGCAAAAATCACCGGATCTGGCGCCATTTTCTTAACCTGCTCAGCAGAGAGCAGCCCCGGACCTGACAGGCCGATAAAGACGTCAGCGTTATCGATAGCATCATCTAAGGTACGCATCTCGGTATCGCGGGCGAATTCAGCTTTATACTCATTGATACCTTCGCGATCAGTATGAATAACGCCACGCCGATCCAGCATTACAAGGTTTTCTTTACTTGCACCACAGGAGACCAGCAGGCGCATACAGGCAATCGCCGCCGCACCAGCGCCCATGCAAACAATCTTAACGTCTTCGATTTTTTTGCCAGCAATATCCAACGCGTTCAGCATCCCAGCCGCCGTGACAATCGCGGTGCCGTGCTGATCATCGTGAAATACCGGGATACTGCAGCGCTCGATCAGCGCTTTCTCGATTTCAAAACACTCCGGCGCCTTGATATCTTCAAGATTGATGCCGCCCCAGGTATCGGCAATCCGCGCCACGGTATCGATAAACGCCTGGGGGCTCTCCGCATCCACTTCGATATCCACTGAGTTGATGCCAGCAAAGCACTTGAATAGCACGCCTTTGCCTTCCATCACCGGCTTGCTCGCCAACGGGCCCAGATTACCCAACCCCAGAATAGCGCTGCCATCGGTAATCACGGCGACCAGATTGCCCTTGCCGGTATAGCGGTAGGCATTTTCCGCATCCCGGGCGATTTCAATCACTGGCTCAGCCACGCCCGGACTATACGCCAGTGCCAAATCCCTCGCCGTCGCGGTGGGTTTGGTCAACTCCACCGAAAGCTTACCGGGAATCGGTTTCGCGTGATAATCCAAAGCAGCCTGCTTATTTGCATCCGTCATGGTCAGAGTCCAGTTAACATAAAGTAGATAAGTCGTTTCAGAATATAGAAAAAACCATAGCGCCTCAAGCGCGCCGTCAACTTACAACAAAACGCTCGTTTAACTGAATTTTACCTTCATATTCGTCACTTTTAGCCACTATTTGCAGAAACTTATGCAAACCGGCTTTATTCATAACGCTTTACTTATTGCTGCATGGCAGCATTTATGGAAATTTTTTCCACATAAAGCCCATGCAGCAAGTATATATCCAGCGCACAAAAACCCACGCCTAGGCGTGGGTTTTGCGCGAACCTAGCCTGAAATGCACAGGCAGGCTGGCGATATGGCTATCCGGCTGGGATTAGCCGCGCTTAACAGCAGCGCCGAAACGCTTGTTGAAGCGCTCTACGCGGCCACCAGTGGTCGCTTGCTTCTGCTTACCTGTGTAGAACGGGTGGCAGTTGGAGCACACATCCAAAGAGAAGTCCTGACCAGAGGTCGTACCTACCTGGAAAGTAGCGCCGCAAGAACAGTTGGCGGTGACCGTGTTGTAATTCGGGTGAATACCTTGTCTCATTTCGAGCCTCACTAAGCTGTATGCCGCCACCTGATCTCTTGCCAAGTACCGCATACGGGTTTGGAAAAAACGACTAACCGGTTAGCCGCTCTGTCGTTACGATGGTTCTTTGCAACAGATCTTAGCAATAGACCTTTACAATAGATCGATAAAGATCGTTAAGATTCAGAGCGGTCGCATATTCTAGCAAAACTAACGCCGGAGGCCAATTGGCTGACTCCTTTTCTTCACAGGCATCTTTTCAAGGATCTGCTCAAGCACCCGGCCAGGTGCTTAAAGTAGCCCTACCCTCGCCGCTGCGCCGCCTGTTCGACTACCTGCCATCCAGGAAAGTACCCTCCTGCGGCTGGCAGCCGGGCCTGCGCGTGCGGGTGCCGTTTGGACGGCGCGAAGTGGTTGGCGTGGTGGTCGAACTGGCTGACAGCAGCGACCTGCCGCGCAGCCAACTCCGGGCGATTAGTGAAACGCTTGATGATGCCCCTCTGCCGGAAGATTGGCTATGGCTATGCCGCTTTGCCGCCCGTTACTACCAGCACAGCCTGGGCGACACCCTGCACCACGCCATGCCAGCACGGCTACGCCAGGGACATCCCATGGCGGGGCGCACCCAAACCCTATGGCTCGCCCAGGGCGAAGGCGCAGAAGAGATACTCAGCCGAGCCCCCAAACAAGCCGAGCTATATTCGCTGCTGCGCCAACACCCGCACGGCCTACCCAGCCGTGCGGTTAGCGCCCACGGTTTTGCCCGCGATCAGCTACTGGCGCTGGAGAAAAAAGGCCTGGCCACGAGTCAGGAGCACATTCTCACTGCTCCAGCGCCCCCCAGCGGCAACTTGTTGGCAACACCGGCACTCCCCCTTAATCGCGAACAGGCCACGGCGCTGGCAGCACTGCACGAAAAGCTCGATAGCTATCACCCCTGCTTGCTCGAAGGCGTCACTGGTAGCGGTAAAACCGAAGTCTATCTTCAACTAATTGAAGCTATTGCCGCCAAAGGCAAACAGTCGCTGGTATTGGTGCCGGAAATTGGCTTAACCCCCCAGACGCTCGCCCGCTTTAGAAACCGTTTTCGGGTGCCCGTGGTGGCACTGCATTCAGGCCTCACCGACCCAGAGCGGCTAGACGTGTGGGAGGCCGCCGCCAGCGGTCGGGCGCTGATTATTATTGGCACCCGCTCGGCAATTTTCACCCCGCTGGCCAACCCCGGGGCGATTATTGTCGATGAGGAGCACGACGGCTCCTACAAACAGCACGACGGCTTGCGCTACCACGCCCGGGATTTAGCGGTGGCCAGAGCTCACTACCATAAAATCCCACTGCTGATGGGCAGCGCCACGCCTTCGCTGGAGAGCCTGCATCAGGCGCTTAGCGGCGCCTATCGCCATCTTCGTTTAACCCAACGCCCCAGCCAGCACCCACCGGCCAAGCTGGAGTTGATCGACCTACGCCACCAGCGCCGCCAGGGGGGGCTGCTTCCTGGCGCCATCAAGGCTATTAAAAGCACCTTGAGCGCTGGTAAACAGGTACTGATTTTTATCAACCGGCGCGGTTTTGCCCCAACCCTTGCCTGCCACGCCTGCGGTTGGATCGCCGATTGCAATCAGTGCGACGCACGCATGACGCTACACCGCCAACCTCCCTTACTGGCTTGCCACCACTGCGATAGCCGCCGCGCCCTGCCGGATGCCTGCCCCGAGTGCGGCAGCGGCGACCTGCGCGCCCTGGGTAGCGGTACAGAACGTACCGAAGAGACACTGCAGACGCTGTTCCCCAAAACCACCATTTACCGCATCGACCGCGACAGCACGCGGCGGAAAGATAGCTTTGAACAAGTGCTAAAAGAGATACACCGGAGTGAACCCTGCGTATTGGTTGGCACCCAAATGCTCGCCAAGGGCCACCATCTACCCCATGTTACGCTGGTGGTGGTGGTCAATGCCGACGGTGGCCTCTACGCCGCTGATTTTCGCGCCCTGGAACACAGCGCCCAACTGCTCGAACAGGTAGCGGGCCGAGCTGGTCGCGCCGCCCACCCAGGCCGCGTGCTGGTGCAAACGCTACACCCCGACGACCCTCATTTGGGCCAACTGGCTGAGCATGGCTACGGGGCGCTGGCGCGCAATATGCTGGAAGAGAGGCGCATTTCCCAACTGCCCCCGTTCTGTTTTATGGCGCTGCTACGCATCGAAAGCCCCAAAGAGGAGGCCGCTTTGGCTATGGCGCAGCAGGCCGCCCAGGCCCTGCGCCAGTGGTTAAAAGAGAGCGGTGTCGCCACCCGTTGCCTGGGGCCGGTGCCCGCCCCAATGGAAAGACGCCAAAACCGCTACCATTTACACGTTATGCTGACAGCCCATAAACGCAGCCAACTACACCCTGCCGTTAGCTGGCTGGTGCAGTGGCTTGAAGCCAACCGCGAGGCACGCAAGGTACGCTGGTCGATTGATATCGACCCACAAACCCTTGCTTAGCACTTGTTTAGCAACATGGCTTTGAAACTGCGGCTCAATTGCCGATAATAGCCGCTTTGCCGACGCACCTTTACTGCTGCGCGTTAGCACACGCCGCCATAGACGTAACCGGATACCTACATGAAAGAGACGATAGTTTCACTGCTCGAAGGCGCACTCACCGCGCTCAAGCACCAAGGCGTGCTGCCCAACGACCTTCAGCCCACCATCAAAGTGGATCCAACCAAAGACAAGGCCCACGGCGATTACGCCACCAACTTGGCGCTGATGCTGGCCAAACCGGCAGGCAAAAATCCGCGTGAACTAGCCAACGCACTGGTGGAAGCGCTACCAGAAAGCGACGCCATCCAAAAAACCGAGATTGCGGGCCCCGGCTTTATCAACTTTTTTGCCGCCGCTGATGCCGCGGCGCAAATCGTTGCCCAGGTACTCGACTGTGGCGATACCTTTGGCCGCAGCATGGTGGGCAAAGGTGAGAAGGTGCAGGTCGAGTTCGTTTCCGCCAACCCCACCGGCCCGCTCCACGTAGGTCATGGCCGCGGCGCAGCGATTGGCGACTGCCTCTGTCGCCTGCTCGAAGCCACCGGCTTTGATGTCACCCGCGAGTTCTACTACAACGATGCAGGCGCCCAGATCACCAACCTGGCTCGTTCGGTACAAGCGCGGGTCAAAGGCTTGGGCCCTGACGATGAGAGCTGGCCTGAAGATGGCTATCGCGGTGAATATATCGTCGATGTGGCCAACGACTACCTGGCCGGCAAAACAGTCAGTGCCGATGACCGCGAAGTCACCGCCAAAGCCGACCCTGACGATCTGGACGCCATTCAAGCGTTCGCCGTGGCGTGGCTGCGTCGCGAACAGGATCTGGATCTTAAAGCCTTTGGCGTCGAGTTTGACGTCTATTTTCTGGAATCATCCCTCTATGAGGATGGTAAGGTAGAGGCGACCGTTGAGAAACTGGTGAACGCGGGCCATACCTATGAAGATGACGGCGCCATGTGGCTACGCACCACCGACTTCGGCGATGACAAAGACCGCGTGATGCGCAAACGCGACGGCGGCTACACCTACTTCCTGCCCGATGTGGCGTACCATCTGGACAAATGGCAGCGCGGCTTCAAAACCGTGATCAATGAACAGGGCGCCGACCACCACTCCACCGTCACCCGCGTACGCGCCGGTTTACAGGCACTGGAGGTGGGCATCCCCAAAGGCTGGCCCGACTATGTGCTCCATCAGATGGTCATGGTCACTCGCTCTGGCGTTGAGGTAAAACTCTCCAAGCGTGCCGGTAGCTATGTCACCGTCCGCGACTTGATCGACGAAGTCGGCCGCGATGCCACGCGCTTCTTCCTCGCCGCCCGCCGCGCAGACTCACAGCTCACCTTTGATATTGATCTGGCCCGCTCGCAGTCCAACGACAATCCGGTCTACTACATCCAGTACGCCCACGCCCGGGTCTGCAGCATGCTGCGCAAAGCCCAGGATGCCGGCCAGCCCTTTGATCACGCCCTGGCACTTGCCAACCTGGCGCTGCTGGACAGCGACCAGGAGAAAGCGGTACTTAACCGGCTAGCGCGCTTCCCTGAAGTCGTGGAAACCGCTGCCAGAAACCGCGAACCCCAGCAGGTTGCTCAGTATCTGCTCGATCTTGCCGGCGATTTCCACACCTGCTACAACGCCGTCAAAGTCATGGTTGAGGACGACACCCTGCGCAACACGCGCCTGGCGTTGGGCCTCGCCACCCGTCAAGTGCTGCGCAACGGGCTTGATTTAATGGGGGTTAGCGCCCCAGAGGAGATGTGAGCAATGGCTAGCCCGCGCAAAAA